>CANNDC010000003.1 GCA_947503265.1 uncultured Alteromonadaceae bacterium
AGATTCGACACCTTTATCAAAACGGGTAACTCTCTACTTTTCAAGAAGATATGTCAGATCTAGTCGGAACTAATACATATAAGCCGAGTGTTGAATCGTTTAAAACCAGTATCTGTAGCCTACCTTAAATTTTTAATGTTTGCATGTATGACAGTTTTTGTGACAACTTACTTTTAAGTTTATTTTTTAAACAGTTTAATAGCAAACAACACATTTTTAGAAACTTCGATTCTCAAATTAAAAATATGTTTATTTGACTTTTACTGTCCAGTTGCCACCAATATCTTCTATTGAGTATGAATATTGGTATCCATTACAAGCCAATGTGAAATCGCCACTCCAGCTAACACTTAACAACTTATCTACCGTATCGCATGTATACCCGCTGGCTATAACTAGCGCTTGTGCAACCTCTTCTTGAGTAACTGCTTTGTTGACACTAGAATTGAGTTGCATGGGACTAATTTTCCTTTCTTGCTTCTCTATGCTTTTCTTTCTCAATTCTTCCAAGTCTGCTTGCTTTTGAGCAATTGCTTTTGATACTTTTTTTTCTTTCTCTAACTCAGCTCTCTCTTGTTCTATAAGCCTTTCTAATTGTTCCAACTCATTTTCTTTTTTTGCTAACTCAGAATTCTTTTTCTCTTTATTCGCTTCTATATATGTGCTTATTTTCTCCTTATTGGATTCAATTTTTGCTATAGACTTTTCTATGCGTAAAAACAATTCATCATAACTGGTTAGCCCAAAGTAATAGCTCTTATTTACTACACCTAACTCAACTTTCGCGAGAAACTCATGAAATGGTTCTTTGCGCTCAAGCCATGCACTATGCCGATAACTTAGATAATTGTATTCAAGCCTAGAAAACTCTTTGATAATGTCCTCTTTGAGATTTTCAATAGAACAAGACTGTTTGTACTTGCCATAATTCTCGTTCCATATCCGTGAGTTAGGACCAAAACGTTTCACAAACAGTGATAGTGCATTTACACTATTGAGCAACTTTTTAAGTTCAACATAGCTTTTAACTTCATCAAGGCTTTGATTTTGCAATTTTTCTGAAATTACTAAATATTTGGGAAATTCGGAAACTGTGACTTTGAACAGCACATCCCTTTTCAATTTGGTACAAGCGAGGGCATTGAAGC
Source organism: uncultured Alteromonadaceae bacterium (assembly GCA_947503265.1). Taxonomy (GTDB): domain Bacteria; phylum Pseudomonadota; class Gammaproteobacteria; order Enterobacterales; family Alteromonadaceae; genus Aliiglaciecola. Next base: position 1,149 of record CANNDC010000003.1, read on the forward strand.
TAGAAATAACGAGTAATATAAAAAGTAATGTTTTCAACGCAAATCCTTTTACTGTAATTCGAAGTTTGATTGCAAATCTGGCGAGTTTAATATTTTGGTGTTAAACACACTTATGCCGCTTCAAGACAATTTCGTTACGAATTTAAAATATCATGACGCAAGGTATTTGTACAAAGTCGATTGACCAATGTTTAGTTGTTTCGCAACTTGAGCTTTCGGCATGCCATCTGATATGAGTGATTTAGCCAATTTTATAACACTAGGATCTATAGATTTTCTTCCTTTGTATTTGCCTTGAGCTTTTGCTCGTTCAATTCCAATGGCTTGACGTTCTAAAAGCAAATCTCGCTCCATCTTGGCTGCTGCTGTAAGTATGGTAAATACCATCTCACCTGCTGGTGTCCTAATATCAATGCCCAAATTATCAATAATTAGCGATATGTCACGTTTTTTTAGGTCCTCAGCTACTTCTAATACCTCAGCTGTATTTCTTCCTATTCTTGAAACTTCTCGAACTATTAGCGTATCTCCCGCTCTTAGTTCATCCACCAGCTTTTTAAACTTTGGTCTATCTAATGTCTTACCCGTAAATTGCTCTGAAACAATGTAATCATGTTTGTGTTTATTAGCTAGAAAATCTGCTTGTTGTTGAACGTTCTGATCTGTCGTACTGGTTCTACAATAAATATATGTTGTCACTTAAAATTCTCTTTAGACTCTAGATATTCGTAGAATAGCATAAAAACACTCTATTTGAAGTGGTTTCTTTTAATTAATAGAGATTATTTAAATCTTCTTTTAGGTAGTGACTTAAATGGAAAACGTCCTTCCATAATCAATATTATCTTGATGTCAATCATTCTGAAAGTAACGGTATATCTTGGAAGCTAATCTAGCATTTTTAAATTTACCCAGTAGTTATTATTACTTTTTCATGTATAACGTCCAATTCGCTCCCTAAATGCACTATTAATGGTATCCAGTGACTACTATACGAAACAGTTCGACTATACTAACCAATCCAATGAATTTGACGCGGCATTGTTCGAATTTAGCTCCATGATTTTTAGCTGGTTTTCAGTATGTTGCTAGCTTGTAAGCCAGGAACCCAAGCGATATAAAGATCAGGCCTGCTATCTGATTAGTAATTCGTTTTGGTACAATTCCAGCGTTAGTTAGTGTCACTGTGATTGCTAACGATATGACGTAGCAAACCAGTAAAACTAAAATTAATTGTAAAACGCTTTCTGATACTTCACCCATTGCAACCTTTGCACTTTCCATAATGAATTTCTCTGACTCTTTTAACGAATAGTGTACTTTGTGGATAAAGGGAATTTAAATGACATATTTTATACACAGGTACCGTAGTAAATAGCGAAAAACATTGGTTTATTCTGTAGGTGTATCGCCCTGAAACTATTGTATTTTTTTGGCTTAATCACATATGTGCTTGCTAGCTTGTCGAATGGAAGCCGCATCTAACCAACTAAGCACTTCTGACTTCTTCTATTCATTTGGTTTGCAACGATTTTATTAACTCTCGTTTCCTGCAAGGTGGTATCGATGTTTCACGGGAATTCCTCTTCTGTAATAAAAGGTTCCATTTTTAATTTTTAATTTTTAATTTATAGATAAGGTAATTTCAAAATCAATCTGCCACTTTTAAGTTCAATCACTCAATAGTCCTTCAGCTTTCGTTTTGAAACAAGTTTTGTATACTGTTTTGTATACTATATTTGAAGTGAAATTAGATATATCCATAAAAATCAATCGGATATATAAAGTCTATAAAGGAGAATGGCGCGCCCGGCAGGATTCGAACCTGCAACCCTCGGGTTCGAAGCCCGATACTCTATCCAGTTGAGCTACAAGCGCGCAGAAGAGGAGGTGAATCTACATTAATCGTAAAATTCGTCAAGTAGTTCCTACTTTTTTTCTTAAACTAATTAATTTAATAACCTAATTGAGCCGAAATTTTAGCGGAAGTGTCTAGTAAACGTTGGCCAATATTTTCTGAAATAACCTTGTTGTCTTCCCTTTCCAGACCTTGATTAATATTCATAGCCGAAACGGTTAAAGAGGCAATGATTTTTCCGTCTGGCTTGCCAATTAGCGTTGAGAAATCGACCACTCCACTCGCATATGAACAGTTTGCTTGATATACCTCTAAACCGCGAATTTGTGTTAATTGGTCGTGTAAGTCTTTTTGTTGTTCAACATCCATAGCGTTGAAGTCTTGTTCTCTTTGTAAAATCATTTGTTTAACTTTGTCTGGACTATTCGCCAATAACACCTTACCCGACGTTGTATTCAATGTTGAAAATAAGCTACCTTCCGCAATGTTTAATGAAACTGGCGACGGACTAGAAGCCTGTACTATCACCATTGTTTGACTTTGGTATAGCATGCATAAATGACAGGACATTCCGAGTTCCACAGCTAAATCTTCCATGTGAGGGATAGCATAGCGTCTAATTTGATCTACTGGTGCTATTCCACGAGATAAATTGACTAACTTTAATGAAACTTGATAGCGCCCTGAATGATTTTCTCTGACTAAATATCCCCGGTTTTCTAACCCAACCAACACTCGATAAATTTCGTTTGGATTGCGATTCAGGCCGATTGCTATCTCTGCCTGTGTTTTAGCGTCAGGCTGATCTGCCAAAAATTCTAAGATATCTAAACACTTATCTACCGCTGGAACCGCATACTTAGGCTTCTGTTGGGTCATTATTTATTTCCAAATCAATTACTTGATTAAAAATTTAGCACAAGACAGTAGGTATTCATATATAAATATTATATTTATATAAAAATATTTATTGCATTCTCCAAAAATTTGATCCAGTATTGTTAACAATTTACAGAGACAATAATCTTGATCAAAACTTACCAGCAAATTACTAGCAAAAACCTTGCTGGCAAATTACAGAGATGATGAAAATGACAAACTTTAAATTAACACCTCAACAGATTGCAGATTTCCATCGAGATGGTTATTTAATTGTTAGAGGTCTTTATGACTCAGAAGAAGTATCTAGGCTTCAGGGTAAGGCTTTCAATGATAAAAGTCTTTATAACAATGCTTGGGACCAAAAGGATGCTACTGGCACTGTCAGCAAAGTTAGCCTGTGGCAAGAGCTGGGTGACGACCTCTATAGTATGTTTGCCCGCGGGCGTCGCATGGTCGAATCAGTAGAGCAGCTATTAGATGAACCGGTTATTCATACAACAACCAAAATCATGATGAAAGAACCATTTGTTGGTGGTGCGTGGGAATGGCATCAAGACTATGGATATTGGGCAAATGACAACTTTCATCTCTACCCAAAATTAGTCAGTTGTATGATAGCAATTAATAAAGCCACCGAAGAAAACGGCTGTTTGGAAGTGTTAAAAGGTTCACATCACATTGGCCGTATTAACCACAGTAAAACGGGTGACCAAAAAGGTGCTGACATGGTGTTTGTAGAAGAGGCACTAAAACATCACGAACTGGTGAAGGTAGAACTAGATCCAGGCGATACGTTATTTTTCCACTGCAACTTATTGCACAAATCCAACAAGAACTGCTCGTCAGAACCTCGCTGGGCAATGATCTCTGCGTACTGTGCTGAGAGCGCTAAATCATTTAAAGAGAATTCGCTGAAAACTTACCCACTACACAAAGTGGACGATTCAGCCATATTGAATTGGAAAGATACAGCGGCGTAGAAACGTAACGTCAATTTATTTAATGTAGCGTGTACTCAATGGGCAACACTGAGTGGATTAGAGCCACTAGGTGTTGCTTCATTGAAAGGCGTAAAAGCATCTTACTTCTCTGAATGCAATCCTATGGTATTTCCTTCGCAGTCTACCGCAATAGTGCAAAATCCGTATTCACCAATGGACATTTTGGTGCGTTCAATTCGGCCTCCAGCCGCTTCAACTCTTGATTCTTCCACAGAACAATCATCACAAACAAAATACACAACCGTGCTGTTGCTACCTGCATTGACTCGATCTGCTTTTACAAGCGCACCGCTAGCCCCAGACTTTTCGTAATCAGAGGGAAACGCAAGCATTTGAATATTTTCGTTTGTAGGGTCACCTAATGGTTCCAAGTTAATATCAAAAACTGTTTCATAAAACGCTTTTGCACGTTGAATATCGCTAACATATATTTCAAACCAACCGATCGGATTATTCATTATTTTTGTCCTTGTTATTTCAGTCACTAAATTCTAGACGACTCTCAGATGTATGCTGAATAATTTTCTAGGTTTTTGAGACTTACTTTAATTCGAGCTCAGATCTATTCGGAATTGCCCAGTCGTGAACTGCCGAAATAAGGGTTTTATGAAACACAATTGGTAGCAAGTTGCTGCTAATACCTTCGAGACGGTCAAGAAAAAAGCCAATGGCTAACAACCATTGGCTTCTAGTAATAGTTTAATAAATTTTACGGAGAAGAATTATTCTGCTTTGTATTTGTCGTGACATCCCTTACATGATTTTAGAACTGCGCCTATCTTGGCTTTAAACTGTCCTTCATTGCCTTCCACAGCAGCTTTATTCAGTGCTTTAGCAGCTGCAGTCATGTCTTCTATTTTTGATTGAAAGTCGCTGTAGTTTTCCCAAACCTCTGGCAAAGCTTCGGTCTCAACATCGAATTTTCTGGTATCGATAGCAAAGTAATCATCCATCATGAGTGAAAGCTGTTCGATGCGCATGGAATTCGTTTTAATTTTCTCTGCATCCATAGGGATGGCGCCCTTTGCCATTCCACCCAAAGCTCCAACATTGCTTCTAACAAGTTGTAATAGCGCTTGTCTAAATTGCGTGGCAGCTGCTGCTTGTTTCTCTGACTTCGCTGGTGCTGCGAAGCTCGAAGCACTGAACGCACACGTCGCAGCAACAAGGGTAACAAGTATTTTTTTCATATAGGTATTCCTTGGTTCTGTAGGGTAGACAATAACTTAGCTTGTTTGGATTGTAATGCCAATTAGATTTTTAAATAAAAAAAGGCCTGAGTCCGAAAGCTTTTCGAAATCAGGCCTTGGTAGCCGCTTAGAAATGAGTCCAACTTTTTGGGGTCACTTCAACATTATGTCTCGGCCTTTGTTAACTAAAAATATTCATTAACTAGTCAGGTCATCGAAGAATTTTTTCACACCGTCAAAGAAACCTTTTTCCTTTGGACGATATTTACGTGCTTCGTCACCTTTACCCATTGACTCTTCTAACTCATTTAACAGTTCTTTCTGTTTGGAGTTCAGATTCACTGGAGTTTCAATAACTACGCGGCACATCAAATCACCTACGCTACCACTGCGTACCGACTTCACACCTTTGCCACGCAATCTGAACATTTTCCCGGTCTGGGTTTCAGGTGTGATTTTCAATTTCACTTTACCGTCTAGTGTCGGTACTTCTATGTCACCACCTAATGCTGCGCGAGTGAAGCTTAACGGCACTTCACAATAGAGGTTGTTTCCGTCGCGACTAAAGATTTTATGTTCTTTTACGTGAACCTGAACATATAAATCGCCCGGAGGTGCACCTGCTTCCCCTGCTTCACCTTCGCCGCTTAAGCGAATTCGATCACCTGTATCAACACCCGCAGGCACTTTTACTGACAATGTTTTGGTTTTTTCTGTTCTACCTTGGCCATTACATTCGCGACAGGGATCAGAAATAATCTTGCCGCGTCCAGAACAAGTTGGACAGGTTTGCTGCACAGCAAAGAACCCTTGACGCATTTGTACTTGACCATTGCCATGACAAGTAGGACAAGTTGTTGGTTTGCTGCCTTTCTTGGCACCCGAACCATCACAGGGTTCACAGGCGACAAGAGTAGGAACGCGGATCTCAACGTTTTTACCACGAACAGCTTCTTCCAAGCTCATCTCTAAATTATATCGGAGATCTGAACCTTGTCTTGCTGCAGAACGACGACCGCCACGACCACCGCCGCCAAAAATATCACCAAACACATCACCAAAAATGTCGCCAAAATCACCGGCACCAGCACCACCACCTCGATTTGGATCAACACCGGCATGGCCATACTGATCATAGGCTGCACGCTTTTGATCATCAGTCAGGATTTCGTGGGCTTCTTGTACCTCTTTAAACTTCTCTTCCATGTCTTTATCGCCCTTCGTTCTATCAGGGTGATATTTCATGGCGAGGCGTTTATATGCCTTTTTTATTTCGCGCTCTGTGGCACTTTTGCTTACACCAAGCACTTCATAATAGTCTCGCTTCGACATATTGCTTGCTTATCCTTTGTGATGCCAAATCGTCAATTGTTAGACGTTTGGAATGGCTTTATCTAAACGAATAAAGGGCGCAGTAAGCATAACTTCTGCGCCCATTCGGGTATTACCTTTGAGTCGGGCTAGGACGAACGCTTACTTTTTGTCGTCTTTAACTTCTTCAAACTCAGCGTCTACAACGTCATCTTCAGGGGCAGAAGCTTGTTCTGCTCCACCTTCTGCTTGACTCGCACCCGCAGCAGCGCCATCAGCGGCAGCTTTTGCTTGTGCAATTTCCATCAACTTAGCAGAAGCTTGAATCAACTCTTGTGTTTTCGCTTCAATTTCAGCTTTATCTTCACTTTCAACTGCTGCTTCTAATGCAGTAATTGCTGTTTCGATCGCTTCTTTGTCTTCTGCAGGCAATGCATCGCCTGCTTCTTCCATTTGCTTACGAGTACCGTGAATCAAGCCATCAGCTTGGTTACGAGCTTGAATCATTTCTTCAAACTTAGCATCAGCGTCTTTATTTGCTTCTGCGTCTTGTACCATTTGCTCGATTTCTTCTTCGCTCAAACCAGAAGATGCCTGAATCGTAATCTTCTGCTCTTTACCTGTATCTTTGTCTTTCGCAGATACATGAAGAATACCGTCCGCATCAATATCGAAAGTCACTTCAATTTGAGGCACACCACGCGCAGCTGGACGAATACCTTCAAGGTTAAATTGACCTAAAGATTTGTTACCAGACGCTTGCTTACGCTCACCTTGTAGTACGTGAACCGTTACCGCAGATTGATTGTCATCAGCCGTTGAGAAAGTTTGACCTTTCTTAGTCGGAATCGTTGAGTTCTTCTCAATCAGCGCTGTCATCACGCCACCCATTGTTTCGATACCTAGAGACAACGGCGTTACATCAAGTAGCAATACGTCAGTCACATCACCGGCCAAAACACCACCTTGAATTGCAGCACCAACGGCAACGGCTTCATCTGGGTTTACGTCTTTACGCGGCTCTTTGCCAAAGAAATCGGAAACATACTTTTGTACTAGCGGCATACGAGTTTGTCCACCCACTAGGATGATATCGTTAATGTCGCTAACAGAAAGATCTGCATCAGCAAGCGCTTTTTTCACTGGCTCGAGGGTTTCTTTAACCATGTCTTCAACCAAAGACTCAAGCTTAGCGCGTGTCATCTTAATGGTTAAATGCTTAGGACCAGATGCGTCTGCAGTGATGTAAGGCAAATTAACTTCAGTCTGTTGAGCAGAAGACAATTCAATCTTGGCTTTCTCACCTGCTTCTTTAAGACGCTGCATGGCAAGTGGATCTTTGCGCAAATCAACACCTTGAGTTTTCTTGAATTCGTCAACTAGGTAGTTGATAACACGGTTATCGAAATCTTCACCACCAAGGTGAGTGTCACCATTAGTCGCCAATACTTCAAACGTGTGCTCACCTTCAGCTTCATCGATTTCAATTATTGAAATATCGAAAGTACCACCACCAAGGTCGTACACAGCAACAACGCTGTCGCCTTTTTTCTTGTCCATGCCGTATGCCAATGCAGCCGCTGTCGGCTCATTGATAATACGCTTAACTTCTAAACCAGCGATACGGCCAGCATCTTTAGTTGCTTGACGCTGAGAATCGTTGAAGTAAGCCGGAACAGTAATAACCGCTTCAGTTACTTTTTCACCAAGATAGTCCTCAGCGGTCTTTTTCATTTTCTTGAGTACTTCAGCCGAAATTTGTGGCGGAGCCATTTTTTCGCCTTTTGCTTCAACCCAAGCGTCACCATTGTCAGCTTTAACAATGCTGAATGGCATGATGTCGATATCGCGCTGAACTTCTTTATCTTCCCAACGACGACCAATTAGACGCTTAATTGCGAATAAGGTGTTTTGAGGGTTAGTGACTGCCTGACGTTTAGCTGGCGCGCCAACCAATGTTTCACCATCATTACTGTACGCAATGATGGAAGGAGTGGTGCGATCGCCTTCAGCATTCTCTAGAACTTTAGCTTTGTCGCCGTCTAGTACTGCGACACATGAATTTGTTGTACCTAAATCGATACCAATGATTTTACCCATTAGTGTGTCTCCATAAAATCTTTAAAAAATTGCCTGTACCTTTTGTGGGGTTATTCTGAGTTTTTTCAATGTTTATGCTTAAAAAAATCAACAATAAATTCCACAAACTGACCAAATCTAGCCTCTTGTACTTACTTATGCTTGTGTATCTACACCACTTTCCGCAGCGCGAGATACCATGACCATCGCTGGTCGCAGTAAACGCCCATTGATCTCATAACCTTTTTGCATAACTGCCAAAACGGTATTGGGAGCAACATCTGTACTTTCTTGCATAGACATTGCCTGATGAAGTTCGGGATTAAAGCTCTCTCCTTGAGGATCGATTGCTTTCATACCGAATTTCTCAATCGTGCTATTAAACGATTTCAATGTAATGTCGACGCCTTCAATAATCGGCTTCAACGCTTCATTGTCAGGATCAGATACTTGTATTGCTCGTTCAAGGTTGTCTGCTACAGACAGCAGCTCACCAGCGAAACGTTCCAAAGCAAACTTACGTGCTTTTTCTACTTCACCTTCAGCTCTACGACGAGCGTTTTCCATTTCAGCCTTGGCTCGCAATACACTGTCTTGTTGTTCAGTGACTGTGGCTTCTGCTTTAGCAAGCGCCTTTTCCAATTCTTCAATGCGCACTTGTTCTTCAGTTAAGACTTCAACCTCTTCTGAATTTTCTGTCGCTTCAACTGCCTCTTCAGACACTTGTTCTGTTTGCTCAAGTTCTGCTTCTTCATTGCTTTTTGGCTGTTGATCGTTACTCATGCCTTACTCCGTCGCCATTTGTGTTGATATCACTGGGTTAAAATTGAACTGCCTGACTGGCTTGTTGACCTTATAGTGGGGCTATTTCTTCTGCCTTCAAGGGTAAAAACCCCAGTTTTTTTACTGCTTTTACAATTTTTTTTGATCCTTTCTATTCCGCTTCGCTTTCAACCAAGGAGGAGTCTAGGTAAAGTATTGATAATATTTAATTTTACTTAATCTACTATGTTTAGTGTTGCGACTCTTTCAAGCGTGGTCCTTGGCTACCTAATTTTGATGTTTCTTGTTGGTCTTCTTGGCAACAAGTACGTCAGGAGCAATCAGCAACATCCTATTATTTATAGCTTGGCCCTTGGTGTTCACTGCACATCTTGGGCTTTTTTCGGCACCACTACACAAGCAGCACAATACGGATGGGCATTCATTCCAACCTACCTTGGCGTTATTTTGGTGATGATATTCGGCTTTAAAACCTTAATTAAAATCTCGCAAATTTGTTTACGTTATAACGTGAGTTCTCTTGCAGATTTCATTGGTTTGCAATATCAACGCTCCCACCTACTATCAGCAATCATTTCAATACTATGCTTTTTTGGTGTGGTTCCTTACATTGCCTTACAACTCGACTCACTCTCTAGAGGTGTAAATTTACTTTCGAATTCGCCCTCCGTGTCTTCTTCTGACATTGGTTTATATGTCACTGTGGTGCTGGCACTTTTTGCGGTGTTGTTTGGTGCTCGCTCGTTCAGCTTGACTGAAAAAAATCCGGGCTTAATGTTCACCATTGCTTTCGCTTCTATTATCAAGTTGATTGCCTTGCTCAGCGTTGGCTTATTTGTGTGTTACTACCTATTTGATGGCGTATTTGATTTACTTGGGCAAGCACAAAATAATGATCGTAGCAGACAAATAATCTATGCCGAACCTGCGATAGGCGTCTATCTAACACACGTCTTATTGGGAATTTGTGCCATGTTTTGTTTGCCGAGGCAGTTCCACACCACCTTTATTGAGAATAATGGTGAACAAGAATTGCGCGCAGCACGCTGGCTATTTCCACTCTACCTAGTAGGCATGACGATTTTCGTTTTACCCATAGCATTAGGAGGTCATATTTTGCTCGATCCGCAAGATTCGAGCACTGACACCTACGCACTGGCTTTGCCACTGATGGTCAATGATCAACTCATGGCACTAATTAGCTTTATAGGTGGGCTAGCTGCCGCAACAAGCATGGTAATGGTGGCAACACTCGCTGTGGGTATTATGGTATCAAACAACCTAGTTACACCATTATGGCTCAAATTTAAATTGAGCTATCTCAATCTTGATGAACAGCAAGGCACCTTGCAGCCAAAGATGATTTTGTTTATTCGTCGCTTAACTATCGTCTTGGTGCTAGCCATTGCTTTTTTGTATCACATCAATGTTAGCAACCAAACACCATTAGTAAATAGTGGCACGATCGCAATGGCGCTTTTAGCTCAAACCATGCCCATATTGTTACTTAGTTTGTATTGGCGAAAGGGTCATAAGTATGCCGCAATGGGAGCCTTGCTAACGGGAGCGTTGGGTTGGTTTTATTGGTTGTTATGGCCAAGTGTCAAAGCCAGTTACTACTTCGATCCTCCTCCAACTGACTTATCGTTGGGACTGGGATTCGTGTTTAGTATTAGCGCAAATTTGGTATGTTTCATCATTTTGGCTAATTTGTTTCCGGGCAGATTGAGAAACGACGACAACACCCCCGCCCCATTTCGTTTTAGTCATCAAGGCAACGCCATTAAGATCACCCGGCTCATGGCTTTGTGTAAAAACATGCTTTCCGATGAAAAATTGCGTGTTATCCGTCGTTTCGCTGGAGACGAAGCTTCCGAAAGCTTCGCCAGTCCAAAATTATTGGATACGGTAGAGCATGAAATGGCAGGACAGATTGGCGGGGCAAGCGCCAGAATTTTGATGTCCGCAATAGCCGAAAAAGAGCAAACTCCGTTACCTGAACTCATGGAGTGGATGGAAGAAGCTAGTCAAACATTCCAGTTTAATCACGAAATGTTGCAGTCTTCAGTACAACATATTCAACAGGGGATCAGTGTTGTTGATAGAGATCTAAACCTTATCGCTTGGAATCAGAGTTATGTGGATTTATTTAGGTATCCACAAGATTTTATTGAAGCAGGTTTATCAATGCGCCAACTGCTCGAATTCAATGCGAAGCGTGGTCTGTTAGGTGATCCAAAAAATGCAGAAGAAGAGATCAATAAACGTATCAATTTTATTCGTCAGGGCAGTCAATACAAATATGTTAGAACTCAGCCTGGTGGCAATGTCATCGAACTAAATGGAAGTCCACTTCCGGGCGGAGGCTTTGTCACTACTTACAGTGATATCACCGAATACATTACTATTCAGCAAGAACTTGAACTCGCCAAAGTCAATCTGGAACAACGTGTTGAAGACCGAACCCAACAGCTAAAACTAACTAATGATGCACTTACAACCGCGAAACAAGAGGCAGAAGATGCTAATGAAAGTAAGACCAAATTCCTAGCCGCCGCAGGACATGATTTGATGCAACCCTTCAATGCAGCAAGCTTGTTTGCAGAGTTAATTGCTCAAAAAGCCAATGATGGTGACATACTTACATTGAGTCACTCTTTGATTGAATCCCTAAACAATGCAGAAGAGTTATTATCGCTTTTGTTGGATATGACTAAGTTAGAATCTGGCGCGCTATCACCTAATATCCAAAAGTTTCCACTTAAAGAGGTGCTAGATCCGTTAGCGAAAGAATTTACCTTACTTGCTGAACAAAAGGGCTTGAAGCTGCACTATGTTGGAACCAAAGCTGTCGTTAATTCCGATAAAAAACTGCTAAGAAGAGTGCTGCAAAACTTACTTTCAAATGCCGTGAGATATACCCATGAGGGTAAAGTTCTGTTTGGGTGTAAGCGACAAAAAGAATACGTCAACATTATTGTTGCTGACACTGGTGAAGGTATCTCCGAAGGAAATCAAACCCACATTTTCAAGGAATTCCATCAGATTAATGAGCATAGTTCACAACAAGGTTTAGGGCTGGGTCTCACTATTGTAGATAAAATCACTCAGCTAATTTCTCATCCCTTACAAGTCGAATCAACGGAGGGAAAAGGCAGTTGTTTCGCTGTTCAAGTGCCTGTTACAGATTTTGTTTCTACTCAGATCGAGAAGGACAAGGAAGCCCCAGTAGAAGCTGCGAAAGAAAAATCTCTCTTACTTCACGATAAACGGATTCTATTAGCAGAAAACGAATCAAAAACCAGAGATGCGGTAAGTCAATTACTAGTGAGTTGGGGGGCGAGTGTAGTCCTAGCAAACACTTTAGAGCAAGCCGAAAAAGTAAATCAGAAGGTCGATTTAATGCTACTCGATTTTCACCTTGATAGAGAACAGAAAGGTACGCAGATAGCGAAGATCATTCGTACTAACTTTGGAGAGCATATTCCAGGAATTTTAAATACAGCGAGTAGAGAAGAAGAAGTGCGAACAATCGCTGCTGATACAAACTTATATTACCTACCTAAACCACTAAAAGTAGCCGCGTTTAAACGACTAGTTAGGAAGATTTTTGCAACTCCTTAGGTCTTAAAATTCACACAATGGAAATTGTACGAATAAAGCTGACAGGCTGGTTACAGTAAGGCTTACTCACTCGAAAGCCTCAACAACTAGATCTATAACGGAAGCGAAAAAACAAATTTTGCGCCGCCTAAATCTGACTGCTTCACAGTAATCTCACCGTTGTGACGTTTTACAATAGACGCCACAATGGCCAAGCCTAAGCCACAACCTCCAGAGTCCCGAGAGCGACTCCCATCGAGGCGGGTGAAGGGTTCAAATATCCGTTGCGCTTTTCCCGGCGGGATGCCAATACCATCATCGTCTACACAAATATGCAATCGATTCGAACTTATCGACAAGCTAACCAAACAGGTTTGATGAGCAAAACGCCCGGCATTACGACATAAATTATTCAGCAATCTAAGCATCAATTTACGCTCTACCAATACAAATTTATCATTAGCTGCTTCACAACGGTTTTCTACAGTAAAGTCGATATTCGGATAAAAGCTTTGCACTTTTTCACATGCAAGCTGGCCTATCTGCTCCAGTTCTTGTAGTGAGATTGCCTCCAATTTATAGCTAGCTTGAATATCTTCTAAACGGGCATAATAGAGCAACTCCTTTACGAGTTCGTCTAGATCCGCTAATGATTTGAGCATAGTGCGTTGCAACTGTGGCCTTTCTTGCTGGCTTGCATCTTCTAACATATCCAACGCAAATTGGAGCCGTGCCATTGGGCTTCTAAACTCATGAGCGACACCATGTAGCAAATCTCGTTGCATCACCAAACGCTCATCATTGCGCTGTTTTATGTGCTCTAAAGCTTGTTTCAAAAGCGTAATTTTCTTGTGTGTATCTGCTTGATCAGCCAGCTCAGTTTGGGATTCTTGGTCAGTCAAGCTGGCGCTTGCATCCAGCAGACTTTCTACCTGTACGGTTAAGTTTCTCTGGGCATTGGACGCCCGCCATAAAAACACACCAAGCAACGTTATATTGACCAGTGCACAGGTTATCCAAGCAAACCACTCGACAAAATAATCCAGCCCTGACGCCGACGCTCCAGAAGGACTCACTTCGGCAATGTAACTGCCATCTAAAGCGTACGTGATATAACTATGCTCAATGTCGAGCCAATCTTGGTTTAGAATATAACTGTCGCTTTGCTCGGAACCTGACTGTTGATCTAGGGATGCTGGCGTTAGGTTTTTACTTAGGTAGATATCCACAGTGTAACCAAACTCACTTTCTAGTTGGTAGGCAATATCTTCCCACTCAGACTTATTGCTCCCTGCAAAGGCTTGATCGACATTATCATTAATCACATTCAACGCTGCTAGCTCTTTGTCGTCACGATAATCTTGAATAGGGCCAGACAAGGTATCGAAATACAAATTGGCCATAATCAGGTTTACCAATACCAGACTGGCTATCAAAATAGCGATAGAAGGTCGATTATTCAGCAAGCAGATACCCCTTGTTTCTCACGGTTTTAATGATTTGAGGTTCCTTGGGGTCATCCTGTAATTTTTTTCGTAATCGCGATACTCGCAAATCAATGGAGCGATCCATTCCGTCGAACTCCAGTTTAAATATCCGCTTGTGTAACTCGTCTCTAGAAATGATCTTCCCCGCCTCTGAAGCAAGTAGCCAAAGTAAATCGAACTCAGCACTGGTTAACACTACCTCAAGTTGATTACAGCTTACTGAGCGAGCAACACTATCAATGCTCAATGCGCCATTGTTCACCGTTAGTTTAGTATTTGGTTTTGGAGTCGCGTCAATGGTTTGCCGTCTCAGCTGGGCACGAATATGGGCAAGCAGTACTCTGGGCTTGATCGGTTTGCATAGATAATCATCTGCCCCAACTTCTAAACCGGTCACTTCATCAATATCTTCGTCTAGGGCTGTCAACATCACAATTGACCCCTTGTATGTGTCTCGTACTTGTCTGCAAATAGACAGGCCGTCAATTTCAGGCAACATTAAATCCAACACAACAAGATCCGGTTGTTCATTGTTGATCGCTTCAATAGCCTCATCTCCACGATATATCTGCACAGTATCAAAGCCGTTGGCAACAAGAAACTGACTGACCATATCAGACAGTTCCTTATCATCATCTACCAAAAGTATTTTCTGTTTTGTCATAAGCGCTTGTTTTCTAGCCTTTGTTGTTCAAGCAATAAGGGTACATTCGTTTATTGTATCGTCGTGCAAACTTAAGTTGCAGGTTACGTACTTTAATATCGTCGACCCCTGTTAACACGTCTCCAGTTAACGGCATGAACTTTATACCACATTGTTGTTTTAATTGGGTTAAGTTGGGGTAATCGATGCCAACGATTAAAGTACGACGCCCCGCTGAGGCAAATAAACGATAATCCCCTTTTTGAATGGCATTAGCCAAGTGTTTTTCAACCTGTTCGGCAATATCGTCTTGCGTTAGCACAACTGGTGCGGGGTCTGAGAAACTGTTGTTGGGCGTTGGCGCTTCATTGGCTTTGGCACAGCCTAGCAAAATAAGAGGTAGGGTTAACAGTAATGCCTTGTGGTTGTATTTCATCACTTCTGCCCTGCGTTTTGGTGTTGCACTTTCCTCCTGTGCTCTATTCACATTTGCTCTACCCTTAGGTGCTCTGCCCTGATGAGTTCTGTCCTCATGAGCTTTGTCACCACAGGTCAATTTACCCAATCCCATCACACGTCTGGTGAATAACGCCGTTATCAGCATAGTTAGCAACCAATAAATACTTCCGCCTCCTCGACTCTGTTTTGCATTACTCGCAGTAGACTGAGTGTTTACGCTAGTTTGTTGTGCCTGAGGCTGAGAAGCATTGTTAGCGACATTCCCTTGTGGTGACTGACTTTGCTGCTCGAGAGTATTGTTTATCGAGTCAGTCTTGGGAATAACAGGAGCATCCAAATGTAAGTTTGTCGGGTTTATGGCATAAAAAACGTTATTGCTACAGGCAATTTTCACCCTTCCCTGCTGAGTACTAATTCCTGATAAACTCACGGTATGCTCACCATCATTTGCTATCGACTCGGCTAGGGTGTGCTTGAAGGTTTCCCCACCGTCAATAGAAAGCAAAATAGTAACCTTAGGGCAAGACACGGGTTCATTTTCGGTATTGGCAGTATGCCAAGTAAGATGCAGTTCATTGGGTAACTTGGTTGATGGTTGGTTTAGCGTAAAGCCCTGCTCCGTTTCCACCACATCGAGTCTGACATGATCACTGTCCAAATTACCTTGGTTGTCTCGCACAACTAATCTAAAGTTAAGCTCGCGATTTTGGGTCGCATAAGTTTCGCCATAACTCAACTTGCCAGATAACACATCACTCAATTGCGGGAAACTACGAGACGCGTGAACAGTGGGTAAAAAACTCTTAAACAAAGGCCGTTTACCGTCGTCAATATAGTCTTGATCTGGGTTTTCTGTTTTCTCACCTAAATCCATTTGATACCAACTATAGGTAGTGCCCATAGGGTTCTGAGACGTTTTGTAAGCATTTAACTCAAAAGGTGTTCTGGCTGGAATAGTATAGTCTTGTCCAGCATAAGCTTGGGGTAAAACAGTGTCTGTGGCTTCAATAATGCCACAATTAGGCGCTCTATCTAGGGCCTGTTGCATTTGCTCGATGGAGTGGATATGAAAGTGAGCATCAGTCGATAAAGCAATATCTTGCTCGTCACACAACCCAGCATAACCCATTATGCTGTTACCTGAGCCAGGCTCGTACGCGCTGCCACTTTCACGGTTATCAAAGCAGCCGCCACTATTACCGTTAAAAATATGCTCTGCACCAAGTTGATGGCCTATTTCATGGGCCACGTAATCTATATAAAAAGCGTCATTGATAGGCGTATCTGAACCCGTGACCCCTTGGGCTTTATAATCAGTACAAACAGACTCTAAACTTGCAAGGCCACCTCCACCTGTGGTGACTAAGTGACCAATATCATAGTCGCTGGGGCTAATTCGACTATCGATCTCGTACTGAATAAAATCTATATCATCATCGGTATTTTGAAACGGATCTGAGCCTGCATCGAGAAAGATAATCTCATCGTTATTCGCGACTAGCTCAAACTGTAGCGCCATATCTTTGCGATAGACCTGATTAATTCGATTGACCAAAGTTACTAGCGAGGCAAGTACCTTTTCTTTGGTACCACCATGAAATTGACTGTATTCACCGGTGGCAGCAATCGCAATACGCAAGGTTCTAAGACGCAACTGATGATCACTCGACTTCGCCTTTTTGGCTTTTGCTGAGGTTAGCGCTTTCACCACCCGGTAGTCTAGAGCGGCCTTTTTATTTGGCTTGAGCATGGATGGGTTATGTTTTGAATGATCCTCATCATCGCGATAATAGCTGATATATTCAAATCTATTATTTTTCTCTACAGGATCGATGTACACAGTCTTTTGTCCCTGTTCAATAACACCGTGAAACCCATGAGGCCCGACATCTACTGTCACTTTATTTTGTGGGGCATTCAATTGGTAACCTGAATATGTTTTTATGTTTGGATATTTTTCGGCGAGAGCGGCACTCATCACTTTCGAGGGCGATAATACAATACGAACAAACTGGCCATCTGGCAGAGGTAAATCTATTTCGATATTTGATTCACCAGCAGCCAAAGGCTGAAACCCCTCTGAGTTTAGCCGAAAGGCCCGCGTGGTTTGTACAGGTGATTTTGCCAACTGATAGTTATCCAGTTGGATAGTTTGCCAATGGGCACTGGTTACCTGAGCGGCAGAAACATGACCGAATATCAAAGACGAAAATAAAGGGACTAAATAAAAACATAGCTTTTTCATGGAATAACTCACATTCGTTACCAAAGTTCGAACGTGATACTAGCCCAGTAAATATCGGGGTTGGGTAACGGTTTGTATAGCTTTTGTATCCAAACGGATACAAAGCAATATTCATCCAAATGAATAAAGTTGTTCTTTCAAGCGGACATTTAATTACAAAACCAGAACATTAATCGTTAGCCATCTATCGTAACCTCTATCTCCAATTTTTTTGAATATTAAAATGGAAAAAAGAATGAAACGTATTTTTGCAATTGCGATGTTAGTGGGCCTATCTGCCTGCTCGTCTATAGAGTTAACACCTGGCGCTCAATTAGTTCGGTTGACTCACAATGAACCTGGCAAGGAATGTCAATTCCTGGGCGATATTACCGGTAACCAAGGGGATTTCTTTACAGGCGAATTTACATCCAACGAAGACTTAGAGTCGGGTGCAAGAAATGATCTAAAAAATAAAGCCTATGGTGTGGGTGGCAATGTCGTCTATTTGTTAACGCAACGCGCAGGGCAAACGGGATCATTTAGTAACGAATTCGGCGGTGGTATCAGTCAAACCAATGTGACTCTCAGTGGCAACGTCTACCATTGTCCAAATGATTAATGGAAAAACACCTGTTCGATCCATACACAACAGGTGTTTTCTGATATTTTGCTGATTCTGTGTTATCCGATAGACAACACTTATAAGGTTAAATTCGGATCTTTTGAATCTCTTGAGCTACAAAGCGCTTAGAGCGAGATCAAGTAACTGATCCATACTTCCTTTTCAACAACCAAACCAGAAGTAGACATATCAAAACTGCTAGTATAGTTCTAAACCACCACGTCTGGTGCCAATGGGGAAGTTGAATCACTTTGATATTAATAGAGTGATTACTCCAGTCTCCTACCCTATTCGTGCCTTCCGCGACAAATCGATATTCACCAGGCGCTAAATTAGTGTATGTGGCAGTACGGAATGTGGCGTTTCTTTCAATCCACTCATTGTCAAAATTCTCTAGCTTGAAACGGTACAGGTTTGCAGATGATTCAGAATAATCTAAAGAGGCCAGTTCAATGCTAAAGCTTGTATCTGTCGGGGCTAAGACGATAGGTTTTGACGGGTCGAAACTCTCTAATTGATGATTTCTCTCAAAATGACTCACAACAAGCTTGGGCATATAGTCCCATTTTTGGTAGTACTCAGGTCGCAGCATGAGTATCCCTTTTGTGCCTCCAAACATCATCAAATTGTCGGATAATTTCCTGTGCGCGTTATATCTAGAGGCGCCTATATCGATGCCATCGGCGGTCATAAAAGTGATCACTTTTCGATTCTCGATATCGGCATATCCTCGAAAACTCCAAAAGCGATTTTGACTATCCTCCATCATGTTAACCAGCGGTCCTCGTTCGGCATAAATCATGAACCGCACTTCTTCTATGTCTATATCGGCTGTTTGATTATGCCAATCTCGTAATTTAAAAGCTTGAGTATTGGTGAATAACCACACTTCCCCGTTAGAGTCTTCAAAACTTTCGTAAACGCTGTTTGTAAATGGTACTCGCTGGCCCTTTGGATTATTGAAAAAGACCTGACGAAAGTGGTCATCCTCAGCCTTGCGTAAGAATAATCCGTCAGTTGTACCTGCCCACATACACCCATCCTTGGTCTCGATTGCGGTATTCAATCGACTGTTTATTTCACGACCGTCTGCGAGCTTTAATGGGTATCGAATCAATGACTGGGAGTCTCGGTCCCATAAGTCGATCCCTGCATCAGTGCCGACCCATAGTTGCCCAGCTAGGTCGACCAAAAGGTGGTTTATGTGGTTGTTAGAGAGGCCGCTACGAGTGGAGAAGTGAGTCATTGTTTTAGAAGACACCTGATATCGATATAAGCCACCGTTGAATGTCCCAATCCAAACTGTGTCTTTGTCTAACTCAAGCATACTGTGGATGCGCCCATCTTTTAGGGCATTTGGATCCTTACTGTTTGGCCTAATTCCATCCACCCTTCCCAATTGAGGATCGAAAATATCCACGCCATTGCCCATGGTACCTATCCAAATCTCTCCATTGTGTCGCTCCATAATCACCTGAACTTCATAGTGTGACAGGCCATTATCTTTTAAGGCTGAGTAACGAAGAGTTCGCATTGCTTGGGGGTTAGATGTGCTTAAATTCAATCCATCTCCCCACGTGCCTACCCAAATTATCCCTGAGTCATCGGTCAATAAACTTGATACAACATTACTGTTAATACTGCTCCATATAGCCGGGTCGTGGACATGCTTGTGAGTCACCTGTCTAGAAGTTTGATCGAGCAAAAAAATCCCTTCACCATAGGTACCTATCCAAACGTTACCATCGAAATCCTCTGTGATTGCATGAACCCAGGAATCTGCTAAACCTGCATAATTGCGATCAGGTGTACTCACCTTGTTTAAGTTCATTTGGGAAGGATCAAACCAATAAGCCCCATTCAAGTGTGTACCCAGCCATATAGTATTGTTGCTACTTTGATAAGTGCGAAAAACGTTTTTATCAGCCAGACTTTCACGGTCAGCAGGCCCTGCAAATATTCGCTCGACGCGATAGTTTTCGACCTCAGAGTGTATATTGGATAATCTGTTCAAACCCGATGCTGTGCCGACCCAAAGGTTGCTATCATGATCGATTAACAGTGAACGAGTACGGTTATTACTGAGCGAATTAGGGTTATTTTCATCATGCAAAAAAGAGCTAACCTGACCAGAATCAGGGTCAAGCCGATCAAGACCATTATTTGTCGCGACCCAAATAAAACCATTTTCATCGCCTAAGATAGATTCAACCCGCCGGTCTGAAATGCTCTTATTATTGCTTTCTCCATAAGGGTAGTTGATAAAACTATCTGTCGACGGATCATATTTAGACAAGCCTGCTCCCATCGTACCCACCCAAACACTCCCGTCAGGATCTGCCCAAAGAGCGCGGATAAAGTTGCCGCCTATGGCGCGAGGATCTGTCGGATTAGAAGTGTAACGTTTTACTTTGTACCCGTCGTACTTATACAACCCGTTATAGGTTCCTATCCATACGAAATTGTTGGCATCTTGTGTGACTGTGGTGATTGTGAGGTCAAGTTCGCCATAGGCTATAGTTTTAAAATAGCTTTCACCTAATTCAAACAAAGAGTTCGCGTGTAAATTGGATGTTGTTATCAAGCAGAACACAAAAAACGGCAGATACAACCAGTTTTTCTTTTTAGAAACGAAATTCATATGACTTGTTTTGTAACTCCTTGCGATGCCTCAGACGCCCATATATTTGGGCAAAGGGCATTATTGCCTATAGTACTGATGCGTAATAAGTAATGCAACGCTAGCTTAGTAATGGTGCGATGCTGACTACTAATCAAGGGCGCTGAGTACTATCTTAAATATAGACTAAATACTTAAGATTGGATTGTTAGTGCATGTATAAACGAGCTGAACCAATTGCTGTTTTTCGCCAGCAAGGTACCATAGACAACCAGGCAAACATTCAAGTCGAGTTCAATAGCCGGGCTAGGCCGACGTTGCGATAATTTGTGGAAGAGAATGAACCTTGATTAGACGACTATCACTGACCTACAAGGTGTTTTTTAGCCTGTCATTAATTTCGTTACTTGGATTAATGGCAATTACCACAGTTTTCTTGCTCAACCTCAAAGCTGACTACCGTCAACAATTGATTAACTCAACCAGCTCAACGTTAAAGCTCATTGCCAATATGAGCGCTCCATCGGTAGTGTTTAAGGACCGAGAGAGCGCTGTGTCAATTTTGCATTCGCTCGATACTATACCTCAAGTCAATTACGCAGCTATATTTGCCGAGAGCTCGTTAGGCTATAGCCAATTTGTGGAATATGGTGTTCAACAAGTTGACTGGCCCCTAGAGTTTGAAGCTTCTATATTGTTTAACAATGACTCCCTACATTTAATGAACCCGATAAAAGTCGATGACGCAACCGTCGGCTGGCTTTATTTGGAAGTGAGTTTACTAAAATTAAATGACAAGATTATCCAGATGTATCAGTACGCTGCATTTGTGGTCATTCTGGCCATTATAGTGGTGTTATTCCTGTCGTTATATATCACCAGAGGGCTGTTCAAGCCTTTACTTGAATTGCAAAAAGTTAGTTCTGAAATTGCAACCACTAAAAACTATAGTCTTCGTGTAGGCAAGCACTCTCTTGATGAAGTTGGCAGACTAGTGTCTTCATTCAATGCCATGTTGGAAGAAGTCGAACGATATGCCAAGGAAAGCCAAATCAAGCAAGAAGAAATCATTGCATTGAACTTGGTTCTAGAGAAAAGGGTTGAAGAACGCACAGAGCAGCTTAATAAAAGCTTAAATACGTTAAAAGAGACTCAAGCACAAGTTATTGAGCAAGAAAAAATGGCGTCCCTTGGTAACTTAGTGGCAGGCGTATCGCATGAAATCAATACTCCATTAGGGATAGCAGTAACGGTTGGCAGCACAATAGAACGCGATGTTTCTTCATTCACCAAAAAACTACTAGACGGCACCTTAACACGAACAGAGGCCGGTAAGTTCGCTAAGCGAAATGCAGAAAGCTGTCGACTCTTACTCGACGCCTTAGAGAGATCCGCTAAGCTAGTGCAAAACTTCAAACAAATCGCCGTAGATCAGACCTCAGAAGAACGCAGACGGTTTAATTTAAAAGAATTTATTGAAGATATATTGAACACGTTGAGATATACCATCAAAAATAAAACCATCGAATGCAAGATAACAGTACCTGACGACATTCAGATGGATAGCTTTCCGGGGCCGTTAGGGCAAGTGATCACCAACCTATTTACCAATTCTATCCTCCATGGTTTTAATCAACGAGACTCAGGTAATATTAGTATTCATGTCAAATGCGCTAACAAAAATATTGTCATTACATTCTCAGATGATGGTATCGGTATTGACCAATCAATCATTGCCAATATATATGACCCATTCATGACAACTAAACTAGGCCAAGGCGGTTCTGGATTAGGACTAAATATTGTGCGTAACATAGTATCAAATGTACTGGCAGGAGATATTCAGGTTGTCAGCACCAAAGGGGCTGGGTGTACCTTCACTATGACTATACCTATGATTGTACCAACCTAGATAATAAGTGTATTTCAGGTAATGCACCCAGCCCCCATTTTGGTGATTCTGTGTTATTCGATAGACAACACTTCTAAGGTTAAATTTGGATCTTCGTTTATCTCCCGAGGTGTAAAGCGCACGTCCTTGTATTTAGCTTGTTCAACTAATGCCGCTTGGTCAAAATAATGCGGTGAATCCGGTGCATTTGCCTGACTATAAAGCAGGATGCTTTTTGCTTTGATACCTTTGTCATTGAACTCTGATAAAAAGACGAAACCGTCTCCACTATCGATGCTATAACCATCTTCATTGAGGCCAGAGAAGGAGTAAACGGAGTTAGCCTCTACTGAAACCGTACTGAAACTGCCGGTAACATCCCCATAGCCACCAGCAATCGGAATCGACTTATCTCCCTTGACCAGTTTTTGTATTGCCCCTAACTCAGCATTCAGGTCTATCCCTGCTTGTTCTAGCGATTCAACGGCGGTGGCCAGCGAGATCAAGTGACGATCAGTATTCGGATCGAGTATTTGTGGAAGACCCGTCGGAGTAGCAATGGGAGTGAGAGGGTCGAATGGGGTTTGCCAACAGGTCTGTTCACATCCAAATGTTGAGTTGAGAACCTGCAAATTCATAGCATACTCCCTGAATATAATTGCTCCTACGCTATTTAGTTCAGCTTTCATATTCCAGTTTCTCAAAACGTCGCATGCTTGAGTGAGGTCAACTGTCTGTCCGTCAACGGATAGCTGTGGTATTTCAGTACAACGCTGGACCAGATCATTCTTTGTGAGTTCGGCTAAGAACAGGGATTTATCGCCCATCGCTAATTCTAAATCAGCCATCGTTACTTTTTTAGCGGCAGCTTTAAGGCTTTCAAGCATTTTCAAACTTAACCTAGTTCGTGGTGACTGTTGGTAATCTATCTCGCCGTAAAGCACTGAAAAATCAATAATGGGCTGAGAAATGTTGGCCAACCATGCTGACTCATTGGCATTTTGTACATATTCATCTGAATAGCGCTTTGGAATATTGTCGAAAACGACCAACTCTTGCCAGTCAAAGATTGGGTTAGAGCCATCTAGTATTATATCGAATACATCACTTTGGTAGCGTTCTGGATTAGTATATATTTCCTGCCATGCTGATGTTGATATTGCAGGTACAGCAGACATATCACCATAAAATGCTCTGCCTTTGTCATCTGCCATTATTATATTTTGAGAGCCCGTACGAAAACCTGATTCATTTAGAGAAACGGCTTCTTCTACATCCTTACTTTTAGCAAGTTTCATCCAATATTCAGCAATGTTGCTATCAATGCTAGGCGCATCTCTTGCAACAACAACTCTCGCCAACTCATCCAACCCGACTACAGGACCGTAGTGACTATTAAACAAAACGCGTGATAAATTGATCGAGCTGTCATCGGATTGCTTAACCTCTATACTGTATTCAAAAGACTCAAGATGTCGGGTTTGACCATCATAAATATATTGGCTCAAGTCAGATTCATCCGGCCTGACCAAATAGTAAAATGTACCCGGTAGCGAAGCAGACCATGTATGTGTCCATGCAAAAGAGTCGTTAAATCCTAATGCAGGGGTGATAAATCCTGGCAAAAATCCACCGTAGACATTTAGTTCGTCTGGTATGGTTAGATGTGCTTCATACCATTGGAATCTGCCGCTATGATTCAGGTGGGTATTAGATAACAACATACCTTTACCCGAAGACGAAAGTGACTTTCCTATCGCCCAACCATTGCTTCCTTTCATTTTGTTTTTCAGTTTTGTCGAAAAACTTTCAGCAGAAATTTCCTCGAAATTCTCCATGCTAGCCGAACCAATTTGAGAAATGTAATCGCCAATAAAACCCCAATAATCAATGGATAGGTTTAGGGCATACATATCAAAGTGAGTGATATTTTGCTTTAAAGATGAGCAACCTTGATTGTCGTCGTTGTTATTTTTCAACCAGTGATTAAACCCTTTTGCATACCCCATCATCATATCTTGCACCGATGAGGGGAGTGATGAAAAGTCATCTTGTGCTCTTTCGTAGGTTCGCAAATGAAGATATGCAAAATCCGAATTAATATTACTATCCTCTATTCCTGCACCAAAATATTTAGCGCGCGTTCCTTTTGCAGTCACTATGCCTTCAAGAATATTACACAATCGATTTTGAGCCATTACATAGCCCAAACCCTCTCCCAAATCAGTGTAGTTTTTAGCTGATATGTGGGGAATGCCATAACTGGTCCATTGGATATTGGTCGTGCCCTGTTTAATAGGAATAGGCTTGTCTGCATTAGACTCACTGCAGCCTGACAACATTAAGGTGGTCAAAGTAAAAAGCAAAACGCCGTAATGCTTTGAGATTGGATTTACCATGTAGAGCTCCTTTCATTAAAAAGAAGCATATTCAGGTAAGCGGAGCTAAGTTGCTGTGAGTAAGAGTTTAGTAATTGTGCGTAACTGTAAAAATGTTCGCGCAATTTAGACGAAATCAAACATAAACCCAAGCAAAGGGCGATTCGGCTAATTTCTGGGAGTTACATCTTGGTATGTGGCATTTTTTCGGTCAGTCATTTTAATTTCATCTAAGTATAAATAATGGTCATGTTTCATCACACTCAAGTCACCATTAAAATACATCCCCCAAGATGGATAGATGCCTTTATCATCATTGTAGCCAAACTGAATATTATGTTTGTTCAATACTTTTTCACCGTCTACCCACAATTCAATCAAGCCTGTTTTTGCCGCTGAATAATCCACTTTAACGTGCACAACAAAATCTACCCATCGATCCAGATACTTCACTTTTTCACCGGGGATTCTATAGTACTCGGTTCCTTTACCAGTGCGAGTTTGGCTTTTTTCATCTGGATCCCATTTCCAACTGCCTCGCAGACCCTCTTTATCCATAGTGAGACTAAAAGGTGGATTACGAGAATGTTCTTTTAGTCGCTTGTCTGCACTGCCATGAATTTGAAAAAAAAGCCAATCATTGAGTTCGTCTGCCGTGCCGTCCGATGGGAAATAAAAACTAAACCCATACCAGGCTTCGGCACCCATCACTTCCTTGGTTTTAAAGCCATGAAACATGGCCTTTCGGTCGACGTTATCCACTTTGTTCTTGTTACCGTTGTACGCCGCTGGGTTTTTATGGTGCCAAACCAGTTTTGCTGAGTATTTACCTGCGCGAACAATTTCATCTTCTAACTTAAAAGCATGGTTGCCTTGAAGCTGGTTGAACATAAAATTTTGCGGTAATTCTGTTTTCATTCCTGGGGTGAATCCCCTTGCGTGGGGCGCATTCCAACCGCCATTTTCAAATGACTCGTAAATTATATTATTGTTGAGCTCGACTGACTGAACAGAGGCTTTAGCTTGATTAGCAATGGCGTTGCCTGCTGCACTTAGCAGCGCAAGTACTGCAAACCCTATCATATTTTTATTCATCGCTATTTTTCCTTTAGAAAATGGTAAAACACTCACCATCTAACTTGGTATTTCTGCACCGAAAACGAAGGCACCGTATTACTAATGGCAATAACAGAACCACTTATTTTATCAGACTCAAGCGTCGTCGCCGTGCGCCATTCCCCCCAACTCAAGCTATTTATCTTAAGATTTTTTGCATGGTTTTTATCAAGATAATGTTGGTAGGCTTTTAATCCCGCTTCATTTAGCGCATTACTTGCTGACGCAGTAGCATGTGCTTCATCTTTGCGCCATCCTCCGTCGCTTTGTGAAATGGTCGCTTTTGGAAATGTAGCGTAAAAGAGTTGTTCGATATTGCTGGTTTGATCAATTTGCGCCACTCGATATTTAAATTTGGTACCGGCAGGTTTAGCCACTTGCATTGAAACTAAAACTTGTTCGGGCATTTGGTAGGCCATATCATCTTTATTAAAGTTAAAGGTAAGCACATCAAACCCTGATCCATCGGCTTTTTGGCTGAATATCCCATCTACCCTATTTCCCGCAATTGCGGGCTTGCCTACTACAGTATTTGAATATAAGCGATTGCCAAGCATTTGATACAACGCAAGTTGTGTCATTGCCTCTGGACTGTAAGAACCCTGGCTCATATTTCCCCACTGAAATACTTCTTGAATGTTTTTCTCTAACATCATCTTCGCTAGCATGGCAAAAAAAGCAGAGTTATGAGACGTCGCTACGCTAACAAATCCTGCGCGTTTCATTTTGACAATAAATTTGTATTCATGAATTTCGAAACTGGCATTAGGATTGTAGTCGGGATGTTCTAATATGGGCGCGATCTGAGTTTCGTACACCTCATGCATATCCGTTTCATGAGGATGGGTAATATGTGGGTAGTACGAAATAGCAAGAAAATCGTAAGGCACCTGATGTTGTTTAGCCCAAGTCACGAAATAAGGACCATAAGCGTCTTCTTTATTGCCTGTGTAATCAATGTACTTGCTTTTATGTGTTGCTTCCCTGAAGTGGGTCCCAACTTTTGCCTCGGGCAATACGGCTTTAACCGCTTCTACAGTATTTTTATAGTGATCAAAAAACTCTTGTCTTGTGGCGGCCCAGTGTTGTGGACGAGTATCGATTTCTGAACCAATTCGAAACCGCCACGTCAAAACGGCCTCTTTGCCATAGGTATCGACCAAATGTTGCATAAAGGCTTTTATATATTGATTCCACGCTTCTGCATCATTAGGTGGTATACCATTGCCATAGACACCTACGCGATCTTTGGCCAAATAATTGGTACCGTCTGGCACTTCTACGAATGTATATCCCCGCTGAAATGCCCACGGAGGGTTGTCCAACACTATTTGAAAAATATCCCAATCGTTGTTTAGCCAAGCATTAATACGTTTGGTAGCGGCCTCAAAGTTATAGACATACTTTTCACCGTCCCATTGATAGGTATCTTGCTGTGTATTTTGATTTGCCCAACCTCCTAACATACGTACGGTGTTGACCTTTGCCTTTCGACCAAAAGTTGCTGGTTTACCTAAGGGATTACCGCGTTCGGTTCTGACCGAAACGTCAAAGAAATCGTAGACAGTACCAATTTGTTGTTTTGCATCACTAAAGTCAGCCGTTAATGATAGCGAACCCAGCGTCGACGTGTTTGTTGATCTAGCCGCTTGTTTTGATTCTAAAGAATGACAAGCTGATAAAGTGAACGCCAGTAATAAAAAGCCTATTTGCTTGTTCAATCTGTCACCTGCTTAAACAACTGGTTGTTGCGAACATGACGCTTTTCATAAAATGGTGGTGCGTTCATCGGAAATTTCGCCAGTAATAATGATTGTAGTTCTTGCTCTATTTCAGCAAGACTCGCTTGGCCTGACACGTTGGCTTTGGCAATATCACTGATTGTGTGGTCATACATTTCTGTATATTTAATTTCTTGAGTTTGTGCATCGCGCCATTGCGTGTAACGCCATTTACCGTCGGTCACCGTAACCCCCATAATTTTCCCTCGGTTAAACAAGCTGTAAGCTCCCTGCTTAAATGACTGTGTGGGGTTGTCTAGTAGGGTAATTAAGCTTTCACCATCTACCTCTGGTAAAGGCAAACCTGCTACTTCTGTAAGGGTTGGGAAAATATCGATGTTTTCAACCAATGCTTGGCTAGTCACCCCACTTTTGCGTTTGGTATGCGACAATTCTCTGCTCACAATTAGCGGAACTCGCGTATCAAGCTCCATATTGGTGTGTTTGTTCCAGGCCCCGTATTCACCTAGTTTGTATCCATGATCGCTCATCAATACTACTAAAGTATTTTCGCGTAGCCCCATTTCATCTACGGCGCGCATCACACGGCCAAGCTGCGCATCCACATAACTGACTGTGGCGTAATACCCATGAATTAGGGTTTTGGTAAGCTCGTCGCTGGTATCCCCTTCTTTCGGAATGCCACCGTACATGCGTAACTCGCCCCATTTAGTTAATGCTAAGCGGTACATTTCTGATGGTTTGTTGCGACTCGGTACAGCGAATTGTTCGCGATCGTATAAGTCCCAATATTTTTTGGGTGCATTAAAAGGCAAATGCGGTTTACTAAAGCCAACAAACATCAAAAATTTGTCGTCTTTTACTTGCTTCAAGGTGTTAATAGCGTCTGTTGCTACTTTCCCATCTTTGTAAAATTCATCACTTACATCGGCAGATTCGTAGGCAAATTTCGCTTCTTTATTGCCCGGTAAGGCATAGAAATTGTCTAACTTTTTAATGTGAGTCGACCAATTTTCTTCATCATCGGTGACACTATGATATACCTTGCCAATACTTACCGTTTTATATCCGTTACGTTTAAACAATTGAGGCATTGATACCACATTGGGTTGATTTGGCCGCAAGCGCCCATCTCTTCGAATAGTGTACAGACCAGTAGTTTCTGGCCTTAGTCCAGTCATAATACTCACTCGAGAAGGCC
Organism: uncultured Alteromonadaceae bacterium; assembly: GCA_947503265.1. Taxonomy (GTDB): domain Bacteria; phylum Pseudomonadota; class Gammaproteobacteria; order Enterobacterales; family Alteromonadaceae; genus Aliiglaciecola. The sequence continues at coordinate 30,242 of CANNDC010000003.1, forward strand.
CACATATGGCTTGTTGTGCATATGCGTGAGTGAATTTCACCCCTTCATTAGCTAATTTATCTATATTTGGGCTAATCACATGCTTATGCCCATATGTACCTAAATCAACGCGGAGATCATCGATTAAAAATACCAGTACATTCAAAGCAGGTTTGCTAGGCACCGTTGATGTTTTGATATCTGATGTTGCTTCTTCAGCCAAGCTCACAGTATGGAATAATGACACGCTGCATATGATGCATAGGAGCCAAGCCTGCCAAGCGTGAGACGCTGAGTGTTTTATTTTCATCTGTTTTCTCATCAAGTTTTATAAATCCAAATATTGTTTAAGCTAGTTTGTGCAGACTAATAATCTATCGAGCCTCTAATGCGATAGTCTCCTGGAGGCTGATTTGACAGTGCTTGTATAGAGGAAATTTGTGCTCCATTAATCGTCAATGTTTCCGCGAGTATTTGCGGCAAGATAAAATTCGCATGAGTGTTTTTCGGAATGCTTACCTGCATATCTAACTGGCCTTGCCCAATAGACCAAGCGACGCTGACCTCACCTTGCGGTGTTTTGTAGCTGCCACTGGCTTGATTGAGCCGCTGATTAAACTGAGGTGCTATATCTACCACCTTAAACCCAGCCTCTACCGAGTTGATACCCAATATTCCCTCGTAGAACCATTTCGCTACTGCACCATAAGCGTAATGGTTGAGTGAATTCATCGACGCTTTGCTAAAACCATGTTCTAAAGAATATGAATTCCAACGTTCCCAAGTGGTGGTGGCACCGTTATTAATTGAGTAAAACCAAGAGGGGTAAGTTTCTTTGAAGAGTAAATCAAACATCAAATCACTGCGCCCCATCTCCTGTAATACGGGGGCAAGTAAAGGAGTACCCAAAAAGCCAGTGCGCAAATGGTAATCCGCCTGTTTAATCTCCTCTACCAAATATCGTTGCGCGTTAACCTTGTCACTTCCTGCGAACAAGCCAAAGGCAAGCGGCAACAAATAACTGGTTTGAGTAGCTTCGCCTTTTACCTGGGTTTGCTCGTCGTAAAAGGTAGTGCGAAATGCGTTTTTAACCTTCGCTAGGGTTTTAGTATGACGTTTTGCATCTTTATTGAACCCCAAGGTTTGCGCTATTTGCACAGCATAATTTAACGAATGTGCGTAATAAGCGGTGGAAATTAGTTTAGTCGGCGTATCACCGCGGGTTGGACGTCCATTAATACCTTTAGTGTAAGGTTGTAACCAGTCACCAAACCCGCCCATTGTCGAAACGTAGTTATCGGCTTTTGATTCATGGAAACTTAACCACTTTTGGATCATGTTGTAGTTTTCTTCTAGGATTTGTTTATCTCCCGTCAAAAGATAAAGTTCCCAAGGAATCACCACCACAGCATCTCCCCACCCAGAAGATACACCAATACCGTGACGACTTTCTTTAGTAGGAATAAAGTTGGGTATGCGGCCATTTTCGGCTTGCTCTTCGCGCACAGTTTGTAACCACGCGGCCCAAAATCCATACACATCAGCCATGTACATTGACGGAGCCGCAAATACTTGAGCATCCCCAGTCCACCCCAATCTTTCATCACGTTGTGGGCAGTCCGTAGGTATATCCAAAAAGTTACCTCGTAAACCCCAAACAACGTTTTCAGCAAGCTTATTTAACTTATTATGTGAACTGTTAAAGTTCGCGTTGACTTGGAAATCTGAATGCAGCACGCGCCCTTTCACCCAACTTAAGTCAGGGGGTCTAGATTGGTCAAACCCTGATACTTCAACAAAACGATAACCGTGAAAGGTAAAGGTAGGTACATAATTAATAGTGCCGCTTGCAGCGGGAATATAGTAATCGGTTGCCTTGGCACTTCTTAAATTTTTGGTGTAAAAGGTATTTTTATGTAGCGCCTCGGCAAAGCGCACTGTTACTTTTTGATTTGCTACCACGGGTAAGGATAATTCGGGGACCCCAAGCATATTTTGGCCCATATCAAATACCACTACCCCGGGTTTTGGATTCGCAACTTCGACAATTTCCAATGCGGGCAAGGTAAGTTTTACCTTTGATGCTTGGTGACGCTTTGGTGCCAAAGCCACTTGAGGCTCTATGTCCTCTGTTATCACTCGATTCCAAGTTGACACATCAAAGCCAACCTTATTCCATCCGGGCATCTCATAATTAGCATTATAGGTTTCGCCATCGTAATTGCCCGCTTCTCGAATGGGACCATTTAGCGTTACATGCCAATTTTCGTCACTGACTATCGTTTTAGTTGCGCCATTAGCATATTCGATTTCAAGCTGAAGTAGCAACGCAGAGGGTTTCACATCCTCTTTTTTCGGCGCTAGAATACGACCTGTATGCCATCCCTCTGCAACCGTCGCGGCCAGCACATTATCGCCCAAGCGAAGCAAAGAGCTAACATCGTAGGTCAGGGTCTCGATTCGCTGCAAGTAGGGTGTCCAGCCCGGTGTCATAACGTCTTCAGATATTTTTTTACCGTTTATATAAGCAGTAAATACACCTTTAGAGGTGATATATAATCTAGCTTTTTTTATAGATGAATCTGCTTGAAATTGCGTTCTGAGATATTGCGGACGGTAGTGCTTATTTGTAATTTCTTTAACTACTTTAGTTTTAGAGTCAGTCACGTTAAAGGTAACTGTTTCACCCGTTTCTGGGTGTCGAATCCAACGGCCATGCCATTCATTGTTAGACAACAACCCTAATTCGATAGACGCTGGTGCGCTCCAATTCGACACCTTGCCACGTTCATCCCAAATCCGCACTCGCCAATATACCTGCTGACGAGAAACCAAAGGCTTGCCCTGATACCTTACCCAAGATGTTTTAGACGAAACTCGCTTTTGGCTATCCCATAAATCAGCTTGGGAAATACTCGCTTGTGAAGAAGCCACTTGAATTTGAAATGCTTGTTGAAAATCGGAATTTGCGCTTGGGGAAATTTGCCATGAAAAGCGTGGCGCCTCCTCATAATAACCAATGGGGTTAACAAATCCTTCACCAACTTTTAATTCAACTGGAGCGGCGGCATTAGGAGAAGAGTCCTCTGTAAGAGAACAAGCGGAAAATAAAATCAAAAAGCCAAACAGGCTCATATTTCGTATTTTTTTTATTTTCAAAAACATCAATCACTCCACCATGGTTACCGACGAATACACTTCTTCACTCGGAGTAGCGATAAAACGGGTTAACACCCTAACCTACAATGCCTAGCGAGGAAAAGCGGAATGCGTTAACTAAAATTAATAGGGCGCAAACGAAATTTCGTTTTTATTCGGTGGGATTTACTTCAATTGATATTTATAGTTTACAGTTATCATGCGTGTCTGTGCGTTGAACCTATTTTCGGTAGCGACAGGAAATCTATATACCTTAGTGATCTTCGCTAAACCATTGCTTCCCTTCTGAGCCTCCTATATAGCCAACATACCAGCCACTACCCCACCCTGCAGCCCAAAGCAAATCGGGGTTGTGTGGATCAGGTTTCGCATCAATAATCTTATCGTTGTTGGCTAGATTACGATTTATTTTTTTCCAACTTATACCGTTATCCAGTGACAAATATAATCCTGGATTCATAAACTGTCGGTCCATTGTCATTTGGTTACCGACTGTCAGCAGCATCAAACTAGAGTTGATAGGTGAGGTTTCCACTTGCAATACCACAGGGGCTTCAAAAAACTTATGCCAAGTTTTACCTAAGTCTTTACTACGCCAGGCGCCTCCTTGACCCATAGTGCCAGAATAAAAACCACCCGCACTAATGAATAATTCGTTGGTATTGCTATCAAAAAATACGTTATTAACACTTTTTATGGTGTCAGGAATTTTCATTTTCTGCCAACTTTCACCTTGATTAACCGACTGATACAAGCCACCGTTTTCATCGCTTGCTGCGGCATAAATAATCTTGCTGTTGTTTGGATCAAATACAATTCGGCGCAGACTCGCGTTTTTATGGAAGCCTTTATTGCTGACCTCCCATGTGTAGCCTCCATCAATTGATTTCATAAAACCATAGCCCCCTTTGGTGGGTTCTCTTCTTGGGGCTCTGTAGATTTCTGAAAACGCATCCCGTTCCGCTACAAAAAACATATTTAGCGGATTGTTTGGATCAATAAGAAACGAATTTTGTGCAGGAAGCATACCCGGCGGACCTTGGATAACTTTGCCGCCTTTGCTGCGTTTTTCATTTGAAGTCTCCAAAACTGTCGATATGTTGTGCCAGCTTTTTCCGCCGTCTGTTGTTCGGCGTAACTGCCCTTTGTGGGCTTGGCGCCAAGCCATGATGTATATGGTATCTGGATCATTCGGATGCACAGCTATGGTAGAAATAGAGAACATTCCATCAACTTGGCTTTGCCCTTCAATTTGTTTCAATGCAACGGCACTCGATTTGACCGTGTTTTTTAAGGGAATGGTTTCCCATACTCCGTGTTCGCCACTGGTGAGTAACTTTCTGTTGAGTTTACCTGTTTCGAGCAACATAAAACGGCCTGGCAAGTCACTGTTTCCTCTACCTATCCATATATCACTGCCTTTTTTTGTCTCAATGTCATCTATTTGTTGCCATGATTCACCTTGATCTGTCGACCTATGTGTTTGCTGAGCAATACTGATAAAAACATCGCCATTAGCGTTGATGCTCAATAGTCTATTGCCTTCTTTTTCTGCATGGGCATCCATGTATCTTTGCACATGGGAAAATTCCACATTAGCGTGTGTAGGATTGTTTCTAGTCGCCCAGTAAGCTTTGTCTTTTCCGCTTAACCAGTACTTGCCGTGGCGAGCAACTACTTGCCATGTTGTTCCGCCATCAAGTGTGCGCCAAACTTCCCCAGGACCAAATGTTCTATCGTGTTTCTTGTTATAAGTGATGTAAATCTCGTTTTTATTATTTGGATTTACCACTATTCGATTGAATACAGGCAACACAGATTTTGGCAAGACTGGAAACTTTTTGCGGGCTTTTTGGATATCCATACCTAACCAATGAGAAATGGCTCTGTAGTATCGATGTATCTCTTCAGGATAGTCAATTTCGTTTAAGTTTATAGCTAGATCACCTGTTATTTCCTGCCAGCTTTCACCAAAATCGGAACTTCGGTATATTCCACCAGACGATTCAATCGTGTTACCAACCGGTGAAAATTGAGTTTGATCTATGGCAAATAAGATGAACTCTTTCGAGGCATTGTCAAAATAAAAGGTCAGATCACGTGGAATATTGTGAGGCAAATTAGCCCCATTGACGCGCCAATTCAACCCGGCATCTTGACTGTGCATTATCCCATGATTGCTAGCCATAATGAGTAACTCTGAGTTGAGCGGATGAACAATGATTTTGCCAACATCCAAGGTCTCAGGAAAGTCTTTGGATATCTTTTGCCAATTCCGCCCTTTATCAACTGATTTTAAAATATAACCGTAGTCCGCATAACTAAGCACATTGCCGTGGGGTTGTTTTAAGGAGCGGTGGTTTTCTTTAACGTTCCAAAAGTCACCGGCTCCGATGTACCAGATATTGTCATTGTTTGGGTCGATGGCAATATCACTGAGGCGCTTACCTATTTGTTCATCGTACCAACCTTTGGGAAAGGCTCTAGGATCATAGGGATCGATCCCCACCTCTTTGTATGAAGGTGATAATTCAGCAAGTTTATGCCAGTTTTTCCCTTGATTTAGCGATTCGTACACCCAGCCATTCCAGTCAAGTGCAACCGCATAATTAGGATCTTTTATTGAAAATTCCATATCGATTACGCGTTTCATTTGTTGACCAAGCTCATCATGGTCTTGAATACTTTGCCATGATGCACCGCCGTCCCATGTACCATAGGCCACATGCATATCAGGTCCAATAAACATGACGTCAGGATTGGTAGGATGGGTCCATAGTTCTTCGTTATAACCAGACATACCCGGACCAATATTTTGCCATTCAACAATAGGATCAGACTCTACTCTTTGTGTTCTCAATCTCTCAAAATAGGCGCTGTAATCATCTTCTAACAACGAAGAAGTCACCTTTTCTGAGGTCATTGAATGACAACCTAAAATCAAAATTGATAGAACAGACAGAGTAGCTAATTTCAATGAACTCATCCTTTGCAACCTTTTAAAAACAAAAACGCCTCGACATTTTAGTCAACAATTAACATATTAATGACATCCAAATAAAATACCAGTTTATTTTTATATATGGAATATTAGTTTTAAAAGTAAATACAAAATGAGAGGGTGCTCAAAAATGAGTTATGGCTAATTGAGCAAGTTAAAATCTAGGGCTGTTGACCTAGTGGTTAATTCAATCTATTGGTATGTGCAACGTAATCAGACTTAGCATGTCTAAAAAACACATTACATTGGGTTAATGCCAAACCTTCTTCAGACTCTTTTACATAGGGGTTGAGCTCCAACACGATTTTTAGCTCTTCTGACTTTCCACGTTGAAGATCTTGTAGATTTTGATATAGCGAATACTTTTTCGTTAAATTTGAGCCGGGGGGAGTCCATGGCATACGTACAATCAGAATTGACTGACAATTTGGCGCGGGTACTGGAAAACCAGTTTTATCGATACGTAATTCAAATTGTCCACCGTTTTGTTCAAACTCTTGTTTGCTGAGTTCTTCAAGCTGAATAAGGTCTTCAGTTTTTAACTGGTATGCAAGATGATAGTAAGGTTTTCCCGACCGAGAGTAATTCACGATTGGTTGGTTACTTCTAACCGCTTTTCCTTTTAGCTTCTCGTGTTTTTCGACCGTGTATTTAGCATCTTTCTGAGCAAACTTCTCTGTGTCGACGGATGTAGAACAAGCTCCGGATATTACACCCAGAGCAAAAACCGGAAACACGGAAAACCTAAACCACATTAATTATCACTTTCAGCTAAGTAATGGTTCCATTTTTCAATGTACTCACTTGGCTTTCCTTTACCTAGTGGTGTGTTGTAATACTGCTTCCAATAATTTGCTTGGCCGACGACATCACCTGCATTCGGCAATTTAGCCGGCACACGCATGTAGTGTATTCTAGCCATGGCAGTAGCGTAGTTGTCATTGCTTTCTAACTCTTTAATTTTATCCGCATTAGGAGAGCTGAGAAACGCGATCGCTTTATTTGCTAATTCGTCCCGATATTTTAAGTAATTGTCCCAAATATCATTGTGAGTAGCAGGCTCCATTTGATAGAAACTTACCGCTGGTCCCCCGCCCATTTGAACTCGGTACTTTAAAAATAGACTCTCCTGAATCGCAGTACCTAAAAGTAATTCCTCTGCGGCAAGGTTGTCAGCTCCCATTTGAGCCAAGACAGGTTTGATTACGTTATTGCGAAAATCGTCTAATTTGCTCATCAGTTTTCCTTTTTGTTATTTTTGTTCTTGATCGTCATGCTTGAATTGAGCCGTTTGATTAGTTGGATTTGTATTCACCTGTGCTTCTGCTTGCTGTGCTAATTTATCCAGAATATTCGGGATCAATTTTTCAGAGAAACCGGCTATAAATGCCCAAAGTAAAGCTTTTGCAGCGTCCAAGGTATGTTGAGGATGGATTTGAAAAACGCTTTTAAGCCCATCGTATGCTTCCTCTTTGTTCACAAACTCGGGAAACAAAGGGCCTCGAATCATTTCGGTAATAAAAAACGCATAACAAATCCAGCCGAGTAAGCCTGCGATAATGGGCGTGATATAAATTTGTAAAATTGCGTTAGCTTCTACTTTGGTTGGTGCGACATTTTTTAATCGAAAATAGGTGCTGATAACGCCGCCACCCGCTCCCGCTATAAAAATAGCCATAGTGAGTGGAAACTCAACTTCACCACTTGGCGCCCATAAACTGATCGCCAATACAACGAAGATGATCAATGGGGGCATACAAGCATGGAAAAATACGTTTTTAGATACAGTAAAAGGCTTATTCTTAATCATTTTTTATCACCTTTGTTTTATTTGCATTCATAATAGTAGCGATTTAACAGCAAATCGCGACTTTTCTTATCTTTTTTTGTCTTTCATTACGTTTTTAATCATCTTTCCGAAATCTTTGTCTCGCTTTCGCTTTTCAACATATGACATTTCATTAAAAGCGACTTCCTTCTTCATTTTAATAAAACTTCGAAAACGTTGTTCGGAAAGTTCACCTGAGTCAATAGCGGCCAAAACGGCACACCCTTTCTCATTGGTATGAGAACAATTATTGAATTTACACTGCTGGACTAGGTCAGATACCTCAGCGAAAGTTTCATCAACACTGCTATCTTCTGACATAGTGCCTAGTTCACGCATTCCCGGTGTATCAATAAGCATGGCATCATTTTGCAACCGAATTAGCTCTCTATGGGTAGTGGTATGTCTACCCTTGCTCTGCACTTTACTAACAGTCTGGGTTCTATACTGGTCTTGCCCAAGTAAGCTATTTAGCAGGGTTGTTTTGCCAACACCGGAGGAGCCGAGCAAGCAATAGGTATTACCAGCAACTAGGTAGTCTTTAATGGCTTTGAGGCCTGCATTTTGGTCAGGTAACTCATTCTCCATCGTACTGTACGCCAAAACCTTAGCCGCTGGCGCTATGCTTGTCACGCTCTCGACCATTGCCTCGACTTCCGTAGACGACTTTAAATCACTTTTGCTGAGTAAAATGATCGGGGTAATCCCGACATCATTTACCATCAACAAATATCGCTCAAGACGTCTTAGATTGAAATTATCGTCAACGGCTTGAACAATAAACGCGAAATCAATATTGGCAGCTATCAATTGAAAGTCTATTTGCTTTCCCGCCGCTTTTCGTTTCAACAAGGACTTTCGCGGCAGAACGCCATGAATGATGCCATATGCTGAATCTTCGTTTTGTTCATCATAAATATCAGCATATACCCAATCGCCTACAGTCGGCATATCCAAAGAGGAATCAGCACTGTGCATTAGGTTGCCTGAACATTCTGCAAAGGCATGACAATTTCCATCGGAGATATCAAAACCATTTTTATGCACGGATATCACTCGCGCTAATCTATGCCTGCTAGCCTTAGATTCGTCCAAATGTGACAAGAACCAACTGGTTAGTCCCAATTGAGAGAGCACCGCACTGATTTCAGTCATCTGCGTAACCACTACCCAGAGCTCGAAACGGCATATCGACCTCTAACTCGGGTACTTTGAGTCCAACCCAAGCAGGGAAAGTGTTGCTATTTGGCCCGGGGAAAAGCGTATATTGATCCGCATAAGGATAGGTTTTAACCACTTCTTCGATTTTTGGAATGAGTTCCGATGCTTTATGGCCCTGAATCGACAGAAACTTGTCTGGCTTAGCACCAAACCAATATCTGTCAGGTGTTTTTGTTTTGTATTGTCGAAGAGCCGAACGTCCTCGGTCAACCCCCCACCCCACGACTTCATAGACCGTGTACTCAGGTGCGTTTTCTTCTTTAATAGCTATCCAAGTATGCACAGCAAACCATCCCCGCCAACTAAAAGCATCAGCAGCGTAAAATTCAATAGTCGCCTGCTTGTCTATAGCAGGGTTTAACGCTAGGCCCGCAGGTTGGCGTGTTGCGGTTCGCCAATTGGAATTTGAACAAGCAAAGACTAAAAATACGAGCAATGGCACAAGTGCCCACTTCATAACACACCTATACTAAGGTTTCATCAACACGATACCCTTAAGCTAACGCAAATAGTCAGGCTCGATCAATCAGTTTATTTATTCCACTTCCACAACAGCTCAGATTAATCTTATGTGAGTGTTCTTAATTGAGTATGCTTAATTGTAGACCTTTCCATTGTAATCTCGAACCGTAATACCGTGGGAAGTTGCATACTCAAGATAAGCCTTTGGAATAGGTTCCGATTGGGGAGGGATTTCCAGTACTCTCTTTCCTTGAATCACTGGTCCTCGAACCAGCACACCATTCACTTTTTTTCCGCGAATTCTAATTTTTGGTGGGTATTTGGTAACAAATTCTTGAATATGATCAATAGCATCGTGATGATTCATTTTGGCGATGGGAACGCTAGGGTTTTTGCGCGAAATAAATTCGTATCCCGATGGCGTAAAATCGATATTGTCGATACGCACGCTTTTCCCGGGAATACGAGTTTCCACGGAAACTTCACTTTGTTGGTACTTAGCTCCATGCACATCATCAGCAAGATTACCTCTGTGCATCTTTGCACGACTGCCAAAAAGCTCAACCGTAAAACCACCTTTCGCAGATTTAGCCCTCGACTTCTCTAATGTGGTTGTGTTGGCATCAATCACCTTTTTACCGACTTTAAGCGGTTGCTCGTAGCGCTCCATAGGACCGTATCTGATTTGCATATCTTGGAATCCCTCTAACTCTGAGCCTAGATCACCGTTCCCAATCCCCCTGTGAGACTCCCTTGGTTTAAGTAATTCATCTTTAAAATTAGGATCATTTTTAAATCCACGTCCACCTTTGTTTGAATTAGGAATATTATTTGTATTGTTTGACGTGTTGAGCGCCCCGCCACTTCTCCTGTATTCAACATTGGGTGCGGTTTGACTTTGCTTGCTTAGCAACTGAAAGTTTCCATCTTCAACACTGGCGTGCGCAGTATGCGATTTCGCCACAGGTAAATCAGCTTCAGGTAAAACCTTTGCCGATCCTCCTTTGTTGGAAATTGGCGTTTTTGACATTGATGTTGTGTCTAGATCTGGTATAGATGCAGTTTGATGTTTGCTGCCACCAAGAGCCTGTTTCAGCGTTAAAATTTCGAAAAATTTCATCAACGCACCTTGGGGCGTTTTCAGTTGTTGGGCAAACTCGTTCAGACCACCTGAATCAATAATATCAATTCCAGTTGATGCGGCAAATTCTGCAACTGCAGTCGCGGCATAAGGATTACTTCCAGCCCAAACCCAAACCGTTCGGCCCGCGGTTTGTGATGCATATAGCATCAGGCTTCCCTCTGCAATCGCCAACTTTACAACGGCAGGTGCAGCCAATGCCGCCGCAAATATTCCCACCGTCAATTTGGTTCCGTCGGTTAGTGCACCATGGGTTTTAGGAATCGATGTATTTTTGATAGCAGTTTCTTGGTTGAGTACAGACAAGTGCTCGCTCGCTGCTCTAACCGTGCCGATCGTATATTGCCAATGCCCACCGATCGTTGAGCCAAGTTTAAAGCGGGTAACCAAATGTTTAACGCGAGAACGCGCCTCACCTGGAAAAAATCTTGCATGATCAGTAAAAGATAATCGTCCAAAATGACGCTGCATTACGTCAGGCTTGGTAATAGGTCTTATCCAATCCCATACTGCATTAACTAATTGCGCAGAGCGAACGCGATCATCATATATCGTCTCTTCCTGCTCAGCTTCCTTAAGTAACTCTATAGCTTCTTGAGTCGTATGCGGCACTCGTATTGGCATAGCACGCCTTACGTCACGTCTTTTTTGTTGTTCCGATGTTGCCACATCCAATTCGATGCGTTTTTCAACATCCATCGGTCGCAAAATCATCATAAGACGCAACTTAGTGATTTTTTGCATCAAACGACGGTCACTGTATCGCGAATACCTACGTTCGAACTTTTGCCTTAATTTATGGATTGAATCGAAATGACCTGATACAGACGTTGCCAGTCTGCTCCATATGCTGTTGTGGGGCTTTGACTGCTGAGATTGTTGAGGCGAGTTTGAATCTTCAGCACGAGGTGGTGCCGGTGAGTGAGATTTTTGTTGCTTTTTTTCCGCAAATGCACCCATAGATATCCTGTTCAAGTATCAGTGCGTCAACTAGGATTCAATGCAAAATTAATTGTCTACTTTTCACACAGGTTCAGTATAGTCTTGTTTTTTCTCGAACAGAATGATTATCATCACGCGAACAAGCTAGAAAGGTTAGCGAGTGGCGCCAAATAAGTCATTAGACGACACCCGCTGCAAGGAGTTAGATGTCAGACTGTAACGACAATTTTGCCCATTGCTTTGCCACTTTCGAGTCGTTCATGCGCATTGCCAATTTGCTCCAATGTAAATTCACTGTCGTCGATAACAGGTTTTAACTGACCTGCTTCTACGATTTCTTTTATCGCATTGAGAATCTTAGCGTGCTCTTCTCTTTTGTGATTATGAAGCATTGGAATAAGCATAAATACAACATGTAATGATAAACCCTTGAAGTGCGCTGTAGATAAGTCCAACTCAACCAAAGACACTGTTGAGGCAACATGCCCATTTAACGCTGCTGCTTCAAATGAATTCGTCATATTTTCTCCACCCACTGAGTCGAATACAATGTCGAATCCCTTGCCTTCGGTGTGAGTTTGTACATAGCTTTCCACTGATTCAGTGCGGTAGTTGATTGGTGTTGCACCCAGCTTTTCTATTAACGCCAGTTGAGCATCGCCTCCGCCGGTTGAAAACACATTTGCTCCACTGTGACGAGCTAATTGCAAAGCAACATGACCTACACCGCCAGACCCACCATGTACCAAAACGTTTTGCCCTGGTTTTATACCCGCGCGCTGCAACCCTTCATAGGCGGTGATGCCAACAAGAGGCAATGCTGCAGCTTCACGCATAGATAAGTTGTTGGGTTTCAAAGCGATTAAATTGGCGTCGGCAACAATGTATTCAGCCAAAGTACCTGGCAAATCTGCTAGTCCGCCTGCACAACCATAAACTTCATCGCCTTTTTTGAAATGCTTAACATCCTCGCCAACTTCTTCAACTATACCCGCAAAGTCCATACCTAAGATGGCTGGAGCAGGTGGGGATAAAGGCAAGTCAGCGCCCATTTGACGGATCATGGTATCCACCATGTTGACGCTCGTTGCTTTTATATTAACTAGCACATGCCCTGTTTTTACAGATGGTTGGGGCACATCGACGTGGTTAAACACGTCTACATCTCCAAAATTATTGACGACCATTGCTTTCATACTTAATTTCACCTTTTTGTTAAGTTTTACCAAATTGATTGTTGCTTTGAACTTTCTTAATTAAATCGGCTAAAGCTGAATCCCCATTTCGTTGATAAGCGCATTCATCGAGACTACAAGTGTTTCGTTTTTATCAGCATTTAAGGCGTCGGGATGAGGGTCGGCAAACTTACCAATATCGTTATCAAAGTAGCGACCAGTAACATGCGAAAAATCGTCACTTAAAACTGCACGTACCAATATATTTGCTCCGATACTCAAATCTTTGCCTTGCGATCCATAGGCTTCTTTGACCATTTTACTTCCCAAGAAAGAGGCAGGGTTAACGGCAATTATGGCAGGCGCACTCTTCCCAAGAGATTGGGCAAGATGGAAGCTCCACATAGTGATAGCGAGTTTACTTTGAGCGTAAGCAGCACTATCTGACAATGAATGTACGCCTTTTAGTGCACTCAAATCTACAGGTGCTTGAGCAGCTGAAGACAGATTAACAACACGGCTATTTTCATCCATCAACGGCAACAACGCCTTTGTTAATATGTATGGGGCGAGTGTATTAACAATAAAGCGTATGTCGTAGCCGTCGAATGTAACGGCATTTGGGATTTTAAACACACCTGCATTATTAATAAGCGCATCAAGTGAATCATACTTGGCTTTAACATCGTCTGCCAAGCGCACTACCTCGTTGAGGTTAGACAAATCTGCAAGAAACATATCAACTTGAGTTTTCGGATATGTTTTCGCCAACGTATTCTTTATCTGTTGAAGCTTTGCCTCGCTTCGACCATGAAGCAACAAGATATGACCTTGTGCGGCAAGCATGTTGGCTGTTTCATAACCGATTCCATCGGTAGCTCCTGTAATCAATATCGTCTTCTTCACCTGTTAACTCCTACTATCGATCATCTGATATAAAACCGTCACTATGTACCTTACAACCTGGTTTATGCCGCACATTTCCTTCGTTTCTGCTTATGGTGTGGTCAACAATTTGAGCATCTGTCGCACTAATCAGCAGCCGTTCAGCGATGAGACAAGTTTAATAATTATGTTTTTATAGATAAATACCTTATAAATAGAATCAGAATTCTGATTTTGGAGATAATAAATGGATACCAAGAGCCTACGATTATTTGTTTTAGCCGCCGAAACGCTAAATATTAGCGCTGCAGGGAAGCAATTAGGATTAAATCCATCAGTTTCGAGTGCTTGGTTATCTAAACTAGAGAAGCAAGTGGGTGCAGACTTGTTTCACAGAACAACTCGCAAAGTGGCGCTGTCGATAGAAGGAATCGAGTTTTTACCTTACGCAAAAGAAATCCTAGCTCAGGAAGATGCCGCGCTTGCAGCATTGGGCAGAAGCAATCCAAACATCAGTGGCACTTTGAGGTTTGCCGCGTCGAGTACCTTTTCTCAACGTTTTATTATTCCGCTTTTACCCGAGTTTTTAGAACGCTACCCCGATATAAACGTAGAATTGAATCTTTCAGATACGCAGGTCAAACTCATTGAAGGAGGCTATGATTTAGCGTTGCGTAACTACGCAGCGGAAGACAGCAGCCTGATTGGTCGAAGACTAGCTAACGATAAACGGGTATTATGTGCCTCACCGGACTATTTAAATGAAAATGGGACGCCTGAGACGCCAGAAGAGCTTACTCAACACCAGCTACTGGTGTTTTTGAATGCTAATCCGAGAAAGCTCATCAGTGGCGACGGGATGCAAGAAAGCACATTCCCGCCAGACAAAGGCAAACCAAGAGTCATTTGTGATGATGGTGCAAGTATGCGGCTAGCCGCTAAAGCGGGTGTGGGCATTTGTATGAGTTCGATTTGGAATATATATACTGAACTCAATGACGGTACATTGGTGAGAGTATTACCGAGCTACCAAATCGAAGATAAAAGCGCAGTGTGGTTGGTTTATCCGAAATCCAACGTGCTGACAGCGAAAGTGCGCGTCTTTATCGACTTCTTGGTCGAAAAGATTGGCAATCCCCCAATATGGGAACAATCTAGTCTCCCCAACTAACCAATCACATGATGTAACCAGTTATTTAAGTTTGGAAATTTCTTTATTCAGCTCATAGTTGTTGTCTGTCACTATGGTTTCCAAGGTCTTTATTCGCTCTTCCAGTAGCTTGAACTTTTTATCTACAGTTCGTTCAATTTCATCGTTTTGATTGGATTTCGCAAGTCTCAATTCTTCTACTTCGAGTTGTTTTAAACTCTTCTTATGTGCATTAGTAGCGACAATCATCAGAAACACGCCAACAAATACTGCTCCTACGGTTAAAAACATCCACAAATTCATTTCCATTTTTACCTCACTTTTTTCTCATGTTATTAGCCGCTTTGCCAGTACCGACTCCGATATCTCTGATGGTTTTCACGTTTGGGCTTTACAAACACACGATAGATTATCTATAGCGCAACTATAATTTGAATAAATCGCCGTCATGCAAAAAACAAAAATTTAGCGAATAAACGCGGAATTTGTCATTTAACAAAGCGTGTTACAACGCAAATAGAGCATGGTGTATCCTCTTGAAAAACTCAACGTTTGAACAGTGACTAAGCGTGAGCTTAATGTGTTTGTTGCAACTACCGCAATTGTTAGTATAAATAATGCCTACGTTTTAAAAGATAGCACTTTTGCTTTAATAACAAACACTCTTTGTCGATATAAGCACCAGCTCAATTATTAAGAATAGTGAAATGCAAAAAGTTTTTTTCACACAAATACAGGAAATCTTTAATGAAAGCTCTAATTTTAACGATAATGATGTTAAGTATAATTTGGACCTATTCCCTGCAAGCTTTTGCTAACGCGGAGAATCAAATCAAAAAACTTGGTCTGACGCTTACTAAGCCACCTACCCCATCAGCTAATTATGTGCGTGCAGTGACTACCGGAAACCTGGTATTTCTTGCAGGTCATGGACCGCAAAAACCAGATGGCAGTTATTACTTAGGTAAGTTAGGTGATGACTTGACGGTTGAGCAAGGAGCAGAAGCAGCTCGGTTAACGGGTATCGCCATTTTATCAACTTTAAAAAGTCATTTAGGTGATTTAAATCGGGTTAAACGCATAGTCAAAGTCACTGGAATGGTAAACGCCACTGACGACTTTACCCAACATTCCAAAGTGATTAATGGATTTTCTGACCTAATGGTAGAGGTGTTCGGTGAAAACGGCAAACACGCGCGTGCTGCTGTGGGTATGTCCTCTTTACCTATTGGGTTTGCTGTAGAAATTGAAATGATAGTAGAGATTGAATAGCCAATGGTCGTTTCCAAACTTTTCCACTAAGATTAATCCAAACCTACTAAACCTTGGATTAAAAACATGCCGATACTACAAAAACTTAGCGCAGCAAAACTAGCCTTGGTGGTGGGTATTTTGTTTGCGTCAGTTGGCGTGTTCTATGTTGTTGTGCTCTTTTTACCTTTGCAATTTAGTCATGACCCGCGAATTTGGTTTACTGCCCAGTATTACTCGCAATTTATTCCATTCTACACGGCAATAACTTTGCTGCTGAGCGGGATGTTTCTTGCACTTCATTCTTCACAAGCTAATTTCTATTTGGCAGTTTTTGGGCATACTGCCTCTGAAGAAATCCTGTTTAGCTGGATTGGACTAACGAATACACAGCTACCTTCCAGTGCAATATGGATTTTCTTTCCACTATCGCTGATTGCTCTTTGGCTGGGCTATTTCAACATACTAGATCAGAAAAAATTATCAGTCACAGAAGCAATTTTTGGTTTTACTGCTAGTACTGCGTTTATTCTAGCCCCACGGTTTTTGTAATTTACTTGGGGTTGGTGATTCTGCGCTTAAGCCTAATTGCACAAATCAAATTAAACGACCTGAACTACTCTGATGCAGATTATATATGTGCAGTATTTGAATTTTACTAAGTTATTAAGCCTAGATGGATTATTTGAAAATAGCAAAATAATACGAATTAACCTCAAACTTCACCGCGTATCATAGAATTCGAAGTTTCAATAATGCTAAGCTAATGAAAACAATTTGGAGTGTTAATCACAGGTACCATGAAGATACCCAAACGATTATTGCCACTTGTCGAAGATGGCTTGGTGGATGAAGTACTTTATCAACTTATGAGTGGTAAAGAAGCGACAGTGTACGCAGTCAAAAGCCAGGGTGAAATTCGCTGTGCCAAAGTCTACAAAGATGTGAAAAACCGCAGTTTTAAGAAAGCCGCTCAATATCAAGAAGGCAGAAAGGTCAAAAATAGCCGGCGTGCCAGAGCAATGGAGAAAGGGTCAAGCTTTGGTCGCAAACAAATCGAAGAGGCTTGGCAAAATGCCGAAGTAGATGCGCTTTTCATTCTATCTAAGGTAGGGGTCAGAGTTCCCCAGCCATTTGGTTGTTATGACGGTGTGCTGTTAATGGAATTAGTCACCGATGATGAAGGAAATGTGGCTCCTCGTCTTAACGATGTTTCCATGACTCATGAGCAAGCTCTAGAAGATCATGCACAAATGATGTTTTATGTCATGCTGATGTTGTGTGCTGGGCTTGTTCACGGTGACTTATCGGAATTCAATGTTTTAGTAGACGACTATGGGCCAGTCATTATCGATTTACCTCAAGCCGTGAACGCAGCGGCAAATAACAACGCATTTAGTATGTTGAAACGTGATGTAGGCAACATGACTAACTACTATTCAGAATTTGCACCCGCACTACAAAACACTCACTATGCAGAAGAGATGTGGGCCTTGTTTGAGGCAGGTGAATTGACACCTGAATCAGAATTAACCGGATATTATCAATTCGATGAAAGCGAAGCCGATGTTGACACTGTATTGGAAGAAATAAAGTCCGCTTTGGCTGAAGAGGAAGAACGCTTGGAGCGAATACGCGATGCTAACGAATAGTCCCCGTCACTCATCAAAGCGCTGTAAAAGTTAATTTATGCTGCAAACAATTCTGAGCCGGCTGAATGCACTTGCTAATCCTGCAGATGCTAAAAAAGCACTGCGTTATGTAAAATCTGGCCCTGGAGAATACAGTGAGGGAGACCTATTTTTAGGGATCCGAAATCCGGTTTTACATCAATTGGTCAAGGAATATAAACATACAGATCTAGAGGACGTGTTGACCTTGCTCAGCAACGACTATCACGAAGCTAGACATCTGGCCCTGCTGCTGTTGGTTTATCAATTCCAAAAAGGAAATGCCGCATCACAACAATGCATTTTTGAAGCTTATCTTGCCAACACTCGCTATATCAACAATTGGGATCTGGTTGATTGCTCATGCTATAAAATAGTTGGGCCATTTTTGCTTAACAAAGACCGCTCGGTCTTGTATCAATTAGCAAAGTCGGAGTCATTGTGGGAGCGTCGAATAGCGATGGTTTCCACGTTACATTTTATCCGTTTCTCTCAATTTGAAGATGTATTTAAACTCGCTTCAATATTATTAACAGATAAACAAGACCTCATGCATAAAGCGGTCGGTTGGATGTTGAAGGAAGCTGGAAAGCGCGATAATCAGGTGTTAATTAGCTATCTCAATCAAAATTATCGTGCTATGCCGCGCACGACATTAAGGTATGCCATTGAAAAACTACCAGAGCCATTGCGACAAGACTATTTGAAGGGAAAAATATGAGTAAACTTCAAGAAAGTGATGTTCCAAAAGAAGAATCAAACACCTTGATTGGCGATATTGGCATTTGCATGTCCGGCGGTGGATATCGAGCAGCGTCATTCCACTTAGGTACATTAGATTATATCGAAAAATTAAACCTCGCAGGAAATATAACTGCTTTGTCCACCGTTTCGGGTGGCACTTTTACAGGCACCAAGTACATTTTGTCTTTAGTAGAGAATCAGCATTTTGATAGTTTTTTCAATGAATACTACTACCAATTGAAAGATACTCACTTGGTTGCTGAAGGATTAAAACAACTTGCCTCCCAAGAGGACAAAGTTGCTTCAGGCAGACAAGATTTAATTGTGTCTATGGCGCAAATTTATAGTGAGACTCTATTTTGCAGAAAAGTACTTTGTGAAAATGATGCGAATAGCGAAGCGACTACACCTTATTATTTCGACACTATTTTACACGGTGAGCAACCGATAAAGGACGTGATGTTTAATGCCACGGACTTTCGTTCGGGTATCGCATTTCGATTTCAACGCTCATCCGATCCGGAAGCAAAAATTGGCAACTTCTACAACAATATCGATGTAAAAGATGCAGGAAAAATAAGGCTTGCTGACATTGTTGCGGCTTCATCTTGCTTTCCCGGTGGATTCGAACCTATTTCTTTTCCCTACGATTTTACCTGGCAAGGTGGCGACGTTCCTAAAGATGTTGCGTTTGCTTTTCCGATGGATCGTAGCAATGAAGATCCTACGGCCCCCAAAGGACCTGTTCCTTTGATGGACGGTGGCGTCTATGACAACCAAGGATTAGAAAGTTTATTGCTTGCAGATAAACGTAACGGCAATAATTTAGACTTGGTGGTCGTGTCGGATGTCGATCAACCTTCCCTTGAGCTATACGACATGCCCGAGCCGATGCCAAACGATGGAATTACGCTCAAATCTGTGTACAAGATAGGGCTGATATTTTTCTGGCTGTGTATCGCGACATTATTGACCATAGGGATATACGCTTGGCGGGATTTTATTGATGGCGAACTGCAAATAGGCAGGAGTATATTCCTGTATGTGATCCCATTTGTGTTGACATTAATTGCTGCAGGCACACTGTTTTATGTTCGTAAAATCATCCAAGAGGATCTTTTACCACATATCCCCTCCATAGGAGAGCGAGCTGCTGATTCGCTTGCACGGCTCACAACCGGGCAAGTCAGAAACATGCTCAACTTGAGATTTACTTCTCTGATGGCACTCACTACTTCTGTTTTTATGAAACGCATTCGGTCTTTAGTATACAAATTGGCGTATGGCGAAGGCCGCGATATCTACAATGGAAAAAGGCTTTCAAATTTAATTTACTCATTATCACCGGCCAAAACACAACAAATTCCAATACAAGGTACAATCAAGCCTTCCAAACTGCTGGATAAAGTTGCCTGCGTGGCTTTTAACCAACCTACTACGCTTTGGTTTGACTTCGCATATCAACAAGCTTGCTTAGTCGCGTCTGGACAAGCATCAATGTGTTACAACATGCTGAAGTTACTTTCCGTAAGATACGGAGAAGACCCAGAACAATACAATGCACAAGTCAAAGCACTCTGGCACACGTTGAATGCGGATTGGCTGGCGCTAAATAACGATCCATTTTGTATATTGAAAAAGTCAGTCAATGAAGACTGGGATTTGATTGATAAAGAAGTCTGCAAAATTGAATGTAACTGGGGTATGTTTGAGGGCAATGGTCCAGGTATTGAAGGGCTAGCAAAAGTCGATGCAGCAATAAAGGGTTAGTGCGACCAGTTTGGAAGTGATTTAGGCCAAATATATGCATCTAAGGTAAATGAACCCTTGTTTATATTCTGCCATTTTACATCTTGTTGAGAACTCAACTGCACAAAGCCGCAAGTAGGAATGTTTTCAATGTTGTTAGCGGATTCGTTACGACATAGAAGATAAATTAATTCTGTTAGTGCAGGGTTATGGCCAATGATGGTCACATCAACATAGGACTCATCTAACGAACGACACCAGTTCAGAAGCCTTGCACTCTCGAAACAATACAATGTATCAATAATTTGCCATTTTATAGTTTCTTCAGGTATTTGTTGGCTCATATACTTAACGGTTAAATGAGCGCGCGAAGCCGGACTGCAGAATATGTTTTTGGAAACTCCGCTTCTGCCGAAAATAGGCCTAGCCATCAGTTCACAGCTGCGAATTCCGCGTTTATTGAGCGGCCTCTCAATATCAGAAATGTCAGGATCATCCCAACTAGATTTGGCGTGCCGGATTAAATTCAGTTTTTTCATAGCAAGAGTACATTAGCATTGGTAAGCATCATTTTTCTAATAAAAATAGTGACCTAGACGAGACTAGGTACTAACATAATAAAGCCGGTGATTAAGGAATATTGATGGAAGCATTATCGTTAGTTGAAAAATTCGACAAGTACTTCGAATTAGATTTAGCCAAAACGGAAGAGCTTAAAAGAGAATCTTATAAGATTCGTCATGAGGTTTTCTCTAACGAACTCAACTGGACTCCTATGTCAGAAGATAAGTTAGAAACGGATTCCTTTGATGCTTATTCCTTTTCACTGCTGCTGAAACACAAACCATCTGACCTATACGCTGGTACTATTAGACTGGTTATCCCACCAAATGACAAACCAAATAGTCAGGTGCCATTCGAAAAATATTTTTCAGATGTGCTGCTCAGCAATGTGATTGATCACGATGCATTACCACGCAACTCAATTGCAGAGATATCACGATTGTCTGTTCCTGATGATTTTAGACGTCGGCTTGATGAAAATCACAAACCCTTTATTCTCAATGAGTTCAATACCGAAATGCTTTGGTCTCATGAGTCCCGTAATTTACCCGTAATTGCAATCAGTCTAATCCTTAGTTCAATTGCGCTGGCCAATTTAAACAATGTTAGTCACACCTTTATCAGTATGGAGCCTAGGTTCAAAAAGAGATTAGCTGTTATTGGTATCAATTTAACTCAGTGCAGTTCAGAGATTCATCACAATGGAGCCTTAGCGGTATTTTATTTAGAAAATATGAACTCTCCAGCAGAGTTTAACCCTGAGGTACAAAAACTCTATCAATTGATATTGAGACGGCTGCAAAGCCAAATGTCTAGTTAATAAAAAACCTTATTTATTCGATATCGTTAAATATACGAATTACACGCATTTCGCCCAATATTGAGACTGGATTTAGAGTCTACATTTAAAGACTAATTGCAAACTCCACATCATAGCGGAATAGATTTTATTCATTCCAAAATAGAGTTACTTAATGGCACTTAAACCTACCATCTATAAATTCAATATAGCACTGGCCGATCTAGATCATCAGCACTATCCAAATTTAGAACTAACCTTGGCACAACACCCTTCAGAAACAATCGAGAGGATGTTGGTAAGGCTTCTGGTCTTTTGTTTACACGCTCATGAGGATACAGATAGCAGAATGGTCTTCACCAAAGGATTAAGTGCTACAGAAGAGCCCGATATTTGGCTGAAGGGTTTCGATGAACAAGTACAATATTGGATCGATGTGGGTGAACCTAGTTTCGATAGGATGAAAAAGGCCTGTCGACTCACGAAACAAACTTTCGTATACAGCTTTAACAGTAAATCGTCTGTGTGGTGGAAACAAAATCAGTCACAGTTTTCCACCCTCCCCATTCAAGTGGCGAGTTTCGAATGGTCGCAAATTCAGTATTTGGCTCATCAAATTGAGCGCACAACAAGCTGGTCAATCAGCATTAGCGAAGGTTCTTTATTCGTTACAACCAAAGAAGAACAAGTTGAAATTACTTGGGCGAACTTGCAAAAGTCCCGCTGAGAATAAAGTTTTAGTGAGTGTCTGTTTAAATATTCATGAAATGATCATGCACTCTTCAAGTTCGTTATTTTTCTTCGACCTATTCTGATCAGGTGATTTCGAGTAAATGAAATTTAAACCTAACAAGAAGGAAAATAATAATGGATACCACCGAAGAATTTACAGGTCAGGTAGTAACAGATGTAAGCGCTACATTATCTGGCGTCATGACTAGCATTGGCAATAAATTAGGCTTGTACAAAGCTATGGCTTATGCAGGCCCGCTAACTTCTGAAGCGCTATCTCAAAAATTGGGATTAGCAGAACGGTATGTTCGTGAATGGCTCAATAGCCAAGTCGCAGGGCAATATCTAGTTTATGACAACCACAACAAAACCTATGAGCTTCCCGATGCACATGTACCCGTACTAGCTGACGAGGAAAGCCCAGTCTTTTTAGTACCTGCAATACAAGTTGCAGCATCGCTTTGGCACGATGAAGACTTACTCAAAGAGGTATTCAAAACTGGAGAAGGTATTTCATGGGGAGATCATCATCACGGACTATTTTGCGGCAGTGAGTCCCTATTTAGGCCAGGATATAAGGCCTTTTTAGTCAACGATTGGATTTCTGCAATGGATGGTGTGATGGATAAATTAGAGAACGGAGCCTTAGTTGCTGATGTGGGGTGTGGTCATGGAGCATCAACCATAGTGATGGGTAAGTCATTTCCCCAATCTAAATTCTATGGGTTTGATAATCATCCTCAATCTATCGAAACTGCCAGAAAGCGAGCGCAAGAAGAATCAGCGCAATCAAATACGTTTTTTGAAACCATGGACGCACAATCATACCCCTCAATTGGTTTTGATTTAGTATGTTTTATGGACTGTTTGCATGACATGGGAGATCCTGTTGGAGCGGCTAGACATGCGTTTAATTCGTTAAAACCTGGTGGACGTTTGTTGTTAGTCGAACCAGCCGCTGCAGATTCTTTAGAGGATAATATTAACCCAGTTAGTCGTCTGTATTACGCAGCGTCCACAGCGATATGTACTCCATGCTCTTTGTCTCAGGAAGTGGGACTTGCATTAGGTGCCCAAGCCGGCCAAAAGCGTTTATCTGAAGTGCTTGAAGAAGCGGGTTTTGAGAAAATTACAAAAATCGCAGACACACCATTTAATATAGTGATTGAAGCTCATCGAAACTAATCATTCTTTAATAAGCCCTATTCTAGCGTTGCATGGTACCGCTAGTACTGGGCGACAATGGGATCCTTTGGGAGCCTGCAGTTTTGGCGCTAGACGGGTTTATTCCCCCAATTTGCCGGGCTATGGTGATTGCCCGAATGTAACTAAAGCGGGGTTGTCAGCTCGTTTACAACCCTTGTTAAAAGATTTTCTACAAATGCAACATCCGATGCATATCGTCGGACACTCTTTTGGAGGTGCATTGGCCTTGCGTTTAGCAGAAATGCACCCTGAGAAATGCTTAAGTTTAACTATCTACGAACCTACATCTTTGCATATTTTCCGATCTGCAAAGGGCAAAAAAGATATGCAATTGTTCACAGAAATTCAGACTTTAGCTAACAGTGTAAGTATTGCAACACCAATGAATGCGATGAATTATTTCATCGACTTTTGGATGGGAAAGGGCAAGTGGCACAAGTTAAGTTATGCAGCTCAACAAAAGCTGTGTGTTTACGCCAAAACCACAGCTCAGGATTTTAGAGATGCACTATTTGAAGTGCAATATGAATCCGAGCTTCCAATATACTCGGGAAGCGTCAAAGTGTTGTTCGGTGAAAAAACGATGGATATTGCTAAGCATATTTGTCAAAAGTTGGCATGCGCCATGCCCAAAGCGACAGCTACTCAGTTGCCTGAATTAGGGCATATGGGGCCGATTCAAAATCCAGACAAGGTAAATAGCGAGATAATGTTGCATATTCAGAATGTAGAAAACAGTTAACCTTCTAAAGGTTATATTTTTTTAACGCCTGGCTAATGCGTTCACGCGTTATACCGTTATTAAAGGGTAGCGCTCGGAAGAAATAATCTGGGGTTAGGTCAGGTTTCCTCCTCCTAGCCCTTGTTGCCCAATAAACTGCTTCTTGATCCTTTCCTGCTAATGCGTTAGCAATGCTAGCCATGATATCCATCATAAATAATGCTCCAGGTTGTCGAGCAGCATGATCCGCCCAAACACTGGCGTTCTCAAAATCTCCAGCAGCTATGTATGAGAAGGCTCTAACCCCATAGAAACCATACAAAAATGGGTCCAATGGGCTCAGCTCGATAGCCTGCGCAGCGTCGTTCTTAGCATCATTAGCATTATTTGACATGACAGATGCCAAGCCATGAGCATAATAAGCTTGAGCAAAGTTAGGATTAACAGAAAGAGAACGTTCCAGCCAAGGTAGGCTATCTTCAGGACTTCCCATAAGCCAAAAGCTTCGTCCCATTGCAAAATTGACAAACGCATCCAAAGGATCCAATTCGACAGCTCGTTCTGCACTTTTTTTAGCGGCTGTTGTTTCCAATACCAAATCACAACCTGAATATCGGTTAAATACGTTTTGATACTGGCAACAAGAAAGTCCGGCGTACGCTCTTGCGAACAGAGGCTCCATGGCGATCGCCTGAGAAAATAAACGATGCGCATTGGCATTATCCGTTTCAGTAAAACGGTAAAGATGCGCTATTGCTAAATGGTAAGAGGCCCATGCATCCAAATTTTCAACTGCGGAGAGTTGAGCAATTTGAGCTTCATTAGTAGAAATTTGCACTTCCAATGTCGCCACCGCTTTATTCACGATATCCGTTCGCAACTGATGGATATCATCTAATTTTCCTTCTAATTGTTCTACCCAAATAACATCATTACTCACCATATTGCTCAGCTCAATTGTAAGTACAAGTCGATTATTAAACCTTTCAATTGCGCCGCAGAGGCAATATTTTGCGCCAGTTTGGGAAACGATAGTTTCGTTTTGGGCATCTGCGTCGAATTGGAATGAACTGGCTCTAGAAATCACTTTTAACCATCCCAATCTGGAAAGGCCCAGAATGATGTCTATCACGAACCCTTCTGGCAAGATTGCAAGTTCGTTGGATGATTGAACACAGGTAAAAGGCAGGACGATAATAGCTGGTTTTCGATCAAGTGTGGCTGCTTTATCAATCTCTTGTTGATGCGGTTTATCTGGCGTTAATGTCGATTCCGAATGGCCATTTGAAACCGTTACTTCGCCGACAAACCGGAATCCACGCCCGTGAATAGTTTTAATTAGTTTTTGTGCAGTGCCGTCATCACCAATGGCCTTTCGTGTTGATTTAATACGACTGGAAACAACCGTATCTGACATAGGTTTACCTTGCCAAATCAAATCAATGAGTTGATCTTTGCTGAGTACTTTATGACGATTTTCAATTAGTACCTGCAACAACGAAAACACCTGAGGTTCAAGCGCGACCAATTTTCCATTGAGACTTAGTTCGAACATTTCAGTGTCTAGTCGGTAGCAGTTAAATTGATAAATCATCGCTCTTCATCCAATGCTTAACACTGTGTATTATGCTCTAAATAACCTTAAACCAGTAACTAAGAAATAGAATCAACAAATAGCTGCAAGCATTGACTGAGCAAAATCAATATATGCATTCGCGTCCTCACCTGCACCTTTTGCTTTCAGGTGATAAGCAAAAGCGAGTCTTGCACTCATAGCCAACCAGAAAACCGCACTGATAAGCCCAACTATCCGCCACAAATTTGTTTTCGCCCACTTTAGCGCAAATGTGATAGACAAAACGTAGAGTACAAAACCACCCAGTTTTGAGGAAGCCCAGCTGTTTGTGAAGGGATATAATTCAAGTGGATTGTTCATTATCAAGTAGATAAAACTGATAACAAACAAGGTATATAAGATGTGAGGGCCAATTTTCAGCAACTTATTATTTACCATGTCAGAATTTCTCATGGTTAACACCAAATTGATAAGAAAAAAGACAAAAGTAAGCAGAATTATGGTGAGGTGAGCATGCTTCACAATCATGTACATGGCAGTTGTTCCAACGTTGTTAATTAAAGAATCAAGCACATAGATCTTTAGGCTAATACTGTGATGACTCTAAAATCAGTTTTGTCGTGTCCCAAAGATAAGAGAGTCTTGAATCAGCGTTAAACCCAGTAAAAGTAATTAAGAGCTAATCTGCTTGTACTGAACCCAAATGTCAGCGCTTGTATTTTCTATACATTCAGCAAAGATTAACACGCATTGATACAGAAGCTAGCGTAAACTTGACTAGCGGCGTTGTTTTTATCCTAAATATCACCAAACTTTGTAACCTCATGATTTGGCTTCCATAAAGGATACTTAGTCATGACTTTGTTGAACATAACACTTTGCAAATAGCCATTTAACCAACGTCTCACATTGGGGTATGGCGACTGCAAATACCACTGTCGTTCTACTTTAGCGAATTGTCGAATAAACGGCAAAATGGCGATATCTGCCATCCGTTCATTATTGTCGATAAGATAATCATGCTGACTGAGGCGTTTTTCTAAATTGATGATATAGTTTTCACAAGTTTCGCGACATTCCAGCAAGTTATCTTCGTGATAGCGCTTAGCGCACTTATAGGCTTCTAGACTGGGTTTAAATTCCTGATCAAATAGACTCACTAGGGCTAAACTCGCTTCCTTTGTATCTTCGCTAAGCAAGTTGTCAGGATCGCTCTCATTAAACGCCCATAACATGACATCTAAGCTTTCATCAATTACGGTTGATGTAGGCAGTACCAAGGTGGGTACCGTCCCTTTGGGAGAAGCCGTGATCATCTCAGCAGGTTTATTACTCAGTACCAAATCACGCAACTCTACGACCAGTTTCGCTTTAAATATCGCCATCCTTGCCCGCATTGCATAGGGGCAATTTCGAAGACTGTATAACACCGGCAATGCCATCGACTTGGGTTCACCTTTTTATGTCAGTAACAAGTTTGAAAATTAGAAATCTTCAGTTCAATTGCTAACCATCTATATTATCGGTATTCAGCAGCGAATTATACGGGTAAAATCCGGCGAGAATTTAGTTAGAAGTTGAATACATGCAGTCTAAAATTGAATTGTTAGCCCCCGGTGGTGATGTAGATGCGATTAAAGCGGCGATAATAGCTGGCGCAGATGCCGTCTATTGTGGTTTAGATAACTTTAACGCCCGCAACCGAGCTGCAAATATCTCCTTTGAAGAACTTGTCGGTACAATTCGACTGGCACACGAATATCAATGCGAAATATTCTTAACGCTTAATATCGTTATTCTAGAACGAGAGTTTAAAGCTCTGGCTAAACTTCTCAGTAAACTAGTAAACACCACGCTAGATGGCGTTATTGTGCAAGATATTGGTATGCTTTATATTTTAAAGAAGTACTTTCCTACTCTTGATGTCCACGCTTCTACTCAGCTAACCACACACAATATTGGACAAATTCCTTTTCTTAAAAAGCTCGGCGCATCGAGAGTAAACCTGTCTCGCGAGTTGAATTTACGTGAAATCACGCATATGACGGCTGTTGGTCATGAGCACCAAGTATTAACTGAAGTGTTTGTACATGGCTCTCTTTGTGTTGCGTTTTCTGGCTTGTGTTATTCAACCTCTGCTAGTGTTGGTAATTCAGGTAATCGTGGTCGTTGCAGTCAAGCTTGTCGTGAAGAATATGAAACCACACCATCTGGTAATAATTTTCCGTTGAACCTGAAGGACAATTCTGCCTTTTTTGATCTACCCGCTTTGATTAACGCTGGCGTCCATTCGTTTAAAATTGAAGGTCGGAAGAAAAGTGCAAGTTACGTTCACACGGTAGTTGATAGTTTTAGGAAGCAAATTGATGGCTATATTAAAACCGGGGAGTTAACTCAAGACGGAGAGCGCTTATACAAGGTGTTCAATAGAGACTTCTCAAATGCTTTTTTGCGCGGTGATTTGAATCAGTCAATGTTCATTGAAAATCCACGTGATAATTCTAAAAATCATGCCCTAAAAGCAAACAATGCGATTTCTGTGGTTCAAATTCAAACTGTGGAGCAAAGTTTAGATTTAGAAAAAGCCCAAATGTCGGCGTCGGTGAGCGATAAAATCAGGCATTTAAGTATCGACAAGCCTCAATTACATTTGACTTTTTCAGGTCGAGTAGGCTCTCCCTTAACAATCACGGCTTTGGTGAAAAATGCGTCTGGGTCGACAGTTTTTCCTGTCTCCACATCGACAGAAAGTACCTTTGAAGTTCATTCAACTGAGTTACTTGCTGAAAACGATAAAACGCCACTAGACCAAATAGCAATCCACAAACGCTTTAAAAATCTGGATAACGATTCATTCCAATTGATATCAATGGATACACAGCAATTAGCTGAACATGTTGGTATTTCTTTTAAAGGACTTACTGCCCTTAAAAACGAATTAACCCGCTTACTTAATTATGGACAAGCCCTATTACCTGAAGTGCTGCTACCTAAACTAGAATCTCATGCTAAGCCAGCGCCAGTTAAAGCCCACACAAAAGCCAATTTATCGCTGTTAATTTGTGATGAAGACGATCTGTATTTAACTGAAGTGACTGACGCAGATGTCTATTTTAAATTGCCGGATGCCTACAAACGTGGTTGCACAAAATACGTTAAATTCTTTCAAGATAATCCTAGATTGATCCCTTGGTTTCCCCCTGTACTGATCGAAAAAGACTTTGATGTTGCGGTAAATATTTTAGAGCAAGTAAAGCCAGAGTTGATTGTTACGAATAATACCGGAATTGCACATCGAGCTTATGAATTAGGCATAAAATGGATTGCCGGACCTTTCCTAAACACAACCAATTCATATGCCTTGCTCGCGATGCAGGAAGACTTTAATTGTAGTGGAGCCTTTATATCTAACGAGATCAACCGACCACAAATCAGACATATTGCTAGGCCAAAGAACTTTAAATTGTTGTACAGTATTTATCATCCGATTTTGTTGATGACCAGCAGACAGTGTTTCTTCCAGCAAAGTGTTGGTTGTGAAAAACCAAGAATCGACAATGGCTGTATGTTGTCTTGCGATAAATCTACCAGTATCACCAATATCAAGGGTGATTCTTTTGCAATTGACAAACAAAAAGCGGGATATCCTAGCATTTACAATCAAGATCAATTTCTCAATACCGAAATTGTTGCAGATCTTGCTGATTTGTTTGATGACTTTATGATTGATTTAACGAACATTGGTGCAGGAGATAAACAATCTCCTGACAAAGCCCAGCTTATCTCTCAATTTGAGAAATTATTGAGCACCGATGCTTCTACTGAAGCGCAAATATTTTCTGTGGCAAAAGAGACGTTAGACGCTATGGTTCCTGAGTCAACCAATGTGCAATATCACAATGGTCTCTAGCCTGATAACAAGATAAACCAGCTATTCTGTAATTCATCATTACTGTATGTTTGTGCAACGATCGGTGAGGTATTTATTCAATAACCCATGATTGCAGTGCAGCGCTATACACGAACACGTGTTGTTACAATAGAGATGCCACACACGCGCAAACGTATCCTCTAAGGGTCGACTTATTGGGGGCACCTAACGCCAGTTGCATTGCCGCCATTGTAACTGATGGAACCTGTAGGGGGGTGCCATGATTGAAATAAAGAATCGTTCAGACAAAAAACGCTTGCGCCGCATCGCGCTAGCATCGCAGGGCTTGTTGAGCGCAAGTCCCTTTGGTCATGGGCTAAAAGGCGTCAGAAATACGCTAAATCATCTTGGTTACGTGCAAATTGACACCATCTCAGTGATTGAGCGTGCGCATCATCATGTACTTCACTCCAGAGTTCCAAATTTCAGACCTCACATGCTCAATCAATTACTGGAGAATGGTGATGTTTTTGAATACTGGTCGCACGCAGCGGCATTTTTACCTATTCAAGACTTCCGTTATTCCCTTCCTTACAAGCATGCACTCAAAAGCGGTCAAACGCATTGGTACAAGAATCCTGATAGAAAATTGATGTCAGAAGTTCTCGCCAAGATACGATTAGATGGCCCTACTCGCTCCCGAGATTTACAGTCTGAAACAGAAAAACGTGCTGGATGGTGGGAATGGAAACCCGCAAAACGAGCGCTGGAGCAACTCTATATGGAAGGTGATCTAATGGTCACCAAACGAGAAGGATTTCAAAAAGTATATGATTTGACTGAGCGTGTTTTACCATCAAATTTGAATTCAATGATGCCTTCTATGGAGGAATTTGCAGCCTACCTAGTTGAACAACAATTGCGTATGTATGGCATAGCAACCTCTAAAAACTTCACCTATCTTAGAAAAAACGCCGATTTGCGACAGGCGGTTAGAAACCTCATTGACGAACAAATCTCTGCTGGTTTGCTTGAACAAGTTCAACTACAAAACGGTGAACTCTACTATATTAAGCGTGGCGTTTTTGAAAATCCCCTACCCCGCGTTAACAAACGGGTTTTAATACTTTCGCCTTTTGATAACTGTGTGATTCAACGAGATCGATTAAAGGCAATTTTTGACTATCAGTACCAAATAGAATGTTATCTGCCTGAACCTAAGCGTCAATACGGCTACTTTTGCTTACCGATACTATATGGTGATGAATTTGTTGGTCGAATGGACTGTAAAGCCCATCGAAAAACCAAACATTTTGAAATCAAATCACTGTTTTTTGAAATAGGTAGCACTGGAATTGAAAGCACTGAAACAAATAACCTTGAAAAAGCAAAGCGTGAACTAGACGCTTTTTATTTAGCATTTGTAAAAGCTGCTCAACATTTTGCACGGTTTCAAGGATGTGATTTTATTTCTGTCACAAAAGTAAATTCAGCTCATTTGAAAGGTTTAGTAGGGAGTATTCCAATAGACGAATAGCCTGCCGTTATACTCAATTACTCAATTACACAACTCCTAACCATGTAAGACCTGAAGTAGCTAGTCGGTTAACAGACTAGCTCAGATAGCGAGACTTTTTAGTATACATCTAGCTGGAGTGGAATAATCAAAGACGTAATATCAATCAAAGCTCACTGCCCTCAAATGATTTTCAGTCTTGCGGGTTTTACTTATACTGAACAGTTTTGTGCTGCACAGATTGCGCAGCACATAGACGTTTAAGCCCAACAATGAGCAGGTTAGGTTATTTGGTGATAACCACTTCAGCATAATCAGAAGGCACTACCATGGTGCCATCTTTAGCGATGTTAAACTTGCCAATCAGCGTTAATATATCCTTCTCTAAAGCGGCAGCTTCTTCTGAACCTAGTGCTAAGAAAGCTTTGTGTACCGGTCCATAGTATTCGCGAAACAAATCAACAAAATGCTGAGGTGACTGATAGCGGAAACGAAAGCATTTTGTTTTTTGGTTTATCTCGGTGACGTTTGCTTCAAAGTGTTCGCTTAAAAACGCATCTGTTCCCCAAAGAGCGGGCGATGGAACACCACTAGGTGGGGGTACAAATTTGCCAATGGTTTTGAAAAGCTGTCCGATAAAACTCGATGGAGTCCAATTGGCAAGTCCGATTTTTCCTCCCGTTTTACAGACCCTAACTAGCTCTTGCGCACTCTTTGCCTGGTTCGGTGTGAACATCACACCAAAGGTAGAGATCACGTTGTCAAAATGTTCCTTTGGAAAGGGCAAATTTTCTGCATCAGCTTGCTGATAGTCGATAGTCAAGCCTTCGACATTAGCTCTTGCACGGGACTGGTTTAGCAGGTGGTCTACGTAATCTGTTGAGACAACGTGACAAAAACGACGTGCCGCTGCCAACGTTGCGTTGCCATTGCCAGCAGCTACATCTAATACCGATTGACCGGAGCGCAGATCCATGGATTCACATAGCTCTTCACCAGTAATTTGTATGGTAACTCCCACTTTCGCATAGTCGCCAGAGCCCCATGCGGCTTGCTGTTTTTGCTTTATCGCATCGAAGTTAGGTGTCATTGTAGTTAGGTTTGATCTTGCAATATTCATCATAATTTTCCTCTGTTTCATGTTTCGTAAATCGTTGTTTATCAGCACTAGACAGTGTTGCTGAACACAGAGAAAGTGTACGTATGATTAGCTAACGAAACTTGAGGGGAATGTGGAGATTGTATGAGGTTTCTGTGTTTTTTAAGATTGAGTTGTATACCTAGTCGATGAGGTGCTGGCCCAATTCTTTGCCGACTAAAGCGTAGACTTCGCTTTTAGATAAGTCAGGTTTAACCGCGAAAGCTTCTGAAATCGCCGCTTGTGCGGATTCTTTTTGTTGCAATATAAGATTAATTGCCGCAAGCGCAACCCGCGGCATATAAAGATTAGCATCTTCCTGACAAGCTAAATGGGCATGCTCAAGTGCTTCTGGGATACGCTTTTGTAACACCAAGCCCATACACAAGATTGATCGCCATACAGCTAGCCTGTTATCAAATGGGCTGATCTCGATCCCGTGGATCAGATTTTTAACAGCTTCTGCAGCATTTTCCGTTAACAGTTCTGCCGCACCAAGCGCAACCCATGCCTGGCCATTAGCTGAATTGGCGCGAATGGCATTTTTAAGTAGCGGGATGCCGCGCTCGGTCATTCTCATGTCGCAATAGGCACAACCTACGTATCCTAAAATGGTTGAATTCATGCTGTCTAATTCTAGCGCTTTTGCAGCCGCACTCATCGCTTTCTTAACCGCTGTTTCTCGGTTGCTCAAAACACCCATACGCACACCAAATGATAGTAACAGAGCGCGTAACGCGTGTGCCAACGCGAAATCAGGATCTAATTGGCAACTTTCTTCTAGTAATTCTACTGCCTCATTAAAAGTTGAGGCACGCCAACCTTTAACGGCTAACAGGCTGTTGGCTTGTAAAAAAAGCACACGCGAATTTCGGGGAGTACGAGACGTGGTAATTTTGTCGAATATTGACCGATTCAGTTGTGGCTCAATATGCGCAACGGCTTCCAACACCACTCTTTTATTCAAAGCATAAATATCTTCATTATCTTGCAATGAATAATTGAAATCTGATGACCAAATCTTAAATCCTGATTTATTATCCGTTAACTGTACTGTTACTATGAGTGCTTTACCC
The DNA here is from genome assembly GCA_947503265.1 of uncultured Alteromonadaceae bacterium. Classification (GTDB taxonomy): domain Bacteria; phylum Pseudomonadota; class Gammaproteobacteria; order Enterobacterales; family Alteromonadaceae; genus Aliiglaciecola. The sequence continues at coordinate 63,798 of CANNDC010000003.1, forward strand.
ACTACTCTAACGCGGCCATCTAGCAAGTACGTGATGCCCAACTCTTCGTAAATTTGACGTCCGGTCGGTCGCGTTTGTTGGGCGTATCGTAGCGATTCAGAGCTAATACTAAGCAATGGCACCCTGCTCAACAAATTTTCTATCTCATCAGGTACAGAAGACGCAATGTACTCACTTTCCTCCGTATTGTCTGAGTATTGAAATGGTAACACTAGCAGTGACAGGCTACTGGGAATGTCATCCTCTTCATTTGAGACTGAAACGTCTAGCGGTTTAGTTTCGACCACATTTGTTTCAAGCACGTCAATTTCAGGTAAAAATCGGAAGCCTCTGCCATGAACCGTTTTGATGAACCGTTGTTCCTTACCATTATCATTAATACACTTTCGTGCCATTTTGATGGCTGTTGAAATAGTTGTGTCGGAGACAATGCGACCTTTCCAGACTGTCTCAATTAAAGCATCTTTGCTCACAGTCATACCTTGATGCTTCATCAAATACACCAGTACATCAAATATTAACGGCTCTATCTCAACAGTTTTATCGTCAACTTCCAGTTCAAAGTTGTCCACATTGATATGTACATTAGCAAATTGATATTCCATGACTTTTCCTATCATTGGCGCTAACTGTCAACGCTGATCCCGTAAAACAAGTATACTCACTCAATGACCAACATTGACTATTTTTAGGTCTGACTTAATGCAAGTGCCACCTTTAACCGTTTGATAAACAACACAACTGCGTTTCGCCGCAGCAAACAACGTCTGCAATGTTTTACTACTTACGTTGCTGGCTCCTACTTCAACTTTCAGGTCAAAATATTGAAACCCGACAGGCACTGACTTGTCAAACATAAGGGTGCCTCTTGTATCAACATGCGCTTTTACGTTGATTTTCGTATGATTTAGTTCAATTTCCAGTCTGTTTGCAATCATTTTTAAAGTGCCTTCCATACAACTAGCGATCGCCGCGCACAAGATATCACCAGGATTAGGAAAGTCGTTGTCACCGCCTACCGCTGAATGTAAACCAGTCCTAAGCGGTATTCTAATAGCGTCATTGATTTCTACCTCGGAACGAAACGGGTCATGGAAGTTTTTTCCTATAACGGTTGCACTATCAACAATCATTGCCTTTTTCGGATCAGCTTTGTATAGCGCTTTGAGCTGTGTATGTCGTTTAACGACCTCAGATTTAGTCTTTCTGATGTTGAGAGAATTGGCAATAAATTTTGTTCTAAATTTCAGATCTTTAATTGTTGTGCTTTGATTACTAGATATTGATTTTAACATGTCTTTTTACCTCAAGTTTTAATGATACTCTGGAGTTTTTGTTAGAAGCCTTCTTCTAAACATGAGGTCAGTGTAGCTAGTGTGCGTTGATAATTATTGAGTTAAACATGTGGGTTTCGTGGGGATTTATAGAGTTAAGACAATTTAAAGACCTCATAGCCTGCGACTAGCTGGTGGTAACTATTTTCGCTGATTTACAAAGCGCATGATATTCAGATACACGAACTAGCCTATTTGTAATCAAACCAAAGTCGTGATGATACCTATTCTGTCGTGGGCTCCTGTATTGCGCCAACCTCTAGTACGGGGGCTGCATCAAGCTCGTCGGCGTTCATCATGAATGCAATTCGTTGCATGCTCGATAGCAGTAGTGTTTGTTCCCATTCTTCGAGCTTATCGAATCTATTGATAAAATGTGACTGTAGCGGCTTTGGAGCGTTTTGGATTATTGCCACACCTTGTGCGGTCAAGTGGAGTCCAACTTTGCGTTTGTCTTGTTTTGATCGTTCGCGCTCTACTAACCCCCGCGTTTGTAGTCTGTCCAAGATATTGGTCACTGTTGCCGAACTCAGGTTAATAGCATTAGCGATCTCTTTCACCATTAGGCCATCTTGACTTGCAATAGTTTGCAATATTAATAGTTGCGGGCTGGTTAACCCTGTTTCACGACTAAGTTTTTTTGAATAGAGGTCGATTGCACGAATCACTTGACGCATAGAGACCAAAAGCGCTTCATATTTTTCCATAAGATAATCACAAGCAGACTAAAAATACTTCCAATTCTAATTAATAAAAAAAATATTCAAAGCTAAAATTAGCGTAATCTTAGTGTATCTGCATAAGTTATCCGATAAATATGCACTAATACATCACTTTACACACTTGAGTTGGGGTCTTTAACAATAGATAATATAGTTAGAACACTAATTATATTTAGTGGTGAATCATAAAAACCTCGTTACGACGAGATAGTTAATGGAGAAATAATGAGTTTGACTAGATGGAACCGAATTGTGTTGAAAGTTGGCAGCAACCTGATTGCACCTAACGGTAATGGATGCAGTAGCCACTATCTATTGAGTATTGCGCAATTTATCGTTAAATGTCGCATGCAAGGAGTGCAAGTAATTTTGGTCTCTTCCGGGTCAGTAGCAGCCGGTCGCAAACTCTTTAAACAAATCGAAAATCCCAGCATTGCTATTAAAAAAGCCATGGCAGCTGCCGGACAAAGCGAAATGATGGCGACTTGGGATAGGTTGTTTGATTTTCCAACCGCACAAATTTTACTGACGCACGGAGATTTGCGTGCTCGCGAGCGCTATAAAAGTGTCAAACAAACCATTTACAGCTTGTTGGACAATGATATTTTGCCTGTCATCAATGAAAACGATACCGTCACTACCGACAACCTAAAAGTCGGAGACAATGATAATTTGGCAGCAATGATCGCCACAGCTGCCGACGCCGACACGCTGATTATATGTTCGGATATAAAAGGCCTGTACGATAAAAATCCCAATCTTCACCCAGATGCTTGCCTTATTCCTGAAGTATCTGAGATATCTGACTACATCTATAGCATTGCTGGTGGCGCAACCAGTTCGGTAGGCACTGGTGGAATGAAAACCAAGATTGAGGCCGCCGAAAAAGCCGTTTCTCATGGTATCAACACGTTTATTGTTGATGGGTTTTCAGAACAGACCTTTATACAACTATTGGCTGGTGGTAATCCCGGTACCTTGTTCCATGCCCACAAACAACCGATGCAAGAGCATCAACATTGGTTAACGCATACCGCTTCGGCGCAAGGAGAAATCATTGTTGAAAAAAATGATACGACTTGTGTCAACAACCAGATAGAAGAACTCACATGCGAAGAGGTATTGGAAGTGAATGGCGAATTCTCGGCAGGTGATATGATTTTAGTGAAAGCAGATGATGGCAACCATATCGCCAAAGTAAAATCCAATTTCAGCAGTTGTTTATTGCACTATTTCGCAGAACAAGACAAAACACAACTACAAAGCGAATCCCAGAATATGGCTGGTCCTATCGTATCAAATAATAATTTTGCGCTGCTATAAGGGTTTTTTCTGATACTAGTTGATAGACCAATTTGGCGCAATTAGCTTGTTCAGTAGAACTTGTCCAGATGGGCTTGTTCAATTGAGCTCCTGTGGAAGCCTGGGGGTATCTGAATGACAATGCATTTCAGCCGCGCTATGTGTATCGCTCAGAACGTTCGATAACCTCTATGCTATATCCATCTGGATCTTTGACAAAAAAGAACTTGGCAACAAATTTACCCTCTGGAGCGAATTCCTTTATTGGCATTGGCTGGTAATTTAGTGCTAGCATTTTTTCATGAAGGGCTTCCAGATCATCAACTGCAAAAGCCAGATGGCCGTACCCAGAACCATGGGTATAGGCTTGTTCTGTACCTTTGTTGACAGTCAGTTCGATTTCGAAATTAGAATTAGAATCTTTCAGGTAAATTAGCTTAAAGTCTCTAAAATCTAGTTCTTTAAACAGTGTGAAACCCAGTGCCTGTGTGTAGAAATGCTTACTTTTTTCTTCATCAACCACTCTGAACATTGCATGGATTGCATTTATCATATAAATTTTCTACCGACCTGTTGTTGCTTTAGATAAGGCTTTTAAACGGACTATTTTGAATTCACCTTTAGGTTGCACAGTAGTGTTGTTTAATGGCGGAGAACGATGCAATTCATTTATCGTCGCATAAATATAATTGTTCGGCCCCACTGCTAATCCATCAGGCCAAGATAAGTCATCACGTGTTACCAAAGTTCGGTAATTACCATCCTTGTCTGTTACGCCAATAGAGTCATCTGTTATAGATGTGACGTAAACGTTTCCAGCGTCATCAATGGTTATGCCATCAGAAATGGGTTTGTCTCCATAACGCTCAATTCGACTTACTAGAGCTTGCTCAGACAAATTCTTGTTCAGTAAATCTGTTGTTTTAATACGATAGACGCTTGTTCCATTCATTGAACCGAAATACAAATACTGATTTTTACTGTCGATGGTGATTGGATTGATTCCAAGACGAACGGGCGCGCCCCCCAAGTGAACCACTTCTCCGTCAATAATCATGTCGATGTCTTCAGCTTTAGTTTGCTTGGCAGAAGCTAAAACGCTACGAACGATCCCTGTTGTCAAATCAACAATTACGATAGACCCTGTGCCTGTATCAGTGATAAATGCTGTATTATGCTTAAGGTCGATAGCAAGATCATTGAGGAAGCTGTTGTCGGAAATAACTGGCTTTGCTAAATAGAAAACACGGTGTAAAGATTCGCTTTTGGTGTTCCATCCAACTAAACGCCCTGAATGGTTTTCACCTGATACATCCAGCATCCACAGGATACCATTTTGGTCTACATTCAGCCCTAACACTCCATATAGACCGACATTTTTTGTGCCTTGCGTAGAATAAGCCCATTGCTTATTTGGATAAGGCTTGGTACGCCCGTCTGGCATGACTTCTACCACCCGAACAGGTTTACCATAGAATTCATGCACGCTCATAAAAATTCTACCGTCGGTTCCAATGGCAATATTTCCTGGCGGTGTTTCTGCATCGAATGAAGCAACTATTTCGATGTTTTGCTGTTGTGCTGAGACTGCATTGATATTGGCAGCGACAAGCAATGTAATTAGCAGTATTAAAAACAGTAATTTGTTCAAACTTACGCGCATTTATCTTTTCCTTTCATTTCTATTTAGCTTGTTTTTGCATGTCAAATTGGTTTTCTATATGCCTTCGATGCCTGACAAGGCGCCGAAACAGATATCAGCACTTACGGAAAACTAAGAATGAAGTAAACGCTTGGTTTGATAACCCACTAACCCAAATGACAACCTCACAGATTATTTTGACCAACAACTAAATTTGACTAACATCTAATTTTGAGTGATTACTCAAAATAAAATAACAACAATAACAATTTGCGTCAATAAATTATTGAGTGATCATTCAAAATTTGGCACTGTTACAACAGTAATGCAGTCTGATACCCTTGCGTGAATGTATTTGGTGATTGGTCCGAACGCGCTAGTCTATTGACGAGGAAATGATGTGAACCTCAACAGTTTGGTTTTGGCATGAATATAATTCAAGTAAAAATCAGTAATAAATTTTCAGAATTGTATCAAATCGATAGATTAAGGTGACAGACCTAACTGATAAAACAGAAGTGGTAGAGGCAATTTGGTGGAGTTAACATGGCAAAGAAAAAATTCGATAAAGATCAGGTGATCGATTCAGTCATCGCACTTTTCTGGCAACAGGGGTTTACCGCGACGAGTATACAACAAATTGTAGAGGTAACCGGGCTTAAGCCTGGAAGCATTTATCATGAATTCGGTAGCAAGGAAGCGTTATTCCAGCTCGCATTAACCAGATATACTGACAACTCCATCTATGAGATGAATGAGGTGCTTAACACGAGCCTCGATGTGTGCGAGGGCATCAGGAAAATTCTCTCAAACCTTGTGCAGTTGGCTAATCAGCCAGAGTACTGCGGCTGCTTTCTGATTAAAAGCCAACTTGAGCTTTCTGCGTCTAACAGCCAGGTCTACCAATATACGCTGGCGAGCTTACAGAAGACGGAGAATAATTATCGTAACTTCCTATCGCGAAAATTCGACAACGAAAAAGCTAACTGTTATGCGCGCCAGTTGATGATGGTGATTTTCGCGATACGAGTGTACGGGTATCAAGACATCCAAAATACCTCTTTACTTCAAACGTCTTTAGAGCTGCTGCCTTGGTTGCAAACCGAATAATCGACAAGCTCTAGCTTTTAAAACCCGATACTTAATAGGTGAATATATCGGCGTGAAGCACCATCAGCCAATAATTACCGACTCCCTTATAGTTAGTGGTTTCTTTTGTTAATCGTTCAACGGTTATCTCGCAATTACACATCAACGGCATTTCATTAAAACATATCAAACCTTGCTAACGCATTTTCACATTGGTTTCACAACCGCCTCGTTAATCTTTCACGCATCTTAAATAAATACGAGTAACGGCTATGTCAAAGTTATCGAATCGAATTGAACTACTCAACGTTGGCCAATCCTTTTGGATGAAAGACCAAGAAATACACCTTTTTAGCGATGTGAATCTGGCCATTGAACAAGGACAATCCTATGCTATAACTGGTCCTTCGGGGACCGGTAAGTCAAGTCTTCTAATGCTTTTATCTGGAATGGAAACGCCCACCAGAGGACAAGGTTATTTACGACATAACAACAAAACATTACCACTGACCGAATTAAGGGAAGAATTAGGTTTTATCTTTCAACAATTTCATTTATTACCAGAGCTTACTGCCCTTCACAACGTCGCTTTACCGCTGAAATTAAGAGGAATTAAAAACGCCCTTACTCGAGCAGAACGTTGTCTGAAAAAAGTCGGCTTAGAGCATAGGTTAAATCACAAACCACAAGAATTAAGTGGTGGCGAGCAACAACGAGTTGCCATTGCACGTGCCTTAGTATTTGACCCTAAGTTTATTTTCGCCGACGAGCCCACCGGCAATCTAGACCGAAAAAGTGCTCAGGATGTGAGTGATCTTTTATTTTCTTGCTGTGAAGAGAATCACGCGGGATTAGTTTTGGTCACACACAGTCACGAATTAGCTAGCCGTGCTCAACATGTTTTTTCTATGGCAGATGGCGAATTCAAGCACCAGCAAGCAAAAAATATGGAGGTGGCAGCATGTTAAACAAAAGTCGTAACATCTTAAGTTTAGCTTGGCTGTTTTATCAACAAGAAAAAAACTACAAGCACCAGAGATACATGTACTGGATACAAGCGACGTTAATGACGTTTATCGTCACTTTAAGTCTGAGTAGCAATAACATTCAACAATTCTTAAAATACAATTTGGATAACTTGCTCGGAGCAGATGTCGTCATTAGTCAATCTCAACGCCTGAATGACACTCAACTTAACAAGCTGAAACAATTATCGAGTAAATGGATAGTCACTCAACAAGTATCCACCACACTAACCCACAAAGAACAGTGGCAACAAATTAAACTTAAAGCCGTCAACGCCGACTATCCTCTGCAAGGTAATTTGCGAATTTCCGATTCGCTTAATGGTGTAGAAAAAGAAGTAGCATCAGGCCCCGAGCAAGGAGAAATTTGGCTGGATTCTCGAGCATTGAGCAGTTTATCTATAAAGATCGGGGAAACTCTTTTGGTCGCGAATCGGCCTTTGCGGGTCACAAATGTTTTACTACACGAGCCTGACCGATTAATGGAAGGACACAGTGTGGAAATGCGCGCTTTACTCCATCAAGATGATTTTTCCCAATTCGGATTTGCCATTGATCTCATTCGGTATCGATATCTTGTTGAAGCAGACAAACAGCAGACTAATCAACTCATCCAATGGCAAAAACAAGCTCTTCCCGCTGCTCAATTTCACCATAAGCAAGGTGCCCATCCATTGGCATCTTTTTGGAAACGCACTGAGAACCTAATTGGCTTGGTATCCATTGTGCTTTTTTTCATGGCCGCCATTGCAATTGAACAACTTACTCAAGTTCAAATGAAAAAAGAGCAATTCTTCTCTGCTGTTTGCTTAAGTTTAGGTGCTTCTAATAAGAGCACGTTAATCATTTCTATAGTCAAGTGGAGTATCAGTTTGCTCTTTATAACGCCCATAGTTTTAATTGTGTCGGCTGCTTTTCATTGGTTAGTAATTAGCTGGTTAGCAACAACGTTTATGGCGTTAAGCTGGGACTGGCAAATATGGGTTGCGCTCAAATCTGTCGGTGCAACCAGTCTCTTTTTTGTGATCTTTAGATTGCCCATCTGGTTATCTTTACGAAACGCCTCACTGGCCTATTTGATTAGCAATATAAAACCATCCAAGAATCAATGGCTTTCTAAATTGTGTGCGATTCTGGTGTTGTTCATCGTTGCGTTTAGTTATTCAGATAATGCCTTATTAACCGGTATGATTTTGACTGCTATCACCGCAAGCGTTGTATTAATCCTCGCTGTCAGCTGGATATCATTGACACTTGCAGAAAGAGGGTCTCAAGGTTTTTCAGGTATCGCTCCCTTCGCTTTATACATGATGAAACAACGACTAATAACCAAAAGCACGCAAATTCTTGGTGTTGGGCTCTGTGCGTTCTTGCTGCTGTTTACCATTATGTTGCTGCGAGATCTCGGCTCCACCATGGCTGACTATCAACGCCAGCACGATGGCAACCTGATGATATCGCAAGCATCGGAAGATCAAATGCGACATGTCTCGCATTGGGCCAGCACACAAGACATAGACATTCGGCAATCCAAACCCTATTTATTTGCCAAATTAACCGCGGTTAACGACCAATCTTTGGACAAATATAACGATTCCCCCAGCGAAAGTTTAGCTACCTTCAAGCGCGCTATTCGATTGCACTGGACTCAAGCCATTCCTAGTAATAATGAGGTAGTAGATGGTCAATGGTGGGATTCAGATCCCGACAACTGGCAACAAATTTCTGTAGAACAAGAAGTGATGACGGATTTGGGGTTAGACATTGGTGACAAGATGCGATTCCAAATTCACCAACATGTTATTGATTTTTCCATTGTTGCCAGCCATCAATACAAAAGCGGAGCAGGCTCGATTACTTTTTGGGTGCAAATGCCAGCCACTGCGACAAAACATATAAACGCTCCTCACTATCACATGGCTAGTTTGGAGCTGAAACAGGAACATTGGCCACAGCTCAGTCAATTGTGGCAAGCACACCCTACGCTGCGAATGATTTCTCTGAAAGAATTAACCGAAAGGTTTGATAAAACCCTCGCAATGGTCACTCAAGTAATCAGTATTTTTTCGGGATTGATCATTGTGTTGGCTACCATTGTTATTCTGGCATCTATCAGTGCACTTGAAAGCAATGAAAAGAAGAAAAATAGCATCATTTTAAGTTTTGGCCTCACCAAATCTACCTGTCTCAAACTCAACGCAATAGAGTGGTTGGTCACTGGAGGAATAGCCGCGTTTGGTGCTATTTTTGGCACCTACATCACGGGTTTAATGATGTATCAATCGCAATTCTCATTGCCATACAATCCAGACATTTTGTGGCTGTTATCGACGCTACTGGTAATTTTGCTGTTTGTTGCCGGTGTAGGGATAGGCGCCAGCAAAGCCAGCCTAAAAAGCTCGGTACGACAGCTTTTAGCAGAAAACTAAGCTTATTTCTCATCTCAAGTCTGAATTTTCACATTCGTTTCACAACCAAGTTGCCATGCTATTGGCAACTTAAAGGAGAAATATAATGAAACAACTAACCCTATTACTAACAAAGCTAGTCATTCTTTCCGCATTGCTATTGTCAACGTTAGCCCAAGCGAATAACGAACAAGACAAGAAAGTCTTGATGGTGCTAAGTGGCTATGGTCAGCAACAAGGTGAAGAAAGGCCAGGTTATGAGTTCGATGAATTTGCAAAAGCCTACTTGGTGTTCAAAAACAATCATGTTGAAGTCGATATTGCTAGTCCTCAAGGGGGCCCTATTCTAGCTGACAAATACAATCCTGAAACTGAATATAATGCATTAGTTTTAGATGATGCTACCGCTATGTCAAAACTAGAAAACACCTTGGCGATATCCAAAATTAATTCGGCGGATTATCAAGGCATCTTTGTTGTAGGTGGCAAAGGCGCAATGTTTGATTTGCCCAAAGATTACTCTTTACAACAATTGATCGCAGACGTATATCAACAACAAGGTACTATTGCAGCAGTCTGCCACGGTCCAGCGGCATTGGTCGACGTAAAGCTGCAAGATGGCAGTTATTTGGTTGCTAATAAAGCAGTAAATGGATTTACCAATCTAGAAGAACAATTGTTTGGTAAAAAATGGATTAACCATTTCGAATTTATGCTCGAAGACAAACTGGTAGAGCGTGGCGGTCAATTTCAATCTAGTGATATTATGCTGAATCATGTCGCAATTGACGGAAAGCTGATTACCGGCCAAAACCCGTCTTCCACAGTCGCAGTGGCCAATGAACTAGTACGATCTTTAGGAATAACACCTAAGCCTATGCCAGCCTATGAAGATGATCGAACATTGGCACTGGTTGCAAAAGTATTGCAAGATGATCCGTCGGCAGCAAAATCGCTTAGTGCAAACCCAGATAAGTATCAACTTCCATTAGCAGGTATGTATGGTTTTTATTATTTGAAAGTTGCAGAAACGGAACAACAACTAACACATGCACTTACCTTAATGACACTAGCTAAAGAAGCGATTAACAACCCTAGACTAGATATGGAAATCGCCAAAACTCAGCAGAAACTTGGGCATAAAAAACAAGCCGCAGAGACGCTAACCCAATTAATAGCGGCCAAACCCGATTTCCAACCGGCAATAGACATGCTTGAATCCCTGTCCCTATAATGTTTGAGCATGTGATGCCTATTACTGTAATAGATAGTGCAAAGTGATAAATGAAGGAAACCTATATGGCAGAGTTCTCTCAATCTCTACATTTACTCTTGGTAGAAGATCAGATAAGTATTGCCAAAAATATCGCCGAGTATATGGAACAAAAAGGTCATGTACTCGACTTTGCTACCCAAGGTAAACATGGATTGGATTTAGCGCTAGAACAGTTTTATGACTTAATTATTTTGGATTTAAACTTGCCAATCATGGATGGTCTGCAAGTTTGCCAACAAATCAGAGCCAGCGCCGATCGACATATTCCGATTTTAATGCTGACAGCTAGAGACAGCATCGATGATAAGATATCTGGCTTCACATCTGGTGCAGATGACTACCTTACAAAGCCCTTCAACCTTCAAGAACTAGAAGTGCGTTGTCTGGCTCTTTCTCGTCGACAGAGTTTACAATTGGATAATGTGATTTCGTTGGGGCCGATTAAACTGGACAGAAAACGTCAGCAGGCTTTTCGTGGTGACAAGTTACTCAATTTACATACTATGGGTTTCAAGATTTTAAAAATTTTAATGGAAGCATACCCACAAGTAGTGAGCCGTTCTGAGCTAAGTCACAAGCTTTGGCGGGATGCGCCGACCGAGTCTGATGCGTTGCGGTCACACATTTATCAACTGCGGAATGTTTTAGACAAACCATTTGAAACAGCATTGATTAAAACCATTCACGGTGTCGGTTTCACCTTAGCGATATCGAAAGAAGACTAAATGAATAGAACAACTCCCAAATTCCATAGTTTAAGTCGCAGAATCATTTTACAGTTCTGCCTTTTCACCATCATCATATGCGGGGTTCAAGGGTTATTCTCATTTGTGCTCATGTACACACTAGAAGATAGTTTTATCGAAAAAAGTATCTCCCAAGAAGCAGAAACCCTTGTAAATGGATATCAGTCAACAGGCAAGTGGCCTACTCCACAAAAGCCAAATATGCAGCTGTATTTCTCTAAACAAAGTTTACCGGAGGACATTAGACAACTCGCTATTGATGAACCCCTGAGAAAAGAGTTTTACGGCAGTGATAACCGTCACTATCACTTGCACACCATGGCGCAAGCCAACGATGTCTACTTAGTCGCAGAAGTCAGTAATGATTTGTTTGTGCGCCCTATTCGACAGGGGGTGATTTACTTTTTGTCGATCAGCGCCTTGGTGTTGACGCTAATAGCGTGTTTGATCGCCTACTTAATTGGCAGAAAAACCGTGAGGCCGCTAAAGGAACTCGCTGATTTGGTAGACGGTGTAGCACCAGAAAACATTCCAAAACAATTCGCTCAGCACTATCCCAATAATGAAATTGGTATTCTTGCACGCACCCTAGAAGATTCCATGCTGAGAATCAGCCAAGCATTAAATCGAGAGAAAGCCTTCACGCGCGATGTAAGTCATGAACTACGAACCCCATTAGCTGTGATTAAAAACGGTATTGAAGTGCAACGCGCCTCTGGTTCGCTAAGTGAAACCGATGGAGAGTTAGTGAATAGAATCGAAGAAGCCGCTCAGCAAATGCAGCAAACTGTCACAACTCTTTTGGCGCTAGCGCGTGAAGAACACGCCAATGCTGAATTGAAAGAAATACAGTTAATGCCAATTGTTGAACGAGCGATTTTGGAAAACAGCCATTTATTGGAGGGCAAAGACATCGCCGTCGAAGTAGATGATAATTGCCATGCAAATGTTAAAGCCCAAGAAGGCATGTTAAAAATCCTGCTAAATAATTTGCTGGGCAACGCCTTTCAATATACCGAGTCAGGAAAAGTGAACATTGAATTTTTGAACAATAGACTAATAGTAACGGACACCGGTCCGGGCATAGACGAATCTATTTCAGAACACATAACTGAACCCGCGATAAAGGGAAAGCAAAGCACTGGTTTTGGCTTCGGACTATCGATCGTCAAACGTCTTTGTGAACACCAACATTGGCAATTGGACGTAGTAAGTGGTCAAGGCACAAGCGTGTCTGTATTGATTCAATCTTGAACTGGCTGTGGTTGTATCATTACCAAATGACACCGTCGCTCTAATCATTGAGCGACTTTGTTCGACTGAGATGGGGTCTAGTGCGGACACACTGACAAAAGACACAAGGGCATGCGGGTATTTGGTTATTCGGTTATTCGGTTATTCGGACACACTTACACACGTTAATAGAGAGCATTGTCTAAAACATCCTACACGTCATTACCGCGAAGTAATTGTTTAAAACACCCACACGTCATTACCGCGAAGGCGGTAACCTTCCAATACCCCTGTCAAACTTAAACAAACACTACTTATTTATTTCAACATACAAATCTTGCCAGCAAGGATTCAACTCATTGATAAGTCTATTTTTCCAAGCCCGGTTCCATTTTTTGAGTCTTTTCTCGCGCACTATTGCATTCTCCATATCTTCAAATTTCTCAAAATAAACTAGCTTGTCTAAATTGAATTTTGAACTAAAACCTTTAATTAGCTTGTGTTTGTGCTGGTAAATGCGCTTGACTAAATTACTCGTTACACCAATGTAAAGAGTTGTGTTGTGACGGTTTGTAATAATATAAATACACGGTTGTTTCATTGTTGAATTCCTTTTCGATTGCCCCATCAGCGTATGTCTATTTGGCAAGAAGGAAAAGGACTGTTTTATTGCACTCAAGAGGAGGGGTTGGGAGTTCACCGCCTATGCGGTGAAGACGGGAGGCGGTGAAGACGGGAGGTGGTGAAGACGGGAGGTGGTGATGATGGTAAGCGATGTTCACGGAACGCGGTGGCGACAGAAGGTGGTTATACTTCACCTACTCTGTGTTCGTAGGCGAAAATTTGAATTGCGAGAAAGTATCCTTTGATTCCTCATCTATCTCAACGAAAATAGCGAATGTTCCTTGCATGGATAACTTTTGTTGAAATGGCAGAATTGCGTCGCCTTTATTCTTAAAGCTGATCTGCAAGTTGAAGTCCGTAATCGAGGCGCTAAAAACAGGTGAAAAAGGCTCCAGATTGGTTATTTCGATTTGCCGAATAAACTGGAGTTTCTTGTCGTAGGTTAAAACGCCTTGTAGTTTCTGACTAGCTTTCTTACCTAATTTTTCAAGATATACATCAAACTGTATTACTAACTCATCTTTACTTTCATCTACTAAAAAAAGCGTGTCTTGTTGTATGAGATCCTTCAAAACCAGATGAATTCCTTTGTTTTCGTCTTTACTGGCTGCTTTTTTCTTACTTTCTAAAAATTTCGTTACCTGTTTCTCTGAAGGAACTTGTCCATTGATTTGTATAAGTGACCATTGAGCAGCAAAATTATTATTTGGGGTAAATTGCTCAATGCTACTGGTTATTTCACCTTCTTCATTCTCGTAACGAGTCAATCTATAAGACCAATCCGCAAGCGAGGTCTGCTCAAATCTATCAAGCGCACCACCAACCAGAGTCTTGATGTCGTTTTCATAGGGCGCAACAATTTCTAGACTTGCAGTTGCTGCTATTGAACAGCAAGATATTCCAGCTACCAGATACAATACATAGCGATATTTCATGTTGATACTTAAACCTAATCAAAGAAAAAGCCAGCATAAAATTGTGGCTGTGAAATCATTGTGAAATAACTCCGAAGTTTCAAACAAATTGCTCCTACCAGATCTTCATTGAATACGGTGGGTACAATGGGTAGATGTACAAAAAAATAAGGGACTGTAAGCGATTGCACGCTCAAATGGCCAATGGCATTGCAAATCTATAGACATACATTCATTAGATGAAGGTGACTAACGTGAAAATCCTTGTCACTATAAGCAATCAATAATAAGAAAGTAGGAAGACAAAATGCCAGAAATTACCATTTTAGGCTGGTTTCATACCATCATCGCCATTATCGCGCTTCTAGCCGGTTTCTACACCTTAGCAAGATACAAAATAATAACACTTGGGCATAAATCGGGCGTTGTATACTTGTTATGCACATTTATCGCAGCCGCAACCGCGTTAATGATTTATAACCAAGGTGGTTTTGGTCCAGCGCATATTCTTGCAGTATTAACCTTGTTGGCCCTTTTTGCAGGATATCTTGTAACTAAGATATCGTTTTTGTCGAAAATATCAGATTACTTTCAAGCGTTTTGCTTCTCAGGAACATTGCTATTTCATATGATCCCAGCCATTACAGATGGTCTTCTGCGCTTGCCAGTGGATGATCCGTATCTAAAATCTTTCCATGATCCCTTATTGAAGAAGTTCTACCTTCTTTTCTTGGTATTGTTTGTTATCGGATATATCGCACAGGTGTTCTGGTTGCGAAAGAGAAATTCACAGGTGTAGTCTGACACATAAAGAACTATTCAAATTGCTCGGCATACCCGCTTTTATTTAAAATTGCTTTTGCATCGTTGATTAACAACAAGTCTTTGATGGCTTGTTGTTTGTCATCCGCTTGCAGGTAATACGCTTCAGCTATTTGTGCGCCAACAAAGTAGCCTAAATCTGCATGCCAGTTTTCACCCACATCTGAGCCGTTGTTGGCAATCCACTGGCTATTATCCTTGCCATGCATTTGTTGTTTAAATTTGTCCCAAATCATCGCTTCATTTTTAGCGCCCCAAACAAAATAGGGTGGCAAGCTAGCCTCGGGCAAGGATTTCAACGCTAAAAAGTCTGCCGTTCCCTCTTGAAGCGCGCTCAATAACAAGGATGTTTCATCTGTATATGCTTGTAAAGAATGAATATGTTCGTGAATTACTACGTAAGGTAAACGTGCAAGGCTACTTGACTTCAATATTTTCTGAAAACCCACGGATATTCCATCCACTGGCACACCTTCAGTCCAGGACCAAACATCAAGTCCTATCAGCATGCCACTCGGTCCTGCTGTCCCCCCAGAATTTAGTCGTCCGACAACAAAACTAACATCTGGAAAATATGCATCCGGATACAGATTTTTAAGCCGCTTAAAGCCTTCACGTATCTGAGGTTCATAAGCTGCTGCTCGAAGGGTTTCTGAACGAATACCATCGTAATAGGCTTGGCTAGCTTCAATCTTTTTTACCAGATATTCCATTGATTTGGTTTTTATCCAGTGATATTCGATTAAGCCAGCACTGCCACTACCAAGATAATGTTGTCTGAAAACTGCCGCTTTTTGACTTGCGCGCTTTTTGTCAGCAGCAAGATCATATGCTGCCCAAAAACGTGGCACATCATCAAAGATGAGCTTAGCGTCTTGTGGATGCAATCGACTGTTGCGATACACATTTGCAGACAATTTGATTTGCGCTAAAGAAGATTGGAAAGACTTACTTTGTTTCGCGAATATAAAATCCGGATTATTCTCAATATAGTTGGGAAATCTAAAGCCCCTAACTGCAGCGCTTTTCACAATTGTATTCAATCGGTCAAGATCTTTTGATTTGGCATAAGATTGCATCACGCGATAGTCAATCCACATACCCAGAGGCCCAGGCACTGCCTGAGCAAAATTACTGGCTCGTTCATAATACTCAGCCGCAAGTTGCCAGTTCTCTGCTTCAAAAGCAGTATTTGCCAGCTCTTCTAATTGTCGCATCGCTGCATAATCTGCCAACCAGCCAGCATTCTTTTGCGAAACTATGTCATCGCTTGAAAAAGCAAGCGGCGAAACTAGTATAAGAGCTGAAAGAAGTAGTCTTAGTATTATTTTGGACACACATATCTCCTACTCGAACGAGACCAATGCGATTTCTTTTTTACTATTAATCATTCGCATCGATTAGATGATTTACTCTAACAGATGACCTTAGTTCTAGTCGAAAATACTATGGTTCACAGCTGCCTTAAATTAAATATATATAACTCAATTCAAAAATAGATAACCCAAGTCAACGTTATTATGCTTTCTGCCATCGAGAATGCCATCGGCGAATCAAATATACAGTTAACTTAATAGTTAGCGAAAACCGTGATTTTTTGGCGAAAAAAACTGCATTCAAAAAACACTAAAACGCCTATCTATTTGTATTTATTGAACTTTAATTTTCGGAACAAGCTTTGCTAGATAGTGTTATTCCAACTGAATTTTAAAATGTTGGTCTTAATGGAGTGTTAAAAATGTTCAGTTTCTTATGTGGTTTAGTGTTTTTCTTCTTTTGGATTATTCCTATCATTGCGATTGGCATATCTGATCGCACTACAGGAGGCGAAAAGTTTGCGTGGATTCTAGCCGTTATCTTTATATCTTGGTTTGCTTGGGTTTTTTACTTGTTACTCGCCCCGTTAAAGTCTCGCCATAGCAATTCATACTAACCATAAAACATCCATGCAATAATAAGCATCATGATAAGGGAGATGCTTAAAGTGAGTAAAAGTAGAGTGCTGCATTATGTTTACATCGGAATAGGAATCTATTTATCGATTGCAGCACTGTTGTATATTTTCCAACGCACCTTTATCTATTTCCCTACGCCTGAATATGAACATGGATTTGACCAGGTAGGTGTGCAAAACCAAGGTGAAAAAATACAAATAATTGTGCTCAATGCAGGCAAAGCGGATGCTTTCATTTATTTTGGCGGAAATGCCGAAGCGGTGCTTGCAAATGGACCAGAATTTTCCCTTCACTTTCCTGACAAAACGATTTATTTGGTCAATTATCGAGGTTATGGCGGCAGTTCAGGCTCTGCGACTGAAGCCGCCCTTTTTTCTGATGCCACAGTCATTTTTGATCACTTTACTTCTAACCATGAAAACCTTGCAGTGGTTGGCAGAAGCTTGGGTTCAGGCGTAGCTATGTATCTTGCTGCCAATAGACCGGTTAGCCACGTGGTTCTCATTACGCCTTATGACAGCGTTTTAGCTCTAGCGAAAAAACAGTATCCGATGTTCCCCATTTCGATTTTACTTAAAGACAAATTTGATTCTTTGCTTGTTGCAGACCTAGTCACCGCCCCAGTATTAGCGCTAGCGGGTGACAGGGACACTTTGATTCCTGTCAGTCATTCTGAAAAATTGATAGATGCAATTGGTGACGATAACGCTGAATTGGCAGTGATAAAAGGGGCAAGCCACAATGATATTTCCAACTATCCAGAATTTTACGCTAGCATGAAGCGATTTTTTAAAGATTGAAGATAACAGCGGTTAGCTAAAAAGCCGCTTAAAAAGCGGCTCGAAATTTGAATTAATGTTAATTTACGGGTTGGTCAATTGGCAACTAAAGCCACCTACTCCTCCATTAGATCCTCTACCTTCCCATAAGCCGGCAAACGCAGCCACACCTGTTGCAAATACTTGATCTCCAGTCGGGTCAAAAACCAAATTCACTAGCATATCTTCTCCTGTTACACTAATAAAATTAGTTTCAGTATTGTAATTTCCAGACAAATCAATTTGCGTACCATCTAATAATACGATGGCACCAGTGGAAGTGTTATCAGCAAAAACATCTAATGCCAGTAACCCATAATTCCCTTTGTTGGGCACCGCATTTTCGGTAAGAAAAAAGCCAGAAATTCGATGAACTGCACTTGGATCACCCGCCACACGTTCACCAACAAAAGTCCCAGAATCACCAAATATATCTTGCCAGTCACCACTCAAGTCTTTAAATCCAGTTAGGCTGCCACTGAATCTTGCTCCTGAATTTAAAGAGCCCGCTATGACACTTTGGTCGCTATCGTACGCCAACCCGGTATCAAAACCCGAATAGTAATACTCATCGTCAACGCTGCTATAAACGGCTGCAAATGTCACTCCCGTTCTTGGTACGCTATCGCCAAAAGCAACTACGTCTAACCTTTGCGGCTCAACCAGCAACAAGAAACTTCCCGAATCATCACCGCTGAACGTGCCAGGATAAATGCCAGACGCCAAACAGGCATAACTAAGTTCAACATGAGATTGCGCGTCTTGCGAAGAGGCCAACTGAATTTCGCGGCTATCAGCCATTGCAACTTCGGCCACCAACGAATCCAATATGGAGTCGATAGCTTGATCCGAAAAGTCTATGTCATTCCAATTTCCAGCTATTCCTTGAACTTCGGTAGAGATGGTAATGCCGTTGCTACTGTCCCCATCGCGATCCAACATAAGCAACAATCGCACGATATTAGTTACTGCAGCGTTTGAAGAACTTCCATTGGCCACTAAGTGAATAGGAGAAATGTAAGTGCTCCCAAGTGCTTCCCCCAGCGTAATCCCACCGATACTAAAAGTAACTGATTCACCTGCGACATATTCAAAGCTTCCATCCGCTCCTGTCGTTCCAGAAGTAGAAGTAGAATTGTAGGAGAGCCCTTCAACAGCGGAGTCAATAAAAAAACCAGTTTCTACAGACGGAGTGGGAGGTGGTGGTGGACTGACCGTGGAATTATCATCTCCAGATCCGCCACAGCTTGCAAGCGCGCAGACGGAGAGCGCGAGTAGTGTTCTATTAAATTTCATATCTTTATTCCTTTACCAATTAGTATTTTTGAGTGCTTATACAAGTTCGGTCGATTGCTAAAATCCGTATTTCCCTTCTACTGACCGAATTGACAGTATAGTTAAGTCAAACACAATTAATAGAGGCTATTTGGTTAAATTTGAAAATTACTAAAAACACGTAATATAAGGGCATTTTATATCTTAACGGTGTTTTAAAGCTGGTTAGACTCACTCTAAGCTTTCAAGGCATTTGGGGTTAATTAACTCGCATTGATTTGTTCGTCTGTTTTTCAAACAACGACTATACTCAAGATGTCCTGTTGACCATGGTCATCGCCGTAACCCCCTAGTGGTAATTATTAATTGGAGATTTTCATGTCTGTTTCTGTATTAGATTTGTGGTTAGCAATCATAGTTGCTGGAGTGTTGAGTTGGATCGCTAGTGCTCTGATCCATATGCTTTTGAAGTATCACAATGCAGACTATAAGCCTTTACCCAATGAAGAAGATGTATCCAAAGTGCTTTCAGAGAAATCTCCTTCGCCGTCACTTTACACCTTGCCTTACTGTAAAGATATGAAAGCGATGGGTGAAGAATCGATACAAAAGAAATTTAACGATGGTCCAGTTGCTATGGTCACGATTTTACCCACTGGAATGCCACCTATGGGCAAACTTCTTACACAGCAAATTTTATTTTTCATCTTTGGATCTTTTTTAATTGGCTATTTAGCAAGTATTTCTATTGGTTTAAACACAGACACCATCGCTGTATTTCGGCATGTTTTTGTTGCGTCATTTCTGACCTATGGTTGGGCGCAAATTCCTTATAGTATTTGGATGGGGCAACCTTGGAGTAACTGTGCTCGATACCTTCTAGATGCAATGATTTATGCAGCTGTAACAGCCGGTACATTTTTCTTGCTCTGGCCAAATTTAATCTAAAGCGGTCCGAAAAAAGATTGAATGAGAGGAGTCAATTTGTCCGACATTTTTCATGCCCAAAGCCTGATTTATTAGCTCGCTTATCTGGATTAATCGCCTGTATTGCGCAGCGTAAAACATAATCAGGCGAAGCCGAGTCATTACGGCTCAGTATAACGGCACAATAAAGACTAACACTCTCCGACATCATGTTTAAATTCCTGTCTGAATGATCGTCTTGGTCTTCTCATCGAATGCCTCACTATTGGGAGTAAGGCTGTAAAGTAAAATTGTGTTCGGATTTTATTTGCCACTACACCATGTAAATTAAAGCTGGATAATTGTGTTAATGATAGCTAGTTTAAAGTTTAAATACGCCTGAACTAACAACTAAAATCAAAGGAATACACCATGAAAAAATTAACTAAATTATTCGTAGCTAGTCTCTTATTAAGCATTGCATTAATGACGTCGCAAGCTAGTGCACAAGAAAAAATCGGTATTGTTGATGTGCAAGGCATTTTTCAATCTCTTCCTCAATCAGCGTTAATACAACAAAAAATTGCAGCGGAATTTGAAGAAAAAGTGGAAGCTGTCAAAGCCATTGAAAGAGATCTTCAGTTCTATATGGAAAAGCAAAAACGCGATACTGCAACCATGAGTGCGGTAGAAGTAGAAAAATTGACAAGTGAAATAATAAGCCTAAGGCAAGAATACGCGGCTATGGCACAGCCATTACAAACACAAATGCGAAATCGCCAAGCTGAAGAACGAGGTAGGATTTTAGCTTTAATTCAAAACGCCATTAATGATATAGCAGTTAGACGGAATTTAGACATGATTCTGAGTGTTGACGCTGTCATGTACGTGAAGAATGATGCCGTCAACATTACAAGAACAGTGATTGAACAAGTCAGTAAGATAAAATAGTAATGTGACACGTTATGCGCTTAGATGCGTTAATGAATAACGTTAGAACATGGAAGTTCAAGAATTTGGCAAACCATAACTGGTAAATATTGGACCTTGGCTGACACATTTATGTATTTAACAACTGTGTTAGCCAAGGCTAGTAATGAACATACAAGAAATTAAAGATGTTTAAGATTGGAGGGCTAAGCACTATCAAATCCAGACTTTTTCATCCGTTGACCTGTACCAACAGTTAATACGACGACCTTGAACCCAACAAAATTAGACCCTATTAAATACATCAGTTATACGTTTATTCTTCTTATAATCTGTGCTAGTCGGCAACCTTATCTATCCCGTCGCCATAATAGTAAGTACCGCCATATTATTATCATCTCTCGGTTTGTTTCTGTTTCTAACTGCTTAAGCGTCCGACAAAAAGTAATCTAAGCTTATCTGCGATTCATTGCTTTTTTAGCGAGTTGGTGTGATTTAATTGCTGTGCCCATTCAATTATTTAATCAAAATTCCCTTTTACGAGCGTCTTTTTTATGTCTAAATGTTTGGATTGATGCCGCATTGAGTGAGAGTAACCCGCCCATGAAATTACATTTAGTTGACGATGGCGTTCCCAGTATTTCATTAGATATCATGTTGGAAGCATGCAAAAAACGCAGCTTAGATTATATAGTGCATGAGGCGGGAACATTTGTTTTTGAACCTGAACGAAAAGCAAGCCCGGGCGATCTGCTTTTCAGGCCGGCTGTTTCATCGGCTGCGTTGCGTGTAGAGCAATATTTATTTCAACCAGGTGTTTCTACCTTTTATAACGACCCTTTTGGCATTTATTACACCAGTAATAATGCTACCGCTTTATACGAACAGCATGAAATTCCTATCCCCAGATCGTTTTATTTACACAACAGAAGTCCAAACGTACTAGATTACTATGTCGAACAGTTAGGCGGATACCCAGTCATTTTAAAAGTACTAGGTTACTCAGGTGGCGTGGGTGTAATGAAACTGGATAGCTCTGAATCCTTATACTCAGTCGTCGATTTCGTGTGTGCAAATGGAACCGTGCCGTTATTAAGCACATTTATTCCCAATGCTGTGCACTGGCGCTGTGTCGTCGTTGGAAGTGATGTTGTGGCAGCTTATATAAACCCTCCTATTAAAGATGACTTTAGAACATTTGGCACTACCAATAAAGATGAAGTGTTTACAAGTGCTGGCGAAGCGATAGATGCGATTTCAGTAAAAGCCGTAAGTCTATTAGGTAATGAATTTGGCGGTGTTGATGTGTTACAACACCCAAGTGGCAGATGCTACGTTTTAGAAGCCAATTTCCCTTGCTATTACGCCCATGCTCAGGAAATTGGTGGTATCGATGTGGCAGGCAAAATGGTTGACTACCTTATAAATAAACAGTCTTCTATTGGTTGAAAAAACACAGGCTGTTTAATCGTCGGACTGATTATTACTTTTGTTCTTTTTGTTGCGCAGATTAATCAGTGCCATAGATGCTGCACCAATCGCTAACAAAGATAAGGTTGCAGGCGAATTTACCGCAACAGGACTTTTAGCATTCTGTTCTGCAGCTTTTCGGTCGTCTTTACTTTGCTGCTCTACAGCTTTTTTCTGAGCTTCCTCTGATTGCGCAAACGCAGGAGCTGCAGTCATTGCTGTACCGATGGCTATAGTTCCAGCTACCTTGGCTAAAAATCCTCTTCTCGACGTCAATTGGCCGCCGCTAGGAGGTGCTAACTCAGATTGCAAAATACCAATGTCTGATAGAATATCTATCGCCTTCCATACCATTTCATCGCTAATTTCATAAGACAATAATCGAGATATATCATTTTTAATTGCGTATACATCTTTACTTCCATCAATGCATTTAAGAAGTAAAGCATCTACCAATTCAAGTTTATATTCTTGTTGTGAAGCGTGGTTTTTAATCAAACAATGATCATCTTTTTCTTGAATAGTAAAATTTTTAAGGTCTAATTTTGGCGTTAACATCATGCTTCCTTTTTTAATTATGTTTACAATTTAACCTATTCAAGACCAAGAATATACTTGAAAACTCGAAACTAGTTGTTCAATCGAACCACTTGGATAATTTAATCACCGGACCTTGGTGTGAATATTTCCCACGTACAACCAATTGATTCTTATATTATTTTATAAATTCTCTTTCATTCCAAGTATCATTCAGGAAGTGGAATTGACAGAACCCCATGGTAACCACACTACTACAAGTTTTAAGAACTAAGCCAAAACCACCCTAAGCAGTTTTCGTCAATAGCCTTGCATTGTTTGCATAGTATCGGTATCACACGATAGTGACAGAATTAATCATGATCAATCTGTGCTAAATACGCAGCGAGATTTTTATCTTTCTCGTTTGGATAGCGTTCATCCAATTGGACAAACTCAGTGATACGATCGAGCCGAAAATTGCGAAATGACTGGCGTAACTCGCACCAACCAGCTAATAACCACACCGGACTAAATGAAATAAGCGACAAAGGCCAAATCGTTCGCTCGCTTGTTCTTTCTTGCAGGTCTAAGTAACGAAACCGAACCTTGTTTTTTCTGCGAATACATTCACGTACATGCGTAAAACTCACTTCCCAGGGTATTTTGTAATGACTTGGTGCAGAGAAAGTGCTGATTTGATGAAGTTCCTGAATCAGCGGCGCAGGCAAAGTTGCTTGGATCTTTTTAAATGCACTTTGGGCTTTTGCAGCAAATTGTTCATCCGTCCAGTTACCTACCATGCCTATACCTAACGCAATGGCTTCTATTTCGTCAGCATCAAACATGATTGGTGGTAGATGATATTTTTTATCAATAACATAGCCTACTCCTGCTTCACCATTAATCGGCACGCCAGAGTCTATTAGATTTTGAATATCGCGGTATATGGTTCTGGGAGATACTTCAAACACCTCTGCCAACGAGTCTGCGGTAACAGCCTGATGCATTCTTCTTAGATGGTGAATTATATCGTTTAGTCGTTCAGCTCTGCGCATACAGAAAATACCTCAAAGTGGAGTTTGATACGAAAATTGAGTCTATTGAAACACTACTGACAGATACTGTCAGTAGTTTATCGCTAAGATGGCGTGGTTAGACACAACAACAACTCAATGGAGATAATTATGATTGGATATGTAACCTTAGGCACAAATGATTTAGCAAAATCGAGCGCGTTTTATGACGCACTACTGGGCACAATTGGTGCAGAACGTTTTATGGAGGAAGCAGATTATTTTATCGCTTGGGCGAAATCCCCTGAAGAACCTTCAATTGCCGTTTCAGTTCCTTTTAACAAGGAGCCTGCGACAGTAGGCAATGGCACTATGGTTGCTGTATTTTTAGAATCGCCAGATCAAGTGGATGCCTTTTATGCAAAAGCGTTAGAATTAGGTGGCTCATGTGAAGGTAAGCTGGGTTTTCGCCCCGAAGACGCGACATCTGGATTTTATGCGGGATACTTTAGAGATTTGGATGGCAATAAGCTGAATGCATTTTGCATGGTAACTGAAAGTTAAACCTTCACCGCCCAAACACTAATTGAACCTTTAATAGAAGCGGAACTTGATTAATTGGCACTTAATTGGTCATTGTTCTGCTTCTTAAAATCACGACTGTCATTGAAAGAAAGTTAATCAATGTTTTCTAACTCATATTTGTGCTTATTAATGGCTTCAACGAGGAATTCAGAAAATACTCTGAGTCTGGAAGTCGCTCGGGTATCAGGGTGTCTCAAAAGCCATATTTGGTAGCCTTCCACCAAGCGTTTTTCAGATAACCTTACGAGATCAGGTTCTTTTTCAGCCACAAAACACGGCAGTTTGGCAATACCCACGTGGTGTTTTGCCGCTTCTATTTGTAGGCGAAACGTGCTGAAACTTCCTCTCACAGGTAATTTCTTAAACTGGCTATTATTGTAATCAGTGGGCCCATAGTCCATGCTAAATCGACTGATAAGAGAAGCTGATGAAGGGTCATCTAAATCATGA
The DNA here is from genome assembly GCA_947503265.1 of uncultured Alteromonadaceae bacterium. Taxonomy (GTDB): domain Bacteria; phylum Pseudomonadota; class Gammaproteobacteria; order Enterobacterales; family Alteromonadaceae; genus Aliiglaciecola. Next base: position 88,856 of record CANNDC010000003.1, read on the forward strand.
TTTTCGATATAAGACTTGCTGGCATATTCAGCAACACTGATTGCTGCCAAACTACGAGCAATTAAGTTATCTGGAGGCTTTTTGCCAATTCGTAGTGCGATATCGGCTTCACGACGGGAAAGATCAAGCATTTGATAGGTTTCAATCATTTTAATTTTAGTATGCGGATAGGTAGCCATGAAACTTGATAATTCAGGAATCAAAAAGTGGCTGGCAACCAACTCAGTGGCTGTTACCTTAATAGTCCCAGCTAATTTTTTATCCTGCCCTACCAATTTTCGTTGAATCGAGTGAAGCTCTGATTCCACATTCTCTGCAGCCTCGATGAGCTCTTCGCCCGCTTTGGTAAGTTCATAGCCAGTCTTTAAACGATTAAAAAGATTCACACCCAAACGTTTTTCAAATGCTTCGATCCGCCGAGCAACGGTCGCATGACTTATCGCTAACTTTTTTCCGGCACTTCTAACTGAGCCTTCTCTGATTAGTGCAAGAAATATCTGCACATCATTCCAATCCATATCTAGCTCCTCACTAAAACGCAACCAATCGTGTCACATAAATGAGACACAATGTCTCAAATTAACAGTAACCGGATCACGTAAGATACAACTAGACTAACCATGAAGTCTCAAATAATCCAGTAATTATTCAACACAAGTGAGCTAACCGTGCAGAAACTGGATGACGTTACCGTATTAGCGAAACTATTTTTACAAGGAAAAAATCATGAATAATTTCATACAAAAATCACTATTTAATCTATCCATCGTTGCGGTGATTACTATGTTGTTTAGCACTGCCGTGCAAGCCGCAAACTATAGCAAATCGATGAAACTGGGCATTGTAGGCTCAAGTGCCTCGGGTAAAACGGTCGTTATTTACAATGATGACTATACGAAGTGTCTTTCGAGCAGCGGGCACAAACGCAGTAGTTCAAATACCGTCACTTATGCCGCCTGCGATAAGGATAACAATGATATCTGGGTCATAACCAAAGTAGGAAAAATTAAAAATATGCGCACTGGGAAATGCCTCAGCACGCTCAAAGGAAAAGATAGTCTGGTATTGATGCATTGTAACTATGTGCATTACCGAGACTACATCGAGCATGACTTCATTGTTCTTGATCGTTTGGTGACTAAAGAACGAGACGGAATTCAGATTGCGAATAAATAGAAGTTGTCTAAGACTGCATACGCTTATGTTGAGCCGGTGAAATACCGTACTTTGCCTCAAATGCTTTTCGAAATCCGAGTTCTGATTTGTAGCCTACTTTAGCAAGTATGGACTTTACTGCACCGCCTGCTTCAAGTAGCTGCTTTGCTCTAAATAGTCGCCGGTTTTCTAAGAATTTTGATGGGCTTGATTCCATTTCATCGGTAAATTTTCGATAGAAAGTTCGTTCTGACATTGCGCATTGTTCAGCCATATCTGCCACTTTGATATTTCTGTGCAAATTAGCATCGAGCCACACAACTATGTCGGAAAATGTCTGACTTTGTTGTGCCTCTAGCAATTCACTGAACTGTGACTGATGTCCAGGACGGTGCGCATAAACAACCAACCAACGTGCTATTTCCTTAGCAACACTAGCACTTCTATCTTCGCCAACCATAGCCAGTGCCATATCTATGCCTGTCGTAACGCCTGCTGAGGTCCAAATATTTTGGTCGACACAATACAAGGCATCTGGCTCAACGTTAACGTCTGGAAAACGTTTAGCCATTCTACTTACGTCCGCCCAATGGGTTGTGGCTCGCTTGCCTTTTAAAAAACCAAGATTAGCGAGTACCAAGGCCCCTGAACATATTGAGCCAAGCCTTTCAGCCTTGGCGCGATTTGCTAACAACCAAGCTCCTAATGTTTTGTCAGCATTGGCTTGATTTATTGCTTCTCGGCTTCCGCCAACGACTAGAATAGTATCTGTACTGGATACAGAAAAAGAGGTTAGAGTTTGACTATTCACCTCAATACCTGATCGCGAACAGACGAGACCACCAGCCGAAGACAAAATATGAATTTGATAATCACTTTCTTTGGATAAAGCACGCGCGCCATGAAATACCGCAGATGGGCCAGATAAATCCAATAATTCAAATTGGTCAAATATCACAAAAACGATCCTGCGATCTTGGTTACCTCCCTTTACTTTATCACCCATCTTTATTTCCTATGATTGCTGATGGCAGAAAAATATACTTTTATGTCATTTATGTCAAAACCCGTATTGATTATATTCAAGCCCTGTCAAAAATAAGGAATCGAGATATGAAAATAGGGTTTTTGATATACCCCAATGTCACTGCACTAGACTTTACCGGCCCGGCTCAGGTGTTTAGTCAACTTGCTCAATGTGATATTTATTTCATCGGCAAAAACAATGATGCGGTGCAAACAGATGCTGGCTTCTCGCTTAATCCAACCACATCAATTCAAGAGTGCCCGCAGATGGATTTGTTGTGTATTCCCGGCGGTTTAGGACAAAAAGTCGTAGCCGACGACCCGCAATTTATGGACTTTATCCAGCAACAAGCCAAGGAAGCAAAATACCTGACGTCAGTATGTTCAGGCTCACTTATCCTTGCCAAAGCGGGATTGTTAAAAGGTTACCGAGCTACCAGTCACTGGGCAGCGCTAGATCAATTAAATCAATTTGGCGCGATAGCTGTTGACCAAAGGGTGGTTATTGACGGCAATCGTATTTCAGGTGGTGGCGTCACAGCTGGCATTGACTTTGGCTTAACCCTAGTGGCTAAACTATTCGGCGAAAAGGTAGCAAAACATATCCAACTCGGATTGGAATACGACCCTGCCCCACCTTTTGATTGCGGCTCGCCGAAAAAAGCCCCAAAAGAATTGACCGAGAAAATTAGACAGCGCTTTTCCCAAGTGGAGATAATCTAGTGTTAGAACTCAGACCAAATTGTGAATGCTGCGACAAAACATTGCCGCCACAAAGTAATGAAGCATATATTTGCAGCTACGAATGTACTTTTTGCCGCGATTGCGTCGACACTCTACTGCAAAACGTCTGCCCAAATTGTGGTGGAGGCCTTACCCCAAGACCAATACGCCCACAATTTGCCAGAAGGCGAGGTTTAAGCTTAGCTGATCAGCCCGCTTCCACTAAAGCCGTGCACACTTCCTTCACAGAACATGAAATTCGTGAATTTTGTCATTCTGTGAAAGACATTGAGCCACAAGATAGATGAGTTAATAGTGGATATGAGGTGTCGACTCTTTTCAAACTTACATGATATTTCAATATGTTAAATGGATACGATAAGGCATTCTCTATTTGTTTCAGGGATATTAGTGGGATTTGTGCTCCTGTCTAAGCATTCACATTGTGTCTAGCCACTTTATATACTTTGTGGGCGACGCAGAAAAGGACAGAAAGAGGCACAAATAGCGTAGATATCAGGCATGGCTTATCCAATCCTCAGGTTAATTATAGTAGTATCTATTAAAAATCCACAGCCCAAACATCGGCTTAGCCATCCATCAATAACATCAGAGAAATATAGAATGAACGAATTTAAATCCCATACAACCATAGCGACGCTCGACGAACTCGCAAAGTTGGCAGACTACTCGTTCATGGATACTCTCAATTGTGACCCTGAAGCCAAATCAGATGGTGTTGATCATGAACCTCGACAAGTGTTCAGTGGTCACTATGTTCCTGTGAAGCCCACACCGCTTTACGATCCCGAATATGTCGTGCACAGCAAACGCTTTTTTCACGAACTCGGTTTTGATGATTCCATGGCCGAGTCTACTGATTTTATCCAGCTGTTCTCAGGTGATCTCTCGCAAATTCCAGAGCCAATGCGCAAGGTCGGCTGGGCAACGGGTTACGCACTTTCCATCTACGGCACTGAATATATTCAACAGTGCCCATTCCAAACTGGCAACGGATATGGCGATGGTCGCGCTGTTTCCGTGCTAGAGGCAGTCATCAAAGGGAAACGCTGGGAAATGCAACTCAAAGGCGGTGGCAGAACCCCATACTGCCGTGGTGCGGATGGTCGCGCCGTCCTGCGGTCAAGTATCCGAGAGTTCCTAGCTCAAGAGCACATGGACGCGCTTGGCGTTCCCACTACACGGTCTTTAAGTTTGTATGTTTCGAAAAAGGAGAAGGTCAAACGCCCTTGGTACTCGCCAGCAACACGTTCGACTGATCCCGATACGCTTATATCGGAAGCAGTTGCCATCTCAACTCGTGTCGCTCCATCTTTTATTCGCATCGGCCAACTTGAGCTTTTTGCTCGCCGAGCTCGCAAAAACGAACATTCTGAAGCAATGGAAGAACTTGAAAAAATTGTGTTGCACGCAATAGATCGCGAATATTCTGACGTCATCGACAAAGAACTCGCCACTGCTGAAAAAGTTGTGGTGCTGGCCCGCGAGTTCCGCAGCCGACTCACGTCACTTTTAGCCAACTGGGTGCGTGTTGGATTTTGCCAAGGTAATTTCAATAGCGACAACTGCGCAGTGGGTGGTTTTACACTTGATTATGGCCCTTACGGTTTCTGCGATGAATTCAATCCGCACTTTCAGTCTTGGACCGGTGGCGGACGTCACTTCTCGTTCCTAAACCAGCCAATAGCTGCTTATCGCAACTTCTATATGTTTTGCACTGCATTACAGCCATTAGTGGCTTCACACCCAGACTATTTGCAACAGCTCGACGAGATCCAACTTGGGTTTTCGAACGTGATGCAAGCTGAAATGGAAAAGATGTGGGCCGCAAAACTTGGCCTTAGCAGATTCCATTCAGAATTATTCAGTGAGCTAGAAAAACTCATGGTGCAAACTCCGGTCGACTATACAATATTCTTCCGCGAGCTATCGGCGGTGCCTGATGACATTGGTCAACTCAAAAAGAGCTTCTACAAAGACGCTCCAGAAATGGAATCACGCTGGGTGGAGTGGTTCACAAATTGGAAATTACTCATCAGCCAAGACAATGTCGAATCCCCCCTCTCACGAGAAGAACTTTCTAGTAAGATGAAACTCGTCAACCCAAAATACAGTTTGAGAGAATGGTTTGTTGTGCCTGCATATCAACAAGCAAATGCGGGGAATTACTCGCTTGTTCGAGAGCTGCAAGACGTGATGACTCAACCGTTCTCAGAACAGTCAAAAGCAATAGAAGAAAAATACTACAAGCTTAAACCGCCCGAGTTTTTCGAGGTAGGTGGAATGTCTTACTACAGTTGCTCGTCGTGATATTTGACTACTAGCCAAAGAGATATTTGTAGCATTTGCCAACTCTAGCCTACGCTGAATTCAGGAAGTCCAAACTACGCGATCACGTCCCATTCGCTTAGCTTGATAAAGCCGTTCATCCGCAAGTCTAATGGCACTTGGAAGCTCAATAGTGGTTGCTACTTCAGCAATACCTTGGCTTATGCTGAGCGGGATCTCGATTTCATTAACGACAATAGGTTTCTGCGCAAAAGTGCGTCGGATCCGCTCCGCTACGTTGAGCGCGGCGTCTAACTCTGTATGCTTGAATAAGATCAAAAACTCTTCACCACCCCAGCGCGAAAGCAAATCTTCAGGTCGAAGATGCGCCTTTATTCGTTTTACTGATTCAACCAGAACGAGATCACCAATGTCATGCCCATAGTTGTCGTTTACTTTTTTAAAGTGGTCGATATCCAGCATGATCACAATCGACTTTTCGCTCTGGGTTTGTTCAATTTCTTGATAAAAAGCACGTCGATTTAACGTGCCAGTTAAGTAATCGGTATTGGCTGAACGCTTAAGGTCGACACTGGCTTTGCGCAATGCCAACTCGGTTGTTTCTAGGCGAATTAACGACTCTCTCAATTGAATTTTAGTACTTGATATGTAGCTACCTAAAAAGGCAAGCCAGACAAGAAGCAAGGTGAAACAAAGCCATAACACAAGCTCGTAGGCAGTATTCATGTTAGGTCGGAGGTAAAAATACTCTATCGTGATCCCACACGCCAATATGGCCGAAATAATGGCAGTGAGTTCCAGATATTCACGGCGATTCAATTTAAGCGAGCCGAACATGAACGAAGGAAGATATAACATCAAAATAAGAGGTCGTGAATTAGGTAACGCCAGCACGCCGGTAATTCCCCAAAGCGCAGAATAAATGATCTGCAGCCGGGTCATCGAGGGATCGGGTAGTTTTAAATTTAGGTTTGTGAACAAAAGTGTTAAAAATAAAATCGTACCTATCGCCGCAATAAGAATTAACACAATCCAAGTGTCGGGTGAAACATAATCTACTCCCGACCAGTGAATTAGGTAGGCCACCAGCATTACAAACAAATAGGTGAAGGTGGCATAAATAATCCGCCGCAAGCGGATTTTCTGTAACTTTATTAGATTAGCTTCTTCCATTGAGTATCATGCCATACGACGCACGTATCTGGAGTATAGCGTAAATGGAAGTGTGAAATGCGTATGCTAATATCTTAAATGCCCGTTAAAGTTATTCTTTACGATACTTTGGAGGAAAATATGGCACAAGTGTATTGGTGCGCGAGAAATTTAGACACGGTATTTGGATTTTCAGGCAACCATCATTTTCTGGTGATCCGCCTAGATGAAGGCGAGTCTTTTCCGCCTTTTTCCAGCGAATCAGAAAGCGGAACTAATTTCATTACATTGGCTGCATTTAATGAAGACGGCAACCTGAAGTTTGGTGAGAACAACAAGGCCGATGTGACCGCGGTAAAAGAGTATCTCAATCCAGGCAAGTACAAAGACAATTGGACCGACTATGACTTGGAGTACAAGTTAATTGAGCCACCTAAAGGAATGAGTGACGAAAAATTTGCTCACCTCATCGCCATGTTGGCCGCTCGATACAACGACAATCAAAAACACAAAAAAGTGCGATATGTGCTTGATGCCGAAAACTGCGCAGCGTGGATTAATACCATGATGTGGGTAGCGGGATTGTCAGAATCAGTGCGGGAAGCACTTAGCGAATTCTCCGGTGTAGATTGGGGCGAAGAATTTGTTATCGACCCAGAAATGTTTAGCTAATAAGCTATAAATTCTGTGTAAATTTCATTGCATAAAAGTCCCCCCTTACGCACTAGATCCTGATTTTCAATACGCCACAGTTGAGATGAAGATCTTGACAAGATAGTTTTCAACCTATAATGTCACCATATGGTGACATATCAAAATACAAACGACGACAGCATTTGGAAAGCAATTGCTGATGGCAAACGTCGAACAATATTAGATGCGCTCTCCCAAGGACCGAAGTCTACTGGAGAGTTAGTGGATCTCTTCCCGCAAATAGGCAGAACTGCCGTACTAAAGCACTTAGATATACTTCAAAACAGCAATTTAATACTGATAAAACGCGAGGGGCGAGTTAGATGGAACCATATCAATATCGCTCCTCTTCAAGCAGTTTGTAGTGGTTGGATATTGCGTCACGTTGAAGGCATCACAACGTCAATTGAAAGTCTGAAGTCGCTTGCAGAACAAGATGATTAGGAAAATAAAATGAATATAGAACAAAGCAATGCCAATATCTTCAAATACAGTTTCGACATCGTAATCGAAAGATCTACCGATCAAGTCTGGAACCTTATGTTCAGTAAAATTAACGATTGGTGGATGAACGATTTTAGGGCCTTAGGTGAAGACTCTACTGTCAGCTTAGAACCGCATACGGGCGCGACATTACTTGAAAAGAAAGAAAATGGTGAAAGCTTAGAATGGTACAGAGTACAAATGTGCATACCCGGTAACTCGGTTTATTTAGTCGGTTATTTAGCGCCTGATTGGGGTGGCCCCACTACTTCAATGCTGAAATTAGCTTTGCGTAAACAAGGTGATGCTACAGTGCTTACAGTTTCCGATGCGCTACTTGGAAATGTCTCAGAAAACGCTGCAAAAAATGCGCAAAGCGGATGGCTAGACATGTTCACAAATGGGTTAAAAGCTTTTGCTGAGAATGGATAATTTAGCGCTCTTCGGAACATACTAAATCCTGTTTTTTAACGGTTAGCCTATAAAAATCGAGTTTCCAGCACTGCAGATAACAAGTGCTAAATGTTTTTACTGGCGTTTTTTCTGATTGAAGCAGCGGCTAGCAGAATAAGATGGTTGCCCGGTATGCAAAGTGAGGAATAATGGCTATTCGTACAATATTTATACCTAGATACCATATTGATTGCCTTGGTTTTGTATGATTATAAGACACAAAGCAGGTTCACTGCCGCTACTAAAAACGGAATAATAATATTGCTTTTATATCAATTTATCGCTGTATTAATGTGGGATTCTAACCTTTGGAATTCAATTTCTGCCCGTCTGCTTGAACTTGGATAGTAACGCCTTAACGCATTAGATTTTGCTTTTTCTCATTTGGTTTATTGAAAAAATAAGCTAATTGTTTTTCGTCAAATTATGTGGGATTCTGGAAAGTTACCAGCGTCAAAAAAAGGTTGGTTAGTTTTTCAGTGCCATTTATCTGCACGTCTCTGCCAAGCAATAGCTAGGTTAGTCGACTAATCATAGACAAAATATCTAAAATTCAAACGGAATTTCTTCGTTATGGCAGAATTGAATTCTGTCAACAAAGCGCTATTGATAGGTAATATTTTGCGTGACAACCTAATGGAAAATGCACGCTCCCAATCATGATATGAGAATTAACAATTGATTTATTCTGAAAAAGGCCAATTTCTGTTTGTGCATATCAGTCGCTGTGCCGGCACCTTAATTAGCAACACGCTCTATCAGCATTTTTCTGACGCTAAACAAATCGGCATTCAACATTCTCCCTGTACTGCCGCATTGCCATTGCTTAAAACAGAGTTCGAGCAACTTTATAAATTTTGTGTGGTAAGAAATCCGTGGGAACGATTAGTGTCCTGGTATGAGTTAATACTCACATCTACAACGCAAGAACACCAAAACCCCAACCCAAATCGGTGCGATTTTGGGCAATTTCTTGACAACTGGCTAAGCGAAATCATGGATGTACAGGGAGTGGCTAGACCTGTTCAAAGTCAGTTAGCTATGATTACCGATTCTAACGATAACGTATTGGTTGATCATGTCTGCAGGTTTGAGGATTTGCAGCAAGAACTAATCAAAGTGGGCGAACAACTCAAGATAGCATTTCATCTTGATCAGAAAATAAATGCCAGTTCAATGCTGCACTACAGCCTATATTACAATGATGAAAATAAAACAAAAGTTGAAGATGTCTGTCACCAGGATATTGACTATTTCGGCTATTCGTTTGATGATCGCCGAGGCTAATTGGATTTAATCTGAGTCAATATTTCTGAGGCTAATGGCATAGATTCATACGACAGCAGTTCAACGACCTCGTCGGATGTTTTTTTATCTGAATTAGAATATAAAATAGCAATAAAATCAGCCATAAAAAGATCAATCTCGATTCCTGATGATTGAATTTGTTTTAACGCAAAAGCTTGAACATTCGGGTCAATATCATGTAAGCCTTTCTTAATCCATTCATGCTGGTGCTCGTTATCAAAGGTCAAACCGGCCTTAATTGCGGCCTGTCTAACTGAACTGGATTTGTCATGCAAAATGACCCAATTCAATACCTCTTTTAATTCGGTAAAGTTAGCCCAAGAAACTTGTTCAATCGCCGAAACTTTTAGCGATTCATTGTCTGTCATTAACTCATTTATTAAGGAAGTAGTTTGGGTGTTTTTAAAATCACTTAAACCAATTTCATAGTCGTTTAAGCTAGATAATTGGTTATTTATACTCAAGGTACTTATAATTGGCATTAGTTGGTCATTTGCATTTAATGTAGCGAAGAGTGACGACATAAGTATTGGGTTGATATCCGCCAACAAGGTAATAGCTTGTTCTTTCAAAGCCAGTTCATTTTTGCCATGAATTAGATTCAAAAGTAACGGCACTGCAGCGTCCTCAAACTCGAATAAGTAAGACATTGCTCTCCATTTATCGCTATTGTTTCCTTGATAAACCCATTCATTGAGTTGAGACAAGGTTATCACTGATGTTCGTTGATCTGTTGTCTCACTGTTAGCGGCAGCCAAGGCTAGGCTCTCTGCGTCAGGTTCAATTGATGCTGAAGTAGGGTGGTCTGTCTGGACACCTGCTTTTGCAGAAATACTGTCTATTATTAGAGAGTTATCAGCTACATTATCTTCATGTGTTTGTAGCTTATACAAGACCAGTGCAGTACAAATAACAAATATAAGGAATAAGCACCGTTTGAACATCATCTGCTATATTTCGGCAGATCGAGCTGCATCTGGTGATGAACATCATTGGAGCTGACAATCTTAAAACCTAACCCTTGGTAAAGCGAAATAGCTGAATTACTCCGAGTTACGGTTAGTCTAATGGGCTTGTTGTTTCGGTTGGCGATTTCTATACATTGTTGCAGTAATGCCGTTGCAATCCCTTTCCCTTGAAATGCAGTTAACACTGCAATATCGACCAACACCAGCTCGTCAATTTCTAATGACCACATTACGTAACCAGCTGGTTGTTCGTGAAAGTAGGCTACTTGTTGCTGGAGGTTTAAATACTGGGCGTTATATTGCGCCATCTTAGCCGAAAATTGCAAAAGCATCAGATCGAGAATTTGGCCCTCATACGTCAACCCCAAGGACAGTGCATTGGTTTGGCACCAAATTGCCCGAATGCTTGGTTGGCAGGTTACCAAATCATCCGAGAAAACCAATTTTGGTATTGTTTGGTGCTTAATCATACCGCAACTTCACAACATCAAAGATGAAGCTAGTTCCGAGACGGGAAAGTCCCTTGCAGTGCAATAATATAATTGATCACTTGATAGGGCTGCATATTATTAACGGCCTGATTGTTACCAGTATTTTCGACCGTTACTGCGTCACCTTGCATTGTGCTGTTTGGAGCAGCATTGCTGTATGTCGCAGACTGGTTTCCAGCATCAGCAGACCATACATTCCCCGCTGCGGTGTTAGCATTACCTGGACCATTCACACAGTTAACTACGACGTCATGTGCGTGAGCCGGGAGTTGATTAACATTCAGCGTGTTTGTTTCTGAACCGCCTTTCGACCCCAAACTTTTTGGTGACAAGCCTGGCCCCACTCCTTCGTGTATTGCTACTCGTCCTCGCAAGTCAGGAAGCGCAAAAGTAGTACGTCCATCTCCGCCGTATGTTGTACCGAGTATTGAAAATAATGCAGAATTGCCGCTAATCGCAAGCAATTGCCCGTCACACAATGCCCATCCGCGGGGAGCAAAATTCCCACCGAACATTAAGATTTGACCTAAAAATGGTTCCGCCATCACCTTCTCCTAATTAGTTTTGTTTTTGTAACGCATTGCACGCAAAACGTCGTGCAACATTTTTACGTTAATTGCAATTCGTTAGTTTCGAGATGGGAATAATCCTGTTAATGCAATAATATAATTGACCACCTGATACGGCTGCATATTATTAATTGGCTGATTTCCGCCGGAATTTTGTAGCGTTACTGCGCCATCTTTCATTGTACCGTTTGGTGCAGAATTACTATAAGTGGCCGATTGGTTTCCGGCATCACCAGACCATACGTTTCCCGCTGCTGTATTGGCATTACCTGCTGCAGAAAGGCAATTCGCTGCGGCCGTATGGGTATGAGATGGAAGGTTTGCTTCGTTTAGCGTATTCGTTTCAGTCCCCGAACGTTGCCCAAGGGGACGATTAGTCAACCCTGCTCCGTTGCCAGCGTGCATCGCTGCGCGACCACGTAAGTCCGGCAGAGCGAACGTAGTGCGTCCATCTCCGCCATAGATTGTACCTAGAATAGAGAATAACGCTGTATTTTGTGCAATTGGCAACAAAGAGCCATCACAAAAAGCCCAGCCACGAGGAGCAAAATTGCCACCAAACATTTGAATTTGGCCTATAAAGGGTTCAGACATAATACTTCCTTAAAGTTGCTACATAAACTGCTAGCTCGCACTATTAGCGATAATCACTGTTTTTCGCGAGTTAGCTTGTGGAATCAATTAATAATATTGAATCGTATTCTTAAACTGTTTTAATGCGAGAAAATACCGCTAAATATTTACTTTCATTACTGTCAGCTTGATTTCCAATGATACTAACTGGAAAATCAACCGTACCAGACTCAGAAGATAGCTGGGCTTGATAAACACCGCTTATATCAACTGTATTGTCAGTGGGTTCAACCAACAAACTAAACTGTTCAAGACGATAATCACTATTCATATTGTGCACGTCTGCTATTTTCACGTTAATGGTCATTTCACCATCATGCAGTCGAAGTGTATTACCTTTTTGCATTTCCAGCGTTTTGTACGAAAGGTTGTTTAAATCCTGAATTTGCTCTTCATGACAAGAATCATTTAATAATGTGCTTGTACAATTGATACCGCTAGCTATTGATGTCTTAGCTACTGCAGAGCAAATTCCAGTTACAATAAAGCCTCTACGTGTAAGCATTAACTTCTCCTGGTTGTTAAATCCCTTCCTATTAAAAGAAAGGGAAGAAAGTTGGTTAAAGCGTTTTTCTTCTTGCCAATAAGATCCCGAGCCCAGCAATAAACAATGCTAATATACCTGGCTCTGGAGTAGGGACAGGTGGTACACCTGCATCCTGTGTAGTAATGCTCAAGGTAGAGAAAATCAATTGCGCGCCGTTGAAGTCATTAATTACATTTGGAAATGTAGGTAGTAAACCTGGACTTTCAACTGTTCCAGATAACGTCAAAGCCGCTGCTAAAGTACCATCGCTTAGCTGTGAAAAGAATCCCGCACCTAAATTAATAGAATAAACATTGTACTCGTTATTTGCGCCACCACTGCCTTCAAACAACCCATCTAAGGTCGCTGTAAAATCTGTACTATCTAATCCAAATGCACCCAGTTGGCTTCCCGCACTTGCAGAATCATGGTCATAGATACCAATGGTGAATTGTGCGGAGAGTATGGTGTCGGTAATAGCACCGTAACTGTGGGTCCAGGTCGAGTCGTAATTGGAAATTGGGTCAGAACCATTCATATTAGTATCATATGACATGGGAGTGGGTAACCCTAACAAATCAAAAATAGCTAAACTTTGCCCATCGACAAAACCAGAAGCGGTTGGGTCACTTCCAAGGGTACTGGTTATTACTGCGGAATTTGCTGTTGGAGCGATTAAAGCAAGGCCGAAAATAGCGCTACTTAGATATTTGATAAACCTGTTTTTCATGTTGTTTTTCCTTGTATACTTCTAATTCTACAATGATGACGAAATACGCTTTTCGACTGAAGTTCACTAAATTAATACTTGGTCGCTTAATGTTATGCATCAATTGAACCGATCAGTCTATGTAACATATATTTTAATCATCTTAAAAAATTGCTTTTATTTCTAAATCCGTAACATTATGAATATAATAGCTTTTGTTTTAGTATTTCGTGTCGAAACTTTTCCAGCACTGCAATAAGATTTCTACATCAATTACGGCATATCGCAAACTTTACTGAACTGGTTTTAAGCGTTATGTAAATTAACTCGACAGCTATGCTGCGCCATTACGTCATAATCAGTGGAGAAAATAACCGAACTAGCAGCAAGTGAGCATACCTGTTGGGATGAAAGAAATTTCGTAAGTTGTTAAAAAAGTTGACACTTTTGTTATATTTAAACGGTTTTTTCATGCAGTAAAGTTTCAAGCCAAGCATTCATACTGACGTCTAAAACTAAGTGCACTCTATCTATATCACTTTGATTTGTAACAGAATGTGGGTCACTCAAACGTAAATACCAACACTCGCCTGCTTGGCACGGGACCACCTTATTATTTAGCAGAAAAGTCACTTTCTCATGGGTGATAATGGGTATATGTAATCTAGCAGTGCCCATCTCTGCATTTAAATCGAAATCACTATGAGTTTTGATCTCTGAATCTGCGGATAATTTCATCAACCGCACAGATAAAAGTGGACACTGAAACGTTGCTAGCACTTTCGGTATGTATTGCAGTGATCGCAGAAAAGGGGTATCAGCGAATTCAGTGCAATTAGGGTCAGAGTAACTCATTAAAATTGGATGAGAAGCATCAGCCGGCCCGCGCAAGGGAATAATGGACCAATCACCTTGATAATTCTGCGTAACAAAATGTTTTACCCATTTAGTATTATTCAGTGATTGCAAGTCTTGCTGCATTTTTTCTACATCAAACGAGAATGGCAGTTTTATTCTGTCTACTATCATTGATTCTCCATGTTATTCATTCCTTCCAGCAACTTCGCTGTTAGCCACTCGTTAGGTTGCATATCAATCGTCATATTGATCCTCTCAATTTCACCATCGTGTTCGATACTGTGCGGATCAGACAGCCGCAAGTACCAGCACTCTCCAGGCTGCATTGCGACTATTTTGTGGTTTAAGTAAAAATTGACCTTTTCATCAGATTGAATAGGAATCGTTAGACGTACGACTGATTTTTCAATGTGCATCGCTAATGTCGGATCTGTGTGCTCAGCAACTTTACTGCCTGCTTCTAAACGGAGTAACCTAACTAACGTAACCTTACAATGAGACGAAAAAAAATCCATTACCCGCATTAGGTTAGGTGACTTGCACAATGCCTGAGAATTTTTCCAATTGCACCACGAACCGTCTGCATAATCGTCGCTGGGAGGAGGTTGAGGTATACTGGGATCTATTAAATGTGATGGGTTACGCAGAGGAATAACATCATAGTAGATGAAAGGTTTAAGCTGCATTTCTTGAATATCTTTTAGTAATAAGTCCGCGTCAAAACTTATCGGCAATTTAATCCTATCAGCGAATACATTCCCGTTGGTGAGTGAATCTTTCATAATAACATCCCTCTATGTTAACCATTTTACTTGTCAGCTAAGGTGCGCCGGGCGATATATTGAATTAACTCGCTATTGCGCTTTTCAAAACACATTCTATTCGCATTAATAAGGCGGCATTCACCATGGAGGGCATTCACCGCAGTCTTGGCTGTTTTGACAGACAGGTTTTTTATCAATCCGTTTTAGGGTAAATCGCAACAACGGATTAGACAGGTTATTACCGTTTTCGTCACTGTTTTTAGCCGGATTGTCATTTCGATATCCGCTGCTACACATGAGCGTGCCAGTGCTCGCTTTTTTCTGCGAGGGAAATTGGGGAAAACTATCGGGCTCTGGGTGTATGAGAGCAAGAACATGTCCTAGCTCATGCGCTAGATGGTGGAAATCGATACCATTCACATTGTCGTCCGAAGATACTATTTTCGCACTTGATGTACCGCCTATAGAGGTAAATCCGCCGCCATACATATCTTCAGGCTCAAATTTGTGTGTAAAAAACACTTCGATACAGTCACTCTGATCAACTTCTGCCATAAGTTCATAATGTTCGTATGGATCAGCAATAACATAGTCTTTATTTTCAATGGTAATCCAATCCCTAACATTGAAAACCACATCCACTTGCCCCCAAAGTTCAATGGCAGCGGGCATACCAAATTTTAAGCCTGTGCCCGACTCTAAGTGGAATCGTCCATTATGACCATCCAGCCACGGAGGAATGCGGTTTTGATCTGCTACTCTGACAGGTTGAATACACAAGCTCTTGCCTAGTTCAACATGCTCAAAATAGCCCCAAGCCGTTGGAATTAAGCTGCTGGTAATCGTAACTTTGAATCCTCGGTAATTGTATTTATCATCTTCTAGGGCTAGGAGCCTGATAAGCAGTTCTGTATCCACCGTTGACTTTTCTTCTTGCTCTTCCTCGAGTTGCATTGATTCTGACATCTGCATTTCGAGATAAATTGAGGCAGGCTGGAGTGGTGGTGGTATAAATTCGCCACCTTCTTTTGGCATCTCAGGAGGATTAATTTCGGCTTGCTGACTGTAGTCAATCCACCCTTTTACTTCACCGACAAGCCTACTCTTAGACAAATCCAATTCGAGATATTGCTTATCGGCTACCCTAAAACCCACTGAGCCGGTCTCATTCTTTTCGGAAGAAATACCACTGAGTTGATACTGGGCGACGTCAAATAACGCAATATTGAGATGCTTTACATGAACTTTGGATCTTTTCTCGTCTGTGGCATTCATAGCCAATGCCAGACTGACAGTGCCTTTGGTTTTTTGTTCTGAAAATTCCGCTATAACAGCGCCATCAGTTACAAGCAGGATATCATGCTCGTTTTTTGCAATGGCGTTATGAATAGAACCAAAAATAAACAGAAATAGCAGGGTACTGTGGACAATGCGTTGAGCAAAATTAGGTTTAAAATATGAATATGAGAGTTTCATAGCCTTCCCTGTAATGTAAAAGTCATTGCGAATGTGATTGGCGATTTAGCCTTACACAATGTTAAACATCAAACTGTATGTTTTTCAAACTATACCGATTTAAAATGCGTTTAACAAAGGCTCATAATTGAACCAACGACTTGTTGCATATGAAGATTCTTTGTGGAGAGCAATCACCAATTTGTCTAAATGAGTCCGAAGATTAGTCGCTCCAAGCACACCCACATTTCTTTTAAGGAAATCATGACGTACTTGCCTTCTGTCTTCGCGCAAGGACTTAAGCAATTCTTTATTCATATTGTCTCTTTTTGCTATTTCCGTCTCGATTCGTTTGCTCGACTTTCATTAACGTTGGCCCAAGCTAATTTCTTAGAGCGCGTGTGCATTTCTTTTTTCTCTAGTAAATTTGAAATCAGCCTAATCAATTATTTCCGTCTTGGTCTTTGTCTAAATTATGGAGTGCAGTACTAATGCTATTGATTTCGCTCGAGTCTATTGTACTGTCTTTTATTGGATAGAAAGATGGTTACTCTGAAGGGGTTGACCTGAGCTGATATAAAAGTGCTAGAGCGTGTTTTTGTTGTTTTTGTCGTTTATAATTTGATCTAATTACTCAAAAGTTGTTAAAAAATAGTATGAAAATCATCACATCCTAACAAACTCAAAAAAGCACTTTTAATTTAGTTACGCCAAGCATAACTAAATTTTGAAAATATTCTGTGCTCATGCATTTCTAAATTTCCTAGGTTTGGGTTATGGGCCCCTTGATCCGAGTAACCCAAATAAAACAAACTATCCGCATTGAGTTTATAAGAAAAAACGAGCTGATTATTAATATTTCTCGTTAATGCTGCAATGTCATTATCTGGGTTGTTATCTCGATTAGCACGATATAGCTCAGTATTGCGTTTAATCTTGGTATATTGACTAATCAGTTTTAGCTGGGCTTTAGTATTAAATTGATAGCTAATGCTCAAGTCACTCTGTTTAGCTCGAAAGATATTACCAGCGTCGAATTGTTGTAATTGACCATCAATCATATGGTGTGTTTTATCTGAGTCTATTGCACGATATTCATGAGAAAATTCGATATTTGTACTGTTTGATTAAAGCAGATCAGTTAATTCTATAAGCCTAAAACACACTATCCGCCTGTTTCTAGCACTATATTCTTTCCGCCTTCCAATTCTCAAAATTTACATTCTAACTATCGGCTACTGGTACTCACTATAGAAAAACATATTCAGAAAGTGAGAGTTTTTCATCAGCCAGATCACTTAAAGCAATAGTAAAAATTATTGAAATGACATTTTTTAACTTTAGTCGGAGAACACAAATGAAGCTCTTTTATCTTTCCGTGATTTTCTTTTCTTTGCTGTCAGTAGGTTGCGCAACCAATATCAAATCAAGTCAAACAACAAGTGCAACCGGTTATCATTACGCCTTGCCACTATCTCAACTTCAAGTGTCTGTAAAAGAAACTATTACCTATCCAAATGATGCCAAGTTTTATTCAGAAGCAATTGTGCCCATTCCAACAGAATATCGATCTGTACCAGTTAAAGATTTATCCGATGAAGCTCGCGAGAAAATTATGCAACTAGTTATTGAGAACTGCTACAGCAAAGGTAAAGCCAGTACTAAGCATGAACTGACAAATTTCAACACCGACATTGTTGCTGATTGGTCTAAACAGCAGTCAATTAGCATTGATCCGCAAGTTTTCTCTTCGGGAAAATTGACCATTGAGCGGTATTCCAACGGAATGCTTAAATCCATTGACTTTAATACAACGGGCAAAGCGGGTGAAGTACTTAAAACGACATTAGCATTGGCGGGCACTATTGCCGGTTACGCTAGTGGAACCCCAATTGCAGTCGGTACTTCCAGTGAAAAGGAAGATTCCAATCGACCAGAATCGTCTGAACTACATAACCTAGGACCAGATTCAACGAACATTGGGGAGTCATGTGAGGAAGAAAGAGCGCGATTATTCCTTGCCCTGCAGATCGAAGACTTTGTAACTGAAAAATCATCAAATATCCTGCAAATTGCAGTTTTTAGGGGCTTGTTAACCTTAAAAACATTTCAACAATCAAAAGAAATTAAAAATAAATTAGAAACCTTTGACGAAAAACTGCTAAATCTTGCAGTCCAGTTACAGGCTGCGACTCAGGAAGCGGAAATCACTAAAACACAAGCGGAAATAAAACGCGTAAGCCAAGCAAAGACGATGTTACAGCACCGTGCCAATTCAATAACCGCCCTGCAAACCAAACATATTGAAGCGCTTAAAAAAGAGTTCTCTGTCAAGCAAAAGGAAGTCACAACAAAAACATATTATCCAAATATAGAAGACTTAACAGTAAACCCTACAAACGACGGCAATCTATCTGACGTAGATAAGCGCAAAATAGAAAAAGTATTTGCCAATTTATTTGTTGCAGTGACTTTACAGCGTTTAAAAGCAGTAAAACGCGCTGAAACAAAAAACGACAACGATTGCGAAAAATCTGAGTGTGAGTGCGAATGTGAGGTTAACAATCCAGAATTTGAAAATCATATCGCATACCGAGATCCAGAACTCTTTAGAGTCACTTACTGGAAGAAAAATGAAATCAGTAATGGAGGTAGTGATTCAGGCAGTGTTAGCAACAGTAATACAGAAAACACTCTAGCGCCGCCAGAAAAAAAGTATCAATGGGCGCAAGCCAAATCGGAAATTCATACGTTATTTTCTTCTAAAAGTCCTATTGCCTATCTTGAATATCAATCCAGTGCTTGGGGAAATCGTGCAATGACTCTCGATTTTCAAGCAAACGGCATGCTAACAACGGTAAATTATACCTACGATGCCAGTGCTGAGAATTTCATCAATGGCTTAAATGAGGGTACAACTAACTACATCAATAAACTAAAAGAGGCGCAAACAGCCAAATTTGAAATAAACAAATCCCGCAGAGATGAACAATTAGCAGTTGTTGATTTCCAGCAGCAGCAACTTGTTAAAGAAAAAGCACTAATAGAAGCACAATATGAACTTGGACTTGCCACGCAAGAAAGTACTGTGCAACTCAATGAATTAGAGCAACAGATAGCTCTACTTGAACAACAGAAAAACCTCATAAACGCGCAAACCGAGTTTGACATTGCAGAACAAACATCAACGTCAGGGTTAGATGCCAAAATTCTTGAAGCAGATCTCGCCAAATTAAAAGCACAACAGGCATTAAATAATCAAGTATCAGGAGGCGATGCTGTTGCCAATCAAACTCAAACAATGCTTAGCCTTATTCAATTACAAAACCAACTGGCTGACGAAGATGATCAAAGCAAAATCTCTGACCTAAACAAACAAATTAATGAATTGGAAATCACGTTAAAAGTTTTACTAAAAGAACTGGAATTCAGGGGAATAGTTAACACCGAAAAGTAGCATTGAAAAACACGATAGAGGTTGTTTAATTTAACTTAAAAGGAAAATGATGATGTTAGACAAGATGAATGAAAAGTATATTATTTTGAAAACCGATGGTGTCATAGTGCCCACAATGGACAATATGGGAGCATTTTTTTCAAACTCACCACAATTTCACATAGAACCAGACAGAATCTCTGTCGAAACTGCTGAGCTTACTTCAAAAGAGCAACGAGATGTTCGCAGGGATCCTAGCGTTAGAGCGATTGCACAGTCGATGCCTATGACTTTGATTGAGCCAGTTGAAAAATCATCTGCCATTGAGAATTACGATTCAGATGTTTGGGGCATAGAAGCGATAGGAGCAACAGATTGTCCGTTCAACGGAGAAGGCATTAATGTTGCTGTAATTGATACCGGAATTGACCGAAATCATGAGGCATTTTCGGGAATGGATATCGTGCAGGCAAACTATACAACCGAAGCGGATGATGATATCCATGGGCACGGCACACACTGCGCTGGTTCGATTTTTGGCCGTCCAGTTAATGGCACTCGCATAGGCGTCGCCCCGGGAGTCAATAAGGCGATTATTGCTAAAGTGTTAGGTAAAGGCGGCAACTCCTCAATGCAAGTTGCTGATGCAATAAGATGGGCGCTGAACGAAGGTGCGCATGTGATATCGATGTCGCTCGGTATGGACTTTCCAAAATTAGTAAACGATCTTGTAGAGTATTACGGGAATGATTTTATAAGACCAGCAACATCAATTGCGTTAGAAAGGTACCGTCAGAACGTCAATTTATTCTCTCAGCTAGCCAATTTAGTCAATGCTCAAGGTGCCTTTGGTGATGGCGCATTAATCGTAGCAGCAGCGGGTAACGAATCTAATCGTCCAAAATACGAAATTGCAGCAGCCCCTCCTTCAGCCAGCAACGGCATTATTTCAGTCGGCGCATTAGAAAAAATCGACGGTCGATATTCGTCAGCAAATTTTTCGAACAACCAAGTGGATATTTCTGCCCCAGGGGTAAATATCATTTCAGCAGCATTGGGCGGAGGGTTAGTGTCGATGAGCGGAACTAGCATGGCTACCCCATACGTAGCTGGAGTTTCAGCTTTGTGGGCGCAAAGACAGCGTATTAGAACGAGTCAAATCGAAAGCTCTACTTTACGTGCAAGACTCATCGCTAGCGGCAGCTACACGAAGATGGTTCAAGGTTTTGAAGAAGAAGATGTAGGCACGGGCATTGTACAAGCACCTAAACAATGAACATTATTCACGTATCTTGAATTGGAGAAAATTATGTCTATAACAAATGACGAGCTACCTGTATCAAACAATAGCGACTATGAATATACACCGTCGCATGATGACTTCCAAACACTGGTTGACTGGGTGGATGACTCTGGTCTCGACAATGTTCCAGAGCACCAGCTACATGATCAAGATTGGGAACAGATAATTGACGTAACTGATTACACTGACCCACCCGATGTTGCAGGTTTCGACCTTGCTCAGCCAGAAACAGTTTGTGGCAGAGACGATAGAGTGAAAATTCCCAATACCACCATTGCGCCGTATAAATTTATTTGTAAGCTCTTTATTAAAGGCGCGAATGGCAAGCGCTATATTGGCTCCGGATTCTTTATTGGTCCTAGGTGTATTATTACCAGCGGACATTGCCTGCATTCTTCGGAAGGCTGGGTTGAGGAAATTCTTGTTGTTCCAGGTATGAATGGAGAACGAGCCCCTTTTGGCAGTCAGGTTAGCAAACGCTTTTACTCCGTAAACGGCTGGATTAACAATAAAAACTCAGATTTTGATTACGGTGCAATCATTTTGCCTGATAACACTTTATTCAACCGAGTTAGGGGACATTTTGGTTATAAAGAGGTGGCGGGGTTACCTTTATTGAACAATGCGGGATACCCTGGTGATAAGCAGCCGCATACAGAGCTCTGGTACAATGCAGGAAGAGCGACTCGAAGAACTGAATACAAATTCTACTATATGATTGACACTGCAGGCGGGCAAAGTGGCAGTCCTACATACGTTAGGCAAGGTAACGGTGGGTTTGTCGTTGGCGTGCATGGTTATGGGGGCTGCCCAAACAAATGCGTACGAGTTCAAGGAAGCGTACTACAAAGATGGGCCGAATGGCGTCAAATGAATTGATTATTTGGCATACCTAGTTTTCCAACCTTCATGGACGTTTAGGTTGGAAAACCTTGATTCATTTTTCCGTAAAATAGTGACTTTGATTTTGCTAACCAACCCCACCATAGCAAGTCATTTTCACTACATTCCTTGGCCTGTCGGTCAACACAGAAATCCATTTTGATTCGGATTGGATGTCACCGAAGGCGATTTTGTTTTGACTCGAAAATAGGAAGGTTTCAACGTGCTTTTTCGAAGTGATTTTCACACCGATACAGTTGTCACCTTCGACTCGCATGACATAAATATCCTCGGAATTACTACTTTGCAACGCATCTTTAGGCTGAAGAACATTCAAAAAATAGACGTTGTTACTTTTATCGATGTTCTCAATTAACAACGTTTTCAAACTGATGCGGCGAATATAATCGGCGACTGAAAGGAAAAAATTGATAGCATAGCGCTAATACCCTGTCCCTTCATAGTTAGATCCATCTTCAGGCAAATACTCAAATACCTTGGCAAAGTCTTTCTAGCTTGTCCAGCTCGTCGGACTTGAAAAATACGCCAGCGTGTAACGAACCACTAGACCTTCTTTTTCTAAATACCTAGCGATGCGATGGCTGATGGTGTTAACCAGCGTTACCATGTCGTCATGTGAAGGCGCTTTGATGTTGGTAAAGGTTGTGCAGAGCGGGCATTTTACCTTGGTTGATGTAATAAGTTGTTCTGACGATCATTTTCACGCTCCATACTTATTCAGTTAATTGGTAAACAAGTTTAAAATACTTGTAGCTGGGGAATAACGCGACATTTGATTGGTTTACACACCCATCATCTTTTTAAACAGCACACCAGCCTGAGTTCGGTTATTTAGACCAAGTTTTTTCAAGATGGCAGAGCCGTGTTGCTTGATGGTGGTTTCTTTGATCCCAAGCTCATAGGCAATTTGTTTGTTGAGCAGGCCGTCGGCCATCATTTTGAGTACAGTGAATTGTTGCGGTGTAAGCAATTCGAGCTTGCTGGCGAACTCGGTTTCTTCTGAAGACGAGTCTAAGTTTTGAATTTGCGTCGCAAGCTCATCGGGCAACCATTGTCTGCCATCTAAAACCTGTTCAATGGCCAGTGCAATATTGTCAAGAGAAGTCGATTTGGGAATAAAACCACTTGAGCCTAAGTCGAGCGCTTTGCGCACAATTTGTGGATCTTCCTCGCCCGAAACAATGATCACTAAAACGTCTGGGTAACGATGACGTATTTGACTCAATCCCATTAGCCCGTCGTTTCCGGGCATATTGAGATCCAGAAATACCAATTCAATTTCGTCATCTTGTGCGAGCAAACTGAGCGCATCTGGCAAGTTCGAAGCCTCAAGAATGTTGTCGCCGAGCATTGAGTTTACTGCCTGTTTTAAGGCGACTCTGAATAGCGGATGATCATCGGCAACTAAGGCTTTAACAGACATGAAAAATTGGCGTTCCTGAAAAGGGTTATCTCATCATAAAGCATACGAGAGCCCAAGTTTGTGCTCAAGTACTTTGTGTTCAAGCAAAAAAAGAGGCAGCTAGGCTGCCTCAACATGGTACTACATATGAAATCGTACTTATCCTTTTAAATTAAAATGAGAAACCAACTGTTAATTGCACGGTACGCGGGTCACCGTAGTAACCGATCAAGGTGTTGTCTCCGCCTAAACCGGGTGTATACAAGCTGATATCGCTAGGATCACTTGGGTCTGGCGTAACAAATTGATATCCGCCTACTAAATATTCTTCATCCGTCAGATTTTTACCGTGTAAACCGACATTCCAACGTCCATCGTCGCTATACCAAACGGCACTTAGGTTAAGCAAACCATAGCCATCTTGGTTCAATAAGTTGTCTTGCTCAAACAGGCTGTATTCACTGCGATGGTAATAGTTTGCGTTGAATGCAACGTCCCCTGCCCCAGTTTCCATCAAATAGCTGATTGCAAAGTTAGCCGTTGTGTCTGGGGTATTGGATACCGAGAATCGGTCAGCAATGTTTGTTGGACCATTTTCAGTAGCTTCAATCACCTCTTCAAATTCGGTGTCTATTAATCCCAAAGATAAGCTGAGTTTCAGGTCTTGGGTAGCGGCATAAACTATCTCAGCTTCAACCCCTTGTGAGTTTGATTTGCCCACATTTCCCAAACGTTGGTTCAAGTCTGTGGAGCTGTCACCGGGTAACACGGAAATGTATTGGCGATCTTTGTGATCTAGCGTGAATAGCGTCACGTTTGTTCTGACCGAATTGGACCAATCAGCTTTCATACCCACTTCAAAGCTATCAACCACTTCAGGGTTAACCGCTGGCTCACTCACTGTTGCGCGAGGGTTGTAAGTGCCTGATTTGAAACCTTGTGCATAACTGGCAAAGACCAGAACATCATCGTTAACTTGGTATTCGACACCCAGTCTAGGCGTGAAGCGGCTCCAACTTTCTTTTGAAGGTGCGTCAAGTGTACCGTCACCATTTGTGTCGGTGCCCAAAACTTGCGGTACGGGATCATCATTTGTTCGAACATAGCCGGGGATCCAGCCAGTGCTTGGATACACATTGTCGAAAATCAGTCCGTTTTTCACAGACGCTTGTTTTTCTTCGTCTGTGTAACGGGCACCTAGGGTCATGGATAATTGGTCTGTAATATCAAACGAAGCTTGCGCATAAGCCGCGATACTTTCACTGTTATTGCAACCGCTAACTTCACGAGTTAAGCCAGGCGTTCCGAACGCAGCGCGGCCTAGCACGCCTAATATTGCCTCAAATTGACCACAAGATTCACCGTCGTAGTAATAAACACCACTGACTAAACTAAAACTGTCAGATTCGTAATTGGCTTGAATTTCATGGGTGGTATTTTCATCTTCGTAAATAGCCGGAACATCAAATATATCAATGGCCGTATTGTCAAAATCAATATTGGTAGGAGAGTAACTTTCTCTTGATGAACCTATGTATTTTAGGCTCAGTGAGTCGTTTACATCCCAGTTAGCCATCAAACTAAAGCCTTCCAATTCCACTTTGTTTTCGGTTGGCAGACTGGTGTAGGAATCGTAAACACTGTCGGGAACAGGCGCGTCCGTAACGATACTTGGCAGTAATCGAAAGCCACCTTTGGAGTTCGAATCATCGTCGGTTTTATCCCAGCTCAAGCGGAAAAACACGTCTTCTGATGGCGTAAATTCAACAGTTACTCGTGCAGCGGTGACGTCTTTGTTGTAGTTTTCAAGATCTTGATTGGGTAAGGCAGATTGCAAGAAAGTACCAAATCCGTCTCGGTTTAAAGTAGCAAAGCCAGCTCCGATGTAGAGCTTATTTTCTATCAATGGAAACTGACCGGTTACTTTCAGATCTCTTTGATTGTAACTACCAACGGTGGCACGGACATTCAGTTCAGCATCACCGCTCATGGGCTTAGTGATGTATTTTACTGCGCCCCCAATGGTATTTTTCCCATACAGTGTGCCTTGTGGCCCGCGCAAAACTTCGATACGTTCAACATCAAGCAAATCTAGCACTGCGCCTTGTGGGCGAGCTAAATACACATCGTCAATGTAGATACCCACACCCGGTTCATATCCCCAAAGTGGATCTTGCTGGCCTACACCGCGGATGAAAGCCGTGAGGGTGGAATTTGTACCACGACTGGTTTGCAAAGTGGTATTTGGTGAAAACTGAGCGATTTCAGTAATGTCTTCCGCACCCATAG
The DNA here is from genome assembly GCA_947503265.1 of uncultured Alteromonadaceae bacterium. Lineage (GTDB taxonomy): Bacteria > Pseudomonadota > Gammaproteobacteria > Enterobacterales > Alteromonadaceae > Aliiglaciecola. Next base: position 114,465 of record CANNDC010000003.1, read on the forward strand.
ATTCGAGTTGCGCAGCCCCGACTGAAGTAATCGAAATTGGCACTTCTTGTAGGCTTTCAACCGATTTACGGGCGGTAACCTCGATTTTCTCTAATCCCCCTTCTTGCTCAGCTTGCTCTTGTGCATTGGCTGTTGAAACTGAAGCTAGCGTTAGCGAGATAGACATAGCGCACGCGATTGCGCCAGATAATTTGTGCAGCTTAAATGATCGATTGTTAGTGTGTTTAGCTTTTATGTTACGCATAGGGTGTGTCCTTTTTTACGTCATTTTATTATTCAATCGTGTTTAAGGTCGCCGATACACGGCAATTGGCTGCGGTCCTAGCCTTGTTGATAATTACTTTAAATCAGAATCAAGCGTTTGGCTTTAGTACCATAGTACTATGTCGTTTTCCTTCAAAAACAGACAGACTAAACACAGATAAGGTCTAACTCACTTCATTGGTCTGCGGTCACGGGCTTACGGTTAAACTGTTATCTAATAAAGAAGGAAACACTATGCTGAGTCTTATTGGACTGGTTGGTGGATTGGGTTTACTGATCGTTTTAACGGTTCGTGGCATGAATTTATTTATCGCCGCCCCGCTCTGCGCTTTGATTGTCGCTGTGACCAGCGGATTGCCAATTTTTATTGGTGCAAACAATTATGTCGAAACTTACATGTCAGGTTTCTCTGGCTTTATTGCTGCTTGGTTTTTTATGTTCTTGTTGGGCAGCTTGTTCGGCAAATTTATGGAAGACACTGGCGCTGCCGATGCGGTTGCCAAAGCGATAATCAACAAGCTAGGCCGTCAACATGCTGTGGTTGCCGTGGTCTTGGCTTGTGCCATTTTGACCTACGGTGGAGTGAGTGTATTTGTGGTGGCCTTTTCGGTTTATCCGATGGCTTTAAGCCTATTTAAAGACGCCAATCTGCCAAGGCGATTCATTCCCGCAGCCTTAGCTTTCGGGTCTGTGACGTTTACCATGACGTCAGCGGGCTCCCCAGAGATTCAAAATTGGATCCCAATTAAGTACTTGGGCACATCCCCCTTCGCCGCATGGGAAGTAAGCTTAGTGGTTGCGATATTTATGGCTTCGTTCGGCTATTGGTGGATGAAACGTATGATTGTCAAAGCTGTTGCCAACGGAGAGCGGTTCGAGCAGCGTGACCATGATCCTGAAATTCCCGAGCGAGACTACCCTCACCCAATAACCGGCTTGATCCCTTTGTTAGTGGTGTTGATTTTGTCTTTTACCTTGCATGAAAAACTGCAACAACTTGCGCTGATTGTAGCATTAGGTGGCGGTGTATTGACGTTAATGATCATTAATTTCAAGCACTTTCATAATATGCAAAATGCTATCAGCCTGGGAACAACAGGGGCTTTGGTGGCCATAGGCAATACCGCGGCGGTGGTGGGTTTTGGCACCATAGCTAAATCCACCGATGCCTTTCAATCTGCTGTAGCTGTTATGACACAAATTCCCGGAAATGAACTGATTGGGGCCGCAATTGCGGTGAGTGTCATTGCTGGTTTGACCGGTTCAGCTTCGGGTGGGCAAGCCATTGCTCTGCCCTTGGTTGGTCCACACTACATGGATCAGGGCGTAGACCCAGAAGAGTTACATCGAATAGTATCGATTTCATCTGGAGCATTGGATTCTTTGCCGCACAATGGCTATGTTGTGACGACAATTCGAGCAATCTGTCAGGAAACCCATCAGAATGCTTATTGGTCAGTCGGGGCACTAACCGTGGTTGTTCCCTTGATTGGGCTATGTTTAGCTGTTGCTTTGTTTTCAATATTTTAAATAATAAATCGAAATAGGATTGGCACGAAATGACAATAATTATTAGGGCAAGTAATCAGTTAACTAGAACAAGCGGCAATGCTAACTTTTGGCATTCACAGTGCCTAGTGCTGTTCTCAGTTGTACTGATGATGCTCTGTTTGATTGCCAACAGTGAAGCAATAGCGAGTGATAAATCGACTGCGCAATCGAGCTTATTGGTTAAAAAACAGCGTTTTGATATACAGAATTTTCAAACCTTTGGCGGTGAAAACATTGAACAGGTTTCAGTGGGCTGGGAAAGCTATGGCAAGCTGAACAAAGACAAAAGCAATGTCATTCTTATCACCCATTATTTCACCGGAAATTCTCACGCAGCAGGAAAATACCAAGAATCCGACACAACAACAGGCTACTGGGATAGCATTATTGGCCCGAATAAAGCGATTGATACCAACACATATTTTGTGATCAGCGTGGACAGTTTGGCCAACCTTTCGGTACATGATCCTAACGTGATCACAACTGGGCCAGCTTCAATCAATCCTAGAACAAACAAGCCCTATGGACTCAGTTTTCCAGTGTTGACCATTCGTGATTTCGTCAACGTTCAAAAAGCCGTATTGGAAAGCTTAGGAATTGCGTCACTCTATGCCGTCATAGGCCCTTCTATGGGTTCGATGCAAGCTATCGATTGGGCTGCGGCTTATCCTGAATGGGTTCCTAGAATGATATCAGTGATAGGATCTGCTGGAACCGATGCTTGGACCAATACTAAATTAGAGCAGTGGGCTATTCCCATTAAATTAGACAAACATTGGCAGCAAGGTAACTACTATGGCAAAACACCGCCAACAGACGGTTTAGTTGCTTCGCTGATGTTTATCACCCAAGCAGCCTTGCACCCAGAGTTTTTTAATCAGGTCGGTGAAAATTCACTTTCTTACTCTCCGATGGAAGCTAAACCATTGCATAGTATTCACCAAACTCACAGCATCGTAAATTGGCTAAAAGAGCGCGCTGCAGCCAGAGCTAAAACGATGGATGCCAATCATTTGTTGTATCTGGTAAGAGCAAATCAATTGTTTTCTGCAGGTCAGCAAGAAGGCAAAAATCTTAAGCAAAACTTGGCAAGCATTCGCGCAAAAACATTATTTTTGCCTGCTTCAAGCGATTTACTGCTAATGCCATATTTAGCCGAAGATGCCCACCAATTACTAAAAGAACTCAACAAAGATACTCAATTAACACATTTGGAAGGCAATTTAGGGCACTTAGAGGGTGTTTCTGGGATAGCGAAACATGCCTCACATATCAGAGTTTTTCTGTCGAATTAAAGTCGAATTAAATAAACAAGGAATTTTATGAAAACTAAACTGGCACTAGGATACGCGTTTCTTATCAGTGGATTGATTGTCACTCCGCTATCGCACGCTTTACCCAAACTCAATTTAGATATTGATAAGATCACCGTCTCAGGACTATCCAGCGGCGGCTTTATGGCAAATCAGTTTCATATTGCCCATTCACAATGGGTATCCGGAGCAGGAATCATAGCTGCTGGCCCTTACTACTGTGCAAAAAATGATATTTCCGTGGCGTTATCCCAATGTGTTAATAAAGTCACAACTGCATTTGATTTAGAGGATATTCAATCCCTGCTCAACGAGTATCAGCAGCAAGGTAAAATTGATGACTTAGCTAATCTGAAGAACAGCAAAGTCTGGTTACTTCACGGTAAATTAGACAACCGAGTGATTGCACCAGTTACTGATGCACTGCATCAGCAATACCGAAAATGGTTAAGTGAAGACAATCTCAAGTTCGTGAATGATAAAGATTTTGCCCACCACTTCCCCACCCTTAACAAGGGCAACGCTTGCGACGAATCAACAGCACCGTTTTTAGGCAATTGTAATTATGATGCCGCGGGTGAGATGCTCTCTCACATAGTGGGAAATCTCAATCCACGAGTTAACACGCCACAAGGAAGTTTGCACGAAATTGACCAACAAGATCTGGGAAAAGACGCTGCACAGTCACTTGCAGATAAAGGTTATGTTTATGTTCCCTCCTCTTGTGAGAGAGGCGAATCCTGCACTGTGCACGTGAGTTTTCACGGCTGCAACCAAAATGCGACTGCGGTAGAAAAAGCCTTTGTGGAAAATAGTGGTATAAATCAGTGGGCAGATTCAAACAACATGGTGATTTTGTACCCACAAACCAAAAAATCCGCATTTTTACCATTAAATCCACAAGGATGTTGGGATTGGTGGGGATACACGGGTGATGACTATGCCAATAACAAGGGGCCGCAGATAAAAGCTGTAGAAAACATGGTGAACAGCTTAGCTCATGTTAACTAGGTCCGAATATATTGTGTACAGGAGAGATTTTTGAAAAGTTTAAACATTTTAATTACCGGTGGAGCCAGCGGCATTGGATTGGGCATTGCTGAGCATCTGGGTAAAGCAGGCCATCATATTATTTTGGCAGATATAGATTTAACTGCCGCCGCCGGAGCAGCCCAAGACTTAGCAGCGATGGGCGCTCGTGTAACTCCGCTTCAACTCGATGTGGCTAATACTGAGCAAATTGAAGGCATCGCCATGCAACTCGCACCCATGAAGGTGGATGTATTGATCAACAATGCGGGCATTCAGCATGTTTCTAGATTGGAAGATTTTCCGGCACAAAAATGGCAAAGTATCATCAATATCATGTTGGTGGGCCCTGCACTGCTCTCCAAGACGTTATTGCCTGAGATGCGTAAAAACAATTTTGGAAGAATCATCAACATTGGTTCCATTCATGCAATCGTTGCTTCTCCCTACAAAACCGCTTATGTTGCGGCAAAACATGGTTTAATCGGGTTCGCCAAGACATTGGCGTTAGAAACCGGCGACTGTGATGTCACCGTGAATACGATTTGCCCGTCTTATGTAAAAACCCCTATGGTTGAAAAGCAAATTGCAGCACAGGCCAAAGAAAACGGCATTAGCGAACAAGAAGTAATCGATAAAATCATGCTAGCGCCTATGCCGAAAAATGCGTTTATCGAAATTGACGAACTGGCTGCAAGTGCAGAGTTTCTAATTTCCAATGCCGCAAGAAACATGACAGCACAAACAATTGTGTTAGACGGTGGCTGGACTGCACGCTAAAACTCAAATCTGTACATGACATTCACGCAAATGCGTGTTTATACTTGGCATCGTTCTTTTTAAGTGCTTGCTTTTTTATGCCATTTAAAACAATAGGTTTGATTGGAAAACAGATCCATCAGGGTGCTAATGAAAGCCTGAATGTGATACTGAAATATCTGAAAGCCAAAGGCTGCCGCGTTGTAGTCGATTCTAAAGTTGCCAAAGTGCTTCAAGGCAATGGCTTTGAGTCTGCTAGCTTGGATGAAATAGGTGAAGTAGCCGATTTAGCTATTGTGGTAGGCGGTGATGGCAGCATGTTGGGCGCTGCACGAGAACTTGCCAAACATGATGTAGCGGTTGTAGGTGTAAACCGTGGAAACTTAGGCTTTCTTACCGACATCAACCCTGATGATGTTGAAGAACAACTCGAATATATTTTTCAAGGCGAATGTATTCGAGAACAACGATTTATTCTGCAAGTAGAAGTTTATCGCGACGGAATACTAAACGATTCGAGTTCTGCTGTTAATGAAGTGGTGCTGCATCATAGTAGTGTTGCTCATATGATGGAATTCGAGGTGTATATTGATGATACCTTCGCATTTAGTCAGCGCTCTGACGGATTAATTGTGGCCACACCTACGGGTTCTACCGCTTATTCGCTTTCAGGTGGTGGGCCGATTCTCACCCCAGAACTTGATGCTGTGACTTTGGTTCCCATGTTTCCTCACACCCTAAGTAGCCGTCCTATCGTAGTAGATGCTAACTGCGATATCACTATGAAAGTGTCTATGGATAACACCGAAATTGTTCAACTAAGTTGTGACAGTCATGTGTCTTTGACTGTGATGCCAGGCGACAATATATTAATCAAGAAGAATAAAGACAAACTCTCCTTGATTCACCCTAAAGACTACAACTATTACAACGTATTGAGAACTAAATTGGGATGGGGTTCAAAACTCTATTGAACCCATAGGCGAGAATACTTATACCACTCGAGTTGGTGAGTTACATATGGAAAAAGTTGAGTTTGTTTCCATACAAATCAAACACATAACCACAAGAAAAAGCACCATCGGCACGTAGACCCGGCTCTCCACCGTCTTTAGCTCCCAAAGAAATCGCTTTGTCATACATAGATTGAACCTGCTCTGCGGATTCCATTGCTAATGCAACCATGTTGCCATTTCCTGCGTTGCATGCCTGTCCGTTGAAAGGCACGGCGAGTGCAAACAAAGCACCAGAGTCATTACTGTATGCAACAAAATCTCCATCTCTTCCAACCATAGCTTGCTTTGCACCAAGCTCACCAAGCAATTCATCATAAAAGGCCGTTGCTTTTGCCATGTCGTCTACACCAATTGTTGAATATGCAATCATTTCTTTTCCTTACTCTTTAATTTTTAAACAAGATTCGTTCGAATAGGTGACCGTTCAAGCCAATAGATCTTTGGATAACTGTTATTTAGCCCGTTAACATATGCGTTAGTTAGTATTTAAGTGAGTTAGCTTTTCCGCTAGTTAACGTTTGTGCTAATTAACTTTAGAGCTACTTAGCAGTTAAGCTTCTACACACTTAAATTCCCAACGATCTAAACCTGATGAACTTAGACACATAATTTATGTAAGTATCTAGGACCCTAGTATTTGAATATCCAAGTACCCAACACCTAAACAACTGAAGCCCTAAATACCTAAGTTCCTAAGTTCCTAAGTTCCTAAGTTCCTAAGTTCCTAAGTTCCTAAGTACCTAAGTACCTAAGTACCTAAGTACCTATCAATAGGTAGATTATAGAATTAAATTTAAATTTCAAGCTATAAATTACCTATCAATAGATAGCTTTGATTATTACATACTTAACCGATTGAAATATATAAGTTATTTAATTTAGAATAATATTAGGTGCCGAGGGGCTTTTTCATAAACCAACGGCAATGGCCCGGCGGATGGTGGATTGATTGGTTGTCAAGTTGTGCAAATATTTGATAATCAGTGAGCCATCTGCCTTGAGAATAGAAACGAACGTGCATTTTCCATTTTCTTTTACCTGTCCTATACAATTAGTGTCGGAATGAAAGCACAAATAGCTAGCATAGTGACGAAAGACGCAATCAAAATTATGATGTCAGATTTGGTTAAGATAGAGACTTTTTCACCAACAACCTCATTTGCAGTATCAGGAGCTCGGTAACTTCCACCAAGCACCATTTTGACTATGTAAGCCATCACCGATGCTGTTACGAAACCAATAAAGTTCCACCAAAACCAGAAAACCATATCCATGGTTAACCAAACAATAAGGTTGATTAACACGCCTGTAATTAAGCCAATATTAATTTCTCGGGCCCCCAGACTTTTATCGATAACAGCCAACAGGAATACTGCCAGTATTGGTCCATAGAATACTGAGCCTACTTTGTTGATAGCCTCAATGACTGTTGGCGCAATGTCTCCCGCATAGAAGGATAAAACTAAGGTAACAACTCCCCATACCAATCCAACATATTTGGCTTTCTTCAAGTAATCTTCAGGCTCAAGTTTTTTATTCGTCAATCGGCAATAGTCTTCAATACTCACAGCCGCCAACGAGTTAATAGCTGAACTAAGCGAAGACATCGCTGCAGCTAGAATAGCCACTACCAGAATGCCGATCATGCCATGAGGTAAGTAATTTAGAATAAAAATGGGCATCATCCAATCGGGGTTATCCGCAGGAATTTGCACCATAAAGCTCGATTCGGTCATCGCTAAGGTGCCAACAATCAAGCCAGAAAAGCAATACAATAACGTGATTGGAAAACGGACAGTCGCATTAGCCAGCATCATATAGCGCAAATCTTTAGTATCTCTTGCAGCTAACGCCCTTTGTGCTTGAGTTTGGTCGCAACCATAATAAGATGCATACAATACAAATCCACCAAAAATCATTGGCAATAACCCGAAACCTTCGCCATCAAAACCGAATGACTCAGGTTTAATCGCGTTCAATCGAGACGGATCGACTTTGCTGACGAATTCACTAAAGCCGCCTAGGTAATACATACCGAAACCTATACATGCGATGGTTCCCAAAACGATGATAATCATTTGAATAGCATCACCATAAACCACGGCTTTCATCCCCCCTTGCAGGGAATACAATACTGTAATCACACCAGTAAGCACAATTGCTTGCCACGCTTCAATACCCATGGTGCCTTGAAGTATTAGCGACACTGCGAAAATCATTATGCCAGTGGCAAATGCTCGACTGAATTGAAAAACGAAACTGATGAGAATTCGAGTAGAGCGTCCAAAACGCTTCTCTAAATAATCGTAAATGCTAACGAAACCTGAACGATAAAGTGCCGGTAAGATGGTACTTAAAACAAGCAGCATAGCCAACGGAACGCCAAGCTCATAAGATAACCATTGTAGTCCTCCACCCTCTCGCAACCCCACAAATGCGGGCGCAGACACAAAACTTATTGCTGAAAGCTGTGTGGCCATTATCGACAAGGTTAACGCTTGCCAACCCAAGGTTCTTCCACCCAAAAAGTAGTCTTTTTTGGTGTTTTGTTGACGAAAGCTATAGCCCATAGCAACAAGTAAAACCAGGTATATAACGACAATGGCATAATCAAAAATATTCATAAATACACAACTTAAAAGTAAGTGAAAAGAACAAATGTTGTTAGATAATAACCTTGAGCAAGTTGATAAAGTGCTTTAAAAATTCAGCGCTTTATCAGATAAATTTGCTTATAAATCATATCAAGTGGTGAAACTAACGCGACGAGGAAGCACGCGGCGTCCGAAAAAGAAATCTCCTCCTCCCACTTGACTATTGCCTTGGCGAGGAGAGCCTTCCGTCACTATCAAAAAGATTCCAGACACTAACGCTGACGCGTAACCTTTGAACGTTGTTGAGTTCCCAAGTATATCCCGCTGCCAACGTAGCGTTAGTATGACTATCTAATTCATCCGAATTGCTATCTTTGACCAAATCAACTGAAGGTCTGTTATCTAAATTTGCCATAAATCATGACTCATCAATAATTAAATTTTTAGGGAAGTATTTCAATCTAATTGCTGAGAACAGACTATCTTCTCCCTCACGGCAAGGCTTGCAAGGTTTTATTAGATATTCAAGCTATCATGACAAGTGGCCATATCCCAGTTTCTGTCGGTGCAGCCAGCCTACCCCTAAGAGAGTTATGTCTATAAAAGCATGATAATAAGAACTCTTACTCGTTAAATTGATTGTTTTTTGCCGTAGACGCATTTAAAAAAAATTTTCGTTGCTTAGCATGCTTTATAACAATGGATAAGGTTTCAGTGTGTTTATCTATCACAACCTAATCACTTGCCTCTTTACAATTTCAAAATAATGTATATATTTACAGTTACTGTATATTTAACCACTAGTGATAATTATGCTGACTCACTTATCAATTCGCAATCTGGCCGTTGTAAAAGCATTAGACATTGATCTCAGATCTGGATTAACCGTTATTACCGGAGAAACGGGGGCGGGAAAATCCATCGCCATTGACGCCCTTGGTTTATGTTTGGGTGAAAGAGCGGATGCCAATATGGTCAGAGCAAATGCCAGTAAAGCCGATGTCACCGCTAGTTATGATCTATCAGCGCTGCCTACCGTCATACAGTGGTTAATTGAGCATGATTTATCTGAATCGGATGAACATCAAGAGCTCGTTATTCGTCGGATCGTGTCCTCAGAAGGTCGTTCAAAGGCCTATATCAACGGCGTCTCCGTATCTTTGCAACAACTGAAAGCTATTTCTCAGCATTTAGTTAGTATTCATGGGCAACATGCACACCAACAGTTACTAAAACCTGAAACCCAGCGCAAGTTGTTAGATAATTTTGCAGAACACTCCCCTCTTCTAAATCACGTTAAAGAAAAGTACCAAACGCTTTCAAGAGCAAAGGCTGAATATCAAGAACTACTCTCTGGACAGCAGTTACGACAAGATAGACGCAGCTTACTTGAATATCAGGTTCAAGAATTGGATGAATTTGCCATCGGAGAAGCAGAATTTACAGAGTTAGAAACAGAGCATAAACGACTGAGTAACAGCCAAACTTTGTTGGAACAAACGCAAAAGAGTTTCCATCAACTTTATGAAGCTGATGATTTTAATGCCCTCAGCGCAGTGCAAAACAGTGTAGATATGTTGCAAGAGCTCCAAGAACATGATGCCGCCTTGAGCCCTATTGTTAGTGTGCTTAACGAGGCATTAATTAATATTGATGAAGCAGCAAATGAATTGCGTAATTATTCAGAGCAATTGGAAATCGACCCGATGAAGATGCAGCAGGTCGAAATGCGCTATTCCCAGTCACTTGATCTCAGCCGAAAACATCAAGTAAATCCAGAGGCACTGTATGCTCACCATCAAGAGTTGGCTGATGAGTTAAATATACTCACCAAAGAAGACGACTCTTTGTCAACGCTTGCTGAAAAATTAAATGGATTAGAAGAAGAATATAATCAAGCAGCAAGCAAACTCAGTAAATCCAGAATTAAGGCAAGTCGTAAGCTAGCAGAATTGGTAGAGAAACATATTCGTTCGATGAATATGGAAAAAGCACAGTTTGCCATACAAGTGAATTTCGATGAGCAACAAGCCGCTAACGCAAATGGTAAAGACAATATCCAGTTTACTATTTCAACTAACCCGGGAATTGCGCCTGATAGTTTGGACAAGGTAGTGTCTGGCGGAGAGCTATCTCGTGTTGGGCTTGCACTGCAAGTTATCAGCTCTAGAGGAAACCAAATTCCCACCATGATATTCGACGAAGTAGACACAGGAATAAGTGGACCTACGGCGTCTGTTGTTGGAAAATTGCTGCGCCAATTGGGTCAAACTTGCCAAGTAGTTTGTGTCACTCACCTACCTCAAGTTGCGGCCTGTGGCCACAATCAGATGTTTGTTACTAAATTTAGCGACAATAAAACCACAGAAACCCACATGATTTCTTTAAATGAAAATGAACGAATTGAGGAGTTAGCACGTCTATTAGCTGGGGACACTTTGACAGACTCAGCTCTTGCAAATGCGAAAGAGTTGCTAAACAGCTACGAATAATCGCTATTAAAGATTGATTGAGACTGTGTCGCTGAGTTAGCATGCCTGTCAAATTGTGAGTTTTACTAAATCTAGCGATAAAATTGAAATTAAAAATGAAGTATAAAAGTTTATTGGTTGTTCTGTTTACAAGTGTTTTGCTTTCCGGTTGTGTAGATTGGATATACCGCATCGACGTGCCTCAAGGGAACTTTCTTGAGCAAAAAAATGTTGATCAACTTCGTGTTCAGATGACCAAAGAACAGGTTATTTATGTGTTGGGTAAACCTGTTGTACAAGACTCGTTTGACCACGATACCTGGTATTACGTTTACGAGATGAAGCGCGGCATGCGCAAGCGCGGAGAAGATTTCCGCAAGGAACTTATTATCCAGTTTAATGAAGGTAAAGTGGCGGAAGTGACAGGCGATTTTGAATTGCCAGAAGAGTTTAATACACCTTTGGATGAAATTTAAATTCTCATTTTATTACATTAAGTAAGATCCACCGTTCCAGACTGACTAATGGCCCTATCCAGCCTATCCTTTAGGGCCAATCTATTTCTTTCCAATATTCCCCTGCACTGCCTTTGATTCTGTGACATAATCGCGCGCAAATTTTGACGCTCAAATTATTGGAAACACTACTTTGCTTATTTCTGCAAACATCACTATGCAATTCGGCGCTAAGCCTTTGTTCGAAAACGTATCGACCAAATTCGGCAATGGCAACCGCTACGGACTCATTGGCGCCAATGGCTGCGGTAAGTCGACCTTCATGAAGATCTTAGGTAAAGACCTAGAACCTTCAGCGGGAAATGTATCAAAAGATCCTGACGAACGGGTTGGAAAATTGAAGCAAGACCAGTTTGCATTCGAACAATACTCTGTGGTTGATACCGTGATCATGGGGCATGAAGAGCTTTGGAAGGTAAAAGAAGAGCGTGATGCCATTTACGCTAATCCAGAGATGACCGAAGCGGATGGTATTCGAGCTGCTGAGCTTGAATCTGAATTTGCAGAAATGGATGGTTACACTGCTGAGTCCCGTGCAGGAGAATTGTTAATCGGTGTTGGCATAGATGAGTCTCTGCATTTCGGTCCTATGAGTGAAGTGGCTCCGGGTTGGAAACTTAGAGTACTACTTGCGCAAGTATTGTTTGCTGATCCCGACATTATGTTGTTAGACGAACCTACCAATAACTTGGACATCGATACCATTCGTTGGTTAGAAGATACCTTGAATGCGCGTAACTGCACTATGATTATTATTTCCCATGACCGTCATTTTTTAAATAGTGTTTGTACCCACATGGCTGATTTAGACTATGGAGAATTACGTGTATTCGCCGGCAACTATGATGAATACATGACGGCAGCAACTCAGGTTCGAGAGCGGCTATTGTCTGAAAATGCCAAGAAAAAAGCCCAAATAGCTGAGCTTAAAACCTTTGTTAGTCGCTTCTCTGCAAATGCTTCTAAATCTAAGCAAGCGACGTCTAGAGCAAGACAAATTGATAAAATCCAGTTAGATGAGGTTAAACCCTCAAGTCGTCAAAACCCGTTTATTCGATTTGAACAAACCAAAAAGCTGCACCGACTCGCTTTAGAAGTAGAAGGGTTGTCAAAATCTTTTGATTCTGAGTTATTTAGCAATCTAGATTTGATGGTTGAAGTAGGTGAACGCGTCGCCATAATCGGCCCTAATGGTTCGGGTAAAACTAGCTTGATACGCTGCTTGTTTGGCGATTTAACTCCAAACTCAGGTGAAGTTAAATGGTCTGAAAACGCCAATATCGGTTATTACGCTCAAGACCATTCTGATGAATTTGAAAAAGACATGTCTCTTTACGATTGGATGCATCAATGGGGTCAAGATGGCGATGATGAACAAGTCATTCGCGGTACATTAGGCCGTTTGTTATTTTCGCAAAAAGAAATAGACAAGTCTGTGAAGGTGATCTCTGGTGGTGAACAAGGCCGCATGATTTTCGGAAAGTTGATGCTGCAAAAACCGAATATTTTGCTAATGGACGAGCCCACTAACCACTTAGATATGGAGTCTATCGAGTCTTTGAACCTCGCTCTAGAAAACTACCCTGGAACGCTGTTTTTCGTGAGTCATGACCGAGAGTTTGTATCTTCACTTGCCACTCGTATTATCGAAATCACACCAAATGGAATTGTTGATTTCCGTGGTAATTATGAAGACTATTTAGCGGATAAAACCAAGTAATGAGCCTAACTAACGCGAAGCGAATTGGTATTTTTGTTGATGTACAAAACATTTATTACACGTGCAGACAAGCCTACCAACGCCAGTTCGACTATCGCAAGTTTTGGAAACAAATCAGTGAGCGTGGCGACATCCAATTCGCCTACGCTTACGCTGTTCAGCGCCATGATGACCAACAAATCAAGTTCCAAGATGCATTGCGACACATAGGATTCGAAGTAAAGCTGAAACCGTTTATACAACGTGCAGATGGCTCAGCAAAAGGTGATTGGGACGTGGGTATCACAGTCGACATGATAGATTGTGTCGACGATGTCGATGAGCTGATATTGCTCTCTGGTGATGGTGATTTCGCGGTGTTATTGGCACATTTACAAAACAAACATGATAAAACAACGCTGGTTTATGGCGTTCCTCAACTCACAGCGAAGGCCTTGTCTGATCAGGCTGATAAGTTTATTTCTATTGACGACACTTTACTTAAATAATCTGTGGTTGAAATATTAATGCCTTTGTAAGACACAAATTGCCCACTTACTTACGTTAAAACACATGTCTAGTTAACTTAAGGGTGAGGATAAGAGGTATCGAACTTTTAAAGTCTTACTCTACATGCTTTGTGGACAGCGCGGAAAGTGTCACCAACAGTTAACTGAAAACACGCTAGCAATTAGAAGTGAACTGTAAAACTAATTGGCATACTCCCGAGAAATCTCGTTAATTATAACTGTACATATGAACAGTATTAATTTATCTTTAGTATTCTTTCATTAAGGGGTGAAGAAAATGGCGATTATCGTGAAATATGTTGTAGAGCATAACGGAGAAGAAAAGCTGGTGACTACTGACAAGAAGGAAGCAGACAAATACGACAAAATGTTAGACGTAGCGGATAACTTGAGTAGTTATATTTCTGCCAAAGGAATTCAACTCGACGCAGCAATGGCTGAAGAATTGACGATCATGTTGGCGAAGAACAAAGAAATCGTTGGTAAACTTCTAAAAGGGTCAAATGCAGATTCGCTTTTGGAAGAAGAAAAAGCAGACGTTGTGGAAATGGAAAAGCGTCAGGCTTAGGTCTCACCTACTTAATTCCCACCTAGTTAGGTTTTGCAGACTTTGGTTTCACAGGCCTAGCTAAAGAGACTTTAGTTTCACAGATCTAGTTATAGAAACTTTAGCTTCACAAACCTAGGTACAGAGCCTTTAGTTTCATAGAACTAGCTTCACAGAGAAGTCAGCTAGCTAACTTCTCTGTGACAACAGACTTATTTAATCGCCTTTTTAGCATCTTTAAGATGATCAGCTACCAAGAACGCCATCTCTAGCACTTGATCTGCATTTAGACGCGGATCACATTGTGTCTTATAAGCTTGAGCCAAATCGTCATCACTTATTTGATAGGCGCCACCCGTACATTCCGTAACATGCTGACCAGTCATTTCTAAGTGAATACCACCTGGGTGTGTCCCTTCTGCTTCATGGGCGGAGAAAAACTGCTGGATTTCACGCAAAATGTCATCAAAATTACGGGTTTTATAGCCACTTGACGCTTTTTTAGTGTTGCCATGCATGGGATCAGAACTCCATACGACTTTACGACCTTCTGCTTTCACACGGCGTAACAAACGCGGCAAGTTTTGTTCAAGATTATCCGCACCCATGCGCGTGATTAGCGTTAGTCGACCGGCTGAATTGTCAGGGTTTAAGGCATCAATTAAACGAATTAACTCGTCTTCTTGCATACTTGGTCCCACTTTCACGCCAACTGGGTTATGAATGCCTCTAAAAAATTCGATATGGGCATGATCCAACTGACGTGTGCGCTCACCAATCCACACCATATGGGCTGAACAGTTGTAAGGTTTACCCGTTAACGTATCGATACGTGTCAACGCTTGCTCGTAATTTAATAGCAAAGCTTCGTGAGAAGTAAATAAGTCGGTTTCGTGCAAAGACGCATTGTTTTCATGATTAATACCAATGACATCCATAAACTCCAAGGTTTCTTGCAATCGGTTGGCAACATCTTGGTAGCGAACACGTAATGGGTTGTTTTCGACGAATGTCATATTCCATCGATTAACTTGATGTAAATCAGCCAATCCACCTTGAGCAAAAGCGCGTAGCAAGTTTAGCGTTGAAGCGGCACGATTGTAAGCTTCCAGCATTCGGTTTGGATCAGGCTGTCTAGCTTCATTGGTAAATTCAAAATTATTGATGATATCGCCACGATAGCTGGGCAAAGAAATACCATTGATGGTTTCTAAATCAGCAGACCTAGGTTTAGCATACTGACCGGCCATACGCGCTACTTTTGTTACAGGGCATTTTCCGGCGAACGTCAGTACAATGGCCATTTGTAAAATAACTTTAAACGTATCGCGAATTTTCGGTGCATTGAATTCATCAAATGACTCAGCGCAATCACCGCCTTGTAGTAAAAAACCCTGCCCCTCTGCTACTTGTCCTAGTTGTTTGTACAACTGACGAGTCTCTTCTGCAAAAACCAATGGTGGATAGCTTTTGATGGTGTCTTCCACGCTTTTAAGATGTGCCTGATCTTGGTAAGTAGGCTGTTGCTGGATAGGTTTGTTTCTCCAGCTATCGATTTCCCATTGGCTCACGGTATTTCCTTTAGATAGTCATTTGATTGGTTTTAAGTTAGGGAGCGAAACTTACGGGGATTTTGAGCAAATTTCAATCCCAAAACGTTCTAATCTGGATAAGATTGAAAGATAACCACATTTTGATGGGAATACTGGGTAATTTTGCAGTCATAAGCCTGACTCAGCGCTTGCTCAGTCATCACATTATGTTTGACTCCTGCTTGAAAAATACGGCCATTTTTCATCAGCCAGACTTTATCTGAATAGCGAAAACATAGATTGAGATCATGATGGCTTGCGATAACTGTATTACCCATGGATGTAAGCTCTCTCAACAATGTAAACAACAGATGTTGATGTTTGAAATCGAGTCCTTGTATTGGCTCATCCAATAAGACTAGACCGGCCCCTTCCATCAGCTTTGGCCAGATTTGCAGTAATACACGAGCAATGTGTACTCGTCTGCTTTCGCCACCAGAGAGTGATTGAATATTGCGGGGTAAGAATTGCGCTACTTCGAGGCCTTTTTCCAGTAAATCCGGTAACGTCGTGAACTGGGTGAAAAACTGCAACGACTCCGCAACAGTCAAGTCAAATTGAGTCTGCTGTTGTTGTTCTTGAAAACAACGATAGAGGGCGAGTTGTTGAAGACTCAGTTGTTCCACCGGCATTGATTCTTCGCCAATTAGATAAGAGACACCACCTGAATTTCCTTTCAGTAATCCAGATATCACCGACAATAAACTCGATTTTCCCGCTCCATTTGCACCGAGAATATGCACAAATTCCCTCGGTAACGCTTTAACTTCAATGTTTTCTAAGCGATTTTCAAGGTTGATATTATCTACTTGAATCACAACTATCTTGCCTGTCGACTGGTTTTAATAATGGAGTACAAAAATATCGGCCCACCCAAGGTCGCTGTTATCATGGAAACAGGGATACTAGTGCCACTGACGGCAGAAGAAACTAACACAACAAGCAGCATCAAGATGGCACCAACCAGTGCTGACGCGGGTAATATGAACTGATTATTGAAACCAAAAAAGTTCCTTAATAAATGCGGTACCAAAAGTCCTACAAAGGCGATGGAACCGGCAATGGATACAGCTGCGCCGACCAAAACAGCACTGCAAATCAGCATATTTCGACTAAATCGCTTTACATCTAGTCCAGATAATTTTGCATCGTTGTCACCGAAATAATACCAATTCAGTTTGCGCCCCTGAGTCACAGCATAGGCAACTAGTATCGCCATTAAGGGCGTTGCAATAGATAGAATAGTCCAATCGGCCTGATGTAAACTGCCCATCAACCAAAACGTTAAATTACGCATTGACTGGGCATCTGAAAATAGAAAGAGCCAAGCTATTATGGCGCCACAGAGCGTCGAAATCGCGATTCCCGTGAGAATAATCGCCGTATTTACATTGGGCAGTCGTTTTGCGATAGCGCCAATAATAAACGTACTGATCAAAGCCCCTGTAAAACACATAAAGGGCAATAGGTAGTGGATATATTCGACCACCAAAGCGCCGCCTAGCAGCAGTACCAAAGCCGCAAATAAACTCGCACCACTGGTGATTCCAATGATACCTGGGTCAGCTAAAGGATTGCGCAATAGTATTTGTAAAACAGCAGAACTGACTGCCAAAGAAGCCCCAACAAATATAGCCGTTAACACTACAGGTAATCGAAGTTCGATAAAAATACGTTGCTCAACACCTTCGATAAAAGGATTGGACAGTCCTGATAATCCCGCAGCCAAACTCAGACAAAGCAACACTATTAGCAAGACAAATAAATGAAGTTTACGCTCAAACACCTTAAAACAAGCTCATTTAGGAAGTTTGAATATGCTGAATCAATCCATCAGATGCACTTTCAATAAGAGTTAGCACATATTCAAATCCTTTTTTACCACCATAGTATGGGTCTGGCACCACCTCTTCTTCTTCTTCCGAATAGGACATGAAGAGTTTCACTTTGTGTTGATATTCTTCAGGGCATTTTTCCATCAAATTTTCTAAATTTTCTTCATCCATTGCTAGTATTAGATCAAATTGCTCAAAGTCTTGCTCAGTGACTCTTCGACATACTATGCCCTCAAAGTCATAGCCACGTGATTCACCCGCTTCAATCGATCGCGCATCAGGTGGACTCGCTTTGTGAAATCCGTGAGTACCAGCCGAATCAACACCGACATAAAGTCCGGCCTGTTTTACCTTGTGTCTAAAAACTGCCTCGGCAGATGGCGAGCGGCAGATATTCCCCAAACAGACGAAAAGCACTGAGGTAATATTGTCAGACATAGTGTGGATTCCTGAATCAAAAGCAATAATGTTTTTTGCATTCTAACCCCATATAATGTCGCGTCTATAGTCAGATGACGTTTATCGAATAAATATGTGCTTAGTTTGCACTTTAGGAGAAACTTTTTGAGAATTTTGATGTTAAGCAGCTCCCGTTCAGGCGATGAAGACTACCTTGCCAGCGCAAAGGACATGATTACACCTTTCTTGAGGTCTTCTACTAAGGTGGTTTTTATTCCATATGCAGGTGTTACGATTAGTTGGGATGACTATACAAGTAAAGTTCAAAAAGCCTTACCCGAATTGACCATCACAGGCATCCATCAACACGCGAGCGCCAAACAAGCTTTACACGAAGCACAGGTGATAATGGTTGGCGGTGGCAATACCTTCAATCTGCTGCATCAATTGTACGAACAGGATTTGATAGCGCTGATTAAAGATTTGGTCGTCGACGGCAAGCCTTATATTGGTTGTAGTGCAGGTTCAAATATTTGCGGAAATTCCATTCGAACGACCAACGATATGCCCATCATTCAACCTAGGTCCTTCGGGGCGTTGCGCCTTGTACCCTTTCAGATCAATCCTCACTATTCTGATTATCAACCTCCAGGTTTCAACGGTGAAACACGCGCTGAGCGCATTGCCGAATTCTGCGCTTTAAACCCGACTATGCCCGTTGTAGGAATTCGTGAAGGTTCTGCATTGCTGCGTGAAAATGACTCGCTTAAATTGCTTGGTGACTTAGACGGTGTGGTTTTTCTCAATGGCAAAGAACAGGTGATTTCAGCGAATCAAGACCTATCTAGCTATCTATGGAATTGATCAACCTCCACAGATTTTTGAATTATCTATAAATATAAGGGCTAGATAATGCGACTCGCCGGATTATTTCTACTATTTCTCTAGAGCTAAACATGGGTGGTTTTAGTGTCACTGTTGAAAAGCCTAGATGTTCGGTCGTCGTTTGCGAAAAAGGTAAAAGCCATTGGCCAAAGGAGAAGGCTTAGCCAATACGTACTTTTGAACTATACTTATTTAGGGTCTGCCGACCCAAATATAATAATTATTAAAGCTAGGTTGTTGTGTTTCGCTTACCTATGAGTATCGATTCTTTTCTTTCTTTAAAGAATATATGAGTTGTGTAACAAGTTTAGTAAATGCGTTAAAGCTTGATACTTTCGACGGTGCCTGCTAGTCATTCGTCAGCTTATAAAATGGATAAAATAGACAGTTTGGTAATTGAACGTTAATGAACGGAAAACATAATGGTCACCCTTAACACTTTGATTATTCATCAATGGCAAAGAGCGCGAAGGATGCTACCTTGCCTACAAAATCTAACAAGCGTGCACTTACTTCTTATTATATCAGTGTTCTTAGTCACTTCTTTACCAGCTAAAAGTGTTCAAGATCAGCAGGATAGTGGGACATCAGAGAGCCATTCAGGTGCTTTTTGGTATGCAAAAGGTGAATACGATAAAGCCATAGAATATTTTCAGCAAACTCTCGCTAGCAATATTGATAACTTTGGCGAATCACATCCAAATGTTGTAACCATCCGCAATAACTTGGCAATGGCTTACAAAGCAAATGGTCATTACGATAAAGCAATTGAATATTACCAATTGGCACTCGTCGGTGGCATAAAACTTTTAGGTGAAAATCATCCTGAAGTGGCAACTATGCGAAGTAATCTGGGCCTTGTTTGGTATGCAAAAGGTCACTATGAAAAGGCCATTGAGTACTACGAATTAGCCCTGTCGGCCAGTCTAAAAAGTTATGGTGAAGATCATCCTTCAGTAGCCACTATACACAGCAACATTGGCTTGGTCTGGCAAGCTAAAGGCGAATACGACAAAGCTATTCAAAATTACGATTTGGCCCTTAACAGTGGTATACGTGTTTATGGTGAGGAACATCCTTCGGTAGCAATTAGACGCAGCAATCTTGGCAGCGTTTGGGAAGCTAAAGGCCAATACAAGAAAGCAATTGAGTATTACGAACTGGCCCTGAAAAGAGGCATCATCGATCTTGGTGAAGATCACCCTACCGTTGCCAAAAGACGTAATAAGTTAGGCGGAGCTTGGCAGTCACAAGGTCAATTTGATAAAGCAATTCACTATTATGAACTGGCACTTGCCAGTAGCCTTCGAATGGTAGGAGAAGATCATCCGTTTGTTGCGACTGTGCTTAATGGTTTGGGTAGTGCATGGGAAGCAAAAGGCGATTTCAGTAAAGCTATTGAAAATTATGAAAGGGCCCTGTCCATTAACACGCTTACCTTTGGTGAAGAGCACCCTGAAGTGGCAAATACTCGTCGACTACTTGGTAGTGCATGGCAAGCAAAAGGTCATTACGAAAAATCAAAAGAATATTATGAAAAGGCACTAGCGAGCGATGTACAGACCTTTGGTGAGGAACACCCCGACATTGCAGCTACACAAAGACTACTTGGCAGCTTGTGGCAAGCGCAAGGCCAATACGACAAGGCCATTACATTTTATAAGCAAGCATTGGCCATTAACCTCCAAACTGTTGGGGAAGATCATCCAGATGTAGCCGCTACACGCAGGAAGCTCGGGAGTGCCTGGCAAGAAAAAGGGCTGTATGAAAAATCAATGGAATATTATGAGCAAGCTCTCGCAAGTAACATCAAGAGTTTTGGAGAAGAACACCCTGATGTGGCTGCTACGCGCCGACTCCTTGGCAGCCTTTGGCAAGCCAAAGGTAACTACCCAAAAGCAATTGAAAATTATGAAATGGCATTACAGCAGGCGCTTGTTACTTTTGGAGAAGAACATCCTGAAGTCATAAAAACTCGTAATAATTTGGGTAGCGTTTTGCAGGCACTAGGCAAATTTGATGAAGCCAGAAACTACTACACTCTTGCTCTGAACAGTTCTGTTAAAAATTTTGGCAAAAACCATCCTATTGTAGCCACCACACAAAGTCACTTGGGTAGCTTGTGGCAAGCGAAAGGCCAATACGACAAAGCCATTGAATTTTATACTGAAGCCCTAAATAGCAATAAAGAAACCTTTGGTGATGATCACCCAGAAGTAACAAGTACACGTGTGCAACTTGGCAGTGCGTGGCAGGCACAAGGTGAATTCGATAAAGCAAATAACTATTACGAAATGGCGCTGAAAGATGCTCGTAAAACCTTTGGTGAGCAACACCCTGTTGTGGCGACTGCGCAAAGTTACTTAGGCAGTCTTTGGCAAGCAAAAGGTCAATACGATAAAGCGATTGAGTTATACGAAAAAGCATTGGCAAGTAATGTACTTTTCTTAGGAACTGATCATCCGGATGTGGCTGAGACTCGCAGTAATTTAGGCAGAATATTAAAAACTACTGGCGAATACGATCAGGCCATTGAATATTATGATTTAGCCCTCAATAGCGGTATTAGAATTTTTGGTGAAGAACATCCTTCAGTAGCTATTAGACGCAGTAATTTAGGTAGCTTATGGTCGGCAAAAGGTCAGTATGAAAAAGCTATCGAGTATTATGAGTTGGCTCTTGCCAGTGGTATTAAAACCTTTGGAGAAGATCATCCATCAGTAGCGATAAGACGCAGCAATTTAGGCAGCGCATTGGAATCACTTGGCAAATATGACAAGGCATTAGAATATTTTCAGCTAGCGCTTGAAGGTGGAATTAAACACTTTGGCGAAGACCACCCATCTGTAGCTAAAAGGCAAAGTAATATGGGCAGTGTATTGAAGGCATTGGGCCAATATGACGAGGCTATTGAATATTTTGAACTGGCGCTAGAGAATGGCATTCTGACTTTTGGTAACGATCATCCTTCAGTTGCCATCAGGCAGAACAATTTAGCGAGTACGTGGCAGGCAAAAGGACAATTTGACAAAGCTATCGAATACTATGAATTGGCCCTCGCAACCTACATAAAGACCCTAGGTGAAGATCATTCAAGAGTAGCCACAACCCGCTCCAATTTAGGCAGTGCATGGCAGGCAAAAGGACAATTTGACAGAGCCATTGACTACTATGAGTTGGCCTTAGAAAACTGGTTAGAATACTTTGGCGAAAATCATCCTTCTGTAGCAACTACGCGCTCTAATTTAGGCAGTGCATGGCTAGCAAAAGGGCAATTTAAAAAGGCCATTAAGTACTATGAACTGGCTTTGCAAAGTGGGCTTGAAATCTTTGAGCAAGATCACCCTTTCATGATTGCAACGAGAAATAACATAGATGCAGCACGAGATGCCCGTTGGCAATAAAAAATAACCGGTAAAAACCGGTTATTTTTATCAGGTCTGGAGTTACCAATTAAAATCGTTTTCTTAAGGTCACTCCGAAGGTAGCGGGATCAGGTATGTATGCATTGAGCTTGCCTTCTTGTAACGGAGTATTGAAGTTAATCTGTTTTATGTATTCTTCATCAAGAACGTTTCGCCCCCAGAAAACCAAATCTAAATTGTACTTTTGGAAGTTCATAAAGAAGCGTAAGTTAAGCAAATTATATGAATCTTGCACGGCCAAGGGATCATTACTACCATCCAGAACCATATCACCAGTATGGCTATATTCGGCAACAAAATAGGAATTGATGTCTTCACTAATTGCTAAGTCTTGTTTGAGTCTAAGTACCGCAAAGTCTTCTGGCTCACCAGCTGGACGGTCTCCCGATCTGTTGCAATACGGGTTAGGTGCTGCAGGGTCTGTACTTTCCTGTCCAGGGTCTGAAATGCCAGTTTGCCAAGTAAAAGCAATCCAACAATTACCTCTCATAAAGTTGTCGTATTCCGCGTTCACTCGTGCATAGACAAAATTAACCTCAGTAGATTCTGAGACCAGCCATGTAAGTTCAAATTCCAAACCTGACGTCTTATAATCACCAGCGTTTTGCAGGTTAAAACCTGTACCCGCAAACGTATTGGCTTGAAAGTCTTCCACTTTGGTAGAGTGGGCTGCGGTGTTTATCCGAAGATCATATTCCGGAAAGTCTTTTTTAATTCCAACTTCAAATGCTTGAGAGGTTTCTGCTGCAAACACAGGGTCAAAACCTTCTGCAATCCTATCTGTATTGGTACCTCCAGACTTGTATCCATTACCATAGGAAACGTACAACAAGGTGTCTCGGTCTGGCTGATAACTTAGTTTCAAGGTTCCTGAGAATTGATCATCGTTCAACGTGTCATTGATGTCCGTTCTGTCCGAAGTGATAGCACCAAGTGGTTTAAACCCCCAACCTGTGGTTTGAAAGGGCACTAAAGTTTGAAGTGCCGCTTGTCCTGCTTGGCTATTAATATCAATAGTATTGGCTTGAATCCCCTCTAGAACCTGCCCCGCTGCGGCAGCGCCAAATAGCAAAGTACCAGGTACGATTGTTGTTGGATTTTCAGGATCACCAATCGAAGAAAAGAAGGTCGGAAAATTGGCGTTTGCCGGTAAATTCTCGCTAAACACGGTAGAAAGATCCTTGCTCTCATCTGTGTATCGCAAGCCAGCGGTGAGGATGAATTTTTCTGAGAGTTGGAAATCGACCTGTCCAAAAATGGCATAACTTTCGTGCTCTTGTTGCGCGACATGATCAAAAGACGAACCATCGGGCCCAGGGGCTGAAGATGGTGCGATTAATCCATTAGTTGCCGTACTCAGTGAATCAATTCCTGCAAGTAATTCGTTAAACGCTCCTTGAGATAAACCTAACAGGAAAAAGTCGTTAAACTGATCACCTGTATACAAACTGTAATCAAGATCCAGGTCCTGACTAAAGTAATATGCACCCAGTATTGCGTTAACATCTTCACCGTCATAATCGAGACGTAACTCCTGCGAAAATGAGCTTTGTTTGGAGTCATTTTGAGTGCCAAACAAATTAGCATCAGTAAAATCTGTATCGATATTGTCCAATGCATCAAAACTGCGATAGGCAGAGATCGAGACCAGCGTATACTGATTATTTAATTTCCAGTTAATCTCTGCTGACAGGCCACTATCTTTCATTGTCGATTCCGGCAAGAATGACAATGCCACATTGCGCTCAAAAAAGTCGTTAACATCAAAAAGAGTGGCATTGAAAGGTGCTTGAGCCAAGAGGCTGTCGGTGCCAAACTTCCCTTCTATTCCACTAGCCTCCATGTTACTCACCTGTACCGGTGCGGCGCAGCAAATCTCATTAATTTCCGAATAATCCGCGATAATGCGCACCGATAAATCTTCATTTGGTGTGTACAAAGACTGTAGCCGTACACCCCAGCGATCGCGGTCATTTAACACGTCATTGCCTGAGTTTACTTCGCTAACGGTTCCATCTCGTTGACTCCCGAATGCTGTTACACGAAAAGCCAATATATTATCAATGGCAGAGATTGAAGCAGCCGCTGAATAATTAACTAAGCCGTAATTTCCGATTGTCGCTTCGAAGAAGTTATTGTTACCACTGTGACTTGGTGCCACTGTGCGCACGAGTATTGCTCCAGAAGGTGTATTTTTCCCAAACAAGGTGCCTTGAGGGCCTCGCAGTACTTCGACAGCTTCAACATCTACCAAATTATTGATCATCGAGTTTTGACGCGCTCGATATACACCGTCTACATATAACCCAACAGACGATTCTAAGCCGAAGTTCTGTGATCCCGTACCAATACCACGAATTGAAAAGCTTGAATTGGTCGCATTCTGAGTTTGAAAAGCAGACAAAGCAGGAACATTCATAGTGACATCAAACAGATCTTTGAGCACAGACTCTGCTATTTGTTTTCCTGAAACCGCGCTGACCGATATCGGTACTTCTTGCAGGTCTTGTTTTCTCTTTTGCGCCTTAACGGTAATGGTCTCTAGTCGCATGGACTCTATTTCTTCTTCAAATTCCTGAGCATGCGCAATTTGTCCAGAAATACTCAAAGAAACAGTAACGATTACTGCGATTGGCGTTTTCAAAAATGTTAGGGGAACTATTTTATCCATATATGTGTCCTCTTCCTGTTTTTCGTTATTTTTTATAGTTATCAATAAGTTCAAAAGCAATTATTTGCTAAGATTTACGCGCTTCGATGAATATAAATATAATAGGTTAAAGAAAGTTATTCTGCGAATCATTGAACAATCTAGGTGTTTTCATTTCGCTGCTAACTCTTTGCTATAAAGGGCATATACCTTTAGATATAGCGTCAAATAATTTTACAGTCTTACTCTAAATTTTGGTTAACCACAGGTTAACGCAGAGTTAACTAGTTGTTATTTAAAGATTTAAGTAAGCTCGCATGCTTTATGCATAAAAAATAGTCTATTCAACTAAACAGGCAAATAATAATGAAGCAATTTATTGCATTGTCGGTTCTACTATTAACCTTTACCTCTTCAGTTTTGGCAACTCCTTTTACTAACCTCTACAATTTTGGCGACAGTTTCAGCGATACTGGCAATTTGTCGGCTATTACTGGGGGCGCGCTTCCGCCACCTCCATATGCTGCTGGGCGTGTAACCAGCAATTTCTCGAATGGAGATGCTGGCAAGGTCTGGTTTGACGTCGCGGCTAGTCAGCTTGGCTTTTCATCACTGAACTCTCTTCAAGGTGGGAATAATTACGCCTTTGCGGGTGCAAGAACAGGCGGCGCTCCCCCCAGTCCAACGGTTGTGCCTAACCTGCTTGTACAAACTCAGATGTTTTTAGGAAATGTGGGAGGCGTAGCTGACCCTAACGCTCTTTATTCTATCTGGGGCGGTGGCAATGACATTCGCGATAACGACATCGGCAATTCTGTTGCCAATATTTCCACAATCATTACTCAGTTGCATGCTGCCGGCGCAATGAACTTCTTCCTGCCGAACCAGCCAAACATCGGATTGACACCGGAATCTTTAGCAGGCTTAGCACCAGGCGGTTCGGCTGCCGTCATCACGGCAGCGAGTTTGCAATTTAATATGGATTTGCTAGCTGAATTGCAAATGTTAGAAGCAAACCTCGGCATTAACATTATTAAATTTGATATCTTCTCTCTGTTTAATGATGTTGCAGTAGATCCTGCCGCATTCGGTTTTTCCAATATTACCGCCCCTTGTTTGAACCCACTTGTCGGAACCTTGTGTGCTGATCCAGATTCGTATCTGTTCTTTGATGGTATTCACCCTACCGCCGCAGCACATGCGATAATTGGTGATATGGCTGTGGCAACGATAATGGACGCTATGAGGGTTCCAGCCCCTGCCACTATTGCTTTGCTTTTATCAGGCTTGATTGTAATTAACTTGCGCCGAAGAAAGTTCGCTTAGCAATCATCAATGAAATAGGGGCAGAGTGAGTTTAGATATAGTCTGATCACTGCCCCTTTACCCCACGTCTCCAGAACAAAAAACCAGCGAAATTCACTTTCATTTACTTCAATCGTCATAGAGCTGAATATCAAAGCAACAATAGTCAGAGTTCCACATAAAATGCCAAATCCCGCAGAAGGAACGAGGTTATCCAGCAAGTATAGGGCTAATGATACGCTGAATTTTAGGAATTTTTTGCAGTATCCAGCCACCTAGCAAAAGCAGAGATACACCAATGGAAACTACGCTGTAATAGAATCCAAGAATGTATATATCGTTGTGATTGACAAATTCGTATTGTTGCGGGTATTTCAGGGAAAGGAAATGAACGTCGAAACATCAAACTTGGTATCTTTGTTATTTATATACGGCACAACGCCAAGATTGGGTGCTGCAATCAATTCTTTCAGAGTTTCAATATTCTGTTGATAGTAAATCATTTCTGGGTCAATTTGATTGGCTATCCAACCGACTAATTCAACACCGTCTCGTTTGATAGCTTCTACGGTCAATAATGCGTGGTTTAAACATCCTAACTTCATACCAACAACTAAAATAACCGGCATCTTATAATGTTTTACTACATCAGATAGATACTTGCCCTGCCCTAAGGGCAGTCGCCATCCACCTGCGCCTTCCACCAAAGTTAGATCAGCTGATTTACTGAGTAAGTTTTTATACCCTTTGTGAACCAGTTCAAGGTCGATTTGCTGGTGTAAACCCTGCGCAGCCAAATGCGGTGCGACGGGATCAGCATAAGCAATAGGATTGACTTCGTGATAATCCAGATCGATGCTAGATTGCTGTTGCAGTATCAAGGCGTCTTCGTTTCGCAACCCATTTTCGGTCATTTCACAACCCGCTGAGATTGGCTTGTAAGCGACTGTTGTTAAACCGAGGTTCTTAGCACGGAGAAGAATCGCGTTTGAAACGAAGGTTTTACCTACATCAGTGTCTGTTCCTGCGATAAAAATGGTTTGGTTCAATTCATTTCCTTCAATTCATTTCCTTCAATTCATTTCCTTCAAACTATGTCGCTCAAACTTTGTCGTTCAAATCTAATCGTTTTACTTAGGCTTTAGGAAGACGATAAAGGTTTATGCAATCGTAAAAAACTTACCTGATAACCAAGAGGCAACTGACCGTTTTGGGCATGTCTATTTGCATACACGTGTTGTAATTCAGCCAGCGTATTGCGACACAATCGAGTTTGATTTCTGGTACTAGGCACTACGTTTGCCCCAATTGACTTAATACTATTTAGCGCTGCTTTGGCATCACAGTGCCAAGTTGTATAGCGATGGGTACTAGCCTTCGCGTTAAATCCACAGTGTTTAGAAGAATCGACAATAACCTGATGTGCTTGAAATTGATTGACATGTGGCACTCTATCAATGGATTGCCAGCTGTCTTTGAGTTCACTCATCGATCCCTTGCACAACAACGCTAAAACAGCATTTCCACCAGGTTTTAACACGCGATAGATTTCCGCCATGGCTAGATTGATGGGAACGCACCATTGCAGAGCCATTGAAGAAAATACAGTATCGATAGAGGCGCTTTTAACCGGTATAGATTCTGCGTCAGCCGTTAGCCAAGTGGTTTTTTTTACCTCGGCTAATTGTGCTGATTGACGTTGAGTATCAGATGCATATCGGCACATGCCTTCGGCTAAATCCAAGGCTAACAAATGCGAAGATTTTGCCACCAGCATTTGTGAAATTCGCCCAGTTCCACAGCCAATATCCAGTGTTATACCTAAAGGTTCGTCCCCAAGAAGCTGCAATGCATCAAAAGCGATATCCAGTTGCACTTGCGCAGCATCATTGTACTTGCCCGCAGCGCGTCCAAACTGTTTAGCAATACGCGCTTTGATCTGCTCTGTATGAATAGCAGGCTGGAGAATGTCTCGGTCCTCTATGTCATGGCCCGCTATGCTCTGGTCCGCAATACTCTGGCCTGCTATTTCTTGGCCTGCTATTTCTTGGCCTCCTGGGTGTAGGCTTCCTATATTCGTTTTTTGGGCACGCTTTGCTTGCGTCATCATTCCAAGACTCCTGCAACCGCCAAGTCCAGTGCATCCACCAAAGCTTCTATATCTTCAGGCTTGTGGCTTGCTGATAGCGTTATGCGCAGGCGATCTTGCCCTTTAGGCACTGTCGGATAACGAATTGCTGATATCCAAATGCCCAGTTGCTTGAGTTTTTCGCTCATGGCAAGACAAGTCTTGGGATCATTCACTAATAAAGGTTGAATCGCAGTGTCAGAGACAAGCAGTTCAACCGGATATTGATTGCAACGACTGGATGAAAATAATTGTTTAAATAAAGTAATATTTTCTAGCAATTTTCCCTGTTGATGTCCATCCCTCAAAGATTGGAAGCTAGCTAAAGTGGCATGGGACATAGCGGGAGGTAGTGCTGTACTATAAATATAATGCTTGGCAAAATTAGTAAGGTAGTCGATTAAATCCGCAGAACCAGCAATAAAAGCACCAGCAGTCCCAATGGCTTTGCCAAAAGTCCCCATTAAAATCGGTGCATCATGTTGAGACAAATTTAGAGCTTCAGCACTACCTAATCCATTTTTGCCTAACACTCCCATTCCGTGCGCATCATCTACCATCAACCAACTTTCTGACTGCTTGGCCAAATCGCTAAATGTTGTCAAGGGAGCGGAATCTCCATCCATGCTGAACACGCCTTCGGTAGCAATCAAACAATCCCCTGTCACCTTGCTTAGCCTAGCGCTTAAACTGGCAACATCGTTATGCAGAAAGCGTGAAAAAGGCAGACCTGATGACATGGCTGCATCAATAAAAGACGCATGCATGAGCTTGTCGGCAAGAATGTTGACTTTGTTCGTTTTTGAAAATGCCTGACATATCGCTTGATTGGCAGCAAAGCCTGAGCTGAACAGCATGACTTTCTCACGTTCAAGATGTTCTGCTAAGTAATCTTGCAAGGCTTGATGTGCTCGGGTGTGCCCGGTCACCAATGGAGAAGCACCGCTTCCCACACCATACTGACCGATTCCCTCGACCCAAGCCTGCATCACCGACATGTGTTGCCGCTGGCCTAAATAATCATTGCTGGAAAAATTAAGATAGTGTTGACCGTCAACTTCAACAAGTGCACCCGTGGAAGATTCCACCACGCGGGTTTGTCGAAAAAGGTTTTGTTGACGCCGCGAATCTAACGCAGCGCTGACGAATTCAAAGGTCATTGAAAAATAAGTTAGTTCGTTACCTCTTCTGCCTTGCGCTCGGCAGCATCGTAAAACAAGGCATTGCTGTCTACGGCTTGACCCGCTTCAATCTCTTCTAACAAAGCCGCTTCATGGGCTTCATCTGAATACTCGCGAGTTTGCTTAGGATTGAGGCCTAGCTTCTTAAACAACACAACGTCTTCGTGGGTTTCTGGATTAGACGTGGTAAGCAGCTTACAACCATAGAAAATCGAGTTGGCGCCTGCCATAAAGCAAAGTGCCTGCATTTGCTCATTCATCGCCTCACGTCCAGCTGATAGTCGAACAAAGGACTTAGGCATAATAATTCTGGCCACAGCGATGGTTCGGATAAATTCGAATGGGTCTAGGTCTTCAACCTCGTCTAGAGGCGTGCCTTTTACTTTAACCAACATGTTGATTGGCACACTTTCAGGATGGCGTTCCAAATTGGCTAACTGCATCAACAATCCTGAACGGTCAGAGGCATCCTCGCCCATTCCAACAATGCCGCCAGAACATACATGCATGCCTGCATCGCGAACGTTTTGCAAAGTATCAAGACGGTCCTGATAGGTACGGGTAGTAATGATGTCGCCATAATACTCAGGCGACGTATCCAAGTTGTGATTGTAATAATCCAATCCCGCTTGTTTGAGTGCGATTGCTTGGTCACGCGTTAACATGCCCAGGGTCATACAGGTTTCAAGACCTAACTTTTTGACCTCTTTAACCATGTTGATAACCAGCGGCATATCTCTGTCTCTGGGATTTCGCCATGCGGCTCCCATACAAAAACGAGTAGAACCAGTTTGTTTGGCTTCTTTTGCTCGTTGAATGACTTTTTCAACTTCTAACAAACGTTCTTTTTCCAAACCTGTGTCATAACGCGCACTTTGCGGACAATATTTGCAATCTTCAGGGCAAGCACCGGTTTTAATAGACAACAAGGTGCTAACCTGAACGTAATTGGGATCAAAATGCTTGCGATGCACTACCTGAGCTTCGAATAGCAAGTCGTTGAAGGGCTTGGCAAACAAGGCATTCACTTCTTCGATAGTCCAGTCATGTCTGGTGTCGTTGCTGGAGATATCCTGTTGAGAAGCAGAATTATGCATATTTGATCCTTTACTAAATAATTTCGTGCGTTTAGTCTAAGCGCCAAATGTAACTTGTCAACTCATTCCAACCTGGCACCTTTACAAGTGAGTGTTTTTTGAGCAATATTAATCTATCCAATCAAGAATTTGACCGTCAGCATATTTGGCATCCTTATACCTCTGCTGTTAATCCTTTGCCGTGCTATGAAGTCATTGGAGCTCAAGGTGTAAAACTCACTCTAGCAGACCATCGACAAATAGTTGATGGAATGTCATCTTGGTGGGCGGCAATACACGGCTACAACCATCCGGATTTAAATGCAGCGGCAAAAACGCAAATTGATGCATTCTCACACGTCATGTTTGGAGGCATTACCCATCAACCGGCTGTCGACCTATGCCGCTCTTTAATAGAAATGACTCCCGAAGGATTAGAACGTGTTTTTTTAGCCGATTCCGGTTCAGTTTCAGTTGAAGTTGCGATGAAAATGGCTTTGCAATATTGGGCTTGCCAAGGAGCTAGCGAAAAACACAAATTCATTTCGCCAAGAAACGGTTATCATGGTGATACGTTCGCAGCTATGTCGGTATGTGATCCGGTAAACGGGATGCATAGCCTTTTTAAAGATGTACTAGCCAACCAAATATTTGCTCCAGCCCCGCAAACTCGATTCGATCAAGTATGGAATGAAGACGATATTCTTCCCCTGCAAGAATTAATTGAAACCCACCACAATGAAATTGCTGCACTGATACTCGAACCCATAGTGCAAGGTGCGGGCGGTATGCGTATTTATCACCCGGAATACCTGCATCGTTGTCGTCAACTCTGTGATCAGCACAATATTTTGTTGATCTGTGACGAAATAGCCACTGGATTTGGCCGAACTGGTAAACTTTTCGCCTGTGAGCATGCGCAAATCGGTCCCGATATCTTGTGTTTGGGCAAAGCACTAACAGGGGGTTATGTAACCTTGGCAGCGACTTTGTGTACTGAAGATGTGGCGCTTGGCGTATGCGCTGGAGAACCCGGTGTGTTTATGCACGGACCAACCTACATGGGAAATCCCCTCGCCTGCTCCATTGCAAACGCTAGCTTAAAACTGATTCAACAAAACCATTGGCAAGACCAAGTGGCAGCCATTGAAATTCAATTGAAACAAGAATTAACACCTTTAAAAGATCATCATGCAGTAGCCGACGTAAGAGTGTTAGGCGCGATTGGCGTGGTGGAATGCAAGAAAACAGTCGATGTTGCCAAAATTCAACGACATTTTGTAGATCAAGGAGTATGGATCCGACCATTCGGCAAACTCATTTATATTATGCCACCTTACATCATTGGCTCTGAAGATTTGACCAAACTCACCCAAGCCATCGCCACCGGCCTTTCTGTTTAGTATCAGTTTTCAGTAGTTTCGATTTGGAAATAGTGAGAATGGAGGGTATAAACTAATTCTTCTCCTTTCTACATTGATGTAAAACGAGAAGCATGGCAGCTGGATTTACATTGCTTTCCAGACTCGCTATGAATCCATCCTTGGACGCTCGACAAAATCATCCCTGATTTTCACGGTCTGAAACTCAATGTAAAACCATCTACCTCGGTGACGTAGGCAAATAGCGCTAATTTAATGCTCTCTTATCAAAAAAAGAATCGATGCTTGGCAAGGAAAGTGTGGTAAGTCTAAAGAATTTTAACTGTCCGAGCCATGGATGGCGAGATCAAGCCAGCAAGGACGCTTTTACGGCGGGTTAAAATCTTTTTAGACTTATCACGCTTTATACACTGAAGTAAAAACTTACCGTTTTTGACCGAATCCAAACAAGAATGGAGGGTATAGACTAGTTCCTTCGTTTCTACATAGATGCAAAACGACAAGCATGGCAGCTGGATTTACATTGCTTTCCAGACTCGCTGTGAATCCATCCATGGACGCTCGACGAAATCATCCCTGATTTTCACGGTCTGAAACTCAAAGTAAAACCATCTACCTCAGTGACATTGGTAAATAGCGCTAATTTAATGCTCTCTTATCAAAAAAAAGAATCGATGCTTGGCAAGGAAAGTGTGGTAAGTCTAAGAAATTCCGACTGTACGAAGACATGGATGTCGTAGTCCAAGCGCACAGGGATGTTTAACAGCGTGTTGGAATTTTTAGACTTATCACGCTTTATACACTGAAGTAAAAACTTACCGTTTTTGACCGAAACCAAACAAGAATGGAGGGTATAGACTAGTTCCTTCGTTTCTACATTGAAGCAAAACGACAAGCATGGCAGCTGGATTTACGCTGCTTTCCAGACTCGCTGTGAATCCATCCTTGGACGCTCGACAAAATCATCCCTGATTTTCACGGTCTGAAACTCAATGTAAAACCATCTACCTCGGTGACGTTGGCAAATAGCGCTAATTTAAAGCTCACTTATCAAAAGAAGAATCGATGCTTGGCAAGGAAAGTGTGGTAAGTCTAAAAAATTTTAACTGTACGAAGACATGGATGTCGCAGTCCAAGCGCACAGGGATGTTTTACGGCGGGTTAAAATCTTTTTAGACTTATCACGCTTTATACCCCGATGTTAAAACATGGTAATTAGAATCAAATTCAAACATATTGTTTAGAATTAAAAACCCAATGAGAATGGAGGAAAAAAACCAGTTCCTTAGTGAGGGACATACAGAGAAGTTAAACAGATGACATAATCCAAACTAGCACAGTTACCGAGATTGCCAGCAGCACTACCACGTTGATGCCAAAATAATCATGACGTCTACGGGTTCGGAAACGCCTCAGTACGAGCACACATAAACTCATGAGGGTACAAACAAACAATAAGATGATGAGATAGTTACTAAGAGTGTAAGACCAGTCATCTCTGCCAGACACGCCCCAATATTCTTGAACGCCGCTAACTAATTCAGGTCTAGCGTAATGAAATAAAACGAGGCAGATAACAAAAATAATCCATGCCACGACATTTAGCCCGATGACAATCTGATAGAATGTATCGTGGCTGCGAGGCAATTTACGACGATTTCCGCCTTCCCATTGCTGATGATCAGACATTATCTTAGTTTCAGGCCTATTTTTACTTGAGTCTGTCAATTAGCTAAGTAAGATTACACACCTTATCTAGCCACCAAAGCTTGATTACGTAATTCGATTAACGTGTTTTAATCAAAATCATACACATGGTTAGCTCTTACTGTAGTGTAAAATAGCGAAACCATCTAGAACTATTATTTTTAAAACGCTTCAATGTGCAGTTGAAGCAATGGAGAAATTACATGGCGCACGCCCCAGTGGTTGACGTTTTAGCGGGTAAATACCCAATCGGTACCGAACTCGTTTTAAAAGGATGGGTAAGAACTCGTCGAGATTCAAAAGCAGGATTATCATTTATCGCCCTGCATGATGGTGGTTGTTTCGACCCAGTTCAGGTTATTGCGCTAAATACGTTAGAAAATTATGCCGATGTACAAAAACTGACTACTGGCTGTTCGATAGCGGTAAATGGCACAGTCAAAGAATCACAGGGTCAAGGCCAATCCGTAGAGATTGAAGCAAACAGTATTGAGGTGTTGGGATGGGTAGAAAACCCAGACACATACCCAATGTCTGCAAAACGCCATAGCATTGAGTATTTACGTGAACATGCACACCTACGTCCACGCACCAACATCATTGGTGCAGTTACCCGTGTTCGCAACTGCTTGTCTCAGGCAATTCATCGCTTTTTCCATGAACAGGGTTATCTTTGGATTAGCACCCCTATTTTAACCGGCAGTGACACAGAAGGTGCAGGTGA
The DNA here is from genome assembly GCA_947503265.1 of uncultured Alteromonadaceae bacterium. Lineage (GTDB taxonomy): Bacteria > Pseudomonadota > Gammaproteobacteria > Enterobacterales > Alteromonadaceae > Aliiglaciecola. Next base: position 149,042 of record CANNDC010000003.1, read on the forward strand.
AATGTTCCGGGTGTCGACGTTAGATATGGTTAATACACCACTGACTGATAAAGGCGATGTTGATTACAGCAAAGACTTTTTCGGCAAAGAAACCTACTTAACGGTTTCAGGACAACTTAACGTTGAAACTTATTGTACTGCGTTATCTAAAGTCTACACATTTGGCCCTACTTTTAGAGCAGAAAATTCTAACACCAGCCGCCACCTAGCTGAATTTTGGATGATAGAGCCAGAAGTCGCTTTTGCAGATCTATCCGATGTAGCTCAACTAGCCGAAGACATGTTGAAATATATTTTCAAAGCAGTGCTGGCTGAACGAGCGGATGACATGGCGTTTTTTGCCAAACACGTGAATAAAGAAGCTGTTTCAAGATTGGAAAAAGTGGTTGACCAAGAGTTTGTACGCATGGATTACACAGATGCCATTGAGATATTGAAAAACAGCGGCAAAAAGTTTGAATTCCCTGTGGATTGGGGCGTGGATTTATCTTCAGAGCACGAACGTTATTTGGCTGAAGAGCATGTAGGTGCGCCTATCATCATGCAAAACTATCCCAAAGACATCAAAGCCTTCTATATGCGAATTAATGATGATGGTAAAACCGTTGCTGCAATGGACGTGTTAGCCCCTGGAATTGGTGAGATCATTGGCGGTTCACAGCGTGAAGAACGTTTAGATGTGTTTGACAGAAGATTAGAAGAAATGGGCTTAGATAAAGAAGACTATAGTTGGTATAGAGACTTGCGTCGCTATGGCACTGTCCCCCACTCTGGTTTCGGTCTAGGTTTTGAGCGTATAGTTGCGTACGTAACGGGCATGCAAAACGTTAGAGACGTCATTCCGTTCCCACGCACACCAGGAAGCGCTAACTACTAGTTGCTAGACTCAGTGGTTATTCTTAATCGCTAGTTTTAAATTAGTCAAAAAAGCTATCAATTTGATGGCTTTTTTGATGCTCTAAATTCGTAAAGGTGCTACTTTAGATTCCATAATAATAAATGGAATTGCCGTCGGTATGTCTTCCTCTCCTGAACAGCTTTCAGTTATTCAGCAAAAAATGCTGGAAGAGCTAGAATCCAAATCACTTCTTGAGCAAGCGAGTGAAGCTGCCTTTGAGTACATTGATAGTGCCAAAGACAAACCAGCTTACCCCACGCCAGAAGAGATAGGTAATCTTGCCGAATTTGATCAACCCCTTCCAGAATTCCCGTCTTCTGGTGAACAAATCATTGAACAATTAAGCCGTGTAGGGAGCCCTGCTACGGTTAAATATTCTGGCCGATATTTTGGTTTCGTTACAGGTGGAGCGCTTCCGGTAAGCCTTGCTGCCAAATGGTTGGCAGATATTTGGGATCAAAACGCAGCCTTGTATGTTATGTCACCCATAGCAGCGAAACTGGAAGAAATTTGCGAAAATTGGCTTAAACAATTGTTTTCACTACCGCAATCGACGGTAGCAGGACTAGTAGGCGGAACCTCCGTCGCAAGCCTTTGCGGGTTGGCTGCCGCGCGATATCGACAATTACAGAATTTAGGCTGGGATTTATCTGAAAATGGATTAATGGGAGCACCCAAAATCCGCATTATTATGGGCACACAAATCCATGGTACTGTTGCAAAGATGCTGACTCTACTGGGATTTGGCAGGAATAGTATTGAATGGGTAGAGTCTGATCAGCAAGGTAGAATGCAGCTCGATAAAATCCCACCAATGGATAGTTCTTGCATCGTTATTCTTCAAGCAGGAAATGTATGCAGCGGCGCCTTTGATAATTTTGAGGTGATTTGCCCGCTGGCAAGTGAAGCAGGAGCATGGGTGCATGTGGATGGCGCTTTTGGCTTGTGGGCCGCGGCCTCGTCGCAATTTAACCATTTGACTAAAGGAGTGGAACTGGCGCAATCTTGGTCAGTAGACGGTCACAAAACCCTAAATACCCCATATGATTGCGGCATTATTTTATGCCGAGATCAACAAGCACTCACAGAAGCACTTCATCAACAAGGTTCTTACATTCAAAAAAGTGATGACCGAGACAGCATGAATTTCACGCCAGATATGTCTAGGCGAGCCCGAGGAATTGAGCTTTGGGCTAGTATGAAATATCTAGGACGAACTGGCATCAGTCAATTGGTTGAACAGCTTCATTCTCACGCTATTTACTTTGCGGAACAATTGAAAGAAGCGAATTTTCATATTCTCAATGAGTTGGTCTTCAATCAAGTTATCGTCGCGTGCGATTCCGAACATCAAACAGAACAGACATTGAAAGCACTGCAAACATCTCTTAAATGTTGGTGTGGCGGAGCCAAGTGGCAGGGAAAATCTATCATAAGACTGAGTATTTGTTCATGGGAGACCACAAAACTAGATATTGATATTGCTGTAGCAGCTTTTATTGAAGCGAGAAAAACTTGTGGCTAGTACGGAAACGCAATCTAGGGCAATTTCACAAGTGATTGTCTGTCATGAGTGCAGCAACAAAGTGCACATTCCTCCTTTGCAACACCGCCAGAAAGCGGCATGCCCAAGATGTGGGTTTGTGCTTACCTCTCACAATAACCAAGCTAACGAACGTATGTTGGCATTCAGTTTTACCGCATTAATATTTTTGGGGTTATCACTGTGTTTCAACTTTTTAGGTTTCAGTGCAAATGGTCAGGAACAAAATATAAACATCCTTGAAGGAATTCAGGTGTTAGTCGATCAAGATTATTTGTTTTTAGCTTTGATCCAACTGCTAGCGATTGTTGTGCTTCCAGGCGTTATGTTAGTGGGTATTATTTACGTTTTGTTGCCGTTACAGTTTGGTTTACGGCCCTATTACGGCCGCAGAGTACTGAGTATTGTTTACGCGCTTATGCCTTGGAGTATGGCGGAAATATTTTTGGTAGGAGTGTTGGTTAGCCTCATTAAAATAAGCTCACTTGCGGATATCTCCATTGGTCCCTCTTTTTACGCCTATATTGGTTTCACTCTTTGCTTAACTGCAACCGTACTTCATATGGACAAACACAAATTGTACTCTTTGGTATCACGCCGTCCTGTTCATAGTCAGCAACTTAATCCTTCAGAGAGTATTCAGCGCACATGGGCATTACTTTTCACCTCCATTATTTTGTATATTCCTGCGAATGTCTTGCCCATAATGAACACACGTTTTTTAGGCGTGGATGAACCCAGCACTATTCTTGGTGGTGTTATTGTGCTCTGGAAAATGGGTTCTTATCCCATAGCAGCGGTGATTTTTATCGCCAGTGTTGTTGTACCGGTTGGTAAACTTATCATATTGATTTGGCTAAACTATTCAGTTCAACAAGGGATAAAAATCAAACACGAGGAACGGATTTTTTGGTATCGTGTAACTGAGTTTATTGGGCGCTGGTCCATGGTAGACGTGTTCGTAGTGGCTGTATTGGTGAGCTTGATTCAATTGGGTAATACAATGAGCATTTATCCCGGCCCCGCCGCGATGGCTTTTTGTGGAGTGGTGATTTTAACAATGTTAGCGGCAATGACCTTTGATACTAGATTAATTTGGAATGATACGGCGGAAAACAATGAGCAATAACTCACTAGCTGAAGACAATGAGGCGATCATCAAAGAATCTAAGCGGATTTCCAAAATTTGGTTAATCCCTTTGGTCGCGTTATCTATTGGTCTTTGGATGGTTTATTACCAGTGGGCAAACCAAGGCCCTTTGATCACCATTGAATTTGTATCGGCAACAGGAATTGAGCCAGATAAAACCAAGATCAAAACCCGTGATGTGGAAATAGGCGTGGTTAAACGAGTCGCCTTAAAAGCCGACTTAAGTGGCGTAATAGTATCTGCTCGGATTGAACCAAGCGCTGAGCATTTGTTAACTTCCGACAGCAATTTTTGGTTAGTGACCCCCAGAGTATCGCTTAGTGGGGTATCAGGATTGAGTACCTTGTTATCCGGCCCCCACATCGCTATGGAACCAACCGAAAATGGTGTAGCCGCTACCAATTTCGTCGCGTTGGAAAACCCACCAGTCACCGAGGCTGGAACACCTGGGCTACAAATTACCCTTAATAGCGCCGCAGAGTTTGCTTTCAAAGAAGGTGACCCGATTATTTACAAGGGTTTGAAAGTAGGTGAATTTGAGGACATTTATTTTAATTTAGAAGAGAGAATTGTCTATTACAACGCTTTTATAGAAGCGCCCTACCACAAGCTGATCACTGAAAATACTAAGTTCTGGAACGTTAGCGGAGTGCGCTTTGAACTCGCGGCAAATGGAATAGAAGTGCAAACAGGTAGTCTTGAAACTATGTTAACCAATGGCGTTACTTTTGGTATCCCTGAAGGCATACCCGCAGGACAACAAATTACCAAACGCGCCTACTTTGATATTTACAGCGATTATGAAGAAGCATCCAATGAACGTTATAAACTGGGTGTCAATTTTGTTGTGTTAATCAAAGATACAGTTCGAGGCTTAACCGTTGGTGCTCCTGTTGAGTATCGCGGACTTGAAATTGGTCGCGTTCTAGAGATAAATATGCCAACGCCAGATTCTGGAAAAATACTTGATGGCGGATTAGCGATTCCCATATTGATAACCATTCAGCCAAGTCGAGTGCAACAACCCGATAACCGCACAGGAGTTGAGTTCGTTAGAAGGCAAACCATTCACTGGATTGACCAAGGCCTTAGGGCATCACTCAAAGTAGGTAATTTATTAACGGGTGGCTTGTATGTGGATCTCCAACACTATGACGATGTAGAACCCGCTACTGCTGAGACATTTCTTGGTTACGATGTTATTCCTACCACCAGCGGAGAATTTGCGCAAATCACCCAAAAAGTGACTAGCGTATTGGACACAATCAATGAAATACCCTTCAAAAAGCTGTCTGGCAACGCAAATACGTTACTGGAAACCTTGAACAAGACTTCGACTAGCTTCCAACAAGCGGCTTCTCGATTGGATGGACTACTGCTAGACATCCAAGATCAAAAAATGAGTGCCAATGTTAATGAAACTCTTTCCAACATAGACACTCTGCTTAAGGACTTCTCAGAAGGTTCAAATACCCATGATGAAATGGTCAATACCATGCAAGAGTTACAAACTACACTGAGCCAGCTTACTCCACTGCTACAATTGTTGAATCAAAAACCAAATAGTCTGATATTTGCAGATGGCACTCAGCCCGACATAGAGCCTAAAGCTGCGAATTCAAATAACTCAGAGGGAAATCAAGACAATGAAAAATAAGATGAAAATGAAAGGGTTGAGTACTTGTTTTTTTATTATGCTTGTTTCTGCTTGTTCTACCCAGCCTGCCGTCAAAGCCAATTATTACTTGTTAAATGAGGCGAGCGAACATTCCGCTATGAGCACTGATTCAAACAGTAAGGACGGAACCCTCATTGTTTTGGAAAAAATAAAACTTTCAGGCTATCTAACCCAACCGAATATCGCGATGCAGCTAGCAGACCATCAGCTGTATTTTTCTAACAATCATATTTGGGCAGAGAAACTGGAATATGGGATAACTAAATCGCTTTTGCATGATCTCAATAAAAAATCTTTATCAACCCGCTTTATTTCGAAGGATTCTCCGGTAAAAAATCAATCCTCTGCTAGACTTATCTTAGAGGTGGAGCACTTTATTGCCACAAGCAATTCAGACGTTATTTTGTCTGGACAATATTGGATTATTAGCAATAAAGACAACGATGGAATGAATATCAATATTAAGCAAGATTTTCACCTTTCTCAGACCCTCGAAAAAGACGGTTATCCCCATTCGGTTTCAAAGATGCGACAACTGATTACCGATTTAAGCACTGAAATAGTTGAATTGAGTGATAAAAACTAGGGCCTATGTTTGAGCAACTAAATAGAATTAGCAAAAAATACCTTCACATTGGTGCTAATTCGGATAGGCCTCACCAGGTCAATCAACAAATATTTGTTTCCAATTTGTTCGCTCTTATCGGTTATTCAATTACCTTTATATTGGCAATCAGTTCCTTCATAAGAGGAAATCAAATACTCGGGTTTTCTTTACTTTCGGCAAGCATATTATTTTTTGTCGCTCACCATATCCATAACTTTCAGCAATTCGGCGATACCTTAAAAATATCAACACGCATTATTTGGGTATCATTGCTGGGTTTAATGATCTATTTGATATACACAGGGGGGCATGAAAATACAGGGCCGCTTTGGATGTACATAGTTCCGCCAGTGGCGTTTTTCTTTGGTGGAATGCGCAAAGGACTTGTCAACATCGGCATATTTATCATTATTGTGTCGATAATGCTGTTTTCTCCTTACGAAGAGCTGCTAGGAACTGCGTATCCTTATGAATTCCGCTCCCGCTTAATTTACTCTTTTTTAACAGTCACTTTGTTATTCGGTTTTTACGAATATTCAAGGCAAAAATCCTTTCAGTTTATTCGTGATCTTGGCCAAAAATATGAACGTCAGGCCATGCAAGATCCCTTGACTAAGCTGCCGAATCGACGAGGTATGTGGGAGCATTTAGAATACGAACGTAATCGTTCTATGCGCAGCAAAGAAAACATGTCTTTGCTCATTTGTGATATTGATCTCTTTAAACAAATCAATGACGAGCATTTGCATGAAGGTGGAGACTATGTTTTACGTAAACTATCAAAATTTTTCGTGAAATCCCTACGAAAACAAGACAAAGTGGCTCGTTGGGGGGGAGAGGAATTCTTATTTTTATTACCTGAAACCTCTGAAAAAGATGCGTACTTTTTAGCTGAAAAGATTCGCGAAAGTGTTAAACATACTCAGTTCAGTTTTAACGGTAAAGAAATTCTTATCACTCTAAGTTTTGGATTTGTAGAAGTCTCTGAGGAATGGAGTATCGACAAAGCGATTAACCGAGCAGACAAATATTTGTACGAAGCCAAAGAGAATGGCCGAGATCAAACCATGCCAACGATATAAAAGTGAATAAATAAGAAAAAGAATATTAAATGATGACACATAGACAATGGTGGATGGTTTCCACCGTAATTTCGGTTCTCTTAGCGGCTTACCTTATTCATTTATGGGTACAGATGAACGATTATGATGTTCAGCATTCCCAAATCGTCAATGAATCTGATGCTCAGGCTTTTATCAAAGAAAATTGGATAGACAAACAATCTGCCAATAATAAGATTGCGGCACCTGTTTCCTATATTAAAACGGGCGTATTCATTCAATCCCTAAAGTTTGACACATCAAGCGACGTGAATCTGACAGGTTATATTTGGCAGCATTATCAAAAAGGAATTCATGATCATATTATTCCTAAGGAAGGTGAAGTTGGATTCGTCTTGCCTGAAGCAGTCAATTCAAGTGTGACAACCACACAGGCATACCGGATAGTAAGTGAAGAACAAATATCCATAGGTTGGTATTTTGAAGCAAGGGTGCGTCAATTCTTCGAATACAATAAATATCCTTTTGATCATAAGACAGTATGGTTGAGATTATGGGCAGAGCACTTCTCCGACAATATTGTTTTAGTGCCTGACTTTGGCGGCTATGATGCGACAGGAATCAATGATGTATTTGGAATAGCTGAAGATATCGTTCTGGGTACCTGGCAAAGAGAAGACACTTATTTTGATTATCAACTTTCAAGCTACGATACTAATTTCGGACTCGTCGGAAATGCGAAACACCAAAGAATTCCTGAATTAAGATACAACATTGTGATGAAACGCAAATTCGGAAACGCGTTTATCATATACCTACTCCCGCTTTTCCTAGTTGCTACCCTGTTATTTGCTGCCATGTTAACTGTCAGTGGTAAACACGAAATCTCGGACCGTTTGGGCTTTAGTACCTCGGCATTTATTGGCGCGACATCTGCGTTGTTTTTTGTGGTGCTATTGGCTCATATTCAGTTGCGTGAACAGTTTGCCGGCTCAAGTATCGTTTATATTGAGTATTTTTACATTCTCATGTATCTGCTGTTGGTGTTAACCACGGCAAACACCTATTTGTTTTCCATCAAAAGCACATTGGCGAGGCGATTTGTTTTGTACGAAGATAACCTTTTGCCTAAATTATTGTTCTGGCCTGTGCTAATTTTAGGCCTAATTGTTATCACACTATACAAACAGTAAAGCCTCACCGTTTGCAGTGGAGTATAGGCAAATGGAAATGCTGATAGGGAGATGCAAATGCAAAATGATTACGGTATAACAAGGTTAGATTCTCGAATTTCAGCGAATTGGGCTGGTAAAACATGCTAAAACGACTACTGGGAAGGATAGACGTTGGCGATGAGTCAGAGAAACTTAAGTTTGCCCAATTTAAAGAGCTGATCACAAAGGTTCCCCTGCTCTACTGTATCTTGGTAGTGAATACAATCGCTCTGTCGTATACGCATTATGAAGTTGCACCTAAGTACTTAACAATTTATGCAACCGTTTTGATATGTTGCGTTTGTGTCTATCGCGCAGTAAGTTGGTATGGATACAGAAACAAAACCTTTACCCTCACTAAAGTTAAACGTCAAATCAGATCAACCGTCATATTTTCTATTGTAGTCGGAGTCATCTTCCTAATTTGGAGTTTCAATTTGTATGGCTATGGTGACATGAGTCTCAGAATTCATGTTGCATACTATATGTCGATTACCGTACTTGGAATCGTTGTTTGCTTAATTCATCTTCCTGCTGCAGTTTGGTCTACTACCTTGACCGTGGGCCTGCCATTTGTGATATTTTTTATTGCAACTGGCAAAGCCATATTCGTTGCGATTGCAATCAATTTTGCCATAGTGGCAGGCGTATTAGTGTTGATTGCTTTGAGCTACTACAGAGCCTTTTCTCGCGTTATCGCATCAGAGCAAGATTTGCAGCTACAGCACGAAAAGACGCAAAAACTGAACATCCAAAATGAGATTTTAGCAAATCAAGACGGCCTGACTAAACTCGCTAATAGACGCAGCTTCGCTAATTATTTGAATGAGAAATTAAATGAAAAGAGCGAACACCATAGCTTTATCGTTGGCTTGGTTGACCTAGACGGTTTTAAACCCGTCAATGACATACATGGCCATGCGGCAGGTGACCGAGTGTTAAAAGAAGTAGGCCAACGTTTGACACGAGTATTACACGGCGATTGCATACTCGCTCGAATAGGCGGTGATGAATTTGGTTTAGTCATTGATCACAGCGCCAGTCACAGTGAAATAAAGGCTTTTGGTGGAAAAATCACTCGAGCCCTACAAGCGCCATTCGTTATGCGCACCGGACTAGTACAAATTTCGGGCTCTTGCGGATTCGCCGTATACCCAGATGCTGGTAACACAGTTGAAAATTTAATGGAACGAGCTGATTTTGCACTGTATCAAGCAAAAACAGAGTCGCGAGGTAGCTCTATTATCTTTTCTACGGAACACGAACAGTTAATCAGAAAGAAATCTCAAATTGAGTTAGCACTGAATCAAAGTGTCAAGAAAGAAGAACTCACCCTTCATTATCAACCAATAGTAAACGGCAAAACAGAGCAGATAGTTGGACTGGAAGCCCTTGCTCGATGGCACAACCCAGAGCTAGGCGAAGTTTCACCCAACGACTTTATTGCCGTTGCAGAAAAAACAGGCGTGGTGAATGAAATCACCTTGTATCTGTTTGATAAGGCAGTTAATGATTTGAAAGATTGGCCAGCGCATATTTACCTATCTTTTAACCTATCAGCACACGACGTGCTCAACAATAAGACCTTGGAAAACTTAAAGCGAATTTTAGACGGGCACGGCGTATCAAGCAGCCGTGTCCAATTCGAAATAACCGAAACAACTATGATGAGTGATTTGGACCGCTGCTCTGAAACAACTCAAGTGCTGCGCGAGTTAGGATTTGGTATTGCTTTGGATGATTTTGGTTCCGGCTATTCGAGTTTAGGATATATCCACAAATTGGCGTTTAATAACTTAAAAATAGACCGGAGTTTTGTTGAAAACCTACGACACAATCAACGCAGCCAAGGTGTGATCAAAACCATATTAGCGCTCTGCTCAAGTTTTAGAGTCACCAGCACAGTTGAAGGCGTTGAAACCGAAGAACAAAAGAATTTGCTGCTCGAACTTGGCTGCAAGCATATGCAAGGCTATTATTTTTATCGTCCCGCACCAATAGAGCAATTTGAGCTTCATGAAGGTAGTTCTGAGTAGATTTTGAAAATAACTGAAACTAAACTGCGCTAATCATGTTGCCACAATTAGCGCGTTTTTAATTAGCTGACATAGCTGAGAATCTAGAACCCCCCTGTCTTCTGGTGTGTCACACAGTATCAGAGCCATATTGCATTCCCAAACAGTACCGCCATCTGCTCTGCACAGGTCCCATTGATCGGCACAAACATCCCTTTCTCTAACTCCGAAATTAATCGAACTGGATACGGTAGAGTGGCTTTAATACAGGCAAACATCAGAAAATCATCATGCTTTCTGCAAGGATGACTATAGTCTTTCCAATACTATCTATATGAGTTCGAAACGGGCCTAAGCCCCATATTCATGACAATTTTATTAAGGAAGCTAGATTGTGGAATTGACAAGTAGCAACGAAAACAAAACATCTTTTTCAGCCCCTCTTCATGCGTTTCGTGGTTTTGCAATTTTATTCATTGTTGCAGTACACAGCTGGGCAGTACCTATTTTTATTAACAGCAACAGTAAAACAGACACAGGTATTAAATGGGTAAATACGCTTAACGAGGTGTTATTTCATGATAGTACTTTGTTTTTCACATTGATTTCAGGTGTGCTGTTCTCTGTTGTTTTACAAAGCCGAGGCTGGATAGATTTTTACAAGAGCAAGTTGCTCAACGTTATATCACCCTATTTAGTCATTACGTTAGCCTACAGTGCGTTTGTCTGGGACTTTGATTCAATCACATTCTCTCAGTTGACTCTGACCGAGTACGTTAAGTTAGCAATAGAAAATGCTCTATTAGGCAAAGGGCTATTTCATTTGTGGTATTTACCCATTTTGGCATTGTTATTTTTGTTTACTCCAGTGCTCATATTTATCAAAAATCGAAGCAATCTAAGCTGGCTTTTTTGGTTAATTGTGATTGCGCCATTATTCTTTTCACGAGCTTGGCCTGACTTTAGTTGGATGACTGTAGTTTATTTTATGGGTGCTTATAGTCTTGGAATTTATGTCGGCGCCAACTACCAAAAAACCAACATCTTTATCAATAGGTATTTTGGTTGCTTTGTAGTTTTGACTTTTTTTACAAGCATTGCACTGATTGTGTTATTCAATCTTGAAGACTTTTCTCTAGGATGGATATCTCCAAAAGAATCGATATTTTATGTACAGAAACTGTGCATCGCTGCGCTAGTTTTAGTCTTGTTTGAACGTTCCATTTCAGTAGTGCCGCGATGGTTAAACTTATTAGCCGACTATGCCTTTCCTATTTATTTCATTCACGGCGTATTTTTGTATTTATCAATTTTTATATTGCGATCAATCGGTGGAACTGACTTCAATGCTATGCAAATAATGCTTGCTGGATTGCTGAACCTAGTGATAATTCTAATTCTTAGTACACTTATTATTGCTGACTTCAAACGCTTATTAGGTAAAAGATCTAGAATGTTAATTGGAGCTTAGTTCTTTTCAGGTAATAAAAAACCCGCTAAAGCAATGAATTACAAGCTTTGCGGGTCTTTATTGGTCCTTGCTGGACCTATATTTGGCGGAGAGAGGCATTCTCCTTCACAAAATTGAAGCCCACAGAACTGATGGTGTTGAGTTCGTAAGTTAATAATGTGACAGAGTAAAGTGTTATGATTTCTTAGTGCTTAGGCGGCTATTTTCGATATCAAAAAAATTAAATTTATCAACATAATTTATCTTTTATTTTTAAATTGAACAATTTTCCCTCAATTCAACTACCCTACTTTTATAGCATTCCCCCGTCTTTGTCCTCGTAGAAATATACCGAAGAGTCGGAAACTACAGTTATAAAGGTCATACGAAATACAATATCAACTCAAAACGCTATTAAAACGAACACTCTTATTTGTTCGCTGAGAAAAACTTAGGACGCAAACGATAAGCCGTTTTTTCGATGAGCTTGAGGTACGCTGCGACTTCTCTCGAAGTCTCTAGATACCTACATCTAATGATCCTCATCAATAATCAAAGTGCTAGTTGCAGTTCTTTGGTCAGCACGTTAAATATAAAATCCTATAACTAAAGATATCTTATGATCTTGCGCACGATAATAGTCTGCATAAGCTAACCCTTCGGAGCAACTGTAAAGGGATATTATGAGTAACAAAACACCATCACTTCTAACCGCGTTTTCGTTCCTTCCATGGTGGGCAAGTTTTTTCGCAGGCATAGTTGTTTATATTGGTCTTACTTATGTTCTTCCTGCCTTAGTTACAGATAATCAAATATTGGTCATGGTCGTCGGCGCAGGTAAAAGCGTCGCTATTTGGTCTAGCTTGCTGTTCTTGATACCTGCTGTCACTTCAATTATCAGACGCCGTAAGCGCGAACAGTTAGTCGAACAACAATCTAGCATTGAAACGTTGCGTGAGACGTCTTGGAGCGATTTTGAAGTACTTGTGGGTGAAGTTTTTAGAAGAAAAGGTTTTAGAGTGCAAGAAAATATGAGCGGCGGAGCTGATGGCGGCATTGACTTATTACTTTTGAAAGAAGGTGAAAGTCACATTGTGCAATGTAAGCAATGGCGTAAATCTAAAGTTGGTGTCCCTATTGTAAGAGAGATGTTTGGCGTTTTAAAAGCATCCTCTGCTAAATCGGTCTATGTTGTCAGTTCTGGCCATTTTACAAAAGAAGCAATCGCGTTTGCTGCTGATTTACCGATTACACTAATCAATGGTGATGAGTTACTCACCCTAACAGAAGAAGTACAGTCAAGCGCAAAAATAAAGTCCGTTTCACCAATCTTATCCCCTGCTCTATGTCCGAAGTGCGACTCTGATTTAGTTAAGCGAGTCGCTAAAAAAGGACCTCAGAAAGGAAATGAGTTTTTAGGTTGCTCGAGCTTTCCAAAATGCCGTTACATTCAAAATTAAAAAATCGCCTATGAAGACTTTATTTTTCGCTTATCTCGAACGTACGTGCCACTGCCATTTTTTATCTTTACTTCAAAAAGATCAATTGCCAAAAATAGGTCTTTCATCTTTTTGAATCCGTAGTTGCGCGGATCAAAAGAGGTGTGATTAGAAATGTGTTGTCCAATTGTGCCTAAATTCGCCCAGCCGGCATCATCCTCAGACGCCTCTATTGCTTGTCGCAACATGTTCATCAATTTGCTGTCACTTTTGATATTTGGCTTTGATTTTTTAACTGGTTTTTCGTCAGTCGTTTCCTCATCAAGATACAAGAATTTTGAACAGCTATTTACAAATGCAGTTGGCGCTTTACGTTCACCAAAACCAATGACGAATTTACCGTCAGCTAACGCACGTGTAACGAGTGGCGTAAAATCACAATCAGAGGATACTAGACAGATTGAATCAACGTCTTTTGTATACAGAATATCCATTGCATCAATCACCAAAGCAATGTCAGTGGCATTTTTACCTTTAGTTAGGTCAAACTGCTGTATTGGCTGAATAGCAAATTCATGCAGTACATCTTCCCAAGGTTTTATGTTTGCACTTTTCCAATTTCCATATGCTTTTCTAATGTTAACCACACCGTAACGTGCCAACTCTGAAAGAATCGTTTCGATTTTGGCCGCTGGGGCATTGTCGGCATCTATAAACAATGCAATTTTTTCTTTTTCCTTCACGCGTATTCCTTGCTGTTTTATACTGAAAATTCTTAGGCTAGTTTGACACTGGTAAAATACAGATCAATGCCTTAAGTGCGTATATAGTATGAGCTGAAATACAGTAGGCAAAATTTATTAACTTTTATGATTAGGTATTACGCGTGATTAGAGTACTTTTAGTGCAAAAATTAGATAATAAAAGGTTTGCAGAAGGTCGAAAAATCCCTTAAAAGAGGTGGCAGATATAACCGGAATAGGACGAGCCACACTGACAAGAATAGCTAACAAACCTTATTACATCACTACGACAGAAATCATTGATAAGTTGTGTGATTACTTTGCTTGTGAACCCGGTGATTTGCTTCAAAAAGTAAAGCACTTCTGTGATCACATAAAAGTTTAATAATTTAGATATTCATACACTTACAGTATTAAAATGTTGATTTATTTAAACCTATGGTTTATCTTTATTATCATATTCATGCTATAAGTAAGAAAATGTCATCTAAATTAAACTGGCTTGTTAACGAATGTTCACCCGGCTCTGTTGTATTACAACAGTGGTTAGGGCAACACGGTATAAGCCACTCATTAACGCAAAAATACGTGCAAAATGGCTGGTTAAAGCGATTATCCAGCGGCGTGTTTTATCGCCCTCAAAATGAAGTAACAGCACCACCTAGTTGGCCTGCTCTCCTCAACGCACTTGTAACTCAAACCAATACGAATATTCATCTTGCAGGGCTATCTAGCTTACAGCATCAAGGTATGTCTCACTACCTTGCACTAAATAAGGCCAGTACTGCAAGTCAGGCAAAAGAAAAAGTATGGATCAGTATAGAGAACAAACACAATCTGCCAAAATGGTTTAGAGAATTAAGTGCCATCGACTGGGTATACTGTATAAATAAAGTAACTGACAAAACCAGCCAAACTAAAGTATCCATATCGATAAAAGGCAGTGAAGTTATCGCTAGCTCGCCAGAACTAGCTGCCTATGAAATCGTTTCTGTTGTTGGTAAAGACATAAGCTTCGAGCACGTTGCAGAACTATTTCAAGGCTTGGTCAGCCTCAGCCCAAAGAAAGTGCAAGCCATACTGGCCAATAGTAAATCAGTTCAAACGAACAGAGTATTTTTGTTTTTGAGCCATTATTATGATCATCAATGGGCAAAACGCTTAGACGAATCAGCCATTAATTTGGGTGCAGGAAAACGACAGGTTGTTGCCGATGGTTATTATGACCGCCAATACAAAATAACGGTACCTGCTGGATTTAAGCCAGAGTAAGACTAAGTATTAAAAAGGATATGGATAAAAACAGCCAATATTATAAACAAGTGAAAATGCTTGTAGGGGTTTTGCCTATTGTCGCGAAGGAAAAAGACTTTGCTTTGAAAGGTGGCACAGCAATAAATCTTTTTGTGAGGGACTTCCCTCGACTGTCTGTTGATATCGACCTAGCATACCTGCCATTAGAGGAGCGTAATACTGCACTTGTTAATGCCAAATTCGCTCTCAAGCGCATCACAGACGCTATAAACGCCAGTAATTATGCAAGAGCGACATTGCAGGATAATAAGCCTGATGAGCTGCGAATAATAGTAAGTGATGCATCTGCCACCATTAAGATAGAGGTATCGCCAGTAGCCAGAGGTACCCTTCATGCGCCTAAAACAATGATGGTGCATGATGAGGTAGAAGACAAATTTGGTTACGCTGAAGTTCAAGTAGTGAGCATGCCAGACTTATATGGTGGTAAACTTTGTGCAGCAATGGATAGGCAACACCCTCGTGATATATTCGATGTCAAATTGCTATTGGAAAACGAAGGCATATCACGGGAGATACTCGTCGGCTTTTTGACCTACGTATTGAGTCATCCCCGGCCTATTCATGAGGTCATGCAACCAAAATGGAAAGACTTATCAACTGTATTTCGTTCCGAGTTTGAGGGGATGACCTTTATATCTATAACAGAAGATGAACTTAACCAGACTCGCTTCAACATGCTGGATGCTTTAAAGTTTCATTTTGATAAAAAAGACGCAGAATTTCTGCTTTCATTCAAGCGTGGCAAGCCCAATTGGGAGCTCTTCGATAAGCCGTCTGTCGCCAACTTACCGGCTGTAAAGTGGAAGCTCAGAAATATTAAAAAACTGATGCAAGAGCCTGATAAACATAAAGTTAAAGTATCAAACCTAGAGAAAGTAGTTACTGATTGGATAAACTGATACACATCCCAGAAAGAATATAGCGTTGGTGTTTGCCGGTTAAATTAATAGGCCCATTATCAAAATGAAAAAATATGTCGGTATTTCAAGTCTGGGCTGAATGCTATGAATGCATACGCTCTTTGTTTTTCCCACCATTAATAAAAAACGGCTCATTATCATTTTGAAACGCACTATTTGAAATATCCATATCATAATTCTCCATCAACTTTGATTTAATACATAAAGCTAGCCATCTCGCCTCTTTATAATCAGCAGTCTGAAGTGAAGCCACGAAATAACCGCTTGATTTAACATATCCCGTTTGATCAAAAATTCCCTCGCGGATCCGGAAAAAATAGTTGGATGAGTTTTTGAATTTATATAGATAAGTAGAATGTGATTTTTGCATCTTGCTCTGTCAGCCTTATATAAAGTTGTGACAGAGTTCTGTGACAGAGCTATACTCTTTGCTTAAATCCAGATATGAGAAAGCCCCAAACATGGGGCTTTCAAAAATATCTGGCGGAGAGAGAGGGATTCGAACCCTCGTTAGGTTTAACCCTAAACACACTTTCCAGGCGTGCGCCTTCAGCCACTCAGCCACCTCTCCAAATTTTTTAGCTCGCTAGCTATTAAAGCAAAACTGCAAGCGCCGCGTATAGTAGGTAATTCGCTTGTGGTGATCAAGCCAAAAACGTAAATACCTGCCCTATTCTGCGTTTTTAAGCATTCCCTTTCATAAGTAGCTTGTTTTGTGCTGAAAAATCGAGCATTCGGTTTAATGGCACGAGTGCTTTTTGCCTTAAAATATCATCCACGAATATTTCGTGTCCCGACGTATCCGTTAGTGCACTGTGAATTGCTTTAAGCCCGTTCATGGCCATCCACGGACAATGTGCACAACTTTTACAGGTTGCGCCATTTCCGGCAGTAGGAGCTTCTAGAAACTCTTTAGACGGCTCTTGTTGTTGCATCTTGTAGAAGATGCCTCTGTCAGTGGCAACAATGAACTTGCTATGAGGTAAACTTTGCGAGGCCTTAATCAGTTGTGTGGTTGAGCCAACGGCATCCGCCATTTCCACTACGCTCGCTGGTGACTCGGGGTGAACCAAAACCGCTGCTTCTGGGTGCAGATGTTTCATGTCTTTTAACGCCTTGGCAGAAAACTCGTCATGCACGATACACTCGCCCTGCCACATCAACATATCCGCGCCAGTTTGTTTGGCGATATAAGCGCCCAAGTGTCGGTCAGGCCCCCAAATAATCTTTTCGCCCAAAGAATCAAGGTGTTCAACAATTTCCAACGCAATACTAGAGGTCACCACCCAATCGGCTCTTGCTTTCACTGCAGCAGACGTATTGGCATATACCACCACGGTATGATCAGGATGTGCGTCACAAAATGCACTAAACTCTTCAATTGGACAGCCTAAGTCTAGTGAACAAGTCGCTTCTAATGTCGGCATGAGTACAGTCTTTTCTGGACTCAGAATTTTCGCCGTCTCGCCCATAAACTTGACGCCCGCAACGATTAGCGTGTCGGCATCACAATCACGGCCATAGCGTGCCATCTCGAGAGAATCGGAAATAAAACCGCCAGTTTCTTCAGCGAGTGCCTGTATTTCTGGATCGGTATAATAGTGCGCCACCAACTTTGCATTTTTCTCTTTCAACAACTGTTTGATTTGTTGAATGTAGAATTCTTGCTGAGTGGAACTCAGGGCCACGGGTTTTGCCGGAAACGGATATTCGATAGACGCGATTCGCGCAGGTTGTTGCATTTACTGTTCTCAACTCATAACAGTGCCAAACATCCGAGTATTATAAACAAAATGACATGAAGATCACAGAAAAGTGAGGGAAATATGTAGGTAAAGAGAATTTCAATGAGACGGTAGATCATTATGGTAAAACCTTGAACCAATTAATCTGCATCTTGGCTGTGAGAAATAACTATTTGAAACAACATTGCTCTAGTGTCTAGACAATAAAATCAAAAATATAATATTTGACTGAACACCCCTATTTACATAGCGAAAATCCTTTAGCTAAGAGTTTATGAACTCTTCCAAGTCCATCGATTTAAATTTCGCCTTGCCATCTTTTGAAAAGTTCTCAAATAAACCTTGACTTAAAGCTAACTTTAAGTTGCATACTCTTTATCGAACCATATTAAAGAGGATATTATTCGATGAATAACAGCTTAGAAAATTTTATTGATGAGATAAAACTCCGTTGGTCAGGGCTTAATACACAGACCACAACAAGTGTTCGGCATCTACTTATGCAGTTAGCAAAAACGTCTCGTGAGGAAGATTGGTTAAAAGAACTTCATTGTGAAAAACCGTCTGCAAAGCTGCTATATCAAGATCCTGAGCATGGTTTTATGTTACTGGCTCATTCCGAGAACAAAGGAAACTATCGCTCGCCTCATAATCACGGTGCGGGCTGGGTGTTCTACGCTGTTCTATCTGGCGAAATAGAAATGACAACTTACAAGCAAGTTACCACACCAAACGGCATTACCCATCTCGTATCTAGAGGTTCAGAAATTATGAAAGTAGGTGATTGTAAGATCTTCTTACCGGGAGACATACACGACACAAGATGTCTGACAGAAAATTTCTTGCAGTTTCGACTGACCAGCAGTGACTTTAAAGCAGAAATCAAATCAGACCGTATGATCCGATTTATCAATGAGGCTTAGCGAATGGATTTATTCAAAGG
Organism: uncultured Alteromonadaceae bacterium; assembly: GCA_947503265.1. Classification (GTDB taxonomy): domain Bacteria; phylum Pseudomonadota; class Gammaproteobacteria; order Enterobacterales; family Alteromonadaceae; genus Aliiglaciecola. Next base: position 167,765 of record CANNDC010000003.1, read on the forward strand.
AGAGGGCTTTCGTTTGCGAGCTTGATCTTTTCCTGCAATCCTCAACAGTTTCTGAAATTTAGCACATTCGGAGTGCCTTTCTGCAGAGCAATTGGCGGCATGCTCCAGACATCGCTGTATCGCTGTTAGTTGCCTGACGTTTTTTCCAATTTCATCAGCTTTTTCTTTGAGCTTTTCACGGTTGACTTCAAATTCTCCTTTTGTGGTCAACATTGATTGAATATCTTCAAGTGAAAAGCCAGCTCGTTGCCCTAAAGCAATAAATTCAAGCTGCTCAAATACATAAGTATCAAAAAGCCGTTTAAGTCCGTTTCTACCAATCGATCTTATTAGCTTCTTCTCTTCGTAGTACCGCAATGTTGAAGCAGGGATCCCTGACTTCTTTGACAATTGTGAAATATCAATAGCATTCAATTTATTTATTGACCTCAAGTTAACTTCAAGTTGTATCATCCAAAACATAAGTTGGAATTACAGCTTAGTCAAGTTTTATTAAGGAGTATCAATAGTTGTGGAGGAAGAATTATTTAAATTAAAACAAAATCAAAATGAAGATGTGAAACGACAACATATGCCATTGTTTGGTTTAGCGAGTGCATTGCTAATCCCAACATTAGGAGTAAGTATCTCAAACGTCGCCTTACCCTTAATCTCGCAAAGTTTCGGTGCACCCTTGTCTGAAGTGAACTGGGTTGTAATTGCGTACCTTGTCTCTGTCACATCACTTGTTCTTGGAGCCGGTGCTTTGGGCGATAAATTTGGAAGAAAAAGATTACTGTTAACCGGTATCGGTGCTTTTAGTTTCGCATCCATGCTCTGTGCATTAAGCACCACGTTATGGATGCTAATTGGGGCTAGATTCTTACAGGGCTTGGGAGCTGCAATGATACTTTCCTCTACACTCGCTCTGGCAGGCACTTTGCTCCCAAAGAGAAAAACAGGACTAGCGATGGGCTTGATGGGCACTATAGCCGCAACAGGCACTGCGCTGGGACCATTCGTCGGTGGAATAACGTTACAACTGCTAAGTTGGCCATTTGTTTTTTGGTTCTTACTACCTCTAGCTGGACTGGCTTACTTTTTATGCTTAAAATTTGTTCCGAGTGACCAAGCAAGAACGCGCAGCCAAAAAAAGCTTTCGTCTCCACTCATTAACCTTTCGCTGCTAGATAATACGTTACGCAATAGGACGTTAACTGCCAGCTTATTCGTTGATGCCATTGCGATGTCAACGTTAGTGATTGGTCCCTACTACCTTACTTATGCATTAGCTATGTCTCCTGCATCAGTCGGAATCACAATGTCCATAGGACCATTTATAGCCGCTATGTCAGGGTATACCTCGGGCAAGCTAGTCGATAGCTGTGGAATTAAACCTATCTTACTGCTTGGCCTATGCTTAGTGGCATTGGGATCATTTTGTTTCGCGTACTTACCATTGTTGTTCGGTATTTATGGCTATATCGCAGCACTTTTAGTTTTAACACCAGGAAGACAGTTGTTTTTAGCTTCAAGTCACACATTCGTTATCAAAAGTGTTTCTGATAAAGAAAAAGGCCTAGCTTCCGGCATTGTTAACCTATGTAAAAACCTTGGTCTATTGACAGGTGCGTCATTAATAAGCGGGTTATTTAGCTTTTTTCTTAACTCTAGTAGTGTATCTGATGCTAGCGTAGAACAATTGAATACTGCGTTTTCCGCAACCTTTCTTGTTTCATCAATATTTGTTGTCTTATCACTAGTTAGCATAGTGCTGACAAGCAGACATAAAAAGTTCAGTCAATGATGTTGAGGAAGAAAGATGGTGGGTCGTGCTGGATTCGAACCAGCGACCAATTGATTAAAAGTCAACTGCTCTACCAACTGAGCTAACGACCCATCTATGGAAACTATTTTTGATTGGCGTTGAGAAAAGTGGTGGGTCGTGCTGGATTCGAACCAGCGACCAATTGATTAAAAGTCAACTGCTCTACCAACTGAGCTAACGACCCTCTTTTTCAACTTTCTAGCCTTTCGTTGCTTTGCTGCTGCAACGGCGGCATATAATACTCATTTATCTGCTCTTGGCAACCTAAATGTCATGTAAATAAGTAACTAATTTAGATTCAGTTTAAAAACTAAACAAGGCTAATCATCGATTGTGCAATGATTAGCCTTTTTCGTTAACTAAGTTCAACAATTGGTAGTACTAGTGCGCGTTTAATTTAGTGCTTTAAGTCGTGCATCAGCTAACTTACGAGATGGTGAATCTGGATACTCAGAAATAACTCGAGTAAACAATTCACGTGCTCTTGCGTCATTTGCACGCTTTTGTTCAACCACGCCTAGTTTAAACATGGCATCGGCTCGTTTAGATGAATTAGGATAACCACTTACCAGAACTTGGAACTGTTCGGCTGCGCCTGCCCAATCTTGTTTGTTAAACAGCAATTGCCCTAACCAATAGTGCGCATTTGCGGCATAACTGGAATTAGGAAAACGTTCAAGAAACGATTGAAATTCGGGAATCGCTTGATCGTATTGTTTGTCTCTTAAAATAAGATTAACTGCTTTGTCATAGGCATCGCTTTCGCTTGCTGTATTCATAACGGGCACAGCAGCCTGCTGAGCTTGATTTACTGCATTTGTTGCACCAGTAGCATTCGAAGCTGCGCTCGTGCTGACAGACTCAATGCGGCGGTCTATTTCAAGATATAACTCGCGCTGACGTTCAAGAATTTTTTCCAATTGATGATTGTGTAATTCTAGCGTGCCACGAAGTTCGCTCACTTCGTCTTGCACTGAGTCAAGCTGACGTTGAATATTTAACTGCATATCCGTACGAGAGTTCACTATACGCTCGAGTACATCGACTCTGCGTTCTAAAGAAGTATCGTTTAGATCTGTCACAGGAGCAGGAGCCGCATGAACTGCGGCTCCTAGAAGTGCTGACAGACTAAACGCAAGAGTGCGTTTAATCATTTTCATTATTTCTTATTGGTAAACTAAAACACCGCGACGGTTTTTCGCGAAAGCTGATTCTGTTGAACCGCTAACCAAAGGCTTTTCTTCACCGTAAGATACGATCGAAATTTGCGAAGAACTTACGCCAGAGTTAAGTAGGAAAGTTTCTACTGATTGTGCTCTGCGCTCGCCCAAAGCAATATTGTACTCAGGTGTACCACGGCTATCACAGTGACCTTCAACAACAATACGCTGACTTGGGTTTTTCGCTAAGAACGAAGCGTGCTTAGCAAGCAAATCGTAAGCGTCCGCATCAAGTTTCGCTGTGTCGAAATCAAAACCAACTGTATTGCTGTTACGCAACATAGTCAGTTCATTGCGTTTTTCTTCCATTTCTAAGTTTTTGGCAGCAGCAGCTTGAGCAGCAATCGCTTGACGGCTCTCTTCTTCTGCTTTTTTGCGATCCATCTCAGCTTGCTCCATCGCCGCTTTGTTGGCTTCTGCTTCACTGATTTGAGCTTCATCTGTGGATGTACAGGCCATCATAGTCACAACAGGAAGCGCGATGAAAAGACCTTTGAATAGTTTATTAAGTTGCATTTATTTTAATCCTTATAGTTTTCGAAATTTCTTACATTTTATTATTATACTTACAAAAATGGCGACCAGCTAGGCGACTTAACCTGTCCATTCGCTGCAGGCAATCTAGCCTTGAATCTTCCATCCAGTGAAACTAGTGACAATACTTGCTTACCTTCATGCAATGTACTGTAAATAATCATACTTCCGTTGGGCGCAATGCTCGGTGATTCATCAAGAAATGTTTTCGTCAATACAAACATGTTGCCAGACTCTAAATCTTGACGCGCTATATGATAATTGCCTCTGGTGCGGTTTACCATCACCATTTGACCACCATCTGGTGTAATAGTGCCACCAAGATTCATTTCACCGTCAAACGTTACCCTTCGGGTTTTTCCAGATGCTAAATTTACGCGATAAATCTGTGGTTTACCACCCCGTTCTGAACTAAAAATCAAGTGTCTGCCATCTGGTGTCCATGCTGGCTCGGTATCGATAGAACGATTTCGTGTAACTTGACGCAATTGTTTGGTGGCAATATCCAAAACATAAATCTCTGGATTTCCATCTTTTGACAATACAACCGCTAGTTTATTACCGTCGGGGGAGAACACAGGAGCACCATTAATTCCCGGATAATCGGTCATCATGGTGCGGCTCATAGTGTAGATATCTTGGATAAAAATTTGCGGCTTTTTGTTTTCGAATGTGACGTAAGCCAGTTTTCTGCCATCGGGAGACCAGGAAGGTGACATTAATGGCTCTCTGGAACGAAGCAGGACGGTTTCGTTTGCACCATCATAGTCTGCAACGACAAGTTGGAATGGATACTCTTCTGTCTCTCTGTCTCGAACGATGACATATGCAATACGTGTTAAGAAGGCCCCTTTTTCACCGGTAAGCTCTTCATACACAATATCACTGATTCTATGTGCGTAACGGCGGAAGTCTGCACCTCTAATAGTGACACTCCATTCGTCAAGAATATGATCGCGGTTGTTAACTAATCTGCCGTCCACTAGTGCTTGTGTTTGTCCACCGGTAATCTGACCACGAATAACGTCAATCAGTTGCAACGAAACATTATATTGGTCAAGCCCTTCTACTCTGACACTACCAATCAAAATGGCTTCAACGTCAGCACTCGCCCAAGCTGTGTAATCTACATTGTTGTCAGTTCTGGGAAACTGCGGCATGGCTGACTGGTCGATGGTATAGAACTTACCGCTACGAGATAAATCGGCGGCAATCACATCCGTCAAGCTACTCGGCAGCACCACACCGGGCTCAACGTGGAATGGCACTATGCCTATTGGTCGTGAAGAATTAACGCCTTCAGTGATGACAATTTCTAGCGTTGCTTTTGCTGCAAAAGAAGCAAATAACAGCGTAAACAATAAGGTAGTAAAGTGTAATTTCTTCATTATTCTCACTTGTCAAAGGTAATAGTAATATCTTTCAACTTCTCATAAACATCTGCTTCGGACGACATTGGCAAGTCACCTGCTCGTAAAATAGCACGCTCAGCTGCCAAACAAACCCGTGAATCACCGCCTAACACTTTCACTTGCTTAACAAATCCAGAAGGTGACAATTTAATGTTAACTCGACAAGACTTACCATTCATTGAATCATCTACAATCCAATTTTGTGTGATAGTACTCTTTATCAGCGCAGTGTATTTGCCTTGTTCAGTTAAAACATGTTTTTGTCGTTGTTGTGAACGAACAGATTGTTCAGCTTCTAATTGCTCTTGCAATAATCGTTCTTGTTCCGCCAACTCTTTTTCAAGTTGCCTTTGCTGCTCGGCTTCTCGAACTCTCCTTGCTTCATCCTCACGCTTCTGTTTTTCTTTACGTGCCCTTTCTTCAGCAGCTCTGCGTTCCAGTTCTTTTTGTTGACGTTCTTTTTCTAACTTTTCTTCTCTTTCGCGCTTTTTACGGGCTTCCACAGCGGCCTGCTCTGCACGTTTCTTATCTTCTATCTGTCTTTGTTTCTGCTTTTCAAGGTCTGCAATGCGTTTTTGTTCATCTCGGCGCCTTTGTTCTTCTTCTCGTGCCCGTCGTTCTCTATCCGCTTGTCGTTGCTGTTCTTTGCGCTTGGCTTCATCTTCCTGATCTTTTATCTTTTTTAGTTGCTTATCGATGACAGCTTTATCTACTACAACCGCTTCAATAGGTGTCGCGTTGATAGTGACATTTTGTGGCGCCAATGGAGTATGAAAGTCCATACTCACAATCAGCATCCCGCCTAACACTATATGCAAGCCGAAAGAAATAAAAAATGCCGGGCCAAACTTCACAATACTTTACCCTATTGCTCTGGCGAATCAGTCATCAGTCCGACAGAAGGTACACCCGCTCTTTGCAGCAACACCATCAATTGTACGACATTGTTGTACGGCACAGCTCCGTCGCCTTTCACCACCACGGGCGTTTCAGGCTCTCGCCGTATTTGCTCAGCGACAATAACCGCCAAGTCAACAGCTGACATAGGCTCTTCTTGATTTTCGCCAACATTAATGAAGTACTCACCAGCGGCATTCACCGAGGCAATAATTGGGGGTTTAGAGTCTTCTGCTAAAGACTCAGCTGACGCTTTGGGCAAGTCTACTTTCACACCTTGGGTTACCAAGGGAGCCGTTACCATAAAGATAATAAGCAGCACCAACATCACATCAATGTATGGCACTACATTGATTTCAGAGACTGGACGACGTCGTTTTCGAACGTACATAATCTGTCCCTATTGAGCCGCATTGGCTTGTTGAGCCAATGTTTGTCTATGCAAAATACTGGAAAACTCTTCCATGAAATTTCCGTAACTGTTTTCTAGTTTTTCAACTTGATTACTGAATCTGTTATAGGCAATGACAGAAGGAATAGCGGCGAACAATCCCATTGCCGTTGCAATTAACGCTTCGGCAATACCAGGCGCAACCATAGCAAGTGTCGCTTGTTGTACTTCGCCCAAGGCAATAAAGGCATTCATTATGCCCCAAACGGTACCGAATAATCCGATGTAAGGACTGATTGAGCCGGCCGTTGCTAGAAAAGGAAGGTTAGCTTCTAAATGGTCTACTTCTCGCGACAGTGAAACACGCATGGCTCGATAAGTTCCGTCCATCAATGCTTCAGCTGGCGTGTTCGAGGTCTTTCTAAGACGCACAAATTCTTTAAACCCTGCGCAGAACAAGCTGGCCATGCCTTGCACGGATTGTCTTGCCGATAGCTCTTGATAAAACTTGTTCAGATCGACACCCGACCAAAATTTATCTTCGAACTTTTTGGTTTCAATTCGCGCATTTTTAAGAATTTTGGCACGCTGAAAAATAAACGCCCAAGACACAACAGAGGTGGCGAGCAATAACAGCATAACAAGTTGCACTAAAAGGCTGGCTTGTAGAAACAAACCAAAGAAAGACATATCAGATGACACTAGAAAATTCCCCTACTATAAAATTTGGAATGGCTATGGGTTTCATCTTTGACAAATCCACACAGGCAACCCGTATTTGCGCACTAACCAGAATAATATCGTTTGAATTTTTTATTGTTTGTTTGAACACCATACTAGCGCGCTTTAATTCTACTAATTCGCTGCAAATACACAACAAATCATTGAACTTTGCCGCTGCAATATTATCCATTTCCACTCGTTTGACGACAAAACCAATGGATTGTTCCAATAAACTGCTTTGTTCTATCCCTAAATCTCTCAACCACTCGGTTCTGGCGCGTTCTAGAAACTTGAGATAATTCGCATAATATACGATTCCACCTGCATCGGTATCTTCGTAATAAACTCTCACTTGCATAGAATGTCTTTTATCCGACATAGTTATTCCATATTGCTATTTCAAGCTTGTTTAGACATTAAATTTTCTAATCCGAAAGGACAATTTTATTGAGTTGTACTTAATAAATTAAACGTTAGAATGCGCACCGTTCCTTGGAAGTTTTCCATACACTTGTTCATTCGCCCAAGCCATGCTTGGGCTTTTTTTTTGTGTATTACTAATCTGGTGTGTAGTCTTTTCCAAAGTGTAAAAAGGCCCTTTGTGACGCTATTCTTCCCCGCGGTGTTCTTTGTAGAAAACCTTGCTGTATCAAAAAGGGTTCTATCACATCTTCAATAGTGTCTTTTTCCTCTCCAATCGCTGCGGCTAAGTTATCTAAACCTACTGGCCCACCAGAAAACTTATCAATAATAGCCATCAGCAATTTTCGATCCATGTAGTCGAAACCTTCTTTATCCACATCCAACATATTTAGCGCTTTTCCAGCTATGTCTAGAGTGATATTACCGTCAGATTTGATCTCGGCATAGTCTCGAACCCGTCTTAACAAGCGGTTGGATATTCTTGGTGTGCCCCGCGAACGTTTTGCAATTTCAACCGCCCCTTCTTCATCGAGAGATAAGTTAAGGTAATTTGCCGAACGTTTGATAATTTGGGTTAGGTCGCGAATATTATAAAACTCTAAACGCTGAACTATACCGAAACGATCTCTTAACGGAGAGGTTAACGAACCCGCTCTGGTGGTTGCACCGACCAGAGTGAAAGGAGGTAAATCCAATTTGATAGAGCGCGCCGCAGGCCCTTCCCCGATCATAATGTCTAACTGATAGTCTTCCATTGCCGGATAAAGTACTTCTTCTACAACGGGACTAAGCCGGTGAATTTCATCAATGAATAATACATCATGCTCTTCTAAGTTAGTCAGCAGCGCAGCTAAATCACCCGCTTTTTCTAGTACTGGGCCTGATGTCGTCTTAATATTCACACCCATTTCATTAGCGACTATATTCGCTAATGTCGTTTTGCCCAATCCAGGGGGACCGAAAATTAACAGATGGTCTAATGCATCTTCTCTTTTCCGAGCCGCTTGAATAAAAATATCCATTTGTTCACAAACATGATCTTGCCCGGTGTAATCGGCAAGCAATTTAGGACGTATGGCGCGGTCAATTACATCATCTTCGCGATCTGCTGTAGGCTGTATTAGGCGGTCGGCTTCAATCATTTATTGTTTTTCTGGGCTCGGTTAGCAACCTGATTTAGATTGCGTACTTCATTTTGCTGGTTATTTTTACAGTAAAACGCCATTTTTACCATTGTTTTTATATTCATTGGCAGCTGATTTTAAATTCATTAGTCTATAAACGGACTATTTATCCGTGGCCAAATAAACATCAAACCATTGAACGCAAAGCGTCGCGTATCAAATCTTCGCTACTAGCGCCTTCAACATACACTGAATTCACCGCTTTAGCTGCTTGCGCTGGCTTGTATCCCAGAGCCTCCAAGGCACTCACTGCATCGCCTTTGACATCGTTGGGAACCACAAAAGTAGATTCGTGTTTAGCTAAATCTGCCTGATGGATGGCAGTTGTTCCATCGTTTTGTTCTGAAAGCTTTTTCAATCGATCGCGCATTTCGATGACGAGTCGTTCTGCGGTTTTCTTACCCACTCCGGGCAATTTGACCAACGCCATGTAATCATCCGCGCTAACACATTGAATAAATTGTGCCGCAGACATTCCTGATAATATTGTCAGGCCTAATTTAGGACCGACACCATTAACTTTAATTAACTCTCGAAACAAAGCCCGTTCAGACTTATCAGCAAATCCGAAAAGCAATTGCGCGTCTTCTCTGACGACAAAGTGAATGTAGACTGTCGCTTCCTGACCGGCTTCTGGAAGTTGATAGAAACTGGTCATGGGTAATTGTACTTCATAGCCCACTCCACCGGCTTCAATGACGATATCCGGCGGCTGCTTTTCTATTAAAATTCCTCTGATTCTGCCAATCATAAGGGTTCCTTAAAAATTGTGTTTATTTACGCAGGCGACCACGTACGACTTTACTGGCTTGCCCCGACATTTTGATCAGGCTTTGTTGAGTATGTCCATGACATAACGACACTGCAAGTGCATCTGCAGCATCCGCTTGAGGAGTAGCAGGAAGTTTTAACAGGTAAGTCACCATATGCTGAACCTGAGACTTCTCCGCAGCCCCCTTACCCACTACTGACTGTTTGATTTGGCGCGCAGAATATTCTGCAACAGGCAAATTCGCATTGGTTGCAGCCACAATGGCAGCTCCTCGCGCTTGACCTAACTTTAATGCTGAATCGGGATTTTTCGCCATAAACACTTGTTCAATGGCAAAACTGTCTGGCTGAAATTGTTGAATAACTTGCGACACACCTTGGTAAATTTGATGCAATCTTGCAGCGAGTTCGTCACCTTGGACACGAATACACCCACTGCCAAGATATTCGAACTTGTTACCTTTTTGACAGACAACACCATAACCGGTAATGCGAGAACCCGGGTCGATACCCAGTATAATTGACATATTAGCGGCCATTTTCCGGAACGAACTGTTCAATGGCTAATTTATTGGTTTGAGACCACACTTTTTCAATCGCCTGTTTCTTTGGCAACCACTGATATGATAGATGTTCAGTTAACACGATCTCTTCATCACCTTTTACGCACACGCTGAATACATACTCAGTGTTAAATTGGCAATCTGGAGGGTATCGGTGCCGCCAGATGGGTCTAATTTCATACTGATTTGATGCGCGACAATCAATCATGTCCAAACCGGCCGATTCAACATCGATACCGGTTTCTTCTTTGATCTCGCGAATTGCAGTCTGCAATGGGGCTTCATTCGGCTCCATGGTGCCGGTTACAGACTGCCAAAAACTGGCGTCATCATCGCGTTGCAACACCAAAACCCGCCCTTTTACATCGTAAATGACGACAAGTGCAGATTCCGGTCGTCTGTACGTCATTAACTCGTGGAACCTGGTTCTTCGTCGCCTTTGTTTTTCTCTACAAGGGTGGCAATTGCCAATTCTTTTAGTTGCTCCGGATTCGCTTCACCAGGGGCATCCGTAAGAGGACAAGCAGCAGTCGTAGTTTTGGGGAATGCCATGACATCACGAATAGAAGTTGCACCTGTCATTAGCATTATTAAACGGTCCAAACCAAATGCCAGTCCAGCATGAGGAGGCGCACCAAATTTCAATGCTTCTAACAAGAATCCAAACTTCATTTGCGCTTCTTCATCACTGATCCCCAGAAGTTTGAACACTTCTGCTTGCATATCTTGGTTGTGAATACGGACCGAACCGCCACCCAATTCTACCCCGTTTAACACCATATCGTAAGCATTAGAAATAGCGCTTACAGGGTTAGCTGCTAGTTCTTCTGGCGTTAGATCGCGAGGAGCAGTAAAGGGATGATGCAATGCATGAAGTTGGCCATCGGCCTCTTCAAACATCGGGAAGTCGACAACCCAAAGAGGTTTCCAATCGCCTTCTAATAAATCTAAATCTTCACCCAATTTAAGCCGCAGCGCGCCCATGGCCTCTGTCACCACGTTGGCTTTGTCAGCACCAAATAAAACAATATCGCCATCTTGCGCACCACAACGTTCAATTATCGCCATAGCAACATCTTCGTTGAGGAATTTCAATATGGGGGATTGCAGACCCGACATACCATCGGCTAGTGTATTCACTTTCATCCAAGCAAGACCTTTGGCGCCATAAATCCCGACAAACTTGCCGTAGTCATCAATATTTTTGCGTGAGAGCGATGCGCCACCAGGGACTTTTATCACAGCAACACGACCATTTTCATCATTTGCTGGCCCAGAAAAGACTTTAAATTCAACATTTTTTAGCAAGTCTGCAACATCGACCAATTCTAATGGGTTTCTTAGATCAGGTTTATCGCTTCCATAACGACGCATTGCATCGGCAAAGGTCATGTGAGGGAATTCGCCTAAGTCTACATTGAGCATTTTTTGAAATAAGCTTTTGATTAACCCTTCGGTAATCGACATGACACCATTAGCATCAAGAAACGTAGTTTCAATATCAATTTGGGTGAATTCTGGTTGGCGATCAGCTCGTAAATCTTCATCTCTGAAACACTTAACAATTTGATAGTAGCGATCCATTCCAGACATCATCAACAACTGCTTAAACAATTGTGGTGATTGTGGCAACGCAAAAAACTCGCCTTTGTGAGTGCGGCTTGGAACCAAATAGTCGCGTGCTCCTTCCGGTGTTGCCTTGGTCAATATAGGAGTTTCAATATCTAAAAACCCGTGTGTTTCCAAATAACTCCGTACCGCACTAGTCACCTGAGCACGAAACTTCAAACGGTCGCTCATTAGTGGACGACGCAAATCTAAGTAGCGATACTTTAAACGTTGTTCTTCTGAGTTTTCTTGATTCCAATCTAACGGTAAGACTGCCGATTTATTGAGAATGGTTAAGCCTCTTCCAAGGATTTCAATTTCTCCAGTGGACATGTCTTTATTGACCTGCCCCTCAGGTCTAGCGCGAACTAACCCAGTAATTTGAACGCAAAACTCGTTGCGCAAGCTATTGGCTAATTCGAACACATCTTTTAGATCAGGATCATAAACGACTTGCACGATTCCTTCGCGATCTCGTAAATCGAGGAAAATCACCCCACCTAAATCACGTCGCTTATTTACCCAGCCACAAAGTGTAACTTCTTGTCCGATGAAAGATGCATTAATATTGCCGCAATAGTCTGTGCGCATGTATAGCCTTCTGCTAGTAAATTACTGTCAAATTTTAAAGCCGCATAGTATAAACAAATCAATACCAAAGCACACTCTTGAGGACGTAATTTAATAGTGAAATTTTCATGTTAGAAATAAAGTTTGGTTGCCCTTTTTGGTCGCAAAGCAAATGGGCCAGTCACCTCTACTTGAATTCAGATAAAAAACGCTCGGCGTTACAGGCTTACAACACGCTATTTAACAGCGTCGAGGGCAATACTAGTTTTTATCAGTTACCCAGTGAAGAATCTTTGTTGAATTGGAAACAACAAGTCGACCCTGCTTTCTCATTCACTTTTAAATTTCCGCAGGAAATAAGTCACGAAGGCGCGTTGACAGATAATCCCGCCTTAGTAAATCAAGTTTTGCAACGATTTAGCCTAATGGAAGGTCAACTAGGTGTTGTGATGTTGCAATTGCCCGCTAGCTTTGGACCATCGCGTTTAGATGAACTCAATGTGTTTTTACAAAATCTACCTACAGAGTTCAATTATGCAGTGGAAGTCAGGCATTTAGACTTGTTCGACAAAGGGAATAACGAGCGAAAGTTGAACCAGGTATTAGCTCATCATAATGTGAATCGAATTATCTTGGATAGCCGAGCATTGTTTGCCTGTAAAACCGATTTGACGCCGCTTATTGAAGAAGTTCAGGCAAGAAAACCGAAAGTCCCCACAAACGTTATCGCAACGGCAAAATTCCCATTAATACGGTTTATTGGTCATCCAACACTGGAAGAAAACGAACGTTTTTTTGCGCCTTGGGTAAGTAAACTGGAACAATGGCTAGAACAAGGTAAGCAACCCTATCTATTCTTTCATATGCATGATCAATTCTCTGCGCCTTGGTTAGCTGAAATGTTCTTTCAATATTGGCGCAGAGAGTCGCCTAATTTGACTTTACCGCAACTAAATTTGCCTCCCATAAATGGGCAACAAATGGATATTTTTAGCTAGCCACATGTTTTTGGCTAGCCTAAAATAACTTGATCTGAGCACAGCGACTCTGAAATTAGTTAGTCAGAACCTAACTTGCTTAAACTTGACTGGCCTGAGCTTAACTGGCCAGTTGCTCATGTTTAAAGTCTGCAGAATGAAGGTCATGCTTTTTCATAAGCTTATGCATGTCAGTGCGATTGCGGCCAGCTAATTCGGCTGCACGCGTGACATTACCATCGGTCATTTTGAGGAGTTTTAGCAAGTAGCTCTGTTCAAATGCATCTCTTGCTTCTGTTAATGTCGGCCATTTTTGCTCTGACGCAGACAGCGCTTGCTCAACTAAATGTGCCGCAATTACCGCCGTTTGGGTGAGCGCAACACACTGTTCAACTACATTCACAAGTTGACGTACATTTCCAGGCCAAGGTGCCGTGACCAGCAATTGCATCGCATCGTCTGAGAAACGACTGACGTTAACTTGATGCCGTTCAGCACTTTTACTCAGTAAATATCGGGATAGCAAAGGGATATCTTCTGAGCGTTCACGTAAAGTCGGCAAGGTAAGGTTGACCACATTCAACCTGTAATACAGATCTTCACGGAAGTTTTGATCTGCCATCTCTTTAGCGAGATTTTTATGCGTGGCAGAAATCACCCTGACGTTAATTGGAACCTGTTTGCTGCTGCCTACTGGCCGTATTTGTTGTTCTTGTAGAGCACGTAAGAGTTTAACTTGAAGAGGAACTGGCATATCGCCAATTTCATCTAAAAATAAGGTACCGCCATCGGCTTCTCGAAATAGTCCCTGATGTTCTTGAATGGCTCCGGTAAAGGCACCTTTTGCATGACCGAAAAGCTCAGACTCAAGCAGGTTTTCAGGCAAAGCACCACAGTTAATTGCGACAAAAGGCTTGTTTGCACGGCTACTGGCGTTATGCAGTGCCTTAGCTAGCAATTCTTTACCCGTACCCGATGCACCTGATATCAAAACACTCACATCACGTTGAGCAACCCGGTACGCTTGATCGAGCAGTTGTTCCATCTGCATTGAACGGGTAATGATATTTTCGCACCAGGCTCCCTTATGCACATTTTGGCTTTGGCTAACGGCTTTTTCGAGCTGCTCGCGCAATGCTTCATGATCGATGGGCTTGGTTAAGAATCCAAATACGCCCCTTTGTGTTGCTTCGACTGCATCTTGTATTGTGCCATGGGCAGTCATGAGAATGACTGGAATATCTCTGCGTAAAGATACAATTTCTTCAAATAGGCTCAACCCGTCCAATCCTGGCATACGAAGGTCGCTTAATACTACATCGAATCCTTGAGTATTGAGCAAACGCAATGCCTCTTTTCCACCTTCAGCACTCGTTACATCATAACCTTCGCCTTGAAGCCTAATTGTCATCAAGCGCAACAGGTTCTCATCATCATCCACTAACAAAACGCGCGGCATTGCTGTGGTATCTGATTTACTCATTGATTTATCCCCTCTCTCTTCTCCATCATTGAAGCTTCTATTTTTAGCAATTGTTCAATTTGTTGTTGCTGTTCTTTTAGTATTTCTTTTTGTGCGTCAATTTCCTTCGACTGATTAGTATTGATCCGCGTCAAAATAGTCAAAGCAGATTCGAATTCAAGCATTTGCTGACTTGGATCATATACTGCTAAGTTAAGCAAATTCTTGCTTTCATCTGTTAGCTTCTTATGTAACTGATCAGCCCATGCTTGCGCTCTAAGACGATTCTGATACGGCGTACCTTTGCGTTGTGACAAAAGCACTTTTTTCAATAACTCATCAGGCGTGTCACCCAAGTTCTCTATCATCTCTTTTCTTTTTGGCCAAGATAATGAATTGTGTTCAAGCCAATAATTCATCCAGCGGGTAATATCGCAGTGGTAAACCTCAGTCACTTCGTCATTGTTTTGTTGCAAATAACACATAGATTCAGTGTCTGGTTTAAGCGAACTATTATATTTATCCTCTTCACTAATACTTTTCACTTCAGCAGCCGAGCGAGGCCGCTCTTCAAATAATTCACAGCCTGAAAGAAGTAAAACTGCCGTCAGGCTAACTACAAAACCTTTCATTGTGCAGTTGCCTCAGTCATGGGTAGATTCACTCTTATACAAACATCAGCATAATTAACATCTACTATTTCAGCACTGCCATGCATCATTCGTGCACAATCCGCAACAATGGACAATCCTAGACCCGAACCAACTACTCTATCGTTACGTTTATTCTCTCCTCGTTTAAAGGGTTCAAACAAGGATTTGCGCGTTTCTTCTGGAATTTTTTGACCCCGATTGGCAACATCCAATACCACGGAATCCTGCGTAGTATATAGCTTTATATCGATAGGACGCCCAATTGATCCGTGAGCTAGTGCATTGGACAGTAAGTTGTCCAATATGCGTCTATATAGATTTGGATCTACCACCATCGAAAGCACCTTTATATCTATTTTTATTTCATTATTGTTTTGTTGAACAGCCAATGCATTGTCGGTTAATACTGCATTGACCAATTCATTTGTGTCTGTTTTTTGATACACTGGCTTAGCCTGTTGTAAAAGTAGGTTGTAGTCAAGTAATTGCTCAATTAACAAATTGAGCCGACTGGTACTGCTGGTTAACAGTGAAACAACTTCCTTTTGTTGAGTATTGAGTGGGCCAACAACTTTCTCTGATAAAAGCGAGCATCCTTCTTTGATACTTGCCAAGGGCGTTTTCAATTCATGTGACGCATGACGCAACAAGGCTTGCCTCAGATGTTCAAGCTGATTAAGTCTGTCAGCCAGCCAGTGTAATTTATGTTCAACTTCAATAAGTTCTTTGGGTCCAGATTTGGACACACTGGGTAGGGTTTCATCTTGCCTCGCAATACTGCGAATAATCTTTTCAATTTTTTCAACAGGGGAAAGGATTAACTGGCTAGCGAAAATGATCAGCAACAACGAAATAGTGACCAATATGCCTGTAGACCAGGTCAAGCGTTGCTGTATTGTATTGACATGGTCTTTTTGTCGTTGAATACGCTCATCTAGCAAGGTGTCTACTTCTTCATGTAACTCTATTACAGAGCGTCTGAATGAGGCTAGCTGCGCGTCCAACAATAAACTATCTGATATATCGGGGTTTTTCTTGAACCAATCAAGACGAGTTGACAAAGATGAGCACACAAAATCTTTATCTAATTCTGTACAAATAGCGTCAAGATGTTCTGTCATGCGTTTAATATTGCTTTGAGTCAGCTCGTTTAATTCTTCTTTCTTCAAAACATTGTACTGTCGAATCAAACGTTCAACATCAATTGCGATGTTTTCTAAATCACCAATTTGCCGTGCTACACTGACTGAAAATTGTGCTTCGCTTCCCGCGATCTGCGCCAATTTGCTCAACGAACTTTGACTCTGCCATAACAGCACGACGAGTGGAATAAGGGCGATAAAAAAGCTAATTAAGGTAAGTTGGCGAAGGGATCCAATCTGCATCCATACTCCTCAAAAGACAACTGACAAAAAGGAAGTATCCTACGCTAAACCTTGAAAAGGAACTACTGACTTTGTTACTTGGAAATCAACGTAAAACAAAAGAAGATGCATACCTTCAATTGCAAACCCACTAAGGTTGCTGTGCTAGATCGATTGTAACTGTAGTGAGTGCCAATTCCTCTGGGCTGATTTTCCCATCCCCATCAGTATCGATTTTTCCAAATGAAGCAAGCAGTTGAAGATTGGCTACCGCCTCCCTGATACTGATCTTACCGTCTTCGTCGAGATCGATTTCTGCAATAAATTCATCATTTTCTTGTGCCAATGCGCGGCTTGTCACTGAGAATTGGAATGCCGCTGCAAGTAAGATCAAGCAGGCAAAAATAATTGACTTCTTCATACTACACCTCCGTTATGCACGTTACAAAAAGTGGCTTCCTTGCCTTGTATTACGCAATGCGCAATCAGAATTTCTCACGAGAAGTTGCAAACGCCATCGCAATCAATAACAAACCTGTTATTGCAAGAAACCCTCATTGTATGGTCCTTCAAAATGGTCGTAGGAACCATGTACGACCAAGCACAATTAAATGAGGTATTACACATTGTGTGCCAATTGTTTTTATCCTCTAAAAATCAACCAGTTGAATTGCGAACGGAATTATTCTTACCGTTCAAAGCGAAGGAAAAGTCGCATATTTGCGACTACCCACTGTTTGAAATAGGAATATTGATGAAATACAAAGAGTTAAGCTGTATTGAAAATATGACTAATCAGTAAGAATGCGGTTTGCAGACTATTTTTCGATTGTTCTCAACTTACTTTGGATATACTGACTGTGAGGGATATGCAGAAGATCCGCGATTCTGCGGATAAGATGCTCTTCATGTGCATCGATATTTTTATCCGCATATGCAAGCTGCCAGAGAGAATCGAGAATTGCGTGTTTCTCATGACTCGCACATTGTTCATTCAATATGCGGGTGAACTGCTGAAAATCAGCAGCGTAATCGGCCTTTTGCTTGGTCATTTCCATGAGCACTTGCAACTCTTCAGCCGACAAGGAAAATTTGGTCGTTAATATTGATTCGTATGCAACGCGCTCTGACTCTTCAAACTTTTCATCTGCGCGCATAATCTCATACAACAAAACTGCGGTGGCCAGTTCTACTGTGTGCGCTGGTTCAGCTTGCTTATGATCTTCAAACTGATTTTCAAACCACTGTGAAATGTGTTTTAGCATGATCGTCAATTTCCTCCTTTAACTATCATGCTACTACAGTGAAATTATTTTTTCTGCCAAACACGTACATATTCGATTTCAAAATCGACTATGCCGTCATCTTTTTCACCTTCAGGACTATTCAATTCCAAGTCTTCTTTACTATCCGGTACACCATGCCAAGGGAAAGTTTCTTGATCTAGCCATAACTTAATGGGTTTTGTCGCAACCCAACCATCATAATTGGCAGATGTTTTACGATTTTCTAGCGCCCATGCTCTTACGTCATCAGCCGTTACCACCGACAACAGCTTTCCGTCTACATAATACTTAACACCGGATTCGTTCCATTCAATACCATAAACGTGGAAGTCATCAGCGACCCGAAACCCGAGGTCTTTGTGTTGGGTGAAAGTTGGCTTACCTCGCTCTTGTGCTGCAGGGCTCCAATCTCGAATGGACCACCATAGTTCGCGGTCAAGATCTAACTTTTTCGGGTCACGGTGATCACCAAAGAGTTCGAAGAAATCGAATTCCAAGCCATTTCCCATCGACCAGAATGCACTCGTGACCTCAGCATCAGCAGCCTTGCTTTTAATTTCGATATAGCCATAAGTAAATTCTCTGCGGCCAATGAAACAGGCTGTAGTAATGTTTTCGTGAGGTAAGGCTTCACCAAACACGGGTTTGCGAATTTCATCTGTAAACGGAAAATCTGGCTCCCAACGGGTTTCCAACATTAATTTACCATCTTCAAGACGATAGTTCCTGCCAGAGAATTGTGAGGGTGCTCTGCCTTTCCAAACCCATTTTTTAGGGTCGTCAGGGTGTTTGTATACGGGTTTTCCATCCTCAAACTTACCAACTATGTACCACTTATCTTCATCGATTGTGTCATCGTCAAACTCGTCGCTCACATCTGCGTTATACACCCAACCACCTTCATTGTTTGGATCGGAAAACGGAAGATGAGGAAAATCAGTCGATTTTTCAGTACTGGAACTTGACTCACTTGTTACGTTAGTCGCTTTTGTTTGATTGTTTTTTGCAGATTCTGAGGGCGCACATGCGGCCAAACTAAAAACGGCTATTACGCAAAGAATAGAAAGCTTTAAACCCTTGACGGTACTCGTAAAAATCATTGTTAACACCTGTTGTATTCTAAATTAATGTAAAGAAATTAGGGGCTAAAGTGTCAAATTAATACGTAGTACAAGGCAACTCGTCACATGGAAGCTCCGAGTTGCAGTATAAAATTATCTCAATAGAGAAAGAAAGTATTTATTTCCAAAGATCATACTTTAAATAATATAAGATGTTCTAAATCCAAATATATACCGATTGACTCACCAACTTGATGATCATGATGACTAGGCGCCAAGCACAGCACGTGAGTCTTGGTTTCAGAAGGTAACAAAAGCTCGTAGAGAATATGCGAACCTTTAAAGGTTTTTGCTATTACCTGCGCCCGCAAGTTGCTTTCATCATCATGTAAGATATCGTCTGGCCGAACCAACACTTCGACAGCTTGGCCCACTTCAAAAGGAAACCGTTCATGTAGAATGAATCTTCCCAATTCAGTGTTGACCATGCGGTTTTCTTCTACTAAACCAGAGACAAATACACCGTTTCCAACAAAATCTGCGACAAATTTAGATGTTGGCCTATGGTACAAGTCGTATGCAGTACCCCATTGATGAAGTTCACCTTGATGCATGACACCAATCACATCTGCAATGGCAAACGCTTCATGCTGGTCATGGGTAACCATCAAAGCAGTAATCCCTTCGTGTTTTATAATACGCCTTATATGTTTGGCTAGACCTTCCCGAAGCTCCGCATCTAAATTGGCAAAAGGTTCGTCCATTAATATTAACTCAGGCTTAGGTGCCATGGCTCTTGCCAGAGCCACACGTTGCTGTTGGCCACCGGATAGCTGGTGCGGGTATTTAGCGCCGCTGGTCTCTAATTCAACTAGGCTAAGCATTTCAGCTACCCGAGCTGAAACTTGCTCTTTATCCAAAACATGTAAACCGAAAGCCACATTTTCTGAAACTGTGAGGTGGGGAAACAACGCGAAATCTTGGAAAACAACGGCTATTTTGCGTTTTTCGGGCGACACAGTGAAATTCTTTTCACTGACGATATTGCTTCGAATCTTTAAACTGCCCGAAGAAATTGGCTCAAACCCAGCAATTGCCCGTAATACCGTGGTTTTACCACAACCTGATGGCCCTAACAAACAACCAATTTGTCCCGCCTCAAGCGACACGCTTAAGTGATTAACAGCTCGGGTTTTTGCGTAATTTACTGAAACTGATTGCAACGCCAACATGATTAGCTGTTTCTCCTAGCGCTTTTATCTAAAGCCATTGATAGTAAAATGACAGGTGCTAAACCAATGAAAACAATTGATAGAGCAGGCATGGCTGCATCCACTAACCTTTCGTCTGATGCGTATTGATAAGCACTAACAGCCAATGTATCGAAGTTAAATGGACGCAGTATTAACGTAGCCGGCAATTCCTTGAGTACATCAACAAAAACCAACAAAATGGCACTCAACACACTTGCTCTTAGAATCGGCAGGTGAATTTTGGTCAACACAGCCCCAGGTTTCAACCCAAGTGATCTTCCAGCATTGTCCATATTGGGTGTTATTCGCGACAAACCAGACTCAACGTTTTGCAGTGCAACCGCTAAAAACCTGACTGCATAAGCAAATATCAAGGCAAATAATGTACCTGATAAAACCAAGCCGGGCGTCCAATCCAAATAGGCTTGAGTAAAAGAATTAATCATTCGATCAGCCCAACTAAATGGAATTAATACGCCAACAGCGATTACCGTACCAGGAATCGCATATCCCATACTAACCACCTGAACTTGTGCAGTCATCATTGGATTTTTTACTAGCCGTTTTCCGTAAGCGAATAAAAGCGCCAAAGTCACAATGACAATAGCCGCGATTGAGGCCAGCATGAATGAATTCCACAATAAAGCTAGGTAGTCAGATGAAAACCGGCTGGCAGATGTTTCTATTGCCCACAGTAAGAGTTGATAAACCGGTAAGAAAAAACCCAGCAATGGAACGATAAGACAACCAACAAATAATGCCCCACTCTGAAATCCGGTTTTAACAATTCTCGATTCATTTTGTTTAGTTTGACTGGGTTGATAATAGCGAATTTGACGCCTAGACCATTTTTCGATCATTAACAATATTAATACTAATGTACACAACAAAGCCGCAAGCTGAGAGGCAGCTATTTGATTACCCAAACCAAACCAGGTTCGAAAAATACCCGTGGTAAAGGTATTCACACCAAAATATTGTACCGTTCCATAATCTGCAAATGCTTCCATCATTGCCAAAGCAGCGCCGGTAAGCAGTGCAGGCCTAGCTAACGGAAAAGCGACCTTGATAAAATGCTGCTTACCGCTGACTCCCATGCTTATACTTGCTTCTCGTAGACTTCGCGATTGTTCTGAGAATGCGGTTCTTGCCAGCATAAACACGTAAGGGTAGAGAACGAGCGTCATAACCACGATGGCGCCACCTAAAGAACGTATTTCTGGAAACCAGTAGTCACCGTATTGCCAACCGAATAATTCGCGTAACCAAGTTTGTAAAGGCCCAGCAAAATCCAGCATTCCTGTGTATGTATAGGCAATAATATAGGCCGGCATGGCCAGCGGTAATACGACCAACCATTGCAATATTCGTCTTGCAAAGAAATCGTATCGCACAATAACCCAAGCCAATAAAGTTCCTATGATTAGGGAACCTAAACCTACTGAGACAGCAAGAACAATTGAATTTAACACATAGTCTGATAAAACAGTGTCTGCTAGATGATGCCAAATCTCGATTTGCGGATCGGCTAAACTACCATAGACTACAAGTACAGGAAGACCGAGAAGGATACTGGCTAGAAAGAGACCAGCAGAGAATGGTTCCGCCAAAAAGCCCGTTAGCTTTTTGGCGAAATTAGTGTGACTCAAAAGCTTATTTCCACCCCGCCTTGTCCATCACTTTTACCGCATTTGCGTTTAACTCTCCAACACGTTCCAATGCGATTTTCTCAGCTTTAAACTGGCCTAAGTCGGTTAACACGTTACTCCAGGCTATGCCGTCTCGAACCGGGTATTCATTGTTAGCTTCGGCATACCAAGTTTGACTTTCTTTACTAAGCAAAAATTCAAGAAGCTTTACTGCTGCTTTTTCGTTTGGTGCATGCTTTGCCATTGCGGCGCCCGAAATATTAACGTGAGTTCCCCTACCCTGTTGATTAGGCCATATCACTTTAACTTGCTCCGCAATTTTTTTATCTTGCGCATCACTGCCATTCAACATTCCAGCTAGGTAGTAAGTATTTGCAATAGCGACTTTGCATTGTCCTGCAACGAGCGCTCTGATTTGATCACGATCACCGCCTTTGGGTGGACGAGCTAAGTTTTTGACTATTCCTTTGCTGAACTCATGCGCCGTATTCTCATCAGTTTGCTCAATTAATGCTGCAATCATTGATTGGTTGTAAATATTTGAAGAAGAGCGAATGCATATACTCGATTTCCAATTAGATTTAGTAAGATCTTCATAGCTACTGGGTAAATCGCCCTTGTAACTAGTTGTCATCATGATAGGTCTGGCTCTTAGCGTAAGTGCAAACCAATGCATGTCTTTGTCTCTTAGCTCAGCACTGACTAATTCTTTCACTTTTTTGCTGTTGAATGCCTGTGTCAAACCTTGTTGTTTAGCTCTGACCAATCTTCCAGCATCGGTAGTTAATAAAATATCGGCTGGACTAAATTCACCTTCACTCGCCATCCGAGTAATTAGTCCATCAGCTTTACCAGTAATCAAATTCACGGTAATACCAGTTTGTTCCGAAAACTTATCTAAAACAGGCTTGATCAAGGCTTCCTTTCTTGCAGAGTAGACGTTGACTTCCGCGCTATAAGCTGCACTTGCCCATAAAAATTGGAACAAAGATGTCAGAATAATCGCCGCGACAATGGGTGCTTTTTTCATAGTAAATTACTTGTATTTAATGGATTAAGATGAGCGAATTGTACTGTTATTGATAATAATTCTCAATAGCAATTGAGACACTACTAGTTAATTTGATTTACTCTCGTACATATCATAGTAGGTTGGCTTCATACCCAATTTTTGATAGGTTTTCTGCGCGACTAAATTGTCTTTTTCTACGTATAAACGATACCCGCAAACCCCGTTAGTCTGTTCAGCCAATTGTTTTACCTTTTGATATAAAGCTGAGTAAACACCCTTCCTGCGATACTCTGGCACAACGTAGACGCTTTGAATCCACCAAAAATTACCGTTTCGCCAATCACTCCACTCCAAAGTGACCATTAAACTTCCGGCAATCGTATTTTGTTGATCTTCTGCAACCAAATAAAACCCCTTATTTGGATCAGTTAATACCGCATTCACTCCCGATGAGAGGGTTTCTGAATCCAGATTTTTGCCTTCCGTTTCCAAAGCCATTGATTGGTTAAAATGCACAATAGCGTCTAAATCAGCTTTGCTTGCTTGTCTAATTTTCAATTTAAAACCTCTTACATTTTCCTCTGCGGAAATATTTTGGCTTAATCTAGCTCGATACTTTCTCACACAGTAGAGTATACGCAACAAAAATCTCTTTTGATTAAGGTAGTTTTTGTCTAAACTCGGGAAACATTTTTCTCATGAGTAAGTGGATGAGTTTAGACAAATTAGTATACAGTACCGGGATCGGTAAGATCGATTCAAAACCCGCAAAGCAAAACGAAAAAAGATCGACAGACGGTATAGTTCGAATCAGGCGAGAAACTAAAGGTCGCAAAGGTAAAGGTGTTTGCACTATTAGTGGCGTAGACATGGACGATGCTGCTCTCAAAAAGTTATGTACCGAACTAAAAAAATCGTGTGGAACAGGTGGTTCTGTAAAGCAAGGAGTTATTGAAATTCAAGGAGATAAACGTGACAAGATTAAGGACATATTGGTAAGCAAGGGAATGACAGTAAAATTCGCTGGCGGCTAATTAGTGATAGTTTCCCTTTAGAAAATATTTTTCATCTAGGAGTTTCAATGGACCACATATCACTATCTGATATGAACATATTGTTGGTTGAACCATCAGACACCCAACGCAAAATCATATCATCATTGTTGATCTCTGAAAATGTCGGTGAGATTGATTCAGTGTCGAGCATCACAGAAGCCAAAACTGCCCTGCGCTCTCACGCCAGTGATGTTGTTGTCAGCGCGATGTATTTTGAAGATGGGACTGGTCTAGATTTACTCAAAGATCTGAAAAACAATGATGAGACTAAATCAATCCCATTTATGTTGGTGAGTAGCGAAAATAAGCTCGCCAAGTTGGAAGAATTTAAGCAAGCCGGTGTTGCGGCAATTTTGCCTAAACCGTTCAAGCCAATTCATTTATCGAGGGCCCTAAAAGCATCATTAGATTTGATAAATACCCACGACTTAGATCTAGAACTTTTTGACGTCAATGACGTTCGCGTGTTGCTAGTGGATGATAGTCGACTAGCTCGCAATCATATCAGACGTGTTCTTGAAGGAATGGGCTTAAAGCGCATACAAGAAGCTGAAAATGGTGCCGATGCATTGACGTTAATCAAGAATCAATCGTTTGATATCGTCGTTACCGACTACAATATGCCTGAAATGGATGGACGAGAATTGTCTGAATTTATCCGTTTCACCCCGGAGACAGCCCATATTCCAATTATTATGGTGACCTCCGAAGCGGCCGATAGCCCGCATATGGCCAATATTCAACATACTGGGGTGAACGCCTTGTGTGATAAGCCATTTGAGGCTGAAGAAGTGCGTAGAATGCTCGCAACCTTGCTAAGTGACCATTAAAAAGCAGTTTATCTGGTTGATCACTCAACTAATCATTGACAAATTCGGCATGAATTAATAGATTCAAGCCACGAATCATCTAGCTGTGTTACACAGGTACTTTTTGTTGTCTCGTTAACCTGAGTGCAGCATGCGCGGCAAGCTTGAGCCATTCGCCAAACCTCCTCATCAAGGAGGTTTTTTGTAAATCTAATTTGTGAAACCTATGTCAACTGAAGAACTAATTGAGCTGCGAGAAAAAATCACCGCGCTAGATAGCGAACTTTTATCCTTACTAGCGCAAAGACAAAAACTGACCAATAACGTTGCCGAAACCAAAATCCGCAATCATATTCCTGTCAGAGACCAAAAGCGTGAAGAGCAATTGCTTGTTCGTCTTATTAAAAAAGGCAAAGAAGTGGGACTAGATGCACATTACGTTACGCAAATTTTTCACGTGGTGATTGAAGATTCAGTTCTTAACCAACAAGCCTTGCTTGCAGAGCGAGCCAATCCAGGAAGCAGCTTACCGCTAAATAGAGTGGCGTTTTTGGGTGATAAGGGTTCATACAGTTATCTAGCAACGCAGAAGTATTTTTCTCGTCGCCCTGGTGAATTGATGGAAATGGGTTGTCAAAGCTTTGCCGAGATAATCAATAAGGTAGAGAAGAACGAAGCCGATTACGCGGTATTGCCTATTGAAAATACAAGTTCTGGCAGTATTAACGAAGTTTATGACCAACTTCAGCACACTAGCCTTTCCATTATTGGTGAGTTAACCCATCCGATTAAACACGCACTTCTTGTTGCTAAGCCCACCGATTTAAGCAAAATCAAAACCTTGTACGCTCATCCTCAAGTATTTGCGCAGTGCAGTCACTTCTTAGCGGAATTGGGAAATATTGAAGTAAAACCTTGTGATAGCACCTCTGCAGCCATGATAACGGTTAACGAAATAGATAGTGACACTGTCGCCGCAATTGGCAGTGAAGCAGGTGGTAATTTGTATGGTTTAACTGCAATCAAATCTAATTTAGCCAATCAGAAAGAAAATCATAGTCGATTCTTTGTTGTTGCGCGCAGTGCCGTGAAAGTACCACTTCAAGTTCCTGCAAAAACAACTCTGGTTATGTCTACTGTGCAAAAATCCGGTGCCTTAGTTGAAGCCTTGTTGATACTCAAAAACAACCAAATCAACATGACAAAGTTGGAATCAAGACCCATCACTGGTAACCCGTGGGAAGAAATGTTTTACATTGATGTAGAAGGCAACATTCAAGACGGGCCTATGCAGACGGCACTTTCAGAACTAAAAGCCACAACACGCTACTTCAAAGTGTTAGGTTGTTATCCAAGCGAAGAAATAAGCCCAACGAAGGTTGCAGCGGTTAACGCATTAGCAGATTAAGCGCAATACAATTTGGTCGGTAGGAATTGGAAATGTCCAATTTCTCCGGCAGTTGTAATGCTTTTACTCAATCGACTTTCAACACCCTGTCATCATCAGCTTTTAAAAGTAACTTCTTGCTGCTTACTAAACACTGTTTTGCATAAGGTCCAAACCACTTCCCGATAGCAAAAAACTGTTTAACAAACTCACCCTTATTATCGTTTTCTAATAGCTGCAAAGCATCGTCAAAACGATCCCTAAATCTTTTTAATAGACCTAGGCTCTCTTTGTTACTGAATATGATACCGGCATACAGTTCAGGGTCTTGAGCAAAGAGTCTGCCGACCATTTCCAGTTCTAATCTGTAAATTGGTGAACTAAATGCGACTAATTGTTCAAGATTCGGATCTTCTCCAGAAAGGTGAGCTCCGTAGACGAAACTACTGAAGTGACGCATGACCTGAATAAACGCCATTGCATTATCATGGTCTTGTGCCTCACTGTGATGTAAAACGGCGCCCCATACCCGCATTTGTTCGATTAGCCATTGATACGCGTCAGGATGACGTCCTTCACACACGACAACAACTTGCTTGACCAAACTCTGGACATCTGGGCCAAACATAGGATGTAGACCGACGACAGGTCCAGTATGCGACTTGAGCATGGCATTAAGTGGGCTCTGTTTGGTACTGGTCACATCCGCCAAAACGCAATTGGGAGGAATTAATGCGCCCAGTTTAACTATCACGTCAGTGGTTAATTTGATTGGCACTGCCACTAATACCAAATTGGCGTTTTCAAGAATAGATTGGGCCTTAGGCCAATCATTCTGTTCTAAAATTTCGACAGCGTATCCACTTTTGTTGAACATGTTGACGAAAATCTTACCAAGCGCACCTGCCCCACCAACAACGACTATTTTTTCAATATCGTTGTTAACTTTCAGATACTGTTTATTCTGTGTAAGGTAGGACTCCCGCATTATTCTTCGCAACAAATCTTCGATCAATGCAGGCGCCACCCCTTTTTCCTCGGCTTCCAAACGGCGTTTTGCGATAAGCTCTGCTTCTCTGGACGGGACGTAGATCGGCATGCCAGTTCGACTTTTGACTTCGCCAACTTGCTGAGTCAATTCCGCTCGTTTAGCAAGAATATCGACGAGTTGACTATCAAGGCTATCAATCTTAGTACGCAATTGGTCCAGAGAATTTTCCATGGTCTAGCTACCTTTTAAGCAGAATCCTGTAATTTATTTAGTCGCATTGGTAACACTGTAATCAGCTTATCACGGGTGTGATTGATCAATTCTTCCGTGGTTTCCCACCCAATGCACCCGTCGGTAATCGAAACACCATAGTCCATTTGTTCCAGTGTTTTTCCGTCACTACTTTGATTGCCATCATTAATATGGCTTTCTAACATAACGCCTATTATAGACTCATTACCTTCCAAAATTTGATTCACGACATTTTGCGCTACTGCTCGCTGACGACGGTAATCTTTACTTGAATTAGCATGACTGCAATCAACCACCAAGCCGGCACTTAACTGAGCTTTTTGCATTTCAATTTCACAATCTGCTACACAAACTGAATCATAATTTGGCTGCTTACCGCCTCTTAAAATGATATGTCCATCTGGATTGCCTTGAGTTTGAATAACACTTACTTGACCGGTTTTATTGATACCCATGAAGCTGTGGCCAGAAGCCGCTGACTGCAACGCGTTGATGGCAATACCTAAACTACCGTCCGTACCATTTTTGAACCCGACCGGCATAGACAAGCCACTGGCCATTTCTCTGTGCGTTTGAGATTCAGATGTTCTTGCGCCAATAGCCGACCAACTAAAGAGTTCAGCTAAATATTGTGGGCTGATAGGGTCTAACGCTTCAGTAGCGACTGGTAATTCAAGCTCAGCTAGCCAAATTAATAATTCTCTGGCTTTTCGCAGACCTGCTTCGATATCAAAAGTCCCATCTAGATGGGGATCGTTAATAAGGCCTTTCCAACCAACAGTAGTGCGCGGTTTCTCGAAATACACGCGCATAACGATATACAAGGTATCCTTGGTAGATTCATGCAGCTCTTTCAGTTTGAGTGCATATTCTTTGGCCGCTTCTACATCGTGTATTGAGCAAGGTCCACTGATAACTAACAGACGATGATCTTTTCGATGAATAATATCTGATATGACATCTCTGGCGTTTCTAATTGAAGCCAGCGCTTTGTCACTGATTGGAAGCTCTTGCGCAAGTTCATCAGGGGTAATAATGACCGTTTCTGAAGAGACGTGAATATTGTTGTTTAGGTCCTTAAGCATAAATTACTCTTAAAATGGGGGTGAATTTAAAATACGAAGTGCGTCAAACAGTGCTTATAGAATCCCAGTGTAAACCTTTGATTACAACCTTGAAAATATAAATTACCTAGCATGGTTGACTTTTTACCAGCCTTTGCTAGTCAACACAACCAATAAATAAAAATGGCGTATTTTTAGGTTAAAAATACGCCATTTCCTAACATTTATACGAGATATTATAGCGGAATTTAGCCCGCAGGATAAACATAACTTGATTGAATACCCAGTGGAATGCCAAGTCCCCAGTATATTAGTAAGAATGCCGTCCATAGAAATATGATACAAATCGTATAGGGTAACATCATGGACAAGAGCGTACCTATTCCTGTCGATTTGACATAGCGTTGACAATACACCACTACTAATGGGAAATAAGGCATTAGCGGTGTGATAATGTTAGATGAAGAATCTCCTAGCCTATACGCTGCCTGTGTTAAATCTGGCGAGATATTTAATTGCATTAACATTGGAACGAAAATAGGCCCGAGTAACGCCCATTTCGCCGAAGATGAACCTACAAATAGATTCACAAAAGCCGTTAAGAAAATAATCCCTACAATGGTGACCATACTAGGAAGTTGCAATGTTTTAAGCAATTGCGCACCTTCAATAGCCAATAAAGCACCTAGATTTGATTTACCAAAGGCATCAATAAACAAAGCACAGAAAAATGCCATGACTATATAGTAACTCATGCCTTGCATGGCTTTGGTCATGGTATCAATCATATCTTTGGTGCTTGTAAACGTGCCAGACATAAAGCCGTAGACGACCCCTGGTAGTAAAAACAGCAGAAAGATTAACGGCACAATAGATTGCATAATAGGTGCAGCAAAGGACGTCAATTGGCCGTCGGGCGCTCGCATAGGAGAACTTTCAGGAATTAAAATTCCGACCAATAGTATAATGCCTGCAAGCATAGTGAGAGAGGCATATCTTAACGCTTTAGCTTGCTTAGCTGACAATTCGTCAAATTTTGGAATGTCATTGGGATCGCCATCCACCTCAACATCTTTCAGTCTGGGCTCTATGATTTTATCTGTTAAATACCAACCAATGGAAACAATCAGTAAGGTAGAGGCTGAGTTGAAAAACCAATTGTTTAATGGATTAACTTGAATATCAGGGTCGATAATTTGTGCCGCGCTCTGAGTAAAGCTCTGTAACAGTGGATCGATTGCTGAAGGAATAAAGTTGGCACAAAATCCACCACTAACCCCAGCAAAAGCGGCTGCAATACCCGCTAAAGGATGTCGCCCCATGGCATAGAAAATCACCCCCGCCAAAGGAATAACTAAAACGTAACCCGCATCTGTTGCCGTATGACTGACAATCGCCACCAACACTACCATAGGGGTTAACATTGCTTTAGGTGTGGAATCGAGCATTCGCTTCAATCCAGCACTAATAAAACCAGAATGTTCAGCAACACCCACGCCAAGCATGGCAACCAAAACCACACCTAATGGTGCAAATCCTGTGAAAATAGTCACCATTCTGGATAGAAAATCCGCCATGTTATCGCCAGTGAGCAAGTTGTTGACCACAACCGCTTCCCCGCTTCGAGGATCAATTGCACTAAAGGTGAAATTGGAAAATATTGCCGATAGTATCCAGACGACAAATAAACAAAATGCAAAGATGATGGCCGGATCAGGCAGTTTGTTGCCCACTTTTTCAACCTTGTCTAGGGCTCGCATGGTCCAAGTATTTTCAGTTGTCATAATTATTCTCGTTCTTATTGATATTGAAAATGATGTGATTGACTAAGTGTGCCACATAAAACATCTGACTGTTAAGTGTTGAGTTAACGGGAATTATTCAGCGGCTTTCACAAACTGGGCAGGTACGCCTGCATAAACAGTGTTCGCAGGAACATCTTTGTTAACTAACGCCCCGGCTCCAATGACAGCATTTTCACCGATAGATACACCGGGTAGTATCTTGGCGCCCATTCCAACCCAAACATTACTGCCAATGCGAATTTCTCGGGCTGTTTCGATGCCTTTTTTTCGTTTTACAGGGTCAAGTGGATGGGTGGCAGTTGAAATAAGTACACCAGGAGCCAGAAGCACATCGTCGCCGATGATCACGGGTGCTGCATCGAGAATAACGGTTCCATGGTTTGCATAAAAGCTTTTCCCCAAGTGTATGTTGTAGCCATAGTCACAATAGAATGAAGGCTCTATCCAAAATCCTGAACAAGTGCCAAACAATTTTCTAAGTGTTTTTAAGGCGGTACGTTGCTGTTTAGGAGAAGCTTGATTAAAGTCATGACACTGCTGCTTAGCGCAGAAACGCTCTTCCTGCAGCACTTTGTTACTTGGGAAGTACTCCATTCCTTGTAACATTTTTTGTTTTTCGGTTAACTCAGACATAAATGGTTTCCAAATTTAGTTGTCCACGATTTGATTCTATTTTGCTAAAAAGTTAAGCCATTGCTCTTCGTAATTGGCTTTGCGTACGTGACTCTTTGAATTTTGATGATTGCTAATATCTATCTGACTTTTAAAAGGCCCTTTGCCACAAAGCGAACAATGCATTTCTTTGTGTTTCGGCGATATAGATAACTTCAAGTTAATATCCCCGTCCTTTCCCCAAACCAAAGTATACGATTGTGTTGCTTTGACCAGTTTATCGCGCTCTACATTTCTGATCCGATAACTAGGGAATTTGCTAAGTTCAAATTCTGTTTGCCCAAGAAATTGAACCCCCTTGGGCAAAGGATGTAAATTCTCCAAATTCCAATCGCTGTATGGCTTCACATCTTTTGTCGTGAGATAACAAAGATTCGCGCCAATGGGGGAGAGTAAGTCACTAAAGCAGCATTTTATATAATTGACGACCAACAAACGGTTCAATATGTTGGTATTTAACTGAATGCTCGAACCAAGCCCTTTTAGCGAGCTGGATGCTGGAATAAGAGGGAACTGAAAAATGATTAGATCAAAAACGTGCTTCATGTCATCTGGGATACTCGACCAATCTAAAACGTCGAGTTGGTGAACTGTGTTGATACCTTTGTCGGCTAACCAATCGATGTCTTGTTGGGAATATTTTGATCGAATGGTCGCTTGACTATCCAACGTACTCGCAACTATGTCAGTGTGTTGATGGTCCTCTACCAGAGAACGCGAAAAGGAAAGATCCCCATCACCGATGGTCAATACTTTCCAATGAGGTTTTATGTACATCTATTTGCCGAAGGAAACGAATAAGGCCCTAGACTAGAGCTTTTTCGTTACCCCGACAAGTCAGATATAAATTAGCTCTCTAACGGAATCACCCTGAGTTCTACCCGTCTATTTTTTCGACGGTTTTGCTCAGAATCATTGCTCGCTATGGGTTGTGTTTCACCGAACCCTAAGGTCTGTAATCTTGCCTCACTAACACTCGTTGCGGCTAGATAATTCGCGACACTGTTGGCCCTTAACACCGAAAGCTCACGGTTGTATGCTGAATCCCCAACAGAGTCGGTATGCCCTTCGATACTAAGCTTAGTTTTATCGTATTTTGCGAGAACTTTTGCAACGTCGTCTAGTACCGGATAAAAATCCGTCACTATGGCTGAGCTATCGGTGTCAAAAGTGATATTACCGGGAATAGATAACTTAATATTGTCACCCTCACGATAGACCTCTACTCCACTGTCAGCTAATTCTTCTCTGAATTCCTGTTCCTGTTTATCCATGTAAGATCCGATAGCCGTGCCAGCTAAGGCTCCCAATGCCGCGCCCCAGACATAGCGGCTTTTGGCATTGTCACCGGTTCCTTTTCCCGCCAATGCACCAACTACAGCTCCTATTCCGGCGCCTTTTTGCGCGTTTGTGGCGTTTGAAGTACAACCTCCTATCAATAAAGTTGAAACAGCAATAGCGGCAAGAGATTTAGTCATAGTGTTTTTCATTCGATACTCCGTATATTCGACAAAACGATTTAAGTTTGGTTATTAGATGAGATGCACAAAATATTCCGATAATTTCACATCGCACAAAAACGTGATTTAATTGTTATATTTCAGTGTGTTGTATTTTATTCAGAAAAATATGAAGGGAAGCTGAACCAAGTTTAAATGGTATTTAATGTCGCCATGAATAGACAGTTTACACACTAGTCTAAAATAATTTCACAGGTATAAAAAAGCCCGCTACAGCGGGCTCTTTCACAAGTTAACGTTAACGCAAAATTAAAATCTTAGTTAAGCTTTTCTCTGATACGTGCAGATCTACCTGAACGTTCACGGAGATAGTAAAGCTTAGATCGACGTACTGCACCACGACGTTTAACTTCAATAGAAGAAACTGCAGGGCTGTGCGTTTGGAAAACACGCTCAACACCTTCGCCGTTAGAGATCTTACGTACAGTGAATGCAGAGTGTAGGCCACGGTTACGCTTAGCGATTACAACGCCTTCGTAAGCCTGAAGACGCTCTTTGTCGCCCTCTTTAACTCGTACTCTTACTACAACTGTGTCTCCCGGACCAAATTCCGGCAGATCAGTTTTTAGCTGTTCTTGCTCAATTTTCTTGATGATATCTTGACTGATTTTGCTCATCATATCCTCTCATCCTAGTTTAACTGTCGTCTTGCGAATCCGCTTGCTGCGCAAACGACTTTTGGAATTCAACCAATAGTCGTTTTTGCTCCTCAGTCAGAGCTAGGTCATTTAACAATTCAGGGCGTCGTTGCCAGGTTCTCCCTAGCGACTGTTGTAACCGCCACTGCCTAATTTTTTGATGATTACCACTTAGTAACACATCAGGAACATCGCGACCATCCAATTGTTCGGGACGGGTGTAGTGCGGACAATCTAACAAACCATCAGTAAAGGAATCTTGTTCCGCTGAAAGTTCATGTCCTAATACCCCCGGTACAAACCGAGATATCGCATCCATTAATACCATTGCAGGTAACTCGCCACCGCTGAGAACGTAATCACCAATTGACCATTCTTCGTCAACTTGTGCTTGTATCACTCTTTCGTCGATACCTTCGTACCGACCGGCGACAAATATTAAACTCTCATCTTGCGACAATCGTTTAACACCCTCTTGGTCTAACTTCTTGCCCTGAGGCGAAAGGTAAATCACCTTAGTTTTTTTACCCGCGGCATGTTTTGCCGCATGGATAGCGTCTGTTAGTGGCTGAACCATCATCAGCATACCGGGGCCACCACCATAAGGTCTGTCGTCTACTGTTCGATGTTTATCGTGAGTAAAATCGCGAGGATTAAAAAACTCGATATCCAATAAACGGTTCTTCACCGCCCGACCAGTTACGCCTTGTTGGGTAAAACTGTCAAACATCTCCGGAAAGATACTGACAACACCAAACCAGCGTTTAGCCGCAGACTCAGGAGGATTCATTAAAATCCTGGGTCCCAATCTACTTTGATTGTTCGCGCCTGCATGTCTACCTGCTTGATCACTTGATCGTGCAAAAACGGCACCATGCGTTCTTTTTGACCAAAAGCATCATTTGGATTAGCTCTAATCAACATAACGTCGTTAGATCCTGTCTCAAACAATTCTTTCACTGTACCCAAGTTATAGCCAGATTCGGTTATAACCTGCATACCCACTAGGTCTCGCCAATAATATTCATCGTCGGTTAATTGCGGTAGCTGTTCAGCCTTGATAGAAATGTCGAGATTTTTGATGCTTTCCGCATCGTCTCTTGTTTCAACCCCAATTATTTTCGCGACAACGCCTTTATTGTGCGTTCGCCAGCTGTCAATGGTGACTTGCTTATCACCATCGCCCAAAAGCCATGGAGAATAAGAAAAGACACCTTCTATTTCATCAGTATAGGTAGTGATTTTAACCCAACCCTTGACACCATAAGGTGCGCCGATTTTGCCAATCACTATTGTGTCAGACGCTTGACTCATCTATACCTCAATCTTTCTATACAAAATTGGCTTAAGCAGCCGCTTTTGCATCTTTTACCAAGCGTGCTACGCGGTCAGATACACCAGCACCATGACTTACCCAATACTCAACACGCTCTAGGTCTAAACGAAGTTTTTCCGATTGACCTTGTGCAGTTGGATTGAAGAAACCAATGTTCTCGATGAACTTGCCGTTACGTGCACGACGACTGTCAGCAACAACTACTTGATAAAATGGACGCTTTTTGGCGCCACCACGCTGTAAACGAATAGTAACCATATATATGCCTCAAACTCGTAATAGCGTTACCGTTAACTTGTTTTCCCTTCATTTGCACGTTTGTCGTTTTAAACTAACGCCCAAAATCAAGGCCGCGAGATTATACGGGATTGAATGGGGTTTGCAAGTTAAATGGTGGTTAGAATCAATTAAAAAAACAAGGGCAAGGGGTTTAGACACGCCTTCGCAGCAGTAATGCCAAGTAGCAAACAAAATTAGTTGCATACTTAAAAAGCAAGCAAAATTATTTGCTTTTCACATTTGCAAACATAATTGTTTGCCATTATATTGTACTTTCGACAAATGTGTTGTCAGTTAAATATGGATGGAAATGAAAATGGCCCAACGCAAAAGTAAAATGATGGCCGTTCTGACGAATGATATCGTGGAATCGACGAAATTATCTACCCATGAATATACAAAGGTAATGACCGCACTGAAACAGTTGCTTGAATCACAAGCTGAACGCTATGGCTGCACCTATGAAATATTTAGAGGTGACAGTTTCCAAATACTCTATCCAGATTACTCTGTTGCTATGCAGTCGACTCTAACGATAAGGCTAAATTTGCAGGCGGGAATAAGTTGTTCGCCTGTTAAACTGACTCAATCTCTTGCTGTAGACAAAATTTTGAAACAATCAGATAAGTTAGGCAATTCTTTGGGAGAAGCATTTATTCTTTCAGGCAGAGCGTTGGACAAAGCAACAAGTGGTGATTTGTTGGTAAACTTTTCACCTTCTTTAGTTAATACTGACTTATCTATTTCAACCTTGTTTTTGCGCTACTTACTTGATGGACTAACGGAAAAGCAAGCAAAAGTACTTTTCTATTACATTGACCTCAACTCCCCTGAACAAAAAAATATTGCTGAAATAATGAGGATGACGCGACAAAATATAGCTACGCATTTGAAGCGAAGCGGAGCTGAATTAGTTAAAGCTTACCTCAAAGGTTACCGTGAACTGTGTATGAGGATAGAAGGTTGACATTATTTTCATTGTTGTTGATAGCGCACTTCGTAGCTGATTTTTATTTGCAAAAACACAGCTGGATTATGTGCAAAGTCAAAAATAAACAGCGCTCTATTGGTTTACTAAAACACATGATAGTTCACGTAATATTGACGAGCGTGGCTATCTTACTAAGCGGTATTACTCTGGATTATACTTCGCTAATCGCCCTAACTGTAATAATTGCCACACACTACCTTATTGACATTTGGAAAACCTATCAGAGTTTCACCCTTAAAAACTTTCTTATCGATCAAGTTGGTCATCTGTTAATCATTGCGATCATCGCCAGTTGGTTGGGTGGGATCAGTTTGCAACATGCTGCAGACACAATCATAGCTTTTTTTAATACCAAAACGCTGATGCTTATCGGTCTCTATCTATTTTTGTGCAAGCCGGTTTCTTTACTAATTACCTTGTCTCTAAGCACTTACACAAAGCAATTCGATGAATCAGAAAAAGCAAATGAGGGCTTGGCTTCAGCGGGCGAATTTATCGGTTATTTTGAAAGAGGCTTGATCGTAACCTTCATACTTCTGGAGCAATTTGCGGGTGTAGGTTTTCTGCTTGCAGCAAAAAGCGTATTTAGATTTGGTGATATGCGCAGACAGAGCGACAGAAAACTAACAGAATATATCATGTTGGGCACACTGTTCAGTTTTAGCTTTGGTATCGGTGTTGGCAAACTCGCTGACTATTTACTAAGAAGCGTCTAACACTATGTGTGAATGAGATTGACCTAATGGCTAAAAACAAACCTCAGTTTTCTATCGAAAGTTATGGCATATATCAGAAGTGGAATAATAAAGGCAAGGGCTTACCTCAAATTCAGCAGGTTACCTCCATCGTGCCTGCTGAGATCGATATTGAATTCGGATTGATCCTGCATGCGAAAAAAGCCAAAGGTCTGCAGTTGAATTGGTGTATTGAGCACCCAGACATTTGCGATACAAAGGGCCGACAAATGCAACCTTTTCACGACGATGTTTATGTACGAAATAATGATTGGAAATTCTATTTAGGTGATACGATTTGGGCACCGATAGAAGACAAAACAGGCCCTTGGCGCATGTACATTAAATATAATGACGTAATAATTGCTGAACAAACTCTAGAAGTAACCTTGGATGATATAGAACAGCGAAATGAAAGCCAATTTTGGAAAAGACGTGGATTTTAACCTAATCACTATTAATTCGGACGTTTAAGTCGTGTTTGAATCACTCCATTATGCATTACAAGTTACTTTGCCCATCAGTTTAATTATTGGTATTGGCATCTTGCTCAAGCGAATCGGCTGGATCGATGATGCATTTGCAAAATCGGGTTCCGATCTTGTATTTAACCTCACCCTACCCTGTTTGCTGTTTGTTAATATTTCTACCACTGACCTAACAACTCATTTTCCTACTTTACTTATAGTACTTGCCGGAAGTGTTATGACAGCTTCATTTTTGGTATTTCATTTCTTGGCATACGGTATTGCAAATAAACAAGCCCGAGGAGCATTTGTTCAAGGCGCTTGCCGAGGCAATATGGCGATAATAGGCTTAGCATTGTCGGTGAGTGCATTTGGGGAATCAGCGTTGTCTGTTGCATCTATGTACTTAGCTGCAATGGTTATTCCGTTGAATTTGTTTTGCATATTGACACTGTATTACCACCAAGAAAAAACGCCTGAGTCGATGGAAGTGGCACGCAGTATTTTGACTAACCCATTGGCGATTGCTATCACATTGGCTCTAGTAGTAGCCTTGCTGCCAGTGCGTATACCGAGTTTAATAACTGAAACAGGAAACTATTTGGCACGTATGACATTGCCATTGGCGCTATTATGTGTCGGAGCCACTATTCGTTGGGAGGAGTTTCGTGCATCAAGTATTTTGTATTGGGCTATTTGCAGTAAAATCATCTTTATCCCATTGATAGCGACAGTAGTGGGATTTTATTTCGGACTGAGAGATGAACAATTGGGCGTTTTGTTTATGATGACCGCAGCTCCGACAGCAGCTGCCGCTTACCCAATGGTCAGAAGCATTGGTGGTGATTACCATTTGACCGCTGCAATTATTGCCGGTAGTACTCTGATGTCTATCATTTCTTCCACAATAGGATTGTTTGTATTGCGATACTTACAGTGGGTTTAAATTCTTTTAGTCTTTAAGTGCTTTATACACCACAATTAAAAAGCAAATCAGTGAAAGCAGCATCGAAACATCATCATTGTTTAGAAAGGAAAGCATGGTAAGTCTAAAAAATTTCAACTGTACGAAGACATGGATGTCGCAGTCCAAGCGCACAGGGAAGTCTTGCAGCGTGTTGGAATTTTTAGACTTGCCAGGCTTTATACCCCGATGCTCAAACTTGCTGTCTAGAATTAAAACCCAACGAGAATGGAGGTAATTAACTAGTTCCTTGCGAGGACGCCGTGAATACGTCCGTGTAGGCTCGGCACCCACATCCCTGTGGGTGGACGCCATCGCAATCAACTAATTTATTTCCTCCCCAGATACTCCGCAAAGCTGTTCACTTTAACTTATCTTTTCTCAAAAAAAGAATCAAAGTTTGGGAAGGAAAGCATGGTAAGTCTAAAAATTTCAACTGTACGAAGACATGGATGTCGTAGTCCAAGCGCATAGGGATATTTTACAGCGTGTTGGAATTTTTAGACTTACTATGCTTTATACACTGAAGTTAAAACGACAAGCCCGGCAGCATGGATGCTTTCACGGCGGGTTAAAATATTTTAAACCTTGCTACACTTTATACACAGATGTTAAAACATGTATGTCGTAGTCCAAGCGCACAGGGATGTTTTATAGCGTGTTGGAATTTTTAGACTTGCCAGGCTTTATACCCCGATGATCAAACTTGCTGTCTAGAATTAAAACCCAACGAGAATGGAGGTAATTAACTAGTTCCTTGCGAGGTCGCCGTATATACGTCCGTGTAGGCTCGGCACCCACATCCCTGTGGGTGGACGCCATCGCAATTAACTAATTCATTTCCTCCCCAGAAACCCCTCAAGTCTGTTCAAATCTATTAATCTCTTTTCTAGAAAAACGCAACGATGTTTGGAAAGGAAAGCATCACCTAGGCGGGAACATGCCTCCCATACCACCTGGTGGCATCATTCCTTTCATATTGCGCATCATTTTCTTCATGCCGCCACCGGACATTTTCTTCATCATTTTTTGCATCTGCATAAATTGTTTCAACAAACGGTTCACATCTTGAATTTGCGTACCTGAACCAGCTGCGATTCGGCGTTTTCGAGAGCCTTTGATCACGTCTGGACGTTGTCTTTCACCAGGAGTCATGGAATTGATAATGGCTTCCATTTGATCAAATTGCTTGTCATTGGCTTTGTCTTTGATTTGTGCAGACATATTGCCCATGCCCGGCATCTTATCCATCAAACCCATCATGCCGCCCATATTGCGCATTTGTTCAAGTTGCTCTTTGAAGTCTTGGAGATCAAAACCTTTGCCTTTCTGAACTTTGGCTGCAAGTTTTTGCGCTTTGTTTTTATCAACTTTTCGTTCTACTTCCTCGATCAAGCTGAGTACATCACCCATACCGAGAATACGGGAAGCAAGTCGCTCAGGATGGAAAGGCTCTAACGCATCAAGTTTCTCTCCCATCCCCATAAATTTGATCGGTTTACCTGTTATTTTCCTGACTGATAATGCCGCGCCGCCTCTAGCATCACCATCGGCTTTGGTCAGAATCACCCCAGTCAAAGGAAGCGCTTCGTTAAACGCTTTTGCGGTATTAGCAGCATCTTGCCCGGTCATTGCATCTACAACAAACAAGGTTTCAATTGGGTTGACGGCTTCATGCAGAGATTTAATTTCTCCCATCATTTCGCCATCAACATGCAATCTGCCGGCTGTATCGACAAGTAACACATCAAAGAATTGCTTTTTAGCATGGTCGATTGCTGATTCAGCGATATCAACGGGGCGCTGTAAACTGCTAGATGGGAAAAACTCAACACCAACATCTTCGGCTAGGGTTTGTAGTTGTTTGATCGCTGCGGGGCGGTATACATCTGCACTTACCACCAGCACTTTCTTTTTTTCTCGTTCTTTTAAGAATTTTGCCAGTTTACCAACACTTGTCGTCTTACCTGCACCCTGCAAACCGGCCATCAATACTACTGCCGGTGGCTGGGCTGCTAAGTTTAAGGTTTCATTCGCCTGCCCCATAACAGATTCAAGCTCAGACTGGACGATTTTAATAAACATCTGACCTGGTTTGAGGCTTTTAGCAACTTCAGTCCCAACAGCACGCTCTTTGACCTGTGCAACAAAATCCCTGACAACTGGCAGGGCAACATCGGCCTCCAATAATGCCATCCGCACTTCACGCAAAGTATCTTTAATATTATCGTCGGTTAGTCTGCCTTTTCCGCTGATATCGCGGAGTGTTTTGCCTAGGCGTTCGGTAAGGTTCTCAAACATGTATAAAAAAGTCCTAAAATTGAGTGTTAACTCTGATTGCCGAGAGTATAGCGAATGTCTACTAATATAAGAACCTTCTGGGCATCTTCAACAGAAATTTATCAAACTAGATCCTATTTACTGGTTTTACCTATATACTTTATCCTCGGTTAGTCTAGCGGGCCTATCTTTTTTCTGGAGTTACATGTGATATTGGGACTTATCTGCGTAATATTTTATCTGGCAGCAGCTGGCGTGATTGCGTCTAGATTATTTCATCATCAAGGGCCGAACCCTAAACTCAGTGCCATACCCGCGTTGATTGCCATTCTTGTCCACGCATACCTATTAAATACTGGCATTTTACAAGACCCCGGACAAAATATGAGCATGGTGAATGTAGCATCACTGATTGCTTGGGTTATCGCGTTAACAATGACAATTGCGTCTTTTTCTTTAGCCAATGCTATTTTATTGCCCGTGGTTTATGGTTTTAGTGCGTTAATCGTATTGATTGGTGTATTCGTCCCTAGTTCACACATCATGCAAATAGATGTTCGCCCGGCGTTAATTATCCACATTGTTCTTGCCTTATTTGCTTATGGTTGCTTAATAATCGCGTTTCTATATGCATTACAACTTTCTTATATCAATACAAAGCTGAAAGAGAAAAAAGCGTCTTTGCTGCACTCCTCGTTACCTCCGTTAATGACAGTTGAAAGTATATTTTTCAAATTATTGTTTGCGGGAACTGTGTTACTTACCTTGTCGTTAGCGAGCGGCTTTGCTTTTCTCGATGACATGCTGGCAAAAGAACAAGCACACAAAACCGTACTTTCCGTCATAGCTTGGGTAATCTATTGTATTACTTTAGTAGGGCACAACAGATGGGGATGGCGAGGAAAATCTGTTATTACTGCAACGGTTGTTGGTGCCTGTTTATTAACCTTGGCCTATTTTGGCAGCCGTTTTGTTCGAGAAGTCTTGATAAATGCTTGAATACTTGCTCGGAACCACCTACATTTCACACTGAGCCATAGCAAAGGAACTTCCTAGTTGGACGACATATCGACGAGTACGTTATTTATACTACTCGGCATTCTAATTTTTTTATCAGCTTACTTTTCTAGTTCTGAGACCGGCATGATGTCGATCAACAGATACCGACTTAAACACTTGGAAAACGAAGGGCACAAAGGTGCAATTCGTGTTGAAAAGCTCTTAAAAAGACCCGACCGATTGATCGGATTGATATTAATCGGCAATAACCTAGTCAATATCGCAGCGGCTTCAATAGCAACTATCGTGTGTTTACGTCTGTTTGGTGACGTTTGGGGATTAGCCATTGCGAACTTTGGCCTTACGTTTGTCATTTTAGTGTTTGCTGAAGTGACACCAAAAACGCTTGCGGCCTTGTATCCCGAGAAAATAGCCTTCCCTAGCTCTGTCATTTTGCTGCCTCTAATGATCATCATGTATCCGCTAGTTTATTTTATCAACGGTATATGTAACGGTCTTCTTAAGATATTGCGAATTAATCCGGTGAATGACGAAGGTAAAAACCTCAGTAGGGAAGAATTAAGAACTGTTGTGCATGAAGCTGGTGCGTTAATTCCACAGAAACACCAAGATATGTTGGTTGGAATACTAGATCTAGAAAAAGTCACGGCAGAGGACATTATGATCCCTCGTAGCGAAATTGTATCGATAGATATAAACGATGACTGGAGAGATATTCAACGCCAACTGATTAACGCACAACACACTCGTGTTTTGTTGTATCGCGATAGCATTGATGATGCAGTAGGCTTTGTACACATGCGCGATGCACTTAGGCTTCTGTCCAAAGATCAATTCAGCAAGGCAACCCTATTAAGGGCGGTTAGAGAAATTTACTTTGCTCCTGAATCAATTCCATTGCACAAACTAATGTACCAATTCCAGCAGGCCAAAGAGCGTATTGGATTAGTCGTCGATGAATATGGCGACATTCAAGGCCTAGTGACCTTGGAAGATATTCTTGAAGAAATCATTGGCGACTTCACTACAAGTATCGCACCAGATTATTCTAAAGAAGCACATGTGCAGCAAGATGGCAGTGTATTAGTGGATGGTAGTGCAAATTTAAGAGAATTAAATAAAGAAATGGATTGGTCATTTCCGACTGAAGGGCCAAAAACACTCAACGGGCTTATCTTAGAACACCTTGAAGACATTCCTGATGCCAATATCAGTATGCGCTTAGCTGGTTATCCCATTGAAATCATTGAGATAAAAGACAACATGATCAAAACCGTGCGTGTTTTACCCGCTTATTACAGTCATCCTCCCGAAGATCTTAATAGCTAACACCAATGTGCCTTAAGGCGTGTTACTCTTTTCTTTTCGATTCAATAAAATTTTCTGTTTTAACCCTTCTACGTTTTTATTGAGCTTAGTGAGGCGATCGAAAATGAACTGAAGCTCATCATCATGAGTCAGTTCATCATTCGCGACATGATATTCTAAAACTTGCTGCAAATTTGCCAGCAAACTTTTATCAGACATTTGGCCTCTCCTCTCTAATAACCTGAGGTGTGGATAAGAGGTGTTGGCTGTTTATAAACTTATTCTATGTTTCAATATGTTAAGTGGAAGCGATGCAGCATTTTCTACCTTCTTCAGGGAGAATAGTGGGATTTGCGCTCCTTTCAAGTCGTTCACACAGTTGTCTAGTCACTCTAAACGCTTAGTGGACAACGCAGAAAGGGGCACAAATAGCGCTGTTATCATGCACGGCTTATCCAAACCTCAGGTTACTTTGTTATCGGAAGTAGAAAGAAAACCTAAATCACTCTGGCGTAAAAACTTTGATCAATTTTCCGCTAGAAGCACTCACATCATAGTCAACACAAGCAATTTCGCCGGTGGCGAATATCATTGAATGCTGAATTGTGCAGAGTTCATCAAGCAAATAACTGATAAGAGGTAGATGACTAACGAGTAAAACACTCTCTATTTTTGGACTATCCAGTAGCAGCGCATCTATATTTCGATGCGCAACAAATGCATTCCCAGAAGGCGTAATTTCTTCAGTATCAAAAACCGTCGCCGATAACAAATTACCGGTATCAATATGCTCTGACATGCATGCATGAGTCTGCTGAGCTCTAACAAAAGGACTGACAAGAGAATGATTAATTTTTAAGTCGTGAGTAGAAATGAATTCGCTTAACCATTTCGCTGATTGGACTGATTGCGCTTTTCCCATAGAGGAAAGTTGTCTATTACTATCATTATGCACAGCGGAAACCGCGTCGCCGTGACGCATAATAAAAATGTACATTAAATTGAGCCCAGATTATGCTTTTTTTGGTAGTTCTTTGTATAGTAAAGTTGAATTGTAAGAAAATACATAGCTTTCAGCAGAAAATTGCAACTAAACCGCCTTTGATTGGCATTTGTCATTGAAACTACACATCGCTTAACGAAATTGTGGATGGAAGTTAATAATCCCTTGTGCGAAAAGGACCGTACCTATCTTTTATGTTTGAAAACAGTTCGAGGCTAGATTAGTTGCACATAAGCAAGCGTGATCAGCGAAAATATACTCACTATATCGCTCCTGGTGGATTGCGAGTGTTATTGGTGCAAGATTTAGGTTGCAACAATGCTGCCGTGTCCATGTCGATTAAAGCTGGCCATTTTCATGATCCTGAAGAGGTATGTGGACTGGCTCACATTCTAGAGCATATGCTATTCTTAGGTAGCGAAAACTATTCTGAACCCAATAGTTTACAGCACTTCTTAAGCAGTCATAGTGGCAATCTCAATGCGTGGACAGGCACTGAACATGCAAATTTTCATTTTGATGTTAATGATAGCTATTTAATCAATGCGCTGGACATATTTTTTGATATGTTGACCCATCCATTGGTGTCCGAGCAGAGCCTAGATAAAGAAATAAATTTAATTGATGCAGAATTTAAATTAAAAATTAACGACGATCTTCGTCGGCTTTACCAAGTTCATAAAGAAACCTGTAATCCCAAGCATCCATTCAGTAAATTTTCAGTAGGCAACGAGCAAACACTCAGAAGTGTTGAATTAACTGAATTGCAAACGCTTTTGAGAGAATTTCACAATAAACACTATGTTGCAGAAAATATGGCGCTTTGCATCATATCTAAACATCCTGCCGATCAGTTAGAGAAACAGCTAGCAACCCTCTTAACTGATGTAAATTGCGCTGCACC
The DNA here is from genome assembly GCA_947503265.1 of uncultured Alteromonadaceae bacterium. Taxonomy (GTDB): domain Bacteria; phylum Pseudomonadota; class Gammaproteobacteria; order Enterobacterales; family Alteromonadaceae; genus Aliiglaciecola. The sequence goes on from CANNDC010000003.1 coordinate 212,064, forward strand.
CGAAAGATACGCTCCCTACCCTACGCTTTATTTGCCGGATCAACTTGGGGTAAAGATAAATATCAAGCCGTTAAAAGTAGCGCGGCGAATGATCATCAGCTTTGCGCTTCCCGACGTGCAACACTATTACAAATGCAAACCATTGGATTTTATTAGTCATTTGCTTGGCGATGAAGGCAGCGGCAGCTTATTACATTATTTTAAACAACAAAACTGGGTGACCAATTTAAGTGCGGGTGGTGGCATTAATGGCAGCAATTTTAAAGACTTCAATTTAAACCTGCAGCTAACTGAATCAGGAATTGAAAATACTGAAAACATTTTGAATAGTGTGTTCTATTACATAAAGCTAATTACAGATCATTTGGATGAAAAATGGCGATATGAAGAAAAAGCCAAGCTCGGTAAATTAGCCTTTAATTTTAGTGATCAAGTGAAACCTCTGGAGGATGCAATTCATCTTTCAAATCAACTGTTTTTCTATGCCAAAGAAGACATTTTAAGCGGTGACTACCTTACAGAAAACTTTGATACTGATCCAATTGAAGCGTGCTTGTCCTTAATGACTCCTCAGAATATGCGAGTGAAACTTATCCATCCAGAGGTAGAAACAGACAAAATCGCTAAATGGTACGAGACACCTTACCAAATCACCCCATTTTCCAATGAGTTTTTAGCGGCGCTTTCAAAACCGCAAAGGAATGATGCTCTTCATTTACCGGATAAAAATCCGTTTATTATTTCATCTACTGAAAGACAAGAAACATCTCCTCAATACGAGCAACCAACATTAATAACAAGCCAAGCTGGTATGAATATTTGGTTTGGTCAAGACAGCGTATTTGACTTGCCCAAAGGGGATTGTTTTGTTTCTTTTGATTGTCCAGCAGTATACAAAGGGCCAGAGATATCAGCCTACAAGCGCATTTGGATTGCGATGTTGATGGAACACTTCAATAATCGCTATTATCACGCAGGTGTCGCAGGTTTGAACTTCCATTTATACTCACATCAAGCCGGTTTCTCATTACATACAAATGGTTTTACTCAGAAACAGTTAACCCTCGCCAAGTCTCTTTTCGAGCATATACACGAGTTCACAGGTTCGATTGAGTGCTTTGAACAGGTAAGGCAGAAAAACCTCAACTCATTGCAAAATTCGTTACTCAATAAACCGATTAACCGATTGTTTACCCGATTATCTGGCATAGTACAGCGGCTCACACATTCTCCAACTGAACTCATTCCGATTCTACAAGAAGCCAGTATAGAAAGAATGGAGCAAGTGAGAACAGAGCTTTTAAACGAGTATTTTTTAGAAGGATTTATATACGGCGACTGGCAATTAGCTCAAGGGAATTCGTTTTCGCAATTTTTAGCAAAATCAAGGCAAGATTCCCACTCCACTGAAAAGATAAAGAGGGACGTAACGGATTTACGTCAACAGCAAAGTTTCTTACACCAAGTGGAATCTCAACACCAAGACGCTGCGGTTGTGGTTTACTATCAAACGCCAACAGCAAGTGCGCACGACGTCGCTCTGACAATATTGCTGGAGCAAATGCTAGCCGCTCCGTTTTTTAATGAAATGCGCACTGAAAAACAATTGGGCTATATAGTAGGAAGTGGTTATTTACCGTTAAACCGACATCCTGGATTAGCGTTCTACATTCAGTCTCCCAATTGCAATGCCAAAACGCTGAAAAACGAAATCGAACAGTATATTGATGAAAGCACATCCACGATTGCTGAATTTGAACCCATATGGAAGCAAATAAAAACTAGTGTTATCAAACAATTGACCGATAACGATACTAATCTAACGGTGAAAAGTCAGCGGTTATGGATGGCGATAGGCAATGATGACAACCATTTTGATCAACAAGCCAACATGGCGATGGCTATGCAGCAGCTCACCTTTGATCAGGTAGTGAATTTCGCTCAACGACTAAATAGCAATCAGGGTTTTGGGAAACTTGTATTATTTTGCGCAGGTAGTAACCAGGTCGACAATCCGACACAGGGTACGATTATAAAGGATATTAGTGACTACAAACTCAAGTCTAAATATATGGTTTAGGCAATTTGTGAACAGTTTTTGTTCAAAATGGTGATTTTTTGTTATTTAGCAATGGGAGAATTGAATAATACCTTGTAGAAGGCACATTTTTTGGGCATATTAAGCGCCTAAAAGTGTCTTGAAATCCACAAATGAAGAGAAAATGCAGGAAAAATATCATTTGAATGCATAAAGGTGATGAGTGCAATTAAATCGACCGTTTGAGTCATTGTGGCTGGCAATATTGTTGATAGCCATAACTACACATTTACGCGATGTGCAGGCAAACGTGTCAGATATCCAGCTCAAAAACTTTTCTGTCGAACAAGGCTTATCACAAGGGACTGTCATCGATATCATCGAAGACTCCGACGGCTACATGTGGTTTGCAACCATGGATGGGCTCAACAAATTTGATGGCAAAAATTTTGTAAATTACTTTCCTAGTTCGAAATCAGATACCAGTCTACCGAACGAATTCGCTCGCAAATTATTCATCGATTCAAAAGGAACTCTATGGGTAGCAACACTGGGCGGTATTTCCCGATATGTCTCTGAAAAAGATGACTTTATATCTTACACTGCCAAAAACAGCCAACTAGAATCCAACGAAACTTTCGCTATCGCAGAAACACAAGAGGGTAACTTAATTGTTTCTGGTGCGAACAGATTGTATCAATTCGATCCGACTCAAGATGATTTTTTACCTATGACCTTTAGCGGTGATAATTTTGAAGATGCGGTCAGAACCTTGTTCGTTGAAAAAGACAGGATGTGGATTGGAACCGAGTACTCGGGTGTGTTCATGTTAGATTTCGCTTCCAATGAATTATTTAAGCTGAATGAGCCAAATCCTTGGAATTTAAATCTCAATATTAGAACACTGTATGACGTAAAAATTATCGATCAGAACTATTGGTTGGGAACCGACTCGGGTGTCATAATCGTTTCTGCCGACAACCAAGTTATTAAACACCTCTCCGCTAACCAAGACTCACAACCTAGAATAGTGAACAATATTGCACGCACTATTCAGCCAGTAGGAGAGTCACAGGTTTGGATTGGTACTCACGATGGATTTAGCGTTTACAACACCCAAAACGATGAAGTTTTCTCGATCAATCAAAATAATTATATGCACATCGGCTTAAGCAGCCGTTTTATTCTTAAGATTTATAAAGACAGTAACAACTCTCTTTGGTTGGCTACTCACACCGCTGGGTTGTTTCAGTATCATCAACAGTTTGCGAGCATTAAGCACTTTAAAAATATTTATAGCAATAGTTTTTCCGGCACTGACAATAGTGTATGGGCGCTAACCGAAATTGAAGATGGTAAGTTGTGGGTAGCAACATTTAGTGGAGGTTTGAGCCTTTTTGACAGCAATACGGGTGAGTTCCAACGATTTTTGCAAGACAGTTCCTTTGATATTTGGGATGCTGCTGTAGATGAATCAAAGCGTCTTTGGCTAGCCACAAGTGATGGATTGTTGGTTTATGAATACAAAAACGATGAACTAAAAAAACTAACCAACCTTACACCAAATGTCATCATCGTTGATCTGTACAATCTTGGAAGTAGTGTTTGGGCCAAAGATTGGGATGAGAAATTGTATGCGTTTGATTCTGTATCATTAGACGCTGAATTCTCGGGAATTGTTTATAAAGATATCAGCAGTGTAACTCCCCTATTCAAAGATTCAACTGGAAGTTTGTGGTTTAGGACTGCTTCAGGACTCAGTGTCGAAAACAGTAAAAAAGACTTTATTAATCTTCAATTGAGCACAGATTCATTAGATGACCAGCCTGTCGCATTTAACGTTCATGAGACTGACGAAGCGTTTTGGGTATCTACAGCCAAATACGGTTTATTCAAAATCCATAAAACCAGTTATCGTATTTTAGACAACATCAACCCTTTGGGCAGAGACGTCCGCGGTATGGTGTTTAACTCCTTATTGTACGGTGACAAGAAGGATACAGTTTGGCAAAGTTCCACCAGTCGAATTTGGCAGATTTCATTGCAGACAGGTGAAGTTTTGCATTCTATATCTCGTGAAAAACTCGACTACAACGACCTCAATGAAGGGGCTGCGCTGGTCGTATCAAATGGACTTGTGCTGTTCGGTGGTACGGTTGGATTTCATGTATTTGATCCCGATAAACTCAATTCTGCTGAATTAAAAACCAATGCGATTAGCCAGAATAGCACATTGACACCACCTATAATTACCCAATTGCGAATCATGAATCAGCCAGTGACGGCAGACTCAACAGACTCTCCTCTTAAGGCGCCAATAAGTAAAACAACATCACTTGAGCTGCCCAATACTGCTTCTCCTTTCAGCCTTGAATTTGGCCATATAAATTCCTTGTTTGAAGATAACTATCGTTATCGATATCGATTGGTCGGTCTGAGTGATGAGTGGATAGAAACCAGTTCGCAAGACACGATTGCAACCTTCACTAACATTCGATTCGGCGATTACGTGTTTGAAGTACAAAGTCAAAGTTTAGGTGCAAAATGGTCTAATTCTGCAAAACTGAAAATTAAGGTCCTTCCGCCTTTCTGGTTACATTCGTCAGCTTTAGCTATTTATGGTGTGATTACCTTGCTAATACTGTCTTATATGTACAGACAGTATAAACGTAAACTGGCTATCCAAAACTCAATTCAAGAAAGTGAGGAAAGACTCAAACTAACTCTCTGGAGCAGTGGTGATGAACTTTGGGATTGGGACGTTTATCAAGGTCAGGTATATCGGGCCAACACCTGGGGAACACTGGATTTTCCTCAAGATAACATTCGAGCAAATAGTTCGTATCAGGCAAACATTCATCAAAATGACATTCTAAGAGTGAAAGAAGCGCTTAAGAAACACATTAACAATGAATCAGACTATTTCCAAGTGACCTATCGAGCGAGAACCTTTAAAGGTGAATGGATCTGGGTGTTAGACCGCGGAATGGTGGTAAAACGCGACAACAACAATCAACCTTTGCGTATGACAGGTACGCTCAAAAATATTAATCACTTAAAACTGGCTGAAGAACAACTGAAGCTTTACAAACGTTCTATTGAAACTATTTCAGACGGCGTTTTTATCGCAGATACCAGTTTCCATTTTATCTCAGTCAATCAGGCGTATTGTGACTGTACTGGCGAGACGCGTGAGCAAGGCTTGGCAAGCTTCCTTAAGTTCAACCAGTATCCTGAAGCATTCACAGAAGAAGTGAAAAAGTCTCTCCGCCAAAGAGGGAATTGGAACGGCGAAGTAGAGTCTGTGCGTATTAATGGTGAACGTTATGAAATGGAACTCAATATCGATGCTGTACAAGGTGAGGATGGAAAAATCAGTCACTATGTGGGTGTTTTCTCAGATATTACATCTCGTAAGAGCACTGAAAAAGAATTATTGAAGTTGGCGAACACAGATCCGCTAACTGAAATGCCTAATCGTTCCTTTTTCCAAGCAAGCCATAACAACATGGTCAGAAAAGACCTACCTCATGCTCTGGTTTGTCTTGATATGGATAATTTTAAGAAAATTAATGATTCTTTGGGCCATCAAACAGGCGATATACTTATTCGGCAGATTGGTAAACGACTGCAAAAAATGGCCGGTACAAACGCGACGTGCTATCGATTGGGTGGTGATGAATTCAGTATTTTGATTGACAATCCGGAGGATATGTCGCGAATCAACCATTTCGCTCAGAAAGTGTTAGATCAAATGGCTCACCCTTTCATTATCAATAAACAAGAGTTTGTTTTAGGCGCCAGTGTCGGTATTGCCTTCTATCCTGAAGATGGTAATAACCCCCAAGAATTGCTCAAAAATGCCGACACAGCTATGTACTTTGCAAAGAACGCTGGAGGCAACAAATACCAATTCTTTAGCGGCGAAATGAACCAAAATGCGGTAAGGCAATTGCAAATTGAAAATCTGATTCGTTACGGCTTAAAAGATGATCTCTTCACTGTGTTTTATCAGCCAAAAGTTGATATTTCTACTGGTAAGTTGGTCAGTATGGAAGCATTAGTAAGGTTCGAGCATCCAGAGAAAGGAATCGTTAGCCCTTCGCAATTTATTCCTTTAGCAGAAGAAACTGGGCAAATCATTGAAATCGGCGAGCGGGTGCTTCACAAAGCCTGTGAGGACACCAAACGTTGGGTTTCGCAAGGACTTTTCTCTGGCAGAGTGGCAGTGAACATATCGGCACGACAATTTGAGTTGCCAGATCTAGACGATAGAATCGTCAGAATTTTACAAAAAGTAGGCTTATCTCCGTTACACCTCGAATGTGAAATTACAGAAGGGACATTAATGGAAAATCCTGAGCAAGCATTAAAGATGATGGAACGACTCAGGGAAAGAGGAATACATCTTGCGCTAGATGATTTCGGTACAGGCTATTCGTCTCTAGCCTATCTCAAACAGTTCCCCCTCAATACGCTAAAAATAGATAAAGCCTTTATAGACGACATAGCAACCAGCAGTGTCGACAAACATATGACGGCCGCCATTATCAATATCGCCCACAACTTGGGTTTGAAAGTGGTTGCAGAGGGTGTTGAGCAAGAACAACAGCTTATGATTCTAAAAAGATATGAATGTGAAATGTTACAAGGCTACCTCTACAGCAAGCCCCTAAGCTCCCCTCGATTTGAGAAGTTATTAAACGAAAATCTTCATATAAATCAGCTTATTAACCCAACTAAATCAGCTATAAACCCTAGCAAAGCCTAATCAGGTTGGACCAATTAATTTACCCTATTTGCAGCAATTTTGAACATCTTGGCACACTCTTCGCTTTAGTCATGTGGACTGACAAATAATTGTCAGCGTAATTAGAAATAGTATCAAAGAGGAACCTAAGATGTTAAAAGCTTATGCTGTAGCACTAATACTTACCACTTCATCTCCTGCTAGCACAGATCTTGACGGTGCAAAAAATGCGGAGCAGTTTAAATCTGCGACAACAACTGAGCAGACTTACAGACCCGGAAATGGTATTGGCTTTTAATCGAGTGCTGATGCATTGGATTTTAAAGGTCCAAATGGAATTGTTATAAAAGAGAGGTTCGCCTCTCTTTTCCTATTCTGGGAATAAGAAAACGAAGCAATAAAGCTAAGCGTATATAATATGAGCACTAAAGCCTTGTGCATGACGAAGTTTCACTCTGCGAGTGATATTGAACATAGGAAGAATAGTTGGACCTAGGAAAACCCCAGCCAATGCCCACTTTTTAGCTGACAGGCCACTTTTAAATGATTCTACGTAGTAATAAGCGCTAAAAACTAGCGTGATTATTAATAACACCAACATACCCAGACCTTAAAATTCCAATTAAGTAGTGGGATTATAGTTAAAAAACACTAAATAACCATATATTTTAAGCTCTACAGAGCAAAAAACCGAGATAAACTCGGTTTTTTACACTTTCTTAACTTTTTAGTTACGCGAACAAAACACTTTCCACTAGCAAAGGTCTTTAAGAATAGAAACAGGTTTGATTCTCAGCCATCTCTACTAAACAATTTGCGGGTGTGAACTTGTCACCAACTTGCGCTTGAAAATGCTTGAGGCGCGAAACCACATGATCTGCACCTAACTTGTCCATGTACCTGAAAGGTCCACCGAGAAACGGTGGGAATCCTATCCCAAAAATTGCGCCTATGTCGCCGTCTCTGGCACTCCTAATAACCCCTTCGTCCAAACACATTGCCGCTTCATTCAACATCATCAACACGCAACGCTCAGCAATCTCGGAAGCACTTTTATTTTGAGTAGGCACTATGTTCAAAAGCTCATAAACAGATTCATCTACCTCTTTACCCGGCTTTTTACCCGTATATAAGTACATGCCTCTGCCATTTTTCTTACCTTTGCGACCATCCGCCAAAATTTTGTCGAATGCGTCTTCAGACTGAAAACGAGAACCGAATTGTTCTACTAAGAATGGAATTATTTTTGTGCCGACATCGATACCCACTTCGTCAAGCAACTTGACTGGGCCAACCGGAAAGCCAAATTTCACTAGAGATTTATCGATATGGTCAATAGGCTCACCAGAAAGTAAGATATTAGCCGCTTCGTTCATATACGGTGCCAGTATTCGATTAACATAGAAACCTGCGCCGTCTTTCACCACAATCGGTGTTTTACCTTGTTTTTTAGCTAATTCTACTGTTGTAGAAATAGTTAAGTCCGAGGTTTTTTCATGTGCTATCACTTCAGCAAGGGGCATTTTATCCACAGGTGAAAAATAATGCAGTCCTATTACTTGTTCAGGTCGTTTAGCTTTGGCAGCAATTTGGCCTATTGGGATAGAAGAAGTGTTGGAAGCAAAAATGGTTTTTTTACCACAATGTTTTTCTACATCACTCACCATGGCTTGTTTAAGATCTAGGTCTTCGAAAACGGCCTCAATCACTAAATCTGTATCTTTGAATCCAGAATAATCCACAGAGCCAGTTAGCAAAGACATCTGTTTTTGCATCTCTGATTTTCGCATAAATCGGCGCTTAACCTTTTTATTTAACAAATCAAACGAATATTTCATGGCATTGGCTATTCCTTCTGGCCGTATATCTTTGATACGCACAGCCAGTCCCGCCTTTGTGGAGGTAACAAATGCAATACCGCCCCCCATTAAACCTCCCCCCAAAACACCAATCTTGTTAAGTGTTGTTGGCTTAACACCCGATACCCCAGTTTCTTTCTTCATTTCAGTGGTAGCAAAGAACAAGTTGCGAAGTTGTTCGGACTCGGGCGTCATGACCAATTTTCCAAAGTTACGCGCTTCGATAGCCATACCCTGTTCAATGCCACTATTGATACCTGTTTCGATACACTCAATGATCAGTTCAGGCGACGGGTAATTACCTTTGGTTTTAGCCGCAGCTTGTTTTCTGGCCTGGCTAAACAAGGTATTTCTGCCAAACGGAGTCTTTTCAAGAAATTTCCCCATCAAATTAAGTTTTACTGCTTTTCGACGAGGCTTGCCAGCCAATGCCATATCAATAGCCACGTCAAGCAAGATTGTGTTGGGAACCATGTCATCAACGATACCGTATTTAAGGGCTTGTTTAGCTCGAACTGATGAACCAGTCATCATCATTTTCATCGCTTGTTGGATACCAATTAATCGTGGTAAACGTTGTGTCCCGCCACTGCCGGGCAATAAACCTAACTGTACCTCTGGCAAACCGACTTGTGTTTTTTTATCGTCACTACAGACTCTACCGTGGCACGCCAAAGCGAGTTCGAGCCCACCGCCTAGAGCAGGTCCATGAATAGCCGCAATGAAAGGAACCTTCATATCTTCTATGCGTTGGAATATAGCTTGACCACCTTTGGCTACAGTTTCTGCATCTTCAGCAGATTTACACGCTGCCAACATGGAAATATCTGCGCCTGCGACAAAAGAGCCATCTTTGCCACTAACGATAACCACACCTTTAATTTGATTGTTTGACTCTATTTGGTCGAGCATTTCGGAAATCTGATCGGCAAATTCCAGTTTTAAAGTGTTCATGCTCTCGCCGGGTACATCCATGGTTAAAATGGCAATACCGTCGTCACGGATATCTAGGCTAAATGCACTCTTTATAGTTTCTGTGGTTGCTTTTTTGCTATTTGTCATGTCATTCACTCCCTATTCTGTTTCAACGACCATGGCCGCACCTAAACCGCCTGCAGCACAAGCTGTTAGCAAACCTGTTCCACCACCTTTGCGGTTCAAATCGTTCAACATCTGAGTGATCATACGAGTACCTGTTGCAGCAAATGGATGGCCATAAGCAATAGAGCTGCCCATCTGATTAAACTTGTCCATATCAATTTCACCCGTTGCTTTCTTACGTCCAAGTTTTTCCTTAGCGAATTTGTCACTTGCGAACATCTTCACATTGGCTAGAGTCTGTGCGGCGAATGCTTCATGCATCTCAATAAGGGTGATATCGTTCAACGTCATACCTGCCCGATCTAGGGCAAGTGGCGTCGCATAAGACGGCCCCATTAACATATCCTCCCACACATCAATTGCCGCAAATGCATAACTTTTAATAAAGCCGAGGGGTTTATACCCCATCGCTTTAGCTTTGCTTTCCGTCATCATAATAATTGCAGATGCACCATCGGTGAGAGGAGAAGCGTTTGCGGCGGTAACCGAGCCATGTTTGCGATCAAACACAGGTCTCAATTTGGCATACCCATCCAATTTAGAGTCGAACCGCACATTATTATCTTTATCTAAGGCTCCGTTGAACGGTTCTGCATAGGCTGTCATAACTTCTTGGGTCAAATGCCCGTCATTCCAGTGTTGCGCAGCCAAAGTGTGTGAACGGTGCGCTAGCGCATCTTGCTCGGCGCGACTAATAGAATGGCTTTTAGCCATTTGCTCAGCAGTTTGTCCCATAGATAACCCGGTGGAATACTCTGCGACTGCTGGAGGTACAGGTAGAAGGTCTTTCACCCCGAGTTTTTTCAAAACGTGCCATTTTTGCCCGAGTGTTTTGGTTTTTTGTAAATCAGTTAACGCTCTAGCTAATTTCTTTGATACCCCGATAGGTGAAACCGACGTAGAATCAGCACCACCGGCTATTCCCACTTCGATGTTGCCCACCATCATTGACTCAGCAATATTGACGGTAGATTGGAAGCTGGTCGCGCAAGCTCTGGAGACAGAATACGCATCGGTACTCACATTCATGCCCGTGCCTAAAACAATTTCTCTTGCAATATTAGGTGCTTCTGGCATCTGTACCACTTGGCCATAAACAAGTTGCTCCACTTCACTTGGATTAAGATTGTGGCGAGTCAAGATTTCGTTCACTACCATCTTACCAAGGTCGACCGCGGGCACACCATTGAAGTAAGTCGCCATTTTGGCAAATGGAGTACGCAAACCCGCTACAACGGCGATTCGATCACCGGTTCGAGTTGTTAAAGTGTGCTTTTCCGACATTGTTTGTCCTCTTTCTTTTAAAACCATCTAGGGCGTGTTGATCTTTGCAGTACAATCTTGCAGTGGTCTGACCTCTAATTTAGAGACGATTGTACAGGTTGCAATTAAAAATTCAATCTTATTCAAGTTGGTCATTTTTTACTTAACCTGAACTCTAGATAAGAAACTAGCTAACAGCGTAAAGTACATGATTGAATTTTGATGATATGTAACATTGTATTTCGACGAGGGAACCCTATATAGAAACAGATGTCTGTATAACCGCTTTAGTCGTGAGTAGGAAAAATAAACGATGGCTGTAGACCAGTTTAAACAATTACAAAAATATCTTGATTCACAGGTGCTAGGACAAAGCACCCTGACCCAAAACATCTTAATTGCATTGTTAGCAAATGGGCACTTGTTGGTTGAGGGCCCTCCTGGCTTGGCAAAAACCCGTGCTGTTAATGCCTTAGCAAATGGATTAGAAGGTGATTTCCATCGCGTCCAATTTACCCCCGACTTACTGCCGGCAGATTTGACTGGAACAGATATTTACCGACCTGAAACAGGTGAGTTTGTTTTCCAAAAAGGACCCCTTTTCCACAATCTGGTCTTGGCAGACGAAATTAACCGTGCCCCTGCGAAAGTGCAATCGGCACTGCTAGAGGCGATGGCTGAACGTCAAATAACTGTGGGGAATAAGACCTATCCACTTTCTGAGTTGTTCTTGGTAATGGCGACCCAAAACCCAATTGAGCAAGAAGGTACGTATCCCCTTCCAGAAGCGCAATTGGATCGTTTCATGATGCACTTGGAAATAGACTATCCTGCCGCTGACGTAGAATTAAACATCTTGAGGTTGACCCGAGATGAAGCAATCAGTGATGAAACAGCTGCGGTAACCGATATTAAACAAGCCGACATTTTTGCTGCGCGCAAAGAAGTATTGCAAATCCATTTAGCAGAATCACTTGAACGATATTTGGTGGAGTTAATCATCGCCACCCGCACACCTGAAAAATACGACGAGCAACTAGCCAGTTGGATAGAGTTTGGTGCCAGCCCAAGAGCGACTATCGCTTTGGATAAATGCGCAAGAGCCCATGCATGGTTGATGGGAAGAGACTTTGTTGGCCCGGATGATATTCATGCTGTGTTCCACAATGTTTTACGTCATCGTATATTGCTTAGCTACGAAGCGGAGGCTGAAGGTATCACTGGCAATCTAGTGTTAGATAAAATTTTGCAGTTAGTTCCGGTTCCATAGAGGCTAATCATGCAAGACAAGATCGATGTTGCCGGATGGCTTACACAACATTTTTCAGATGGAGTGTCATTGAACATCAAACAGCTGCTTTATTACAAAGCGAAGACTGGCTTGATGCGCTTATCGCCGAGAAAAACAATTCAAGCGAAATTAGCTGGGAGCTATCTTGCGAAGACTAAAGGTCGAGGCATGGAGTTTGACGAAGCTCGGCACTATCAGCCGGGTGACGATATTCGTGCAATCGACTGGCGAGTTACAGCGCGTACGGGTTCAACTCACACAAAAGTCTACCGTGAAGAGAAAGAGCGTCCTATTTTTATTCTAGCTGACTTGTCTGAGAATATGCATTTTGGCACCCAACTCATGTATAAGTCGGTTCAGGTTGCACATCTAGCTTCCCTAATTGCTTGGGCAGCCCGCGATAGAGGCGATCGTATTGGTGGCTTGATATTTAACCAAAACGACCATTTGGAATTCAAACCCTTAACACGGCACAAAGCGGTATTGTCATTTCTTCATGGGCTAGTAGAAATGCATAAGCAAGGTGGAAACGGCAAAAAATCTAGTCAAGGACTAGCGTTTACAGATGCCTGTGCTCGTGTGAGAAGGCTAGCACATCCAGGTAGTTTGGTTATCGTTTTGAGCGACTTTCACCAACTAAACGAAGTGTCGAAACAGCACCTTAGTCGAATTAGCCGGCATTGTGAATTAGTGGCCTATTCAATTACTGATCCTTTCGAACATCAATTGCCTCAAGTAAGTATGCCACAGGCGGTAGATGTAACCGATGGCGTGCAGCAGCAAACATTGGTGTTAGGGTTAAAAGATACGGAAGAGCAATATCAACAAACTCACGCCAAGCAAAACGAATATATCACTAAGACACTTGCGCAATGCAAAGCACAGTTAATCCCGATTAGCGCAGGACAATCTTTGGAGCAACAACTTGAAACGAATAGAGGGTACCGATAATGGATCCTAATTCAGATCCGTTGGCACAGCTTCGCGATATTCATCTGCCCGAGGAAATTGGAATCTGGCCCTTGTCATTCGGATGGTGGATCCTCATCGCGTTAAGCGCACTTACTATCATTTTACTTTCTATCTGGCTATTTAAACGCTGGCGATATCTTGCGCCCAAAAGACAAGCGATCTCGGAGTTGCAAAATATTAAGCAAGACCAGCCCAATTGGCATATTGAATTGAATTCTTTACTGAAAAGAACGGCACTTAGTTATTTTCAACAATCTGAAGTAGCGTCGCTTCATACTCAAAATTGGGTAACTTTTTTAGCGTCTCAATTGGCTGAATCGAAGCAACAAGAATTTTGTCGAGTGATGAATACCTTGCAATCTTCACTTTATTCAGAGGCAGTAAGCAGCGATTTTTCTTCCTGTTATGCTCAAACATTGATTTGGCTGAAACATGGCATACCTGCTGCCAACAGAACTAAAACAGCTAAAACAAACTTAGCACGAGTGGAGGCTGAGTATGTTTGAATTTGCATGGTGGTGGGCCTTATTCTTGTTACCGCTTCCTCTGTTAGCCAGACTGCTTCCTGCTCGTCAACGACATCAAGGTGCAGCGTTAAAAGTTCCCTATTTGACTGAGGGCTTACCGAATACAAAATCCAATGTTTCCAGCAATTACTTTCGACTCCTAGTTGCCATCCTTGCATGGGTTTGTCTAGTTGTTGCCGCGGCTCGTCCACAATGGTTAGGAGAACCTGTCAGTATTCCTTCTGAAGGGCGGGATCTTATGATTGCGGTTGATTTGTCTGGCAGTATGAACCGTGAAGACATGGTAGTGAATAATAGACAGGTCAACAGACTTGTGATGATCAAGCATGTGTTAAGTGATTTTATTGAACGGCGAATAGGCGATCGACTTGGTCTAATTTTGTTTGCCGACACAGCCTATCTCCAAGCTCCCTTGACCTACGACCGTGAAACTGTGGAACAATTGCTCAAAGAAAGTCAAATAGGACTAGTTGGAGAACAAACCGCTATCGGTGACGCAATTGGTTTGGCTATCAAACGTTTCAATGCCAAAGAAGAATCAAATAAAGTCGTGATATTGCTGACTGACGGGCAAAATACAGCAGGTAATATCACACCAGCTCAAGCCAATGAACTAGCCATAAATGAAGGGGTTACTGTTTACACCATAGGGGTCGGTTCGGATAGCATGCTGACTTCGAGCTTTTTCGGTACACGTAGAATTAACCCGTCAAGGGATCTCGATGAAGGTATGTTGTCTGAGTTGGCTGAATCAACAGGCGGACGATATTTTAGAGCAAAAGATACCGAAGGCTTACAGCAAATATACGCACAACTCGACGAACTTGAACCCATTGCAAGGGAAAGCCGCCAAATGAGACCGCTAAATGCGCTATTTTTCTATCCACTTGGAATGTCATTGCTACTAACCGTGTTGCTTGCGGTAAGCCCGATATTTGGATGGATTCGACGCAAACTGACAGTGAATTGGTCGAGGAGTTCCGCGTGATAGACTTTAGTGAATTTCATTTTCTCAGACCAGAATGGTTTTTGGCACTCGTTCCATTGGCTCTATTGTTGTTCATCACTCTTCGTTTGTTTAAACAGCAATCTGGCTGGCAATCCATTTTAGCCAATCATTTGTACCGGCACGTCATATCACAAAGCGGGTCTGTTAAACGCCGTCCACCTATGAGTCTGCTGGCATTAGGGTGGTTGTTAGCGGTTGTAGCGCTCGCGGGGCCAACGTGGGAACAACTTCCCCAACCCGTGTATCAATTGAATACCGGTAAAGTGGTGTTAATAGACATGTCTATGTCTATGCGTTCTACCGATGTGAAACCCAACCGGTTGCAACGCGCAAAATTTAAAGCCATTGACTTAATTAACAAAATTTCTGAAGGAGACATAGGTTTGGTCGCTTACTCGGGGGATGCCTTTACTATCAGCCCGCTGAGTTCGGATGCACAGAACTTAACTACCCTATTACCAAGTCTGACACCTGAAATAATGCCGGTTCAAGGAAGCGAACCATTTTTAGGATTAACCGCAGCGTCTGATCTGTTGAAAAATGCTGGCTATGTCGAAGGAGAAATTCTGTGGATCACAGATGGTATTGAAATGGCACAAGTGGCTGAAGTGAGAGAATTAATTGATGAGCTGCCCTACCGTGTTTCGGTTTTAGGCGTAGGCACATCTGATGGCGCCCCAATTCAACTGACTGACGGAGACTTTTTAAAAGATGCCACGGGAGCAATTGTCATTCCTAAGCTCAACGGCAGACTCTTGTCTGGATTAGCTCAGGCGACGGGGGGAAGATATAGCTCAATTACGCCAGATGATCATGATTTGGATCATTTAGTGGGTCAGGCACTTATCAGTAGAGAAACTCAACAAGATGAAGAAAGCGATTCCGAAAACAATGGCGAGCAAGATGACAATTTTGGCGATAAGTGGGACGAAGCAGGTCCTTATTTAATTCTGTTACTAATTCCATTGGCTGCTTTTGGCTTCAGGAGGGGATACATCACATTGGTATGTATGGTGCTACTAGTGGGCACAATACAGCCAAACAAGGCAATGGCATTAGAGTGGGAAGATTTGTGGAAGACTAAAAATCAACAAGCGTCTGAAGCATTCCAAGCTGAAGACTATGAAAATGCGGCAAATTCTTTCGATGATCCTTTATGGAAAGGAACTGCACTGTATAAGAATGAACAATATGAAGAAGCTCTCGCAGAATTTAGTAAAGTCGACGGCGTTGATTCTTTATACAATCAAGGCAATGCGCTAGCGAAGATGGGGAAACTTGATGAAGCCATTGACGCGTATGAGCAGGTTCTAGAACAACAACCAAATCACCAAGATGCAGAAGCCAATAAAGCATTACTTGAAGAGTTGAAACAACAGCAAGAACAAAATCAGCAACAAAACTCTGAACAAAATGATCAAAACTCCCCAGATCAGCAACAAGAAGATCAGCAGCAAGATGTGCAAAATCAACAGAGCGAAAATAGTGATGAGCAAAGTGAATCACAGGATGGTCAGCAACAAGAACAGAATCAATCTAATGAAAGTCAACAAAACGACCAAGAGTCTGAAAGTCAACAAGACCCCGAACAGCAGCAAGGTGATTCCGAGGAATCAAATGAACAAGAAGAAACTGAGCAACAACAAAGTGAATCAGAACAATCAGAAGAGTCAGAATCAGCTCAACAAACTATTCAGCAAGCTCAGGAATCTGATGAGCCTCTTAGCGACGAAGAAAGAGAACAAATGCAGCGTATGCAGAATTTATTGAACAAAGTACCTGATGACCCCGCTTTTTTATTGAAACGTAAAATGATGTTAGAAAATCAACAAAGACGCAGAGAAACAGCTCCCAGTCAATCTAAGAGGAATTGGTAATGTACGGTAGGAATCGAGTCGCATTGAGAATGTTTATCTTGTTTACACTGCTGTTCTCTATACACGCCAATGCACAAGTAACCAACCTAACGGCAACTGTAGATAAAAATCCAGCCATGGCGGATGAATCCATAGTGTTAACCGTTGTCGCTACTGGAGATGCTAGTAGGAATGACTTTGATCCATCGGTATTGGCTGATGATTTTGTTGTTGGGCGTACTTCAATTAGTTCTCAAACTCGCGTAGTTAACTTCAAAACAACCAGCTCAATAACCTGGACAACTATTCTTATCCCAAGGAAACAAGGCACTTTTACGATTCCGAGCTTCGACATTGGTGGTCAATCAACTTCACCAATTATTGTTAAAGTCATTCCCGCCGCAGCACCCGGTCAAGGCCAAGCACGCGATATATTTGTTACTGCCCAGTTGGATCGAGAAGAGGCTTATATTCAACAACAAATTAAATACACAGTAAAAATCCATATAGGAGCCGACCTTCAACGAGGCAGCCTAGCAGCACCTGTTTTGGAAAACGCGGAAATTAAATCCTTAGGAGAAGATAAAGAGTATTCGGATATCATCGATGGTAATCGCTACAAGATCATAGAACGTGCATTTGCCATTATTCCGCAAATGAGCGGTAAAGTGACAATCAAAGGCCCGTTATTTGAAGGTGAAATAGTAGACAGCAGACGTCAAAGCTTTGGGTATTTCAATCAATCCAAACCTGTCAATCGTATTGCACCAGACATAGAGCTAAATGTATTGCCAATTCCTTCAGACTATAACGAACATTGGCTACCCAGCGACTTTGTGCAACTAAATGAAGAATGGCAACCCACATTAGATGAGTTAAAAGCGGGAGAGCCAGTTACACGTACCTTAACGCTAACGGCACTGGGCGTATTGGAAGAGCAACTACCCGAAGTGGTTGGCGAGTATCCACCTGATTTTAAAACCTACCCCGATCAGGCATCAACGGCATCTGTTGTAAAAGACAAAACCTTGATTGTACAACGAGTGGAAAATATCGCAGTCATACCCAGTAGAGAAGGTCAGTTTGTTCTTCCTGAGGTGGTGGTCCCCTGGTTTAACGTTGGTACAAAACAAATCCAATATGCACGTTTGCCTGCCAGGAGTGTAAAAGTGGTAAAAGGCGATGTGGCAGGACAATCAAACCCACTACCTGTGATTGGTGAAATTGCTCCAGAAACACCAACAAATAGCCAACCAACCCTCGATAGCGGAGACCAAAAATCCAATCAAGTACAGGTAGTAGAAGTAGCCTCTTTTTGGAGTCTCAGTAGTTGGATCTTGCTTTGTCTATGGGTTTTGACGTTTTTTGCTTGGTGGGTTTGGACGAAAAGAAATCTTGCGCCACAAACCGACAGTAAGTCAGAAAACATTACTGAGAAGAATCAATGGAGTGCCCTTGACGCAGCTTTAAAAACACATGAAGCAAATCAGATATTTTTAGCCTTAGGGAATTGGTTACAAACTGTCTGTGATCGACCGTCAGCGACACTCCCAGAGTGTCAATTGATGTTAAATGACCAAGCTTTAGATGCAGAAATTAAGGCCATGTTTGCCACTCGATATTCCAATTCAAGTGACAAATGGAAAAGTAATAATCTAAGAAATGTGGTAAATAGAATCCGCGAGGAGAGAAATAACGTATTAAATAACGATAATAAGCTTCAAGCGCTTTATTCTTGAAGCGCAACATAATAATAAGACTAAAAACACAGATAACGACAGGATAAACAAATGAAATCAACAAGAATTTTTTCTGCCAGCCTTGTAATGCTGGCACTTGCGGGTTGCTCTGAGCAAAAACAAGCAACCACGACAGACGTAAACACTGAAGCCGCTTCTGGGATTGCGGCGATTCAAGAACAAGGTCCTCAAACCGAGTCTCAAAAATTGGCAAGCTATTTTGCCGAAGAATTTGAAAACGATCTGAAACGATCCCCAACAAGCCAGAGCTATTTAGGCTACAAGTGGGATTACGACAAATGGGACACCATTACAGAACAGCGAATTGAAGAGAACATCCAGATATTAAAAGATCGATTGGATAAATTACAGACATTCGATAAGTCACAGCTAACGGCGCAAGAAAAACTCAGTCTTGAAGTCGCTAAAGTTGATTTACAACGCAAATTAGCCAACGATGAATTTCGTCATCATACCTACATCATGCATCAATTTCGCGCTTATCACACTTTGGTGCCTAGCTTCTTAATCAACATCCATAGCGTGTCTTCAATTTCAGATGCCGAGGCGTATATTTCACGCCTCAATGGTGTGCCCAAAATGTTTGATGAAGTTATCGAACAAATGAAAATCCGCCAAGAATTAGGTGTATTTCCACCTAAATGGGCATATGACCAAATGATTCAAGCCTCTAGTAATGTTGTCAGCGGCAATCCTTTTACCGAATCAAGTCAAGATTCCAGCATCTGGCAAGACTTCAAAGCCAAAGTAGAAAAGCTCGATATCTCCAACTCTGAAAAGAGCGGACTGGTTGCCAATGCCAGAGACGCATTACAAAATGCAGTTATGCCCGCTTATGAAAAAATCATTGAAGAACTGAAGGTGCAAAGAGAATTGTCCCCAGAGGGTGATGGAGTTTGGCGTTTACCTGATGGAGATAAATGGTACCAAAACAGACTTGAGTGGTTTACCACTACCGATTTGACAGCGGATGAAGTGCACAACATTGGATTGGAAAACGTTGAGCGTATCCACAATGCAATGAGGGCCATCATGCAGCAGGTCAAATTTGAAGGCACATTAAACGAATTCTTCGATTTCATGCGCAATGACAAGCAATTTTATTATCCAAATACCGATGAGGGTCGAGAGCAATATATGCTTGATGCCAAAGCACTCATTGATATCATGGAAGAAAAAATTCCGCAGTATTTCGGACTGAAACCTGAAGCAAGAATGATAGTTAAGCGTGTAGAAGCCTTCAGAGAAAAATCTGCAGGAAAAGCGTTTTACCAAAGCCCGTCTAAAGATGGCAGCCGCCCCGGTATATATTACGCCAATCTATACAACATGCAGGACATGCCAACCTACCAAATGGAGGCGCTTGCATACCACGAAGGCATCCCTGGTCACCATATGCAACGCGCTATCGCTCAAGAACTCGATGGCATTCCGGAGTTTCAGAAGTATGTATCATTTACTGCTTACACTGAAGGTTGGGGTTTGTACACCGAGGAGTTGGCAAAAGACATGGGATTTTATCAAGACCCCTACTCTGACTTTGGTCGCTTAGCTATGGAATTATGGCGTGCATGTAGACTCGTCGTAGACACAGGAATACATGCCAAACAATGGAGTCGTGAAAAGGCAATTAATTATCTGATTGCTAACACACCCAATCCAGAAAATGACTCTGTCAAAGCGATCGAAAGATACATAGCGATGCCAGGACAAGCGACGGCATATATGATCGGCAAACTCAAAATAATGGAACTTAGACAAGCAGCCATGGATGAGCTAGGTGATAAGTTTGATATTCGCGGATTCCATGATGAAATCCTCAAAGACGGTCCTGTTCCTTTGAATATCTTGGAAAACAAGATAAAGTCATGGGTAGAAAGTCAGAAATCTTAATTTTTTTAACGGTAAGTCGTAAGAAAAAATGAGAATCCGGCTAATAGCCGGATTTTCTATTATGATATTGATGAGTTTCATTCGATATAAAATACCTTAATAATCATAACCTTAAAAAAAAGGTAAGTTACTTTTATGTTTTCTCGAAAGCAATCTGCAAATGACTCGGTCTCTGAGGACATGGCAAATAAACAAAAACGGTATGAAGCGTTGGTGTATGCGCTACACACTGATATTTACAGATACGCATATTGGTTGGTCAAAGATAAAGCCGTTGCAGAAGACATTGTTCAAGAGACGTTTCTACGAGCTTGGAAATCACTCGATTCATTGAAAGATGAGAAAGCAGCTAAATCTTGGTTAATCACTATTTTACGTCGTGAGAATGCAAGAAGATTCGAGCGTAAGCAGTTTGATCTTGTCGATATGGATGATGTTTCACTTGCCGATGAGGCTTTGTCTTCCAATGAGACAGAAATTGAACACAGAGAACTTCGTGCATTAATGGCGAACTTGAGTGAAGAATATCGCGAACCATTGATGCTACAAATTATCTTCGGTTACACAGGAGATGAAATTGCAGAACAACTTGAATTGAATAAGAACACGGTTATGACTCGTCTGTTTAGGGCGCGCAACCAATTGAAAGAGGCATTAGAGAAGTCAAATGACAGCAGAGGAATTAGCAATGGATGATTTACAATTTCGTCGTACCATTTACGCCGATCCCAATTGCACTGATGAATCGGTAAAAAAAGCGGCTGCTGCTGACTCTGCTAAGCAAGAGTTTTGGGATGAGTTACGTTCACTTGACGCAAAAATGCAGCAAGCATCTAAAGTCGAGGTTCCAGAGAATTTAGCCAATAAACTGATTTTACGTCAAACACTAGAGAGTCATAAAATACAGAAGCGCCAAACCCGTTGGCACCTTGCACTAGCAGCATCTGTGGCTTTTGTATTTGGTATTAGTTTCACACTTTGGCAGCAAACAACGATTGTTAATTTAGGTGAGCATGCTTTAGCTCATGTTTACCATGAAAATGATGGCGCTTTTGCGTTAAAAGTAAATGGCGATATTAGCTTAGACTCGGTTAATGCTCGGTTAGCCAGTCTGGGAGCATCATTTACTGAAGATATGGGCCGTATCTATTTTGCGAATTTTTGTGATTTTGACAAAATAAGAAGTTTTCATATGGTGATGGAAGGAGAAAATGGCAAGGTGACCGTATTTGTCGTTCCTCACTCAGAAGATTACAAATCGGTAGATAGCTTTTCTGACGGTGTAATGTCAGGTCAAGTTATAGAAGCCACTAGAGCCAGTATTGTTATCGTTGGGGATAAGGATAAACCATACGATGAATTGAAGAATAAAATTAAGCAAAACATGGTGTTTTCCGCTTAGTTTAAATATTTGTATATCTGAATTATCTTGAAGGCTGCCAACTATGGTGGCCTTTTTTATGTGACCGACCTTCTCTATTCCTCTGAAAACAAAAGAAAACAACCGAAAATAAAAGAAAACAAAAGAAATCGTAAACCATGCAGCATAATATGATCGTTTGATTATTACACCAACGCGTCTCACTCAATTATGGTAACCGAAGAAAAGACGCGGGTTACAGCTTGCTCATATTCTCTAAGACGATTGTAAGTATCTTCTTGAGTCAATCAACAATAGGAAGGGTATTGTGAAATCATTTAAAATAAAAAAATATCTTCTAATGGGTTTAACAGTTTCTCTCTGCGCTTGTGGCACAACCAGCATGGCAGACAACCAAGCCTCTTCATCTAATAGTCAGCCGCTACCATGGCCAAATGAAAATGTCGAATTTTGCCATGCAAGCCTCGACAAAGCAGTGGCGCAACTAGATGACTTCAGAAAAGCCTATACAAACCCTAGGGAGATACCGACCTCTTTTGATAAAGGCAAAACGGTATTTACTAATCCATTCGGTTGGACAAGTGGCTTCGTTGCCGGTAATTTTTGGTATATCTACGAGCATACTCAAGATGAAAGCTGGCTAAATACAGCCAAAGAGTGGACTTACGCACTAGAAGAAATGCGATTCAATCGGAAAACCCATGATATTGGTTTTATTATGTCAAATAGCTATGGCAATGGATTAAGATTGACAGGAAACCAAACATATAATCCCTTACTTGTAGATGCTGCCGAAACCTTGATGGAACGTTATAACCCGAATATTGGTGTCACGTTTTCTTGGAGTTGGGGCACATGGGAATTTCCGGTCATTATAGATAATATGATGAACCTAGAGCTGTTGTTTCATGCATCTCTGGTAACTGGCGACAAAAAATATTATGACGCAGCTGTCAGCCACGCAACTGTCACCATGAAGCATCACTACAGGGAAGATTTCAGCTCTTTTCATCTAGTTAATTATAACCGTAAAACTGGATTACCCAATTCAAAGCAAACGTTTCAAGGTATCGCAGATGATTCATCTTGGTCTCGCGGACAATCTTGGGGAGCTTATGGATATACAATGGTTTACCGCTTCACAAAGGACAAAAAGTTTCTAGAGCAAGCAAAAAACATTGTTAATTATCTTTTGACTCATAAAAATATGCCCGATGATTTGGTCCCTTATTTTGATTACGATGCACCGGACGATCCGAACGTTAAAAACTACAGAGATTCATCGGCTGCTTCTCTGTTAGCAAGCGCGTTATTGGAGCTATCTGGGTATGTCGATAAACAAGATGCATTGCGATATCGAAAGGCCGCAATGACAATTCTTGAAAGCTTGTCTTCACCTGAATATCTTGCGAGCAAAGGGGAAAATGGGCACTTCTTGTTGAAACAAGCTACTGGCCATTATCCCGCAAACAAAGATCTAAATGCCGCTTTAAATTATGGTGATTACTACTATCTTGAAGCATTAAACCGATGTAAGAAAATGTAATTATTTAACAACATGCGAAATGTTGCTTAATCCAAGGAAAAAGCCCAGAAACGATTGCTCTGGGCTTTTTTTATGGGTGAGTTATTTCCGATCTGTCAGTTGTCATCAGCCGCAATATAATGAACACGTAGGGTCGATGGTAATGGGATACTTTCTCTTGCTTGGTCGCGATTGGGTTGCATGGCTTCCCAGCTGATAAAATACCGTTCTGATGGATTCTTTTGCTCTTCCATGAGTGGAATCACTCGAAGTGGAATACCCTTGTTTGTTTGGTATTTTTTTATTTGAAGAGGAAGGCTCTTTTCGATAGGAGCACCGGATAGCACCTCAAGTGATTCTGAATCAACTACCCATTGCCAATGAACACCTCGCCAAGAAGCGGGTACTATAATGTTACCCTCGTCACCGACAAAAGCAGGTTCACTGGTAATAATTGGCAAATCTAATGCACCACTTTTATCCAGATCAACTCGAGAATTTTTCCAAGTGGATATTTGTGCCTCTTTCCACCCGTCTTTTTCCCGTCTCATTAAATAGACCTGAGTATCGCCTTTAGAGTCATACTTTTGATAGGTTATTATCACACGATTTTGCGCATCAAATCCGATAGGTGTGCGGCCGTTGAGCAATCCACCATGCATAGGAATAGGATCTACAATTTCACCGGTTTTTACTGTGATTGGTAAATCTATTTTCTCTCCATAAGACGTCTCCCAATTCACTAGATCTTTGCTTCTAGCATAAGACAAGTCATGATTACTCGAAGCTCGCGGACTTTCTCTCCATACATAAACCATGTGGACGTAACCATCAGGTCCAAAAATAGGGCCTTTGGGATAAACACTACGTACCCCTTCGCCATCGAGTATCGTCGAATTATGTAAGTTGTTCCATCGTGATTTCTCTGTATCCCAGTGATTGTAGTACCACTGGCCTTGTCCACTCGTTCCAGATCGGTATTTAAAATAGAGCTCATCGTTGACACCGACAAAAAAGCCGGGATAGGTCATTTGTTGTTCCCTATCCGCCGATACCATGACGTCTACCTGTTTAAGGCTACGTGGATCATATGGTTTTGTTGAGCGAAAATAGACCAGAGGATTAGCATGGATATTACCTACAATATGGATAAATCCATTTTTATCAAATGCCGCTTCAACGTTATTGTGTGCATCCCACCCCAAGAAACTGGGTAATTTGTGATATATCCAGGGGCCGCCGTTGATGTCTCCGAGTTCTCTTACTGCAACACTCATTTGGCGAGATGCGTCATAATAGGCAAGCATTTGATGATTTTGCTGACTGACAAAATCGAACCAAACGCGTTGACCAGACCAAACCCAATCGATGGCTTGTGCTTGAGGTTCATCAACATTAGTTTCTTTTGCCACTGTAAAGTGAGCAAAAATACAAACCATCAACCCTACGATTATCTTTAGTTTAATCATGGCTTCCTCTTTTAAAACATTACGCACTAAATAAATTCTCTTCAATGCGGATTAAATGTATCTAATAAACGGCTATCGTCCTCTAGAGCAACAACTCCATGTGGTATACCTTTCCCTGCTAAAAAAGCATCTCCGGATTTGATAATACGTTTTTCATTAATAAAAAATTCTGCTCGCAA
Organism: uncultured Alteromonadaceae bacterium; assembly: GCA_947503265.1. GTDB lineage: Bacteria > Pseudomonadota > Gammaproteobacteria > Enterobacterales > Alteromonadaceae > Aliiglaciecola. The sequence goes on from CANNDC010000003.1 coordinate 236,937, forward strand.
CATTATAAGATTCGCCCCAATGATTACGGTTGATTCATTTTGATTAAATGTGAATTAAGTGTAGCATAAGATTTAGTGTATACAGTGCCTTTTGCCACCTTGCCAAAACGATAAGGAGATCAGACTTTAATTAACACGGAGGGGGATTATTTGCTCAATCATCATCAATATTTCATATCGTCAGGAATCGGTAAATCCTTTCTTAACGGCGGCGGTCGTTTTGCTTTGCCATTCTTGAAGGCTTTCACTTGGTAGACGTAAGCGAGCACTTGAGCAACCGCCAAAAAGAGTTTTTCCGGTATCTGTTGTTCAGCTTCAGTGGTATGAAATATTGCTCTTGCTAACGGAGGTGAAGAGACAATTGGAACGCCATGAGCTGCCGCAATCTTACGTATGTGCATGGCAAGTTCGTCTGCTCCTTTCGCTACAAGAATAGGTGCAGTATTGCCGTTTTGATCATATTTTAATGCAACCGAAAAGTGTGTGGGGTTGGTGACAACTACATCAGCTTTGGGTACTTCCTGCATCATTCGATTTGCTGCAGCTTGATATTGAAGTTTACGAATTCGACTTTTAACTTGAGGATCACCTTCTGAGTTTTTCCTCTCGTCTTTCACTTCTTCTTTAGTCATTTTCATTTGTTCATTATGTTTATGACTTTGATAAGGAACATCAAATACAGCAATTGGAATCAGAGCACAGCACATCATAAGAAAGGCCCAGCCTAGCAACTCCAGCGCATGAAATAAATTTCTTGGATACAACTCCATGTCTAAGTGAAGTGCTTCTTCCTGAAAAAGAATTAACGCGCCATAAGCGGTTCCCGCAACTACGATAAACTTAGCTAGGGCTTTTAATAATTCAACCAGTCCATTTACTCCAAACATGCGTTTGAATCCGGCCAAAGGATTCAGTTTATTCGCTTTTGGCGCCGCAGACTGCCACGTAAAGTTGTATCCGCCTAACGCAATGCTTCCATACACACCGGCTATCAATGCAATTATCATGTATAGCAATACAGGCACACTGACAGCTTCAAATGCGTATCCCCAAGCTTGAAACATATGATTTAGATCATAGGTTTCGTCTCTAGATAGTTTGAACATGCGCTGTGTAACATCATAAAGCGATACTGCAATCATTTTGCCCATAACCAGAAAAGCGATGGCACTGGCAATAAGAACTAACGTAGTAGATAACTCTCGGGATCGCGCAATCTGCCCTTTTTTGCGGGTGTCTTCGAGTTTTTTCGAAGTGGGTTCTTCGGTTTTTTCTTGTGCTGCCACTGAATATCCCTGTTAGTTATTGCAAACTTGCAATAAGTTGCACATCAATAATTGTGCACGTTGCCATTGAATCTCAAAGTGGTAAGTAAAATTATCCAAGGTTAGCCAGATAATGACCAACCCCATGATCTGCGCAATGGCAAAACCTATGCTAAATATATTCAGTTGTGGTGCTGCTTTGGTCATTATGCCAAAAGAAAGGTTCACGATAAGCAGTGACACAATTGGGGCTAGAGAGAGGGTGACTGCCGCGACAAACATCCAGCCTCCCCAATGGGCAATTTCCTTAAATTGTTCAGCCGTAAACCAGGCTTCGCCAATTGGGAAGGCTTGAAAGCTCATTACTATCATTTTGATCATGGCCAAATGACCATCTAAGGTCCAAAACAATAACGTGGCTAATATAAGATAAAACTGACCTACTGCAGGTACGTTGATCCCATTGACCGGGTCGACAATGGACGCAAACCCCAACCCTGTCTGCATGGCAATAACCTGGCCGGCTAAAACAAAGGTATTAAGCATCATGACTGAAATAAAGCCAATTGCTACACCAATAATCAATTGTTGTATGACTAGCACAAAAGTACTAACGCTAAACACTTCTACAAGATTGACAGGGGGCACTACTGGGATAATGACTAAAGTTAAAAATAGGGTTAACAAAGCACGAATGGGAGCAGGAACTGTTTTTGCACTGACACCTACCATAGCAGCAAACATACCGGATATGCGCATAAAAGGTAGCAACATATCGGCCATGAATTGGGTGATGCTGGAGGCGGCAAATTCCAAGTTCTAACCCTAGCCAACCACTTCAGGTATGCGTTCTACCATCATAAAAGTGAAATCCATTAGTTGCTGAACTAACCAGTGACCTCCCCAGCTAAGTGCCAGTAATGTGACAATCAATCTTGGAAGAAAACTCATGGTCTGTTCGTTTATAGACGTCGCAGCTTGAAAAACCGCCACAATTAGACCGACGAACAAGCTTGGCAATATGATGGCTGAAACCAATAGAATCACCATGTGGAGTGCTTCTTTCAGAATTTCGACAAAGACCTCTGGACTCATGTTCGACTCCTCATCCCATACCGAAGCTGTTGGCCAAAGTGCCAAATATAAGATTCCAGCCGTCGACCAATACGAACAGCATTAACTTAAATGGCAATGACACTATCATGGGTGAGAGCATCATCATTCCCATTGCCATTAAAATGGAAGCCACGACTAAATCTAAGATAAGAAAAGGGATAAACAACATGAATCCTATCTGGAATGCCGTCTTGAGCTCGCTAGTTACAAATGCTGGAATCAAAACATTCATAGGCACTTCTGAAGGATCCTGAAATTGGTTTTCGTATCCCCCTAGTTCAACGTAAGTTTCTAAGTCTTTAACTCTGGTCTGCGACAACATAAAGGTTCTCATGGGTAGCTTTGCTTTCTCATAAGCTTCAATTGATGTCAGTTCTTCATTTAGGTAGGGCTGTAGCGCCTCTTCATTAATCTTTTCAAAAACGGGAGCCATAATGAACATGGATAAGAACAAACTCACACCGATAAGTATCTGGTTAGAAGGAGATTGTTGAAGCCCTATGGCCTGACGTAATATCGATAGCACGATGATAATGCGCGTAAACGACGTCATCATCATGATAAAAGCAGGCAAAAGACTCAGCGCCGTCATTATCGCTAAGACTTGCAAGGTCATAGTGTATTCTTGCGTGCCCTCCGGATTAGTTGTGACCGTGAGTGCCTCGATGCCCGGCGCAGCAGCGACATCTAAAGGAGCCAATAAAATGGCGCCGATTAAAATTCCAACAAATTTAATCATAGTCTTTGCTTTTCCCTGTGCTGTTTTCCTGAGTATTTGCTTGATTTCCTTTGAGACCAGACTGAATTTTTCCTGCTAGCGCTTCTGTTAACTTGTCTTTAAAGCTGCTACTTGGCGAAGTTGGGGGCGTGTTGTTGATTTGCGTATCAAGCTTGGTCAAATGATTGATCTGATTGCTGGTCACACCAATTAGATGCTGTTCACCGGCGACCTCTAGTACAATTATTTTTTCTCTTGTACCTGCTGCCATCGAAGCAACGACTTTTAGTTGTCCACTTCCCGAAGAAGTGACATTAAACCGTCGCATTAGGTACGCAAGCGCAAAAACAATGCCAATAACCAGCAACAATGATAGAAAAATTGACAGTATGGAGGTGGGATTTGAGAGGCTATTTGGCTCTGCAAATGCCTCTCTAGGAAGAAGGAATAATGGGTAAAATATTAACCAAACCCATGTTTTATATGAGTTTTTACTACCTAAGCTTTTTAATTCTCTCGATTTGACTAATAACATCCGTTAACCGAATACCAAATTTATCGTTGACCACTACTACTTCTCCATGAGCAATCAACGTGCCATTTACTAAAACATCGAGTGGTTCTCCGGCAACTCGGTCGAGTTCAACGACGGATCCCTGATTGAGTTGCAGCAAATTTCGAATACTAATATGGCTTCTTCCCACCTCCATTGATATGGTGACGGGAATATCTAAAATGGTATCTAGTTTTTTCTTCTCTGCTTGTGTTACTGGCTGATCTTCGGACAACTCATCTAATTCAGCCACAGCAACGTCAATGTCATCGCTTTTATTTGCATCATCTTCTTGGGCAGACTCTTCCTCGGCTTGTTCAGCCATAGCTGCGGCCCAATCGTCCATGCCTTCTTCTTCACTCATGTCTATCTCCTCACAATCTATTTATAAATCGTCTTCAAGAACGGCTAACTCTGCGTCACTATCGATACGACGCCCACCCTTGGTCAACAATTGTAGTTCCGACTTAACTGAGGTCGGTCTGGGTATTTTTTCAGTTATCTTGAGTGCGATATTTTCTCTAGAACGCCCAAGCTTGGCCCGGAAAGTGGGCAAATCCTCTATCAACACGGTAATGTGTTCAGGCATTTCTATGGGAATTATTTCACCTGCTTTTAAATTCATTATGGACTCTAGTGGCAAATCCATATCAAGTAAGTGAGTAGATAGCGCAACTTTGACATCTAAAATTTCATCACGTAATGCTTTGCTCCAACGCAAATCCGTGTCTTCTTTATCACTTTGTACACCTGCATCAAGCAATTCTCGAATGGGTTCCAACATTGAGTAAGGCAGTGAAACATGGAAATCGCCACCACCTCCGTCTAATTCAATATGAAACGAACTAATGACGACTACTTCAGTTGGGCTAACAATATTTGCCATCGCAGGATTCACTTCAGAATCCAAATATTCAAAAGACACATCCATTACAGGCGCCCAGGCTTCTTTGTAATCTTCAAAAATAAGCTTGAGTAGCATTTGCGTGATGCGTCTTTCTGTAGGGGTGAATTCTCGCCCTTCGATTTTTGCGTGATAGCGTCCATCGCCGCCAAAAAAGTTGTCTACAAGAATAAAAACCAATCTGGCTTCCATGGTAATCAAGCCAGTGCCTTTTAGCGGGCGAAATCTCACCATATTTAAGCTTGTAGGCACAAATAGCGTGTGAATGTACTCACCAAATTTAATCATTTGAATGCCATTAATCGACACTTCTGCAGATCGGCGCATCATATTAAAAAGACTTATTCGCATGTGACGCGCAAAGCGCTCATTGACAATTTCCAGCGTTGGCATACGCCCACGAACAATGCGATCTTGTGAAGAAAAATCGTAGTCGACCATAGAGCCATCAGACTCTTTTGTCTCGACATCTTCCTCTTCTACGTCATCTACACCGTGCAGTAGCGCGTCAATTTCGTCTTGCGATAGTAAATCGCTCACATCAATACTCTCTTAGATTTAATAATTTGCAGTTATTGCATGACAAAACCAGTAAACAAAACCTGTTCTACCACTTCCTTTTCGATAATGTCCTTCATAGCTTTTTGCACTTCTTTAACCGCATTATCTCGTAGGGCTACTTTGCCAGCTTCTGTGACAAGATCATCAGCATTAGCCATACTGAATACTCTAAGTAGGGTGCCTTCAATCATCGGAATGTGCATCTTGGCTGATTCTTCGTTATCGGTTCCTCGCACCATTAACTGAACTTTGATTTGCACAAGGCGGTCTCGTCCCGTACCTGGTACATTGAAAACAAACGGCCTTGGCATTGCCACATAAAGTGCGGTGCCCACTTTAGACGAGACTTGCCCTTGTGAATCCTCGTCACCACCAGCACTTTGCGTCTCTTCTGCAGTAGGGGAATCACTTGACCCGCCCAAGAAGAAATAAGCACCTGCGCCACCAGCAATCAGTACTACGGCAACAATGATGATAATCATCATCTTGCTTTTGCCGCCTTCTTCCATTTGTAATTCTTCTTCAGCCATAATTCACTCTTTCAGTTACTTTGTTAGGGGTATTATCTTCCCCATAGCGCAAAGTGCAATTGTTCTTTCTAGTTTATCTATCAAACAAAGTAGTCAATTCCGTTTAATCGACCATTTCTAATGGTTTGCTCTGTGATAAGGGTATCTTGCTGGACTTCATCTTCGCTAACAGTTGAGCCTTTTTTTGAAGCTATTTGATTGTCTTTATCAGTGCTTCCGTGTTTTTGCTCTTGCTCAACACTTGATTGACCTAGTGCAATGCCCTGCTCTTCCAACAAGTCCTTCAATCGCGGTGCAGCGTTATCTAGCAAGTCTTTAGCTTGCTGAGATTGCACTACGATATTCACACTGGCACTTTCACCACTTAAGCTCACTCTAACTTTCATCGCTCCAAGATCAGGTGGATCTAAACGAATATCAGCTTGCAAATTGTTTTGATTTACCATCCATCGGACTTTCTCAACCAATTGATTATGGCCTTCGCTACGGGCAATATTGACGGCTTTTTCAAATACTAGGTTTTGCTGCTGAGCTTGTTTCGTTTGTAACACATTGCTTTGGATCTGCATCTCCTTTGATATTGCACGGTCGCTTTGTGAACTGACATTCAAGCTTTCCAATAAATTTGATGAAACCGCTTGTGTTTGAGAGCCCATTTGTGTTGATACGTCTAGGGTTTGAGAGAAACGCGACACTGCAGCACTAACTGAGTCAAGATTTACCTCCAAAGAGGTTTTACTTAAAATGTCTGTCACCATGGATTTCAAATCGGCCGCACCAGACTTAACAGAATTAGATTGAGACTTAATGTCATCCAAGTTGGCTTTCAAACTTGCAATAAAATCGACTTTAATACTCTTAAAATCATTGGTTAGTGATTTCTCAGCTAATTCTGTCGAGGCTTTTTCTTGTATAAGTCGATCCGCTAGATTTTGTAAGGCTTTCTCCAGCTTTTCAGGAGACAATTGCAACAGTTGCGCTAATTCTTTGCTAGTAGAGCCTACTTCTTTATTAGTTGTCATTTCGCCACTGTCAATGATTGTTTCATTAGCCAATAACACCGACTTCTTGACTTCAGTTGCAATGACTTCAGCTGCATTAACTTCACTTGCAATGAATTCACTTGTCGCTAGTTCGGCACCATCCTCTGATTTCGCTAAATGTTCATGCATAGCATCCGAATCTACTGTTTTCGCTGCGATGTTTAAATCAACTTGCGGCTTTTCAATCTCTGATTTGGAAGGCAAACCCGGGGTAAGGTCATTTAGGTTGTTTACCTGATTGGCTTTCTCGCTTTCTGCGCCTTCCTCCAACAACCCGACCAATAACTGAAGATCTAGTTCGCTTTTTTCATCAATATTTTGGTCGCCCAGAAGCACACTTAATTCGTGTAAGAAAGCGCTTATTTTTTCGTTTGATTCGCTTGGTTTTACACTGCCATCCCTAACCGATGTTAAGGCGTTTAAAGCGTCGATAAGCGATGGACTTTTATCTCCAGCTCTATTCTCTTGTTTATCAAGGAATAATTGCAACTTTTGCATAAGCTCTTGCAAATTTTTTGGTAATTTATCGAGTCCATCTTGCTGCTCTGTTGAAATAGCAAGTTTTTTGTCTTTGCTTTGTTCCAACAAAGTTAACCAATCAACAACGGGCAAAGCAGTATTTGTGGTGTCGGCAAGGTATTCTTCTTCTGACTCACCTAGTTTGGTCTTGGCCAGTTCAATATCATTGGTGTTTTTGTTTTCTTTACCCTGCGATTCGAGGGTTTTGGGAGTAGATGGGGCTGTATTTTGCTGACCCGTTTTAGGCGAGTCATCTGGGTTAACCTTATTAATATCACCATCATCCGCTTTTTTATCCTCGGACAACTTCCGCGTCGCTTTATCGCTGGTGTTGGTTTCTGGAATTTTCGGTTCAAAGGGCTGCTCTGCGCTTTTTTCACTGGCATCTTTGAAATAGGACTCAAACGCAGATGGATCGCGAATAATATTCGATGACTCCGTGCTTTTCATCAGCGGCAAAGCGGCAATTTCTGATTTTCCAGTGGCAATATTTTGCATTTATATTCCCTATTCAACCTATAAACAAAGGACTTTTAGTGATTTGGGAATACTAGAGCAAAGACTGTTCCAACAATGGATCATTTTGATAAGTATGTTCATAATGATAGGTATATTATTCTGCACCTAAAATTTGAATCTAATCCGTTCAATAAACAAGCAATTGATCATATTTCTTTAAAATTCTCGCCCGCAAGCTACCGAGTTTCAAAATAACCCCAATTGCTTGGCGTCTTTTTCATTTTTCCTATTGTTCTATTTCGGCCCAAAACCCATGAACCGATTGCAAAATATATGATGAATTATAGTTATTAAGAAGAGTAGAAAAATATATTAATCCGACCTTAGGGTGAACGTACATTTTTACAACTTTATCCTCTATTTGTGGACTGTAACCTATTATCTCTAATACCCTGTACTCTTTGCCTAAAATTACTATATTTCTAGTAGCTATAGACTCATATTTAAAATCTTCCCACTCCCAAGTTTCACTGGTGTCAAAGGAAAGCTTCTTAGGTATCTTTAACTTGAAGTATTCATCAATAACTAGGCAACTTTCATTATAACCGTTACATGTTTTAACTTTCCCTCTGCCTTCCACGCTTACATTACCTGAAATAGTTATAATTTCACTATTGCCTTTTATTGTAAGGTCAGTTGCTGGATCATCCATTAAATCATGAGACTTTCCTCTCTCACCAATATTTACATACTCATTTCTTTCAAAACTCAAATTGTCATTAATATCTAACTGCGAATATTTAACTTCGTATTCAGAACTGACTGCTGTACAACCAGATATCAAAATAATTGAAGCTAAGCTGCAAACTTCAAAGAATTTACATGTTTTTAAATAATTGCTTATAAAATGTGTCCGCATTTCGCTCTCTCCTTTGACTTGTTGGTAATATAGAATTTAAGCGTGTTACATGCCCCAACTCGTGACCAACAATATATCTAAAAGCTTCTTTACCCGCTGGAATTCCATGAACATAGTATCCTTTTTTAAGTCGATCTATAGAGCGACCAATTTTCCTGCCTCCAGGAAGAAAATCGACCATCCTATCACCGTAAAACTGAATATTCTCGCCATCAATATATTTTGCTCTAGCTAAGGTCCCTGAAGACAAAGGCCCTGTCCAAACTCCTTTGTCACCAACGGATTCATACCAAACAGCATTTATTGACGTTGTATCTAGTGATTGCACTTGCGGGTCTTTAGAGGATTTGACTAGTCTTAAAGCTAAAAGTAACGCTTCATTGGTCATGTGCACGGCATATTTCTGATCTTCAGATAAATCCTCATAGGATTTCCCACCTCCTATAGAATTATTACTAGGAGCTTCAGATATATCGTAATTATCTTTCAAAGAGCTTGTTGAAGAAGCACCAGATTGATTATTCGCTCCTCCAGAATCTAATGCGCTTGTCGGAGCTTTATGCTGTTCCGATTTTGCCAATTGTTCAGGTGATCCTATATCAGTTGATGTAATCGTACCTAACGAATGGCCTTCCCAACCCCCGCCTGAACTAGTAGAAGAAAAAGTAGCTCCATTTTGACCAGTCGTTTTAGAGACCGTTGTCGTAACGCCTCCACTAGTAGTTGAAACAGTTTGCTTTATTTCACCTGTTTTCTTCGCAATCCTCGAGCCTGTAGACACTTTCTTTACTTCTTCAGTCTCCACTTCCGCTGTATAACCTGTTGGGTCAGTTCCAGCCAATGGATTATTCAAGATATAAGAATAAGGATTCAAACCTTGGCTCCCCAATCCCTGTATAAACGGATCAACCCCCATAAACCGCCCAACGTTATAATCGTACACCCGACCGTTCATATGAATGATTTCTACTTCATCTAGGTGTTCGTGATCTGTAAACCCTCGACGCGTCGCTTGGTCCAAATCTGCGAGATTGTTAGATAGTCTGGCTCTTAAACCGAGACTCGACATGAGGCTACCGTCGCCCATTTTAGGCTTACCAAACGGGTCATAGCTTCGATATGCGGTGGCTTGCCCTTTTTCATTGGTAAATGTCGCAGTGCTGCCTAATCGGTCTTTGTGTGTAAAGCGAATTTTTGCTCCATATTCATCTTCGATTAGTAGCGCAACATCCGAAATATAACTAGTAGTTTTTGATTTGCCGCTCTCAAACTCCACTTCATACATTTTGTCAATGTAATGCGTAGTGACCGTTTTACCGTTTACCACTCTTACTTGCTTGTGTCGCATCCAATTTGCATCGCAATAAAGTGATACTTGCGAGCCCAAACGATTAATTGATGTGGGTTTGTTGAATACGTTGTAAATAACCTCACTAGTGCCATTTCTGTGGGTTTGATTTCCTTTTGCATCATACCCAAAGGAGGCTGTTCCGCCTCCTTTTAGCGCAACAGATTTCAATTTGTTTGTGCCAGAAAAATACTGATACGCTGAAGAGGATGTGGTGGAATAATCTGACTTCGATTTCATGTTACCAATCGAGTCATACTATTTTTCTTGCTGAATCGTCGCTGGGGAAGATTTAATAAGACTGAGAGCGCTTTTCGCGTACATATCGATTATTAGATAACTCATCTAACAAGGCCTGTTCACGTCTCTGTTCCAACTGAATTGCTCGCAAACGACGTTTTTCGAGCAACATCTCTACTGCTTCACGTTTACGTTGTTGTGCCAACCACAGCTGTTTCCGTTGTTCGGCTACTTGCAACGTTTGCTGAACAACCACAGCTTGTTGCTGGCACGCCTTATCCAATTTACTGATAAAAGACTGGAGCTGTATTAAATTTTGACCGTTCAAACCTAAATTGGCTTTTTGCTGCGTTTGTTGCAAATAGTCGATTTTGTATTGTTCTAGGCTAGCTAGCTTTTGTTGATTATGTTCTGCATGTTGGTTGGCAATTTGAAAATCTCTAGCTAATTTCTGTTCCTTGTCCTTTTCCCAATCAGCGACGAGTTGTAATTGTTTATCTGCCACTAACCCGCTCCTAATCCACTGGCCAGTTTGTTCATTGCCTGCAAGCTCTCATCATACGGCAAGACTTGCTGCATTCCTTGTTGCAAAAAAGCATTAATTGCAGGCTCTGCGGCAATCGCTAAGTCTATTCTTGGGTCAGTTCCCTTGGTGTACGCTCCAATACTAATGAGATCTTTATTTTGATGATAATTTGCATACACTTGTCGAATTCGACGCATAGCTTGCATATGTTCTTCGCTGGTAACCATTGGCATCACACGACTAATTGAAGATTGAATATCGATTGCCGGATAATGACCTGCATCAGCCAATTCCCTAGATAATACTATGTGCCCATCAAGAATGGCTCTGGCCGAATCTGCAACGGGATCTTGCAAATCGTCTCCTTCGGTTAACACAGTGTAGAAAGCGGTAATAGACCCTTGCCCTTCCTTGCCGTTACCGGCTCTTTCAACTAAGGCAGGTAAGCGAGTAAAAACAGAAGGTGGATAGCCTTTGGTGGCTGGAGGTTCCCCAACGGCGAGGGCGATTTCACGCTGAGCCATGGCATATCGTGTCAGCGAATCAATCAACAGCAACACATTCATACCCTTGTCTCTAAAGTATTCTGCAATCGTAACGGCTGCTTCGCATCCTTTTAATCGCATTAGAGGAGATGTGTCTGCTGGAGAAGCCACAACAACAGATTTTTTTCTTTCTTCATCACCCAATATGTCTTGGATGAACTCCTTGACTTCTCGTCCACGTTCTCCAACTAAACCGACTACCACGACATCCGCAGACGTACCTCGCGTCATCATGCCCATCAACACACTTTTCCCCACGCCACTTCCCGCGAATAATCCCATTCTCTGACCCAACCCGACTGTGACTACGGAGTTGATTGCTCTTACACCCACATCGATTGGACGATCAATGGGTTTTCTGGAAAGTGGGTTAATAGGCGGTTTTGAAAGAGAAACCCGTGATTCACAATTGATCGGGCCCAATCCGTCAATGGCGTGTCCATTGCCGTCAACCACTCTACCTAGTAGTTCCATGCCAACGCCTATGCCTTGCTCTCGATTTAAAGGCTGAACTCGAGAGCCTGGAACAATGCCCTTTACGGCTTCGGTAGGCATGATGTGAGTGATGTTTTCACTAAATCCCACCACCTCAGCTTCAATTTGACCATCTATGGTTTCGACCAGACATTGACTACCAACTGGCATTTGGCAGCCAACTGCCTCAAGAGTCAATCCAATACCTCGAACTAGCTTTCCTGAAGAGACAATGGGTGCGTCTGGCACTTGTGATTGTAACTTAGTGATATTATCCAATAAGTAAGAAGACATTAGGTTACAACCCTTGTTCAACTAAAAACTTATCGATTACGTTTCGGATTCTTTGTTCAAGCGTGACATCGACGGCATTGCTGCTGGTAACAATATCACAGCCTCCGCGAGCGAGGCTGGGTGACTCAAGCAGTTGCCAGTTGTTGGTGTCCAATTGCTGATCATCATAATGCGCTTTAATAATGGCTAAGTCATCTGGGTGAAGACTTATTTGATAGCTCTGTTCTTGGATAGGTAGCACTTTTAGGCCTTCATTCAAAGCCTGAAGAATAATATCCTGATTGATTTTCACTTCTGTTTTGATAACTGATCTAGCCAATAACGTAGAAAGCTTTACCAGTTCTTTTTGCATCCGATTGTCAACTTGTTTTAGCGGTTCTTGTATGTGTTCAATCAAAGAACCGAGTATTTCTAGTTGCTCCTGAACTTGTTCTTTCGCAGCTTCTAAACCTTGGCTAACGCCGGCTTCATTTCCTTCTCGCTCACCTTGCTCAAAGCCTGTTTTTTGCCCTTCTTCAAAGCCTTTAGCTAGACCTTCTTGCTTTCCTTCTGCGAAGCCCTCTTTGAATGCAGCGTCTCTGATTTCTGCGATTTCCTCAGCGGTAGGAGGTAAGATTTCCTCAACTTCTTCTGGTGGTTCATATTTCCAATCACTGCGTCGATTATATGCATTGGTTTTGCCTGATTCAGCTTGTTTAGCTGCTTCAACATAGGGTAAATCCCAAGGCTTTACTTCTTGATCTGTATTGTTAGGCACTTAAATCGCCTGCAATGTAGATTTATAAGAATTCTTCACCACCACCGCCTCCAAGCATTATTTCACCAGAGTCAGCAAGACGTCTTGCAACGGATAAAATTTCTTTCTGTGCTGTTTCAACTTCGCTAATACGAACAGGTCCCAAAGCGTCAAGGTCATCAATAAGCATCTCAGCAGCACGCTTCGACATATTCGAGGTAATCTTGTTCTTAAGTTCTTCATCCGCACCTTTGATTGCTTTGAGTAAGGAATCTTGTTGAACCTCGCGCAAGATGGCCTGAATCGCTCGGTCATCGACATCTGCTAGATTATCGAAAACAAACATCAAGTCTTGAATTTGCTGACTCATTTCTTCATCTTGTTCACGAATTGCATCCATTAACTGGCCTTCGATATTCGTGTCTAGGTAGTTCATAATATCAGCAGCAGATTTCAGACCACCCATTTTGGCTGCCTGTGTTCCCGCTTGTCCGGCAAATTGTTTTTCCATTATCTCATTCAATTCTTGCAGAGCAGCTGGCTGCACTTCTTCTAGGTTTGCGACTCGCATCATCAAATCTAAACGCACTTTCTCTGGGAATTGCGACAATATCTCAGCAGATTGCTCTGCATCTAAGTAGGACATCACAATAGTCTGAATTTGCGGGTGTTCATTGCGAATAATACTAGCAACTTGTTTCGAATCCATCCATTTCAGCGAATCCAAGCCCTTGGCGCCTGTTCCCATCAAAATTTGGTCAATCAAATTAGCGGCTTTGTCTTCACCAAGTGCGGCAGTCAAGGCCCGTTTAACAAAGTCCTGACTCTGGAATCCGATGGTGCTGTAATTTTGAATTTCTTCGATAAAATGCTTATGCACAGCGGTTATCTTCGGCTGCGTCATATCGTCAATTTGGGCCATTGCTTGACCCAATTTTTGCACTTGCTTCGGTTCGAGGTGCTTGAGTATCTGAGCCGCATCTTCTTCGGACAAACTCAACAACAATATAGCTGCTTTATCGACGCCTTCTAATTTGGAGACATCGTAAGCTGGCTCACTGGTTTCCATCAACTCTTCTGCCATGATCTCTCCTATTCGTCCATCATCAGCCAGCCTTTGACGACCTGCGCTGATAATTCTGGTTCATTAGCAACAAGTGCGCGAACGGCTTTAAGAACGTCTTCATCTTTATGTAAATCGGGGAGCATGAGCGAGCCATCGGCTGCAAAGCCCACCTGACCTTCATCAAATTCTTGTGACAGCATACTGATTGTTTCATCACCCAGATCTAGGGCACTATCAATGTCGAAATCGTCCGAGTCTGTAGTATCTTGAGGGTTAATCAATCGACTTAGCATGGGTTTCACAAGGGCAAATATTAGCACAATGATAATCAGCGCCCCGGTTGCCCATTTAGCCATTTGCAACACACCTTCTTTTTCGTAAAAAGGCACATCTATCGGCACATAATCGTCGTCTCGACTAAAAGGAATACTAACGACTTCAAGGGAATCACCGCGTGTTACATCAAAACCAATTCCCCCTTGAAGCAACCTTCTGAGATTCAAGAGCTCTTGCTGTGCACGAGGCTCATTGGTCACAGTCCCGTCTTCTGCCGTCACATCAATGTAATCCACTGCAACAGAAACACTTAAGCGTTTAATAACACCGGTTTGTTGCTTGGTATGACTAATGGTGGTGTCAAGCTCGTAATTGCGGGTTTCTTCTTTCGACGTTCTCCCCGGCATAGTGGTAGTTTGTGAATTACTGCCCGTTGCTTGTTCCGGAATGTTAGAATCAAGTGGCGGTTGATTGGTCAGGGCGCCAGGTATGCCTCCTGCTGATCCACCTATGCTATTTTCTTCCACCAGCATCTCACTTCTAACAGCAGGAAGATCCGGGTTATAGCTACGTTGAGTTTGTTCTACAGCGGTAAAGTCCATGGTCACATCAGCTTGAGCCGTATAATTACCTAGTCCTAACACTGGAATTAAAATGGAATCAATTTTTTGCAGATAAGCTGTCTCTCGTTGCTTTTCCATTTCGTATTCTTTTCGAGACCGTGAAGAAGCAGTGTCTTGAGAACCTGAATTGAGTAACCGGCCATTGCTATCTGTTACTGTTACGCGATTTGGCTCCATGCCTTGAACCGCGGATGCGACAATATCGACGATGGCATCGACTTCTTCACCAGCAATCACTGAACTGCGGGCAGACGTAATAACAACGGTTGCACTGGCTTTTTTCTCTCTACGTGCAAATACATTTTCTTTCGGTAGCGCTAGCAATACTTTTGCTCTAGCTACGCCATTCATTTCTTCAATGGTTCTTGCTATTTGTTGTTCTCTGGCATGTTTCAGTCGCTCTTTTTCAACTCTTTGACTGACTCCGAACCCCATGTCTTGCATGATGATGTCAGTACCTTCATCAACCGCAGATGAGCTTAAGCCTTGACGCGTCATGCTCAGTTTAACGTCTTTGTAATCAGACTCTAAAACATAGACAACTCCGCCTTCCAGGCGATAGTCTGGATAATTTGCATCGAGATAATCAAGGGTTTCTATGAGTTCTTGGGTATCCATTTTGGGTAGTGGACGATACTCTGGTTCATGGGCCCAAATCATTATGAATATTGCTATCGCAATACAGATTACCAATGATACAACGATAGTTACTTGTCGCATCACGTCAACGCTATTTAGCGTATCCATGAAGCCAGATTTTTGCTCTAGCTCCAATGAATCTGAGTAGTCAGTTTCTCCGCCGGCGACTGCCAGCTCAGTGCTGGTTGCTTCTGCCACAATTTACCCTCTTATATTTAGATGCAAGATCATTAAAATTGATATCAATTTAGTTCATACCGGCATATTCATGATTTGCTTATATGCTTCTAGCACTTTGTTGCGCACTTGAACTGTGGCTTCAAAAGCAATGCCTGACTTCTCTTTGGTCACCATTACGTCTGCTAAACTCAACGATTTGTCTCCCATTTCAAAATCAATTTGCTTCTGTCTCGAATCTAATTGCATGGAATTAACGGTGTTTATGGCGTCTCCCAATAACTCTGCAAAGTTAGTTCCAGACTTATTGAGGTCCATTGGCGCGGCCATGTTCCCCATCTCCATTTTTGCACCAGCTGACATGGCTTGCATTTCTTGGTAAAGGGATTGAGCTTTGATTTCCATAGTATTCTCCGAAAAAGATGTATTTTTATTGTTGTTTTATCTTTCTATGCAGGAAGTTCGATACCGACTTCTCGCATTTTTGCTAATTTGTATCTCAGTGTTCTTGGGCTGATACCTAACCTTTCAGCGACATCTTTTCTTTTGCCATTGCACGACTGCAAGGTATCAAGAATGATTTGATGTTCCTGTTGACGCAACTCACTACCCAACTTGCTTTCATCTTCTTCAACTATGTGCACACTTTCAGAATCTAAAGACTGACCAGTTTCCACTTCTATCATTAAGTCATTCGCTTCAATTGATTGTCCGTCGCATAAAATTAATGCTCGTTGGATGACATTTTCAAGCTCACGAACATTCCCTGGCCAAGCATGGTTGGTTAACTTGCTTCTCGCTGAAGCGGTTAAACTAGGAACACTACTATTTGATGACTTACAGTGCCTTTCAACTAGGTGTTCAGCTAAGGGGATTATATCGCCGACACGTTTTTCCAATGGCTGCCACATCAAAGGAAATACATTGAGGCGGTAGTATAGATCTTCTCTAAATTCCCCCTTCTCTACCGCCTGTTTCAGATCTCGATTGCTCGTTGCCAAGACTCGCACGTCTAAACTAACGGTTTTTCTTCCGCCAAGCCTTTCGACCTCTTTCTCTTGTAGAACTCGAAGCAATTTAGCTTGTAGTGCAAGGTCCATTTCGGTGATTTCATCTAGCAATATGCTGCCGCCTTGCGCTTGTTCGAACTTACCGGGGCAAGCTTGTAGTGCACCAGTAAAAGCCCCTTTTTCATAACCAAACAGGGTGGCTTCTAGCATATTTTCTGGGATTGCCGCACAATTGATTGCGACAAAATCCTGCTCTTTTCTGGCGGATTGGTCGTGAATATATCGGGCTAACACTTCTTTACCTGATCCACTTGGCCCCAAGACCATGACAGTGGCATCTGAAGCAGACACTTTTTTAGCGAGCGTTAATAAATTTCGACTAATCGGATCTTCAGCAATGGGATTTCGTGATTCCACCGTTTGAGCGGGAACATATCTACTGACCAAATTTAGCAACACTTCAGGACTGAAAGGCTTAGATAAATAATCTGTAGCTCCATCTCTCATTGCCTGAACAGCGTCATCAATGGTGGCATAGGCCGTCATCAATAACGTCGGCATTTTTGGAAATTTGTTCTTAATGCTACGTAACAAGTCCAAACCATTCATGCCGCCCATTTGAATGTCACTCACGACGAGGTCTATTTTTTGATTGCCTAGCTTAACCATGGCTTGTTCTGCGCTGTTAGCTTCAATCACTTGGTAACCACCTAATAACAAGGTGTCTACCAAGGCTTCTCTTAAACCAGCATCGTCTTCCACAATTAAGACTGAAGATTGGCTCATTGTTTTTCTCCTGATGAGTGAATTCGTTGAACAGGCAAGGTCAATGTAAACTTCGCCCCTCCCGCTGGCAGATTTTCAACCGTTATACTGCCGCCATGTGATTTAGCAACGGTGCTGACGACGGACAAGCCTAACCCTGTTCCTTGACTTTTAGATGTAAAAAAGGGTTCAAATATGCGGTGCTTATTTCTTTCGTTTACACCCGGACCTTTATCTATCACCGCAAGGTATATGTATTGCAGATCAGATGAGCAAGACACCTTTATTTGGGGATGATCCGATTGAATTTGGATGCCATTGTGAATGAGATTTTGAAGCGCTCCGATCAAAGCTGGTCTGTTACCTAAAATGACTAAATCTCTGTCTGCACAATGTATTTCAAAATCGCAATTTGACTGAGTAATCATATTCTCTGACGAACTATCAAGTTCATCTAGCAAATCACCAAGTCGAATATTTTGCACAACTTGTTGTTCACCACTTTTTGCGAAAAGTAGCATGTCATTCACTTGTGACTCGAGCTCTTGCAAACGCTTTTGTAACTTGAGACTAAAGTTTTCCTTGGCACTATCAGGAATATTTTTATTCGCTAAGTTAGCCGCGTAAAGCATAGCTGCAGAAAGTGGAGTTCGTATTTGATGAACGACTGAAGCGACCGTTTTACCTAATGACGATAGCCGCTGCATATGACTAATGCGTTGTTGTAAAATTCGTGTTTCCGTCAAGTCTGTAAGCACGATCAATTGACCCGGTTCTTCGATAAGAGGTGTGATTGACAATTTGACTTTGCGGCCATCTATTAAGGATACCTCATGCCCATCATCAGCTTGAGGTTTGAACGATCGCGCAATAATTGCTCTCCATTGCTGTCCTTCTAACGGCTCTCCCAGCAAACTTTTTGCTTGAGCATTTGCTTGTTTGACTACTCCTTTACCGTTAATCACTAACACACCAGCCGGCATGACTTGTAGAAGATGTTCTAAACGGGAAGCTTGATGTTGAAGTTTCGCCACCTCTTCTTCAGAGATTCGTTGATGGGCTGTGCGATTCGGTTGAGTTAAACTGTCTATAACTAATGACTGACTAGATTGGTCAAACGATTCTATCACTGCACTGCTCAATGCCATAAAAACCTCGCGTCAAAAAAGTGTGACTTATTATTATGCTAGGTAGTTTGCATATCGCATGCCAAATTAATTTCCCAATAAAAATGGGCGATGTAGAGAAAATAAGGGCTGTCAACAAAATGACTGTGGGTGATTTTTGAACAATAAAGGACAGAAACTTAGTCTTTAACGATTCCGTATTTACGCATTTTTTCAACTAGCGTGGTGCGCCTCATTCCAAGCGCTTCAGCAGCTCTGGCAACCACGCCCTCTTGTTGTTCAAGAGCTTGATTGATTAGACTAATCTCAAGCTCTGATAGATATTCTTTTAAATTCATACCATCCGAGGTCAGTGGACTTGGCACTGAATTTTTTTCTAAGGGCTGAGACATTGCTTGACCGTTTAAATCTGCGGGGCTCTCGCCATATAAGGATAACAACGCTTCTCTTTCTAATAACGCTTCTGGATAGTCAGGTTTGAAGGAGTCGCCGTCGGTATATTGATATTTGATTGGCAAATCTGGGACGTCAATAACTTGATTGGGGAAAAGTATCATCAATCTTTCCACCAAGTTTGATAATTCCCTGACATTTCCGGGCCATTGATGCTCGACCAACGAATTAATAGCGCTTTCAGTAAACTTAAGCGATTGCTCACTTTCTCTTTCTAAGCGAGCGATAAGTTCCTGTAACAGCAAAGGAATATCTTCTTTTCGTTCTCTGAGCGCTGGGCTTTCAATTGGAAAAACATTGAGTCGATAGTACAAGTCTTCTCGAAACTTCCCATCGGCTATCATGTTTTCTAATTCGCGATGAGTAGCAGCAATGATTCTAACATCACATTTTATTGGCTTGACGCCACCCACTCTCTCATAGAGTCGTTCTTGTAGCACGCGAAGCAGTTTTACTTGCATTTGAAGAGGCATGTCGCCTATTTCGTCTAGAAATAGAGTGCCACCTTCGGCTAGCTCAAAACGCCCTTTTCGACTATTGACGGCGCCGGTAAATGACCCCTTTTCATGACCAAAAAGTTCACTTTCTAACAACTCGCCTGGAATTGCCCCACAATTTACGGGGACAAAAGGGCCATCTTTACGGTTGGATAAGAAGTGCACATTTCTGGCGATGACTTCTTTCCCTGTGCCAGATTCTCCTAAGACCAGAACATTGGCTTCAGACTGAGCGACCTGCTCGATTAGGTGTCTTACCGATTGGATTTGCTCACTCTTGCCGACAAGGCTTCTGAATAAACGTGTTTTACTAGCACCCGAAATTTTGGTATTTGGACGGAGTCGTAGGTACTCTTGGCACCGATGTAACATTTGTGTTAACACCGGATAAGTTACAGGTTCAACAAGGTGCCCCACGATGTTGGGCCTTTCTTCATTGAGTGGCATGGACGAACCCACTACAACAAAGGGATTCTGGGGAAATTTGCTTACCACATCATCAACTAACTCTGCAACATCACCATCAATAAGAACAGCATCAAAAACACCCTGAGTCTTAAGGGAAACCATAGATTCAGAGAAAGAGACAGCGACACACTCTTCGCCAATGAATGATAAAATAGTCTTCAGATTATGCGCGCGCGCTGTTTGCTCGCTGATAATCAATATATTGCTCATTCATTCCCCGGATTATTAAAATTATTATTGTGACAAATTTGTGATAATTGGCAGCACTAGATTTTAATCATTCGTTGCCGGATAGCAATAAAGAATAATAATTTATCCAAATAAAATGTGTATTTCACTGAATTTTGGGCAAAAAAAGAGCAGTTTAGAAACTGCTCTTTGAATTCATTTAGTAAAATCATTAACTCAGCAAAGCTAAGACTTGACCTTGCTGCTGATTGGCTTGTGCTTGCACAGTCAACGCCGCTTGGCTTTGCACATTGGCTGCTGCACTATCTGCTGTTGCCTGAGCAAAATCTGTATCTTGCAAGCGGCTGCGCGCTGCACTCAGGTTTGAATCGGATTGGGTAAGATTGCGAGCAGCACTTTCAAACTGATTTTGCGTCGCCCCTAACTCTGCTCGTTCGCTACCCACAATTTCTAGTGCTTCATCAGCAGCTTCTAGAGCCTCTCTGGCACCGTCTGCGCTTGTTACATCAACATTGAGCACGCCTTCTAGTTGTGCAGCGATATCTTGCGTATTAACGCCAATTTGTTGATCTGGGTTAGCTCCGACTTGAAAATTGATCGAACCTTCTTGCGACAACAAAGCTTGCCCACCAAAGGTCGTTTGCTCGATGGTTTGAGTAATATTTTCTTGGAGTTGGCTAATTTCTGATTGCAACGCATTTCTATCTGAATCTGAAAGCAAACCATTTCCAGCCTGAACAGATAATTCCCTGATCCGATTCACATCTTCATTGATACCAGACAAACCACTATCCGCTACTTGCGCTAGAGAGACTCCATCATACGCATTGGAGATAGCTTGACGATTACCTTCCACCTGCGTTGTGAGACGATCAATAATCTGCTGAGCAGCAGAGTCGTCTGAAGCACTGTTAACTCGGCGTCCCGATGAAAGCTTTTCAAATAGGTTTTCTTGCTTTTGCTGCAACTGTTGCAACAAAGAAGCGTTGTTACTTGTATTTAGTTCGATCATATACTGCCCTCTCAAAGCTGTTGAAAGTATAGCAATAACTGATGAAATTGTAAGCAACTTGGTGAGAAGTTTTTATACCTTCTAGACTAAGCAGACCAAAAATATAAAAAAGTCTCGCTTTTCGCTGCTCAATCATTAAAAGAGGAATGAAATATGCTAGCATTTTTATCCTTAAGCCTAGAGTCACTGTGTTATAAATGTTTTCACCTCAAACTTTACGTCTCAGTGAATGAAGTGCGGTACAGTCTAATAAAAATGGGTTCGATGATTAATGCTTAAAAATATACGCTTACACTTGCATGAGGATGAAGATAAACAATCCGCTCTTGATCAAAAACTCGCTATACATATTGTTGAAACGCAAAGAAAAAATTTGAACGTATTCCGTCGGAATATTCCGTCAATTATTCCATTAATCGAAAATACCAATCTCAAGAGCCACTCTTTATTTAGCAATAAGTTTGGTGAAATAAACATCGTTGATTATGGGCAAGGTAGAGTACTTTATGGATTTCATCCGGAGGACGAGATAAAACAGCAGGTCGGTCGCATTTCGACTAGTTGTATAGAGGTTGATACGACGCGAAATCACTCTTGCCAAAACGAAACTGTGACACAGAATGACAGTAATGATTTTACTCATTTAGATTCGTTTAAAATTAGGCAACATCAAAAGCCGTTACCTAAGCAAATTGAATGTGTGGTGATGTTAGGTTGTGGCTTAGGCCTGCACATCAAACATCTATTAAGCAAGTATAAAATAAACTCTCTGATATTATACGAGCCACAAGCAGAATATTTTCAATGCTCTGCATTAGCTGCAGATTGGGAAGAAATTTTTAAGTTAGCCAAAGTAAATGAAACCGCTATATTTTTGCAAATAGAAAAAGACGGTAGAGATCTAATCAGTGATATCAAGGAATTGTCTAACCATTTTGGGTTTTCGCGCTTCCATTTGTATAAACACTACAACCATCCGGTGTTTGATTCGTTGGAAATGGAGTTAAGTAAAAGAAGTTGGCAAAGCGTTTCAGAAAACGGTTTTAATATAAAGTCAGATTTTAAATATGAGGAATATGTTCCTTATTGGACTAAAGATATCGACCTATCGAAACACACTGGTATTTCTGAAGAAGCACCACTTTTTAAAAAGAATCTAAAAGCCTTTAAGTCCTATTTCCCAGATATTTATAATCAATTTAAAGACTACAAAACCAAATATTGGCTTCCTATTCTAAACAAACAAAGCGAAGTCAATATCTTAAAGAAAGACAACTTGTGTAGTTGGTATGGTGACTCGCCAAAAGCTGAATGTAACTTAAATTTCAAAAGCTTCAATTCGCAACCCCACAAGGATGGATTGATTCTGGGTTACAATGGAACTAAATTGGCCCATTACATTCACTACAAATTTGTCAAGCAAACCGAAGAGTTGCTCAAAGAGGCAGAAGATGAAATAGCAGAATTACCCGAAACGGTAGCTTCAATAATTATGTTTGGCCTAGGCAGTGGTTACCAGTTGGAAAAGCTTTTAAATGATCACACTGTCGAAAAACTGTTTATCTGTGAACCCAATCGAGACTTTTTTTATGCGTCATTGTTTGCCATAGATTGGCTAGCAATATTTACTAAAATAGAACGTTCTGATTCACGAATATATCTCAACATTGGTGATGACGGCACGAACTTGTTCAGGGATCTATTAAACCAGTTCCATAGCATTGGGCCTTACATTCTTAACAATACCTACTTCTATCAGAGTTATTATAATTCGTCGTTGAATAATGCCATTGCCCAATTGCGAGAACAGTTGCAGGTTGTAATTTCAATGGGGGAGTATTTTGATCACGCTTATTATGGTATTGCGCATACAAAAGAATGTTTGAAAAGAGGTTACCCGCTATTGTCGAAGAATCCAGCAAGCTATCTCCAATATGAAGCCAAAGAGGTACCTGTATTTATTATTGGCAATGGTCCATCCATTGATCATTCCATGGAAACGATCAAGGAGTGGCAAGAAAAAGCAATTATTGTTAGTTGCGGAACAGCCCTTCAAGCGTTATTTAAGAATGGCATCACTCCAGATTTTCATGCTGAAATAGAGCAAAATCGCACTACATTCGATTGGCCATCATTGATCGGTGATCTTGACTATCTAAAGAAAATTAGTCTACTTTCCTGCAATGGAATTCATCCAGATACTTGCACCTTATACAAAGACGTTTATATTGCATTTAAAGAAGGAGAATCGTCCACTGTTTCGGCGCTCAATGTATTGGGAGAATCGCAATTTGAGTCGCTACAACACGCATTTCCGACTGTAAGTAATTTCACGTGTAATTTGTTTACTGTTCTTGGCTTTCAATCTATCTATCTGTTGGGTGTAGATCTTGGATTCATCGATGTCAAACACCATCATTCAAAAAATTCAGCGTATTACAACGAAGGTGGCGAAGAAGCATACGATTATTCTGAAAAAAACAATACTTCAATAGTAGTACCAGGGAATTTCCGTAAGTCTGTAAATACTAAACATGAATTCAAAGTTTCGAAACAGATGATAGAACAAGTTATTGGAGTCAAGTCAAAGGAACAGATATTTTACAACTGTAGTGACGGCGCTAAAATTTATGGAGCCATTCCGCTGAAGTTATCTGATTTACTATTGCTCAATGACAAGAAGCAAAAATTGAACGCTATCTTGGCTGTTAAAACAGCCGCGTATAGTCCAAGTAGCGCTAAGTCATACGAGGCTTCTTTTGAACAGCAATTTTCGCATTCAAAATTGATTGCTGAGATCCAAATTCTTATGGACGCGTTTGACGAAAAAGTTAGCACTTTGGAGGATGTTCATAAAAAAATAATTTTTCAAAAAGAATTGTTATTCACGTCATATAAATCGGGCAAATCCCTGTTATTTTACTATCTATACGGAACTATAAACTACGCAAATGCATTACTTTTGAAATTAGCAGTCAACGGGCGGGGAGATACCAGCGCTAGCGATAGCATATTGGCTTGTATTGACCTTTGGCGAGTTACACTCTCTGAAATTCATATGAAGCTCACTGAACAGCAAGATTATTTTGACAACTCGAATTTTCAGGATCACAACAGACAACAACTTATGTTGCAGAATTATGTTAAATACAAAAGTTTGCTGATAATTACAAATTCAATGCAATTTGCAAAGTGCTCTGAGTGGTTGATTGAAAACGTATTTAATTGGTTCACTGAAGTTCGAATCACTAGTTACATAAATGAAGTTGAGAGCAAGAAATTTGATTTTGTCATCAAAGTTTTAATCGGCAGTCAAGTTACCCTAGATACTAACCACTTTGGTAAGAACAATACGTTACTCATAACTGATGAATACCCGGATCTATCAGAAAACAAAACCTCGGACACCGCAGACGTGTCTTTTTTAGTCAAATCCAAGAGTGACATTTCTCATAACGCCCTATCCTACTCAAGTGTTGCTATTAGAGCATGCATAGAACAAACAACGCCATGTATAATATTTCCGCGCCTTAAATTTGATGAATCTACCTACATTGATGGCGAAGAATTGCTGGTTAAGTACAATTTCCCACAAAGCATCCCCAAATCATTAATGAAATATCCTTACTACTCAACAATTCCTTACAAAAACTTCGATTATAAAAATATATTGAGTAATGGTGGGGCAAGGGGCGAAGTAATCAAGGATTGCAACTTGCAAGAACTATATATATTTAAGTTAATGCCTCAAGAAGCGATAAAAGAAATAATGACAAGTTTTGAAAATGAAATAAACGGTATTTTTGATGAACGAGAATTCTGCGGTTCGATCGATAAATCAAATTGAAATAATTAGTCAGAACATGAAGCTATTTGGGCAAAAATAATGATTCTTCATATAATGACAGTTGAAAAATTCATACCTTCGTTTATCGAATTCATTACCAATAATTTTTGCCTCGATGGTCACAAATTTGCATTTATAACTAGTGAAAAATATCTATATGGATTGGAGAAAAAGCATAACCCAGAGTTTCTGCATACCGATGAGGACTTTTCTCTGTTAAATGAATACATGGATAAAAGTAAGAAAATAGTACTTCACGGACTTTGGCGGGACAAAGTTGACACTTTGTTGGTAAGTAGACCTGCATTGATGGATAAGTGTTACTGGATCTTGTGGGGTGCAGACTTTTATTTCCCTGAAAAACAGACCCGAAACAGACATTTTGTAATTCAACATATCAAACACTTAGTTACCGCCAATAAAAGAGATGTTGAATACGTTAGAAAGGAATATGCCGCTAGAGGATTGCATGTAAATAGTATTTGTTACCTAAGCAATGTTTTCTACGATTATCCCGTTGAGGAGCATAAAAGCGAAAACATCAATATACTAGTGGGAAATTCTGCTGGCGAAACCAATGGACACAGTGCCATTTTTAATAAGTTGAAACTCATGGATTTGATGAACGTGCGTATATTCAGTCCACTATCATACGGAAACAAAGAGTACGCTTCTAAAATCAAGAAATTGGGAAAAGAAATCTTTGCTGGCAAATTCTCAGCACTAGAAACATATATGCCTTTCGAAAAATATGTCACTTTTTTATCTACAATAGATATCGCTATTTTCAATGCGCCAAGGCAGCAAAGTTTCGGGAATATTTTGTATTTATTGGGACTAGGTAAAAAAGTGTTCATTAATAACAAATCTAATTTGATCCAATATTTTTCAGACTTTGATATTGGTGTTTTCGATATTGAAGAGTTAAACACCCGCCCTCTTTGCGAAAGTGAGAAACGAAGGAATATGAAAAATATCAGACAACATTTCACAGAGGTTAGTTTAAAACGTTCTCTATCTCGTTGGATTCTATAGGCATAAAATGAAAAAAGTAGCCATATCTCAATCGAACTACATCCCATGGAGAGGATATTTTGATCTAATCGGCTCCGTCGACGAATTCATCTTGTACGATGATATGCAGTACACAAAAAGAGACTGGCGCAATAGAAACAAGATAAAGACCAATGTCGGAGAACTTTGGCTTTCAGTACCAGTGAGAGTAAAAGGGCGCTATGACCAACCAATTATGAATACCGAAATAGATGGAAACTCATGGCAAACTAAACACTTCAATACAATTGTACTGAATTATAAACGAGCAACATATTTTGAAGAGATAATTACGTTAATTGAGCCAGTTTATTTGAAGGAATCGTTTAATCTTCTTTCCGATTTGAATTATCGACTAATTACACTCATCAGCAATTTTTTGGATTTTAAGACGATTATAACTAGGTCCATGGACTATAATCTTGTTGACGGAAGAACCGAAAGGTTAGTCGATCTGTGCAAACAGTGCGGGGCGAATCACTATGTTTCTGGTCCCGCTGCGAAGTCGTATATTGATGAGCAATCATTCAAATCTGCAAATGTTAAATTAACATGGTTCAGCTACTTAAATTACGATTCTTATCAGCAATTATGGGGTGACTACACTCCCAATATTAGTATATTAGATATGTTGTTTAACTGTGGCAAAGAGACAAAAAATTATTTACCAAGTCACATAGAATATTTAAAAAATAAGCAAAAGGTATAGAATGGGAATCAATATTCACATTGTCAATGCTATCGAGTTCTATGAGGCAACACATACACAAGACTTTTTAGATAACATTGATGAAAACATATACATTGTCCGTGAAATGTTCGATGTCTCAACAATTCAATCTATTCGGTTGCAATGTATGAATACAGCTAGAGAAACAGAACCTTCTTGGCATCCCTGCTTAGATAATTGCCCCGATTATCATCGAATCCATCACAATTATCCAGATGCGTATGTCAAGTCAATACAACATGCCCATTACTTCCATCCATGGAATACTAACCTAAAAATATTCGATACATTTTTGCCCATATTTGAATTAAAAGTGCGCCTATGCGGTTATGAAACAGCAGAAGTTTTTCTGTCAAACATTCCCTCCTCTGGGCCTATTTGCCGAGTTTTAGTTCACCAATATCCAAGCGGTGGAGGTGGACAACAAGAACATATAGATCCTGTTAGTCCATTTGCCCAGATCCAAACAATAATACAAGCTTCTGAGCCTGGAAAAGACTTTGGCTCGGGGGGACTTTATGTAAACCATTCGAAAATTGGCAAGATATACCTAGATAGCTTGACTCAAGTAGGTGACTTAATTGTGTTATCTCCAGGAGTAAAACATGGGGTAGCGCCAATAGATATTGAAAAGTCTTTAAATTGGAACGAACCGACTGGTCGATGGATAGTGATGCCTATAATTATTGATTCAGATGAACCTCATGTTGTTAAGAATAAACCAATAGGAGTGTGACAAAAATGCAAAGCATTACCCTCCCTGACGATCACTCTCAAGCAATAACAATTTTGTTGGAAAAACTTACGCTTGCGGTACCCAATAGTTTTGGGCAATCAAAGCTTAAATCAGTAATTCACATCGGAGCACATAAAGGAGAGGAAGTCCCTTTTTATGAGAAATTTGGGTTTGGAGAGATTTTCCTTGTCGAAGCTAACCCTCCCCTTGCAGAAAAACTAAGTGCAAGATTCCAACAAAGCAAAATGGTAAAAGTAATAAATCAGGCCGTAAGTGACAAGGTGGGTACAACTAAATTTTTTGTACACAGAACAGAAAAAGGAAGCGTTGAGTCTGCAAGTTTACTTCCTTTGAAAAAGTTAGGGGAAATTGTCCCCGTCTTCGCATCAAATGAATGTATTCAGGTCTCCACCAACACTCTTGATAATATATTCCGAAACACTGAATTTCAAAGCGAGAGTATTTTACTATGCTTAGATATTCAAGGTGCTGAGCTTCTGGCTTTAAAAGGTGCAAAAGAATTACTTTCGGACGTAAAAGCCATAATATGTGAAGTGAACTTAATAGAGAATTATGATGGATGCCCGCTAGAGTACGAAATTGAACAACGACTTTTGGAAGCGGGATTTTGTAGATTCTTTACTATCTATCATGAACTGTACGACAAAAATGGAACGTTTCCGGCTTGGGGGGAAGGTTTATGGATAAAGTCCAAATGTATTTAACTAATCGTTTAGCCAAGCTAGCTTCTATTAGTCAGGGAATGCAGAATGTCTAAGAGATTGTTGCAAGATATAGAACAGTACTACGATGAAAAGATACTAACCTACGGTGCTACACCGATGGGTGTCGACTGGAACAGTGAAGATAGTCAAGAAATTCGTTTCGCTCAATTAGTTAAAGTTATTAGGACTGAGGGGTTTTCTGTAGCAGATTTGGGATGTGGTTATGGTGCATTATTCAACTATTTGAGTAAAGTAAAAAACGATTTTTCTTATGAAGGCTATGACCTATCTAGTCAAATGATATCTAGTGCTAAACAACATGTTGGAAACACCTCATCTGCAAATTTTAAATTGGGAAATAAACTAGATCAGGAGACCGACTATTCCATCGCTAGTGGAATATTCAATGTTAGACAAAATACTATTGAGTGCGAATGGCATGAATATATCACTGAAACACTTGAGAATATGAACAACTTTAGTAAGTGCGGCTTTTCATTTAATTGCTTAACTAAATATTCGGACAACCCCAGAATGAAGAGTTACCTCTACTACGCGGATCCACTACAGCTATTTGACTATTGTAAAAAACGTTTTTCTCGCAACGTAGCTTTGTTGCACGACTATGATCTATTCGAATTCACAATTATCGTGAGGAAACTATATGACTAAGAAGCTTGTTGTTTTTGGATCAGGAGACATAGCTCAACTGGCACATTATTATTTTACAAATGATTCAGAGTATGAAATTGTCGCATTTACCGTTGATGCAGATTATATAGATGCAGAAATTTTCTGCGGGCTACCTGTAGTTGCGTTTGAAGAATTAGAAAAGATATATCCTCCAAAAGATTATGCTCTTTTCATAGCACTCAGTTATGCGAAAATGAATCTTATCAGACGGCAAAAATTCGATGAAGCTATAGATAAAGGATATGAACTGGTTAGTTATATTAGTTCACACGCAACAGTGTTAAATGACGGAAAAATAGGCAAGAATTGCTTTATATTAGAAGACAACACAATTCAGCCTTTCGTCACCATCAAAGATAACGTTACATTGTGGAGCGGAAATCACATCGGCCATCACTCCACAATCGAAAGTCATTGTTTTTTGGCTTCACAAATTGTCGTATCTGGCGGCGTGACGATTGGAGAGCAATGCTTTATTGGTGTTAATGCAACTTTGCGAGACCATATAAAAGTAGGTGACAGAAGCATATTGGGTGCTGGCACCCTTTTGCTATCAAATAGCGAGCCTGAGAGCGTATATAAAGGTACCAGAACCAATCCTTCAACCGTTAAAAGTTCAGCCATGAAAAAAATATAATGTCTACACAAAACTGGCAAAAACTAGGACGAATATACAATACGGAGACACCAAATAACCATCTTTATTCGCATGCCTCTGTTCCAACTGCAGAGTACTTGGGAAAAGATATTTACAAAATCTATTTTAGTTCCAGAGACAAGGAAGACAGGAGCTTTACCAATTTTCTTACTATTGATATTACAGACCCTCTAAAAGTTCTTTCAATTTCGCAAGAACCAGTATTGTCCCCTGGCAAGCTTGGAGCATTTGATGACAGTGGCGCTATGGCAAGCTGGTTGACAAAAGAAGGTGAAAAAAACTATTTATACTACATTGGTTGGAATTTGGGACAAACAGTACCTTTTAGAAATTCAATTGGACTCGCAATTAGGAGTAATTCGAATAAATTTTCACGTTATGCTGAGGGACCCATAGTAGACAGGAGTGCCCACGAACCGCATTTTTGTGCAAGTTGTTGCGTAATCCCGATGAACAACATTTGGCACATGTGGTATTTATCGTGCACTGAGTGGCGTTTTAATAACGAGCGACCAGAGCACCGTTACCATATAAAGTACGCAGAATCAGAAGATGGTATTGTTTGGAACAGAAAAGGATTAGTAGCTATTGACTACCTAAATGAAAATGAAATAGCGATTTCTAGGCCATCAGTTTTATACGAAAATGATACATGGAAAATGTGGTTTTCTTACCGAAGCGTAAATTCTACTTATAGAATTGGCTATGCAGAATCTAATGATGCAAAAAATTGGGTCAGAGAACCATCTTCAGTTCTCAGCCCTTCAGATTGTGGCTGGGATGCCGATATGGTTGAATATCCTTTCGTTTTTGTTCATAAAGGGGCCAAGTATATGCTTTATAACGGTAATGATTATGGAAGAAGTGGTTTTGGTATTGCGGTTTTGACAGAGTGATGATTGCTTTCAACAAACCCCATATGACAGGAAAAGAGTTATCCTACATAGCTGAGAGTCATATTAACAGCAGGCTGGCAGGTGATGGACCGTATACTGATAAGTGTCACATATGGTTGGAGAACAACACCAAAACAAAAAAAGCTCTTCTCACTCACTCATGCACAGCAGCACTAGAAATGGCAGCTATATTGCTCGATATACAACCTGGTGACGAGGTTATAATGCCTTCTTTTACATTTGTCTCCACGGCTAATGCATTCGTTATACGAGGAGCCAAACCTGTTTTTGTTGATGTTAGAGAAGATACACTCAATATTGATGAAAAACTCATTGAAAAGGCAATTACCGCCAAGACTAAAGCAATAGTGCCTGTACACTACGCTGGTGTAGCTTGCGAAATGGATACGATAATGAGCATAGCAGAATCACACGGTATAGCTGTCGTGGAAGATGCAGCTCAAGGTATTATGAGTAAATACAAAAGTAGGGCACTTGGTTCGATAGGTGATATTGGCGCTTACAGTTTTCATGAAACAAAGAACTTAATTTGTGGTGAAGGTGGCGCTTTGCTAGTTAACAATGAAGAACACAGCCGCAGAGCAGAAATAATAAGAGAGAAAGGGACGGACAGAAGTCAATTCTTTAGAGGTGAGGTAGATAAGTACACTTGGCAGGAGCCAGGATCATCATTTTTGCCTGGAGAACTTAACGCAGCTTTTCTATGGGCACAGTTTGAAGATGCAAATTCGATAAATGCAGCAAGATTGAAAATGTGGGATTTCTATCACACAAGTTTGAAGACGTTAGAAGATACAAGCTTGTTAAAAAGACCTACGATTCCTCAAGATTGTGAGCACAATGCTCATATTTACTATATCGTACTTCCAAAACATATCGATAGAAAAAGGGTAATTTCTAAACTCAAGGAGCGAAATATCGCCACAGTATTTCACTACGTTCCGTTGCATTCCTCTCCTGCTGGAAAGAAATACGGGCGTGTGGTTGGCTCCATGCAAGAAACTGATCTGAACGCCAGTCAACTAATACGCTTACCTTTATGGATTGGTTTGACGACTCCGGAACAAGAACTGGTTGTTGAGTGCTTGGAAGATATATTATTAAATAGGCTATAATCAACTTCTATATCATGCTAGCGTTTATGTTGTTTAATATTTTATCTTAATTGACTATCTATCGTTCACGGATCATTTTTATATTTTTTCTATTGCAAAACTTTGGAATTCGCTCAAATCCATTGTTAGGTATTTAATTCTATAATTATAATTTTTACAGAATTCGTGGACAGCTTCTATCACACCATATCTATAATCGTCGACCCAATTTCCTAATATGTAGTCGTGGCCAGCAATAATGCCATCTGGTTTAATTTTCTGTGAGTATAGCTCTAACTCCAGCTTAGTCTGCTCATAACTATGAGTCGTATCAATATATACCCAGTCAAAAAAATTATCGGGAAATTTTGTAGCAGCTATTTCAGAAAATTCTCGGTGAATTTTTACTTTTCCTTTATTAATTTCTTGAGTAAATTTATCAATAACATTGTTGAACAGGGATTCGTTGTACCTTTCCGATTCCCAAATATCTACGAGGTGAAGGGATGAAGGATTATTGTTGCGCAAAATACTTTCTGTAAAGTCTCCATTTGCAACACCTAACTCTGCTGCAAACCCGTTTTTCGGTAATTTTCTAATTAATTCATCACGATCTGTCAACAGAATGCAATTTGCGATGTGCTTGTATTCTAAAGCTACAAGTGGAATTTTCTTATTTTCGTTACTTCTCGCTTGATGTCTAAGCTGAGTTCTTTGGTTTTCAAATGCGGTTGAAAAAGATTGAATTTCTTCCAAATCTTTGGAATTGACAAAGTTTTTCACACCTATTTCTTTCAAATTAGAAGCAATTTGATCTGCGAACATGCTGCATATAATCACCATATCAAAAGTTAGCGAATTTATGATTTTATAATGGTAGGTTGGCAGCCCCAAGATATTTTCGCCAAAGTCTCCAGAACTGCTAACGACAAAGCCAACGACTTCATACTTAAGTAAAATGGCCGGCAATTCTTTCAGTGCTTTATTAGATTTTCCGTATATCAATACTTTTTTCATTGTAATTATCTTTCCCTCAAAATCTGGAAACTAATGACTTTAATTACCTGTTTTCAGATATCATTCTTAAATAACATTCGGTCGTCGCTACCCGAAATATATTGGTAATATAATTTTTCTTGATAGAGTTTAAATGAGGATTCAGATATGTCTCAGTAGCATCGATTCCGTCAACTTTGCCACTTTCAGAGCCCTCAAAATTTAGTAGGTTTTGAAGTCTTGTAAGAATATCAGGCCTCCTAATTGCTCCTGCGTAATTTATATAACTGCGAATGACATTTTTACTGTTGATTAGCGGACTCTTGTCACCCTTCAGTGTTAGACGTGTTTTCTGCCACGGAATGTCTTCAAAATAATTAGGGAAAAACTTAAGTAACATTGCCGAATACAACTTGTTACCCATCCTGAATTCATCCGGTAATGAGTACATCAATTCAATAATTTTGTTGTCAAAAAATGGTTTTCTCTGTTCGACGTGAGTTAATCCACAAATGGTGCCCATATTGGTGAACTTTCTGACCTTATTAATCAAAAGGTGTGGTTCACACTTTTCTATTTTGTAATATTCAACATTGTATTCAAGTAATTCAGCAAACTTGCCATAAATATTCTGCAAATTTTTCTTACTTGCTGCCTTATCTGCAGGAAGGAATTCTAACCAACCTCCACCACATATTACGTCAGCGGCATAACCATTCATGTTTACATTTACGTAGGTGCTAATGTCCTCCAAAAACTCGCTACCATGCATATGCATCATATCGAGCATCCCATCAGAGTCGTTGACTTTGGACATTCTTGGTTCAAACCAGTCAAATTCGGAAAAATTATATATTCGATGATTCCAGCTAGTTCTTTTCGCTACCAATTTCGCTATTTCTATATCATCACATCCCTCTACCCCAAAAGTGAATGTCTGTCCAGTGTACTCGGGATACAACTGTTGGACTGCCGCGAAAATTGCTCTGCTGTCTAATCCACCGCTTAATGCGATACCCATTTTATCGGATGGTTCGAATCGTTTTTCAATCGCTTTTAAAAAGTGATGACCGAACTCATCCACAGCATCGCAAAAAGACATACTGGTGGGCTTAATTTGATGCCATCCCCAATATTGTCTACTATCAAAAGTCATTGATCGTAGATCACACTCCAATATTGTTGCAGGTTCTATAAGTTTAATGTCTGTGAACCAAGTTCTATCACCAATTATATACCCAAGCTCCTGAAACGATTCGTAAGCCAATTTATCTAGATTTCTTCCAATAAAACTCAGGGCAAGTAAGCCTTTTACTTCTGAGCTCCATGCCAAGCGACCATCCTTGTTGTATACGTACAACAACCTCATGCCATATCTATCGGAAATCAGAAATAATTTTTCGATAGTCGAATCATAGAGCATTGCATTAAAGTAACCATCCAATTCACTTAATCGCGCATCTAATTGACCACTTTCGTACCAATGGTACAACAATTCTTCAAACACCGAACTCGGATAGTCGTATTGCTCACCCTCGATACATATATATACTCCAGCTTTAAAAAAAATGTCCCGATGCGTTTTGAAGTTTGGAAGGTGAATGTGTGAGAATTGAACAAAGTTATCGGAAACATGCTCATCTAGTATAAATCTGTCCTTGTGATTCAATTCTGCTGCCATCTCTTGTACTTCGGCGTCAGAGGGATGGCGTTTGACGTATCCAAATATTCCAGGCATTTATCTCTCCAAAAACTACTTAACCATTCATTATCGCCAACGGCTCTTTAACGAGACGCTCCCACGAAAATGACTCAATCGCCAATTTTCTGTTATCGGCATAGTAGTTTTTTTCTTGAAAGCCTCTAACACCTTGCCAAACACTTGATAAATCAATCTCTGTTTCGTTATTTTCTATGCAAAAAACACCTTTAAAATCATAGTCCAATAAAGAATCTTTGTGACCAATAAGAATCGGCATTCCTCTAGTCAGATATTCTCTATTCTTTAATGTTTCTGCGTAGTTCAGATTTAAGCGATACAGGGCCAAAGACCCTACTGCCAAATGACATTGATTATAAATTTCATCAAGCTTTTTACCTGTTAGGCTACCGTGAAAGAACACATGTTCGTTAACATCCAATTTATCACAAAGATCAACGAGCTTATTATAAGCTCCCCCAGTACCAACTATATTAAGCTCAGCTTTTACTCCATCTGCTAAATATTTTTGCGAGGCAATTGCACTAATAACTCGATCAAAGCCGTGCCAATTGGATAACCAGCCTACTCCGATCATGCTAAAACGATCACGTGACCGTTTATCTTGGGTCAATGAAATATCTAGTGGATCGACGCCATTATGAATTCTGTACAAAGGGGCGCCAAGGTATGTATCCATACTTTGAGGCTTAGTTGGGCTAAAATACGCGCAAACATTTCCCTTGAGGTTTTGTTTGTATAAATTGTCTAATTTGAGCACCCTTGCTGATAACTCTTTCTCATAAGGAATAGTTGGTACTTCCAAGAATACGCATTTATTCGGTTTTTCTAAGCTTGCAACAAAATCTACTAATGTAGAGTTAACCATGGGTGTGAATCGGACGTAATATGCGTCATCAGGGGTTTGAGATAGGAGCGAACCAGATAGATGTTGAAAAAACTCGCCTACAGGAACTTGTTCTTTTAACGTCTTTTTATTAATTAACTTTCCATTTGAAAAAGTTAATGCAACTAATGTCGACCCATCTAGGCATATTAAGCAGGCAAGACAATTATGCAGACTAAAGGCTCGGGATTGACCGCAGACCTTATTCTTAATTCCCAAAGTGCTTTGAGTTTTCAAATTCACATAACATATTAGATTGATTTTTTTAAACCGGTTTTTACTGTTAACCATCAGAAGTTCTTTCTGTAAGTCGTCGGTAATGGACGACTGTTTTGTTAATGAACAAGTTGTCAGAGAATTTATCTAACACACTTTCTCGACATGCATGAGACAATTTACTTGTTGATTTGGTTAATATTTCTGTCACCTTTCTTACCAAAGACTGCCAATCTCCCGTTGTAACCAATTCACCGGTTTTACCGTTTTCAACCATTTCAGGAATACCACCGGTAGCATATCCATATACAGGTGTGCCCGCCGCCAATGATTCCAAAACGACTAGCGGCAAATTGTCAGCCTTACTACAATTAATAAAGATATCGGCAGCGTTATAGCAAACATTTAGCTTCTCGGCAGAATCTACAAATCCAGTAAACACGCAAGGGATGTTTTCAAAATAGGATTTCTGTGAATCTTTAATTCGACCTACCACCAAAACTTGAAATTTCCCGTTTAAAGAATTCAACACATTAAGTGCATCATCCACTCCTTTAAATGGACTGTTAACCTCAAATGCTAGCAGTAATATGGTGAATTTTCCTTGTTCCAAAGCCAAATCTCGTTTTGCAGAATCTTTGTCGATCGGATGAAAAACATCAGTATCTACGCTGTTTGGAATAACACTTATGCTTTCTTGTTTGATCCCCGCTGATATTGCTTCTTCCATAAGAAAGCGGGAGGGAGAGATAAAGTTTACTGGCTTTTTTAGTATCCACTTCTTCAGTTTTCGATTGGCTCTGGTGAAATCAAAACCCCCTTTGAGAGGCCAGCGATCACCTTGTGGACACTTCCCACATTGCATTTTGAACTTTTCACAACCCATTGGGTAAACGCAGCCTCCAGTAAATGGAGAGAAATCGTGTAACGTCCAAACTACGGGCACATATTCAGACAAAGCACCAACAGTGTATGGTGAAATTGCAGTTGTTGTGTCATGAATATGCACAAGATCAATTTTTAATCTCAGGATTTCCGATTTCAAATGGAAGTACTCCCAAGGAACAAGTTCTTGTAACCCTAACTTTCTGGTGCGGTGATTTAGCCACTTGACGGTATTTTCTGATTCACCATAAATACTGCTTTCGTTTTCTGCGTAGCCAAATTCTTTATCTCTTCTGAAATGATGACAAAAATGACCTTCAGATCTCAGTAATTTGGCTAATTTTGATGCAACTAGACTACCACCGCCGCCCAGTTTTGATGCTTTTGAGATGATAGCAATACGCATTACAAGCTCAATATTTCAATAGGATCAGAGTTAATTGCCATCGACTGCTCAACAATATTCTTGGTAATTTCCTCTTTGAAAGCGAGTGATGAAATGACTACCTTAGACACCCCATCAGACAATGCTTGATTGAGCGATAAAACGCGGTAACCATTCAATTGGTATTCACCGGATATTTCGGCCTTGCGATCGATTAGGTTGTCGATTTCTACATTATGACTATTCAGGTGGGGTAGCAAAAGTGTAAAAAAGTCGCCGGCACCATAGATCGAGAAACGTTTCCAACCTTTATCCACAATGACATTTAATAATTCCAGCACATTTCGTCCAGTATCAAGGGACAAAAAACCAGTCTGTTCAAACAGAAAGTCCTCGCTGATCACGCTCAGTGCAGCTTGTGGCCAATGAATTTCTTTAACTAACCATCTCGGATGTTTTTTCATTTGAAGATAAAAAGAATCAACACCAATAGAATGAATTTTGTCTAGTTGCTCTTCATCTACTACCGGATAAATTTTGTCTGAACCGAAATTGTCTTGATGACATACTTGAGTAAACAAATTAGCTTCCATATGAGTGGGTAATTGAACATATCGATTGACAATACCGATGGCGGTTTCTGGCGCTACCGAGTCAAATCCCAACGAGTGGAAATATTTTATGTAAGCCATTAATCCTTGATAAAAACTATTCACGAACACCGAGTTTTGCTCAAGATTTTTATCTACAATAACTGAACCATCACTTCGATAACCAATTGTAGAGCCACAGTTTCCAACTAAAAATGCCTCAATACACTCGGGAGACCGCATTAGAAGTTGCCTCAAATTACTTTTGTCATTTCCCGAATTGATAAAACTGGAGTAATAGGTTTTTGGTGTATTGTTGTAAACTCGTGTAGTCGAGAAAAACAATAGGTTCTGCGCAGAAGGTTGCTGGAATATTGATTCCAATTGACTTTGTGCAGTGCCTCCGCTACCAAGATCAACAGTCACACACTTGGAATATTCTACTTGCACATGTCGATGATAATATGCAAAAAATAATTCTCGCTGATGCGCTATATAGTTTTTAACGCTTTCTAGATTGTTTTGGGCTTTCTCACTAAGCAATTTGAGAAGGTTATCTCGACCAATAAACACGCCGTCGGAATGCCTGAGTAATTGCTCCTTGTGACAGTCAAAAAGTTGGTCTTTTTCTATATAAAAATCACGATAGAAATCGGCAACCGTATAGCCTTTAATTGGACACAATATAGTTAATAGTTTCTCAAACCAATCTGGCGAATCAGTATCAATAGACGGCCAAAAAGTAGACTTTCTGGAGACATGAATTTTCTTAACTTCAATGCCTTTAATTGACCTCTGTTCTAGCCGCAATTTGATCAGAGGAAGGTAAACTTCAGCCTCTCTCATGACACATAAAATCGTTTTTCGTCTAGCCGTGATGGTTTGATTAATTACCCAATCAGCGAAACTAACCAGTATTGGCCCCCAAACTACCGAACCTATTTCATAGCTAGCAGCATCGACGGTGTTTGGTTTAGCCATTGCAGCTAGTCGTCTGGCGGTATTCGATTCAACCTCCACACCAAAAACAAGATGCTCCATATCTAGTATTCTATTGAAATCTAATTTAGGAGCGAAGTGTATGGCTGAAATTTTCAAGTTTGTTGGAGATACAACATCCGATCTCAAGTTATCACCAACGTGCAACCACTTGTTAACCTCTATACCAAGCTTTTCGCCAAGCAAACGAAACAATGTCCCACTACTTTTGTTTTCTTTAAATTCCGAAGAGACATATAAAGGTAATGACAACAAGGTTTCGGAACCACTGAGAAAGGTTTCTCTTATTTGCTCCCGACTGAGGTACATATCCGATATGAGTATGACGGTTTTACTCATTTGTAAAAGCTCGTCAATTAAAACGATAAAATCATCTAAAACGAACGAAAATTTTGCTTCAGTAGCTAATTCTAGTGCCATTAATTCTGCATTGTCAGCTAAATGCTTAGGGGTAAACTCGTAAATTTCATGCAATGACACTTCACCAGAAGGATGATTTAGTTTCGCTTTCTTTTCAGCGAATTGCCTCAATTCTCTGAACTCCGCTGCATTGTGAAACTGATGAAATAAATCAGGAGAAGCATCATGCATCTTTTGGAATACATCTATTGGTTTTGATAGTTTTCGGAACACTATGGTATCAAACACGTCAAACGAGACAGTTTGAATGTCGTGTTGTTCAATATAGTCCCTAATCTCACTAAAAAGTTGTGACATACTAACTAGACCTAACACCCAAGATTATTTGCATTGCCACGTTCGAATCAATAATCGTCGGGTTATCTACTGCACCATCCCAAGTTTTAACCGGCGTTCGCCAATCTCCATAATGTTCTTCAAGAAAAATTTCTGGAAAATCCGGCACTAGCATTTCACCAGCAGTGGTGTCTTGCATCGAATAAGGAATAAAGCCTTTAGTGCTGATGACATTTGCTGCAGGTTCATACCAGTAGGTTTTATCTCCTCGAACGTAATGCATAATGAAATCAAACATAACGCCGTCTTTATAGAGTTGAACTGAGCCAACAACCCTGCCCTGACTAAATTTTGCTTTGGGTGCTTGTTGCCAATTCTTTCCAAACCTAGCTTGCAGAAACGACTCGGTGTTAGCAGGAGAATAATACCTCACACTGCCAGCGTGATGCTTTTCAACTGGAAATAAAGCTTTGTCAAACCAGTGCTCGCAATTTAAATCAAGCCAACCAAACCCATGCTGACTTTCTACATATAAAAAGAAATTGACCCTCCAATTTTGTGTAATCAAAGTTATACTTTTTATCTTATCGTCGGTTTGATTCACAAATAGGTCACCCAAGTGCTCTATCGCTGCACAAATATCTGATGCAGATATACCGGTATTAGGGTTTATCACAAAACCAAGAGTATCTGTTTCAGGAAATAACACATGATCACGATACAGATTAAGCAGAGTACCGCCAATGACACAATGGTCGAGCCGTATTTGTTCGAATGAATGGGTGATGGAATCGATCAGCGATAGACCTTGTTGCAATTCAGCCGTTTGTCGCACACCTAGGTGGTGAACCCGACATTCGTACCCTAGTCTTCGATACTCAGGTTCGAGTTCTAAGGTTTTTTGAATATCATTTTCAAAAACAGCAAAGTCCAAATCTTTGTCCCAAGGCAGAAAGTCCTTATCTCTTACAATGCCGAGTAAAGAACCACCGATCAGGACAGCTTCGATATCTTGCTGATTTGATACGTCTAAGACTTCGCGACAGATTTCATGGACATTGGCATAATCTGAATAGATTTTATTGAGTTGGTAATTCATCGACTCATTCAATGGTTTTGACAAGTTCCAGCACGTTGTCCAGACCCTGTTTGATCATTTGTATTGATTCTGAGTCTATTCTAGATAGAGATTTCTTCAAGTCTGTCGTTGATATATTCGGCGTGCGAGATAAATAAACAACTTCACAATGCTCCTTAAGATGATCAAATTTACCTTGCCAATCTGATCCAATACCAAAAATATCAATATTGTATTTTTCGATATCCGTGGCTTTCTGTTGCCAGTCAGATTCGGCAATAACTTGGTCAACGCATTTTAAAGCACTGACGATTTTGCTGCGCTCTTCAAAACTATAGAGGCTTCGCTTGCCTTTCTGCTCGTTGAATTCATCGGTAGAGACACCGACAACTAGACGATCACCGAGCCGACTAAGCCGTTCCAAAAGATGAATATGACCTACATGCAGTAGATCAAATGTGCCGTAAGTAATAACGATTTTCATCAAGCTTGCCCGATAAATACCGTGGCACTTTGTATATCGCTCAAATTCCAATCTTGCTTAGGTGTTCGCCAGTCACCATAGTGGCGCTCCAAATAAGCTTCAACACCCATAGGAATTGAAATGATTTGCCCTTTGAAATCATACTTTTGCGGATTGGCAATGTGATAACTCGGCATGCGAATACCGCGAGATGCCAAGGTATAATCCATCCATTCTCCATCCACATATTTGATGAAAAAATCGATTAATGGTAACGAGGAATCTGTCCGTTCTGGTTTCAATTTGAAACCACGTAGCTCACCAACCTTCACGGCACCAAAGTTTCTATCATTTTTCAACTCGATTAGCTGCCACTTACTAGCAGTTTGGCGTTCTAGGATTGGCAAAAATTCGAGTAATGATCGACTCGTCGCAGCAATATCACAACTATCAATGGCGAAATCCAGGTCGTCATCCCAAGGAATTAGATCTCCATCACGAAAAATGCCCAATAAAGTTCCAGCGTCAACATAATGCTTCACTTTTTGTTGATTTAGGTGATTTGAAATGAGAGATAATATTTTTTCAGCCATTTTTCGAGTCGGTAAATCTTGGCCGAAACTTATCGGTTTGATGTATTCTGCAGGTAAAACTTGGATTTTTTCAGAATCCAAATAAGCATTATCCTTAAGTTGCGCCAAAATTTGCTCAGAAAACTCACTTGCAATGAAGATGGTGCAATCAAGATAACGCTTCAGATGAGTCGGCGAAATAATGGGAGACGACATAAGGGTTTGGCCAATTTTGCGGTTGTCATTGTCACAAAAAGCAACGATGTCGTAGTCAGCGCTCAATCTATTTGCTGCCGCTATTCCTGCCTCTCCTGCGCCAAATATGATCGCAGGGTACTGAACTTTAGATAAAGTAGATGTTGTTTCAATTTTCAAAATCGGACCTTTCCCAAGCTAAGTGTCAGCGTCAATCGCTAGAGAATGGTTACCCTGCGTGTTAACTGACTAAACAAATCAAAACCATCCCAAATGGGTGAGAAGTCTAACGCCTGACCTACAGGAATCATCCTGTCTATTCCAGATATCGACGGATCAAGAGAAATCTTTAATAATGCGTCTTTGTCGATACCCCAATAACTCAAGGTTTGTAACTTGGCATCTATATTTGCAGCTAAATCTCCCAACGCTGCGAGTTTAATTACGTAGAAAATGCCTTCGCCGCTATGCCACTGCAATAACTGTTCCGAAAGCGTTCCAACTTTAAGTAGAGTGATATTTTTTGCCATCAAAAGGTCGTGATGTTCTGACAGGCTTTGAACAAGCTGTCTGTTGACTAAATGATTGTTCGAGCGGGTAATCTCATGTTCTGTATTTTGTGCCAATTTATTGACTTCATTGAATAATTCAATCAAAGGCTGCTCGTCCCCTAGCCAAAAAATGACGCGAGGTGATGAGCATGCTTGCTGTCCATGGGGCTGGGTATCTCGCCAAATCAATTTAGCAAGGCTCTGACTTTCTTTCTCAGAGATGCCCGCTCCAATATCAATGATGGAAGCGGAGTAACGGTCTGCAAAACTAATGTCTCTGCATCTCGGCTTAGTCACCATGCTGCGAATTTGAAGTACCGATTCATCACCGCCCCAGACAACTCTTGCATCCGAAACTAACGAGATTTTTTTGCCTATTTCGGCAAACTTGTCATACCGGACAAATTGATTTCTGCTGGCTATTTCAGAACATTCTGGTAACAACAAGAGTTCATCTAATACGTCGATTAATTCTTGCGAACCCTTGGTTTCTTTCGTTGCCAATCTCACAACATTATTGTTTCCCATTAACAACGAACACACCCAACTATAAATAAACATAGTGTCCACGTTTGTTGGAGTGAAATGACTCACAATACCTAAGGGTTTTGCCACGTAACTTGTCGGTTGATTTGCCGAGATGGCGGAAAAATTTTTCCGCATGTTTTTGATATTGGTAGACCGCAACCAAAATCCCAACGCCACCAAGTCAGAATTGCTCTGTTTAAGCAGACGAGTTGACAATTTCTCAACGAAATCCAAACATAGGTCATTGAATGGCAGTAGTGGTGGCACCGAGCACAAACTTAAAAATTTGCTGTTGGAGGGCGCTAACATTTGAACATTACTATTCATGCTGCCCCCTGATGGGTGTCGCTGCATCCGCGTACTTCAGTTTTAGGCAATCTTCCATGCACACTAAAATATTTACCTTTTTGACCACAAGGACAATCATCAACCCCCAAAATAGTGCCTAAATCTTCAGTTAATAAGCTCTGCCCCGGATAGCTACTTGGAAGTGAGGATATGACCTGCAGTAGCCCCAACTGCCCTATTTCGACGGATGCTAATGATAGTGGATCGCGAACAATAATATCGGCAAAAACAGGTGTGTGCAGGTGTCCATTTGAACATTCAACAAAAATAGACCCTACTTGCTCAGCCATACCATAAAAATTAAAGCAGCTTTGAATGCCCGTTGCTTCGTACAGAGCAAGCTTAAACTGTTGATTGTCGACTTTTTGATCTTCCAATTTTTTCCAACCACCGCTGTGCAGCAATGTGCCTTGAGAAAAATCTAAACTAGCTCCTTTATTTCTAATAAATTCCAGAAAATAAAGCCATACCATGAAGGTAAAGCCAAATAACAGCACGGGCTGATTGGCATATTTCTCGTGGAATTGTTCGATTGCTGGCCAATTGGGTTGCATATTTTCGTCTAAGGCATAAGTCAAATCTCTTCCAAAAAATGCCATACCTTGAATACCTGCACCTCGTGCATTGAACTTGGACTTATCTTTCAACACACTGGGGCTATCAATAATCAACATGGGTAGACGCTGCCTACCTATATGTTGTTGCAATATTTTCACCAAGACTTTACTTTGCCGAGCGCTGGTTTCCTTGTCGAGAAAGACTTGTGCAGGTGTTTGGCTTGTTGTGCCGGAAGAGCTAAGTACTTTGAAGATGTCGTCCTTGTTAATGCTTGATAATTCAAGTTGCTTAAATAGCCTCACAGCCAAATAAGGTAACTCACTGAGAAGTCTGGGGTTACTGTGATTTTGTCGAGTGATATTGGCATATTTTTCACAACGATCACGGTGCAAATGATGTAGAGATTCGACAACGGGAAACAGCAAGGCCTCTTTTTCCATTTGAGGCAATTGATAAATGGGTTGAGACATAAGAGTTTCTAGCCCAGCTAAATATTGAGATTTGAAATCCACGTTCAATGACCGATTGTCTTAAAAGACTGCATGACTGATTGGTAGTCCTTTTTTCCATTGTCGTTAATAGGCAATTCATCTAACAACATGACGTGAATAGCACTATGATGGATAGCCAACATCTTACTTAATTTACTCTTCAATTGTTGCTCTTCAATTACTTCATCAGATGATTTTTTATCGACCGCTAACACTAAGCCTTGATCATTTCCACACGCATAAACGTTTACCCCCTGCTCAAGCATCATTTGCTCTAAGCGATCTAAACTGACTCTGTTACCAAATAACTTTAA
Organism: uncultured Alteromonadaceae bacterium; assembly: GCA_947503265.1. Taxonomy (GTDB): domain Bacteria; phylum Pseudomonadota; class Gammaproteobacteria; order Enterobacterales; family Alteromonadaceae; genus Aliiglaciecola. The sequence goes on from CANNDC010000003.1 coordinate 280,913, forward strand.
AAATCTGGATTTTCTTCCGGTAATATAAAAATCACCATCTTCGTCGAAGTACCCTATATCTCCTGTATAAAGAAGATTTTCTTGTTTCCCTTTTTGAAATGCCAAATCCCTGCTTAAGCTTACATATCCCATCATCACGTTAGCACCAGAATAAACCAGTTCTCCTTTGTTATGTGCGGAGTCTATTTTTTTGCCTTTCTCGTCGACCAGACTAAATTGTCCGCCAGGTATGGCTCTGCCAATGGAATTCGGCTTGTTTAAGCAGTTCGCAGGATTTAAATATGACATTCTAGCAGTCGCTTCCGTCTGACCGTACATGATGAAAAACTGCTTGTCTTGTTCAGAGGCGTAATTCGCTAGCGACAGCACCTTGTCTTTATCCAGCTTGCCCCCAGCTTGGGTAAAATATCTCAAATGAGGTAACGCCTTATTTGTTAGCCTCAATCTCAATAAGATTTCATAAGTATATGGCACGCCCGCAATACTGTTAATTTTTTCATCTTCTAAAATTTGCCAATATTCGCGATTCATAGGGCTAGCTTCAGTTAAAACGCAGCATGCTCCTTTACTAAGATGACTATTGATTACAGACAATCCGTAGGAATAGAACATGGGCAAGGAACACAATGTTTTATCTTTGATTTGAATTGGTAAGTATTGGCAAATTGAAACGGCGTTCTGGTTTAAATTTTCATAGCTCAATGCCACATGTTTGGCACTGCCCGTCGAACCAGAAGTAGACAATAAAATGGCTAAATCTGTATGGATTTTTAACGAACCTGAAGTAGTAGCCGGAAAATCTATATCTGGGTATTGCCAGTTTTTCCCATCTATAATCGCTTCGGGTTCAAAGGTGTTAACTAGATGTTGAAGCGTGTTTTTTGACGAGTGACGATTAATGATTATCGCACTATGTCCGGCCCTGAGAACGGTTAAGTAAGCGATTAAACTGCCAACATCATTTCCACATTTGAGCACATAAAGTTTCTTTTGCTGAATGCTAGAACTAGGGCGAATGTGCTGGTAGAAATCATCGCAACATTTAGCGAGTTGCGAATAGGTAAAGCTCTCTTGCTGATCAACAACAGCAAGATTAGTTTGGTGTTTCTCGAGTTGACTAAAGAACATAATCGGCAAACTCTGGCATGAATCTACTCAAATGTAATATTGTGCTTACCAAGAATTTGTTTCGCCACTCTCACCGAACTCATATCGATGATATCATCTGTATCTAACATGATATCAAATTGATTTTCTAACTCTGATATCAATACCATGTGGGCTGTAGAATCCCATTCGGGTAAACTGTTATATTGTAAATCATCAGTTACCGCTGCCTCGGGAATTCCCAACGAAGTTGAAAATACCGAAATTAATTTTTCTATTTGACTCATTTTATTGCTCTCACTATTAGGTGATGATTAAGTCTTGGGGCTTCTGCTTAGGAGCGACTTCAGCGTTCGACTACTTTTTTCATAATCAATTTTATTTAATTCTATTTCCACTAATTTATCCTGATTGATTATTTTGTATCCCAATTTGACGTTGTAATTTATCGCAGCTGTATTTTCAGGCATAACCTTGGCAACTAACTTGGTGCAATTCAGATGGTAAAAGCAATAATCGTTTAGCAACAAAGTCGGCGAAAAAGCGACTATATTGTTGCGATACTTCGCATCTCCGATATATAAGCCGGGTTCGATGATGCTTGCCTCTGTTAATGCACATCCGGGCGCTAATGAACGTATATTAGCGGAACCTATTGATTGATTTCGATAACGAATAACAAAATGGCGTTGCGTAAGGTCGCGGGTGGTTTTTTGGTACCAAGCAGATTGCTGTTCTTCTGAGATCAATTCCTGAGAAACCATGTGTTGGCGAATTTCATCCTGATTACGCCAATTGCGTAGCAAATTAAGATCTGCTTTTTCCACGGGTCGCAAAGAAACTTGATAACCGGCTAATTCGATACCGGATGGCAACGCATTTACACTAATCAATGCCAACAATCTCCAATACTTTATCCACTAAGCGTTCTGCCCCTTGCGAATCTGCCGTTTGTAATGCTTTTTTATGCATAGCTTCTAAACGTTTTGGCTCATCCAGAGCATCAGTCATTCGCTGAATCGCTTTTTCCGCAATGCTTTTCTTATTTGCTTCGTCATGGGCGGCATCGTCATTGGCGTTATCTCCATTGGCCTTATCGTCATTAGATTTAATACAATTCAACATTTGACACCACCCCTGTTGCACAGCCGCCTCGGTGGCGCCAATTTGATTGTCGGCGACAACCAAAAGTTCGCATGGTGTACCGCAAGATTGCAGTTCAAATTGACTTCCCCCTGCCGCTGAAATAACCCAACGAGACTGACTGAAAACATCCGCAATAGTCTGACAATCATGCAAATGAATTAGATCCAACTGGGTAGATTGTTTAAATCGTTGTAACCAATCTAAATGAGGGTAAGCTGCCCCGGTAATTAGCGTGATTTGCTCAGCCACTTTTCTATGCTCCAAGGTCTCAAGTAATGCACGAGAAAAGTCTAGAGGATCGCTCCCTCCCATGGAGATTGTAAGTTTCGTTCTTTCGTTCATAGGTACCGGAGTTAAGTTTGAAAACTCTTTGCGCAAAACTCGATACTTGTCGCCAACACACAAAGTTGAATCTGGGTTATATTTTGCGTAGTTAACTCGCGTTGCTTTTGCAGCACCGTTAACAATGATATCTGCAGCAAGCGCAGGCGGAGCATGATTATCACTGTTTGAATCATCAAAGCAGATAACTGTAACGCCTTGTGCTTTCAGCTGAGTTCGATATTCTTGACTAAAATGGTAACCATCGATAACCGCTAATTTTATTTTATCTTTATTACAAATGCGGGTGAAAAGGCCAATTTCCTCTTCAACCGACAAATTAGGTCGACATTCAATAACATCACCGGTCCAATCTAGACGTGACTGAAGCGCTCTAATCGCGTCGGAATTGGTGATAAAGGTACTTGTTATTTCTCGAGCCGCAAATTCCTGAGCAAGCGCTAAACAACGCATTAAATGCCCCAACCCAATGCTAGCCGAAGCATCGACTCTAAACAAAACCTTCTTCATAACTGAATCACCATTCTCAGTCGATCAGTTCCCACGACAGGGGTGTCCCCAAAGGGATGTCTCTTTTCGCACTTTTGCCAAGAACATCTTTGAGATACCTTGGTGCTAAGCCGCTTGCAGGTCGCACTATCTTTATGTTTTCCCTAGAAAACACATCTCCTTTCTTGACCGTTGCACTAACAAATATTGATCGACGATAATGCTTTGACTTTTCTTCTGCTTCAGTGCCACCGTACGTAACTCTACCAAGTGCTTGATGAGCTCTACTTGTCTCTTCAACAAGCTGTTTTAATTCATGAGGTTCAATAGAAAACTCAGCGTCAACACCACCTGCATTGCGATCCAACACAAAGTGTTTTTCTATTACAGTTGCACCAAAGGCTACTGAAGCAACAGATACACCGATCCCAGCAGTATGATCAGACAGACCAGTCTGGGTCGAAAAAGTGCTTCTCAAGTGTGGAATAGTGACTAGATTAGTGTTGATTGGACTGGCAGGATAAGTGCTGGTGCACTTAAGTAAAATAATCTCTTCACAACCTGCTTTTTTAGCCGTTAGCACGGCTAACTCTATTTCGGACAGAGTCGCCATTCCGGTGGACATTATCATTGGCTTACCATAGGAAGCCGTTTTTTCGATTAACGGGATGTCAGTCAATTCAAAGGATGCAATTTTAAAACAAGGCACGTCTAACCCCGCAAGCATCTCTACCGCATCTTCATCAAACGGGGAGCTAAAAGCCAAAATTCCGTGTTTTTTAGCCCGTTCAAAGAGGATTGGGTGCCATTCATAAGGAGTAGACGCTTTGGCGTATAACCCATGTAATGACTCTCCATGCCAAAGGCTGTCTTTTTCAGCAATTACGAAGTCAGGTGAATCAACATCTAGTGTCATGCTGTCTGCGGTGTAGCTTTGTAATTTAATTGCATGCGCGCCAGCGTAAGCCGCTTCGTCAACCATTTTAAGTGCTAGTTCAAGATCCTGGCCGTGATTTCCACTCAACTCTGCAATGATAAATGGAGGATGATTCTTTCCAATTAATCTTCCACCAATGTCAATGTCTTTCATTTAATTGTCCTGGCCATTAGGATGACGCTTCCAACTCGCTAAAAATTGATTCTATACTATCGGCAAGTTCGGTGGCTTCTAGAGTATCGTCAGATTGCTCAGTAGCAAAGTCTGGCATTAATATTTTAGGATCCAGCTCACCGGGTATTAATAGGGTTTTGCGTTCTAAGCAATTTGCGTAGGAAAACGAAGCATTAGCATAACTCACCACTAAATCACTCGATTTAATTTTACTTAAGCGCTTTATTAGGCTGTCAGATTGATTGTCAACAAAAACCCGATGCCCTTTTTTTGTTAGCTCTTGCTCCAAATCTTCTAAGTAGGAGTAACACCTATTAACATCATTGAGCGCTAAATAAACGGTTTTATTGCCTGATGTGACCATTTCATCAGAGACTAAATGTCTAATACTAAAATCAATATCAGAAAAGCCACAACATTCCTTCAAATAGAACTCAGGGTAGCCTTTGTCAGGAATGTTTTCACTCGTCCACCATTGCGTGTGCCACTTAAACATACCAAAAAAACTACTACGCAAATATTGAGCCTCGTTATTCACGTATTCAGGTTGCAAAGACTGGTTCTGAAGCTGCGAGAACAAAGACTGCACAGAGATACTAATAGTGTTCCCAGCAACAGGCTCGCCAGCATCTTTCAGAAACCGTGCGAGAAAACATGGCATAAATGCCGTATCAAGATTAATGATTTGACTAAATTTAATACCGACAATTTGTTCTGCCACCCCTAAAAATGCTTCGATAGCCAATATGATATTGTCTGGCCATTTGTCATTTTCGAGGGACATAACGTGTATCTCAGGATCTACCAAGTTACTCAGTTCAATGCCTTCTCTATGTGTAAGGAAATGAATATTGGCGTCAGGATTGTCCCGTTTAATATGGTTTAGAGCAGCAATACCTATGGTCGCGACGTCGCCGACTTCACGCATGCGAATAACTAAAATATTACTCATTGTTCATGGTCCTGCATATACGCTTTATACATCAATTCTGCGCGTAACCAATCCTCTGGCGTATCAATATCTTGCACTAAGTGTCTTGGTAGAATGATTGGAATACTGTGTTCCGAAAATATCGCTTTGTCGGAAAGATAGTCTTGGGTTCTACCCCAATAAAACTGCCCGGCATCATGATATGCCTCCTCCAAATCCTGTGAACGCATTGCAATGGCGTTTGGGAACATGGGTGCTATTTTTTCATCTGCAATTTTCAACGAACGTTGAATAGGGAAAGCAAAGCTGGTTACAGAAAATGCAAACGCTTTGTCTCGGTTTAATTGGAGTTGAGCAATCCCTTGTTGCAAATACTTGGCTTGAAGAAAAGGCGCGGTAGCGTAGATACAACAACAATAATCTGGCGCTAAACCTGCTTTAAGCGCAAATTCAATGGCATGATTAGTCACAGGTCGAGTGCCAATAATGTCATTTGAAAGGTGTTCTGGACGTAAAAATGGAACGTCTGCACCATGTTTTAATGCCACTTCTGCCATTTCTTCTGAGTCAGTAGAAACCCAAATTTTGTCAAAAACCTCTGATGCTTTGGCCGCTTCGATTGAGTAGGCTATGAGAGGTTTACCCGCAAAACTTTTGGTGTTTTTTGCAGGAATACGCTTGCTTCCCGAGCGAGCAGGTATTACGGCTATATTCAAATCATTACCTCGTTTAACGCAGTAATAACGGTTTCTTGCTGTTCGCTACTAAGAGTAGGAAAGAGTGGTAATGTAATTGCTCTTTCATAAAACTGCTCAGCGTTAGGGAAATCACCTTTTTTGAAACCAAGACTTTGGTAATAAGGATGCAGGTGCACCGGAATATAGTGAACATTGACACCGACGCCACGGGCTTTTAATTCTTGAAATACATCGGCTCTATCTTTTGAGAGCACTTCAATCATATACAAATGCCATGCGCTTTGGGAACCTGCTTCAGTGATAGGTAAATTAACAGGGAGTTCAGCCAATTTCTGCGAATATTGCATAGCCAAGTTGTTTCTCGCTGCAATGAAACTGTCTAATTTTCTCAATTGAGAAATTCCTAGCGCAGCATGCAGATCACTTAGTCGGTAATTGTAACCCAGCTCGATTTGTTGATAATACCAAGGCCCCTCACTAGCCCCCTTCATTTGTTGTGGGTCTCTGGTAACACCATGTTTAGCAAACAAGACGGCCCGTCTATTCAATTCTTCATTGTTGGTCATCACAGCACCACCTTCTGCAGTGGTAATTGATTTGACAGGATGGAAGCTCAGAACACTCATATCTGAATATTGACAGCTCCCTATTTTACTCCCTTGATATTCGCCACCAAGTCCGTGAGCCGCGTCTTCAATTACCGAAAACTGATAGTGCTTCGCAAGTTCAGCTATGGACTTCATATCACAGCTTAATCCAGAGAAATGCACCACAATCAATACTTTGGGTAACTTTCCGCGTTCTTCTGCAATCCGTAATTTATGTTTGAGAGATTCAATGCTGATATTACGAGTGAGTGTATCAATATCAACAAAGTCGACTTCCGCTCCGCAATATCTAGCGCAATTAGCTGAGGCAACAAATGAATTAGGAACTGTCCAGACGAGATCCTCATCCCCAACTCCGAGAGACAAACAAGCCACATGCAACCCAGAAGTAGCACTATTTACCGCAGTTGCAAATTTGGCTCCTGTGTAACGACAAAGTGCATTCTCAAATTGGGGAACGGTTTCGCCTTGGGTGAGAAATCGATTCCTTAGAATATCGACAACCGCTTCAATATCAGAGTCATCGATAATATGCTTACCGTAAGGGATAAGATCAGGCAGCTTGCTCATTGATTAATCCTATTGCGTTGCCTTATCGAGATCTTTAAGTTCTTCAATGGTTAAGAAATGCGGATTAGTTCCTGAATGATATTCAAATTTGTCCTCTACCGGTTTTCCCACTTCGCCCATTTTATTCTTCCTGTAATTAATAGTCTTATCGAAAAACTGAATCGCAGGAGTAATAACATAGTGATCATCAAACTCAATTGAATGATGAGCCATTTCTTCGGGTACCATCACTTCATGCAATTTTTCGCCTGGCCGGATACCGATGAGTTTATGTTCTCGACTGCCACTCATTGCTTCAACTAAATCAAGAATTCGAATAGATGGAATTTTCGGAACAAAAATTTCTCCGCCCTGCATACGTTGAAAGTTTTTAATTACAAACTGCACACCTTCATCCAACGTAATCCAAAACCGAGTCATTTCATCATGAGTAACAGGTAGCTTGGTTTTTCCTTCGGCCAATAAATTCCGGTAGAAGGGCACAACCGAGCCGCGAGAGCCGACAACATTGCCGTATCGCACAACAGCGAATCTGGGTCCTGACGCCCCTGATATATTGTTTGCGGCAACAAAAAGTTTGTCTGACGCAAGCTTAGTTGCACCATATAAATTGACGGGATTTGCGGCTTTATCTGTAGACAGAGCGATAACTCGTCTTACGTTAGTTTGAATGGCAGCATCAATTACGTTTTGCGCGCCATTAATATTTGTTTTGATACATTCATTGGGATTGTATTCAGCTGCAGGAACTTGCTTTAGCGCTGCCGCATGCACCACGTAATCTACGTCTTTCATGGCAGAGCACATTCTTTCTTTGTCTCTTACATCACCAATAAAATAGCGCATACAACTGGCATCAAATTCCTGTTGCATTTCAAACTGTTTGAGTTCATCTCTTGAATAAATAATTAACTTTTTAGGCTTGTCATTTTTCAGTAAATGCGACACAAACCTTTTGCCAAAAGAGCCTGTACCACCGGTAATCAAAATACTTTTATTTTCAAACATAGTTCAAGTCTACCTATCTACTGACGACGCAATAACGTTCTAACCATCGCTACTATAGCGAATAGCGCAAGTTATATTTCAGTAACACAAAGCAATTATTATTCCCAATCGCAAATGAGTATATTCGGGAATGATAAAAACATCACTTCATTTGTATTTGTTAACTGCCTTTTGTCCTCTCAATAGTCCAGAAAGCTGGACAAGAGAGGCGTTGAGTTTGTCTGAGACAATTTCGGTTAAATGAGTATTGACGGGGATTTCGCACTCAGCGAACGATTTTTTATCCTCTTCACTGAGAGACGCTAGGTGAGCACTAATGTATTCATCCCTCAACTCAATCAATTTACGTAGGTATTTATCATCGAGTTCATCTGATGAGAGAAGTGCAAGCAATTCTTGGTTAATTTCAGTGAGTTTTGGTGGCGTTTTTGAATGATTGAGATTAAATTTCTTCACACTACCGCTTGGCGTTTTTGCCTCTGTGCTTCATAAGCCTCTTGCTTAGACTCTTCAGGAATACTCGCCCAGGCGGCCTTAATGGGTAGCAAAAGGTTAATCACTTCATCCATGATTTTCAAGTCATTCTGAATATTAGCATCAGTCACACGTTGGATCATGTAATCATAGAGTGCAAACAAGTTTTCTGAAACCTCACTTTTCACTTCCATATCTAGGGTATCGCGCAAATTCATTAAAATAGCTGACACTCTTGATAAGTGATCGGATTTACCTTCAAAATCCTTGCGCTCAATACAGCCCTTTCCATAGGCCATTCTGTCTAATGCTCCTTGCATAAGCATCAAAGTAATCTTATGAGGATCCGCTGACGCGATTTCCTGTTTCAAATTCCCTTTCTTGTATGCGTTGATACCTTTAAGTGCCATAGTTTACTACTCCTATCCTTGCCCTAGCGAAGCAAGTAATGCGCTACCGGTTTGATTTAATCTAGCCACGGTCTGGTCTAGATTTAGATATTTATCTCTTAAAATTTGTTCAAAACTTAGCATTCTCAGTTCAAACCGCTCTCGTTCATCTGCTAATTGATCTTTCTCATCTTTTGCCGCTTGCTCTCTGCTCGCTAACAACCCGCTGAAAGTAGTGTACTCTTTAGTGTAGTCGTAAAGTCTCGCAGCAATACCTTCATCTTCATCTGTGAATAACGCTGCAATATCATCAAAGTTATCTTCTAGAGCATCTTTCAGCCTATCTTCGCCACTACCAAACCCAAATTCATCTGTTGAACTAATTTCCAGTTTGCCCTCATCGTTCAATTCAACACCAATAGCAAACAGACCACCCAAGGCAGAAGAACTTACATTTGAACCTATGATAGAAGACAAGCCTTGTGTAATTCCTCTGGCCATAAAGTCGCCTGCTAACGCGCCGTCTTCTTCCAGCTCTGATTGTCCGTATCGCGTTAACTTATCAATTTCACTCGCCACAGAATTAAAGTTGTCCACAAAATCACGGATCTTCTTATCCAAACCTTCGGTGTCGAAACCAATATTTAGCGTAGAAGTTTGAAATTCACCAATAGAATCAAGGGAAGAAAGTGCTTTTGCTTCAAACGCTACGCTAGAAATCGTGTTTTCGAATTCGTTGGTGGAAGATTCAACTGCAATACCATCAATAGTTGCCTGGGCATTGAGTGCGGAAACAACAGGAGTAAGGAGTGTCGCAGTCTCTGTGGAGTCTGTTGTAGCTACTCTATCAAGTTCAGTATTTGCGGGGTTGTCGTTGACTACGACCAAATCATTGCCATCACCAGTTGTTGAGGAGGAAAAAACAAGTTTAGCCCCGCCATCAACTGTCCCTGTATCAATGATACTGGCAGTCACGCCAAAATTATCCTCAGAACTATTGATGGCATTGCTAAGTTGTTGCAATGTCATACCAGCGGACACGGCAATATCAAAGCTGTCGCCTGTATTGTCAATTTTGAAGGTTAAATTACCGGAACCCGAGCTCAGTACGGTATCTGTTGAATCTGAAAACCCGCCAGCCGATGCATCTGCTGTTTCGATTCGGCTTCCACTTGCCAAACGAGTAATAGCAATTTGATATTCGCCTTTTACCGCGCTATTCGCAGCCTCCGCTGTAAAGGGTTCATTGTTTTCATCGGGATTAGTAATCGCAGGATCCCTACCCTGCAATTTAGTGTCGCTGCGCAACTCATCGACAGAATCGAGGAAATCACTCAATTTTGATTTAAGGGCACCAACACCTGATATCTCTGCGTCAAGAGACTCTTCTTTTTCATCGAGGCGAGCTTGTTTGGGTGCTCGTTCTGCACTAATCAATTGCGTGACTAAGTCGTCAAGCGCTAGACCAGACCCCACACCCAATGATTGAATTGTCATAACAAAACCTCTTGTACCTGTAATTAACCCTGATATGAGGCTTTTTTAGTCAGCTAAGCTTGTCTACTAAACAAAACTCCCACTGCTGTTCCCACATCATTTTGTAACTCTTTTAGACGCTCCGACAACGCGAGCACTTCTTCCGAGGGTATTTGACGAATAATTTCGCCTGACTCGGAATCAGTCACTTTGACGACCGATCTGTCACTTTTCTCATCGATTGAGAAGTTTAAATCACGATTACGTGCTTGTACGAAATCGCTTATTTCGTCAACTGCGCTTTCAATTTCGCCTAAACCTACCTCTTGGACACTCCTGTTATCGGCTCGTTCAAGAATTTCTTGACTGCTTTGGCTTGCTGATACGTCCTGTTTTTGCCGTTCTAAGTTGTCTTGCTCAAGTTCTTTAGACGAAGACACTTGCCTTGTGTTTTCTTGCACAGCAATATTCTGGCCAGTTTGTGAAAAGTTAATATCCATCTTTCACCTCCAATCTCAAAAAAAAAACTAGCCACCTTACTTAACAAGTATAGTGGCCGTGTCAAAAACTTCCCTGATTTATATAATAGATCGTGTTTCTATTAACCTAATAATGACAACGCCGCCTGCGGACGCTGATTTGCCTGACTTAAAACCGATAAAGACGCCTGTTGAATAATCTGGTTTCTAGTCAATTCCGCCGTTTCGGATGCAAAGTCTGTATCTCTGATACGTGAACGTGCACCTTCAACATTCTCGGAAATATTACTAAGGTTACGAATTGTAGATTGGAAACGGTTTTGCAATGCACCTAAATCTGCACGAGCCGCACCTATGGTTGAAATAGCTGTCGTAATAGAAGTTAATGCCGCAGAAGCAGTTGCAATAGAAGCGACGGATAAATTGGCTAAACTAAGACCAGAAGCACCGTATCCACCAGAGCGAGACAAGTTTACAGATATAGTTTGCCCACCATTTGCACCTACTAGAAATGCTGCTGAAAATGTCCCGTCAAGAATATCCACACCAGCAAATTGGCTTGTAGTAGAGATTCGTGAAATTTCAGTTTTCAAAGCCGATACTTCTTTTTGCAGTGCGGTTCTATCAGCAGACGTATTGATACCATTTTGAGATTGCACCGCTAGTGTTCTAATTCGTTGCAATGAATTAGTTACTTCGCCTAATGCACCCTCAGCAGTTTGTGCCAAGGAAATCGCATCGTTTGCGTTTCTTACCGCCTGATTCAAGCCTTGCACCTGAGTAGTTAGTCGGTCAGAAATCTGCAAGCCGGCTGCATCATCTGCTGCACGGTTGATTCTAAAACCCGAAGAAAGTCGTTCAAATGACGTGTTCAACGCTTGTCCAGAACTGAACAAGTTGCGCTGGGCATTCAATGACGACACATTTGTATTTACAAATAATGACATTATTACCTCCTGAGAACCAAAAAGCGGCAATCTTTTTCCGCTATTTAATTCGCCTCAAATTCAGCCTTTTGAAATTGCTTCCATAAGACCGCCTCACTTTAATTAAAGCTGGATACCTCTATCCATCTTCAAAATAAAAATTCTATAGTTAGAATTCCCCTCGACTAATGTTATCGGCACCTTCTTTAGAAACTTTAATTTTTTTAATATTTTTAAATTATTGTTTTTATTGATTTTTTTATTTTAAATAAGATTAATTTGAGATTTATTAAGGCTTGCAGTAGCAGGATTCAAATAGGTATTTGGATTAATACGAGTGTATTGTGACTATGAATTTCATAGGCTTTTTGATAATTCGAATTTGTTGGCACGGGCTGTGCTAAGTAAAATCAGACGCGAGAATATGTAGTCAAATTATTTGATACTGGATAAAAAAAGCCAGGTCAAATGACCTGGCCAACTTGCTCACGTTAGGAGAAGAGCAAATACTGTTTCTGTCCGGCTGGCAGGGTTAGAGAATGAATACTGGCCTCTCAACCAAACTTCTACACTCTCGGTCCTGTTAGTCGGCGTTTTAATTCCATCCTTGGGCATCGCCGACAAAGTTCTCCTTGAACTATGCTAGGGTTGGCCTCTCATCTCCTACCCTCTAAAATTTGATTCACTTTCATTACCCTCCTAACAATTGCAATGCAGCTTGTGGTCTTTGGTTGGCTTGTGAAAGTACTGTCAAACTTGCCTGTTGAATAATTTGGTAACGGGTCAAACTTGCCGTTTCTGTGGCAAAATCTGTGTCACGTATACGTGATCTTGCCGCAGATACATTTTCTGATATGTTGCTTAGATTTCGAATGGTGGACTGAAAACGGTTTTGAATTGCCCCTAAATCTGCACGTTTCGCATCAATAATCGAAATAGCTTGAGATACGATTGTCATTGCGGCGGAAGCCTGGGCTTCAGTTACGATTGAAACATTTGCGCCGTTAAATAACCCTGAGGCTCCAAATCCACCTGATCGAGATATATTAACACTAATGGTTTGTCCGGCATTTGCGCCAACCAAAAACCGAGATGAATAAAATCCATCAAGGATGTTAACTCCACCAAATTGGCTATATGACGCAATCCTGCTTATTTCAGTCTTTAAGGCTGACACTTCTTTTTGTAGTGCAAGTCTATCTGCTGAGCTATTGATACCATTTTGAGATTGTACCGCTAGCACCCGAATACGCTGCAATGCGACAGTCGTCTCGGCTAGCGCACCTTCCGCTGTCTGGGCAAGAGAAATACCGTCATTTGCATTTCTAACCGCCATATCCAATCCCAATATTTGAGTAGTTAGACGATTCGATATTTGAAGGCCGGCAGCATCATCTTTTGCTCCGTTGATACGAAACCCTGAAGATAATCTTTCGAAAGCGGTACTCAAACCAATATTGGTATTGAATAGCTGCCTTTTGGCGTTGATTGATGAAATGTTTGTATTCACAAAAAGAGACATACACTGTCCTCCTATACCCTAACTTTCTAATTGAAACTGTTTAAACTAACAGCTCACTAATTTAGTCGTTAACATAATTGGTATACTTTGTGCTTATACATAGTGTCAGTTGTTTTTTTGACTGACCTTTTGCATCACAATTGATTGCAAAATGAGTACAAAGCTAGAGCGAAAGCTCAAGTCGGCGGATTGGATTGATGGCTTGAACCTCAATACCTCTCACTACCTCCTGGCATCTTTCCTGTCTGTCGACTGCCAATAAAAAACGCTGTTTTTTGTTGGTTTCGATTCAACAGAACCGACTTTGTACTTAATATAACAATCAGTAGTTATCGCAATTATGTCGTTCTTCGGTCGGTTGCAGCCTGCCCCCACATTTTGCAATCCGACCGTTTTCTTTCTTGCTATTCTTCGATGTTGCAGCCTGCCCCGTTTGCTTGCTCAGCATCAATTTTCATGATTATTCTCATTTAATTTTTATTGTAATAATTGTAGTGCGGCTTGAGGACGTTGATTTGCTTGTCCTAGCACCGTGATACTTGCTTGCTGGATAATTTGCCAGCGAGTTAACTCTGCAGTTTCGATAGCAAAATCGGTATCTCGAATACGCGATCTAGCTGCAGAAACATTTTCTGAAATGTTGCTTAAGTTTCTGATAGTTGATTGAAAACGGTTTTGAATTGCACCTAAGTCGGCACGTTTTGCATCTATAATTGAAATAGCGCCAATAACTGCCGCCATCGCTCTCGAAGCTGCCGCTTCAGAAATCACAGAAATATTGGTTGCATCAACGCTCTGAGAACCAAATAGGCCAGATGTTCCATAGCCACCAGGGCGTGAAATATTAACACTAATAGTCTGTCCCGGGTTTGATCCCACTAAGAAAGCAGATGAAAACCCGCCCCCCAAAATGTTCACTCCACCAAACTGCGAAGTAGACGCAATTCGGCTGATTTCCAGTTTTAACGCATCAACTTCTTTTTGCAGAGCAAGACGATCCGCTGAACCATTGATACCATTTTGTGATTGAACTGCAAGCACCCGAATACGTTGCAATGCCGAAGTAGTTTCAGCAAGTGCACCTTCAGCGGTTTGTGCCAGTGAGATACCATCATTTGCATTTCGTACAGCCATATTCAGGCCGAGAATTTGCGTTGTAAGACGGTTTGATATTTGTAGACCTGCTGCATCGTCTTTCGCTGAATTTACACGAAACCCAGAGGACAATCTTTCGAATGCAGTACTTAAATTATTGTTCGACGTGAATAGTTGACGCGTAGCATTCAACGACGACACGTTCGTGTTGACGAATAAAGACATTTTTTTCTCCTAACGATTTTGTGCAAGCCGCCAAACCTATTATTATTTTTAGTGGTTTTTGCGGATCTTAAAGTTGCGTTTGTTATTATTATTTTTGGTCAAACTGCAACATTAATTTGGCGAGTGCTTATTTTTTTTGTTTTTACACTTCGCTCTTGCAACTTGTATCGCTTAGGCAAGTCTTTTTCTTTAGAGTTTTTTTAGTTAATTTTTTTAATCCTTATTTTTCAATAGGTTACAATCACGAAAAAAGCCGACAAAATTTGTCGGCTAAAGCGCTCGTACGTTAGGAGAGAGTGAGCGGGCCTCTCTACAAACTGGTTATCTATTCAAGAAGTCACTACCTCCTGGCGTCGATTCCCGGTTTTGTATTTGGCGATATTATCCTAGTAGCTGCAATGCAGACTGAGGACGCTGATTAGCCTGAGACAATACGGTTAAACTTGCCTGTTGGATAATCTGATTTCGCGTCAATTCTGCAGTCTCACTAGCGAAGTCTGTATCACGAATTCGTGAACGTGCGCCTGCGACGTTTTCAGATATGTTGCTTAAGTTTCTGATAGTCGATTGGAATCGGTTTTGAAGTGCACCCAAGTCAGCTCTAACGCCACCAACAGTTGATATTGCAGCCGTTATTTGCGTTAAGGCAGCAGATGCAGTTGCTATGCTAGCCACTGATGTTGTACCTATAGACAAACCAGACGCTCCAAAACCACCAGATCTAGAAAGGTTCACAGAGATAGTTTGTCCACCGTTAGCACCCACTAAGAATGCAGCAGAGAAACTACCATCAAGGATGTTCACACCTGCAAATTGCGAAGTAGTTGATATACGAGAAATTTCAGTTTTAAGCGCTGATACTTCTTTTTGTAGTGCTAAACGGTCAGCAGACGTATTAATTCCGTTTTGTGACTGTACTGCCAAAGTACGGATACGTTGCAATGAGTTGGTGACCTCGCCTAATGCGCCTTCAGCGGTTTGCGCTAATGATATAGCATCATTTGCGTTACGCACAGCCTGATTAAGCCCCTGGACCTGTGTGGTCAAGCGGTCAGTAATTTGTAGACCAGCCGCATCGTCTGCAGCACGGTTTATACGAAAACCGGAAGACAAACGCTCGAATGACGTGCCTAATCGGTTAGATGAATCAAAAAGTTGACGTTGCGCATTTAAAGACGAAACGTTGGTATTAACGAATAATCCCATGGGATCTCTCCTACACTCTCAGTCCAGCATTTGCTGGCAACCGAATAATTCGGCGGTTAAAAACACATTCAAGAACAGCAGTTCAAAGGATCTTAAACTGATGTTACTGGCTCTCTCGAATAAGGGTATCGACGGTTTTAAAATTCCCTTTAATAAAATTTTACCCTTTTTTTAAGAATTACCTGCGAGTGAGTAGTTTTGCAATAAGAATATTTTTAATATTCAATAGCTAAAACGACGTTTTAACCACCGAAAGGGAAATATGGCAATCATTAATTGGACTATTCCGGTTTGGAAAAATCTAAAACACAACGCGTTTACCGATCTGTGTGAATATGCAGGTCAACTCTATTGCTGTTTCAGAGAAGCAAGCAACCATGTGAGTAGTGATGGTCGGATCATCATCGTTAAACTGGATGAAAAAGGTCACCAAAAGCAAATCTGGCGGATTCAGCTCAACAAGGTTGATTTACGAGATCCCAAGTTAGTAATCGATCCGCAGGGCAAGTTGATTTTGTTAGCTTATGGTAGACGATTTGATCAAAACGATGCTTGGCTGCACAGCCAACCAATTTGTTGGTTTTCTAACGACGGAGCTAGCTGGTCGGGAGAACACTGGTTTGGCATTAAAAACTGGTGGTTGTGGAGACTGACTTATCACAAAAATCAAGCGTATGGATTTGCTTACAATCGCCGGGCTCAGTCCATCCACCTATTCAAAGGTGACCCTCTCAGAACCATGCTTATTCACAAACACAATGTGCTTGGTTTAGACACTCATGGATTAGGTTATCCCAACGAAAGCGATATTTGTTTTGATGTCGATGGCAGTGCAACTGCCATAGTGCGACGAGATGCCGATTCGTTTTCAGCTCAGCTTGGGATATCAAAACCACCCTACTCACATTGGCAATGGCACGATCTAGATGATTATATTGGTGCACCTGCAATGCTTCAGTGGTCTAAGAATACGATTATTGTGGCGGGTAGAATATATCGCAAACAACGTTTAAAGACGGCGATTTGGGAGTTAAATAGACAGACAAAGAAACTAAATTTGTTGCTAGAACTGCCATCTTCGGGCGACAACAGTTATCCTGGATTAGTCAGAAAAAACGAAGACCTATTCGTAAGTTATTATTCTAGTCACTTAGATAATCGCAGCGCAATTTATCTGTCAAAAATAACCAATATAGAGTAATGAAGAGCTGTCGGCTGTTTGCAAAGTTACTTTATGTTTCAATATTGTAAATGCTTGCAAAGCGGCTCTCTCAGCCTTCTTCAGCGAGAATCGTGGGTTGCGAGCGCCTGTCATGGCGTTTACAAACTTGTCCAGTCTCTCTAAACGCGTTGTGAAAAGCGTAGAAAGATGCACAAATAGCGCTGTTAACGTATAAAATCAAACAATGACAAGCCAGTTACTCTGGAAAATGTGGCTTGCGCGGCTTGCAATGCAGTTTCTTGCTTACTCAATTCAGAAACGGCCTCAGCGTAATCTACATCTTCAATGACTGAACGAGCAGATTTGTTTGCGATTTCAATATCTAATGTCGATTCATACACTGATGTTGCAACATTGATTCTACCCCCTACCGATGAAGTCGCATTGGCAATAGATTTCATACTGTTGTCAATGCCAACTAAGGCATCAGAAATACTTTCCCGAAAACCAGAATCACTGAGTTCCACGTCATTTAAAGCGGTAAAGAAGTCATTAAGGGTTTGTACAACATTTTTCTTCTCGGGGGGATTCAATTGAAAATCGAAAGTGTTGCCGACACTGCCCTCCACTGTAAATTCAATACCTTTTGCCACAAAAGGCTGACCCGACACAAACCCAAGAGTATCAACGGTCGCGCCGCTGGCTACATTGGTAATTCTTACTTGGTCCGCCGAAATGATGGTTGCCCTGAATGCATTATTTGCGGGCGTAACTTGGTCGTAGTTTTGCTGATGAAATCGATCGAACTCCGCTTGTTGAGAAATGCGCGAAGCGGTAGAAGTTGTTCCTGAGGTGGCAGTAATGGAGGATGTTAATCTAGCCGTGACGTTTTCAAAAACCGCCTTTCCTGAACTATTGGCCTGTAACGTAACTGAATCAGATACTTGAATACGATTAATTCCGTCATCCCCAGCAAATGCATACTGGGCTGTTGTTGACGTAGGATCATATGTGAAAGCAGCAGTCTGAGACTGGTAGCCTGCAAAAATATATTCGCCGTTGGCGTTTTGCGAGTTAACCAAACTAAATACTTCGTCTCGAATTGCTCCAACCTCGATACCAATGGCCTGAAGATCCGTCTTGTCATATGCGCCATTTCCAGACTGTATCATCAAGGTCCTAGCACGGTTTAGCGCATCATTAATACTGGATAAAATGACCTCTTCTTGCTCAAGCGAATTGCGCAGCAAATCATTGTTACGCTTGTATTGGGTAAGCTTGTCTAACTCTTCTGTCAACCGAACAACCTGAGCTGCGCCAACAGGGTCATCTGAAGGTCTAAGTAGTTTTTTACCAGTAGACAATTGCTGCTGTAGATCAGATAAGTCGCCTTGATTTCTGGTAATCGCATCAATACTGCGGTCATAAAGTTGATTGGTGGATATTCTATTCATATCTTTCTACTACCTCGTAGAATTAAAAATAGTGTCGAACAAGGATTGGGCAGTACTCAGAATTCGAGCTGAAGCTTGATAGGTCTGTTGAAACTTAACCAAGTTTGCCGCTTCTTCATCTAAATTGACCCCTGAAACAGATTGAAACCAACCTTCAGATTGAGTTTGCATCGCTTCAGCAGCTTTAAGAGATATTTCCGCAGAAGCAGACTTTTCACCTATCGTACTGACTAGGCCTGCATAAGCCTCGTGAAATGAGACTTTGCTGCTTCCACCGTTATTGTTTGACAATATAATGTCGCTGTTTTGCAAAGCAGCCAGTTGCAAACCGTTTCGGTTATCATTTATTCCATTGGTGTTATAGGCAATCTCGAAACTATCTCCGGCGACAGGCACTCCTTGCAAACTAAAATCGTAACCGGGGAAATCTGTTTGGGCTGTAAATGGCCAACCAGCATCATTGGCCGCTTGTTCCATCAAATTGCTGTAGTTACTTACGCCACTGACTACCACGAGTGAATTACCGCTTTCATCAAACAATTCAAATTCGGATTCACTGTTAAACACTAAACTTGCTGGTGTGCCTGCTACAAACCCTCCAGCACCATCAAAGGCTGAGGCATCGGCATCACTTAAGCTCGTTTCTACTATGGTGTTGGTCACTGCCGATGTGGTCATCTGAGCATCACCCAAATTGTTGATATTGCTTTCAACTCGAAATGGTGACGCCAACGCTAAATCTTCAGGACGAGTCATGACGACCTCGATTGAAGAGGCCGTACTCTTGGTGGGTTGAAGTAAAAATTGGTCGTTTGCGGCATAGCTACTGCCATCTGCAAACTCCACTTCCAGGCCACCAATGACACCGGTAAAAACACCGGATGCTGCTTCAACACCTGTGTAACTCTGGGTAACCGGATTACCATCCACATCATTTACGGTAGAACCATCTGGATTGACTAGCGTAACTGTAAAATCGACTGTTGCCGGCGTTGCAGGGGGTCCGGCACTAGCCGCGGTAGTCGCGTCTATGTTGATAAGATAGTCAGCACTGGTTAACAAGCTTGCGCCATTCGCTGCAACCCGGCCTTGCATCGTTAGTGATAGGTCCGAATTATCTTGGAAATTCATACCTTGAAATTCAGGCGTAGAAAATATGTTGCTACCTAATTGTTGATCAAAATCCATGCCCAAGCGATTTTGCTCGTTCATTGATACTGCCATCGTCATAGCAATTTGCCCTAACTCCCGTTGACTGGTCGCTAAAATTTCATCGCGATAACGAAACAAGCCACCAACGCTTCCGCCGAGATTAATTTCTGGCAGTCTCAACACTGTCGGTTTACCCGTGCTGGTCAATTTTAAATTTCTAAAGTTTGGGTCGGGATCGCCGCTCAGTTGAAACAAATTAAACGACCCATCTTCTAGCACAAGTGACTCACCAGAAGTAAGATTGACCATCACAGAGCCATCGCCCGTTCCGTTATTTCGCGTTTCTATGGACATCAATTCAGCTAACTCCAAAATCGCCGAGTCTCGCTCGTTTTTTAGAGTTCCAGGCTCATCAAATGGATTGTTACCTTGTACCACTCTGATTTGCGCATTCAGATCAGCGATGGTTTCGATGAGAGAGTTAGAACGATCGATAAGTGAGTCCATTTCCAAATTCAACTCGCGTTCTTTGTCATCAAGGAAGTTGGATAAGGTCGTAACTTGCCCGACCATTGCATTAGCTTCACCTAACACCAATTGTCGACTAGCCATGTTTGTAGGTTGATCAGAAGCGGTTTGAAGCGAACTAAAATATCGGCTCATGCTACTCGAAAGACTATTGGCTTCACTTGCAAAGACATTATCTAGTACAGATGAACGCTGATGGTAAGTTTCAAATTCGCCAACTTGAGTGGTATCTCTGCGCAACTGATTCTGCGCAAACACATTGATCACCCTCTCCGTAGTGCCTCTGTCAACTCCACCGGTTAATTGACTGTCAAATCGTGTTCTTTCTCTAACGAAGCCTTCAGTATTTACATTTGCAATGTTGTGAGAGGTGGTTTCCAACAATTTATTGCTGGCTCGCACACCACTTGTGGCTATTGAGAATAAATCAGCAGAGCGGATCATAGTTTATCCACCATAACTTGCATTGCTGAGGACAAAGCCGATTTAAAGGTGTCACTATTTAGTACAGACATAATTTTGTCTGAATACTGCGGGTCTGTCGCGTAGCCTGACTTTTGCAATTCATCGAAATAGGTCTGAGTATCGGCTGCATTTTCAACCGCGTTTTTATAGCGCGGATTATCACTCACAAACGACAGGTAATCCTTCAACGCATCACCAAAGGAGTCATAAGAACGAAATGCCGCTTTTTGTTGCTTGGCAATACCTGAATCAAACTCAATCGTGTTTATCGAAGTGCTGTCTCCCTGCCAGTTCTTATCAGCTTTGATACCAAACAAGTTATGAGAATTCCTACCCTGACCATTGTGGATAACGTACTTCCCCCACCCAGTCTCTACCGCGGCTTGGGCAATTAACGCTTTAGCATCTACTCCCAATTTATCAGCCACTTCACGAGCGGCTGGCAAAAGTTGTTCTACAAAATCAGAAGGCGACTTAAATGCAGCTTGTTTTGTG
The DNA here is from genome assembly GCA_947503265.1 of uncultured Alteromonadaceae bacterium. Lineage (GTDB taxonomy): Bacteria > Pseudomonadota > Gammaproteobacteria > Enterobacterales > Alteromonadaceae > Aliiglaciecola. The sequence goes on from CANNDC010000003.1 coordinate 301,971, forward strand.
GCAGGTGCATCTTCTTTATTCGAATTGGTCGTTGAGGCAGTGTGATTTGAGACTTGTCTTACCATGCCAGCAAGGTTAGCGTTTTCACGAATAGCGCTGGCAGGCATAAAGCCGTTCTCACCTGGACTAAACTGTTGAACAATTATCTCAGCAATACCCATATTGCCATTGGCTGAGAGATCCACTGCGAGTTGTTGATCGTGCATTTCTCGATAGAATTTCACTTGCTGCGAATTAAACGGACTATCTTTGTCTGCCATTGAGTCTTGTGCTTTGCGCATTGATTTCAACATCATTTGCACAAATATCGCCTCAAACTGTTTGGCCGCTTCGGTGAGCGCTTCTTTATCTCCGCTTTGAGCGGCTTTTCTCAAATTGTCTATACCTTTAAGGTCATGGACATTTCTAGACATCTCTAGCTGCTGGTTCACACCACTAGATAAAGCTGAATTATTGAGAGGGTTATTTTCGTTCATCGCCTAGTTCATAGTTAGTTGAATAAATACACTCAAATAACTATTAGTTCTCCTTGTAACGCACCTGCTTCACGAAGTGCTTCAAGAATTGCCATTAAATCTCCTGGTGCCGCACCTACCTCATTTACGGCCTGTACCAAAGTCTCAAGGCTGACACCTGGGTCAAACTTAAACATACGACTATCATCTAGATTGACATCAACAATTGATTGATTGGTCACCACAGTTTGACCGTCAGCTAGTGCATTTGGCTGAGAGACAGTTTGATATTCTGAAATCGTTACTGTTAATCCACCGTGAGTAATGGCAGCAGGCAGCAAGCGAACGTCTTTACCGATCACGATAGTGCCGGTTCGACTGTTGATAATGACTCGTGCTGGCGCATCAGCTGGGGTAAATTCGAAGTTTTCCAAGGTGGCAACAAACCCAACTCTTTGCCCTACCTCTCTAGGAGCTGACACTCTTACAGAGGCTGCATCAATAGGTGTAGCAAGGGTAAAGCCTTTCTGTGGATCAGCACCTAAGCGCATGTTAATTGTGTCGGCTAGGGCTTTGGCCGTTGAAAAATCAGGATAATTCAAATTCAGTGTTAAAAAGTCGTTTTGCATAAGTCCCGTAGGTACCGCGCGTTCGACCAGAGCCCCATTGGCGATGCGTCCAACCGTAGGCGTATTGGAAACGATGCGTGAACCGTCGGCACCCTCAGCACCAAAACCACTGACAACCAAACTACCTTGCGCCACGGCATACACTTCGCCATCTAAACCTCTCAGAAAGGTTTGCAACAAGGTTCCTCCTTGCAAGCTACCTGCTTCACCAACAGAAGAGACGGTAATGTCAATTCGCTGACCTGGTTTCATGAAAGGGGGCAATTCTGCGTGCACTGCTACTGCTGCTACATTTTTGATCTTTGGTTTGACATTAGCATCTAAGGCAATTCCAAAATTGGATAACATGGTTCTAAAGCTTTGTTCAGTGAACGGGCTTTGCTCACCTGTTCCTGGTAAGCCAACTACCAGTCCATAACCAACGAGTTGGTTGCTTCTTACACCTTGAATTGAAGCTAGATCTTTGATTCTTTGAGCGCTAGTTGGAAAAGCACAAAAAACCAATACTAACGACCAAGCAAGGGGTCTTTTGATCAGTGAAAATAACATTAGAAAGGCCACCATTCAGATGAGAAAAATTTGCTCAACCAACCTTTTTGTTGCGCGTTAGCAAAGGAGCCTGTGCCGCTGTATTGAATGCGAGCATTGGCGATTTTGGTCGACATGACTTCGTTGGCAGGACTGATGTCAGCTGGACGAATGACGCCTGTAAGTCGAATATATTCATCTCCGTTATTCAAGGTTAGCCATTTTTCACCCCGTACCACTAAATTTTGATTAGTCAGCACTTGAATCACGGTAACAGAGATATTGCCGTTTAAATTGTTGCTTTGATTAGCTTGTGCATCACCTGAAAATTCATTGGTGGTATCCACACCTAATTGAATCGCTTGACCACCAAAATTCACTGCATTCGCACCTAAACCAATAATCGGATTCACTGTAGCTTCTGTTTCGCGACTCGTGGTGGTGCCTGCCGATTTAGTCGCGCTGGTGTTTTCTCGAAGATTGACGGTAATGATGTCCCCTACTCTTCGCGCTTTAACATCAGAATAGATGCTGTTAGCCAAATCTGCTCTGAACAAAGACCCATCTTCGGTGATTTTTTGCTGAGGCATTTCTGAAATAACAGGGGCATAAAACGGGTCATTTGGTGAAGGATGACTAACCTGTGTTGAGGCGCAACCAACAAGACCCAGTGTCAAACCCGATATTAATGCTGTTGAACGCAATAACCTATTCATAAATTCACTCATTAGAGTTGCTGAATAACCTGACCAAGCATTTGGTCCACGGATGAAATGACTTTGGAGTTCATTTCGTACAAGCGTTGACTTTCTATCAAATTGACTAACTCTTCTGTTACATTGACGTTAGACGTTTCAAGCGCTCCTTGAACAATAGTGCCTAAGCCTTCTAGTCCGGGTACCCCCTGAATCGGCGCGCCGCTTACGGCTGTTTCGACATACAGATTTTGACCAACAGGTTGCAAACCAGTGGGGTTAATAAAATCAGACGTGCTAATTTGCCCAAGTACAGCAGGTTCTGCTTGCCCACGCAGCGTGGCTGACACTTCACCGTCTTGGGAAATCGTTATTTGTTGCGCATCTTCAGGTACCGTTATTGTTGGCTGCATAAGAAAGCCAGCTCCCGGCGTCACAATTTGCCCTTGATCATTCAATGTGAATTGACCATTTCGGGTATATGCTAGGCTGCCATCGGGCTGCAATATTTCAAAGAAACCGCGTCCTTGAATAGACATGTCGAGGGCATTTTCGGTGGTCAGCATATTGCCTTGTGTGTGCGACTTTTGGGTAGCAACGACTTTGCTGCCTGCACCTACCATCAATCCTGAAGGCAATTCAGTATCTGCAGACGAACGACCTCCGGGCTGATTGACGTTTTGATAGAGTAAATCTTCAAAAATTGCTCTGTCTTTTTTAAAGCCTACTGTGCTGGCGTTGGCTAAATTGTTAGATATGACTGAAACATCTGTTTGAGCCGCATCTAATCCTGTTTTACCTATCCATAATGCTGGGTGCATACTTCACCTCTATCGTTCGTTAATTTATTAGATAATGCGTAGCAATTGATTGCCGCGCATATCCATTGAATCTGCCTTTTTCATGAGCTTGACTTGCATTTCATAATGCCTTTGTAGACTTATCATGCTCACCATTTCTTCGATTGCGTTAACATTGCTACCTTCAACCATGCCAGTTCGAATACTGACATTGATGTCTTCATCCGCCACTTCACCGCTTTTCAAACGAAACAAACCGTCTTCACCACGCTGCATGTCGGCAACATTTGGATTAACAAACTTTAAACGGCCAACTTCTTCCGCAACTGTCTCTGGTGCACCTTGTGGGCGTACTGTGATGGTTCCGTCATTGGCGAGGTTGATGTTCGATACTGGAATGGGTAGAAATATTGCTCCGACATCTCCTACAACCCGATTGCCGTGTGCATCCTCTAAGCTGCCATTTGGTCCTAGCTGCAAACTACCCGCTCGTGTGTAGGCTTCGTTTCCCTGAGAATCTAAAACTGAAAACCAACCTTCACCTTGAATAGCGGCGTCGAGTTCGCGTTTGGTTTGTATCATGGCGCCACCTGCATAGTTATTGGAAGGTGACTCTGTCATGGCAAACACGCGAGACGGCATACCTTCGCCGTATGCCGGCATGGCTCTGGCATTTTCTAGCAGGGCTTTGAAACCGGATGTTTGCGAGTTTGCCAGGTTGTTAGCGCGAATAGCAGTCGCCTGTAGGTCTTGCTTAGCGCCGCTTGCCGCGATGTAGAGTAATTTATCCATGACAATTTAAAACCGTGTTAACTATACCTTTCCTAATACTTTGCAATAACAATGCCAGCAAAGTAGATAGATCAATAAATCGTTTTCTTTGTGTCTTGAATTAGAAAAGGCCGCGTGAAGCGACCTTTTGCAGAGAGCTAATAACTTATGAGTTATCGGATATTTAATATGGTCTGATTCAATTGATTATTGACTTCCAATGCTCGCGAATTCGCTTGGAAATTCCGTTGCGCGATAATCATATCGATAAGTTCAGTCGTCAGATTTACGTTGGCTTGTTCTAGCGCAGATGAATTAATATCTCCAAAAGTACCCGTGGTAGCCTCGCCTGCCAAAGCTTCGCCCGACAGAATACTCTCTTGCCATTGCGTATTACTTTGCTGAGTCAGCCCTTGTTCATTGGAAAAGCGAACCAGAGCAACACGTACAACCGGTTCAGATGTACCATTTGAAAAGGTCGCCCTAACCAACCCGTCTGGACCTATGTCTATTCCCGTCAATCTTCCAACAGGTAATCCATCTTGCTCTAATGAAGTCACTTCAAATGCAGAGGCGAATTGTGTTGGCTCGTCTGGCGTTGAATTTAGACCATCAAGCGCAAAATTAGTCACGATTGTTTGAGTCGCATCTGAACCATTTATTAACGGGGGGTTACCAAGTTGTACCGTTGAAATATCTCCGGTCGCTATAGCGGTCCCATCGCCATTTTGTATGCCGATAAAATCACCACCACTGCTAAATTGCATTCTAAAACCACTGACAGCATTGGCTCCAAGTGAAGTCGCACCCGCGATATTAGTTGCTTCCGTTCCAGCAACATTTGGCGTATCACCAGCGGTATTGATAGGCGTGTCATCAATGTAATTGACTACAACCCATTCATTGGTTGCGGCGACGTCTTTCATAAAGTAATAGGTCATAACATGACTATCACCTAAGGAATCATAAACGGTTATTGACGTCGCAGCGTTATACGTCAGGGGATCATTGGGATCAAATAAAGTCACGTCCTTGGCATCGTCGCCAGCAGGAAGGTTGAAACGAGGCGAAACCTCTGTTGTAGGTTGCGGAGAACCAGATGAATCAGGAATACGCACCGGCACAGTAGTACTTAACGCCACAGAGGCGGAAGTGCCGTCAGTATTCACAGGGAAACCCATAAGGTTGTCACCGTTAGAATTAACCACGAAATTATCTTGGTCCAATTTGAATTGACCGGCACGAGTAAACGAAAAGTCTCGAGACGTTATTTCTGGCGTTGTGGCAAAAAACCCGTTTCCGGTCACCGCCAAATCCAACGCAGTGTTGGTGAACTGCAAACTACCCTGAGAAAATTGCTGTGCAACTTCTTGAGTTAGCACACCATCCCCTACCTTAGTTTTGCCTCCCGCGAGAAGAGATGCAGCATACACGTCACCAAATTCTGCTCTAGACTCTTTAAATCCAACTGTATTTACGTTGGCAATGTTATTTGCCGTGACGTCAAGATCCCTTTGCGCTGCTGAAACACCACTTAATGCTATATTAAAAGACATTGTTTTTGCTCTCCTAAGAAACGATTTGGATTAGATTTTTCAATTGAATCTAACCGCCAATTTGAATAACTTCGCTCAAGTTAACACTTGCTTCGCCATCCAAATTCAAAATTACGCCATTGCTATTACTAGCCAGACTGACACTGTCAACATGACGATTTACAGCTGTTGGTAAGGTTGTTTCTTCACCAAACTGACTGCCCTGTGCTTTTATAATGTAATTACCGGGAGGCAACGCATTGCCGTTGTTGTCAGTACCGTCCCAATTAAATTCGATATTGCCCGCTGGTTGCGTACCCGCGTTTATGGTTTTAAGAACTTCACCGATTTCAGACTCGATGGTGATCTCTAATTCTTGGGTCGTTTTATCGTTAATAACAACACCAGATATGCCGTCATTGTTATTGTTTAGGAAGCCAATTTGACCTGGCAATAACACCTCTTGGCCAATTAGACTAGACGCCTGTAAAGCCTGGTTGGAAGACATGGACGTGGCAAATTGATCAAATTTACTATTCAAGTCGGTAATGCCTTCGGAAATCGTGAAACTGGTCATTTGCGATACCATCTGATCATTGTCTACCGGCTTAGTTGGATCTTGATTGGCAAGTTGCTCCGTCAGTATTGAAAAGAAATCTTCCTGAGATAACCTCTGGTTGCTTCCGTCATCAATTTTGACCTTTTCATCCTGCAAATATAGATTGGGATCTAAGCCATTGTTTTTAATTAAGTCCATGTCAGTATCCTCTTTATCTCAGCCATTTTACTGGCCTCGACCTAGCTGCAACACACGTCTAAAAATACGTTTCGTGGTGTCAGCTAGCTGCACATTGGTTTCATATGATTTTGAAGCAGACAACATATCTGCCATTTCTTCAATTACGTTTACATTTGGTTTATAAATATAGCCATTTTCATCAGCCATTGGATGACCCGGACTATATTCAATCTGCAAAGGTTTAGGGCTTTCAACTATTCCAAGTACCTGAACACCAGAGCCTTTAGACAAATCGTCTGTTGCTTTTTGTAGCTGCGCAGCAAACACAGGATGGCGAGCTTTGTAGGTATCTTCGTAACTGCTACTCACGCTATTAGCATTGGCGATATTGGACGCTGTAGTGTTTAACCTGACGCCTTCTGCGCTCATTCCCGTAGATGCAATCTCCATTACTCTAAATAGACTCATTATCCACCCTGCCCTGATGCTAGTGCTTTTTTCATACCTTTAATTTTGCCATTCAAAAATTGAATTCCTGCTTGATAACGCATGCCGTTTTCCAAAAAGCGATTTCGCTCAGCTTGAACCTCAACTGTGTTTCCATCACCTGTGTCGGGCTGCAAAGGAATACGGAACTCAATGGCTCCCTGAGACTGCATTTTGCCTTCAAAATGCTTGTCATGAGTGCGAGTCATGGTTTGCTGGCGATCCTGATTAGCAGACTGCATGGCCTTTTGAAAATCCAAGCCTTTAGCTTTATAGCCCGGCGTATTAGCATTAGCTAAGTTGCCTGCTATTACCTCCATGGTTTCTGTTCGGGTTTGCATTGCTTTGTGATGAAACCCCATCAATCTGTCTAAGCTGATTGCCATATGACTCTCTTCTTGTCTTAATCTAACCACTATAAAAGTGACCTTGTATGGAGAAATTAGCAAGCGCTGTGCCAAGGAATAAAAAAGGAAATAAATAGTCTAGAAAATTAGGCGGGAATATGTTTTAACGTGCTGAATTAATTATCTTTTTTTCGATAATAAAGTCCATTGGAACTTCTATTCATGGCGAAATATTTAACAGCATCTGAGATAGATTCAGAAGCACCAAGAAATAAAATGCCTTTGCTTTGCAGGCTAGCGGCAATTTGTTGCAGTATTGTCTGTTTATTGCTTTGAGAAAAATAAATCAACACGTTGCGGCAAAACACCATATCAAATTTACCTAGGCCTACATAACTGTCCTGAAGATTGAGAAGTCTGAACTTCACGAGTTGCTTCAATTCGGGCTTTATTTCAAACAAACCATCTGGCGTCTGATTAAAATAGTTGTTTTTTAACGATTCTGGCAGGCCTCTATTAATAGATAGGACATCATATTTCGCCTCTTTCGCCACAGCCAATATTTTTGAGGATAAATCGGTTGCGATTATTTCGACACCCGCAGAGAAAGATCTAGGATGTTTTTTCTGGTATTCCTTAATTAACATCGCGATAGAGTACGGTTCTTGACCAGAAGAACAGGCAGCACTCCAAATACGAACTTTTCTGTTGCTGGTTGCTAGCTCTTTTAGCAATTCATTTTGCAATATATCAAATGGGTATTTGTCTCTAAACCAGAGTGTTTCGTTGGTTGTCATCGCATCGACCACCCGAGTAATCAATGCAGGTTCTCCATTTGATAGGAGGGTTTGAACAAGGCTAGTCAAACTATTTAAACCTAACTCTCTTACAACACTCATGAGGCGGCTGCGAACCAAGTAGAGCTTGTTTTCACCCAACACAATGCCGCATTGTTTCTCTAAAAATGAGGTAAATTTTAAATAGTCAGCTTGCGACAACTCTCCATCAATCATAAGTTCTTCCTTGATTCGATTGTTCGTTTAACACGTCAGCTCACTTACCAAACCATTTTTGAACGGCTGAGGCTAGCTCATCTGGATGAAATTTAGCGATAAAATCATCTGCGCCAACCTTTTTCACCATGGCCTGGTTAAATACTCCACTAAGCGACGTATGCAACACCACTTTGAGATTTTGTAACTCAGGGGTGTTTTTTATTTCGGCAGTTAAGGTATACCCGTCCATCTCTGGCATTTCAATATCAGATACAATAACACCAACTTTGTCGGTAATATCGCCTGTTTCTTCTGCAAGTTCTTTCAGACGATCAAGCGCTTCTTTCCCATTTTTCGCTGATTCAATATTCATACCTAAAGCAGTCAGTGCTTTCTTCACCTGATTTCGCGCCACGGCGGAATCATCTGCGATAAAAATAATTTTATCACTTTGTTCTTGGTCACTCATATCTAAAGACGATGCCAAATTCTCGCTGACCTCAGCCTTAATAGGAGAGATCTCATCAAGTATTTTTTCAACATCTAAAATCTCTACTAATTCCTCTTCAAACTTAGTCACCGCCGTCAAGTAACTGGCTCTGCCTGTTCCTTTAGGAGGTGGCATAATCAAATCCCAGTTGGTATTGACTATTCTTTCAACAGAGGCGACTAAAAAACCTTGTACCGAACGGTTATACTCGGCAATGATAATAAATGCGGTAGTTAAGTCTTCGCATTTCTTACCGCCAATCGCCATACCAAGGTCAATGATAGGAATAGTTTGACCACGTATGTACGCGACGCCTCTGATCATAGCATTTTGCTTTGGAATCGCAGTGAGTGAGGGGCATTGAAGAACTTCTCGAACTTTGAATACATTGATACCAAAGCGTTGACGCCCATTTAGTTTGAACAGCAGTAACTCGAGTCTGTTTTGACCCACTAATTGCGTTCTTTGATTAACCGAATCAAGGACACCCGACATATATTTCCCCAAATAAGAAAAAACAAGGCATAAAGGCACGGTAGTTGCTTTTACTGAATAAGAAAACAATACCTGTCTGTTTTTTGACTAAGCACAACACTCACTTTGTCGATTAACTTAAGCATAGACAAAATGGCGGCAACTGAACATGAATAAATCATCTAAATTTTATCAGCACCTACCATTTTTATTTATATGGTTTGCGGTAAGTACATTTACCAGTAATGATGTAACGGCAAAAGTTGATAACAATTTAGCACAACAAAAATTAATTGAATCGGTCAAAGGTTATATCAACGAAAAGTTAGGCCAAAATATTCATACCCAAGAAACCACGCTTAATATTTCAGTTAGCCCAATTGATTCAAGAATTCAGATTCCAGAATGTCCGACTAATATGCGTTTTTCAGCTAGCGAAGAATCCTTGCAGCAAAGCAATATCACGGTAAAAGCATCTTGCGAAGATAGCGAATGGTATTTGTATATGATGGTTAAAGCACAACGTATGCAAAAGGTGGTAGTCCTTAGTCGTGCTGTTGGCCCGGGTACAATATTAAACGAACAAAATTTATCTGTAGTAAAGATGGATAAAAACAAACTGCGCAGGACGACATTCGCCAATATATCTGACGTAGTAGGAGCTCGAATTAAGAAAAGAATGCGAGTTGGACAAGCGATTGATCCCAAACAACTGTGTTTTGTTTGCAAGGGAGACAATATATTGATTGTGGCCAGCGCAGGCGAATTAAAAATCAAAACCACGGGCATTGCCCAACAAGATGGAAATATCGGGGACACCATAGGGGTAAGGAACTCTAGCTCAAAAAAATTGGTCTACGCACAAGTGATAAACACCCGACAAGTAATGGTGCAAATTTAGCACTATTAGAGTAAACTATTGAATTAAAAGGAAACCTAAATCTCTCAGTTTTTCATGTAAAAAAATTAAAGATTCCGGTTTTCAAGCCGATATCATTACTGAGGTGAAATAGGTATTAGGGGTCATTATGACAATTAACAATGTAAATGGTGGTAGTCAGAAACCACAACTTGAGAATCAGAGATTAAACCAACAGCAGGCACAAAGCCAAGCTGCTGCGCAATCTGATGCTCAAAAATCACAGGCAAATTCTGCAGCACCTCGTCAAGATTCTGTGTCACTTACTCAATCCGCACAGCAACTTAGCCAGGTTCAAAAGAAGTCTAACGACGCGCCAGTCGATCAGGAAAAAGTCGACAAACTTAAAAAAGCCATTCAGAATGGTGAATATCGCGTTAATCCTGATGTTTTAGCGCAAAAAATTAGCAATCTTGAAGCTCAAATTTTTGGCATTAAAGACTAAAGTTTAAATTACTGCCTTTAGTGCCCTATTCTTTTAGCTTCTAATAACAAAAGCAAAGCTAAATGAAAAATCTAATAATCCTTTTGGAAAAACAACAGTCTAGTCTCGATTCCCTTGCAAATCTACTGGAGTCAGAACTTCATTTGATTAGTAGCAGAGATGCTGAAGCATTGACTAAAGTTCTTAATAATAAAACCCAAGTGCTAGATGAAATTGCCGATACCGATAGGGCGATCGAAACTGCGTTTGAAAAAACCGAAGGTGCTGAGGACGACGACAAAGTAGAAGAATTACTAAAAGCGATTAGAAACGCTGTATCCCAATGTAAATTCCGAACTGAAATAAATCAAAAAGCCGTTGAGCAAGGGCAGCTTAGGCTGGAACATTTGCGCTCATTGCTGCTTGAAACTCGCGCCAAGGAAACCATGACCTACGACAAGGGCGGTAAACCTAGGGGTGGTTCTAGCAAAAAGGGCATAAGTGCCTAGTTGCATTGTAGACCAGTAGTCAGGTTAGTCTGCAGTCTTTTGCCTGATTGTTATAGCTAAATCAGTTTAGTTTGCAATACTCAGGGTTATCAAAGACCACTCAATTCGCAACGCGGATATGCAGGGTCGGATTGAAACTATCGCCTTAAATTACAAACTTAATCGCATTAGCACCTAATAATAGCGAACCTTTTTAACTTTTCTTGGTTTAGCCGTAGATAAATATATATCTTGAACTTGGCTAAAATCTAGCTCTAACTCAGTGGCATACGAGTTTTCGCCTACAGGATAAGACTTAATTACCCTTGCCCCCCTTATAACGCCTTCGACACTGGCTTGCAGTTGTGTGTCAACGATTACTAAATTTGCTAGTACCTGATCACCATCAATTTTTTGACCATACACTTGTTCGGCGAGTTCTCGATAAGCATCGAGTTTTGATGCTTTAATTGCCATCAAGGTTTTCGCAGTTTTGTTATTGCCTCGCTGTGAATCGATTGGCGCATAGCCAACTGAGCGCAGCACTGGGTAATTTTCAGGTTCGATAGTCTCCCATTCAACCTGCTTATCAATCATGTTGCTGCAACCACTTATAGCCAAGATGGTAATTAGTAGAAATAGTTTCATCTCTTGCTTCCTTTGACATTGTCCAACAAGACAATCTTCGAATGACTTACTCAGAATTTTAGCAAGTATCGTACCTATGTGTGTTTCTAACCTTTGACTGGATGTTCAGGTCGAGGATTCTGAGGATTGTCACAATTAGTAGCGTTGAGTGTAATTAGGCACAGAAGATGCTTATTAGCTTACATTATCGTTAGCTAAATAAGATGAAAGCCTATGTTTACAAGATACGTATGCACATTTATGGTTCTTTTATACAGCCAATTCTGCCTTGGAGCATGGTTTGAGGCTAGTGGTCAAGCGGCAATAGAAAGCGGCAATACCGAACTTGCGCGGCAAAATGCAACCCAAGAGGCAATCAAACAAGCGCTACTATTCGCCGGTGCATCGGTAAAAAGTGTACAAAGTATGGCAAACGGACTGCTTGAAAATGATCGATTTGAAGTAAGAAGCGTTGGTGAAGTGGCGAATATTGAACTAATCGATGAAATCTATAGCGACGGGTATATCACTGTATCCATTCGCGCTGATATCTTCTCTCAATCAAAAACCTGCGATGGTTCTGACTACAATAAGACCATTGCTACTACCTGGTATCCAATGGTGAATAGAGCCCAAGCAACAGTGGGAGGAATTTTCGATTTGGGCGCTCAGCTTCCCAAACGACTAAGTCAACACTTTCTAAAGACAGCTCATCACAGCCAGTTGGTTAATATCGAACCCTATTATCACACTGCAAATGGGCCAAACAACGTCAACGAAATTACTACCCTTGCTCGCAAAACACAGAGTCAATACGTGTTAACTGGAGTGATTGAAGACATCAGTGTTTTCCAAGAGCCTGTCTCGTCACTGAAATTTTGGGAATCTCCGAAGATCACTCGACAATTTGCTTATCAAACACAATTATTTGACGGTTACACAGGAGAAAAGCTGTGGGAAAAGAGCTATTCACTGTCTTCACTCTGGGATATTGATATGCATGCTCAAGTTGACGTTGCTAGCAATACGCTATGGCAATCCCAATATGGAGAATCTGTAGACGATGTACTCGAAGACATTGCTGTATCAATTGATGAAGAATTGGCCTGTAAACCCGCTTACGGACGTATATTACAAGTTCAAAGTGGTACGTTGCATTTGAATATAGGCGAACATCACGGTGTTGACAGAGGAGATGAACTGACCTTGTTCCAAGTCAATCAATTTTATGACCCTCAAGGTAGGCTGCACTCGCAATATCACATTCACCCAACAAAGGTTGAAGTGACTCAAGTGTTTGCAAATTCATCGATGGCAGTAGCAGCAGACAATTCATTGTTGGCGAATATTCAAGCTAATGACTTTGTTTCAAGGCGCTAGCGCTTCCAAACACCGAAGAGCTAATACATAATAGTTGATGACGCTATTCATCAAGTCCCCATAGTTTAACAGGATAAAACTGCGGCCTCCTAAGCCGCTGCTCCAGGTTCGAGTCCTGGTGGGGACGCCATTATTGGCTATAAACGCTACCTTTTGTTTAGTTTGGATTCGACACCCATTCAGTGTGCTTGATAACCATGACGGGGTGGATAGGTCAGTATCTGCTGTAAGTAAAACCGTCAAGTTCTCTTGGTGATCACTATTCTCTACTTTAAATTCCGCATTTTGCGTTTTTAAATTTCGTATTTTACGTTTTGTGGGGCCGAAATACTTTTTTCAGCGCTAAGTGAACTGCTGGCGCTCTGCGCTTTAAGCTTGCCAACGTATTTGTAATGACTTTAGTTTTACTTTTGCCTTTTACAAACGTCAACTTACGATAAATTTTTAGTATCTCTTCACCGTCAATACTAATTTTAGCAGGGGCTGAGACTGGTTTGCGGCCTATATAGGTATCGCCGAGTATTTTCTCCCGTACCAACAATCATTGGAAGACTTTGTCTAGATTTGTTAACACTTTGTATATAAAAGAGTTTATTTCGGTAAATAATTTTCTCAACATTTCAAGTCTTGACTCAATCTGTCCCATCAGATCGGTTTTTATCATCTAGATCAAGTTCAGTATTTACTCGTTTAGCACTGACGATGCTCACCGCTTTCTGAAAAACCATAGAATTAGGGTAGGTAAAAATCGTAAGGTCTTCACCGACTAAAATAACGTGAAAAAGCGTAATTTCTTTAATCAACCCTTCCACGCTATTGTCGCCATCAATAATTTTAACCGTGTCTCCCACCCTGTAAGGAAAGAAGAAAAAAACAATGACGCTGGCTGTGACATTGCTCAATATTGACCACTGAGCAAACAAGGCAACACCCAAAATCGCGATAAAGGATGAAAAGAATAAGCTGTATTCACTAAACCCAACACCAGCTGCCAGGCTCAGTGCAGTTAATGCCAACAATACCCACAGAATATTAACGACTACCAATACATATTGAACTCGTTTTTCGGCAACTTCTCTCTCAATACCGATATTTCGAATTACGCGGGTAAAGAATCCCCTCCCTACAAGAAAGACTACAATTATTGTGGCAATTGCTAACCAATTCATCATTGACATAGGGTTAATAGACCTCGACGCCAGTATGGGTTTTAACGTTAAAAATAAACGCGACTTAATTCATTGTGAATGTCGCTCAAACCAATTTGAATTTCATCAATAAATTCATGCAGTTTGTCTTGCTTAAGCGATTCAGGTTTAGCTTGAAGCAATTGTTTTTTCACCACGCCTATCGAAGAGTGAACATGTTCGCTTTTCGGCAAAGTCGCAACACATTCATCTACCTGATTGAGTGTATGACTAACTGAGCGAGGGAATTTTTCCTGAAGTAACAAAAACTTGAGCACATCAGGGCGACTAATTCTCAAACGTACCTCACGACGATACATTTGATAACCCGTCAGTGATTTCAACACTCCCATCCACTGAATGTTCTCGAATGCAGTCTGTTCATGCTCCAAATCAGGCAGTAAAGATGCTGATCGCACATCTATAATTCGTGTGGTCATATCGGCTCGTTCAACGTTGCGACCAATTCGAAGAAACTTGTATCCCTCGTCGTGCGTCATGGTTCCTGCCAACAAACCTGTTATTAATTGGTTGGACAGAATAATATTCTTCAAATATTCATAGCGTTGACGTCGTGAATAAATGGCTTCTTTATTTTCTGAAGCTTGTAAGTAGATAGAATTAATTTGCTCCCAGGACTCTCTCGGGATGATTTCTCTGATGGTTCTGGCATTTTCTCTAGCCGCGCTCAAGGAGCTAATGATAGAACCCAAATTCTCCTTGTCTTCAATAATAAAATTAACCACATTGTGTTCATTCACCTCTTCATGAAACGAATGAAATAATTCTCTATTTGATAGGATATCGACTATCGGCTCCCAGCCCAATTTTACACGTCGAGGCAAATCGAGAAGTAAATGGGAGTTTACATTGACCAAACGCGCTGTATTTTCTGCACGTTCCAGATACCTACCCATCCAATAAATACTGTTAGCTACTCTAGACAACATATTATTGCGCCTCCATATCGACTATCCAGGTGTCTTTGCTTCCACCACCCTGTGAGGAGTTAACCACGGTTGACCCCTTTCTTAGCGCGACTCTAGTTAATCCACCTGTGGTTACCGAGACGGTTTCTCCACTGAGGATAAACGGTCGAAGATCTAAATGTCTTGGCTCAACTTCGGTATCCACCAATGTCGGCGCAGTCGATAAAATCAACATAGGCTGAGCGACATAATTCCTAGGATCAGCCTTAATCAAATCTCGAAATTCATCATGGTCGTGTTTATTGGCATGAGGGCCAATCAACATGCCATAACCACCGGATTCGTTGGCTGGCTTGACGACCATTTGATCGATATTTTCAAGCACATAGTTACGTTCTTCTTCATCTTGGCACTTATACGTGGGGACGTTAGGAAGAATCGCCTCTTCGCCAAGGTAGTATTTGATAATTTCAGGAACGTAAGCGTAGACAACTTTATCATCTGCCACACCTGAACCTGGTGCATTCGCAAGACCTATATTGCCGGCTTTCCAAGCCCGCATGAGACCGGGTACACCTAGAGTAGATTCAGGATTAAAGGCTTCTGGATCGAGAAAATCATCATCAATCCTACGATAAATCACGTCAACTCTAGCGGGTCCGTCGATAGTACGCATAAAGCACACATCATTTTCATCTACAAACAAATCATCGCCTTGAACCAACTCAGCACCCATTTGTTGGGCAAGATAGGCGTGCTCAAAATACGCAGAATTATATATTCCTGGTGTGAGAACAACGATTTCTGGCTCAATCCCCTTTCGAGGTGAAAGTTGAGCCAACATGTCGTAAAGCTCTGACGGATAATCATCAACCGGTAAGATATTGTATTTTTCAAACATTTCCGGGAAAACTCGCTTCATTACTAAGCGGTTTTCTAACATGTATGAAACGCCCGAGGGTACCCGTAGGTTATCTTCTAACACATAAACTGTACCTTGGTTGTCTCTTACCAGATCGGAACCACAGATATGAGCCCACACGCCGAGTGGCGGACTAAAGCCTTTACATTGTGGAAGGAAATTCTTTGATTTAGTCAGTAAATCAGCAGGAAAAACCCCATCCTCGATGATTTTTTGATCGTTGTATAAATCATCAATGAACATATTTAGGGCTTTAACACGCTGCTTTAGACCGACTTCAATTTGCTGCCATTCTTTTTTATCTATCAGCCTAGGCACAATATCAAATGGCCATGCTCTGTCGATAGAGCCTTCTTCATCATTGTAAACACGAAAAGTTATGCCCATAACATGTATCGCTGAATCTGCCGCGGCTTTGAACTCATTGATTTCGTTATCAGACAAGCCTTGCAAGTAAACGCACAAGTCTTGTGCGTATTGTCTAGGGCTATCACATTTTTCCACTAACTCATCATGAAAGTTAGCGACATCATAGTTATTCCAACGTATTGACATGTCTTACCCCAAAAATTAGCTATTAAAAGATTTAATTTGTCGTTGAAATTGAATTAGCTTCCATAACAATTTCATGTACAAATCTCAATTTATCCAATGCAGTGATGGAGATGACAAATGGATAGGGATCACTGATCCCCATACTCCTGTTGAGTGCATTTAGAACCGGAGTAAGCCGGCACCAATCATTAAATAAATGCGTAAAACTAGTTGCAGTATACACCTCGTCTTTATAATCACTACTAATAAGCGGATTGGCAATTTTATTGTTAGTCACGCTCATGTCGTATGCGTTCGCAGTCTCTAATGTATCCACCATATGAAGGTAATGTGCCCAAGTTTCAGCCCAATCTTCCCATGGGTGCATAGTGGCGTAAGCACTAATCCAAACATTTTGCCAATTTTCTGAAGGTCCATTTGCATAATAGTTTTGCATTGACTGTGTATAATTAATTGTTTCATCACCAAACAACGCTCTGAATGCCGTTAACTTATTGGAGTTTTTTACCAATTTATCCCAATAATAATGTCCTGATTCATGCCGAAAGTGACCGATTAAAGTGCGATATTGCTCTTGCATCTTATCGCGTATTTCCATTCGAGTAGAGTGTTCAGCTTCGTTTAGGTTGATCGTGATCATTCCAGAACTATGACCAGTCGTAACAAAATTTTTGATAGTCAATTCATTACCATATTCATCTTCAACTTGATCTTCTAAGAATGCAAAGCCTAAACCTGATGTCGGATTGGTAATTCTATCTACTACTGGTAGGTTGAGTTTCAACAAGGTATATAATAAACGTCGTTTAGCTTGTTCCATCCTGAACCACAACGTGACGTTGTGAGGTTCATCTAAATTTGGAATTTTATTGGTTAATCGACAAGACAGGCAATATTCATTATCGTCATCATAAGCAACCATCCAGTTGCAGACATCCTTTTCCGAATAGTTTTTACATTTCGAATATACCCTGCCATTACTGCAAGATTGCAAATTATTATATCGATTTGTCGTAAACGCACTTAGTTGCCTATCGTCTGGCAAAAACCCAACCAAAAGTCCGCATGATACGCATTTAGAATTGTCGAAATACAATGTATTTCCACATTGACACGAAAATGTTTTCAATCAAATGTCCTATAGTTGAAAGAAAGCAATAATGTGCCAAATATACTATCTAATCAACTATTAAACGCGCACTTCAGATACGCGTTTAAAATAAACCGAAATTCGCACAACTTAGCTACTCTACAAAACCTTGATTCGCCTTCACCGTCAAAGGGTGATACCCAGGCTTAGCCTCGTCAAACGCTCTTTTAGCAAACGCTTTTCCTTGCGGCGTTTTTGCCAGTTCTCGATACAGGGGTTTCACGAGTTTATTTCTGCCGATGCTCGTTAGGTAGGAGTATAGTCGCTGGTAAGCAGGCTCATATTCGTTTTTAACTGCGATCATCAACCAGCTATGGGCAATTTCATTGTTTTTACTCCTTGTTAAGTCAAATGCAGCGTCTAAGTTAGCTAACTGCTCAGCCGTCAACAGTTTTGGCATATTATTTAGAAAATAGAGCCATTCATGCACAGTCCAATTCGACGTAACTATGTCATTTGCATCAATACTACCTGACAACCAATTGCTCCTTGTTGTATCAATATTTACAAATGCATCCGATTCCGGCACGGGAGCGCCTTCAGGTATACCCGGTGAAAAAATCCAATCTTCAATACGTTTTTTATCCAACTCATTGGCGTAATTGGTTAGCAATGTTTTGTCTAAATAGGAGATAAACTCATCTGTGGTAATACTCTTAAACGCAAAATCTTCAAAATACTGTAACAAGAAGGCATCAAAGTTACCTCGTCCGATTTTTTGCTCTATTTCGCGCAGAAATAACGCTCCTTTTTCATACGGAATGTTAGAGAACACATCATCTGGGTTACGTCCTCTCAAATCGATAGCGAGTATTTGGTCATTGGGATCGAGCGATGCAATGTCTGCTTGTAAATCTTGGTAACCTAAAACGGCTTCCATATTGTACCGGTCTGTACCAAAAATCATTTCCATGATTCGGTAGGTAAGGTAAGTCGTAAAACCTTCGTTTAACCATAAATCTCGCCATGTGGCATTAGTCACCGTATTACCTGACCAACTATGTGCTAATTCGTGTGCAATAAGTGAAACCAAACTTTTATCACCAGCAATAACGGTCGGAGTGATAAATGAAAGTCTGGGATTTTCCATACCTCCAAAAGGAAATGAAGGTGGTAAAATTAACAAGTCATATCTATCCCAGCTATATGGACCATAGGTTTTTTCAGTGACTTCCAACATGCTTTCGGTATCAGAGAATTCCGCAGCCGCGGCTTCCAGCAAGGCCGGTTCAGCATAAACACCGGTGCGAGGTCCCATCGCTTTAAATTGCAAATCGCCAATAGCTAAGGCAATCAAATAAGACGGAATTGGCTGAGGCATATTAAATTCGTAAACACCGTCTCTTTCAGTTTCCGGATCGTTCGCTGCACTCATAACGGCAAGCAATTCTTTTGGTGTTCTGATTGTGGCGTTGTAAGTCACTCTTACTTGTGGTGAATCTTGCAAAGGGATGAAGCTTCTAGCGTGAACCGCTTGCGCTTGGGTAAAGAGGAATGGTTGCTTTTTTCCTGCCGTTTGTGCGGGTGTTAACCATTGCGCGCCCGAAGCGCTCGGCGAGGTATGATATTCAACAACAATAGTTTGACCGTTTTCTGGCAAAGAGATGGTCAATGCCGCACCTAAGTTAGGATCTGCCTCTGCCAAATCGAAAGAAATATCTTTGCCTGCACTGGTAACTCGAGTGATGGTCAGCGCCCTAGTATCTAACACCAATTGAGAGGCGGTTGGAGTTTGCTTTTCGTAGGTTAGCTCGGCTGTACCCGTAAGTTTCTTTTCGTCAAAGTTAGCCGTTAAGTCCAAATCAATATGCGTCACCATCACTTGTTCTGGATTTGCGAAAGAATGATAGTCTTTCGTTACATCCATCTCTGAGGTCACTGAGGTACCCTGCTCTTTACTAACAGATACCGTCAATTCGGTCGTTTTTTCGGTGGTTTTTTCTGTTGGAGGGCTACATGCCATCAAAAAGATCAAGGCCAGTGTTGTCACAGCAATTTTTTGCATAGGATTCCTAACATTATTTATAGTGAACTATTTCGCAGAGTGTGACATAAATAATAGTGTCTGTTGACTATTGATATCTAATTTGGCAGTTGAAAAAACGCATGACCCGTACACAAAACATGACTGAAACTAACGACCTCGACTTCTTTGACGAAATGAAAGACGTAAAACCTATGGTGCAAGACACTAGGGTTCTCCCGTCAAAGCCGAGCCAAACGCTCGCTCAACAGTTGAAGAGACAAGCAATTGAAAACGACTTCTCTAAAGCGCGCAACTACCTCAGTGTGGAAAGGGTTGAACCTGTGGATCCATTAGATTACATCAGTTACAAAAAATCAGGTGTACAACACGGGGTATTTAAAAATTTGCGACTAGGAAAATACCCAGTTGAGTCGGTAGTGAACTTGCAGCAAATGCAGTTTGAAGCTGCACGACATACTTTATTTAACAACATTATTGAAGCGCACAAAAGAGGAACAAGAGTTTTACTGATTAAACACGGTATAGGTCAGAACTCAAAACCGTTTCCCGCGTTCTTAAAAAGTTATGCGGTTGAATGGTTAACTCAAATGCCGGAGGTTATCGCGTTTCACACAGCTCAGCGTCACCATGGCGGAATGGGATCCGTATACGTTTTACTCAAAAAGAACAGTGAAGCGAGTAGTGAAAACAAAGAACTGCACAGACGAAAGTAACGAATCATGTCCCACCTAAAACAGGCACACCTAAAACAGGCGCACTTAAATCTTGGTTTGTTGTTGCATCGCAACTTGCTTGTGTTTATCTGAATTGATTTGCAACTCAGCAGAGTTTGCTGAAGAACTCATTACTGCAGATACGGCTAATATCAATACCGTGGCGATGACACCTGCTAGTCCAAAACCTTTTGATGAACGATTCATGATTTTTCTCGTTTATAATTTATGAATGTTAGTAGTAAAGCTCAAAGTGCTTAAAAAATGCTCAACTAGGTTGTTGACAATGCTTTTCAAAGATAATTCAAATTTTTTGCGAATTTTATACAGATAATTGCAAATAGACAATAATTCAAAGCCAATAAAAATGCAGGGGTGGGTAAATATTTTTCTTTATTCTAGCTTTTCAGGTCAATTTATCTACCAAAGCATCAAAATAACAATTTTAGAACTAAAAAAAGCGCCTTAGAGAGTAAGGCGCTTGAATAAGGGAGCAATTTGCTCAATGAAACGACACAATATAATTATTGTTTTGGCTTTAACCAATTCAATAATTAACACACACTTCAATAGACCCTACATCCGCAAAAAAATATTCAAATTATTTCATTTTTTTAGTTTGCAAAGACGCGCGCGTTTCTGAACATTCTCATCCATGGGCTATCTTCTTGCCAACTATCATCTTGCCAAGAATTAGAAACCGCTCTAAAAACACGCTCAGGGTGAGGCATCATTATCGTTGCTCTGCCATCGTCGGATGTTAACCCGGTAATTCCGTTAGGCGAGCCATTTGGATTGGCGGGATATTGCTCGGTAATTTTGCCAAAATTATCCACATATTGGAGTGCAACGTTAGATGAATTCATAATGCTATCTACGCCATTAGCGTTTACAAATTCAGCTTTACCTTCACCGTGCGAGACGGCAATAGGCATTCTAGATCCCCGCATACCTTGGAAAAATATTGATGGGCTTTGCTGCACTTCAAGCATGGCTACACGTGCTTCAAACCTTTCTGATTGGTTGGTGACAAAATGTGGCCATTTTTCGGCACCAGGTATCAGTGACTTCAAATTAGACAGCATCTGACAACCGTTACATACACCTAGCGAAAACGTATTATCACGAAGGAAGAACTCAGCAAACTGATCCCTTGCATAGGCATTGAATAAGATGGATTTTGCCCAACCTTCTCCAGCACCCAACACGTCACCGTATGAGAAGCCACCACAGGCGACCAATCCGGCAAAATCGTCCAATGCTACCCGTTGAGAAAGTAAATCGCTCATATGCACGTCAATGGCAGAAAATCCTGCTCTATCAAACGCTGCTGCCATCTCAGATTGTGAATTCACACCTTGCTCACGCAGTATCGCCATCTTCGGTTTAAGACCTTTCAAGATAAAAGGTGCGGCGACATCTTCATTAATATCGTAGGTCAATTCACTATGTAGACCAGGATCTAAGTCATTGGATTTGGCCTGCCATTCTTGATCTACACATGAAGGATTATCACGCAAACGCTGCATTTGATCCGTAGTTTCTGCCCATATTTGACGATAAACACCGCGTTTCTCAGTCAAAATTGATTTGCCCTGCGAGGTAATATTTATCTTATCGTCAACGTTTGTTGTGCCAATAACAGAACAAAGCCCACTCAAACCGTGTTGCTCCAATTCCGCGTTAACGCTATTTAAATCGAACTCTTTAATTTGAATAACACAACCCAATTCTTCGCTGAATAAAATAGAAGCCGCATCTTTAATGATACTTTTTTCAGCAATCTCATCCAATGAAATATCGATACCGGTATGTCCTGCAAAAGCCATTTCTGCCAGCGTAGTAAACAAACCACCGTCCGAACGGTCGTGATAAGCAAGAATAAGTTGTTTACTAACAAGCGACTGAATAGCTTGGAAGAAACGCTTCAAAACGAGAGGAGAATCTACATCTGGTACTTCTCTGCCTAGTTTATTGTGAACTTGCGCCAAGCAAGAACCCCCCAATCGATTCTGCCCATTGCCAAGATCGATTGCGAGCAATAGCGTCTCACCTAAATCTGTGCGCAGTTGAGGGGTCAAGGTATTTCGGATATCACGAACCGCTCCAAAAGCCGTAATAACGAGAGATAAGGGTGAAGTCACCGATTTTTCAGTGTCACCCTCTTGCCATTTGGTTTTCATCGACATGGAGTCTTTGCCAACTGGAATGGTCAAACCAAGCGCCGGGCATAACTCTTCGCCAACGGCCTTGACTGCTTCGTACAAACCAGCGTCTTCACCGGGGTGCCCCGCGGCAGACATCCAGTTTGCAGACAATTTAATTCTGTTTAATGACCCGATATCTGAAGCTGCGATATTTGTTAGTGATTCGGCAACTGCCATTCTTGCAGACGCTCCGTGATCGAGCAGCGCAATTGGTGCACGTTCACCTACGGCCATCGCCTCACC
Source organism: uncultured Alteromonadaceae bacterium (assembly GCA_947503265.1). GTDB lineage: Bacteria > Pseudomonadota > Gammaproteobacteria > Enterobacterales > Alteromonadaceae > Aliiglaciecola. Next base: position 324,646 of record CANNDC010000003.1, read on the forward strand.
TTGATAGGTATCAAATGAACTGGCAGTGACAGCGACGTCCGCCACTGGTATCTGCCAAGGACCAACCATTTGGTCACGACTAACTAACCCGGTAACGGAACGATCACCAATAGTGATAAGGAATGTTTTCTCCGCTACGGTTGGCAAACGTAAAATACGTTTAGCCGCTTCTGATATATCTATCTCAGACACATCGAAATCGCTACCTTGTTTAGTTTTTGTTTCTACATCTCGATGCATTTTAGGCGCTTTACCCAAAAGCACCTCTAGCGGTAAATCAATGGGTTTATTTTCAAAATGCTTATCATTTAACGTCAAATGTTGTTGGCTTGTTGCTTCACCTACCACAGCAAATGGTGCTCGTTCACGAGCACATATTTGTTCAAATAAAGCGAGATTTTCTGGGGCGACAGACAAAACATAGCGTTCCTGTGATTCATTGCACCATATTTCATGCGGCGCCATGCCTAATTCGTCATTGGGCACGTTACGCAATTCAAAATTACCTCCTCGACCACCATCATTGACGAGTTCAGGAAAGGCATTGGATAGCCCACCAGCACCCACATCGTGAATAAATTGAATGGGATTCTCATCACCAAGTTGCCAACATCTGTCGATGACTTCCTGGCAACGACGTTCCATTTCAGGGTTGTCACGTTGCACAGACGCAAAATCTAAATCTTCTGTAGATTGACCTGAAGCCATTGAGGAAGCGGCTCCACCACCCAAGCCGATATTCATCGCTGGTCCGCCCAACGCAATTAGCTTGGCTCCAACGGTAATCTCACCTTTTTGGGTATGTGACTTACGAATATTACCCAAACCACCGGCAAGCATTATCGGCTTGTGGTAGCCACGTACTTCTTCGCCATTGAAGCTATTCACTGTTTGTTCGTAAGTTCGGAAATAACCGAGAATATTAGGTCGACCAAATTCGTTGTTAAAAGCAGCACCGCCCAAAGGACCTTGCTGCATGATATTCAGTGCAGTAACTATGCGGTCAGGCTTGCCATTGTCTTCTTCCCAAGGTTGCTCGAAGCCAGGTATTCTCAGATTGGATACGCTGAATCCAACTAGCCCTGCCTTGGGCTTTGAGCCGCGCCCCGTCGCTCCTTCGTCGCGAATTTCTCCGCCAGAACCTGTAGCCGCACCGGGAAAGGGGGAAATAGCAGTGGGATGATTGTGGGTTTCCACTTTCATCAGAATATCGATGGGCTCATGATGATAAGTGAACTCTAGCGATTCTGGGTCAGGGAAAAAGCGTCCGGCAGACCAGCCTTCCATAACTGCAGCGTTATCTTTGTAGGCCGAATGAACAAAATCCGAATTTACCTCGAAGGTGTTTTTTATCATCTTGAACAAAGACTTGGGTTGTTTTTCGCCATCTATGGTCCAATCTGCATTGAATATTTTATGGCGGCAGTGTTCAGAGTTGGCCTGAGCAAACATGTATAATTCAATATCATTTGGGTTTCTGCCCAAACGGGTAAAGTTTTCAACTAAATATTCAATTTCATCGTCAGCCAATGCCAAACCCATAGTGCTATTAGCTTGCTCTAAAGCAGATTTACCGCCTTGCAATATATCCACACTTGTAAACGCCTTAGGCTGGTCCTGAACAAACAAAACGTCGGCAGCGTTGATTTCCTCTAGGACTGATTCTGTCATTCGATCGTGAATCAATTGCTTTACTTCAAGCAATTGGTCTTGAGTAGGTTCAGCAGAAAACTCAAGATAGTATGCGCAGCCTCTTTCCAATCGCTTAACCATAGTTAAGCTGCAGTTTTTGGCAATTTCAGTGGCTTTAGTCGACCAAGGAGAAATGGTCCCCGGTCGAGGAATGACTAACATCAACTCACCCTCGGTTTGATGAGATTGAATTTTCGGGCCGTAAGTGAGTAACTTTTCTAAAAGACTGTGCTGTTCTTCGTTCAAAGACTCGGCTAAATCAGCGAAATGCATAAATTCGGCATAGACACTTTTCACTGGCAGATTTAGTTCGGAAAATTGAGTAAGAAGTTTGTTTATTCTAAATTCAGAAAGAGCGGGTGCTCCACGAAGGACAATCATAAAGTTATCACCGAGTTTGTATGCAATTTTGGGAATATCGAAGGCGCGAATTATATGGTAAAACTACGCGATTAGTAAGCGATATGAAGTTGCAAATACAAACTTTTATCAATCTATTTGCCTAAAGCAGTAGATGAATTGCAATTAAGTGGTCACAATAAAGAAATAAGCGTTAAAAACAGGTCACGTGTGAGACGAATTTTTAGCACCATCATCGTAATTATACTTCTGAGCGTTGTCACAGCATGTGAACAGCAACGCAAAACAAGTTCGCTTGAGCAAATACTCAGTTCAGGTGTGTTAAAGGTAGGCACAAATTACGGCCTAACAACCTATTACAATGGCGCGACGGGTCCAGAAGGATTCGAATATGAACTCGCAGAGGGCTTTGCTGACTTCCTCGGAGTCAGGCTCGAAGTTTTCCCCTTTTATACGCTTCAAGAATTATTCCCCCAACTACAGAATCAACAAATAGACTTAATTGCTGCAGGAATTACCGTTACACCTGACAGAAGCGAGCGATTTCGATTTGGACCGGCATATCAAAATGTCAGCCAAAAGTTGGTGTTTAAGCAAGGTAGCAAGTGGCCCCGGGCAATCGAAGATCTGTCAGAAGAACTTTTAGTTATCGCTGGCAGTAGTCATGTAGAAACCTTAAAAGAGTTAAAACAAGAATACGCCAACTTGAATTGGCGTGAAACAGAAGAAAAAGATGCAGAAGAGCTATTGGAAATGGTGCTCAACGAGGAACTCGCTTACACGGTTTCAGATTCAAACATATTGGCGGTGCTTCGCCGTCGCCATCCAGAACTGAGTATTGGATTTACTGTAAAAGATGAACAAGGTGTCGCATGGGCCTTAGATAAGAACCAAGATGATTCTTTATTGGCCGCGTTAATTGAATATTTTGGATTGATTCAAAGCAATGGACGCCTCGCAGCGTTAGAAGACAAGTATTTTGGTCACGTCAGTTTATTCAACTATGTGGATACCCGCGAATTTATCAAATCCGCACGGAGCATTTTACCGGATTTTCGCCCCCTGTTTGAAGAGTATTCACAAGATGTCGATTGGCGTCTGTTGGCAGCAATGAGTTATCAGGAAAGCCATTGGAACCCACTTGCAACCTCACCAACTGGTGTCAGAGGAATGATGATGCTGACATTAGCTACTGCAAACGATTTGGGAATTGAGTCGAGGCTTGATCCGGAACAAAGTATCAAAGGCGGTTCTGACTACTTCATCAATTTGTTGAGCCGCATACCGGCTAGAATACAAGAACCTGATCGAATATGGTTTGCGTTGGCCTCGTATAACATTGGCCTAGGCCATTTAGAAGATGCGCGAGTACTGACACAACGACAAGGTGGCAATCCAGATATGTGGGTCGATGTGAAAAAGCGTCTCCCCCTACTTCGCCAGAAAAAATATTACAAAACCACGAAGTATGGCTACGCCAGAGGCAATGAAGCGGTAACCTATGTAGATAATATTCGTCGATACTATGACACCCTCGTTTGGTTAGATGGTCAATCATCGCAAGTTGCCGGTGATTCAGCTCCCGATGAGGCACTAATAATTGAAGACGAAAAAGAGGTAGATACTCAAGAATTAACGGAACAAGCGCCTAATCCAGATTCTTCTCAAGAACAATAAAACAGCTTAATTTATTTGCGAATTATTAACTGTCATATTAATTTCATCTAAATATGTGATCGTGTTTGTGAAAGTTTTCATATATTATGAAACTTCTTGACCATTTGGTCAGTCTATTAAATAGGTAAGAAGATATAATGAAATGTAAAAAGGAGACATATTTCCTTAAGGAGTAGTAATGAAAAAGAGAAACGTATTCTCGAGAAAGACGAGATTAAACAACAATAGCAAACGTAGACTTCTACTAAAACGAGTTCATCAAAAAGTGATGATTCGTCGTCAACAATTCCAACAGACAGAGCTGTTAGAGTCATTTTCCGAAGCTAGTTAGACTTTCCTTTTTGTGCTTTTATCTGCGCCCTTCGATTTTGAAAGAAGGTTGATATTTTTTCCGCACATTGATCCATAAGAATTCCGCCCTCAACCTCAATTTGATGATTGAGGTCTGGGTGGTTAGTAATGTCCATCACACTTCCCGCTGACCCTGTTTTATAATCTGAAGCGCCATAAACTAGGCGTTTAATTCTGCTATGGACCAGCAAGCCGGCGCACATTGGGCAGGGTTCTAAAGTAACATACAGTGTTGTGTCTATCAGTCGATAATTGTTCAACACTGCACCACCTTGACGTATGGCCATCATTTCTGCATGGGCAGAAGGATCGCTTGATGTGATCGACTGATTCCAACCTTCGGCAACGACTACTCCTTCTTTTATTAGCACAGCACCAACAGGAATTTCTCCCATTGCCTCTGCTTTGTTTGCCAAAGTGAGTGCGTGCTGCATCCAATATTCGTCTATCTCAGTCATATCTAAACTGTGCCTAAAAAGTGGTGAATATCATCAATTAAGTAGTGTTTTTAGCCACTTAAAAGTTCGACAAACCACATTAAAAATAGTTATCTACTTGATTTATATAGGTAAAATAAAATTGGTTAACATTTTGCTACTATTATATTATCCATTTATTACGAGATCTCGTTGTAATTATTGAGATCCAACTTATTATTTAACTACCGAGAAAAAGAGAGTACGTTATGAACACCACCGCTATCGCAATCATTGCCATCATTTGCTGGGCTATTGTATCTATTACTAATGGTACCAAGAAATCTGGAAAAGTTAACAAACAACAAGCTCAAGACAATGAAGAATTACGAAATGAAATTGCTGCAATGAAAGAGCGTATAGCGACGCTTGAAGCGATAGTGACTGACGAAAAATATAATCTAAAAAGAGAATTCGACAATCTAAACAAGGATGATGCTGCTTAGATTGCCATCATGACAGGAAAGAGTTACTCCCACTCGATCGTAGCGGGAGGCTTTCCTGATATATCGTATACCACTCGAGATATTCCATCGATTTCATTGATAATTCGATTCGACACTTTACCTAAAAACTCGTAGGGTAAGTGTGCCCAATGAGCTGTCATAAAATCGATAGTTTCTACAGCTCTTAAAGACACTACCCAATCATACTTGCGTGCATCACCCATAACACCAACAGATTTCACGGGCAGAAACACAGTAAAGGCTTGGCTTACTTTCTGATAAAGATCTGCAGCATGCAATTCCTCGATAAAGATCGCATCAGCTCGTCTTAACAAATCACAATACTCTTTTTTGATTTCCCCTAGTACACGCACACCTAGACCCGGTCCTGGGAAGGGATGACGGAACAACATGTCATGGGGCAAACCTAATTCAAGCCCGATCTTTCGTACTTCATCTTTGAATAATTCTCGCAATGGCTCGACTAGCCCCATTTCCATATCTTCTGGCAATCCACCGACATTGTGGTGCGATTTAATTACGTGAGCTTTACCGGTAGCCGATCCAGCAGATTCAATCACGTCAGGATATATGGTCCCTTGGGCAAGCCACTTAGCTGTAGTTAGCTTCTTGGACTGTTCGTCAAACACACTGACGAACTCATGACCAATAATTTTTCGTTTAGCTTCGGGATCTTCTGTACCAGCAAGGGCATCAAGAAAGCGTTGTTCAGCATCGATTTTAATGATTTTCAGGCCAAAATGATCACCAAACATTTCCATGACTTGTGCGCCTTCATTAAGTCTAAGTAACCCGTTATCTACAAACACGCAGGTTAACTTATCACCAATAGCTTGATGCAAAAGCATTGCTGTAACAGAAGAGTCAACACCACCAGACAAACCAAGGATCACCTCGTCGTCACCCACTTTTTGTTTGATTCGTGCCACTGCATCTTCAATGATGTTCGCTGCTGTCCATAGTTTTTCACAACCACAAATATCAAGCACAAAATGAGACAGAATGCGTGAACCTTGTTTGGTATGTGTCACTTCAGGGTGGAATTGAACACCATATAACCTGCGTTTTTCGTCATACATAGCGGCATGCGGACAACTCGCAGTTTGCGCACTGGTAACGAATCCATCAGGAATTTCCAGCACCTTGTCACCGTGACTCATCCAAACATCTAATAAACCATTGCCGTTTTCGCCAATGTGATCCTCTATATGCGAAAACAATGGCATATCATGCAGTTTTTCAACCTGTGCATAACCAAATTCACGTTTATTAGAACCATAAACCTTGCCACCCAATTGCTGAGCCATGGTTTGCATACCGTAACAAATACCTAATACAGGTACGCCGGCGTTAAAAACATATTGTGGCGCTCTGGGCGAATTCGCTTCTGTAACAGATTCTGGGCCTCCAGAGAGAATAATTCCGTCCGGAGCAAAGTTACGAATTTGCTCTTCTGACACATCCCATGCCCATAGCTCACAATAAACACCGATTTCCCGCACTCTGCGCGCTATTAACTGAGTATACTGAGAACCAAAATCTAGAATAAGAATGCGTTGGTCATGAATATTTGTGGTCATTTACTGTCTCTGTGAGGTGTGTTCTTAAAATAGTTATACCAAGCCTGACAACTGCAGACTTGGTATCATTTAACTTTGTATAAAAATCAGTCTAATCGAACTAGCCTAATCGATAATTAGGTGCTTCTTTGGTAATACTGACATCGTGGACATGAGATTCACCCATTCCAGCGGCGGTAACTTTGACAAATTGAGGCTTGGTTCTAAGCACATCAATAGTTGGGCAGCCGGTCAGTCCCATGGCGGATCTTAGTCCTCCCATTTGCTGATGAATAATATTGGCAATAGGACCTTTGTATGCAACTCGTCCTTCAATACCTTCTGGCACCAATTTTTCTTCATTCTTGCTATCTTGGAAGTACCGATCTGATGAACCATTGTTCTGATCCATTGCACCAAGGGATCCCATTCCGCGATACGATTTGAAATATCGTCCTTGGTAAAGTTCAACTTCACCGGGTGCTTCTTCGGTTCCGGCTAACATACTACCCACCATCACGCAGCTTGCACCAGCAACTAGTGCTTTTGCAATATCGCCTGAAAAACGAATTCCACCGTCTGCGATTACTGGTATATCTGTGTCTTTTAATGCCTCGACGGCATCTGCGATCGCGGTGATTTGTGGCACCCCACATCCGGTAACGATTCGAGTGGTACAAATCGAGCCAGGACCAATACCCACTTTAACCGCATCAACGCCAGCTTCGGCAAGCGCTAGTGCACCCTCTGCCGTGGCAACGTTACCGGCGATAATTTGAATATCTGGAAAGGCATTGCGAGTTTCTTCAACTCTGTCAAGTACGCCTTGAGAATGGCCATGAGAGGTGTCAATAAGCAACACATCAACGCCAGCTTCAACCAGTGCCTTAATGCGCTGCTCAGTTCCAGCGCCAACACTGACAGCGGCACCAACTCTTAACCGTCCCAATGAATCTTTACAGGCATTGGGTTTGCTTTCTGCTTTTTGAAAGTCTTTAACTGTGATCATACCTTTAAGCTTAAAAGCACTATCGACAACAAGAATCTTTTCCACTCTGTGTTCATGCATTAATGCCAAGACTTCATCGGATGCAGCACCTTCAGCAACCGTAACGAGACGATCTTTTGGTGTCATGACGCTAGTGATAGGCTGGTCAGTTTGATTTTCGAAGCGCAAATCACGCCCTGTAACAATCCCGATAAGGTTTTTATCATCATCAACAACCGGGAAACCTGAAAATCCGTGGTGCTTGGCTAGCGCATTGATTTCACCGATTGTCGCTTTTTCACTCACGGTAACTGGGTCAGATACCACTCCACTCTCGTATTTCTTAACAGCACGAACGTGATTTGCTTGTTCTTCAACAGACATATTTTTATGAATGAAACCCATTCCGCCTTCTTGAGCAAGCGCAATCGCGAGGCGAGCTTCTGAAACCGTATCCATTGCGGCAGAAATAAGGGGGATATTTAGTGATACACTGCGCGTCAATCTGGTTCGCAAATCGGCAGTGTGAGGTAAGACGGTTGAGTGCCCGGGCACTAACAACACATCATCAAAAGTTAGAGCTTCTTTAGCAATCCTCAACATGCAACAATACCTATAATTTAGCGGGTTTTAGTTGCGGCGAGATTGTAGCCGTTTTGTATATTCAGGTAAACTCTATTTGTTGTAATTTTATAATTCTTTTAAGGTAAAAATGCTCAACCAATCGGATAGTTCGCGCAATATTTTCACAGTCACGAAATTAAACCGCTTAGCTCGCAGTATTTTAGAGTCTGAAATTGGTCAAATTTGGCTGTCTGCAGAGATCTCAAATTTCGTTGCGGCTTCGTCAGGACATTGGTATTTCACCCTGAAAGACAATCGAACTCAGGTTCGCGCAGCCATGTTTCGAGGTGCGAATACACGTGTACTGAATCGCCCAAAAGAAGGCGACAAGGTTTTAGTAAAAGCGAACGTGGGCTTGTACGAAGCACGTGGTGACTATCAAATTATTGTAGATTACATAGAACCTGAGGGCGAAGGCTTACTTAAACAAGCGTTTGAAGCGCTGAAAATCAAGTTAAATGCGGAAGGGCTATTTGCTCAGCACGTTAAAAAGCCCTTGCCGAACTTAGTTCGCACAGTTGGCATAGTCACCTCAGCCACAGGTGCTGCGCTGCACGATATTCTGACTGTGTTAAGGCGCAGAAATCCATTGCTGAGTGTCATTGTGTACCCTACTCAAGTGCAGGGTGAAACGGCTCCTGAAATGATTTGTCGTGCCATTCAAAAAGCACAAGTTCGCAATGAAGTCGATGTGTTAATTGTCGGACGAGGTGGGGGATCATTAGAAGATCTTTGGAGTTTTAACGATGAAGCAGTTGCCAGAGCAATTTTTGCCTCAACAATTCCCGTTGTCAGTGCGGTCGGCCACGAAGTGGATATCACTATTGCAGATTTTGTCGCGGATTTAAGGGCTCCTACCCCGTCTGCAGCAGCCGAACTCGTAAGTACAGATCAGAGCGAACTTGTTTTAGACCTGCAAAAAAGCCAAAAGCAGTTATTTCAACTCATGGTTAAACAATTAGTAGGGCATAAACATGCCCTTGAAATTAATCATCATCGTTTAATCCGGCTGCATCCAGAAACTCAGATTCAGCAACAATACCAACACCTAGATCGGCTCAACGAATCGTTACAACGCAACTTTTCGACAATATTTAGTAAGAACAATGATCATCAGGTTAATCTTCGTAAAAGATTAGTCACAGCCGCTCCAATAAAACAGTTTGCGCAATCAAATGGCAACAACCAAGAATTACAACAAAGACTCAACAAAGCCATGCTGAATTTAGTCAATAAACAACAGCTACGCTTGGCTTCCAATTGCCAGCTTTTGGACACCATAAGTCCACTAGCCACGCTCTCAAGGGGTTATAGCATTACCTATGCAAACGAAAAAATCGTACGCAGCGCAAAGGAATTAAAACCAGGTGATCAAATAACAAGTAAATTTGTCGACGGTGAAGTGGAGAGTAAGATTGGCTAGTCAAACTTTAGCACTCTTCAACAAACAAGCTAAAAGGGCTGCTGCTAAGCGAATTGTTAGTTGCTGGATTTAATCTATTTTAGCAACCTAAAGCTTGGCCTCAATAGACTTTTTAGCCTTGTTTAACTCCTGCACAATCTCGGCAGTATCGTGCGGTGATATCCATCCAGAAAGCGCAATTGCAGATCCTACTGGCTGCCCCACAGCAACAGCAATAGTGTGGCTTGGTTTTGAGTTGGCAATAGGTAGTTCTGGTGTTACTTGGACTCTCGCGTAACCCTGTTTTCTTATTTCGGCCAGTTGGCGCAACAGTTTGTCTAGGTCGCGACCAAATCCGGGAATATCTTGATCATGATATAGGGCTATTACTTGTTCATCGGAAAGGTCTGCCAGCAAGACCATGCCGATTCCGCTTGTGGTGGCTTCCTTCAAACCAATGCGACCAATAGCTTCACTCGATGCCATTCCCGGCCGCGCGTGATATAAAAACGACACAGAATGATTCCACAAAACGCCCAACGCAACGTTTCTACCGTAATAAGACAGTGCTTCCAATTCTTGTAACGAATTGCGCAAAAGTCCAGATGCATAAAGGGCTTGCGTTGCCAAAACATGCATGCCGGGCCCAGGTTGGTACTTTCGGCCTGTCGTCTGTTGCGTAATACCAATGGAAGCCAACGTTTTTAGCAAACGATTGACTTTTGTCGGCTCCATTTGCAACGTTTTAGCAAGTTCAGCACCCCCTACTGGTCCAGTCGCTACGGCCAATGACTGTAATACTGACATGCCATCGATGATACTTTGATTGACTTGCGTGCTGGGCGTGCTTTTCATTATAAACTTAAATACCGATTAATTTTGGGGGAAGTAATAGTGCGTCGCTCGCCATTACGCCATTTTATTGTGATTGAATCAACAGATTCGCACTGCCCCAAGCCGAAATGGACCTGAGTATTCAGCCCTTGAGAAAAAGCTAGGCCCGAGTTACCAATGGTTTGAGTTTGTTTTTTGCCACATGCTTTTATTGTCACAACTGTATCAAGCGGGTCTATGTTTGATTCCTTGGAATGACCGACTCTAACGCCAACATAGTTAGCATCCTTTTGTGGTGACAATTCGTTAGTAAACAAATGCCATAAGCCGCGTTCACTGGCATACATAATATCAATGTCGCCGTCCAAATCGTAATCAAATGCCGACGCTCCCGACCCTGTCGCGCCTCTTTCTTTGCTGATTAGGGCATGATCATTAACTTGTTTGAACGTTTTTCCACCTTGGTTCAACAGCAAAACTTGTTGGTTCTGTGCTGTCATGTCGCCGTAACGTGTAACAAAAATGTCTTGATAGCCATCATTATTGTAGTCTGCGACTGCGGAACCAGTTGTTTGGTCGGGAATGTTAATTGATAATTTTTGCGTGGCATCAACATATTTATTACCCACGTTTTCCAACAGCATGGCAGGCAAGGATTCTAGCGCCTCTGTAGCAGGTGCTGAAATCACATTATGCACGACACCAGTATTTCTTGAACGGGTATTTATTTTAATTTTCCAGTTTTCTCCACCCTTAGCGTGCTTGCCCAAATGGCCGATGTAAATGCCAAACTCCGACGTGTCTGCTGGCCACCCTTGAGCTTGTTCTTTTTCGATATTTAGGTCTCTGTGACCATGAAGATCGCCTTCCAGTTTAAAGATTCGTTTGTCAGAACCTAAAAAGATTTTGTAGTCGGGGAAAGTAAGCTGCAGGTTTTCAATAAACAAGTCTTCATCAAGTGTGAGTTCATATTCATGGCCTTTATTTTTAAACGTGAAAAACGCGAATAAACGCTCTTCTTTGTCGTGAAAGGTTTGATGATAAAATTGATGCTGAGCACGCGCTAAAAATAAATCTTCGTCGCCGTCATTATCAAAATCAATTTCTGAAATACTTTGAACAAGTTTGGTGCGCTGTAATGGTCCCAACACTTCATTGGTCACCACTTCAAATGATTTGTCTTTTCTTCCTGCCAGTGCAACTAAATTCGCTCCACCGTAAAAAATGATGTCTTTGTCACCATCGTTATTAAAATCTAAGGTTTGCAATCTAAAACCCATCCATTGCGCTTGTTGTAGCAACTGGCTAAATTCAAAAATCTCTTTGTTTTTATTAAATTTATAAAAATGATTTGCACCCTCTTTTTGGCTTTTTAAAGGAAAGGCTGTTGTGATCATTTCAAGCATGCCATCATTGTCAGCGTCTATGAAAGCCGCTGCTCGTCCTCGCGTAAATTCAAAATGGTCCATAGAAGGCTGTTTTGTGATTTTACGATTTTTACTTACTTCAAATAGAAGCGGAAACTTAGGTCGTTTTCCATCTCCACCGCCTTGAGCGATGACAATTTCCATTTTTCCGTCTTTATCGAAGTCGGCAGTAGCCACACCATGCACATCACTCGACAGCAAAACCTCTGGTTTTGAAAATGTACCGCCTAAATTCCAATAGACTTCCAAGGTATCACCATGATTGGTAAGAATAATGTCTGGGTTGCCATCCTGATCTAAATCAGAAATTACTGGTCCACCCCATTTTCTGCGTTTTAAAGTATCTAAAACAATGGCTTGGTTTTTATTTTCAACAAATGATAGACCATCCTTTTTAACCGTGTTCTGAGCTTTTGTTGGTGCGTCGTTTGGTGATACCTGTGCATTGCAGGCTAGTAATAAAGAAATACCGCTGATTGTGATAATTTGTTTCAACATAACTTGTCTCTCTTAAACGTGTTGTTACTCTCTAATTTGATTAATTGGTCGATCAAATACATGGGATCGCCAACAATTTCCCATCAAGAAAATTTCCGTTTTCACCTGAGTTATTTATTCCGTAGGAAGCTGAGGTAATAAATAGTGTTTCGTTGTTCTTGCCACCTATAGATACACTTGTAGGTCTCGCTATAGGCAAGGGAATGCTTGTGATTAACTCACCTTGACTTGAATATTGCTTAACTGCATAGCCATCCCAGAATGCAACCCAAAGATTATTGTGATGGTCTACACAAATTCCATCTGGCTTGCCAACATTTTCATCAAATTCAATGTGGACCCTTCGCCCACTCAACTCACCGATCTCGGCGTCAAAGGCATAGCGATAAATACACCTTTTTTGCGTATCTACAAAATAGAGGAATTGATTGTCGGTTGACCAGGCCAAACCATTTGCAACTACGTAGCCTTCGTCTTTTACTTTAAATTTATCTTGATTGAGATTGTCAGCAATTGAATTTGAAAACGAATAGATACATGCGTTGGCATCGGTGAGCATGGTATTCATACTGCCTATCCACAATCTATTTTCTGTATCAAATTTGGCATCGTTAAAGCGATGTGCTGTTGGCAAATCATTAAGCTCGCTTAAGGTTTCAAAATCGCGACCAAAATTGATTTTAATAACAAAATTATTAGCCACGCCGATAAGCTCACCCGCATGGTTTTTTGCAATGGAGTACACCTCAAACGGCAACTGCATCTCGTCTGTTTCGCAGTCATACCCTTGAAGAAAGTGGGTCTTGTAAATGGTTTTTTTACCAATATCTAGCCAATACAGTAGTTTTTCTTTTGCACACCAAAAAGGGCTCTCGCCACAAATGGCGTTAAACCTAGTAAGTGGGAAAAGCGTCTCATTCATAAATTAAATCCATAATGAAAAACCAGTGTGTCTAGCTGGCTAAATATCGTTGTTTTCATATGCCCAGCGCGCTTATTTAGCAATGTGCTTGTATAACGGTGCGCGTTTATAACAGTGATATGCGACGTCAAACCATAATGAGGTAAATCTAGCTGTACATGATTGAATTGTGTTCCTTCAAGATCCTTTGAACCTTGTCCAGGCGAACACAAAATAAGCATACATAGGCTTAATAAAATAGTGTGAGTAGTTTTCACTTTCTATTTTCCATTTTCTACTTACATTTATTGACTAATCTTCATTTTAAGTTAAACACAAATTTAGCGTAATTGCTATATTAGCGATTTAAAAGCAAATAAATCTCACATTTATGACACATCAAACAGCTGCAAATCGATATACGCGCACTAACACCAACCACCCGCATTTAAACGCCTCAACTCTACTAAAATTGAAGAAAACCTAGTTAAATACAGATAAAAAAGCGATTTAAGTCAGAGACACTGTTATTGGGTTAACACTTAACGTAACGAGTAATGAATATAATACATACTTTGACAATACGTTTATAATTGCTATTATTGCAATTTAGTTAATTAAGATTTTGTCAATAACACCATAATTATCCAATAAGTGAATAGAATGAGTAATAACCTACTGAAAGGTACTTTTCCCGTCATCCCTACACCTTTTACTGAAAACGGTGATGTTGATTTAAACAGCTTTGAAAGTGTTATTGATTACATTATTGCATGTGGCGTTGATGGCGTTGTTTTTCCTGGCTTAGCGAGTGAGTATGCTTATCTATCTCACCAAGAAAGACTGGAAATGACACAGTTCTTGGGGACCAGGCTCAATGGTAATACGCCGTTTATTGTGGGAGCCAGTGCCGCCACCCCGCAAGAAGCAATCGAATATTGCGTGTCTGGTGCCAAGGCAGGAGCTAATTGCGCAATGGTAATGGCGCCCAATATTTACGCAAAAGACAAGAACGCTATGGTAAATTTCTACAAAGAAATTGCGCGTAAAGCGGGCATCCCCATTATGTTGCAAAATGCCCCAGCGCCAATGGGAGCAGGGCTACCGATAGTCGAGCTTGTAGACATACTTAGACAAGTACCAGAAATTGAATACGTCAAAGAAGAAACTCAACCATGCGGTCAACGTATTGAAGAAATCATAACAAATGCTCCCAGCACACTGAAGGGAGTATTTGGTGGTGCTGGTGGACGTTATATCATTGACGAACTCAAGCGAAATGCATTGGGCACAGTGCCGGCTTGTGAATTAACTGAAATGCATACCGAGTTGGTGAATACGTTCAGTAAAGGCGATTACGCTAAAGCCCTCAATATATACTGCGACATGATGCCAATCTTAAATATGCAAGCGGTTTACCGATGCAGCTTAACCAAACACATACTATTTTATCGAGGTATCATTGCTTGCCCTCAAGTGCGAGACCCAGGCCCTCGCTTAGATGAAAAAAACAGGCATGAATTAGTAGAACTTTATCAGAAATTATCTGCTTACATGCCCCCATTAACCCTTAACGGAAAAGGTTAAATAATGAGCACCTTCGACATACTGATTGCAACAGGGTTTTCTGTACTCGTTTTTGCGCTAGGCTTGTCGTTTTCGAAAAGCGGCTCTAACCTTAAATCTTTTTTTGCTGCGGGTGGCGCTGTTCCTTGGTGGATTAGCGGATTAAGCTTATTTATGAGCTTCTTTTCAGTTGGCACTTTTGTAGTTTGGGGGTCAATTGCATACGGTGCGGGCTTGGTAGCGGTAACCATTCAAACCACCATGAGCATAGCGGGTTTTATAGTAGGGTTTTATATCGCCCCTAAATGGAACCGCGCACGCGTTTTAACCGCTGCTGAGTTTGTCAGTGAGCGGCTCGGTGCCGACACACAAAAATTCTACTCGATTATCTTCTTGTTGATCTCTTTGTTTAGTGCTGGAGCATTTTTATATCCCGTCGGGAAAATTATAGAGGTCACCACCGGTATTCCTCTATTTCATGCCATTATCGCGCTGGGATTTTTAATCATTTTGTATACCGCTGTTGGTGGTTTGTGGGCCGTATTGGTAACCGATGTACTGCAATTTGTAGTGCTTAGTGCAGCAGTAATTATCGTTGTACCACTTGCCTTTGAGTATGTCGGTGGAATTAGTGCGTTTATAAATAATGCACCCGAGGGATTCTTTTCTCTCACCAACTCTGAGTATGATTGGCTCTTTATGGCCGCTTTTGGATTCTATAACATGGTATTTATTGGCGGAAGTTGGGCCTATGTGCAACGTTACACCAGTGTAAAGACAGCTAAAGATGCGAAAAAAGTAGGCTGGCTTTTTGGTAGCCTATATATAGTTGCTCCCTTTATTTGGATGTTACCGCCGATGATATTCAGGGTCGCGCAACCGGGTTTGAGTAAAGTCGAATCTGAAGGCGCTTACTTAATGCTCAGCCAACAGGTGGTGCCAGACGGGCTTATGGGATTAATCATTGGGGCCATGATATTTGCGACTGCAAGTTCCGTAAATACAACACTCAATATATCGGCAAGCGTATTTACCAACGATATTTACAAGTTTTTTAGGCGCGAGCATACAGAAAAAGAAACTATGTTTGTTGCGCGCTTATCGACGCTGGCGTTTGGTATCTTAGCCGTGTGTATTGCCCTGATGGTGCAAAGTATGGGCGGTATAGTAGAAGTTGCCTTTAGTCTTGCTGCCATAACTGGAACTGCTTTATTTTTACCCCCACTTTGGGCGCTATTTTCGCGCAACCAAACTGGAAGATCTGTGGTTGCAGTCACGCTATTAAGCTTATTGGTAAATGGTTTTTGTAAGTTTGTTTTGCCCAGCGCATTTGATATGAAGCTTGATCGCTCTCCCGAGATGCTCATAGGTGTGCTAGTTCCCTTATCACTGCTTTTAGCCGTAGAAATAAAGGCATTACTATTCAAAAAAGCTAATCCTCAATATCTTGCGTATGAAGATACACAAGCGAAAAAAGGTGAAACTAAGCCGTCTAGTGTCTCTGAAGACCAACAAAACAAATACGGAAACAGAATCATTTCCCTCGGCATATTGTCGGTAGGCCTAATCATAACTGGCCTAGGGTTAACAGCGAGTCATTCGAATAGTATTGTTTCGCTTGTAGGAGTTACTATCTTTGTTATTGCATGTGTTATTTTGTATAAAAGTCGTGCTGTAAACACGAACAACAATAACTCATGAGGGCCCGTTAGATGTTTGACTTTAAACACATGTTTTCGCTTCATGACAAGGTAGCATTGGTGACTGGAGCAGCTCGGAAAAACGGTATTGGTGCTCACATTGCAAAAGCGTTAGCCGATTTTGGTGCGACCGTTATTCTGCATGGTCGAAAAGAAACACAAGAAAGCCAATCGATTGTGGACTCACTAAAAAATGTTAGTCCGGATAGCACCTTTGTAAGTGAAGACTTGGGTTTACAGGGTGCCGGAAAAAATTTAATTGAAAAAGCAGAAGCTATCGCCCCAATTGATATTTTAGTGACTAATCACTCTTTGCAAGTATTAAAAACACTAACAGACAATACTCCGCAAGATATCGAACAACAGATAAATATTAATTTACTTACTAATATTGAGATACTTCAAAGCGTTTTGCCCAAAATGGCAGCAAGAGGTCATGGACGCGTTATACACATCGGTAGCATCAATCAAGAGCGACCAAGAGAAATTGTGTCGGTTTATGCGGCGCTAAAATCGGCACAACACAACTTAATACAAAGCCTTGCGCAAAGCTACGCGCAAAAAGGAATTTTGCTGAATACAATTTCTCCTGGCTTGGTCGATACTTACCCAGAAAACAGAAACAACGATTTAGCAGCACAAAAACAATGGGACGCCTACGCAGCGAAATTAAATTGGCTAGGCAAGGCGGGCTCACCTTCTGAGATAGCGATTGCAGCGGTATTTTTAGCGTCGCCACTCAATACCTTTATGACAGGCGAAACAATAAATATTAATGGTGGATTTTGATTTGAATAGGTTGGCGCAATGCAAAGTGGGCAAGTAAAGCCAGATTTAGTGAGTTCGGTAGAGGCCTTTGCGTTAAGTATTCCTCGCGATACGGCATTATACGGGGGGTTTAAAGCCCGTGATGGCGAATCCGTGAATAAAAACGGATATTTTATCCGCCCCGAGAACCGCACTGTGTATCCTGACAGAGACCGCTCAATAGTTATTAAAATAACCACAGAAGCTGGCCTTGTCGGCTGGGGCGAAACATATGGGATCGTTGCACCAGGGGCGACATTAGCAATAATTAACGAGTTGTTAGTAGATTTTGTGATTGGTCGCGATCCACTTAACCGCGAGGCTATACACGAATCCTTATACGACATGCAGCGCGTCAGAGGCTACAACGGTGGATACTACTTAGATGCCCTTGCAGGCATCGATATTGCCCTATGGGATCTAGCCGGAAAGATAAGCGGCTGTTCTGTAGCACAATTATTAGGAGGTTCACGCAGAGATACCGTTCCTGCCTATATATCAGGTTTGCCAAAACAAACCTTGGCAGAGCGCGCAGAATACGCTCGTGAATGGCAAGCTAAGGGCTTTAACCATTTCAAATTTGCGGCACCGTTAGCAAGTGAGGGGGTGGTTGAAGAAATTAAGACACTTAGAGCGGCATTGGGTAAAAAAGCAAAAATTGCCTGCGATTTATTGTGGGCTTACGAAGCCCATGAATCGATAAGCTTAATTGAGCAAATGAACCAATATGATTTGTGGTTTGCTGAAGCCCCTGTTCCTAGCGAAGATTTAGAAGGCTTATCTCATGTAAGTTCGCGTACCAGTGTGCCGATTGCAGTAGGCGAAGAATGGCGCACCGTTTATGATGCTACATTGCGAATAAATAAAAGAGCATGTCGAATTGTGCAACCAGAAATGGGCCATACGGGTATCACGCAGTTTATGCGAATAGCTCGTTACTCTGGAGCAAACCACTTAGAGGTATTGCCTCACGCTACGATTGGTTTAGGTATATTTATGGCTGCAAGCCTACAAGCCAGTGTTGCTAGCCAGAACTGTGTTCGGCATGAGTATCAACATCAAGTATTTAACAAAAACCTTCGCTATATAAAAACCACCATGGCTTGCGAAAATGGAGAATATACGCTCCCTACCGGTCCTGGGCTTGGCATAGAAGTAGATGAACAAGCCATTAAGCCTTTTATAGAACAATCGTAAATCAACGTATTTACGATTATTCGTGTCAATAACTTCGGATAAAGATTATGAGAGATAAAATGAATCAATCAACTTTAAACAAACCAAGTATTTTACTAGCATGTGCGCTGTCATTCTCAGTACTTTCTTGTTCGGCTGTACCCGGCTCTAACACTAATGATTCTCAACAAGTTTCTTCAGGGAAAACGCATCAAGGCGTCGACAAAACTAGTGACCCGAACGTTCAGCCTATCGCTGACGAGCACATTTACGGATACAAGCTCACTTGGTCTGATGAATTTTCGGGTGATGCGGTAGATCTTGATCGTTGGCATTTTCGCCTCGATTGCAAACATTGGAGTCAGCAAAAAGCAGAAAACAACGTAGTAGTGGGCGGTGTTTACCGAGTGTTGTTGCAAAAAGAAACTGCCGATTGTCCACACAATAGATGGATTCAACCTGGCCAAAAGAAAGGCGATAAACCAGCTGGTGTAGTGCAATATTCTGGTGGAGGGATTATATCTAACGACGAGCTGCGCTATGGCTTTTACGAAGCTCGCCTTAAAACACCCTCAGGCGCGGGTTGGCACACTGCCTTTTGGATGATGCGAGACCTTACCGTAAACGCCGACCCGAGCGATTTAGACTTTAACCCTTTAGCAAATCCAGAGGTTGTCAGCCATATCGAGCTCGACCCTTTTGAGAACGATTCAATCGATTTAAAACACTTTCAAACTGACGCGCACCAATGGAAACCAGAGCCAGGCACTGAAGACGAAGGCAGAACCCAAAATAAAGTTGGAACTAAACAAATTCGCTTTAAAGACGACACGTCTTTGGACCAATGGCAAGTTATTGGCATGGAATTTACCGAGGAGCGTTTAAAGTACTACTTTAACGGAGAGTTGATCAGCGACGTGTCATTTCCTAAAGACAAATATAAACACAATGACGTTAGTATTTGGCTAACAGCGATTGCGACATTTTTAGGAAAAACTGAAGCGGTTGATGATTCGCGATTACCTGATGAGTTTCAAGTTGACTACGTTAGGTTCTTTGAGAAAGTAGAATAATCCTTATTTAAGAAAAGTAACAAAGAAAAGTCGTGAAGCTCGCTTGTTGTTTCTGCAACATCTTCAAGCGATGCTTCCGTCTTTGAAAATTTCGCACATTTATATGCGCGTGATCCCATTTGATTGATTACCCCAAAAGTAAAAAATCAGTTGCGTTGCATTTTACCAAACAATAGTAGTTTAGAAAAAACAACGCAAAACTGACTTCAACACCCCACTAGTTGAGGCTCGCATACTAGTTGAGGCTAAATGGGCCGAGATTAGAATTGTGTTTAGCGAGTTACCACGTAAAGAGCATGGATCATACCTGGGAAAAAGAAAATTAGGCATAAAACGATATTGATTAATAAATCTTTCCCAACACCACTTTTTAGCAAAACAGCAATGGGTGGAAGGAAAATAGCCAGGATAATTAGTAATACTTTGTTCATAATTTAGGTCTCTTTTTTTCTTATTTATAGACTCTCTTTTAAGAGCTTCAACGCCAGTTTAAAGCGACTTTTTAGAAAAGTCACATCCGTTTTAGCAGACTTGTTATTTTTGAGTTGTTTTATTCCCGAAATTACGACTAATTAACTAGTTAACCTGATGCGAAGGCTATTTTAGTTAACTCTTTTTGTAATGGGTCATCATTCGTTTACGTTTTCTTTCTTGTGAAAGAGTCAATTTATTCACTTTACCCTCAAAAGGGTTAGCACCTTCTTTGAATTCCACTCGAATTGGCGTACCCATGGTTTTCAGAGATTTGCGATAGTAATTCATCATGTAACGTTTATATGCGTCAGGTAAATCTTCTACTTGATTACCATGAATGACTATGACAGGTGGGTTATAGCCTCCTGCATGAGCATATTTCATCTTTACACGACGTCCTCTCACCATTGGGGGTTGATGATCGTCTTGCGCCATTTCCATGATTCGAGTAAGCATAGATGTATTGATTCGTTTAGTCGCCGAAGCATAAGCTTCTTGAACAGACTCAAACAAATGACCAACGCCTGTACCGTGCAACGCAGAGATAAAATGTAATCTGGCAAAATCAACAAAACCTAAACGGCGATCTAACTCGCGTTTTATCTCCTCTTTAACGTCTTTATCCAAGCCGTCCCATTTATTCACCGCTATGACTAAAGATCGACCCGCATTGAGCACGAACCCCAGCAAACTTAGATCTTGATCTGAAATTCCTTCTCTCGCATCTACGCAAAGTAGCACGACGTTAGACTCTTCTATGGCTTGTAACGTTTTAATGATCGAAAATTTTTCGACCACATCTGATACTTTTCTACGTTTTCTCACACCGGCAGTATCGATTAACACGTACTCTCGCCCATCTCTTTCCATGGGGATATAGATACTATCTCGTGTTGTACCTGGCATATCGAAAACAATGACTCTCTCTTCACCTAAGATGCGGTTAGTAAGCGTAGATTTACCCACATTAGGTTTACCGACAATAGCCAGCTTAATTGGCAAACTTTGGAGTCTTTCTAATTCAGCTTCCGCGCTTTCTTCATCATCATCGTTTCGGGTATCTTCCTGAATGCGCATTTCTGGGAAATGAGATTCCAGAGGCTCCATTGAATGTTGCAGCAAACTCGACACGCCACGCCCATGTGCAGCTGCTATCTGGTGAACATCACCCAGTCCTAATTGGAAAAAGTCAGCACTTTCACTGTCACCATCGATACCATCGATTTTATTTGCGACTAAGTAAACGTTCTTTTCTTGTTTACGAATGTATTCGGCAATAGAAATATCTGCAGGTGTCAAACCAGCTCTAGCATCCACCAAAAATAGGACAATGTCAGCCTCATCAATTGCCATCAGGGATTGTCCTGCCATTTCAGCGTCTATGCCTTTCTCATCGCCACTAATACCACCTGTATCAACCACAATAAATTGCAATCCTTCATACTTGGCTTTTCCGTATTTTCTGTCACGGGTCAATCCTGGGTAATCAGCAACTAACGCATCTCGGGTGTGCGTTAAGCGATTAAATAAAGTGGATTTGCCAACATTTGGGCGCCCTACTAAGGCTACGACAGGTAACATAATTTGATTCCATTAAACACCTTCTCGGTGCTCTTAAAAAAATCAAAGCCCTTCATAGGGCTTCAATTCATTTGGTGAAGTTAAAGCTCAATTTAAATTTATTGAGGCATTTCCAACGCATAAATATCGCCTTCTCGGGTCTGAGTGTAAAGTCGATTTCCTTTGACTACCGGTGCGGCGTAAATGGATTCGTCTTCATCATCTCCACCAATGTCGAGACGCGAAACAATTTTGCCATCGCTCTTATTCAACCAGTGCATAAAGCCCCACTTGTCGCCAACGACGAGGTATTCTCCAATCGGCTCAGCAGCCGTTAGATTACGCTTTTTGAGGGTATTTTGGCTCCACAACTCAACACCATTGCGACGATCAATCTTAAATATATTGCTGTTAACGTCCGTCACATACAAATTAATCCCATCGCTCGTCACTCTGCGATATGAGCCGTATTCACGTTTCCAAATGACTCTTCCGCTTCTCAATTCTACTGATGCCAGAGTACCATCAAAAGAAACGACATAAATATTGCCGGCTAACACTAGGGGCTGACTATCTATATCAACGATGCGTTCCAACTCGGTTGCGCCAGATGGAGAAGCGACTGCTTGCTCCCATGCAGTTTGACCAGTACCAATGATATTGACCACAAGCTTTCCACTTGCCGTTCCGACAATAGCACCACCATTGGCTGCAACGGGCCCTGAAATGCCACGTAAGCTTAACGCTGGAACATCGCTTTCATAGGTCCAAACTTCTTCACCAGTGAACGCATCTAGCGCATACATTACACCCGAGCCTGTGTTTACCAACACAACATTTTCATCAACAGAAGGCGATGCTATCACCTCTCCTCTGAGGCTAACTTGCCATTCAGTTTCAC
Source organism: uncultured Alteromonadaceae bacterium (assembly GCA_947503265.1). GTDB lineage: Bacteria > Pseudomonadota > Gammaproteobacteria > Enterobacterales > Alteromonadaceae > Aliiglaciecola. Next base: position 347,159 of record CANNDC010000003.1, read on the forward strand.
CTGTTTTGGCATTCAATGCGAAAACTAATCCATCTTCCGTTCCGAAGTACACTTTTTCGTAAGAAACGGCAAGACCGCCAGAAATTTTTGCCGAGATACCATCGGAGAACAAATTTGAGAGGAAACTTAAGTAGCCCTCGTCTTCATAAGTAGCAAGATCTCTTTCCCAAACTTGCTTACCGCTTTGTTCATCAAAGGCCGCCACTATACCTTGTCGGCTTGCAGCGAAAACCAAATCATAGCCTAAGGCCGGTCTTAGTCTGGAATAGTAGTTTTCTACGCCGTTAGACAGTCCGCGGGACCAAGCTTCCGTTACTTTGAATTCAGATTCTATTGGAGCAAGTCTACGAATTTCTAATTCTTCGTCATCAGTGAACCATCCACTGATAGTCGAACATCCACCTAAGAACGCGATTAGAACAGCGAGACTAAAAAATTTAGCTGATGCTCTTCCGAGGTTTGAAATAGGTGATTTACCCATTTGCGGCAACCGCCAAGTTATCTAATTTCATTTTAATCAATTGGTTGTTTTCATCGGCTGAAAGTGACTCTGTATAAGCAGCACGAGCACCATCAAAGTTGCCTTGAGCTAACAGAATGTCACCTTTAACTTCTTGGGTTTGTGCTTTGAAAGCATCTTGACTAACACTTGCCAATGTTGTCAATGCTAGATCGTACTGTTTTAGCTCAGCTTGAATCCTTGCTAAACGGATGTTTGCGATACTTTTGATAGCGTCATCTTTCGCGGTCTGAGCTACCTTAGTCAAGTGTGCAGCCGCTCCTTCTAAGTCATTTTCATCAACTGACAATTTAGCTAATTGCAATGCAGTTAGAGTTGAATATCCAGAATCAGATTCACTAACAAATTTTTCTGCAACTGATTTGTCTGCATTACTTAATGACGCCACCACTTCTTCGTAAGATTTTGATGCTTGCTCTTTTGCACCGATTTGCGTGTCATTGTAGTAGCGCCAGCCATAAAGCCCACCTAGACCAAGGACTGCACCGACAATGATTGCTATGCCATTTTCTTTCCAAAATCGCTTAATCGCTTCTACTTGTTGTTCTTCTGTTTCAAAACGTTCCATTCTTACTTCCTCAAACTACTACCGAAAATACTCAGTCGGCTAAAGTATAAATTAACTAAAATATTGACTCAAAAACTCGTTCAATGTATCTACTGACACCAATTCTTGCGGTTTTTGCTCGCGCATAAACTTAACTTGCACTTGGTTTTCTTCTACTTCCTGATCGCCAATCACCAGCACAATCGAAGCACCACTTTTGTCTGCACGTTTCATCTGTTTCTTGAGATTACCGCCACCACAATGATTTTGCACTCTGAGTTTCGGTAAACTATCTCTTATTTGTTCTGCCAACTTGCCAGCCCACAACTCGGCTTTTTCACCTAATCCAGTCATATAAACATTGATTGGATCCGGTACTTGTGAGGTTAATTCTAACGTCTGGATCAACAATACCAAGCGCTCAATTCCCATTGCAAACCCTACTGCAGGGCTTGATTTACCGCCAAGTTGCTCGACTAAGCCATCATAGCGTCCACCGGCACAAACCGTACCCTGTGCTCCTAAACTCGTGGTGACCCATTCAAATACAGTGCGGTTGTAATAATCCAATCCTCTAACCAGTCTTGGGTTAACTCGATATTGGATACCAAAACTGTCTAATCGTTCACGTAACTTAGAAAAATGTTCAGCTGACTCAGGATCGAGATAATCAATCAAACTGGGCGCATCTGTTATCGCCGCTTGTACGTCCGGATTTTTGCTGTCTAGTACTCGCAACGGGTTAGATTCAAGACGCCTTAGGCTATCCTCATCCAATTTATCTTTACGCTGCTTTAAGTATTCGACGAGTGCTGCTTTATAATCTGCTCGAGCTTGATTGGAACCCAACGAATTGATTTCCAAGACTAAATGTTCACTGATGGCAAAGCGTTGCCATAAGCGGGCAGATAATAGAATAACTTCAGCATCGATATCAGGACCTTGGATACCAAAGGTTTCTACACCAAATTGATGGAACTGACGATATCTGCCTTTTTGTGGGCGTTCATGTCTGAACATCGGGCCCATGTACCAGATACGTTGCTGCTGGTTGTATATTAAACCGTGCTCATTGCCTGCCCGCACACAACTAGCCGTATTTTCAGGGCGCAAAGTCAGACTATCACCGTTACGATCATCGAAAGTGTACATCTCTTTCTCGACGATATCGGTCACTTCACCGATTGAACGCTTAAAGAGATCGGTGCTTTCAACAATTGGCGTACGAAGCTCTTGATAACCATAACTGGCAACCACTTCGCGAATGGTATTCTCAACCCACTGCCAAACACCTGATTCAGTTGGCAAGCAGTCATTCATTCCACGAATGGCTTGGATTTGTTTTGTCATTACTATTTACGAACGAATAAAAAAGCGCGCTATTATAGACGTGAATGCTTGTTTATCCTACCTCTTTAATTTGAATTTTGCGGTTCTCATCTAGTTGATTGGCTTTGGCTCGAATTCTCTTTTCAAGCTGGTCCACCAAATCATCATTAGACAATCGTTCTTTTTGGCGTTTTCCGTCTAAATAGAAACCACTCATGTTACGTGCGCCGGTTAACCCTAGATCTGATACTTCGGCTTCCCCCGGCCCATTCACGACACACCCTATAATAGAAACATCCATTGGCGTCAGTATATCTTCAACTCTTTCTTCGAGTGCGTTTACCGTACCGATAACATCAAATTCCTGACGAGAACAGCTTGGGCATGCAATAAAATTGATACCACGCGAGCGGATACGTAACGATTTTAGAATGTCAAAGCCCACTTTGATTTCTTCTACCGGATCAGCAGCTAATGAAATACGGATAGTGTCGCCGATACCTTCAGCTAGCAACATACCAAGACCAACAGAGCTTTTTACTGCGCCTGATCTGAAACCACCAGCTTCGGTTATTCCAAGATGAAGAGGTTGATCAATTTGTTTGGCGAGTTCACGGTATGCGCCTACAGCAAGAAACACATCAGAAGCCTTAACACTGACTTTGAATTGATCAAAATTTAGTTTGTCGAGGATATCCACATGACGCATGGCAGACTCAACCAAGGCAGCCGGAGTTGGCTCACCATATTTCTCTTGAATTTCTTTTTCCAGTGAACCGCCGTTCACTCCGATTCTAATAGGGATATTCTTGTCACTTGCACAATCGACTACAGCACGAACCCTTTCCATACTGCCAATGTTGCCTGGATTAATTCGTAAACAATCAACACCGTATTCAGCCACTTTGAGGGCAATTCGGTAATCAAAATGAATATCGGCGACTAGTGGCACACTTACTTGCTGCTTTATGCTTTTAAACGCCTCCGCAGCATCCATTGTTGGTACAGAAACCCGAACAATTTCGCCCCCTACAGCGACAATTCGATTTATCTGTGCAACAGTCGCATCAACATCGGTTGTATGTGTGTTTGTCATTGATTGCACAGCGATTGGGGCACCATCTCCAATTGGCACATTGCCTACGTTTATGCGTGTTGATTTCCGTCGTTTTATGGGAGAGTCAGAAAACATGATTAATCCTAATGCTATTCAATAAGAAAACGTTAATCAGAGAAAGGTAATGCAAATTTAGCGGTTGCACCGGGAGAAAAGCGGGACATATCAACTGGCACACCATCAAAACTGATGCTAACAACCTGAGGAGCTCCGAGCGTGACTTCGAAAGGTGCAACACCAGATACTGTCATCACCCTACCCGACTTTTTTACACCGTAAGCGATCGCTTCACCCGTGGCGTCGACTAAGTTCATCCAACAATTATCTGCAAAGGTAAATACTAACTCGGTAGTTTCCGATTGTTCAGATTCGTCATCACTCTGCTCATCACCTAACGCATCAACAGGGTCGCTAAGCAGAGATTCTACATCTGCTTGTTGAGATTCATCTAAAGTAACCGCTTCTGCATCTAAACTCGGCAAGTCTTGAGTTGTAGACGTTAACTCTTGTGTAGAATCAACCAGTCCTTGATTTGCATCTACAATATCTTGTGCCTGCTCTTCAGCAATTTGCGCACTGACAATTAAATCGTCTGGTGTAGCTTCATCGAATGCTTCTTCTGCATCGTCTTGGCTAGCTGGGACTTGATTAGCTTGACTTGTGCTCACTGTAGGGGCGGGTTCACTGACGGGAACGTTTGCGCTTTCACTATTGTCTTGTTGCAACCACCAAATGACCACAAGTGCGACTACCGCAGCAATGATCAGATAGGTAATCATCATCAATCTGTCATCGTTAGTTTGTTTCGCGACTCGCTTGGAAAAACTTTGTAGTTTTGCAGGGTCTTTTTGCTCAACGTTTAAAGCTGCAAAGGCGTCTAAGACTTCTTTTTCAGCTACTCCAACTTGCTTTGCATATAGTTTTAAATAACCTTTAGTAAACGTCAGTGATATTGATGGATCATAGTCATCTGCTTCAATAGTCTCAATATTGACCAACTTAAGATGAATCTTTCGGGCAATGTCTGCCTTTGATAGGCCGCTATTCTCTCGAGCGGCTTTTAAAATCGCTCCGGGACCTATAATTGGAGCTTTAGGCTGTTCTTTTTTCGTTTTTTGCTGATTGCTCATTATTTCTCTGCCATCTCGGGATCCACAACATACAGTTTCATGCCTGCGTAAATTGCCGAGCTATTCTCCAGTTGGTTCCATTCTATCAAGCGTTTCATTTTAACATTGTATTGTAACGAAATTTGATACAAATTATCGCCGCGTTGTACGGTGTGATAGATCGGTTCTTTTAATTCATCAACGATCTCTTCAACTACGACTTTCTTAGCGTCTTTGTTTTCGACTTCAATCACCTTGTTAGGTTCCACTTCTTGTGTTGTCAGTTTTACGACTTTTTTAACTTCAACTTCTGGTAATTCAGTTTCTTGAGGCTTAAAACCCCGTCTATTTTTGATATATTCCAGCGTGTATGGATGAGTGGGGTACATTCCTATCAACATGTCACCGTAACCTTGGACTAGCTCGGTGTTTTTCAGGCCTTGCTCAATTTCAATTGATAACTTCAACGTATCTGGAGTAACGCGAGCCACACGCTCATAACGCTTGAGCGTTTGCTTCGCTGACTGCCATTGTTCTTGCTGTACTTGCAATCTAGCCATCAACAAAAGGCTCTTTCCTCTTGAAGGTTGATGATTAATCGCGCTTTGCAAATAGGTGATTGCGTCATCTATCTCACCCTGGCTTTGGCTACATAACGCAAGGTTTTCGTAAGTTTCAGCAGTAGAAATGTAATTTGTGCTGTTAACGGCTTTTAAAAAATAGCTTTTGGCTTTCTCGTATTTGCCATTCTGACAAAGAAAAGCACCATAGGTGTTGGCTATATCGGGATTTTTCGGTGCCCTATCAATGGCTTCCTGGTATGCCTCTTCAGCTAATTCCAGCTCACCCACTTTTTGGTAGTAATAAGCCATACTATAATGGGCATCTGCTAATCGAGGAGCAAACTGAAGTGCTTTGTCTAAGTTAAATTTAGCTTGTGTATAATTGCCACTATTTAGATAAGTAAGACCGAGTGAAATTCTGGTTTTTGCGGCTTCCACTTGATCAAAATCGTCTTTATCCTCGAAACCTTCAGGTCTAGGTTCACTAACACATGCGGTTAGCAATAACACAACAATGATCAAGATACTGCGCATAACACTCACTTAGGACTTTTAATTATTTAAAGTTGTAACCATTACTTATGAAATCTAGCACACTAATTGGCTAACTTTACCGATATTTGCTCGCCTTTCAGTTGTTTTTTCATCAATCTTTTCGTTCTATCAATTACATCCCCAACCAATTGACCACAGGCGGCATCGATGTCATCTCCTCGCGTTTTTCTGACAACCACAGTATAACCGTATTGCATTAGCACTTTCGCAAATCGATCGATTCGCGAATTACTTGAACAGGTGTAAGGAGAACCTGGATAAGGATTGAATGGAATAAGATTGAGTTTACACGGGGTTTCTTTTAGTACTTTCGCAAGTTCGTGAGCCTGATCAGTGCTGTCATTTATGCCATTTAGCATCACGTATTCTACAGTCACTTTACCTTGATTAGCCTTAGATTTAGCTAAGTATCTGCGGACACCAGCCAAAAAGGTTTCAATGTTGTACTTTTTATTGACTGGGACTATTTCATCTCGCAAAGTATCATTCGAAGCGTGCAAAGATATGGCTAACGCTACATCTATTTGGTCACCTAACATATCCAAAGCTGGAACCACCCCAGAGGTACTTAAGGTCACTCTTCGTTTCGATAAACCAAAACCAAAATCATCCATCATGATCTCCATCGCTGGAACCACGTTTTTCAAATTTAACAGAGGTTCACCCATCCCCATCATCACTACATTGGTAATGGGTCTTTTCGCCGTGTCTTTTGAGAGCCCTATGGTAGTTGCTACGCGCCAAACTTGGCCAATAATCTCTGATACAGACAAGTTACGATTAAACCCTTGCTGTGCAGTCGAACAAAAGGTGCACTCTAAAGCACAACCAACTTGTGAAGAAACACACAGCGTTGCTCTATCGGTTTCGGGTATCCATACGGTTTCTACTTCTTGACCACCTTCAAGACGCAAAGCGAACTTGATCGTGCCATCTGTTGCACTTTGGTGGTAAGCAATTTCAGGTGCGCGAATTTCACAAACACTTTCTAATTTGGCGCGTAAGCTTTTGTTGATATTGCTCATTTTGCCAAAATCACTCTCGCCCTGTTGATAGATCCACTTCATTAACTGGTCTGCACGAAAAGGCTTTTCTCCAATTGATTGGAAAAATTCGCGCAACCCTTGTCTATTGAGATCTAACAGGTTGATTTTAGTTTGAGAGCCAACTGTTGGCATAAAAAAGCTTACCTCTGCGTATTAAAGCCAAATAAAAGAAAATTGTACATTTTTCGCGCTATCTTTACTACGACAAAAGGGGAGCAAAGCTCCCCTTGTTATCAATTTGACGCAGACTATCTAGTGCGCGGGCAAATTTCTTCTTCTGAGAAGAAATATGCGATTTCACGAGCAGCAGACTCAGGTGCATCTGAACCATGTACTGCGTTTTCATCGATTGAAGCAGCATAGTCAGCACGCAAGGTTCCAGCTAATGCTTCAGCGGGGTTAGTTGCTCCCATAATCTCACGGTGACGCAATACTGCATTTTCACCTTCCAAGACTTGGACCATAACAGGACCAGAAGTCATAAATGATACTAGCGCACCGAAGAAAGGACGCTCGCTGTGTTCTGCATAGAAACCCTCAGCTTGCTCTTTGCTCAAGTGAACCATTTTTGAAGCGACAATGCGTAAACCCGCTGATTCAAAACGGTTGTAAATGGCACCGATAACATTTTTTGCTACGGCATCAGGTTTGATTATTGAAAAAGTACGTTCTAAGGCCATTTACGGTCTCCGATATAAAAATTAATTTGTGTCTAAAATTCCGCGCGGATTATATGCAAAAATCACCGTAAAACCTAATTTATCTTGCAATTTTTAGTCAAATTCCCGTGTAAAGTAAAAAAGCCCAGTCATTGCTGGGCTTTTATCTCGCTTGATGAACTTGATATTACTGAATATTGCCTAAATTCAGTAACTGGATCTCACCACTGTTATCATCAACACCGTCATTATCATTGACGATGAAAACATCACCGTTTTGCATAACAGCTAAGCCTTCCACTTTTTCGTAAACAGACCCATTAGGAGATTGCAAATCAGGCATCAAGTCTCTAACTAACGTTTTACTCAACAGATCTCCATCGACAGCACCAGCTGTATCTATTTCGTATATACGCTTAATAGCCGCATCAGGACCACCTTGGTTGTCTCTTTCCAAAACTAGGAATTTACCATCACCTAAGGAAGTAATGTCAGAGAGTCCAACCCATCCGCCATTTTGTGACTCTGGCGTATCAAGAGGGTAAAACAAGAAAGACCAGGTTTCTGCCGCCACATTGTAAACACCGATGCGAGCATTGGTATCGCCATCCCAGACACGTTGGAAAGCAACATACGCATTGCCGTTATATTCAGCTACCCCTTCAAATCCAAACCGCAGTTGGTTGGCGTTCACATCATCAGGCAAGGCAATAACATCTTCGATTACCCCTTGCGCATCAGTTTTGAAAATAAAGTTAAGGCTGTTGATTGGTCTGTCCGTATCGCCTATTGTTCCAGAACCTTCTGAAGCAACCCAAAATCCACCGTCAGTTGCCTTCGCAATGCCTTCAGGATCGATATTGACCGTTTTGTCCGCATTGATCATCGCTGCTAAATCTGCTTCGTCAAATACTCCGACTCGAGTTGCATCATCAGCATCCACGCTAGCATCGGCCAACGCGACACTCGTTATCGATGAAAACACATCGTTAGCATCTGTTATTGAAATCTCTTGAGTCAATACTGCAGGTGTCTGGCTCACATCAATGGCAAAGATACGGTTACTGTTATAGAAACTATCTTCGACTGAATACAGCATAGATGAATTCGATGGATCAGCAGACAGGCCAGACAAAGCAGAGAAAGGAATCGGTGTTCCATCATTGCGATCGGTCGAGACTAACGTAGGATATTGGGGCTGACTTTGCGTGTAGCTGTAAATGTTTACAACAGAACGAATCTTGTCACCACGATTGTCTTCTTCACTGGCGACAACTAGCAGATTTCTTGAAGGAATGGCTAATGCTCCTTCAGGTGCCGCACCAGCCGGAAGAGCTTGTTTGAATGCAGGCTTGGTAAAATCAGCAACATCGTAAACGAAGACAAGACTTGAGCGCTCAGAGTTTACAAATAGGTAGCGTTCGTCTCCAAATACACCAAATTCGGCATTTTCAGGTTCATTACCTTTATTGCCAGAGCGTTCATCTGGATAGTGACCTAGGCGTGCTGTTTGATGCTCCATGAAATTGCCTGAAGAATATACAACTTGGCCTTGCGTATTGAATACTGTGAATCCACGAGAACCGCCATCTAGATCACCTTCATCAGCAGTTGCAAAATATTCTGTAGATAACCAAGATACGCCGTCAGGCTCACGTAGCACTGTCGATAGTGTTTCTGTTTGAGAGATGATGCCTTCTTCCATGCTATCAACTTGCGTTAGGTCGACTGAACCCGCACTGAAATCGTTTACTACTGTGCCATCAACCAAATTAACAAGAACAATATGGTTGTTTTCCTGAAGAGTGATAACGGCAACATTGTCACTATTAATATCAACATATTCAGGTTCTGGATCGTCAGCATACAAATCTGCTAAACCGACTAAATCAACTGTGCTGGCGGTCCATGCACTTGGCTCTCCTGCCAAAGAAACTATCACTACTTCGCCGGCTGGAGCTTGCGGGGGAACACCCTCGCCTAAATCTTCGTCACGCTCATTTTCTATCACGACGACCGCATACGCACCGTCAGGGCTGACTGCAACTGAATCGGGCTGACCACCAACGTCTATGCTAGCGACAATTGCTTGTGATGTTATGTTGACCACTTCTAACGATCCTGCCACATTAATGAAATCTGCAGATTTGTTCACACCAACCAATACAAATTCATCTTTGACTGCAACAGACGTTGGTTCGCCAGGTACACTAAGCACGCCTGCTGGCATTGGGTTTGCCGGATCGTTGATATCGACAAAGCCAATTTGTTCATTTGGGCTGTCTGAATAAATGAGTACTGTCCCATCTGTACTTGCTGCAACAATTTCAGCCGCTGTTTCGGTGTCATTATTGCAATCTGCATCTATTTGAGAACACACAGGAAAAGCCGCAATGCGATTGAAGTGGTTGTTTGGGTTCAATTGCGTTGGTGAACATAGCACACTGGTTTCGCTCACTTCGTCGTCATCAAGCACACTGTTAGCATTGGCATCTAACCCTGATGTAATTTCGGTACCGCCAGAAAAACACTGTTGGTTACCGGCAAAAAGAGGCGTTTGTTTGATCAAGCTAACTAAGCCATCTGAACCTGAAGCGCCATCTGTACCATTGTCGCCGTCATCTAGACAGCCTGACAAGCCAAAAGGAAGCGCAATTGCTAGTGCAATTAGTGATAATCGTTTGTTTATTTTCATTGATAGTAGTTTCCGTTGATGGAGTTATTTTGGTTTAAAAAAACTCCGCCAAGGGTGAAGGGTAGAGATGACATTAACTTGACACTTGAGTGACAAACACGTGATGATTTTATGACGTAGAAATGACAATCTGGTTTAACGACAATGCCCGAAGATGACAAAAGTGTCGGTATAAATAGTGCAGGTATTAAAGGAGCAGATAATAAAGGTTTTGTTACAAATAGCGTAGGTATAAATGGTGGAGTTAAGCAGTGGCGTCAATACCCATTGTCGCCACTGTTGTAGAAGCAAAATTTCAGAAGGACCTAGAGTAGGTAATTAGTGCCCTTCGCTTACTTGATTCACCGTGTACTTGGGAATTTCTACTACCAAATCTTCATCTTGAATGATGGCTTGGCAACCTAATCGAGACTCTGGCTCAAGTCCCCAAGCTTTGTCTAGCATATCTTCTTCTAATTCGTCGCCTTCTTCCAACGAATCGAAACCTTCCCTAACTAAGATGTGGCACGTCGTGCAAGCGCACACTTTTTCACAGGCATGTTCAATTCCAATACCGTTACTCAGCGCAACATCAAGCACTGAAGTACCTTTCTCACCCTCAAGTACTGCACCATCTGGACATAATTCTTCGTGGGGCAAAAAGATAATTTGTGGCATATTTGTATCCTCTTAAATATCAGTAACTGATTGACCAGCCAAGGCAATGTTAATCGATTTATCCATTCGCCTTTCAGCAAATAACTGACTAGCTTGATCGACCTTTTCGATGGCTTGTTTTATCGCTTCTACGTCTTCCTGTTGAGCCGCTTCGCGCATGGCATTTAGCATTGAATCTATATATTGGCGTTCTTCTTCACTCAACAACGCCTCTCCATCTTTCGCCAATGCAGAGGTCAGTGATTCGTCCACTCTCGCCGCTTCTACTTGCTGCTCTTTAAGCATTCTGGCCTGCATATCTTCTTTAGCAAACGTCATTGATGACTTGAGCATTTCTGCTACTTCATCATCATCTAAACCATAGGAAGGTTTGACTTGAATATGCGCTTGCACACCCGTTGACTTTTCCATAGCCGTTACACTTAACAAGCCATCTGCATCAACTTGAAAGGTAACTCGAATATGCGCAGCACCGGCCGTCATTGGTGGGATACCGGTTAAATTAAACTTTGCCAAAGAGCGACAGTCTTTGACCAACTCTCTTTCACCTTGCAGGACATGAACCATCATTGCGGTTTGTCCATCTTTAAACGTGGTAAATTCCTGCGCTTTTGCCACAGGAATTGTGGTGTTGCGAGGAATCACTTTTTCAGTGAGGCCTCCCATGGTTTCCAAACCCAATGAAAGTGGCAAGACATCGAGCAATAACATCTCACTGTCTGGTTTGTTACCTACCAAAATGTCTGCTTGAATTGCAGCACCAATTGCTACTACCTTGTCTGGATTAATTGAGGTTAATGGCGTTTTATCAAAGAATTCGCCAACGGCATGACGCACTGATGGTACTCGAGTCGAGCCACCTACCATAACAATGTCTTTGACATCACCTATTTCAATTTCGGCGTCTTTTACCGCTCGTCTACAAGCTCGCAAGGTTTGCTTTATCAGCGGTGCAATTAAGGCTTCAAATTTCACACAACTGATACAAATAGTGTGGGTCTGCCCAGCATCATCTTGGAATTGCACATCAACGGCTGAATCCATACTAAGGGCTTCTTTAGCCGCTTTTGCATCATCAAGTAATTGTCTTCTTAAGCCTTTGGAAATATCAGCGGGTAAATTCGCTTGTTGGCAAATAAACTCAAATAATGCTTGATCAAAATCGTCTCCACCCAAGGCCGAGTCGCCACCTGTTGAAAGAACTTCGAACACGCCTTTCGACAAACGTAGTATTGATATATCGAAGGTGCCGCCACCTAAATCGTATACTGCAATAACCCCTTCATTACCTGAGTCTAAGCCATAGGCAATTGCAGCTGCAGTAGGTTCATTAAGTAATCGCAAGACATTTAATCCAGCCAATTGCGCCGCATCTTTTGTCCCTTGTCTCTGGCCATCATCAAAATATGCAGGCACAGTCACGACTGCGCCGGTAAGCTCATCACCGAGACTTAATTCAGCTCGTTGTTTAAGCTCACGTAAAATTTCAGCTGAGACTTGAATAGGGTTAACGTTTCGCCCAGTCACCGCCATTGAAACATGACCAGACTCGGATTCATTAAATTGATAAGGAAGATTAGGATACTTGGAAATAATATCGTCTAAGCTTCGTCCTAACAGGCGCTTAACTGACACTATGGTGTTTGACGGATCAAGATTGGCTTCAATACTCGGTTTGCTTCCTACCTCCACACCATTGTCTGTGTAGTGAACAACTGAAGGTAAAAGATGTTTACCATTTTCATCTGGTAAAGTAGAGGGCACACTACTTCTTACCGAGGCGACTAACGAGTTAGTAGTACCAAGATCTATTCCTACCGCAATTTTACGTTTATGAGGCTCTGCTGCCTGGCCTGGTTCTGCAATTTGTAGTAATGCCATTGGTGGTTCATACCCTGTTTCTGATTTTTTTAGATGAATTACTAACCAATCCTTGTTCGGGATACTCGTTTGATCCCAAGCTGAGATTAGGTAACCTGAACTCTGGATAACAACTTGCGTTCTAGCTTTGACCTAACATAAAATTAAACCATGTAATTCAATGTATTAGCTAATTTCTTATCCAGATTTCAGGTTAAGTATTAAATATCAAACAATTTTTCTTCTTGTAATTCTATTTCTTTGTGCAATTTCGCCATAAACTTTAGCTTTCGCAATTCACTAGCTGCTAGGTGATTGGCTTCCTCGCTATCCTCGTTCAGAAGCTCAGACAAGCGTTGAGTGTGTGCTTTGGATTGCACGCCAATATCGCTATCTAAATCTGCTAAATGTTGCTCTGGATCGTTCTGATGCTGTGCTGATTCGAGTTGCTCACGCCACTCCATTTGCTGCATTAAAAATTCCGTATCTTGAACAGTTTGTTGTTCGTGCTTGAGTTCAATACCGCGTGTTTCAAGAATGTGCTCAGCTCGAGTTATTGGGTTTTTTAGTACCTGATAACCGTCGTTTACTTGAGCGTTTTTCTGCACCATCATTAACTTTTCAGCGCTTCCGGCGTTGGCAAACTTGTCAGGATGAGTCAATTGCGCGAGGGTTTTGTAGCGAGTAGAAAGTGTGCCGAGATCAATTTCAAATTGTACCGGCAATGCAAAAAGCTCAAAAAAGTTCATTCAATAATACTATGTGTAAATTGGGGCCGATATTCTAACATGATGGTTTATTCCATTGTAACCACTACACATTAAAGCTTTCGCCGCATCCACACTCACCATTAGCATTTGGGTTATTAAATTGAAATCCTTCGTTCAAACCTTCTTTGGCAAAATCTAATTCGGTACCATCAAGGTAAACAAGGCTTTTTCCATCTATGATAATTTTCACGCCATTGTCTTCAAATACGGTATCTTCCGGATTGAGTTCGTCGACAAATTCCAGCACATAAGCTAATCCAGAACACCCCGTTGTCTTGACGCCCAAACGCAGGCCTAAACCTTTGCCTCGACTTTCAAGAAAACTACGCGCTCTTTTTGCTGCAGAATCTGAAACCTTTATTGCCACGAACCCCTCCTAATTCAACGAATTTTAGTTACTATTTTTAGATTTGTAGTCTTCAACTGCTGCTTTAATAGCATCTTCAGCTAATATTGAGCAATGAATCTTAACCGGCGGTAGCGCAAGCTCCTCGGCTATATCGGTATTCTTGATAGATACCGCTTCATCGATTGTTTTACCTTTAACCCACTCGGTGACTAGTGAGCTAGAGGCAATTGCTGAACCACAACCATAGGTTTTAAATTTGGCATCTTCGATGACGCCGTTTTCAGATACTTTCAATTGAAGCTTCATTACGTCGCCGCATGCTGGAGCGCCAACCATACCAGTAGCAACACTTGGGTCATTTTTATCAAACCCACCAACGTTGCGCGGATTTTCATAGTGATCAATTACTTTTTCACTGTAAGCCATTTTACTTACCTCAATATGTTGAGCTATGCGCCCGTTAATTCAAACTAGTGGTGAACCCACTCGACTTTTTCTAAATCTATTCCGTCTTTGTACATGTCCCATAGAGGTGACATTTCACGAAGCTTGGAGATTGCGTTTTGTATTACGCTAATCACATGGTCAACTTCTTCTTCTGTAGTAAAACGTCCAAAACTAAAACGTATAGAGCTATGCGCTAATTCATCATTTAAACCTAGGGCTCTTAGTACATAAGAAGGCTCTAAACTAGCCGATGTACAAGCTGACCCAGAGGAAACTGCCATATCTTTCAACGCCATTATCAAAGACTCACCTTCGACATAGGCAAAGCTGATATTGAGATTCGCCGCAACTCTTTGATCCATATCTCCGTTAACATAGACAGCTTCTATGTCTTTGACGCCATTCCATAAGCGATCTCTTAACGCAGTAATACGCACCGTTTCTTCTGCCATTTCTTCTTTGGCAATTCTGAACGCTTCGCCCATACCAACGATTTGATGCGTTGCTAATGTACCTGAGCGCATTCCACGTTCGTGTCCACCACCATGAGTCTGTGCTTCCAAACGAACTCGAGGTTTTCTGCGAACATAAAGTGCGCCAATCCCTTTTGGACCGTAAGTTTTATGCCCAGAGAAAGACATCAAATCGACTTTAAGACTTTGTAAATCAATGTCTACTTTGCCAGTGCTTTGCGCTGCATCTACATGAAACAATATTTTCTTTTCACGACAAATTTCACCGATTGCGGCGATATCTTGAATCACGCCGATTTCATTATTCACGTGCATAATGCTGACAAGTACTGTGTCGTCACGAAGGGTCGCTTTGAATACATCCAAGTCCAACAAACCATTTGGAAGTGGATCTAAGTAAGTCACTTCAAATCCTTCTCGTTCCAACTGACGACACGTGTCTAGCACGGCTTTATGCTCAGTTTTAAGAGTGATGATGTGCTTACCTCTTTTAGAGTAGAAATGCGCTGCACCTTTGATGGCAAGGTTATTGGATTCTGTCGCACCAGAAGTAAAAACAATCTCTCTTGGATCCGCATTCACCAAATCCGCTATTTGGTTTCTGGCAATATCAACCGCTTCTTCAGCTTGCCAACCAAATTTGTGAGATCGAGAAGCTGGATTTCCAAAGTTACCTTCCATTGTCAGACATTCAATCATCTTCTGTGAAACCCTTGGGTCTACGGGTGTAGTTGAAGAATAATCCAGATAAATTGGTAGCTTAATTTCGCTCATTTCTCACTCCGATTACAGTTGCAAACTAACTTCAATTTCGTTTGTCACTATATGATTTAATTGTTTGTTTTTGTCTTGTCTGCCAGCAACGGTTTGCACATCTTGCTTGGCCATTAATTCGCCTAGGGTAATGCTATTTAAAAATAGGCTAATGCGCTCACTCAAATCTTGCCATAGGCTGTGGGTTAAACAACGCTCCCCGCCTTGACAATCAGAGTGGCCTTGACAACGAGTCGCGTCGACAGATTCGTCAACCGCTCTAATCACTTCTCCAACGGCGATATCAGCAGGCAGCCTTCCAAGCTTATAACCTCCACCTGGTCCTCGCACACTTTGCACGAGCTGTTCTTTTCTCAAACGCGAAAACAATTGCTCAAGATAAGACAGAGAGATTTCCTGACGCTCAGAGATGTCTGCAAGGGATACTGGACCTTGCTGCGAATGAAGCGCAACGTCCAACATCGCTGTCACTGCGTAACGACCTTTTGAAGTAAGTTTCATAGACAACACCTGCTATTAAGATGGGCGAGATTTTCACATACCCGACTATTTTAGTCAAGTATTTAACCAAGTAAAATAGTCAAGTATTTAGTTAGGTAAAAAAACGTCTTCAAATCGATGGATCAAATGCATCTCTGGTTTTTTGGATATCTTCCGCTAAATCCGAATCTTGGAAGTTTTCAATACTGATACTGGGTAAAGATTTGCCACAAACCTCTCCCCCCATAGCGTTGATTGCTTTGCACATTTCTTCGACTTTAGTGTCGATAAGATGAACGTGATCCAACATCACACCGATAGCATTGGCAACCGGATCAGGATTATCTGGCGCGACTGCATATGCGTCAAACCCATATTTTTTGGCAATTTTGTCCCTTTGCTGATTCTTATTCTCATCTGTGGTTACTTTCTGCATGACTATTCGGCCAGGAATACCAATCACAGTAGAGTTTTCTGGTGCGTCTTTAACGACCACTGAATTTGATCCGACTTTAGCCCCCTTATGCATGGTAATAGGGCCCAGCACCTTGGCTCCCGCGCCTACTACAACATTGTCTTGCAAGGTGGGGTGTCTTTTTCCAGCTTGCCAGCTTGTTCCGCCGAGGGTGACGCCGTGATAAAGGGTAACGTCATCGCCTATTTCAGCCGTTTCACCTATGACTACGCCCATACCATGGTCAATAAAGAATCGTCTCCCAAGTGTCGCACCTGGATGGATTTCGATACCCGTTAACCACCGCGAAAATGTAGAGAGACTGCGCGCCAACCATTTCCAATTTGCCTTCCAAAGTCTATGAGATAAACGATGCATCCATATTGCATGCAAGCCTGGATAATTGGTCAACACTTCAAAGGTTGTTCTTGCAGCAGGGTCTCGATGGAAAACGCTTTGAATGTCTTCTTTAATTCGCTCAAACATGGTTTATCTTTTACTAGTCTTTGTTGGGGTTAACTTTATCGATTGAAGCCAAAATTCCACGCAAAATATTAAGTTCTTGAGTCTCTGGCCGCGCTCGATTAAATAGTCGTCTTAGTTTGGTCATTACCATACCGGGATGTTGCGGGATGATGAAATTCGTTTTTAGAAGGGTTTGTTCCAAATGACTATAAAAACGTTCAAGATCTTCTGCTAGCGGATACTCATTGGGGCTGTCTATATCACTTTTTTTGCTATTCCTTTGCTCAGTTAAATACGCCATGCGAATTTCGTAACAGAGTGTTTGAACCGCTGCGGCGAGATTTAACGAGCTATACTCTGGATTCGCTGGAATACATACGTGAAAGTGACATTGTTGTAATTCTTCATTGCTCAAACCATTGTTTTCTCTACCGAAAACCAATGCAACGGAATACTTCCCCACTTCTGATACCAGCTTCTCACCACATTCTCTTGGTTCCAACATCGGCCAGGACAGCGTTCTTGAGCGCGCACTCGTACCTACTACCAAGCCGCAATCGGCGACCGCTTCTTCAAGTGTTTTAACAATCTTTGCATTAGCCAAGACATCCCCAGCCCCTGCAGCCAGCGCACTGGATTTTCCATCGGGCTCATCAACAGGATCGACCAATACAAGTTGGCTAAGCCCCATGGTTTTCATCGCTCTCGCGGCAGATCCAATGTTGCCAGTATGTGACGTATTAACTAACACGATTCTGACGTTATCCAAGGGCATTTTTTCGATTTTGTCTGACATATCTGACTTTAAAATTTAGTATGCAAAAATAAGGGCGCGTAGTTTAGCACAACTCGTGCATTGAAAACCAAAACAAGCCCAGGGTATGTTGACCTTAGTTACGGGATAGCAAACAGAGTAATAGATCCGCACCACCGTATCGAATAGCCGTATCGGCTTGTTGACGAACAATAGGTTTGGCATGCAAAGCAACGCCTAGCCCAGCCGCTTCCATCATGACAAGGTCATTGGCACCGTCTCCAAGGGCAATGGTCTGTTTGGTCGGTATGCTCCACTTTTCCGCCAAGTTAATTAGCGTGTCAGCTTTGGTTTGTGCAGTGACAATATCGCCAATGACCTGACCAGTCAGTTTGTCGTTTTCTATCTCAAGCCGATTAGCTATGGTGAAATCCAATTCTAAGCGATCCCCCAAATAATCGGCAAAGTAGGTAAACCCACCGGAGGCAATGGCGAGTTTCCATCCAGCCCGTTTGAGTTCCACCAATAAAGCTGAAATTCCCGGCATGATAGGCAATGCGCTTTTCACTGTTTCAAGAATGGAGACATCTGCATTTTTTAAGCAAACTACCCTTTCGGTAAGACTTTGCGCAAAATCCAGTTCTCCACGCATTGCTTTAGCCGTGACACCTGATACTTGTTCGCCTACGCCGGCAAGTTTTGCAATCTCATCAATGCATTCCACAGCAATAACTGTGCTATCCATATCCATTAATAATAAGCCAGGTTCTGTCAGCGATGGACGCTGAGTCAATAGGGCCAATTCCACTTGCAAGCTTTCACAGGTTTTTTCCAATAACGCGCTAACATCTGTGTCATCTGTAACCTTGACATCCATTTCAATGGCTTGGTTTTCGTGAATCAAAGCACCGGGTTTAATACATAAAATTGTGATCGCCCCTGTAATAGAATTCTGAATCTGCCAAAGCTTTTCAATATTTAATGCTTGCCCAAACACCACGAGAGTAGCATCGCAGTCAGTAGTAGTTTGACTAAGTTGAATTTGTTTAGCGTCAGTAAATTCAAAGTGGATTTCTTTTTGACATAGTCCATGAAGATAGTCGCTGGAAGCGATTTGTTTGTCTGACAAAATTGTTTTGGGCACGGGTGAGTCGTCTGTAGAATATTTTGGTCGCAGATTTTACCTAATTACTCGCTTACTTAAAAATAAAAATACGCAATCCTTGGCAAAGAGGCATAAATCCCCTATTGTTTTCAACGATGACGACAACTCAAATAGACAAAAACACAAAGGTAAATCGCCAATCAAAAAAGGCACACAGTAACTTTTCGATTTTTAAACGAATTGGAAATATGGTGTTGGTGATCGTCTTTTCCATTGTTTGCGTCAATCTATGGCTACTCAGCAAAGATGAAGCTGATAACTGGCATAGCAAACAAGCCGGTCAGCTTGGCAAGAGTATAATTGCGTATTCCGCCAAGGTGATTGCACTGCAATTACAACCAAGGGACGATCGCGACCTCAATGCCCAAGAAATAAAAAACCAACTAGAATTGATTGCTACTGACCCCCATGTTTTGGGTGTTTCGCTGTTCGATGCTAAAGGAAAAATAATTGATACCACTGAAGGAAATATTTCAGTGCTCGCTAATTTTTTAATTGCTGAAGAGGCACCTTTAGTATTTATCGAAGAAATAAAATTAGATGGGAAAATTCTGGGTTATCTCAGGTTACTTCTTGATGAAAATAGAATCATGCTATACCACGATGATTACCAGCAACATTTGTATGAGCAAATTTCTGTGATGATGATACTGGCTGGGCTAGCCGGATTGTTGGTTGCTCGAACTTACTACAAAATACGCTATAGAAATTACGTCAAATTAAAAAGCTGATGGCTATTTTGAGTGGTAATTTCCGCTATTTCACTCTCAGCTATCGATTTTAAGCTGCTTAACACAACTAGTATTTCGGGTAAAAACTCTGGGCTATTTCGCTGCCCTTGTCGACCGTAAATAGGCATATCAGGCGCATCCGTTTCCAATAAAATTGAATCGATAGGAACCCGTTTTATGACGTCGCGAGTTTTCCTTGCCCGCTGGTAAGTTATTGTGCCTCCGACTCCCAATTTAAATCCCAAGTCTATGTAGGTACATGCTTCATGGTAGCTTCCCGAAAAAGCATGCACTACTCCGCCTTTTTCTACGGCAGTGTTCTTTAATATTTGGATGATCTCGTTGTGGCTTTTTCGATGATGTAAAATTACTGGAAGCCCATGTTTGTTGGCGCTATACAATTGTTTTTGGAAAAAGTCGATTTGCTTATGTTTAAATGTGTCGGTGGAAAAGTCTAGACCTATCTCGCCAACTGCTTTGACTGAATGTTTGTGCTTTTCAAGCAGGCTTTCAAGTGTCTGCAGGTCTTCTTCCATCGCACTTTTAATGAAAAATGGATGTATGCCAAGGGTATATTCTAGCTCTTTGTACGAATCGCATAGCGAGATCAGCTGTTGCCACGTAGATGACTGGGTACCGGGCACAATTATTCGTGAAATTCCGAGTGATTTGCAACGTTGGAGCACTTGCGACCTATCATTGTCAAATGCTGAAAAATCTAGGTGACAATGACTATCTATCATGACAAGACATATAGAATTTCAATGTTGAGACTAAGGCATTAAGCGCTGAATTTGCCAATTTGATTCAGCATCATCTTTGCTTCGAGTATAGACAAAACGATTGTGTAAGCGGTGTTCGCCACCCTGCCAAAATTCGACTTCATGAGGGACAACACGGTAGCCACCCCAAAAGCTCGGCAAAGGAATATTCCCCGCGGCAAACTTTTTTTTCATTTCTTCAAATTTCCCCATCAACATTTGTCGCGTCGAGATGGGTTTACTTTGTTGTGAAGCCCAAGCAGCAAGCTGACTTTCCTTCGGACGTGATAAAAAATACTTGGCGACGTCCGTTTTAGACAATGGAATTGCAATACCTGCAACTTTGACTTGACGTTCCATAAAATGCCAAGGGAAATGCAAAGAAATTTTATTATTTCCCGCCAATTCTAAGGCCTTACGGCTACCTAGATTGGTATAAAAAACAAACCCTTGTTGATCGACATTTTTCAGTAACACGATACGTTGCGAAGGTTGTCCATCACTGGATACAGTGGCTATGGTCATTGCGGTAGGGTCTGGGATACCTGAATCAATGGTATCTTTTAGCCAAACTTCAAACTGGTCAATAGGGTCACTGGCTAAGTCGCTACGTCTTAATTCGCTTTGCACGTATTCGCGTCTAAAATCTTGAATGCTAGCCATAACTAGTGTCTCCTAGTGAGAATCGCCATACCCTAAACTATGTAGCGCTCTTTCATCGTCTGCCCAACCAGATTTTACCTTAACCCAAAGTTCTAAGAAAACCTTGTTATCAAACAAACTTTCCATATCTTTGCGGGCCTCCGCACCTATGGTTTTTAAACGTTGTCCACCTTTACCAATGACCATGCGTTTTTGAGTTTCTCTTTCAACCAGAATAAGCCCATTGATACGGTAGACGCCGTTGTCGGCCAATAGAAACTGTTCGATCTCAACGGTTACTGAGTAGGGTAATTCATCCCCAGTAAATCGCATGAGTTTTTCTCGAATAATCTCGGATGCCATAAAACGGCTTGATCTGTCGGTTATATAGTCTTCTGGAAAATAAAACTCACTTTCAGGCAAGCTTTTATGAACCAATTCCCTTAGTTCATCTACGTTTCTGCCTAATTTTGCTGAAATTGGCATAATATGCGCAAAGTCATGTTGTTCATGCAGCCACTGAAGATGAGACATCAACTTGGTTTTATCTTTTACATTGTCACTTTTGTTGACTAACAAACAACATGGCTGGCCTGATTGTTTAACCTTATTCATTACCATTTGGTCATCTTCGGTCCATTTTGTCCCTTCAACTAAAAATAGTACTAATCCAACTTCTGCTAAAGAACTTGATGCGGCTCTGTTCATCAACTTATTAATTGCCCGTTTTTCTTCAACATGCAGCCCAGGTGTGTCAACAAAGATGGCTTGAAAGTTTTCTTCTGTATCGATACCCATAATGCGGTGACGCGTCGTTTGGGGTTTTCGTGACGTGATACTCACCTTTTGCCCGAGCAATTTATTGAGTAGAGTCGACTTACCGACGTTTGGCCTTCCGACTATGGCAACCATGCCACAATAGGTTTTATTTTGACTCATTTAATTTCTCATAAGCTGCTTGAGCGGCATTTTGCTCCGCTTTTCTCCTTGAACTGCCTCTTCCAATCACTGCTTTTCCCAGTGAGGTAACTAGACATTCAACGGTGAAATTCTGATTGTGGTCCTTGCCTTCTATTTTTGATACCGAATAGAGAGGCAAAGGTAATTTGTTACCTTGAAGATATTCCTGCAACAGCGTTTTAGCATCTTTTGGATGTGCATCAGGATTTAACTTTTCAATTCTGCTTTTAAACCAACTTAATATTAGTGGTTTGCAAACATCCAATCCAGATTCAAGATAGATGGCACCTATGATTGCTTCTACTGCATCTGCGAGTATAGAGCTGCGACGGAAACCACCACTTTTCAACTCTCCAGAACCCAGTAACAAAAAATCGCCTAAATCAAATTCCAATGCAAGCTGTGCTAATGTGTCGCCCTTAACAAGGCTGGATCGCATGCGGGTAAGTTTTCCTTCAGGTTGTTTCGGAAAACGCTCATACAACTCATCGGCAATAACCAACCCTAAAACTGCATCGCCCAGATATTCCAATCTTTCGTTATGAATTTTTGTAAAGCTTCTGTGGGTAAGGGCCAATTTTAAATTGGCCGAATCTTTAAAGGTATAACCTATATTTTTCTGTAGGCGATTGTAGTCATTGTTATTTGCCATTGGAGACTAGTCTATTCCACCTACCCGATTAAAACGCACGCCTGTGGGCACCCAACTCGGTAAGAAACTGTCAGGATCACGTTTAAATTCGAAGCTTATCCAAATCGCCACTGCTTTGCCGACTAGATTTTCATCTGGAACAAATCCCCAGAATCGACCGTCTTGGCTATTATCGCGATTGTCCCCCATTACAAAGTATTGACCTTCTGGCACGACCCATTGATTTATCTTAGTTCCATATTGTTGCGGACGATAAAGAGATATCTCATCCAGCTTTCTGGGATTGATTAAAATATCATGTTCAATATCACCAAGCGTTTCGGTAAAACGTTGTTCATACGTAGTGACACCATCTTCTACAAAATTTCCTTTGGCAATTTGCACCATTTTTTGTTTAGGTTGGCAATCTTTACCATCGTTACAAGCAGGTGTAATAATTACTTCTTTATTCGCATAAGTCACCGTATCACCCGGCAACCCAATAACGCGCTTGATGTAATCTAATCTGGGATCTTCTGGATACTTAAATACCACTACGTCGCCGCGTTGGGGCTCACCCGTTTCAATAAATTTACTGCGGAATACTGGGTCTTTTAGTCCATATGAAAATTTCTCTACTAGGATGAAGTCTCCCACAAGCAGAGTCGGCCTCATTGAACCTGATGGAATTTGAAAAGGTTCATAAATAAAAGAGCGAAGCACAAGCACAAAGGCAATAACAGGAAAGATTTGTTGCGCCGTATCCACTATGTAAGGAATGGGTATTTCTGCATCTTTATCTAGTTCTTCGGCACCCGCACTAGCAGCTACTTTGGCACGTCTTTTTGGTGCAAATACTTTTGCATCGACTAACCAAATCAAACCTGATAGTACGGTTAGGGCGACCAAAAAAATTGAGAAATAGTTTGCCATTTATTTTCCTACCTTTAATACAGCTAAGAATGCATCTTGTGGTAACTCAACGTTACCCACTTGCTTCATTCTCTTTTTACCTTCTTTTTGTTTCTGCAACAGCTTTTTCTTACGGCTCACATCACCGCCATAACATTTCGCAATCACGTTTTTACGCAACTGTTTAACTGTACTTCTAGCAACAACGTGATTGCCGATTGCAGCTTGAATCGCAATATCAAACATTTGCCTCGGGATTAATTCACGTAGTTTATCGACCAGTTCTCGACCTCGCCCTTGAGAATTTTCTTTGTGAGTTATCACTGCCAACGCATCAACCCGCTCACCATTGATAAGTATGTCTAAACGCACCATATCCGCAGCGTTGAATTTGGTAAAATTGTAATCAAGAGAAGCGAAACCTCGGCTGGTTGATTTCAGACGGTCGAAGAAATCCATCACCACCTCCGCCATAGGTAACTCGTAAGTTACCGCCACTTGTTTACCGTGGTACGTCATGTTCGTTTGAACACCGCGTTTCTCAATACACAGTGTGATTACATTACCTAAATATTCTTGAGGTACAAGAATGTGGGCTTCAACTATGGGCTCTAAAATATGTTCAATATCATTTACAGGTGGCAGTTTTGAGGGGCTGTCGACCTCTAGTATTTCCCCTTTCGTCGTCTTGACCTGATAAACCACAGTAGGTGCGGTGGTAATTAAGTTAAGGTCGTATTCTCGCTCCAAACGTTCTTGGATAATTTCCATATGCAACATACCAAGAAAGCCGATTCGGAAACCAAAACCTAGCGCCGTAGAACTCTCTGGTTCATAGAACAATGAAGCATCATTCAAGGTTAGTTTTGCTAACGCATCTCGAAAATCTTCATATTCGTCAGAACTGACGGGAAACAAACCAGCGTATACTTGAGGTTTTATTTTTTTGAAGCCCGGCAATACATCTTTTGCAGGTGCTTTAGCAAGCGTGATGGTATCACCAACGGGCGCACCATGAATATCCTTGATACCTGCGACTACATAACCCACCTCACCGGCACTTAACTTGCCCGTCTGCGTTTGCTTAGGCGTAAAAATACCGACATTGTCCGCTTGGTGGATAGCCCCATTTGACATGATTTGAATTTTATCTTTCGCGCATAGTTGTCCTTCAACCACTCGGACCAAAGACACAACGCCTTGGTAATTATCAAACCAAGAATCGACAATGAGCGCTTTAAGTGGTGCTTCGCGGTCACCTTCAGGCGGCGGAATTTGTGCAACTATGACTTCAAGTACATCTTCGATACCGATACCGGTTTTAGCGCTACAGCGAACGGCATCCACTGCATCGATGCCAACTATATCCTCAATTTCTTCGGCCACCCGATCAGGCTCAGCTTGAGGTAAGTCAATTTTGTTTAGTATAGGGACAACTTCCATATCAAGGTCAATTGCGGTGTAGCAGTTTGCTAGGGTTTGAGCTTCAACACCTTGACCTGCATCGACCACCAGCAAAGCGCCTTCACAAGCCGCCAGCGAGCGGGAGACCTCATAAGTGAAATCCACATGCCCAGGAGTGTCGATGAAATTTAGTTGATAAGTTTCGCCATCTTTAGCTTTGTAGTTTAGCGTGACACTTTGCGCCTTAATCGTAATTCCACGTTCTCGTTCAATATCCATAGAATCCAATACCTGAGCTTCCATTTCACGAGCGGTGAGTCCACCACAGTGCTGGATCAGACGGTCAGATAGTGTTGATTTACCATGGTCAATGTGAGCGATAATCGAGAAATTTCGTATGTGCTTATGTTGCATATCGTTTTGACTTGTACCTACAGCTAAGGCCCCGAGGGCATGTATTTTTTGAGTTGGCGGGATTTTACAGTGTTATCGCTCAGTTTGCGATAAGGTTCTGGAGATAAACAAAGTTGTTTTGAACAGATTCAAGGTTTTGAAGGAGTTTTCTGTTGCTCGAAAGGCAATACGGCTAACAACCGAGGTTGGAATTTTTGACCTTTATTGGATTGAGTAGACGACTTGATCCATAAAAAACTTAAAAAGGTGGCGAACAACGCTGCACCTATGGTCCAAAACTCACTGGTTAAACCTAACATTGGCAGAAGTGCCTGAGCACCAACAGCGACAATAATCAGGACGCTCAAGGGTAGTAAATACATCAGAGCAGAGGCGCTAATTAAATGTTCTTCCTGAATACCCAACTTCACTTTTTGACCAATTTTAGCTTCTTCAGAGCAACGTAAAATTATTTTTTCTTTTTTAGGAGAAAACGCTTTTGCTACTACACCTGTGCCGCAGTTTTCTTGTGCTTCGCAAGAACCGCACGTGGTCTTTACTTGGGTTTCCACCCAAATATGATCCTTGTCCACAGCGGTTATAACTCCTATTTCTTCAATCATCAGGGAATCGTGCGTGTTAATGAGGATGCAATTGCGTTGGCAGTTTTAGCGGGCAATTTACCAATCACAGTGACAAGTACATTCCCTTGCTGTCTGGTCAAGTATATTTCTGACCCTATTCGCCCAAGGATTTCATTTTGAGCGGCATTAGAAAATGCCTGTTGTAGATAAACAGACACGTCCACAAGTCCATCACTTAGCATAACGTATTCAACAAGCCCACCTTCTACTGGCAGGCGTCTGACATCATGATTGATCTGTTTCATCCCCTCAGGTAAAAAATCTAGCTGCCACCTTTGTTCAATTTCAGCTTTCGGTGGAAGCTGAACGATGTCGGGCAAACTGGTACTTAGCAGTTTAATTAAATAAGGATCAGGTTCCTCCGTCACTGACAGATCCGTCACCTGTATCTGTTCTATTGTCTGACCTTCAAGATCCACCATGTTGATTTTTAACGGCAGACCGGTTTTTTGATCCAACCAAAGATTGAATCGATACCTATTTTTGTCTTTGCTTACCACTCGAATTTGATGCGCAACTTTCCCCGATACTCTGCTACGCCCTACTAACGCAAATTGATAAGCATCAGTTAAACTCAAAGGATCAGCTAACAACACATTTGGTAAAGGGCCATTAATGTATCCCGAAGCTAGGCTGTAAGGGGGGCGGTCAGACTCAAAATAACTTACTTTGTTACCGATCCGAATTACTTCTCTGCCTGGGCCGTTTAATTCATCTAGCTGTTCTAGTTCAACACCATCCGGAGAAATACCGTGACGCCACACAAAAGGCTGAGCTTCTATTCCGGGTTTCATCACCACGAAGGAGATTTGATAATTCAGATTGTTTTTGGCACTAGCTAGTTTGGCTAGCCAAGCATTTGCGCCTTCTGTGGGGGTTAATGAGGTTTGTGATAAATCTGTTTGTGCCTGAATTTGAGTAAAATTCAGGCTACAAACAACTATGATAAGAACACGTATAGCAATTGAAAGTGAGTTACTCAGGGAAATTCTCACGTTCTTGACCTAATTCTGAGCCAGCAGCATCAACCTCGTCAGTTGATTCACCAGTTGGTAAGAATCGCTGGCTATCTTTCAGCAATACTTGCTTGCGATGGTCGTTTAGATAGGCACTAATTCTGCGTTGTTGCTCTCTCACATCAGTGCGAGGTAATGGCTGAGTCTGTTCCAAGCTTACTGGCGACAAACCACCTTGGATTCCAGGTACAACCGCTGGAGCAGGGTTAAAAATTTGCTGTTCTTCTTGATTCAGTTTTTGCACACCAATCACCATTGCGACAGCAACAGAAGCGGCAATGGCTAACTGGCCACCTGAACGAACCAAAGGAATGACATTACTGACTATAGGCGCATCACGCCACGTCTTTCTGGGTGCCAAAATAGTAGGCTCACTCTCAAGAGCAGATGCAATTGCACCGCTAACATCAAAATTTGCTTGCTTTGGAAGCTCTTTACGCAAACCTTGACGAATAAGATGATATCGCTGCCACTTTTCAGCCATCTCAGCATCATCAACTAATGAAGAAACAATATTTTCGTCTTGCACTTCACCGTCAACAAATGCCGACAGATTTTCTTGCTTTTGCGTCATACTAGGGTTCCTGAATTAACGCTTCATTTTTAAACATTTCTATTAAATGTCATCTAACGAACTAATTAAAGAATAATCTTACTTTTTACTTAACAAATTATATAAGTTAATTTTGAAGCAATGGGTCTAACACTTTATCAATTGCTTCCCTCGCCCGAAAAATTCGGGAGCGAACTGTACCTACAGGACAATCCATTACGTTAGCTATATCTTCATAGCTTAAGCCTTCAATTTCACGCAGGGTTATCGCCATACGTAGATCTTCCGGCAATTTTTCTAAAGCGTCATATAACACTTTTTCCAGTTCGTCAGACATAAGACTACGTTCTGGTGAGTTTTGTTCCTTAAGTGCATCACTTCCGTCGTAATAATCTGCTTCATCAGCATCAACATCACTCGCAGGTGGCTTTCTACCTTGAGAAACTAAATAATTTTTTGCACTATTTACTGCTATTCGATACAGCCAAGTATAGAAAGCACTCTCTCCGCGGAAATTTGGCAAGGCTCGATAAGCTTTAATAAATGCTTCTTGAGTAACATCTGCCACATCTCCAGAATTCTTTACATATCGTGATACTAGATGCGCAACCTTATGTTGGTATTTTGTCACCAACAAACCGAATGCGTTTTTATCACCACCTTGTACTTTTTCAACTATCTGTTGATCCGTAAACTGCTCGCTCATTCGAGCCACTTCTCCTTTATTAAAAACATCTTTGGCTCATGCAAGCACCTACATAGACTTCATGGTTCGCAGAAAGTTCGATTTAATTTAATATTAACGTTGAAATTCAGTTATTAGCTAGTTCAGCACTATCGTTTAGATTAGAATTACGCTATTAACCTCACTATTTTAGGGTATTGTACTCCATGGGCTCTACTGTTGAACATCGTTGTGACGTACTAATTATCGGAAGTGGCGCTGCGGGTCTATCGTTAGCGCTAAAACTTGCAGATAGCTTCAATGTCATAGTATTGAGCAAAAGTAACTTATCTGAAGGGTCTACTCGTTACGCACAAGGCGGTATTGCCGCTGTTTTCGATGAAGGGGATTCCATCGAGTCTCACATAGCCGATACGTTAGATGCTGGGGCTGGCTTGTGTGAAGAAGCGGCTGTGCGTTATACCGCGACGGAAGCAAAAAAGTGCCTAAATTGGTTAATTAAATTCGGTGTGCCATTTGACCAAGAGACAGATGAAAAAGGCAACTTAAGATTTCACCTAACCAGAGAAGGTGGGCATAGTCATAGACGCATTTTGCATGCAGCAGATGCCACTGGAAAAGCGGTACAAACCACCTTGGTTGATGCTGTTCAACAACATCCCAACATTCATTTATTTGAACGTTATAATGCCATTGATTTAATCAAACATGACAATTCCTCTAAAGAGTGCTTAGGCGCCTACGTTTGGAATCGCAATTGCGAACATGTTGAAGTCATACGAAGTCGGTTTACTGCCCTCGCCACAGGCGGAGCGAGTAAGGTTTACCAATATACCTCAAACCCAGATGTGTCGAGTGGCGATGGTATCGCAATGGCGTGGCGTGCGGGTTGCTCTGTGGTTAATATGGAGTTTAATCAATTTCATCCAACTTGCTTATTTCACCCTGAAGCCCGAAATTTTTTGATCACAGAAGCATTAAGAGGAGAAGGGGCAGTTCTTTGTCATGAGGATGGGACGCCGTTTATGAAAAAGTTTGACGAACGTGGCGATTTGGCTCCCAGAGATATTGTTGCTAGAGCCATCGACTTCGAGATGAAGCGTAAGGGTGCTGATTGTATGTATTTGGATATCAGTCATAAGCCTGCCGATTTTATCGTTAAACATTTTCCCAACATCTACCGCAAATGCCGAAGTTTAGGTATAGATATTACTCGTCAACCAATTCCTGTCGTACCCGCAGCCCACTATAGTTGCGGTGGCGTTAAAACCGACTTTACTGCTAAAACCGACATTGAAAATTTATATGCAGTAGGAGAAGTTGCCTATACTGGTTTGCATGGTGCCAATCGCATGGCAAGTAATTCCCTATTGGAATGTGTGGTATTTGCTCATGCGGCAGCAGAGCATATTGAATCTCAAAAAGAACGAGAGCATTCAACTGTCGATATTCCACCATGGGATGAAAGTCAGGTGGGTAACTCTGATGAGGAAGTCATCATTCAACACAACTGGCATGAACTGAGATTATTCATGTGGGATTATGTTGGTATCGTTCGAACCGACAAGCGACTCGAGCGTGCGCTGAGAAGAATCGAATTATTGCAACAAGAAATTCATGACTACTATGCTAATTTCAGAGTAAGTAACAACTTACTAGAGCTCAGAAACCTTGTAACTGTAGCGGAGCTAATCGTCCGCTGTGCCATGATGAGGAAAGAAAGTCGAGGGTTACATTACAACCTTGATTACCCAGAGACATTGAAAGAAGCGAAAATTAGTTTGTTAGTGGGTCGCAATCAAGATTCCAAATAACCGCTAAGATGCAAAAATTGCCCGTCTTGCGTACTTAGTGCAAAAACATGCCTATGATCACGCTTATCTTGGTGCAAAGTCGCTCTGTTGGGCAGCATTAATGGTTGTGCAAATTTAGCCTCTACCGTCACCTTAGGCTGAATAAATTCAGCTACTGCCGATACACACCAAGCTTTGCTCCACATTCCGTGAGCTATGGGTTGTTTGAAGCCAAATAGTTTTGCCGTAATGCCATATAAGTGAATAGGATTGTAGTCGCCAGAAATACGCGCATACTTTCGAGCGGTTTTACCTGAAAAATGCCAAGGGGATGAACCAGTATACTCTTGATGCGGATTCTTATAATTATTGGTGGAATTGTTGCCTTTTTCGCTCTCTACCCGTTTATCTTTCTCTATTTCTACGTTTATTTCAGATTTCTTTTGATTGGACTTAGGATAACGAACAAGAAACCAACTTTCAGATTGCCATACTACCTTGGCATCAACCTCTACCTTTGATTTGATCGAAAACGAGAGTCCTTTAGCGTGATCAACGATATCACCATATTGACTAGATACGCTGAAAGGAGCCTGAGTATCAATCTCGCATTGCTGTTCAATACGATTACGCAAATGCACTATCCCCAACAGTGAAAATGGAAATTGTTTATCCAACATTAACTTCAGATGTTGTGGGAACGCATACAAATGAAAATAGCAGGGGTGAACTCTTTCTGTTAATTGAGTTGGCCAATTAACAATTCTGTGGAAATCCTCCAGATGAGCCGGTCGTATATGACTAAACTGATTGGTGAACTGAGTTGAGGGTAATTCTGAGTAGGTATCAAATAGTTCTGGTTTTGCTTTGCTGCGTTTCAGCAAAGAACGCAACAAAAGTGAACCTACTGGCAATGGCTGATTTAGCGCTTTGCTCGACATCTCAATACTACCTTACTTAATCGTCGATAATCTTTTACCGAAAGCTGATCCGCGAATATCCAGCGAGCACTTTTGTAACGGGGAGAAGAAATATCTGTCAAAACAACACAGATACCAAATGCGCTTACCTTACTTTCAGCACAGAGTTGCTTGCATTGACCGTTTTGCCACCACTCCCCTTCTTCACTCAATGTCCAACTGCAGGAATAATTACGTTTTGACAATCTAACTAAGTGCAGAATCGCCATCAATGCTATTCCAACACCTAACATCCCTTGAACGAAGCCTTGGAGAGGCATGACCTGACTCTGCCAACAAAACACACTCAGTATTAAAACTAGGTAGAAGCATATCGACATTATCTGTCGTTGCCTACCTGATACACAAGTAAAGCTATACTTTAACACGACTTAGAATGTGACTTACCATACTCGCAAGCTCAGGATCTTGGCATTTTTGATGACCCATAAACCAAGCATACAAGTCGGGATCATCACACGTTAATAGTCTCTCAAACACCAGTTGCTGAGCGTAATCAAGTTCCTCAAAGCCCTGTTCAACAAATGGCATAAAGAGAACATCAAGCTCCAACATACCTCTGCGGCACGCCCATTTTAATCGCGATATTCTCTTTTTCTCGAACATGTATACCTCTCAATTCTGTACATCTTTGCTAGAAACCATATTATCATTGTCACCAAGCTTGTTTCTAGCTTAGCTATCCCCATATTCTTTGCTAGATATAGATTAACAAGGACAAACAGCTTATGCAGTCTAGTTTTATTCCGAGTCAGGGGTTTATATGTAAACTTACTCAGCTTGGGATCATATCAGTTACTGGTGAAGATGCTGACAGTTATTTACAAGGCAAACTTACGATTGATGTTGAATCCTTGGCTGAAAATCAAGTTCAACTCGGCTGCCAATGTGACTTCAAAGGTAAAACTTGGAATGTGTTTCATGCCTTCCGTAACGGGCAGCAAATCAATATGCTCAGCCACACTGACAGCATAGCGCCCTCTCTGGCAGAGTTAAAAAAGTTTGGCGTGTTTTCTGCGGCAGAATTCGAAGATTCGAGTTCGCAGTGGGTGTTTTTTGGTGGCGCAGGTGAACAGATGGAGTCAATCGCTAACGCTATCTTTGACGAACTACCTGCGGCTAACAATGAGTTGGTTTCGAATTCTAATGGCACGATTATTCGGTTTGACTCACCTATTGTTCGCTACCTTATGATCATAAAGAAATCGTTCTCAGAAGATAATTTTAATCTAGTCGAGCAATCATTTGCCAATGAACAATATTGGGAAATGCTGGATATCCAAGCGGGCATTGCCAACGTGCAAACGCAGACGATATGTGAATTTGTGCCGCAGATGATGAATTTACAATCGTTAGACGCAATCAACTTCGAAAAGGGTTGTTATCTCGGTCAAGAGGTCGTAGCACGAACCAAATACTTAGGTAAAAACAAACGCGCGGCCTTTATTCTGCATTCTGAAAACGAAGTAGATTGTCAGGCTGGACAAACACTTGAGGTGAAACTTGGGGAAAACTGGCGCCGAAGTGGCACTGTATTGAGAAGCGCGGCTATTCAATCAACTACATGGTTGCTCGCAGTGCTACCAAATGACGCCGAACCCGATCAAGTGTTTCGCCTCAAAGAACAGCCAGACGTTGAATTTTCCATTTTACCACTACCTTACTCCATTGATTAACCAAGGATTTACAATGAATATCGATAACAGTACTGTCGTTACTTTGCATTTTACCGTGTCGACCACTGAAGGTACTCAAATAGACTCTTCTCGTGATTCTGACCCTATGACGGTTCTGCAAGGCAGTCATTATTTGATAAAAGGGCTTGAAGATGAATTGGAAGGGAAAGCCAAAGGTGATGCATTCTCAATCGATATATCACCCGAACTGGCTTACGGTGAGAGGTTTGACAAACTGGTGCAATCGGTACCGAAAACCATGTTCGAAGGAATGGAAGTCGACGTCGGTATGACATTTCGGGCTTCCACTGACGAGGGCGAGCAATCTGTGATGATAATAGATGTGACTGAAGATGAAGTGATCGTTGATGGCAACCACCCGTTGGCTGGAGTTACGTTAAATTTCGATGTAGAAATTATGGACGTTCGCAAAGCAACAGAAGACGAGCTAGCCCATGGACATGCTCATGGACCATCTGGAGATCACCATCACTAGGAGGCTATACCGCCTCCTCGTTTTCTTCACCGGTGCGAATTCGAATGACTCTTTCCACATTGGTGACAAAGATTTTTCCATCACCAATTTTACCAGTTTGAGCTTGTGAACTGATGGCCTCAATGGCTCTATCTGTCATATCGTCTGCGACGATAAGTTCCAGTTTCACTTTCGGTAAAAAGTCGACTTGATATTCTGCCCCTCTATACAGCTCAGTATGACCTTTTTGACGACCAAATCCTTTGACCTCAGTTACTGTCATTCCTGATACGCCTATATCCGATAACGCCTCTCTGACGTCGTCCATTTTAAACGGTTTAATAATCGCTTCGATCTTTTTCACTTAACGTATCCTTTTTTATCAGTCATATATTGTCGGGATCGGAACTCGTTTATGTTGAGTTGCCTTAAATATTTTCACTAGCTTATCTGATACGGCTTTATCAACCGTTTTGTTCTCTAAAAAATCATCAATTTGATCATAAGTTAACCCGAGAGCCTGTTCGTCAGCTTTTTGCGGTGACAATGTTTCTAGATCGGCTGTCGGCGCTTTGGAAATGATTGAATCGGGCGCCCCCATTGTCGCTGCTAACTGTCTAACTTGTCGTTTATTCAAACCAAACAATGGGGCCAAATCACATGCACCATCACCATATTTGGTATAAAAACCCGTCACATTTTCAGCAGAATGATCTGTACCAAGTACTAATCCATCTAGCATACCGGCAATTTCATACTGAATGACCATTCGCGTTCTGGCCTTGACATTCCCTTTTACGAAATCTTGTTTCACTTCATCACTTGGCAGTAAATTAAGATTTTCAAGGGCTTTTGAAGTTTCTTGATGAATGGCATCTGCGCCGGGCTGAACATTCACGGCCAGCGAATGACTTGGTTGTATAAAATCGATAGAGGCTTGCGCATCATCTTCGTCAGCTTGAACATTGTATGGAAGGCGTACTGCAACAAATTGATATTTATCAGCTCCCTCTGAATTGAGTTCATTAACCGCAATTTGGGCCAGTTTCCCAAGCGTACACGAATCTACTCCGCCACTGATTCCAAGAACCAGGTTTTTCAATCCTGACTGACGAAGATGTTTTTTGATAAAAGAGACTCTTCTTTGTATCTCAAACTCTGCGTCTATCTTTGGAAGTACTCGCATTTCATCGATTACTTCTTGCTCTGTCATCATTTTTCTCCCAAGAATTTGAACCGGACCAAGTTAATCATAAAAAACTTTATCGCAAATTACCCTAACTAAATGAATGCTTTTATTAAATTTACTGGAACTAAGCATAACAATTGATGCAAATCTATACCCTTTTGCTGTGAATTACGCTGTAAGATTAGGATTAGGCATAATTAACTGTATTTTGCAGGGATAAGTTTGTATTTATTTTCACCCACAAGACAAGATGGCACAACACTGGTCGAATTGATGATTGGTTTATCTTTGGTTGCCATAGTGTTGATTGTCGGCATTCCAAGCGCGCAAAATATTATCATCCAAAATCGTATTGTGGGTGCGCTGAACGAACTAAGCGGCATTGTTCAATTTGCCAGAGCAACCGCTATTGATGAGCAAGTAGATACCATCGTTTGTCCTACCACTGATTTTACAAATTGCACCACCAATTGGAGTCAAGCCAAAATGGTGTTCGTCGATGAGAATCTCAGTGGCACTAGGAATGACAACGAAGAACTATTGGTCGGTACACCTATCATATCTTCCAGCAACTTTATTACTGGCCCCGGGGCCGTAATACGTTTCCAAGGAAATGGCGAAGCCAACTCAATGGCAACCTTGCTAGTTTGCCACAAAGACAAAGAAGCAAAATACGCGCGCGCACTGATTCTCAGTTTACAAGGCAGAGTAAAAGTCAGTCGAGATGCAAATCAAGATGGCGTGCACGAAGACAATAGTGGGTCTGACCTCAGTTGCAATTAAGCATTTTGATATGAATATGGTGACCTAATCGTAAGCGTTAATTGCTTTTAACTTCTTTTCAAATTGCTCTAAATGGTCGTGTTTATCGTATTCGAAGTGGTATTGGTTATGAAAGCCAAAACGCAACTGCACTAATGCATCTTCAATAAAAACCGTGTAGCCATCATGGTCTGTGTAAGCCTTAACACCCTCAAATTGGTAGACACCTTCCACTTGTTTTCCATGCTGTCTGATTTTTTCAAATACAGATAAGATGAATCGACTATCTAACTCATTCTTCAAAAGCAGCTCCTCAATCTAACACTTGTTCTTACTGAGATAGCATTTGTTTCGATCAGTTCAAATCGATTAAGATCTAAAAGTTGTAACGCAGACCGACATATCCGGCATTAGTTTCCAAGCCATTTTCTCCACTAATGTGCTCGACTTCCGTTCTAAGCATCATATTGACTCCCAAATAAAAATCGAAACCTATGCCAAACACGCCAGCCAAGCTAGCCTCATCGTATTCGCATAGGTTAAACATTTCACCTGATTCAACTGAAAATTCGCGACTGACGCCGATTTGACAAGAGCCTGAACTATCAATTTGTTGGCCTTTCACATCAGCTTTTAAAACGCCAACGCGATAAAACAACTCACCCATACGACCTGATGCTTTGCCCAGTAGTGAAGCGAAAATAGCATCTCCTTGCATTCCGTAGCTATACTCGTTTACTTCAGGCAATGTCATTGGTAATTGATCAATAAAACTCTGATTTGAAAGTTGCTGAAAGCCAAGTTCTGCGTACCATTGAGGATGGAATTGATATCCAAAACCCAGTTTAAAACTTCCTCCGTCTGAAGCGCTCTGTTCAAATTTTGAATCAGCAAATCCAGCACTTACCACACCGTATATATTGTCATTTGAATGACCTATTAACGGGAACACCAACAAACAAAAAAGGATTAAAACTCTAATTAGTAAACTCGTAAACTTCACAAACAGCCCTGATAGACATGGAAAAAAACAATACTTATGTAAGAGTAGTCTATTAATCATTGTTCCACAGTATGATTTTTGTCTAGATCGAAAATTTATTAATTCCGCCTACTTTAATAACTGTCTTTGCTAGCGTATATTTTCACTGAAGAAGTATTCATCAATGTCCAACAGCCCTTAATCATATGGGAATAAATACTTTAGGCAGTTACTACGTATGTTGTTAAAAAAATTAAAATTAATATGTGCGTTTGTCAGTATTTTAAGCTTGTTTTCCTGTTCTTCAAACAACGACAGGAAGCTGCAAATTCGTCATTCATTTGCCCCCCTAACAACATCAACTTTTAATTTCGATTTAACCTGGTTTGTCCCGCCTTCCGTGCTATTTGGAAACGAAAAACAAAGCATCATTGCTAATATGGGATTGAAAACAAGTCCTCGATCAGAACCAAGATTAAACATAAGCAACGAAACTAGATTAAAGTTAGAAGAATTATCCATCAAACGGCTAGAGAACGAACTCGTTGAGAATGACATGTGCGCACAAGGATATAAAATTGAATCCACTCAATGGCTTGAGCGCTCCATTCAGCATAATGGAAGCTGTATTAACTTATCGCAATAAAGAGGTTTAATAATGAACACCATAAAAACACGTGCAGCAGTAGCTTGGAAAGCCGGTGAACCACTCAGCATAGAAGAAGTTGATTTAATGCCTCCACAAAAAGGTGAAGTGTTAGTTAGGATTGTTGCCACCGGCGTGTGTCACACTGATGCTTACACCTTGTCTGGAGACGATCCAGAAGGTTTATTCCCCGCCATTCTAGGCCATGAGGGCGCTGGTATTGTCGAAGCCGTTGGTGAAGGTGTTACCTCTGTCAGCATTGGTGATCATGTTATTCCCTTGTACACACCAGAATGTGGGGAATGTAAATTTTGCCAATCCGGAAAAACCAATTTGTGCCAAGCAATACGTTCTACTCAAGGACAAGGACTCATGCCCGATGGCAGTTCACGCTTCTCCATTAACGGGCAACCCATTTATCATTATATGGGTACGTCTACGTTCGCTGAACACACTGTTGTACCCGAAATTGCACTTGCAAAAATTCCTAAAGAGGCACCTTTGGAAAAGGTTTGCTTACTTGGTTGTGGAGTGACAACCGGGATGGGTGCAGTAACTAACACAGCAAAAGTAAAACCGGGAGACACAGTCGCTGTATTTGGTTTAGGTGGCATTGGCTTATCTGTGCTTATCGGTGCAAAAATGGCTAAAGCAGGCCGAATTATCGCCATAGATATTAACGAAGATAAGTTCGATATTGCCAAACAACTCGGTGCTACCGACACGGTAAACCCAAAACATTTCGACAAACCTATTCAAGAAGTCATTGTGGATATGACGGAAGGTGGCGTCGATTACTCGTTCGAATGTATTGGTAACGTCAATGTTATGCGCTCTGCCTTAGAATGCTGTCATAAAGGTTGGGGAGAGTCCGTCATTATTGGCGTCGCCGGCTCCGGACAAGAAATATCAACACGACCTTTTCAATTGGTCACTGGGCGAGTTTGGCGAGGTACCGCATTTGGTGGAGTCAAAGGTCGCAGCCAGTTGCCAGAGTATGTTCAGCGTTATTTGGATGGTGAATTTGAACTCGATACCTTTATTACCCATACAATGCCTTTGGAAGACATCAATAAAGCGTTTGATCTTATGCACGAAGGCAAGTCTATTCGTTCTGTGGTGCACTACTAATGTCTGTTGATAAAGATCACGCAGAATCACTTGAGCTTGTCAGCTCGACAGTGTGTTTTGGCGGTGAACAACGTCGATACAAGCACGTTTCAGAAACGGTGAAATGTGAAATGCATTTTAGTTTGTTTCTCCCTCCTCAGGCAAAGGAGGGCGAAGTTCTACCCGTGCTATTTTGGCTAAGTGGTTTAACCTGCACGGATGAAAATTTTGTCACGAAAGCTGGCGCGCAACGAGTTGCAGCGGAATTAGGTATCATTATTGTCGCCCCTGATACAAGCCCAAGAGGCGAACATATCGCTGATGATCCAGATGGTGCTTATGATTTAGGCAAAGGGGCAGGTTTTTACGTCAATGCGACGCAACCACCCTGGGCCGAAAATTACCAAATGTATAGTTACATAGTTGAAGAATTGCCTCAGTTGATAAAACAAGAGTTTAAGGTTAAGCCGAAGTTTGCATTAGCTGGACATTCCATGGGAGGCCATGGAGCTCTAACTATCGGCTTATCAAACATTCAATTATTTTGTTCTATCTCGGCATTTGCTCCCATTGTTGCGCCATCTGAGTGTCCATGGGGGCAAAAAGCCTTGCAAGCATACCTAGGTGAAGATAAGAGCAGTTGGTCACAATACGATGCGTGTTATTTGTTAAAACAACAAGGCCAGTACCTACAAATGCCCATATTGATTGATCAAGGATTAGATGACGACTTCCTTCACAATCAGAAATTGACTCAACCATTTGAAGACATTGTTGACGAGCTTAACTACAAGGCTATCATCCAATATCATACCGGTTATGATCACAGCTATTACTTTATCGCTAGTTTTATTGAGAACCATTTACGTTTCCATTTTGAGTATTTATCCAAATGACAGTTGATTTAAAACGAATCAGAAAATGGTTATTTGCCGCCATAGCAGTCAGCATGGTATTTGGGCTAACTAGTTTTTTGATTTTGTATTACACCAATGCTGGGCATGAGCTTAGGAGCAACGCAAAAAAGTATGTGGACATGAATATCCCGCAGAACTGGGGGATCCATAGAAAAATTTTGGTTGGTATCGATCGATTTTTGTCTGTAATGCCACAGGTTCAAAATATTAGTTTTGACAAATACGGGGCGCCGCAAGGAGCAAAAATAAGTAAAAGCGCCATCTCCTCGCTTATGGCGAAAGCAAACAATATTATAAAAGTTGAAGACGAGCTCAGCCTTATTGTGGCCATCAAAAACGCAAAAGCGGGTGACTTTATCCTCATTGCTCCGGGAACCTACCGCATTGAACAACAAAGCGTGTTGTTTAATCGAGGCGGCACTGAAGAACAACCTATCGTGCTCGCAGCCAGTCAACTTGGCGAGGTCGAGTTTAAACTCGATTCGTTAGAAGGATTATTGATTACCGAGCCTTATTGGATAGTGAAAAACATCTCATTTGAAGGCGTATGTTTATATGATGGTAACTGTGAGCATGCTATCCACTTATACGGTGATGCTGATTACACCATAATAGACAACAACATATTCCGGAACTTTAACGCCCCGTTAAAATCGAATGGCAACTACTCCACGACCAAAGCCAGCTTTCCTGATTTTGTTACTGTTTCGAATAACGATTTCTTCAATGACAGATTAAGAAGAACGGATTTGCCAACGGTGGGGATTGACGTTGTCGGCGGAAACGATTGGAAGATTCAGAACAATTTCATCGCCGATTATGCACGAGAGCTCAAAGGACGAATCAGTGAAGTCTATATGACCTTTTTGAAAGGAGCAGGACAAAACGCACGGTTCGAAGGGAATGTGGTCAATTGTGCTTGGCAAATTCCACATCAATCTAGCTTGGATATCAGAGTTGGCTTTTCTTTCGGTAATGGCGGCACAGGAGAGCGTTTTTGCCAAGATGGCGAATGCGAATATGAGCACTTAAACGGCCAAATAAAACGCAATTTGTTTCTTAACTGCATGAATGATGTCGGAATTTATTTGAACAAAGCTGGCAGTACACAAATTAGTGAAAATGTTTTGCTGAATACTTATGGTATTGATGCAAGATTCCCAGAAACCTCTGCGTCAATTAATCGAAACGTTTTACATGGGCGAATAAAATCTCGAGATGAGGGATTCATTCGCCAACAAGAAAATTCGGTACTTTCACCCGGTGAAATTCCAGAAGGTGGATTGTTAAGCGTTATTTTAACCCAGCAATAAAATTGACAGACACAGACTCTACCTGACGTTTAAACTGAGAGGTCGAAAACGTGTGGTCTGCTTTTTCGAGTCGATGAAGTTGGGTTCTTTTGGAGTTAAACGTCTTCCAATTTTTACTGCCTAATGTTTGCTCCTCAAACTCTTTTGCAGTCAGATCGACTCCGCTTAAGATTAGACAAAGGCTTCCGTCAAACTCTGCTAATCCTTTTTGCATGCGAACTTGATAGGATTCAGACGAATTGTTGTCTGATGCCATACTATCTTCTACAAACCCTTTGGCATCGCTGACACTTGAAGCAACATTGATTTTACCGCGCAGTAGTTTCATCCAAAAATCCTTGGATAACAAACGTTGTAAATAATAATATTTCAACATTGATTTACCCATAGCAGCATCACTACGAAGCCACGGATTGAGTAGAATCATTCCTTTTACTCTCGAATCTGTTGGTGCATAGATCATTGCTGCAGATGCCGCATCACACAGCCCCCAAAGTACAATTTTACTGACTTGAGCTTTTTCACAAAGCAGATTGCACGCCACTTCTATATCATCCGAAATAGCATCAAAACTCTTCTTTTGCCCTTCACTATCCCCCATTCCTGAGTAGTCAAAACGCATAGATACAATTTTTTCTTCTGCTAAGGCTCTCGACAATTGTACGAACTGACGATGGCTTCCCACGCGATACTGAGGTCCGCCGACAATAATCAAAACAGCCACATCAGACGCATTCGCTGGATGGTGCAAAATCCCGAGTAATTGGTGTGCACTTGATGTCATGGTGACCGTATATTCACTCATAGCTCGTCTCCTGCAAACGCCAAAAGGGAGGGTTCCAATAATTCAGGTTGAGCAAAAATTTCTGGAATTTGCCAAAACGCACTACCTTCAAAATGCCGTAAATGAAGGTTGTTTTGTGGCCAGCTCGACGTTTGCTTGTGTACAGCAGGACTAATCGACTTTGATGCCAACTCGAACCAATGAATATGCAGTGGCTCCGGTACCTCAGAAGGAAACGTCATGTCATCAAGCGAACTTAGTAAATCAGCTGCTATTTGATAACCAGCTACTTCAGTCGATTCTCCAGCCAGTATGCTTTCTCGCCAATTGATTTTTTCACTGCCTTGCATCATCGAGTTTGCCTGCTTCAACCGCAAAAATTGCGTCATAAACTGCTTCCCTTTGGTAACCGGCTTCCATAGTAAGAGTGTTGTGCTTGCCGAATCATCAACCCAATGCTCTAGCGTTTGCATAGCTAGCAAAGCACCTAACCTTACGCCCCACATATCAATCCTTTGGTAGTCTTTGGCCTTTATCCACTCTAGGGTATCAATGATGTTTTGCTTCCACGTTTTTGCATCAGCTTGGGCAGTTTCCCCTTGGCTATCCCCGCAACCAAAGTAATCCAAACAATACACACAATAGTCGTGTTGCGAGAGTAAATGGGCTTGCTTTGCCACTATTGCTCGGCAAAGGTTCATTTCTTCGAATATTGAAGGCAGTACCAAAATGGCTTTTTGGGCGGATACGTCACCAAATTGAGTGATGAAAATTTGTGCTCCATTGCTTTCGATGAAGTGACCTGAAATCATTGATTTTGCTCGATAAATAAGAGTTCTGTATAAAATTGGAGAATACATCATTATCCACAAAATAAACAAGAGTGGATCAGTTATCTTTTGGCATAACCAAATTCTTCATGATCACTGATGTTGCATTTTTGTTACATTTTTATACTGTTCGATGATAGAGTTCTTATTTGAATAATTTACCTTCAAGTGCAAAATTGAATCAAAAATGAAGTGGAATGAGTTAAATTTAGAACAGGTTAGTATTTATAAAGCTATTGGCATTTTATTAATTGTTATACACAATTTTATGCACTGGCTGCCGGGTCCGAAAGAAATGGAGTTTGAATTCGAAGAAGGAAAATTCCTTTTCTTTATTGAATCGATCGCTAATGAGCCAGAACGTTTTTTCCAATTCTCCATGTCTTATTTGGGCCACTTTGGAGTCCAAATATTTATTTTTTTAAGTGCCTATGGATTAACTAAAAAATTTCTTCTAGGGAATCCAAGCTATTGGCAATTTATTCGTAAAAGAGCTTGGTCGATTTACCCTTCCTTTATACTGGCTATTTTATTTTGGGCAGTTATCACAGCAGAATATGCTATTGGAAGGAGTGCTCCATTAGCTTTATTGATCGAAAATTTTCAAAGCATATTGTACAAACTAGTTTTAGTTTCAAATTTCATGCCAGATGAACGTTTAAAACTAGTCGGTCCGTGGTGGTTTATATCACTGATTTTTCAAGTTTATTTCGTATTTCCACTATTGTTTAATTTACTCAAAAAGTACGGAAGTTATTTCCTTATTGCATTGTCGATTACTACTGTTTCACTCATGGTGGTTACCAACGGTGTAATTGGGGACGTGAACTTAAACTACACTATTATTGGTCACATGCCAGAACTCTGCTTGGGAATGTACTTAGCTAGCAGAGATAAAAAAGCTATCAGTATTCCAATATGGATCATAATTTTAGCAGTCATTATATTTTTAGCGGGTAATGTTATTGAACCACTTTGGTTTTTAAACCATGTAAGCATCCTAGTTGTTATGATTGCTTGCTTTGTTGCACTTACGTCGTTTATTCAACGAACTCACTATGTAAAAGCGTTCTTTCTCTTCACAGGTTCAATATCAATGCACCTATTTCTTGTAAATGGTTTTTTACGAACTCCATTTATTTACTATGCAAGAGATGACAACACTTGGTTAATGGCATTACTTTATTGTTTTATGTCAGTTACTACCTCATTTTTTGTTGCATTTGTTTTAGCAAAAACTGAATTAGTAACTAAATATTCAATAAGCAGAATGGTTAATTTCCGAAAAAGATCGAGCGGTTGAATTGAACATCGAGTTATGAGAGTTAGATGCCAATTCCTTTAATTAGACTTAATAAGGTCATATTACCTATTGTGCTGATTGCATATTGTTTCTTCGTGAATCAAGGTAAATTAGAAAGAATTGCATTACCGATATTCTTAATCCATATAATCCTACAATTTTCGTTTTTGTTTGCAGTGTTAATTTGCTTGCAGAAACTAAAAATATTGCGTTTTTTGTTTTCTTCCTTCATAGCAATCGACTTGTTCGTATTAATGTCTTACAACACGTCATTAACCATTAGTCTGATAATGAGTATGATAAACACCTCGCCTTCTGAGGCATTTTCTTTCGTGTTTATTAACTGGATATACGCCTTAACAATTATTGTTTTTGTATACTGCCTGACTTTCCTACCTGTACCGAAATTTTCAAGGCGATTTGTGGGATTAGCTACATTAGCAATTGCATATGTATTGATCCCGGCCTTTTTGTCTGCAAAAAAGCTTACTCAAACACCACAATACGATTATCACCTCACCACTGCACTCGCCAGAGGTTATTCAACTAACTTTGCTACCGTAGAATACCTCATTGCCGAGGATGTTGTATGGAGGTTTCCGGCGTTGCGTTCCTTTAAAGGTATTTCAGATACGTTAGCATATGTAAATAAACAGACAAACTTAGAGAGTAGTTGGGAGAATGTAGAGGCGCTAAGTTCAGATAAAGATTTTTTAGTACTAGGTATTGGCGAATCTTTGCGGGCGGACAACTTAAGTTTATACGGATATTACCGGGAGACAACGCCTCACCTAGAAAAAAGATCTGAATCTATGAGTATCTTTAAGCATGCCTATTCTGCTGGTACTAATACATGGAGCTCACTTCCTGTAATGCTAACTAAAACATTATTTGAACCCGATTTATCAAAATCTATAGTTAATTTGGCAAATGATGCAGGATACGAAACATATTGGTTATCAAATCATGCAATGATAGGGCACTGGGATTTCACCGTGACAGCTATCGCAAAACAAGCAGATCATATGCAGTTTTACTCAGAGGAAAATGCTGGTGTCGAATATGATGATAGGCTAATTGAAGATCTAAAAGAAATAGCTTCTGCACGTAAACAGAAGACTCTAGTAGTTCTTCATTTTTATGGATCTCATCCAATTTTTAGTAATCGATATCCTGAACAATATTCGCGGTTCAAAAGTGACAATAGCTTATTAGATGAATATGACAACTCTATTTTGTTTACGGATCATATACAAAATGAAGTGATAGAAATCGTGTCTAAAGCTAAAGGAAAATATATGTTTATTGCGGATCATGGACTGGGGCATCAAGACAGTGAAATCCCATTAATTCATGACGTTCGTCCTGATCCTGCTTTGAGCTCTTTAAAAGTTCCTTTTTTCACTTATCCAACCATCGATTTCAAATTAGATATCGACAGCCCGATTTCACTATTTCATTTTGAATGTATATTTTCCAAGTGGTCGAAAATAACTTCAACAGATCTCACAAAAGATAACTATTGCGAGAAAACTAAAAGTAATTCAACTGTGAAATTTATCGATTCCAATCTTAAGATACACACGAAATCAATAGATTGAATAAAAGAGGTTACTCAAATTAGTAAGTAACTAAGAAAATTCAGGATATTAAAAAGCCATAAATGGCTTCTCCCCAGACTACAAATAAAATACATATAGCTAAAAACACACCCGATGAACCCAAGTCTTTGGTGCGACCGATCAATTCATCTTGATCAACGCAAACTT
Source organism: uncultured Alteromonadaceae bacterium (assembly GCA_947503265.1). GTDB lineage: Bacteria > Pseudomonadota > Gammaproteobacteria > Enterobacterales > Alteromonadaceae > Aliiglaciecola. The sequence continues at coordinate 391,808 of CANNDC010000003.1, forward strand.
TATCCGCCAGCGCTTCTAAAGCAGAGTTGATAATTTCCGCAAACAATAAAAATAGTAAACTAACTATCAAAGCCACCCAATGGGTGCTAGAAGTCGCTAATAAAAACGATATCGGAACTAATAAAACAGTCAACAGAATTTCTTGTCTAAATGCAGATTCATGTTGCCATGCAGCTTTAAATCCCTTAATCGAACAAATAGTTGCCTTTAAAACTCGACCAATGCCCAATCCATTTTGTTTATTTGTAATAGTTTCTTTATTTATCATTATATTGCTAATAGTTAAGTGCGCTGAGAATATTCGATATATTGATGTTTTCTACACTATGTTTAACAAATATAAACGCCATCCCCGAAAAGCCCAAAATTAAACTTACCTCTAGTTCATTAAAATTATTGATATTACTTTTATTTGTGCGCCTAAAATTATATTTCAGGCTAAGTTGATAGACCTTTTATAACAGGTTAAAGAATATATTGGTAATCTGTGTGCGTTTGATAAAATTTATGGAATAATTCTTCCCAGATTCAATATTGTATTCCGACACTAAAGATAGAGAGATACGAGTGAAAAGTACTTCATTAAAAAGCACGCTCGCAGTTATCGCCACACAACTGACATTGATAGTCGCCGCTTGCATAGCAGGTTATCATTTTACTCGCGAATTCAGCTTAATACCTAAAGCGGTAATGCAACTGCCACAAGTATTTGTAAGTCATTCTGAACAATGGCAAGTCGTCACGGCATTTTTTTTAGCATATCTAATACAGACGGTAGTGTTCGCACTAGTGACTAAATCTCATGCTTTCGCATCGATTAAACGATTTTGTAACGAGTATATTTGTTACCTGTTTGTCTACACCACTGTGTCATTGTATTTATTCTTAGCAACAACTATGAACTATGACCCGCAATTCATCGCGGCTATTGGGTTGTTTTCTACAATTTTGTACCTGGTTGCATTTATCTTATTCCAAACTTTCACTACGCCGCTTAATTTTGGGCAATCAATCGGACTGACAATTGTCGGATTACTAAAGCGCATGGTCAGTATTTCAGGCGTGTTGGCATTAGTCTATTTTTGCGTACCTCTGATGCTGGGTGTGGCATTTACAAAGGACCGAGATATCGCCAATCAAATTACCCAAGTACGAATCTGGTTTAATCCTGTTTCCGATACAGACTGGGGCTTCAAAACGGTCTTTCCAGAGGTTGTATTCCATCAACCTGTTTTAGCAAAGCAGGCTCCCAACGATGACGATTCGCTGTATGTGTTAGAACGCTTTGGTAAAATTTATAAAATGTCATTGAGTCAGAAGCGAGAAAAAGAACTGGTTCTGGACATTAGCGAAAACTTAGGTGAAGTTGAAGTGGAAAACGGGTTGGTTGGTATGGCGTTCCACCCGCAATTCAACAACCGCGATAATTCTCATCAATTTGTTTACCTCTACTACACAGACACTCGACCTCAGGGAAGTCAGGTAAACCGTTTATCTCGATTTGACTTGTCTATGGATGATGTTGATTCGCGTGGTGATTCTGAGTTGGTAATATTATCATTAGATCGCACTGAAGATGGATTCCACAATGGTGGTTCAGTTGAATTTGGTAACGATGGGTATCTCTATGTCGGCATAGGCGAAGGTGTCCATACAAAAGAAGACAAATCAGCGACTGACACCTTCAGTGCGGGCATTTTGCGCCTAGATGTGGATATGAACGAATCCAGAAGTGTCGCTGTCAAACCGTTTAAATATGGTATCGCTGAAAACTATTTAGTGCCAAACGACAATCCGTTTTTAGATCGTGATGACATCAGAGACGAGTTTTGGGTGCTAGGGCTTCGTAATCCATTTAGATTCACATTTGATGAAAAAACCCAGGATATATGGGTCGGCGATATAGGTTCTACCATTTGGGAAGAAGTAAACCTTATCGAAAAAGGCAGTCATTACCAATTTCCTTACCATGAAGGTGTATTGGACGAATCAAAAGCCGTTTTAAACCCTTACAATCTGCCAGAAAAAGTACCTGTTTATACGTACCAGCATACCGCCTATGATCGCGCGGTCATTGGTGGTGTTGTGAACCGTTCTAGCAATTATCCTAACTTAGAGAATAAATATATTTTCGCAGACAACTACTCGGCGAAGGTGTTTGCTATGCCCAGTGACCAGGCACAAGTCGCTGAAGTCGAATTGCTAGCAAGAGCCAATCAATTTGCCCAACGCGGAGTGAGTTCGCTGACTCAGTTGCGCAGTGGTGAAATATTGATTACTACCCTAGGAGCCGCTTCCGAACCGGGTGGTGAAGTGTTAGAGCTGGTTAAAGCAGCTGACTCGAATGTGTCTGCCGCAGAAGAAAAAGAGGAAAAAATCCCAGATGGATACGATGAGAAAATTACTGCATCTTTGTTTGCTGTCAATTGCTCTCGATGCCATGGTGTAACGGGAGATGGCAATGGACCTGACGCACCTCATTTGGGAGTAAAACTACCTGATTTAACGTCTCCACTTTATGGATTTAATACCTCATCAGAAGATATTAAGGCGATTATTGAATTAGGTGGTGTTGGCGTTGGTAAAAGCCCATTAATGCCACCGTGGAAAGGATTTTTAAAGCCCCATGAAATCGAGCACTTAGTGATATATGTTGAGTCATTGCCCGACAAACACCACAAACACTAAGCGCTACTATTGCCCAGTTTTAGTTAACTGAAACTGGGCCAATATATTGGGAAGCAATGACAACATTGTCTACATACATATCGAAGTCTCTTGTTGGTTTGGCTACTCCTCCAAAATAAAAGTTGAGCCATACTTTTTCTATTTTCAACTTCTCAGTATCCCGAAAATATAGATTATCTTTGCGATATATTTTGATGCCATCAACCCAAACTTCTAGCAGTGCATTGGCTTTCCCGGGCGTATTCAATTTTATGTGTTGTTCGATGCAGTACCAGCGTCCAGGTTCAATAGTTGACAGATCGTGCCCCCAAGGTAGGGTCTTACCGTATTTATCTTTGTCTACTTGATACACATATTGTCCAATAGGCATCCTTCCCGCCCAAGGACTGTTTTTATTTTTAATTGAGTCAAAGAACGCTCCACGAGCCGACCAACCATTTGTACCTGTATTGCCGCGTCCGCCCCAGCCGGCTTTGCCATAAGTTCCAGCGAAACCGGGTAGCTTGCCAGCGCCACCGACGACCGCATTCTTAGCTAGCTTCAAATAGTAACGAAAATAGGCTTCTTCAGGTTCATAGCCTATTTTTTGTTTGAAAGGATATTCAAGGTTTAATGCTAGGTTTTGTGTGGTTCGAAAAGGAGCGATAGCCGATGCCCCTTCACTTTGCAGAAAATGTCCAACATCCTCATGAGAGATTGTGTTGAATTTGACTCTGTTTCCCCAAGGTAATTCAATTAAACCAAATTTCGCCTTGATTCCCTTAAACCAGGTCGCATCATCGAAACTATCTGCGAAATACACACTTGAATGAGAGTTTATTAGCGTGTCGTTTGGATACAACTTAGCCAAGCCGTCCAACTCAGCCGTGACTTCAGGAATCTTCAGAGCTAGTTGCGACACATGTAAACTTGTATCTCCAAATTGCTTGCCAGAAACCTCTAAAACAAGTTTCCACTTGTTGAATGATCGAAAATTTTCCAAGTTTTCGGGGGGGATTTGAAAGGACAAGAGTCCATAACGACCATTCCCCACTTGCACCGCATCTTTGAATCCTTGCTCTTTGCGAACTCCTTTTTGGATATATGTATCAATTGCAGCGGTAATTTTTAGTGTTTCGCCTTTACCGTTTGACGCGATTAGATAAGGAGCTCTAGATTGACTTTTTTCTTTGCTAGTAAACGAGAAAATACCTTTGTTCATTCCAGCTAACAACAAAGACAGATTTTGCTGCTGTTTTACACCATCTAACGAAATAATAATCGACCGTGTAGTGTCTGAATCAGTGATCTTTTGAACACCTAGAGGCTTTTTTGCGAGTGCTTTTAATTGGGTTTCAATCGCTTGTTCAGGCCAGAACATCAATGCTCCGCGACTTGCATAAGTCATGGTTGCAGATTCGTCAAAAAAAGCTTTTGAGTCTGAACTGCAATAACTATTGGCAGAAACAAATAACAATGATGAAATGAAAAAAAGTGATAATGCTTTCAAATTTATAGGCCTTCCCAGTAATAGAACAGCTTGATCATAGCTTTATTATTTTTTTTGTCATAGCATTAGATGTTCGCGATTAGCGATTGGTTATCCGAACGCGTAAGTCAATTCAACGATGGAATAAGGTAATTTTTGGATTAACATGGTAGTAAAGTTTTTATCTCCAATAGCAAATGCTAGCCAATTTCCTGTTCCTGTCGTATCTGCTACGCCCAAATTCAGACTTACAGGTATTAATCTGCTTCATGATTCTGGGTTAGAACTCAAGAATGCCACTTATACAAGAAATGGTCGAGGGGCTATTGGTATCGCTGGAGAAGCGCTTAAGAAGCCTACCAAAAACGTTATTCTCATTCCGTCGTACCATTGCCCTGCTCTCGTCGAACCTTTCATATGGTTAGGATACGAAATCAGATTTTACTCAGTTCAAGCTGATTTGAGCATAGATATTGAAACACTAAAAGCACAGCTATCGGCAGGAAATGTTACTCATTGTGTTGTCATCCGATATTTCGGATTCAGCCAAAATGTACATGATTTAATTGAATTTTTAGCAAACAATCAGGTTGAAGTGATTGAGGATTGTGCCCATGCACTGTTCGCTTTTCTAGCTCACTTTACACCCCAGATGATGAAAGATGATCGCGTTAGCGCCAGTATCTGCAGTATCAATAAGATTTTACCTACGATAGATGGAGGGGCACTGTATTTGAAAGAACAAGTTGCACTTAATCTATCCCAAGCCGAATGGTCTGACGAAGCGAAAGCCTGTGCTTACCTTGTAGGAATTCCACAGGCATTAGGCAAAATCAAATCCGCTTTTAAACCCAACATTACCGTTACAAACGAAGAGCCTGACGAGCCGCTTGCTGAACCTAGTCATCACTTGCGTTACTTTCAGCCAGTTGATAGACAATCAGCAAGTTATCGACATACTCATTACATTCTGAGAAAAAGCGATTTAGACGATGTAAAATTTAAACGTAGAAAGAATTTTGAGTATCTACTTGAAAATATTAATAACCCAGATGTGGGTACCCCACTATTTTCAGAATTAAACGACGATGTGCCCTATGTGATGCCTTTTTTGTTAAAGGATGACAAGCACTTTTTTGACATAAGGTCTTTAGGTATTCAGATACTACGTTGGGAAGAGATTGCCACCAGCGAATGTAAGGTTAGCCAACAATACCGCTCTAAATTAATTCAAATTCCATGTCATCAACAATTAAAACAATCGCAATTAGATTACATCGTTAAATCCATAAACCAGTTATCACCTTAGGTTATTTGCATGAATTGGCGTGTTTTACCCCACACTGACTTCCCAAAGTACAAAGAACAATGGGCCCAGCTCAATAACGAAACAATGCGTCTGGCTTTTTTTGAGCCTGAGTTTGTAGATGCATTAGCAACCTACTTCTTTGAAGGGGATGAACTTCTGGTTCTCGCATTAGAAGAAGAAAATCTTGTGTTTGCCGCTTTCTTGCGTCCGTTAGGTAAAGGCCAATGGACGCTAGCCATGCCATCTCAAAACCCGCTAGGTTTAATGCTGCATAAATCTCCTATCCTAGATAACAAAATTGTTAGTCAACTAGCCAACGCATTACCCGGTTCTGTAGCAATGATAGATTTTCTGCAAACCGATACGCGTCACACGCAATTTGCTAGTGAAGGTGCATTTGAGTCAATGCCCTATATCACAACAGGTAACCGTCCTATTCCTGAAAATTTTGACGACTACTTCAAATCACTTGGCAAGAACATGCGGCAAAATTACAACAAAGTAAATAATCGAGCTGCGCGTGCAGAAGACAAACTGTCTTGGCACAAAGTCGATACCAGAGAGACAGTTAAGCAAGCCATTCTTGAATATGGCGAAATTGAAAGTGCCGGTTGGAAAAATGAAAAAGGTACTGCAATATCGCCAGACAATGAACAAGGGCAATTTTATTTAAAGGCACTTTCCGAAATGGCAGACAAGGGGCAAGCCTGCTGTTGGTATTTTCTAATTAATGACCAGAAAGTTGCCGTCGATTTATGCATTCAAAAAGATGACTGCCTGATTATCCTTAAGACTACTTACAACGAAGAATTCAATAAACAATCTCCCGCACTAATGCTCAAGCTGGAAATGCTCAAGCACTATACGGAGAATAAGCAAACCGAGGGAATCTCAAATATTGAATTCTATGGCAAAGCAATGGAATGGCACAAAAGATTGGATTCTGAACTAAGAGAGATAGTACACGTCACCTGGTACAAAAACTCGCTGGTGAAGTCTGGTGTTAAACTACTGAAAAAGCTTAAAAGCTAACTGGATTAAAATTTACACAAGTCTCAGTGTGATTTGTTGAACAGTTAGCTTTATATTTGATAAACTCAAGCCAATGTTTGAGTTAAAATCAAATAAAGGAGATAAACGACTATGAAGAAATTTGCTACTCAGGTTTTGAAAGCCTCTGTTGTATCTCTTTGCTTAGCTGCGCTTAGCGCGAATGCTGTTAATAAAGTCGACAAATCTAAAATTGTTGATTTTATGGATCCTGCTTTCGATTGCGGTCGAAACCTTAAAGGCACTGATTACAGAAGAAACGATCATGCTACTAACGTCCTAAGAGGAAAAGTGGAAGGTGCGCATTTTACTAAAGGTGTGCAGCGCGGTGAATACGGTAATGCGGGTTCACTGGAAGGCGATCTTGATTATGTCTTGAATAAATTTCCTAATCACCCCAAAGCACTTTTAGTTGCGGCACGAAACCAAATGAAGCCGGACTATAACCCACGTCATCAATACAGAAAAGACCGTACTTGGTCAAAGAAAGAGTGCTATTTTCAACACGCATTGAGAAGAGCCCCAGATGACCCTTCTGTTCACCTTGTTATTGCGATTTTTTACCACGAATTCGGTAATTATGAGGTAGCAGCAAGACATTACCAGCGGGCTATTCAGTTTGGACCAAAAAACCCCGAATCCCATTATAACTATGGCTTGTTTTTAATCGATGTAGGGCACGCCGACAAAGCACTTAAGCATGCTCAGCAAGCGTATGCTATGGGTTACCCGCTTGAGGGTCTGAAAAACAGATTAAAACGTCAGAAAGTGTGGAAAGAGGGTTAATCACTACCCTCTTCTACACCTCAGCCCCCTTTTTAACCAAATAGTTTTTTGCGAGCAAGGACAAAAAACCCATTTTGTCATTACGCCACGGTGTAAATCGGGGTATCTGGAATCGATCGGTTAGGCTATCTGCCACACCAGAATGCGTAGATACAGCATAACGATAACCTGCTTTTTTAACTAAGTTTATTGTCTGTCTATTGTAATCCATTGCTGGTTTGCCATTTGGGTAAGCAAAACTGGTAATCTCACGGCCAATTACATTTTCGACATAGCGTTTGTTGTCGGCAATTTGTTGGAACGCTTTGTCATCATCAAGACTAGCTAAAATAGGATGACTACAGGTATGGCCTCCCACTTCCATACCATTGTCATGAAGAGATTTGACCTGTTCATCCGACATCATATAATTTAATCCGTCAATTACACTAGCCCCGAACTCGTCTGCAGCCGTTGCTCGTTCGTCCAAAGGTAAGTATTTAAATGCATTTAATAATTGACCACCAGCAAACGCTCGAGATTGATCATCGCTAATCTCAAACTCACATTGTTTGTCCCCAACCATTAATGAAAGCTTCCCTTTTGGCCACCGTCTTACAGTCTCAAGTACCTTGTCATTCCACATCGCCCCGCCATTAAGGAAGTCACTGGCGATGTAAAAAGAGGCGGCCAGCCCTTGCTGCTTTAACATGGGTAAGGCTATGGACGCGTTATTTTCGTAACCATCGTCGAAAGTCATCACAGCGGCATTGCTAGGTAGCTTCCCGGAATGAAGCTGATCTAATGCATCAGTTAATGTGAGTAATGTGAAATTTGCAGACAAATAATCAAGGTGTTGCGAGAAAATTTCAGCCGTCATTTCATAAGGCCGCATGAAATCATGCTCGGGTAACACTTGATGATACATAAGCACTGTTAACTTTCTTTTCAGTGTTAACATTTTAAATAGCGGTTTGAACATAAAATTTCCCAGCAACAACGCAAAAATAACGTGAATTATTTAAGTTAAACGGACATGCCTATGTTAATTGTCTGGCTAACTAATTACACTATGTTCATTGAAATAATTTTCCACATGGCTGGGCAATGGAATCTATTAAGTGGTTATTTTACAAACTCTTGGTCAAGTTTATTGGTCAAGCACAGGTAACAACGCCAATATATCCAGCGATAGAGCAGTCGGGTAAGAAAGACTACTTCTGGTTTTTTTGTTCAACCATTGGTGAATTAAACGGCTGTAAACCACTCATTACTGAAATGAGCCGTCATGGCCAGCTAGTTTTACTGACCGATAGAGACTGCTATCAACAAGCTTTTCAAAAGCAATTCCCCGATGCAATTGTCATTGAAATTCAAGGATGGCAAGGCGAAGCAAAAGAGTTATTAAAAAACCTCTTCCCTACAGAGTTTGTCTTGTGCGAAATTCCCTGTCTTCCAAATGACGCCCCCTGCAGGTTATCTTACGACTTTTTACGAACCTTAAAAAACGCCAATGTTCGCGTCAGCGCGGTAAATGGTTGGCTTTACGAATACGACCCTTCGTGCCGTCAAGACTCAATTGAGCGCAAACTTTTTACTAAAGACTATTTGCAGTGCTTCGATATCATGATGGTCCAAAATGAAAGTGTTCGCGACAAATTAATAGCGGCCGGGCAATCTGCAAACAAATTGCATGTAACTGGAAACATGAAATTTGATGCGGTTAAAAACATCGAACTTAGTTTTAAAGATACTGATTCTGAACAGTTAGTGAAGAGTATAAGCAATCAAAACAGACCTGTAATACTGGCAGGATCAATGTCAGACAAAGCAGAATACGAGATGATTTTAAACGCTTTTTGCGAATATAAAAAATCCTATACCGATGCAATGATAGTGATGACACCACGCCATCCTGAGAAGAAAGAGCAAATTGAACAACTTCAAGCCTTAATTAAAGAACGCGAATTAACTGGTATTTGCCGCTCAGAAATTGAGCATGAATTACCTGTAAATCTTGATGTGTTGGTATTAAATACGTTCGGTGAACTTCAAGGTATGTACTATGCCTGCGATATCGCTTACATAGGCAAAAATCATAATGTTCTAGAACCTCTTGCGTTTGGCAAGCCAGTAGTCATTATGGAGGGATGGGAATCTACCTATCCGAGCTTTCCTGTTTATGAAATATGTATTGCCGCCGATCTGTTGTTTGAATTGGATGATGAATCTCAACTGGCGAATCAATTTGAGCAACTCACAAAACTCGATTCGAAAGAATTCTCAAACAAAATCTCATCGAAATTACAATCTCTCGGTACTGCATTGGAAAAGAATGTTGTTTTACTGTCTTCCTAGTCGCACAAACTCATAGGCTGTTGATTTATGTACGATCCAGAAACCATTAAGTCACTAAATATTACCATTGTTCATCGACGTATTGGCCATCATGCCAAACACTCTGGATACAGTTCAGTCTATGAATCTATGGGTATACCCCATGCGGAGGGAGGGTTGTTGTCCAAACTTGCCATGATGCTGCCTGAAAGCATTAGATGGAGATTACATACTCTAAGACCTCAACCAGTAGGCGATGAAGGCTTAATTCCTGAATTAAAGGCCGTTTCGACAACATCATCTAGCAGTCCAGGTATTTGCCACTTTATCTATGGCGAAGACACCTACTTTTATACCCCTTTGTGGCAACATAAAAACAAAAAAGTGATCGCAACATTTCACTACCCGCCAGTACGCCTCAATGAGAGAGTCAACCGAGCGTTATTAAAACGTTTGCACGGTGTGTTGCTGATGAGTGAGAGCCAACGCTCATGGTTTGAAAATTATCTCCCAAAAGAAAAGATTCATGTTGTTCATCATCAGGTGAATACAAACTTTTTCACGCCTGCAAACACAACTGATAAATACACCAATCAAAATAAAATTCGCATAATTTGTTTAGGCGGAATTCTCCGCAACATGCAATTACTGAAAGAAGTAGTGACTGATTTAAACGCTAAGCTAGGCGACGAAAACGTTGAATTTGATTTTTTGATGCCAAAGAAAGAGCGCGCTGCATTTGAGAATATTAGTAATGTCACTATTCATTCAGGCATCACAGACGAACAACTTCGTTCTCTATATCAAAATGCCACGCTTGGGTTTATGCCCTTAATAGATTGTACGGCAAATAATGCTGTCTTGGAAATGATGGCTTGTGGCATTCCCGTTGTGTGTTCCAATGTAGGCGGAATCAGCGACTATATTGACAATGAAGGATCAATCATGTTTCCCGCGGAAATAAGCACGAATGATTTAGTAACACAAATAATTGAGCTTGCGGGCGATCCAACAAGATTGACAAAGATGGGGCAATTCAATCGTGATAGAGCTGTTGAAAAATTTTCATTGGAAGCAACATCTGAGAAACTCATGGCACTTTATAAAAGTCTGTAGCCATAATTTGTAGAGGTTTAGTTACTTTGGAATCAAAGCACTCGTCACTAGTTCAAACAATACGCCTTTATCTATATTGGTTTAAATTAGAGTTTTTATCTCTTTTCCAATTCAAAAAAAGAGCTAACATAAAGAATCAACGTGCAGTTTTGCTCTCATTCAGATTGCCTCCTCAATTCGATTCCGGCACACACAGACCACTCTCTTTCCTTAAATATGCTGGCAATTGCGGTTGGTCGATATTTGGCGTGACTAATCAGAATATGGATGAAGAGCCTAATCAGGCCGGTTTAGAACTTTCCAGCGCGTTGGACGATGAAACGCCAATTTATGAAGCAACCAATGAATTTACTGGTTCAAGTTGGTCGACAACGCCTGAGTTAGATGGTGACTTTCGTATGGCTCTTTCTTTGGTAAAAACGGCCCTCGAAAAATTTAAATATCAAAAACCCGAACTCATAATCGCTTCATCGCCGCCTTTTTGTTTTGCAGTAGCAGGGATGTTCTTATCAAAAGTGACCGGTATACCATTGGTTTTAGACTATCGTGACGAATGGACGCTCTGCCCTTTCGAGTTTGTAAGCAAAACTAAGCTAGATAAATGGTTCGAAAAGCGTTGTGTAAAACAAGCAAACTTAATTACTTACACCACAGAGTCACACAAGCAATCTCATTGCACGGCTTTCTCTATTGACGAATCAAAGCAAGCATTGATTTACAATGGTTGGGATGATTCACAAAACAAAGAGAAAAGTGCAGTCGATAAAGCAAGTAAGGAATCCCTCGTTATTTCATACATTGGACGACTTTCTGGTCATGTGGATTTAGACGGATTTATAAAATTTTTTGAAAAATCGTTGGAAAGAGCTGCGGGGAGGAACAAACAAGTGACGTTGCGCTTTATAGGCCCCAAAACGAAATTTTATGAAGAATATCTAAATGATCTTATTGAACTAGGTGAAACAAAAGCAAAAATAGAATCCGTTGGCCTAGTTAAAAAAACCCAAGCATTGCAACTAATGGATTCTTCAGATTATCTATTGATGATGTGTAACAAAGAGCTTTCTACTTATATCCCGGGTAAAATATACGACTACCTAAGTAGAAAAGTTCCAGTTATGGCGTATGGGCACCCTGGGGAAGTATCACGTATCTTGGAAAATACTAACGGTGGATACTTTATTGGTGAGTTGGATTATTCATCAATGGATAAATTTCTCTCGCAAGGCGCTCCCAACCTTGAAAATAACGAGGTTCTTGAATCATGGCTGCTGCAAAGAACCCGAAAACAGCAAGCTCACACATTCTTTAACCTATTGTCCAAGCTTTTCAAAACCTGAGCGCTAGCTCTTTTGACCAAACATTGAGTTGATACTAAGATGCCAATATTAAAGCCGAAAGTTCTATTGCTAGAAAAGAAAATTTCCCGTGCGTCCCCTCTTCTCACTTTTGCAGATTCTTTGAAGCGAAGTGGAGTGCAAACAACGGTTGTTGATCTCGACAATATATCGACATCATTGTTAATCAAATTAAGCTTGACCCACAACTACGCTATTTATCAAGACTACTTCAAAATAGGCCATTATCACAAAAAGCTTCTTGCTTTGAGTTCTTTACTTGGCGTGAGGTTAATCCGGAATTGGTCCGGCACAGATGCGCTAAAAGTGTCTCAATACCCAATTGTTGCCGAAGATGCTGTAAGCCTAGATAAAATAATGCACAGCAATATATGTTCTTGCCATCAAGGTATTATTGATAAGCTCGAGGCTGCGGGTTTGCAGTCCTCACTCTTACCACAAATTATAGATTTTGGAGAGCAAGAGATCCTTGAATCTCAGTTTGTCAAAGAAGGAGTTCTTGTCTATCTTCCGTCAGCAAGAAGAAAATTCTATGGCGGAGATATTGTTGACGAGTTGATTGCCAAATTTCCTGATATGACCTTCTACATACTGGCTGACACAGAAACTAGTTATGATGCAGAAAATGTTGAAAACTTAGGTTGGCTTGAGGATATGAGTGAGATTTGGGATAAAGTAGGCTTACTACTCCGCGTAACCGAGCATGATGGCTATCCTAGAATGATTCTTGAAGCTCAACGAAGAGAAAAATATGTAATACATAGTAATGAAAATTTACCGGGCGTTATTTTTGCGGATAATTTGGCGGACACGATAAGTAGAATAGAAGAGTACAAAGAAGTAACAGAAAAATCTGAAATGGGTAAGAAAACGATTTTAGAACTACTTGATAGAGATCCAGATCAATCGTTACTTCGCGAAATAACTAAAACTAAATTAACACTTACTAAATCAATTTCTGCTTTGAATACTTTTTTTCAGAATCAATTTAAGTAGGAACGATTCACTTCATTAACTAGATTTCAATTGCAGTTTGTTTGCAACTTGAGTCAATGCACTCAGCACCTTATGACGAAGATCATGCTTAAATATAAATATCATCGCTAGCCACACCAATCCCAATATTGCAGAATTGATTACGAACCGCAGATATAGCATTAAGTCTGAAGTAAAAAGGTTAATCGTCCAGCCAGCGATTAAAATAATACCTGAAATAGCAAAGTTACGACCATAGAGTTTCAACAGTGGCAGAGCCTCTAAGCCAAATGTCGAATACATTTTGGGGAAAATAATAAGTAAACGTAACGCTGTCAAAATTCCAAATGATAGTGCAATTGCCACTAAGCCGTCATTGACGAAAATGTAGACGAGGAGAATTCTCAGCACGGTAATTATTAAGGCGCATTTAAAGATGTACTTTACTTTTCCTACAGCATTGAGCAACTGATCTGCTAAAACAATAAATCCATCAAAAAATAGAAAGACTGCAAAAATCTTTGTAAGTACAACAGAATCGGTCCATTGAGGACCGTATAAAACATATACTAGGTCGCTGGAAAATAAATAAACAAAAACACAAAATGGCCATTGCAAAACAAGTACATAGTTAAGTACTTGATAGATGCTGGTATCCATTTTTTCGTCTTTATGATTCAATTTAGCGATAAATGGCTGCGTGACAGAGCCAACAATCGACAAAATAAGTGAAGAGAACAAGTTGAGTACTGCAATACCCTTAGCGAAATACGCAACGGCATCTGCTGACATAAACTTACCAATTATCGCTTCAGGAACTATGCTTCTTAGTTGTCCTAAGATATTCGACATACTGACAAAAGAAGAGAACTTAAATATTTCAACTACGTAAGTAAAATTGAATCGATAGTACTTCCACTCTCCGTAATAGACAGCAAACATTACAGCCGTAAAGCTTCCTAAAACGACTCCAATTGCCAAACTGATCACACCAAAGGAAAAATACAATAAAGCTAGAGTGGATAGCACGCTTACAAAAGTGCCTGTTACATTGACGACCATAATTTTTTCGAATTTGAGTTCGCGTTTTAACAACGAAATCATAATCGGCCCAAATGGCAAAAAGAAAAAACTCAAAGATAGTATTTGTACTAGTGTCGTTATTTCCGGATTGTCAAAGAACTGCCCAATAAAACCTGCCGAAAGATAATAGACCGCAGCAATTGTCCAACACAACAGAATTGAAATCGTAAAACAGCCCTGAATTTTATCAATTGTGAGATCTTTTTCTTTTATGATGTATAGCGATAAACCAAAGTCACGTAGCATTTGCCCTATAATGATGCTACCTGCAGCAAGTGAATATGCTCCAAGCTCTTTCGGGGTTAATACTCTGGCAATTATCATGACGCCGACAAAGTCCAACATCAAAGATGAGTATTTCCCCAAAAAAGAAAAGAACAGAGCTCTTTTTACTAACGACATACTGGCCTAGACAATTGTATTATTTCCAAAAGGGTTTATGGTATACCAACTTCAAGACAATGGACGATTTATTTTGACATTACAATTCAAGGTGTAAATATTGATTTCAATTATTAGATGAAAAAAGGAATTTTTATATGAAAAACCAACATGTAAGTGGCACCACAATCGACCTAAAAGTCAAAAAACGCAAAGCCTTATTTCGTTTTAGTTTTTACTCCTTGCTAATAATTGCTTTTTCTATTTCACTTGTAGTTTTGTTCAGTTCTATTGCTCCTTGGCGATCTACTCAGATTTATCTAATGGGCGCAACGTTGGCTGTATTTGGTTTGATTGCTGTTCCTTTGAAGAAGTATTTCTCTCTCTTCCCTTCTATAGCTTTAGTATCTTTTGTTTTTCTTAATATTTCCGCATATACATACTCTTATTTAAACTACTCGAGCAAAAATCTTCCTTCGTTATCTTTTGTCAATAGTGAACAATTTGAAGAACGATTGATGAAGAACTGGGTCGAGAATTCAACGTTAGAGAGATTACTAAGACAAGAAAATACTCTCGACTTACATTCTGATGAAATCAGCAATTTATTGGAAAATAAAATAAAGTTCTATAAGTACCCTGCTGTTGCATTTGAAACGAATATTGATTGGAGTGCGGACCCATTTTCAGACCCATCTTGGAACTGGAATCTTCACAATATGGGGTTTATTTCTAAGCTAGTGCAGGAATATAGAAAAACAAAAAAGATAGACTATTTGGAAAAAGCCGAAGAAATGATTTTGAATTGGATTTCGGAGAACTCCTCTTACTTTATTTCCCCTCCTTCTCAATTCAGTTGGAATGATCACTCTACAGCATTCAGGTTGTTAAATTGGATATATTTTCTCGAGAGTTGGAAGCATACAGAGCTATTTGATTCTGGTAAAGCTAAATCAATGTTAAGCAGCATGCTGGGGCATGCGAATAAACTAGCCACTCCCAACTTTTATACGGATAAGCACAATCACGGTATAGACCAAGATCGAGCTTTACTCACTTTCTCAACTGTTTATCCATTTTTCAAACAATCTGAAAGCTGGACAAAACTGGCGACTAGAAGAGTCATAGAACAGTTTGATTTCTCAGTTTCTCCCAATGGAGTCCATCTTGAGCATTCTCCAGAATACCATTTGTATGGAATGGAACAGTTACAACAGATGATTACTATTTTAGAAGTCGCAAACTCCGAAAAAGAGGACTTAACTGAATTAAAATCTAAATTGGCTAAAATGCAATCCTTCGTTCCCCTGTTATTGAAACCTGATGGTAACATAGTACAAGTAGGGGATACTGGTACACGTCAGTTAGAGGGATACGATGAGCTATTGCACGAATTGATAGAATTTCCTTCTAATGTTTCAAATAAAACGTCTAGTAACTTAGTAAATTATTTTATATGTGATGGATATGCTTCAATTCGTAATTTTGTAAATGATAGAAGCAAATTTGCTAATTCTTTCTATCTATTCTTTAACGCAGGAGCTCACTTCAACAGAGGTCATCGACAATCAGACGATTTATCATTTGTTTTATCGAATTTAGGAGACGAAATTCTAATTGATCCAGGGTACTACAGTTATAGGAGCGACAAAGGACGTGAGTATGTAAAGAGCGTTTTTGCACATAATAGCGTTTCTATAAATGGACAAAATTATCATGGTTACAAAACTAAATTTGAGTATATTGCAGAAAGCACAGAAAGAGATGTGGTCGTTATCAAAGGCTCCCATGGCAATTTTGATTCTATCGAACATCATCGAAGTCTAGTTTGGGTTGAAGAAAACTCACTCATCGTAATTGATGATTTTCTTCCAATCACTAGTACTAATTCTAAATTGGATTTTGTAGAACAATACTTTCATTTTTCCCCCGAATTAGATCTAAGTATTCCAACGTCGAAACCTGACAGAGTACAAATATTGAGAAACGACGGAACAATAATTGCGAATTTACTGCAACTAGGAAAGCAATCTCATTCAATAAATATAGTTGAAGGTCAAGAAAAGCCTTTTCAAGGTTGGCATTCAAATAAACACGCTACCCTTGTTCCATCACCTACGTTAATAACACATTCTGAGGGAGATGCCCCCCTATTCACTTTAATCTATCTGCCCGATTCCGTTAATGAAACCCAACAAGAGACTGAGTTTCCAAAAGTCAATATTCAACAAGACAAGAGGATCTATACTCTAGAAATTAAGACAAAAGACAAGACTCATAATTTTACTTATAACTCTGTTAAAAAAAGTCTCTTGAATATAGACATTAAAAAAACATGCGAATAAACAAAAACATATTTACGAAAGGTAAATGCAAGTTTGTTTAACTAAATTAGCGTCTTTTCTTTATTAATATATGATTTCATATTACAACACTCAATATGAATCATTTTTAATGTTTGTGAGGTATTGTTTAAATTAAATGAGCAGCAATATTCCTAACATAAGCGTTGTAGTCCCAATCTACAACGGTGAAAATTACATCGGCGAAGCGATTGAGAGTATTCTTTCACAAACTCTCATGCCCATAGAGATTATCATTGTTAATGATGGGTCAACTGATAAATCTTTGGATGTTATTAATAATTATTTGGGTAGTGTTGACGTCATCAATATACCTCATAGTGGTGTCTCAAAAGCTCGCAATGTTGGAATAACCGCTGCTAAAGGAGATTGGATTGCATTCTTAGACAGCGATGACATTTGGTTACCCAATAAGCTAGAACTCTATGCTGAGGCAATGGCTTCATTTCCAGATTCAATCGTTTTTTACAGTGAATTTTCGTTATTAGAGGTAGATCTGCATGGCGACTTTCCGACAGCAAATTATTCTGGAAAGTTGAATTCAGATATTAATTGCGATCTCGATCACAGTGGCTGGATATATCATCAATTGCTCCTTACAAACTGGGTATTAACCAGTACGGCTCTCGTAAAAAAATCGGTGTTCGAAACCGTTGGAATGTTTGATGAATCGTTAGTCATTGCCGAAGATTGGGATATGTTTTTACGTATCAGTCGTGAGGGTAAATTTTATAAAATAAAACAACCACTTTCTTTATACAGAATCACACCTAATTCTCTAACTAAAACAATTAAGCCAGTAGATTATATAAGAACGGTTCTAGATTCGGCTATCGAAAAATACGGCTATACCAGTCCAGATGGACAAGAAGTAGATTGGCGTGAATTTCGACGACGGGCTTATGTGAGACAGTATGAATATGGGTTGGCCGCCTATAAAAATAAGTGGTATAGCAATTGTAAAAATTCGATGTCGGGAGCAATTAAGTGTAAGCCTCTCTCAATTCAAGCTTGGCTCTACTTGTTTTCCGCGACATTTTTTACATTCTTCAATCTCGATAAAACCCGAAGTTAAAGCTTAAATTCGGGTGCTTCTTTCTGCATCCACAACTCTAAAACAACCATGATCCAGATAAGCTCGCCGAAATAGCCAGTGTGTACACTGTTATGAGCCTGTTTAGCCTGTTCAATCAAAGATGCCTTAACGATATTTCTGGCTTCAAACTTGTTTAGTGCATCCAAGGTTAACGATTTTAGTTGTTCGTTTTCTTTCATCCACGCGCCAAATGGCAAGCCAAATCCATGTTTCGGTTTTGATAGGGTTTCGTCTGCCAAAAACCCTTTGCATGATTTTTTATAAAAGTCTCTAAGTTCGCCACCGGGTAATTTGATATCAGCGGGAATATGGCAGCTAAAATCAATTAGACGCTTGTCTAACAAAGGGAATCTGACCTCGATACCCGCCATTTCACACATTTTTGTGACTTTCACTAGGTCATTGTCTGCGAGCGTATTCTTCCAATCTAGGAATAACATTCGATCTACTGGGTGATCACTTTTGCACGAGTTGTATCTTTCTTTCAGTTGTTCGATGGGTTTATCAAGATCGATATCATCTAAGAAACTCGCGGAAAATATGTTCTCTTCGCCCAACTGATGCACAAAATTGTATGTTTGTAATCTTGCCGGCAGCCTAACCCGTGCTTGATCAAGATAACTGGCGACTTTTTTGATACCGGGAATCGCTTTCCCCAGCGTATTGTTAAACACAAAATTGGCTAAATTGCCCACCCAATTTGGCAACTTATAATAGAATTCGAACACCTTTTGTTTTGCATAGCGGTCGTTACCGGCGAACAGCTCATCTCCGCCGTCTCCGGCAAGCAATGTGGTCATTCCCTGTTCTTTAGCAAACTTTGCACAGAAAAAGGCCGCCATTGCTGAAGAATTTCCAAAAGGTTCATCGAAATATTGGGCAACTCTGACAAACTCTTTGGCAGCTTGGTCAGGTTCTAAATATAGAACCTGATGATCCGTTGAAAAGTTTTTCGCGGTAATCAACGCATATTCTGTTTCATCATAACCCGGTACTTTAAAGCCAATTGAAAAGGTTTTAGCCGGGTTCTGATTTTTAGCTAACATTCCAGCAACGGTTGAACTGTCTAATCCACCACTTAGAAACGCCCCTGTCTTGTCACCCGCTTGTTGTGAAACAATATTGTCAATTGTGTCTAAGCAGTCTTTATGGGCTTTAGCTTCGTCAGAAATAGAGTCTGCAAACTCAGGGCAATAAACTAATTCAGAACGCGCACTGGTCGCACTTGAAAAATAGATCGCTTTGCCCGGCTCAAGTTTGTATGTTTCAGCGTAAATTGTGGTAGGAGAAGGGATACAGTGAAAATAAATATAGTGATACAAAGCTTGTTTACTAATTTGGACCTGTACCGAATCATGCGCTTTGATATTTCTTAATGAATTACTGATATAAAGATTGTCTTCTGCCTGATGGTAGTAACACATTTGCGCACCCACCACGTCATTAACCAGAATAACAGGTTTGCCCAATTGGCATATTGCTAACCAAAACTGCCCAGATAAATCATTGTAAAAGCCCTTCAAATCGTCAGAATTTAAGAAATGCGCAAGCACTTGCTCTGCAGTAGCTTCTTTTCCCTCAAGAACGACATAGCCAGATATAAACAACGAAATTGTTTCATTGGATGTGCTAGAAATCTTCTCTGATTCGGCGATATAAACGTTTAGATCACCTTTGATTGGGACAAGCGTCCACTTCACACTATCTGACACTAGACTATTTCCTCTGAGGGTTTATGGTAAGCAGGTTGTTGTTTCACGTTATTTTATCGCTAACGAGTTTTTTGTACACAAGAGATTCGACGCTATTTTGTTTAAAACCAAACAATTTCCCCAAGACCAAAAGGCTCATCAAATAAACCAATGCACCCACAGATACTTTCGCTATCAACATCACAAAAAGTGAGCTAGAAAATTGAGGCAGGAAATAAATGCTTAGACACATTAACACAGCACTCCCCAAAGGGCGCAGCCAAGCTAATACAATTGCCGTTATCGAAAGATTGATGACTCGGGATACCACCAGCAACACAACAGGAAGGCAACACATTACTGCAATAAACATGCTTCTAGGAAGATCTGCAACATCTCCTAAAATGACTGTAAGCAATATGGCAATCAAAGATACCGCGTTGCGAAACCACATCAACTTGTTGGACAGACTTTCCTTTTCCATCATCACTAAAAATTGCTCGCTGAAGAACATCAATAGTCCGCTTACCATGCCATATAGACTGAACCAAAAGAGCATTGGGGCCGCACCAAACCATTGACTACCTAAAAATACACCAACGAATTCATAGGAAACCAGTGCTAGTCCTATTCCAACTGGGAGGAATACATAAACAGCGGATGAAAAAGTCAGTTGAATCACGTCTGTAAAATTTTTTTCATCTCTTAGTACGGCCAAGTTAGGTACCAAACCTCTAATCACTGGGATCAATAGTTCTTTAGTAAACATACCCGCTAAGTTGACGGCAATATGGTAAAGACCAAGAAATTCTGTCGACGCAATTCGACCAACAACCAGCGCATCTGCTTGGTTATTTATATACCTGCCAACACTTAGTGGCACTGAAACTTTTGCATATCTCAACACCTGTTGAGAATTAATTAAACTGAGTCTTGGCCGATAGTTATGCAAAAAGTAGCTGACAATTACGCCTATAAAGGTAGACGCAAGAGTACCAATCACAATTGCCCAATAACTATTGAGGTAAATAGCAAAAGTGACTGTTAAAATGAGATAGGCGCTGCGGGTATACACAGTGTGAAGAAAATCTATCTTAAAATTTAACTGTTTTTGCGCAATCCACATTCCGACATTATTAAAACCGAAAATCAATCTAGAAATTGCGAGGAAGTAAATCACTTTTTGCAGCGCTGGCGTTTGAAAAAAATCTGCTATTTGCCCTGCGAAAAACACGAGGGGAATGGCTATTAAAAACCCTTGTACGATACTCAAAGTCCAAACCGTGTTGTAGGTGTCTGGACAATCTTTTTTGAGGCGCAAGATATATAAGTTTAATCCGGCTTGGGTCAGCGCATCGGTCAATGCAATGACTAAGGTTGCCATTGCAATTACACCGAAGTCTGTTGGTGTCAGTAATCTCGCCAAGATAATAGTGGCGATCATGCCGATGAGCTTGGAACCCCACCTGGAAAAAACGGACCATAGAATACTAAAAGCGGTATTCGTTTTTGGAGTTTCAGCCATAGTTGTAAGGAACTATGCCGTAAATAGCATCAATCATTCCGTCAGGTGTTGTATAGGTTTTCTCAACTTTTCGAGATTGCATATTGACCTTCACTACGAGGGCATTATTTCCTGATGCGTATTTAAAATTTCCTTGTGTGAGAAACTTCAATCGAGACTTCATACTGGTTTTGCGCAATTTGGAATAACCGATATAAAAATCGTCCCCATCTATGTATAACCCGCGACACCAACCCATGGGACGGTTGGCTTCTTTTTCAAAGGGGTCGAATCGTTCCACTAGCTTTCTGGTTTTCGGGTCACAAATAGCCAACATTCCATCGACCCTTGTGAATATCAATTGTCCATTGTACAAGTGTCCATCATGCACGCTTGTTCGGTGATCTTCTGTAATACTGATGCGATCTTCGACATTTGACAAATTAACAGCATCTTCTTGAGTGCATCGTGTCACCCAAAGATCGCCTTCCATTTCAAACACATGATTGGGATGACTGTCATGAGGCCGAGTAGAATAGAGTTGTCTGTAATCGGTCTCTTTGTCGAACCTATGCCAGGGATCCTTGCCCTGAGTATTTATTATTTGCTTAATTTCACCGCTTTGAGGATCACAAATAACAACATTGTCTAAACCCGTTGACGTAATAGCTAATTCACCGTTAATTAGTGCTACTGAATGAATATTGTGGAAACAGGGATAAGAAATACTTTTAATCAAGGTCAAGTCTGGCAAAGAGTATTGCAGCACCTCAGTGTCTGTTGGTAACCAAAGATCATCACCGTCTATCCAACAGCAAGTAAATTGTAGGTTGGGGTGTTCACTTGGATAATTTTCGCCGCCTTCGTCTTTCTGTAGAACCACCTCAAACTGTCCAGTGACTGTATCTAATTTCACTAGACGAGCGCTATGGTAATACTTTCCCTCACCCAATTCGAAACCATTGGGTCGTAGACATCCACCAGCGAGTAAAATTTGTTTGTTCATTAAACCTGAGCCTTTTATTTTACAAAATACTAATCACATCAAGTGACTACGTTATTTAAATTACTTCTGCCTGTTGCATCCACCACAGCTTTCTTTTCGACAGCGATGTGAATCGATATTGAGGCCACTAATCCTACAAACGCATAGAGCAAATCAAAGTAAGCCAAACTCACGTTATTTCCTGTCACTCCGTACCCCACTAGCGCGAGGTTAACTGCACCACAAAATTGTATCAACCAGGGTTTATTATTATCCCTCGCCCACCTTCTATTTTTCAGATTGATTGTAAATGTCTTCCACAAAATCATCAGATAAATAAATAATCCAACAAATCCGTGATCACCCAAGACTTGCATATAAATATTGTGCGCCGCTTTTGGCCGCAGGCCATCTGGGATGGGTGGTGTTTCGATTGGGCCAAATCCTGGGGTAAAGGGTGCGTATCGTCCCCACAAGAATCTATCTTTAACCGCATGGAACCCACCTCCCGTGAGTGGGTAATCCAACGCTATCATGGTTGAAATTTTCCATGCCCAAAGCCGTCCAATAAAGGAGCCGTCTTGAGTAGCCGCGGTTGACACCGTATTTTGCCTCTCTTTCCATTCGCCCGGAGCATAAGCAAAAAACAACGGAATAGCGATTGCCGCAAGAATGCCATAGAGTAATTTTCTGTCAGAAATCCACCAAAAAGCGGCACCAAGTAGAATCAATCCAATGAATCCGCCCCGAGAATAAGTCCCGATAATCGCCGCAATGTTGAGCATAATCAGAACCAATAAGCCCTTTTTCACTAATATATTTTCTGTGACATGCCGTAGGTAAATGATAAGGGGGATACACATGTTAATCGCAACGGCTAGGTCATTTCTGTCTTGGATGATACCCGCTTTACCGGTTATTCTGTGACTACCGCCGGAGATAAAGAACTTACAAGCCTCCATTGCTGCATAAGAGGATACAGAAAGCACGATAGCCCATACAATGGTGTTCACATGCAGGCGTTTGTGTACCGTCAAGGTGATGAATATGAAGAGTAAAATTACTTTAATGAATTGATTCCAATATTCCCAAACATATTGGGAATAAGAGGTTTGGTTGGTTGCCGTGGTGAGTAGGGTAAAAAAGGCAAACAACACGACCCAAAAGGTGAGCGGATTAAACTTGTAGTGTTTGTACTTTTGAACAAACGCATAAGAAATAACAGTAATCGCAACAATAGTTAAATTGAGACGGAAGCTACTGGAGAATCCGAATGTCCATTTTGCCGGTGCTGTGAGTGCAATCCAAACCCAAGCAGCCATTCCTATCCAAGGACGTTTAAAGCTATAGTAGATAGCGAAAAATAGGAATCCGACTAACAGTAGATCGCGCACTAATCTTCTTCCTGATTATTTGACCACCAAAAGACATAACAAATGCATATTATATCTGCTAAGAGATACAAGCTATCAATCATGAGATGTCCACCTTGCTAATAACATATCGATATTTGCCTGATTTTTCTGCCGCTATTTCGGCCACCGATTCGACAATTACATCAACTTGGTCACCCAATCTAGCTTTAAATCCCTGCACAATTAATTCCGTCATTTCGGCAGAAACCTCCCCCGACTTTGCTACAACTTGCACACGGGTTTGTTGTTTTGATTCCTGAATAATTTTAAACGCCTCTACGCTTTGCATATCGCGTAAAATATAGATCAAGGACAAGCCATGTAAAATGGTTCCATCTGCTGCTACTACAAAATCAGTGCTTCTGCCTTCTATTGATTCGAGCATGGGCAAGCCCCGCCCACAAGCACATTGCTCATCAGACATCACAGCGATATCACCTGTTTTATATCGCACAAACGGAAATTCTGAAGTACCTAAGTGAGTAACCACAATCTCTCCAGACTGGCCATTAGGCACTAAATCCCCCTTAGTATCTACGATTTCCACAATGATATCTTCATAGGATAAGTGCATGCCACCGCTTGGACATTGATGGGCAATAAAGCCCGCATCTCTGCCACCATAGCCATTGGCAACTGGACATCCAAATACCTTCTCAATATTTTCTCTTTGATATGGATAAAGACGTTCCGACGTCACGAAAGCGACTTTTATACCCAAATCATCCATTTTGATATTACGTTGCGCTGCAGTCTTGGCTAAAAGATCAAACACCGAAGGATAGCCAAATAGCATGGCAGGCCGTACTTGTTTTATCTTATGAATAAAGCCGAGAATTTTTTCTTCGGTCATATCAAAAGCAGGAATAAGTTCTGAGCGGAACAATTTGTCTCGAATCAGTCTTACTTTATCTTGAGCACCGAGTTCAATAGGAGAGCCCCATGCAACAATCTCTTTATCACCAATATCCACATCCCACCAACGGGTAGCTCGCCACTTTTCGGCAACGTCATGTGAAACACGCTCATTACCAAGCAGAAAGACCAGAGGCTTGCCACTTGAACCGCCGGTGTTAAATCGGCTCAATGGTCCGGCAGTCTCTGACTTCAGCTTGTCAAAGTTATCCGTGATTGTCGCCTTATCCAAAAAAGGAAGCTTGGGTAAGTCTTCTGCCCGGTTAAAATCAGCAGGGGTCAAGGAATGCTGTTTAAATAATTCAGCGTAGTAAGGCACATTTTTAACAATGTCAGCAATGAATTGTTGAAATCGCTTATCTCGGTCTGCTTTCAATTCTGCGGGGCTTTGCCACTGGCTTTGTTCTAATGACTTTCGAATAGCAACCGTATCATGATGCTTTAGCTTTTCATGCAAAGGAAAAAACAACTTGGATACAAGCTTAGTATACAAAGACATGTTATTTCTTCTCCAAATTTTGAAGAGCCTGATTATAAGCATCAAGTAACTTACTACTGACATTCGACCAATAAAACTGTTGCGCCGTTTTCAAGCCATTTTCGACCTGTAATTGACGTTTATCCTCATCTTTCAACAACTGGAAAACGCCGTTTGCGAGCATTTCTGGTTGTCTAGCTTCTACCATAATGGCGTCATGTTGATGAGTTACCAGTCTGGGGAT
This sequence comes from uncultured Alteromonadaceae bacterium, assembly GCA_947503265.1. Classification (GTDB taxonomy): domain Bacteria; phylum Pseudomonadota; class Gammaproteobacteria; order Enterobacterales; family Alteromonadaceae; genus Aliiglaciecola. The sequence continues at coordinate 417,029 of CANNDC010000003.1, forward strand.
GCCGCCGACGTTAGTGGTAATCACTGGAACTCCACATGCAAGGGCTTCGATGACTGAATTTGGGCTGTTATCAACAGTACTCGGATTGATCAAGAAATCTGATTCACGGTAAAGTTCTGCAATTCGATTGCTGTCTAGTCGACCTAAAAAGTCTACATTTTCGGCTACACCAAGGGTTTCAGTTAACTTAACTAAGGAATCATAATCTGGGCCGCTACCGGCAATAAAAAGCCGAGAATCTGGATGTACCTGCATAATGCTAGCTAAACAATGAATGGCGGAGGGGATATCGTAAATGGGCTCTAAATTTCGAGTAACAAGCAGCCTTATTGGTGAAGCCTGACTTTTAATCTGGTCCTGCTCTTTAGGAAAAAATAAGGATTCATCTAAAACATTGGGCACTACATCGGCTGTCTTATGGTACTCGGCAAACACATCTTTCAGATAAGGGGAAGGGACAATGATGTGGCTAGCTCGTTTCAACGAGGCATTAACTGTTCTCCATGATTTTGCAAAAAAAGGTTCCGCATGCCCTCCTCTGTAATTCACCAAAATCGGCTTTTTAAGGAAGTGAGCAGTCCAAACAGCAGGAGCTGCGAAGAGGTGCCAAGACCAGCCTGAATTCGCCATTAAATGAACAACATCGGCTTTTTTTATCTGTTTATATAAATCAAAAAAGTAAGGAATGAGCCTAAAAAAAGCACGAACGATCGGAATTCTGCCGATAAATCGTGGAGAATAAGGCCGGTTGACAGCGACTAGAGAAACTTCCGCGCCCGATTGCCTGAGCAATACACCTAACTGCCGAGTTTGATTTGCCATTCCTCCGGCAGGAGGCGGTATTGGCCCCACGAGTAAAACTTTAATGCCCTTCAATGATTCAAACATTGGTTAATTGCTCGTAAATCGAACTATAGTTGGCGACAGAATTTTGCCAATTTCGTTCTTGCTCAACATAGTGACGCCCATTTTTGATGACGGTTGCAAACTTTTCTGCTTGAACCGACGTGTCGGTAAATAGGTTAACGACTTGCTTTGCTAAATCTTCACTATCCCCACTTCTAAAAAGCCAGCCATTATGATTATGTTCGATTAATTCTTTGTGCCCACCAACATCAGAGGCAAGTACAATTTTGCCCTGCGCCATCGCTTCGAGGGGTTTTAGCGGAGTCACTAACTCAGTCAATCTCATTGGTTTTCTGGGGTAGACCAGTAAGTCAACAAGACTATAATAATCGCCGACAATATTGTGGGGAACTCTGCCCGGCATAATTACGTGTTGTTCAAGTCCAAGTTGCGCTATTTGATTTCGCAAATTGTTTTCTTGTGGCCCACCACCAACCAGAAGCAACACAACATTTGGTATCGATTCGATAATTTTAGGTAAGGATTCAACAAGCAAATCGAGGCCTTCGTAAGCGTAAAAAGAACCTAAGAACCCTAAAACAGTTTTATCTTGTAAATTGTATTCCTTTTGCAACTGCTGATTCTTACTAGTAATCAAATCAAACTGTTCAATATTCACCGCATTGGGAATAACCGTAATCTTATTTTCAGGCACGTCTCTGGCCAGCAAGTCTTGGCGTAATCCCTGACATATAGTCGTCACTGCATCAGCGCGATTGACTACAAAAGTTTCCATTTTTCGAGTTAATCGATATCTAAGATCACCTTCTTTGCATGTACCATGATCAACCGCAGCATCTTCCCAAAACGCTCTGATCTCATATACCAAAGGCAAGCCTGTTTTCTTGGCTGCTTTTAATGCGGCTAATCCATTGAGTGCCGGCGAATGGGCGTGCAATACATCGGGTTTCTCAATTTCGATCGCTTCTAACATACGATCTCGCAGAGGATTGACTAACGACAACTGATTTAACACCGGCAATTTACTACTAAAGCCGTTTGGCGGGGTTGTTCGATAAAACCCTAACCCATCGACTTCCTCGAACGCATTTTCGCAGATGCCTTGTTTTGCGCTGGTGACGTGACAAGTTTCCCAGCCTCGTGCACGCTGTTGATTCAATATAGAACGCGTTCGAAACGTATAACCACTGTGCAATGGGATTGAATGATCAAGAACGTGCATGATTTTCATAAACTATGCCTTGTTTTGACGTAAAAACGATTCAAACATCATCAATGTCCATAAAGGTGCACTATTATCTCTGCGCATAGACAAATGATCGTCAATCAGTGTTCGTAATTGTTTTGGATCAAAATACCCTGAGTTAACCATGCGATCAGACAATATTCCGTCGAACAGTCGTTCTTTGAGTGGCCCTCTGAACCAGCTATCTAAGGGAACAGCAAATCCCATTTTCTTACGGTATAACACGTCATGTGGAAGATGCGGTTCGAGGGCTTTCTTTAATGAATACTTGCCTATACCTCTTTCGATATTGTGCGATGAAGGCACGTTAAACGCCCACTCTACATATTTATGATCGATAATTGGCACCCGTACTTCCAATGAATGGGCCATGGACGCTCTATCCACTTTGGTCAAGATATCGCCAACCAGGTAGGTTTTCATATCAATGTATTGTGCGATTTTCGCTGGGTCTAAATGTTGTACTTTGTCGCCGTATTTTCTGAATACTTCCAATGAAGAGTAGCCATTCAAACTAGATTGATATTCATTGGAGAACAGTTTTGCGCGTTCATCGGCTCTGAGTATTGACATGGAATTGTGATAGCCCTGAACCGTATCCATTGCCATTGATTGAAAGGTGGTTTTAGCGCGCAGAAATTTAGGTGCCCAATCCATCTTAGGATAAATCTTACCTAGTGGTCCAAATAAGGGTTTACGTAACCCAAGAGGCAACATACTGCGTACTTTTTCTTCTGCTTGGTGCATTTTGTAGCGACGATATCCTGCAAACAACTCGTCTCCACCATCTCCGGAAAGCGCTACTGTTACGTGTTTACGGGCTAGTTCACACACTCTAAAAGTTGGGATCGCAGAACTGTCTGCATAGGGCTCGTCATAAAGGTGCGCGAGGTGGTCCACTAGGTCAAAATCGTCTTGAGAAACCGTTTCTACTCTATGGTTGGTTTTATATCGATCAGCGACCATTTGTGCATAGTCTGTCTCATCAAACGCTTCGACATCAAACCCAATAGCGCATGTATTGACAGGATCATCCTGTAGCTGTGACATGAGTGCAACCACCGCGCTAGAGTCTACACCACCAGATAAAAACGAACCTAGGGGTACATCTGCAACCATGCGAATATCAACGGCTTCCTTCAACTTTTCAATAATTTGTTCGTCGATTTCAGATTGGGACAAGGCTTGGTATTTATTGACAGGCACATCCCAGTACTCGACCGGTTCGGACAAACCTTTGTCGCCTTTTCTAAGAGTCAGCTTGTGGCCCGGTGATAATTTGTAAGCATTCTCAAAAATAGTATGGGGTTCAGGTATGTAACCAAAGGTAAAGTAGTCTTCAATGGTAGTGTTTCTGAGTTTTTTATCGAACAAAGGATGAGCCATGATTACTTTTAGCTCAGAACCAAAAATAAACTCGCCATTTGGAAGCAGCGAATAGAAGAAGGGTTTTATGCCCATTCTATCCCTTGCCATGAATAACGTTTCCTTCTCTCTATCCCAAATGGCAAAGGCAAACATGCCTCTCAACTTATGAACACATTCCTCGCCCCATTCTAGGTAGGCGTTTAGAATCGTTTCAGTATCTCCATGCGTATTGAAGGCATAGCCTTTGTCACTGAGTTCTTTATGTAACTCTTTAAAATTGTATATTTCGCCATTGAAGACCACGCATGCTCGCTTGTCTGCACTCAACATAGGTTGAGGACTACCTTCCAAGTCAATAATCGATAATCTGCGATGCGCTAAGGCAACACCTGGATCAAAAAAGTAGTCACCGGCATCCGGTCCGCGATGAATCTGTCTGTCATTCATTTGGGCAATTAAGTCTGCATCAATTTGAGTTTGATCAGAAAGATGAAAAATTCCCGCAATTCCACACATCGTTTATTTCCTTAACCGCTAACTGTTTGATAAAGCTGGTGATACTTATTCACCATGGTATCGATACTAAAATTATTTACGCAATGTTCTCGCACTAGTGTGCCATTTTTTGAAAGCAATTCTGGATCTTCCAAATACTGAGCCATGGCCGCCACTAAAGCTGAAGTATCGCCCACGTCGACCAAGTGATTGGATGCAAGTGTTGGCTCTATTAACTCTGGATTTCCCCCAACTCGCGTTGCAATAACCGGCAAACCACTAGCAGAAGCTTCTAAGATCGTATTTGAAATACCTTCAGCTAAAGACGGCAAAATAAAGACATCCATTCCTGCCATTAATGCCGGAATATCGCTACGATTCCCTGCGAGCCAAACTTGATCGGAGATACCTGCATCCCTAGCCATTTCCTGTAACTTTGGTTTTAATATTCCATCACCAACGATGACTAGTCGCAACTTGCTTGCCTGTTCTTGATGCGTTTCAACCAATCGAATAAAGGCTTCCATTAAAAACGTTTGATTTTTGACTTCTGCCAATCTACCGACCGTACCAAATACGATATTGTTTTCAGCAATAACATCGTTGGGAAAAGCCGATGAATTCGGTTCGTCCCCATGATTGTGTATTGCAGATGGCGCGAATTTCGAGATATCGACTCCATTGCAAATATGATGAATTCTATCTTTAGGGACCGAAATGGTATTCTCTAAGTAGCCAATAGCCTCTGTAGACAGACCAATATACTGTTGAATAAAACGCCGCATAACTCTGCGTAACATCTGATATTTCTTGTTTTGACCATGCATGTCATTTACATCCCAACCATGTTCCCCATGAATTCTTAGAGGAACTCGACACCACCAACCGATCAATTGATTTTCTATAGTTGCCGTATTTCTGGTATGTAAAATGTCTGGTTGAAGTTGCTTAATCAGCCTGCGTAACTTGAGAAAAATTTTCGGATCATTGCCGTCACCTTTTTCAAGGTCATAATAAGCCGTATTGTCTGTTTTTACACGTGCACAAAATGCCTCGCTAAACCCTTTGAGCGTCACTATGCTGTGGCGATAGTCTTTTTCATCAAGATGATTGATCAAGTTGACCACCCCATTTTCTAAACCACCAGTGTCAAATCGATGGATGATATGCATTATATGGGTCTTAGTCATTTGTCGCCAAAGTCTGCTTTAAATCAATTGAAAACACTTGATGAGCTCGTTTTTTAAGTAACTCTGCGTCTTCTTTATTTTTAATACCTTTTGACACAACCAGCAAATAGCCCGTTTGCGGCTGACCAAGAACAGCCTGAATGGCTTGAGTTAGTTTTATTTCTATCGACTTATGCGTCATGTGCCAAGGCGTGACATAAGAGTACGCCATCAGCCTTTTCTGACCAAAATTATCTATAATTTCAACAATACGATAATTCTCTTTTACTTGGCTAGTAACGATAGACCAACGCTCAATATTGTATAAGTGGTTCGCGCCATTGATTAACTCTCGGCCTTGAATGTTGGCATTGTAGTAGGCATAGAAATAGTCAAATCCATCTTCACTGGCCGCGACTTGTTTTGTCGGATTGACGAAGATCGGCAGCCAACTATCATCCCTCATGGTTTGAGAATCATCGAACACGACATCAAGCGAAGGCGTGAAATCACTTTCAAGATTTTCGAAAGCTGATTTATATAAAAGAGTGGACGTTAATAAAACTAGGATAGCGACAATTGGCATTGCCGCACCCTTTATTTTGAGTTCAGAACCATTGGGGTTAACCTGCTCTACTTTAGCAGGCAAAGGATCAGCCCAACGACCACCAATGGTAAACATGATGAGAATGACAACACCAAAAAATACCCAGCCATAAATGAGATGATCAACTCCGGTTGCATATTTCATGTCCGACAGATGGGCAATTATGACGATTCCATAGGCTCGGATACCATTCGCTAAAAGCGGCAATACGATGGAGAATAGGATGAAAATAACGCGTTTTTTCAATCCATTATAATTTAAGTAAGCAAACAGAGTTCCAAGGGTGAATGAGGCGATTAAGTAACGAATTCCCGAGCAAGCTACAGCGACCTCAAATAGACCGGTTGGAATTGCTATGTATAAACCTTCTCTGTAAACCGGAATTCCAGTTAGCTGCAAAGACCAAACCGTAATGTCTGCGGTCAGCTCTTGCAAATGGGGAATCAGAAACTCGCCAGCGGGCACGCTAAATAGCCAAAAGAACGACGTAAAGAGCAAAATGCGAGCGACTTGGTTACCGAGTAGGCTCCAAATCATGATAGGTAACATGGCAAAGGTCGCAAGTTGTTCAATGACTAAAACTTGGGCTAGGTTTCCAAACAACCAAATAGCAAGCGTTGGAATAGCTATCAATAAAGCATGCGCCGAGGGTTTAAGCTGTGCATTATTTAATTGCGCCCACTTTTGCTTAATTAAGTACAAGCAAATAGGCAAAATGATAAAACAATGAGCAAACGTTTCTGAGCGCAACCAGATGGCCACTGTCGATTCAATGCTAACGTAAAAAATTGCCACCCAAACTAAAAAGCACAGGCTTAAATATTTAAAAATACTACTTTTAAAAAACGTCATGGTGCCATCTCAAATAGTTTAGGTAATTCGGATAAGGTTGCAGACCATTGAACATTGTCCAATATCCACTTTCGATTTTCAGGTGCCTGTTGATGAGTGTCAAGGTAAGCCAAAACAAAGGCTTTCATTTCATCTGGATCATCAACAACTTGAATACTATCAGTACGCGCCTCAATACCTTCAATAGCCATTGAAGTAGCAATGACTGGCTTACACATTGATAGTGCCTCCAGTACTTTATTCTGAATGCCTCTGGCAATTTGTAATGGCGCGACTATGACTCTAGCTTGTTTAATGTAGGGTCTAATATCTTCCACTCGCCCCGTTACAACCATGCCATTTTTACCATCCAACGCCTGTATATTGCTGCTCGGATTACCACCAACAATATATAAGCCCGCTTGAGGTTTTTCTTTTCTAATATTCGGCCAAACATTTTCAACAAACCATATCACTGCGTCGATATTTGCCCAATAATCCATGGCACCGGTGAACACCACATCAAGCTGAGGACTTTCTTTCTCTGGTGTAATTTCGGTATCAACATTTTCAGGGTTAAAATATTCGGTGTCCACGCCGTTTAGCATCCCGCTAACCTTATGATGCAGGGAAGAATCCAATTGCAATTTAAATAAATCTGCTTCTGGATCGGACACAAACAATGATCGCTGCACATGATTTGCGACCCTATTCTCAAATGCCTGTAACTTTTTATATTCTCGTCCGTAAACCCACTTAGCAATTCCAGACTTATTTTCAGAATACTGACGCCACTTATCAGAATCGACATCGACAAAATCTACGACTTGATAATAGTCGTCTTTGGACAAATTCAGCGTAAATTGTGCCATCACTGAAGAGTAGACGAAGACATTTCGGATACTATTTTGTGAAACGGTTTGATTTACCCAATATTGCATTGCTTCACTTTGGTAATAGGGCTCAGAAATAGACTTGTTGGTAAAAAAGGCTTTAAGTCCCTTCACCTTGCACAAAAATTTATTCTGACCAAGCACATACTTCTGCACACAATATTTATCCAATTCATCAACAAACTTCCAATCGAATGGGTCGTCGATGAAAGTACCAAGATAGATATCAAAATCTTGGCTTAATGCTTTGAGTATATTAAAAGAGCGAATTTTATCGCCTTTATTAGGCGGATAAGGAATACGGTGACTTAGAAAAAGTAACGGCTCTTTCTGCATACTTTATCAACCAAGGTACTTTGAAAGATAAGGACCTATGCTACGGCTTAGCCAGACAGGTAATTTTTGCCACATTTTGATAAAGAATTGGTATTTGGGATTATTCGGACTTAAATTAGGTAATGCTTCTGCATTGACCAAGTGAAATTGATAGTACAAAGCGACAGGCTCCATCCCCCAAGAACGCTTATACTTGTATGCTCCGGAGTCATCTTTACTGCGACCGAAATCGAAAAACTCCGCGTCTTTATTATTCTTAGCGTGGCACATTAACTGGTAGTACATAAAATCGTTACTTTTTAATGCGCGAGCTGCATGTAACCCACCGCCATAGAAAGGCAGCACCTGTTTTTTGAAGTAAAAGTTTAAAACAGAAGAAACGGGACGCCCTTGATGCTCAACCGTTAATACATCGCATTGGTCGCCAAACTCGTTTTTCAGCGCTGCAAAATAGCGTTTGGGAAACACCGGAGTACCTAAATTTCGAACACTCTCCGAATAGACATCATATGCGGTATCAACGTCACCATCTGCTCGCCATGAAAGCTCATTTTTTAAAGAGTGGCGTACCACGGCCCTTTGTTTTTTCTTGATACCGGCCAAAATAGCATCGTCACTTTCAGCCAGTTCACAACCAAAGGTTGAGTGAGCACATTTTTCTGTTAATTTTGGATTGTTTCGAGCAAACGGATAACGCAATTCGAGGTAATCTACACCCAATTCATTGGCTATTCGAATGGCTTCATTTTCAAGATAGGTCGTCACATCATCAGAATCTGATGCCACACCACCGTAGACACAAAAAGGCGTGGAAATAAGTGCATGGCCGAACAAAAGGCTCTTTTGCTCAACTAATGGCAACACACCCAAAATACTTTTTTGTTCAGCGTTATCTTCTTGACTGACAGCATATATAAAGTGGCATTTATGCTTGTAAACTTCTTCAATGACCCGCTTCCATCCGCTCAAATGAAAAAATGTGCCTGACTGGGTGTCGTTGACAAAATCGTCCCAAAGGGCATTTTGCAGCTTATCACTTCCTAGGTTTATCGTCTGATAAGTTGCCGTCACTACTCTACTCCATAAACGTCTTTCATCGTTGACCATTGAAAATCTTTCAACAGTCTCTCAAGTTTACTCTCTGTTTTATCTAGATTGATATAGTGTCTAAATCGAGATTTTAGGGGCGCATTTTTAAGACGAGGCTGTTCTGCATCGATTTCCCAAGGGTGGAAATAAAACGAGTAGGGTTGCTTTTCCTGATGCAGGTATCGTTTTATCAGCTTTTGGGTAAGTTTGTAAGGATACAATCTAAAGTAGCCACCGCCGCCAATTGGAACTTGTTTCCCAAGTACTTTTAGCGTCGGAATAGGAATTTCTATGATTTTTTCTGGTCTCTCGTAGGCAAATCTGGGCCAATCAGGCGTCCCATATAAATCGTGTTTCACTGGGTAAGTACTGGAACTATATTTAAAATCTAATTCTGCTAATACTTCAAAAGCCCATTCATTATCGTATCCGATGGAGAAGCTTGGTGCCCGATATCCAATTAATTTGTCGCCGATTAAGTCTTCAAGGTGATTTTTTGAGCGGCTTACGTCAGCAACAAACTCGTCTCGAGTTTGTCGGTAAGCACGTTTGTGTGAGTAACCATGGCTAGCTATCTCATGACCTTGAGAATGTATTTCTTTAATTAGTTCCGGATAACGCTCAGCAACCCAACCTAAGACAAAAAAAGTCGACTTAATATCATTCCTCGCGAACACGTCTAACAATCTTCTTGTGTTAGCATCAACTCTAGGCTGATATTCGTGCCATTGGTCTGGAGTAATAATAGAGTCGAATGCTGACACGTGGAAAAAATCTTCAACATCGACCGTCATCGCATTTAATGCTGGGTGTTTCGTCACCTTATCTTCCTTTACCAAACAACACCACTTCTACGGTGCGAATCAAAATCAACATATCTAACAATAAACTTTGGTGTTTAACGTAATAGAGGTCGAACTTCAGCTTTTCCATCGAATCCTCGACACTAGCGCCATAAGGGTAGTTGAGTTGCGCCCATCCTGCCAGTCCTGGTTTCACATTATGACGTTGATTGTAATACGGAATTTCACGAATCAATTGTTCCACAAACTCAGGTCTTTCTGGACGAGGACCGATAAAGGCCATCTCGCCTCTAAATATATTCATAAGTTGCGGCAACTCGTCAATTCGATATTTTCGGATGAAGTGGCCAATGCGTGTGACACGATTATCATCTTTGCTCGCCCACTTTGCACCGTCTTTTTCAGCATCGGGGCGCATTGACCTGAATTTAACTATTTTGAACAACTTACCGTTCAATCCCACACGTTCTTGTTCATAGAATACGGATGTACCTGTTTTCCTACCATCGTCGAGCCAAATGATAATCGCCGTTAGTAACATGAATGGCCAAGTGAAAAACAACACTATGGTTGCGACAACGGCATTGATGCCGTACTCCAATAAATCTCTCAAATAGTTTTGTGAATTAAAACCGTTCGAGTAAACCACCCAACTTGGATACATTAAATTAACCACAATTTGACCCGTCTCACGCTCCATAAAGTCAAGAAGGTCGGTAATCTCGATACCACGAAGACGGCAATCGAAGAGTACATCAATGGGTAAAGTCCCTCTTCTTTGGTCACATGCAATGATAATTTCATCGATTTCATTGTCGATTACATAGTTCCTAAAGCTCTCATCTATCTTTAAGTGGACCAAACGTTCGTTGCGTATTCCGTCTTCACGATTATCCCCAGGTATAGGAATGAATCCCAAAAGCTCGAATCCAAGACGGTCAACATCGCGTCTCATTCGCTTCTCAATAATGACTGCTCGCTCCCCTGCGCCGATAACAACGATGCGAGTTCGTCCTAATCCAAGAAGCCCTAATCGGTTAGTAAAATACCGAAAAGTCACCAGAGAAAGAATAACCATGCCAGCCGCAACAGGAAGAAAATACGAATGCATTCGTAGCTCTTCAAACATGGTCGCTGTGAACACCTCCACAACGAAGTAAGTCAGCGCCAGGCTAACAAAAATGCGCCTTATGATGCCACGGAAGGTTTCTCGAAGTTTGGCTTCATACAATCCAACAGACAAAGAAAAAACCAAAACCAGAAACGTCATTAGTCCAATATTTGCTGCTAGTTTTAATAAACTGGAAGGAGCAACGCCAAGTAAATTGACGATAAGAAAATTGGCCAGATAGGCCGAATATGAAACAATCACTGCCTCTGTAAGAACGAGAGCATTGGACCGTTTGTTTTGCTTATTATTGGTCGCTGCCATTAACCCTTACCTTTGGATTTAATTAAGAAATTTATCATATGCTAATTTACTGAATTGAGATAGACTAACTTTTCTGGGCTGCCATTATAGAGAATATAACGCTCGGGTAAATGGCAAGATTGCTACATTTGTTTCAGTTTTGATAGGAAAGACGTTTATGAACGCAATTAAGTGGGCAAAACTAACCTTAGTTTTTTTGATAACCGCATGGATTACTGGTTGCTCAAACACCTCGGGATTACCCGAAGCCACAACACGAGCATCGCTGACAACTAATATAGATAACTACAATTATCTTATCGGCCCAGGCGATAGTCTTTCAATTTTTGTTTGGCGAAATCCAGACATTTCAGGATCTTTCTTGGTCAGACCAGATGGCATGATAACGACTTCGTTAGTGGAAGACATTCCTGTGTCTGGAAAAACGCCAACCGCTCTCGCTAGAGATCTAGAGGAAGAATTAGGCAAGTACATACGTGATCCAATTGTGACAGTAAGTGTTTCGGGCTTCAACGGCCCTTTTAGTGAGCAAGTTAGAGTTATCGGTGAAGCTTCTTCACCAAGAGCCGTCAATTATTCAGAGGATATGACTCTGTTGGATCTGATGATTCAGGTTGGCGGTGTAACCGAATATGCCAATGGCGATGGTGCTAAACTTATCCGCGTGGTTGACGGAGTGCAGAGACAATATTCAGTTCTTCTTGATACGCTTATTAAAGAGGGGGACATATCTGCAAATGTTGATATACTTCCCGGCGATATTTTGATCATACCAGAGGCATGGTTCTAAGCCGCCTATTGGCCGTAATTTGACTAAAGGTTAGCAGATTTATCTATGTTAGGAATTCAAGACGCTCTTGACCAAATTTTCACCTATGTAAAAGGTGTTTGGATCAAAAAGAGATATATTATTGTATCTACTTGGTTGATATGCCCTATTGGTTGGGCATATGTAGCTAGCTTACCAGATACTTATGATTCGTCCGCAAGGCTGTTTGTGGACACCAGCAGTTTACTCAGACCTCTGTTAAGAGGTTTGGCCGTATATAACAATGCTAGTGATCAGGTTAGTTTAGTTGCGCAAACGCTACTGAGCCGCCCAAATTTAGAAAAAATTGCCCGCGAAGCGGATTTGGATATCACTGTCACGACTCAAGCCGAAATGGATGAGCTGATTGAGGGTATGCGCAAAGATATAAAAATTGGCAGTACGCGTGAACGTAATATTTACACGATCAGATATACATCTGATACGCCTGAATTATCACAAAAAATTGTTCAAATAACGCTAAACGAATTTGTTGAGTCATCATTAGGTAAAAATCGTCAAAGTGGTGACTCTGCAGAAGAGTTTATTAACCGTCAGATAGAAGAGTATGAGCAGCGTCTAGAAGAGGCAGAACAACGTCTTGCTGATTTTAAAGTATCTAGAATAGATAGAGCTCCTGGTTCAAGTACTGATTACTACAGCCAACTTCAACGACAAATTAGCCAGTTGGAAGCAACCGAACTTCGTCTATTGGAACTCAATTCAAAATTAACGGCTGCTAGAGCTCAGTTAAGCGGTGAATCACCTATTTTCGGTCTTGTCTCGCCAGATTCTAGAGGTGGCGCATCCACCACCATCAGTACGCAATACGATGGCAGAATTGAAGCATTAGAAAATAGATTAGGTGAATTGTTGATTCAATACACTGAGAACCACCCTGATGTCATCAATACCCAAAATCTTTTAGCGACTCTGTATGAACAAAAAGATGAGCAAATCAAAAAAATGGGTACGGTTGCGCAAGAGACTGGAAATTACAATGTGTACGGCAACGTCAATCAAAACCCTGTTTATCAAGAACTGAAGCTCGCAGTAGCAGAGTACGAAGGACAAGTTGCCGAACTGCAAGTGAGAGCTAAAGAAAACCGTGAAAAAATTGCTGAACTAGAGCGAATTGTTGACCTGGTGCCGCAGATTGAAGCTGAAGCTCAAGGGCTGAATCGCGATTATCAAATTACCAGAGACAAATACTTAGAACTGATTAGCCGTAGAGAACAAGCCGAACTTTCTAGAAAAGCAGAAGCCACGTCTGATGATGTTCAATTTCGGGTAATTGACCCCCCTACTTTGCCAACTAAACCTTCAGGACCGCAACGAATCATGATGTATACAGGTATCTTGATTCTTGGATTCGGTGCTGGGCTTGGTATTGCATTTCTAGTTAGCCAGATTAAACCTGTTGTGTTAAGCCCGAGTCAGCTAGTGGGAGCCTTTGGTATTCCGGTACTGGGTAAGGTGTCTCATATAAATGCGGCTGAAATTGCTAAAGTCGAACGAAGACGAATGCTGGTTTTTACCGCTTCTAGTCTCTCAATTTTAGTTTTGTTCATAGGTCTAATTTATGCAGATATTGCCTTTGGTAGGTTACCTATTCATCTTTTGGAGAACTTGATTTGAGCACGATAGAAAAGGCGCTTCAAAAGAATAAAGCGTTAAAGAAAGATAAAATTGAACCCATTATCGAGGAAACGAGTTCTGACGAGCAAGCCAGTACGTTAGAGCGCGCCACAGAATCTGTAGTGACAAGTTCTACTGCATTCGATAATGCACCGACCAACAAACAAGTTGAGCAAAGCCCTGAGCCTGAAGCCGCTGTTCAAAAGCCAGACCCTTTGGAGCCGCTTTACACACCTGAAGAAAGTAAAAGCAAAAAGAGCAAATCTGCGGGTGAAAAATTCATTCCTCTCACAAATGTTCAAAAAGAAGGTTTTGTTTCCAATGTTGGCCGCCATACGATCAACGAAGAATACCGAGCAATCAAACGTAAGGTATTAAGCAATGCATTTGGTCCGTTGGCCAAAACCCTTAACAATGCCAATATAGTGATGGTAACTAGTCCCAATCCAAATGAAGGTAAAACCTTCACTGCTATCAATTTGGCTCTTAGTATCGCATTGGAGCAAGATAAAACGGTTCTTTTAGTAGATTCAGATGTGTTGCGCCCAAGCGTCATGAAAACCATTGGCCAACCCTTTGAAAATGGCCTGATGGAGTATCTATTAGGTGAAGTTGACGACTTGAGCGAAGTCATTCATCACACCAGCCTAGATACATTGCGAATTATTCCTGCAGGTAAGTCCCACCATTTATCGACTGAACTACTGGCGAGTGAGAAAATGCTTGAGTCGGTCAGTGAATTTGCTAATCGTTACCCTGATAGGGTCGTTATTATTGATAGCCCACCTTTGTTGGGTATCAACGAAACGGCTATATTAGCGAATTTAGCGGGGCAAGCTGTTGTTGTGGTGCAAGAAGGTAAGACAACACTGACTAGGTTGTCTCAAGCCGTAGACCACCTCCATCCTGATATGGCAAAGGGGTTTGTTATCAATAAAGCTAAACGCAGTGCAAATGAAGGTAATGGCTATTATGGTTATTACTACGGAAGTGACGATTAGTCCAAACTAAAGGATAGAAGATAAATTGAAAATATTATCTGCTGTACTATTTTTTTGTTTATTATTTTCTGTCTGTGCAAGGGCTAAGACAGAATTCTCAGCTAGTGTAAACGCTAGTTATATTGTCTCTGATAACGACACTCAGGCCTTAGGATCTCGCAGTTCAAACGTCTTTACGGTGAGACCTAGTCTTAGCGCTTTTCACACCACGCGCAAATCTCGTAGCAATATCAATATTCGACATTCTTATATCGAACAGTTCAGCTCTGGCAATGAGGAAGAATTGGGCAATGACCGTTCGAGTTTCACCAACTTTGACGTATCTACGCGCTTAAGCATAGTCGAAAATGTCTTACAGTTGAATGGCCGGGCGGCCCAGTCATACCGGAATACCAATGCTGCCAACTCGCTAGTTAATGATGAATTTTTTGGCAATAGAGAATTAGCAAAAACAGAAACCTATCTAGTGGGGTTTGACTTGACCTTAAACAGGTTTGATTTTGCAGAATTCATTGCGGATGGAAAAGTTTCAAACGTCAAAAGTGATAGACAAACTAGCTTCTCTACTGGCGTAGACAATGGCTTAAACAATACCAACACTGACCTGACAGCGACAATTCGAGCAGGTAAAGTATTCAAGTACGTTGATTGGAACCTAACTGGTCGATATTCAGAAACTAGCGGCTCTTCAAATCGTGACTCCGTCAACGAATCTTATTTCGGAAATTTTTACATTGGTATATTAAAACGACTTCGCCTTGTCGCTACCGGGACACTTGAAAAGAACGAGTTTACCCCTATCGGTGGCACAGATGTCGACCTGGAAGGCAACAGAAACGTTGAGTACAAAACTGCTGGACTAGGTCTTTCGTGGTTTAGAGACAGAAGCCGATTTTTAGATGTTACCTACAACATTTCATCTCGCACGGGTAACAACGATCAACGTGAAGAGTTTGTAGCAACCAATTTCGGATGGCGTTTCTCATCTAGGACAACCGTTACCGGTAATTTTGGCAGACGGTTTTTCGGCAGAAGTGCTAACTTTTCGTTGAACCATAATATTAGAAAGTTTCGGACTCGCATCTCTTATAACGAGCAAGTCACTAATTTCAGTCGATTAATTGCGAGTAATCAGACAGTCGGTGGAATTGTTTGTCCAATTGGCTCCACTGATTTTACAGAGTGTTTTATACCCGATACCTTGGACTTTCAGTTACAACCTGGTCAAGAGTTTACTTCATTGAGCTTTATTGTTCCTGAGATAAGCGAGCAAACGATTTTAAGAAAAAATCTATTGTTCAACACAAATTATAGATTCAGAAAGCTCAATCTGACGTTCACCGCTAATCTAGCAGATACCGAATATTTGGATGGTTCCAGAAATGAACAAAGAGAAAACTATACCATTGCAGCAAATATGTCTCTTAGCCGCAAATTGGCGGTGAGTTGGAACAACAGATTAACAAACTTTGAAAACCTATCACTTACCGACGAAGTTACCAACAAAGATGACATTTGGACATCAACAATAAGCGCAAATTATCAGAACAACCGCAACCTATCGACGTCGTTAAGTTATAGATATTCAGAGAGAAAGTCGTCTGTATTTGAGAGAAATTACGATGGGAACAGAATTAGCCTGTCAGTAAATTATAGATTCTAATCTACCATTCCGAGATTTGATGTTTAACGTTATGCCTGTGTCTTGAGAATAAAATACAACAGTGTGAACACTCCGAACGCCAGCATATATATTTCACGCGTGTATTTCCCGCGGAAATAAGAAATTCTTCTATTTTTGCGCCTTTCTACCAAGTGACTGCCACTGTGCAACACGGGTTTTAACCTTTTCATTGAAGATATCACCTACAATTTTACGGTAAAGTTTATACTCCTACATGTATAGACTAGATCAGTTTCTATTAGTTCACTAGTATTAATAAAAATTTAATAAAAATATTCAGCAAAGGTTAACAGACCCTAATCGTCAGATTTTAGTCTGACATAAGTCTTATATTTTTCTTTTAAAAGTTTGTCGATATAGCGGGTTAGTTTAATTTTGTGGCTAATTGCATCATCAAGTGCGTCAGTAAGTTCTGTCAACATGGCTTTGTAGTATTCAACATCTTTTACCTGCCCACCAGCTTTACCCGCTGGTGAAGACGAGGGTACGCTGTTATCAGTAACTGAGTTTTCAGGAACTACTTCAGTGCTGACCTTATCTTCAGGGTTAAACATTTCGTCAGAAACTTCTTTAACTACATTTTCGATAGCGTTTTCATCTAACGATTTTAATTCTTCCAAAAACCCGTACAAAAGTACCCTGTCCATCAAGGTATTTATTTTTCGTGGTACACCATGAGTGAACTGAAATATCTTCTCGTAAGCTAAGTCAGATAATAAGTTTTCACCTTCCCAACCAGCGTGACTCAAACGATACTCAATATATTCTTGTGTTTCAGAATCGGTTAGGGGTGCTAAATGGCATGAAGCCACAATTCGCTGTCGAAACTGCTCCATATTGGGCGCGCGCAAAATTGGCTGGAGTTCTTCCTGACCTAATAGGAAGCTTTGTAAAAGAGGCTTACCTTTTTGCTGAAAATTGGACAACATTCTGAGCTCTTCTATGGTTTCCAAAGGCAAATTTTGCGCTTCATCCACAACGAGCAATGCTCTCTTACCAGACTTATGCAATTGAAACAAAAAGGATTCTAGGTCTTTCAATAAATCCGCTTTAGTCTTATTAGTCGTATCTATTGAAAACTTCGAAGCCACCATTTTGACAAGTTCATCAGGTGTCAATTTGGGTGTCACTATTTGAGCGGCGAAAATATCATCTTCCATATCGTCAAGTAGACTATTGGCTACTGTGGTTTTACCTGTTCCAATATCACCGGTTATAACAATAAAACCTTCAGCTTGGGAAAGACCATACTGCAGATACGACATCGCTCTTCTATGCCACTTACTGGCGAAAAAGAAGCTTGGATCTGGTGTAAGCTGGAATGGCTTAGAAGTTAATCCGTAATAATTTTCATACATGATAAAAGGTCACTCTTTGTGATTTATTCGGAGCAAATTGGGTGTAGCTTAACGATGCGAGAAGGCAATCGCAACCATTCAAATTATGATTTGGCCGCAATCTGCCTCTAAGGTTGTTTTTGACTTTCTTTAATAAAGTAGCTGAGTTCTTTAATGCAATGCCTAAGAACGGGATTGAGTCGCGTATTTTTGCCGTTCATTACAAACAGTTCATGGGCAAAATCGAAATATTTACCTCCGCCCACAGGCACTAAGCCTAAACCTCGACCTTGTTCAGTGGTCATATAATCTGGTAACAGCCCAACATATTGCCCTGTCATGATAGCGGACAAGCAACCATCAAATGAATCTGAAAAAGTTTGAATAGCAAGACGGCTTTCATCTTGAATATAGTTGGCAGAAGAAAGTCCTGAAATACCGATAGCCGGAAAGTCTTCAATATTGATATTTTCTGGCAGCTCTTCTTTGTATTTTGCTAATGGATGGCTGGGTGCACAGTATAATCTTCCAGTACAGGTATGGTCCACAGTGTGAAATGTCACAGACTCAGGTTTTACCATGTCATAGGTTGATACAACCAGATGGCACTCACCAGATAACGCCACGTGTTCAACTTCGTTGTAAAGACGAGTCTGAATATTCACATGGATATCATCAAACTTCTTCATCGTGCTTTTCACCGCTTTACTAACAGCAAGTTGCATGGATAAAGGTAAACCAGCCATAAGCACCAAGGTGATGTGGCCTGAATAATCATCGTGAAGGCTTTTAAGATTGAAAACAAAGTTATCAAAGGCGTTAAAAATACGTTTGGTTTCTTGAAAGACAACTTCGCCTTCTTTGGTCATTTGAAAGCCACCCCGACCACGGTGACACAAAACCAAATCTAAGCGCTCTTCTAATTTTTTGATCGCCGCACTGATATTAGGACGTTGCATGCGTAGCACAGGCTCTGCGGCTGTGAAGCCATTACAGGAAGCAACAGCATAAAATACGCGTAAAAGCTTAATATCAGATTCTTGTAGACGATTTAACATAGTGGCACCGTTTTAGGTATAAATATTAATACTCTAGCCACATATTAGGCAACCAATTCACTGATTACAATAATTAATTGTTAAAAATTGGCTGATTTTTTTCCCTGAAGTTAAGCCTAAATCAATCATCCTTAGGATAGTTTTACACTTTGCTCACGCAATAATTCAATTTGATCACGCAAATTGGCCGCTTTTTCGAACTCTAAATCTTTGGCGGCTTCGAACATCTCTTTTTCTAGCTCGGCTATTTTGGCCATGATCTGTTTGGCATTCATCGCTTTGTAGGTCTTCTCAGCCTCAGCGATTTTGCGTAACTTCACTTTGCTACCTACATCAATGGAATTACCTTCTCCCACATCCATGATATCGGTGATAGGTTTGTTCAACGCTTTGGGCGTGACATTGTGAATCTGATTATATTCTTCTTGTTTTTCTCTGCGTCGCTTCGTTTCATCAATAGCTCTTTGCATCGAACCAGTAATTCTGTCTGCATATAAAATAGCCTTGCCATTTAGATTCCTTGCGGCCCGACCTATGGTTTGTATAAGCGATTTGTCTGAACGTAAAAAGCCTTCTTTGTCAGCGTCTAGAATGGCTACTAATGACACTTCGGGCATGTCCAAACCCTCTCTTAAAAGGTTGATACCAACCAGTACATCGAATTTGCCAAGACGTAGATCTCGAATAATTTCAATTCTTTCCACCGTGTCGATATCAGAATGCAAGTAACGTACTTTTATGCCGTGTTCATCTAAATAATCACTCAAATCCTCAGACATGCGCTTGGTTAAGGTAGTTACCAATACTCTTTCACCTACCTCAACACGTTTGTTGATTTCAGACATCACATCATCAACTTGCGTCGCGACAGGACGTATGTCGATCAAAGGATCAAGCAAACCTGTTGGCCTAACGACTTGCTCTACAATATCCCCAGCACACTTTTCCAGCTCAAATTTGCCTGGTGTTGCTGATACATAAATTGTTTGCGGAGTAATTTGTTCAAATTCATCGAATTTTAGCGGTCGGTTGTCAAGCGCAGATGGCAAACGAAAACCAAATTCAACCAAGGTTTCTTTGCGAGAACGGTCGCCCTTATACATGGCTCCAATTTGTGACACAGTCACATGGGATTCATCAATAAACAACAAACCATCTGAGGGAAAATAATCAATCAAGGTTGGCGGTGGTTCTCCGGGTGCGCGGCCAGACAAATAACGAGAGTAGTTCTCTATTCCTGAGCAATATCCCAGCTCATTCATCATCTCGATATCAAATTGTGTTCGTTGGCTGATACGCTGCTCTTCAACCAATTTATGCACCGATTTTAACTGTTCTTTACGATCTTTTAGCTCAACTTTTATATCTTCTACAGCCGCGAGAATTTTCTCTCTTGGCGTTACATAGTGGGTTTTAGGAAACACTGTGGTTCGAGTAACGGTTTTTTCTACTGCACCTGTAAGAGGATCAAACAGCCTGATGTTGTCAATTTCTTCATCGAAAAGTTCAACGCGAACGCCCTGTTTCTCTGAGTCAGCAGGGAAAATATCAATGACATCCCCCCTTACCCTGAATGTCCCACGTTCAAAAGACACATCATTGCGTTTGTACTGTAATTCAGCTAATCGTCGCAATATATCGCGTTGATCCATCAAATCACCCTGGCGCAAATGCAGTAACATCTTCATGTACGACTTTGGATCACCCAAACCGTAGATTGCGGATACGCTAGAAACAATGACAACATCTCGTCTTTCCATCAGAGACTTGGTGGCTGAAAGTCGCATCTGCTCGATATGATCGTTAATAGAGGAGTCTTTTTCTATAAAGGTGTCTGTGCTTGGCACATAGGCTTCCGGCTGATAGTAATCATAATAAGATACAAAATACTCTACGGCGTTATTCGGAAAAAACTCTTTCATCTCGCCATACAACTGAGCAGCTAAGGTTTTGTTGTGAGCCAGAATAAGCGTTGGGCGCTGCACATTGGAAATGACGTTCGCCATGGTAAATGTCTTGCCAGATCCGGTTACCCCCAAGAGCGTTTGACCTGCCAAACCATCTTCCAACCCTTCGGTCAGAGCTTTTATCGCTTCTGGCTGATCTCCTGCAGGTTGATATTTCGAAACTAGTTCAAACCCTCTACTCACTGATTTTGGTCTCCTTCCGGCAATCTTATTTTCTGTCTCAATTTACTACTCTTGCTAAACCATACAAATGCGACTATCGCTGTTAAAATATTAGCGATAACCGTTCCCCAGAACAGGCCGTGGAGGTCATAATAAATACTCCCCACAAAAGTGATGGGAACGAAAAATACAAACAATCTTATTACACTCAACACAAGTGCCGAAATGGGTTTGTGCACCGCATTAAAAGAAGAGTTGGTCAAAATAACTATACCTTGAAGACCATAGCCAAGAGGCACCACATATATAAATAGCACGATCAAATCAGTAACTGTTTTTTCATCGGCAAATACAGACGCAATATAAGGCGCAAGCAGGCACAATATCCCGTAAATAATGAGCTGGAAAATGAGCACAAATTTAATACTCAACTGATAACTAACTAATACTCGATCAAGACGATTTGCACCGTAATTTTGACTAATAAAAGGCGGTAATGACATAGATAAAGCTAATACCAGGATACTGGCTATGGACTCCAATCGGCTCCCTACTCCCCATGCAGCAACAGCTTCAGGTCCATACCCCGCAACAATAGCAGTGACTACTCCTCCGGCAATAGGCGTAAGCATATTGGCTCCAGCTGCTGGCAATCCTATCTTCAGAATATCTCGACTTGTCAATTTCATTTCTGCCCAGTTCAACAATCTAGGCAGCATAAGTTTCCGTTTAATCGCAAGTAAATAAAGTATGTAGACCAGCCCTATCCCCCAAGCAATCGCTGTTGCAAAAGCAGCGCCTTGTATTCCCATGGCGGGAATAGGCCCTAATCCGAAAATCAAGATTGGATCCAATATAGCATTGATAAATCCACCTGCAGCCATGACGATACTGGGGGTTTTGGTATCACCGGCTGCACGCAACACGCTATTTCCAACCATTGGTATAGCGAGGAATATTCCGGCACCATACCAGACAATCATATAGTCATGTATGTACGGCATAAGTTCATCGGTTGCGCCCATCAACTTAAAAATAGGCTCAATAGTGAATATACCGACCAGCGCCAAAGAACCGACCATCAGAAACGATAAGATCAATGCCCCTGTTGCATACTCTCTGGCGAGTAGCGTATCCCCCGACCCATTTAATCTGCCTATAATCGCTGACGTGCCAATACCTAAGCCAATATTTAGACTGATTACGGTGAACGTAACTGGGAAGGTAAAACTAATTGCTGCCAGAGCTTCTGTCCCGAGCATACTGACAAAGAAAGTATCAACCAAACCAAATGTCATTAACATTATCATTCCCACAATCATGGGTAATGTCATTCTCTTGAGCGTCTCAGGAATGGGACTGTTCAGCAGATCATTATTTTTACTTGATTTTTTAGTTTGGCTCACTAAGTACAACTCATCTCTGGTCAATCTACCATGTTAAGCGATGAGCCTAAAAATGGCTATTAAGAAAAAGGTTAACTATTGATTTTTTACGATGATTATTTACGTTGAGGTTTTGTTCAGGTTCATTACTGAAATGATTTAGTTTTTGTAAGTTGCTCGGTTTATAAGTTAACTGAACTTACAATTCGACAATTAATCGCGCTCTCAAAAGGGAAAAACTAAATTCATCTCGCTTATGTTACATTTCATTCATATTGTAATAGAAAAATAATATAAGAATTATCAACAGTTTATTGCTTGATTTTAAAAAAAAATTAAAGAAACCCACAAAGCAAACATATTGAGGTAAAAATATCACTCTAATTTTGAAAAAAAACCATATAAAACCTATCTAACTGTTTTAATTGAATTTTATATTTTTTTGGTACTTTTTTATTCCTCGGTATTGACTTATTTGCTGTTAGCTGAAGTCTTTTAATTCGCACTTATACACACAGTTATCCACAGGATTAGTGGATAACTGCTTAAACCCTAATAAATGCGGTATGTTACAGATATGTGACTAAAATTTAGGTAAGTCGGCACTAACCTTATGGGTACTGTTTTCATGTTGAGGGTGATGAAATTACTGTTTACTTAGACAGTGATCAACAGAATATTTATAACAAAAAAATATAAAGGTAAGTTTTTTTATCGCTATTATGGAGAACCAAATTTAGCAATGTTACAGACAAATTTCACAAATATGACCGCCATAATTTCAACTATACTTTAGTATAATTTTGTGAATGTGCACAAACAAATTGACCAATTTCTAGGTTATTCCAAAAAACCCGCTAGTTTGTATTGACAGCAGCCCTCATGCTCATTAATATTCCGCTCCGTTGAAAATCTGGTCCCCCTTAGCTCAGTTGGTTAGAGCGACGGACTGTTAATCCGCAGGTCCCCCGTTCGAGTCGGGGAGGGGGAGCCAATTTCAACCTGATAATATGATTCCCCCTTAGCTCAGTTGGTTAGAGCGACGGACTGTTAATCCGCAGGTCCCCCGTTCGAGTCGGGGAGGGGGAGCCA
>CANNDC010000004.1 GCA_947503265.1 uncultured Alteromonadaceae bacterium
AGATTCGACACCTTTATCAAAACGGGTAACTCTCTACTTTTCAAGAAGATATGTCAGATCTAGTCGGAACTAATACACTTATTCACATGGTGAAATCTATTTTGCAAAGTAACTTACGGCGTGGATTTAAAATCTCCTTTAACTTCCCAACCAACGATATCTGTATTACCTTTGATTAATTAGACATTTCTAACTTTAAATTAGGCTCTATCTCCATCTTGGCGATAGATCACTTTTCTAAGCAGCTCGGCGTCGTCGATATCTAATTGGACTTCTCTTTCCAAAATGATGTCTCCATCAACTATTGCTCCTTGCTTTATTTTCAGTGTCGGGATAGATGAATTGCGATTTCGTTTTGTTTTACGATTTTTCTGAGAAAACTTAATATCACCATGGACATGTGTTTGTTCAGTCAGCAATATGCTGCCGTTGTGGGTAGAGATATTACCTTTAACTTCAGCATCGATAATTTCAATGTCACCATTAATTGTTTCAACATTTTTGCCAACAAAAGAAGCTGGACTAATGTTGATACTACCATTTATTGTTTCAATGTTTTGACTGGCATTGAAGCCTTCACCTACTGAAATATTGCCATTGACGGTTTCCAAACTTCGGACACTAACATTACGCTTAACGTCAATGTTGCCATTGACTGACTCCACATTAGCAGCGACGACATCATCGTTGAGTTTTACACTTCCGTTAACTGAGCTAACATCGGTAACTTGTTTACCTGATGATACTTCTAGCGAACCAAACACACTGCTGACATTATTATTTCCTTTGCTGCGTTTATTTGATCCATCTCCAACATGGATAATACATCCAGACAGGAAGGCAGATAACAGAATTGCAATAGATAGTTTCGCGACATTAGATTTTGTAAAAGTAGACATTTTCGATCAGCCTTAATGAAATTTTTAGTAGTAATGAATAATAAAATTAAGACTGGAGCAGATATTGAGCCAACTTTTAAGATACTGATTAATAAAGCAATTGTAAAAATTCTAGAATTACATTATTAAATTAATAGCGAGAATTACGAAAAGTTGGCAATTTACACAACTTTTCGAACTAATCCTTGTTTAGCAAGGTAATTAGACTAGATGTGTCGAATCTACCACCGCCGTTATGTTGAACTTGACTATAAAACTGATCCACAAGGGCTGTAAGCGGTAAATGCGAACCATTGTTTCGCGCCTCATCTAATACAATGCCTAAATCTTTCCTCATCCAATCGACTGCAAAGCCAAAATCAAATTCATTGTTCAACATGGTTGATGCGCGGTTTTCCATTTGCCAAGACTGTGCAGCTCCCTTGGATATCACCTCGACTACAGCCTCACCGTCAAGACCAGATTGTTGCGCAAAATGCAGAGCTTCTGACAAACCTTGTACAACCCCGGCAATGCAAATTTGATTAACCATTTTAGTTAATTGTCCATAACCAACAGGCCCAAGGCGTTTATGCATTTTTGCGTAGCAGCTGACAAGATGAGTTACTTTTTCGTAGTTGTCTTCAGATGCACCTATCATCACAGTTAACGCGCCATTTTCAGCACCGGCTTGGCCGCCAGATACGGGCGCATCTATAAAGCCAATATGCTTTGAAGCAGCAATATTCGCCAGCTCAGTGGCTACCGTTGCTGAGGTTGTGGTGTGATCAACAAAAATACTCTGTTCGCTCATGGTGCTAAATGCACCTTGTTCACCTGTGGTGACTTGTCGAAGATCATCATCATTGCCAACACAGGCAAACACCACATCTTTATTTTCTGCTGCCGCAGCTGGCGTGATAGCCAGCTCACCGTTAAATTCCTTTATCCACTTTTCTGCTTTTGATCGGGTTCTATTGTACACAGTGACCTTGTGGCCAGCTTTTGCAAGATAACCCGCCATTGGATAACCCATTACACCCAAACCGATAAAGGCCACTTTCATTGGTTTTACTTCTGACACTTTGTTTCCTTGTTAATAAATTATGCGGATACTGACGATTTTTCTTCAAGGCCTCCTGTACACTCGACCACATAAACTTGTGGCATAAAGGTATCAGGTGATGACTCCTGCATTTCTTGTTTGAATTGTTCAGGATATTTATCCGTTAGTAAACATCCAACTGTGAGTGAAGGATAAATTTCATCATATCGTTTTATCTGGGTCTGACTAATACGCCTAAATATATGGCTTCTATTTAATTGTGTGTGGGTAGACAAGCCCGCTGACGATACTATGTCTAGTACTGCATCGACGGTTTCTTTGTGATATCGAGCTATTCTCTGCGACTTGTCTGAAACAACTAGGCCTTTTCCTAATTCGGGATCTTGCGTTGCGATGCCAGTGGGGCATTCATTCGTATGACACACCAGTGATTGTATACATCCTAGGGCTATCATCATTCCTCGGGCACTATTACAAATATCCGCACCCATGGCGATATTCCTAACAAGATGGAAGCCAGTAAATGCTTTGCCACTAGCAATCACTTTAATATCTTTTTTCAAGTCAAAGCCTTTGAGTACATCACAAACATAAATTAACGCTTCGTTAAGAGGCATGCCTACTGAATTAGAGTACTCCAAAGGTGCTGCGCCCGTGCCGCCTTCACCGCCATCAACCGTGATGAAATCGGGTTTGATTTTAGTTTCAACCATGGCCTTGCAAAGTGCGACGAATTCACTCTTTCTGCCGATACAAAGCTTAAAGCCTATGGGTTTGCCGCCGGAAAGCTCGCGCAACTGTTGAATAAACTTCATCATTTCTTTGGGCGTAGAAAAAGCGCTATGTGAAGGTGGCGAATCGACTCGTGTACCTACTTCAACAGAGCGAATATTGGCGATTTCCTGAGTGTTTTTATGCGCAGGCAGAATACCGCCATGACCCGGCTTAGCACCTTGAGATAGCTTAATTTCTATCATTTTGATGGCAGGTTTTGCTGCCACATCTGCAAACATCTGTGGAGCAAAATTGCCATCCTGATCTCGGCATCCAAAATACCCTGTACCAATTTGCCAAACCAGATCGCCACCATTTTCCAAGTGATAGGGGCTCACACTACCTTCACCCGTGTTGTGATAAAAACCGCCGAGACTGGCACCTTTATTGAGCGCTCTGATGGCGTTAGCACTTAACGAACCAAAACTCATCGCTGAGATATTAAATACACTGGCTTCATAGGGTTTTAGGCAGTCAGGGCCTCCAACTTTTGTGCGTGGTTCTGGCTGTGTGTCGTCGTAGTGTACGGCTGCGATTGAGTGTCCAATCCATTCGTATCCCACTCGTGAAGTATCTACTTTGGTACCATAAGGAATGCTGTCGAGTTGTCCTTTTGCTCTTTGATAGATAACAGATCGAAACATCCGATTGATAGGTGCGCCGCCTGTTTCTGATTCAAAGAAATATTGTCTGACGAAAGGCCTTATTCGTTCCATTAACCATCGACCATGCCCAACAACCGGAAATGTTCGCAACAAAGCATGCTTTTCTTGTTTCATATCGTAAAGACCGAGCAAGGTGATGGGTATCAAAAGTACCAATAGCCATAAAAAAGGAGTCCAGAACAAGCCAATTAACACCACAATCGCCCAAGCTAATTTGCAAAAACGTATAAATTCTCGTCTCATTTTTTAGATTCCTTTTACCGGTCTAGTAGTTTGTCGCTACTGAATGACATGCAACCATAACGAAACCTGTTCGCTTTCGCCACGTGAAAATAGTTTAAACAGGACCGCTTACCTAACGCTCAAATTTCAATTGAGATGATATCAATAGCTGAATAAGTTGCACTTATCACCGAAATTGTCCTACATAGAAATATGACTTGCCTTTAACATAGATTAACAAATTATTCACAAAGGATAGATATTTAATGACCTTGTTCACTAAGCATATAAAAGCCGGAATTCTGCTAATTAGTTTAGGTTTTACCTCGGTTAGTTTAGCTCATGAAGTGGGCCTGCAAATGTACAGTTTACGCAATCATTTTGCAGAGGATCCTGCTAAAACTTTAGATCAAATCCAAGATTGGGGAATTGAAACAGTTGAAGGTGGCAGAGATTTATATGGTTTTACTGTAGAGGAGATGCGATCTGAACTAGATAAACACGATATTAGTATTGTCAGTACAGATACAAGCTTTGATGAAGTGCGTGATAACCCCATGGCAGCGGTTTACAGAGCTAAGTTTTATGGAGCTCGTTTTACCACAGTATATTGGATACCCCATGAAGGTACATTTGATATTGAAGATGCAAAAGCTGCGGTAGACGTTTTTAATAAAGCGGGGAAACTTCTGGCAGAGCATGGTGTTACATTGCAGTATCATGCTCACAGTTATGAATTTTTACCTCATGAAAATGAAACCATCTTTGACTATATGATTCAGAATGTGACTGAAGCGCAATTTCAAATGGATGTGTTTTGGTTTAAAACGGGTGGTATGGAACCGGTTAGTTTTTTAAAGAAATACCCAGGGAGATTTACTTCTTTACATCTTAAAGATCGCCGTCATGGTACGCCAAATAAACTCGATCAAAAAGGGTATTCAGATGCAAACGTTGTGCTTGGGAAAGGTGATACAGGTATAGCCGAGGTTGTAGCTGAAGCTAAAAAACAAGGCATCAAGTACTTCTTCATTGAAGATGAATCAGACAGAGTGTTGAAACAAGTACCTTTAAGTATTGAGTATCTTAAGTCATTGGAAAAATACTAGGGCACGCCCTAGTTTTTGCCACGCATGTGTGATGGGTGCATTCCAAACAACTGTTTAAACTGCTTGGTAAAATAACTGTGGTCGCTAAATCCTGTCTGATAAGCGATCGCAGATATTGGCGTATCACTTTCCATGACTAACAGACGGGCATTTTCTAACCTAATTTCGTTAATGAGTTTTTTCGGAGTTTTTGATAAATATTTTTTAAACCGGCGTTCCAATGCACTAACGGAGAGGTGAGCAACATCGGCTAGGTCATTTAAACTTATTTGCGATTGGTAATTTTTTCGAATGTAATCCAAGGGAGCTCGGATAGGTTCAAAGGTATCCAGCGCTTGCGATGACTTCTGGAAATGCCTGGTGATTCCGTAAGTGCCGATTATTTCATTGGATTCGTTTAGTAAAGGGCGTTTTGACGTTGAAAACCAAGCGAGTTCTCCTTCTTTGGTGATGTTCATTTCTAGTCTTGAGGTCACTAACTCGCCGTTGAGAACGCGCTTGTCATCCAACAAATATTGCTTCGCCAAATGAGGAGCGAATAATTCCATGTCTGTTTTTCCATAGATTTGCGCACGCGTTGAGAACTGAGACAGCTCTACAAATAAGTTGTTCGCATAGACAACTCGGCTGTCGGTATCTTTTACCCAAAATAAAATGTCTGGAATTAGTTCAAAAACATCAACGATTCTTTTTATGGAAATTTCACTAAAAGAATCGACCCAAAATTTTGACAATGACTATTCTCCTGCACGAATAGAGGATCTCAAAAGCCCATGGCGCTGAAAAAGTTATATATTTGACCGAATAAATCATACCGTTTTTAAGCGTATAATCCTATACTTGAAAACAAAATGTTAACAAACTGTGTGCGATTTAAGGTGGCAAATGAGCAATAGCGTTGCAACAAATAAAATCAGAATGGGAATGGTTGGTGGTGGACAAGGCGCGTTTATTGGCGCAGTGCATCGTTGTGCAGCATTTTTGGATGGCGAGATTGAACTCGTTTGTGGCGCGTTTAGTTCAAAACCAGAGAATTGTGTTGAATCTGGCAAAGCCTTAAACATTGCACCTGAACGTTCCTATACAGATTTTAAAACTATGTTTAGCGAAGAGGCGAAATTGCCCGAATCTGAGCGTATGCAATTTGTCTCTATCGTCACGCCGAATCATTTACATTTTCCCGTAGCTAAAGCAGCTATTGAAGCTGGTTTTCATGTGCTCTCTGACAAGCCTGCAACTTTTACGCTAGACGAAGCAATTGCACTTAAATCTGTCATTGACAAAAATCCCGTATTGTATGGATTAACTCACACTTATACTGGGTACCCTTTGGTTAAGGAAGCACGTCATCGGGTTGCTGCTGGGGAACTTGGGCAGGTTACTAAAATAGTAGTTGAATATAGTCAAGGCTGGTTAGCAAGTAAGGATGATGAAACCAGCAAACAGGCGAGTTGGCGCCTAGATCCCAAGCAGGCGGGTGTCAGTTGTTGTATGGGTGATATTGGTGTACACGCGGCTAATTTGGCTGAAACCATCAGTGGGTTGGAAATTACTGAGTTATGTTCAGATTTGGAGCCCGTAGTTGCTGGCAGACTCCTAGATGATGACGGCACGGTGTTGTTGAAGTTTAATAACGGCGCCAAAGGCGTGCTCATTTCAAGCCAAATCGCGGTTGGTGAAGAGAATAATCTTAATATTCGAATTTACGGCACCAAGGCTAGTCTGCAATGGCAGCAACAAGAACCCAATACCTTAGTGTTGAAATTTAACGACAAACCTAGTCAGATTATTAGAACTGGGGTAGGGAATTTCTGTGATGAAGCATTGGCAGCAACACGAACACCAGCCGGTCATCCAGAAGGTTATATAGAGGCATTTGCAAATATTTATCGTCAATTTGCGCAACAGGTCAGAGAGTTTGACTCGCCTGAAAGCTCCTCTGTAAACCGTGATGAAACACCAGGTATTGTAGACGCAGTTCGCGGTATGGCTTTCATTGAAAACGTTGTTGCAGCAAGTCGATCGTCACAAAAATGGCATCCATTTTTATTGTCTAACATCAATCTAGATTGAAGATTAAATTAATAAAAGGTAGAACATGAAGCAAATTCAGGGTCCAGGTATTTTTCTCGCACAATTCGCAGGTGATGAGTCCCCGTTTAACGATTTCAGTGAAATATGTAAGTGGGCAAGTTCATTGGGATTTAAAGCAATTCAAATTCCGTCTTGGGATGGTCGACTAATTGATTTGCAGCAAGCTGCCGAGAGCCAAGCTTACTGTGATGACATGAAGGCAACGGCATCGAGTTTTGGGTTAACGATTAGTGAACTTTCTACTCACCTCCAAGGCCAATTAGTGGCTGTGCATCCTGCCTATGATGAGATGTTTGATGGATTTGCTCCAGATAGCGTAAAAAATAATCCTGTAGCAAGACAAAAATGGGCTGTCCAACAGATGTTTTGGGCGGCACAAGCAAGTGCTAATTTGGGATTGAAATCTCATGCCACTTTTTCTGGTGCGCTGCTTTGGCATACTATGTATCCTTGGCCACAACGTCCAGCAGGCTTAGTCGAAAGAGGGTTTGAGGAACTGGCAAGTCGTTGGCTACCTATACTTGATGCATTCGATGAAGCAGGTGTAGACGTGTGTTACGAATTGCACCCTGGTGAAGATTTACATGATGGTTTGAGTTTCGAGGCATTTTTAGAAGCGACCAATCATCATCCGCGAGCCAATATTCTTTATGATCCAAGCCATTTTGTGCTTCAACAATTAGATTATCTTGCCTTTATCGATATATATCACGAGCGTATCAAAGCCTTTCACGTTAAAGATGCTGAGTTTTTGCCGTCTGGAAAAGCGGGTGTTTACGGAGGATATCAGGGCTGGTTGCAACGCCCGGGTCGATTCCGTTCGTTAGGTGACGGTCAAATTGATTTTAAGGCTATTTTCAGCAAATTAACTCAATATGGATTTGATGGTTGGGCCATCATGGAGTGGGAATGCTGTATGAAACACCCTATGGATGGTGCGAAAGAAGGCGCGATTTTCATTGCAGAGCATATTATCCGACCGACTGAAAAAGCATTTGATGATTTTGCCGGTGTGGAATTGGATCATGACCTGAATAATAAAATACTCGGTCTTTAATCTGTATCGCAATGATAACCCCGTTCCAAAACGATAATAATAAATCATAACGAGAGAAAAATAATGAATACTGAAGCTGTTCAACGTAATCGAATATTTATATTGTGCTGTCTAGCACTGACAGTGACTTCCATGACCTTTGCTATTCGGGCAGGAATATTGGGTGAATTGGGCGGCCAATTTGGACTTAGCGCAACCGAATTAGGCTGGGTGAATTCAATGGCCTTTTTAGGATTTCCATTGGCTACGATATTTGGTGGCATCCTATACAATGCCTTAGGCGCACGAACACTCATTATTTTGGCCTTTGTTTGTCACCTTCTGGGACTAATACTGACAATATATTCAGGTGGGTTCTGGGGATTAATGCTATCAACCTTGCTGGTCGGATTTGCCAACGGTTCTGTTGAGGCAGGTTGTAACCCTTTGATTGCTGAAACCTATTCAGAAAATAAAACGACTATGCTTAACCGATTCCACGTTTGGTTTCCTGGTGGCATAGTAATTGGTGCGCTTGCATCACAATACATGACTTCTATCGGTCTAAATTGGCAGTGGCAAGTGGGTTTGATTATCGTTCCTACACTAATTTACGGTGTGATGATATTTACTTCTACCTTTCCTAAATTTGACTTCCAACAGAATTCTACCGCCTCTAACATGAAGAATTTAATTTCACCTCTTTACCTGTTCTTAGCGCTTTGTATGACGTTTACAGCAGTTACAGAATTGGGTACACAACAATGGATTCAAAGTATTTTAGGTGCGAGTGGTGCATCACCAATGTTGGTCTTGGCTATGATCACTGGCGTTATGGCGGTTGGGAGATTCTTTGCAGGTCCTCTCGTACATAAATTTAATCCCACTGGTGTGTTACTGATGTCTGCAGTATTTTCTGCGATTGGAATTTTCATGATGAGTCAGGCAAGTGGCAACATGGTTTATGTAGCTGGTTTAATGTTTGCTGTTGGTGTGACTTACTTCTGGCCCACCATGCTAGGTTGTGTAGCTGAATATACGCCTAAAACAGGCGCACTAGGTTTGTCGTTAGCGGGCGGTCTAGGGATGTTCTCAGTGAGCATGTGGAACCCTGTAATCGGCGGTTGGATTGATTCAGCTAAAGAAGTTGCAGCGACTTCAAATGTTGCACCAGACCAAGTGGATATAGTCGCTGGTCAAGCTGTGCTTCAGAATTTATTTATGTTCCCCTGTGTGTTAATCATATTTTTCGCTGGTTTGTATTTCTACATCCGCAAACAACAGGCTAATCAACAACCTTTAGCCTAACCCTAGTTTAGTTTCGCCCTGGTAGATTCGTCCTGATCTGCTGGGGCGTTAACTAACATTCAGTAAGTTTTCGTCCTAAAATACACTTGCGCGTTAATCGTCCCCGTAAATCATCTTTTTAAACCCAGCCGTTTAAACCCATTTGTTTTAACTCATCCAATTAAACCCAGCCGTTTAAACCCATTTGTTTTAACTCATCCAATTAAACCCATCCGTTTAAACCTATTCGTTTTAACTCATCCATTTAAACCCAACCGTTTAAATCCGTCTGTCTAAACCTTTCTCTATGAAAAATATTGGTCTTATTATTTGCACCAAGTTGGAGCAATTTGGGCTTGTTATCGACTAGTTCCATGCTGATGAGTCTAAGAATAGCTAATTTATTGCGCTGAAATTACCTTAAGTCCTTATTAACATTAAGTTTACTACTTCGCGAATACAACACTGATACAATAGGTAATCATTGGTTCATATATTGCTAAGCTATATGTATTACTAATAGCTATGCTACATGTATTGCTAATAGCCATGCTATATGAATGCACCTTTTTAATGGCTTAAGGTTGATTGAATCTTTGGTCGCAATGTTGGAGTTACCATGGAAGATCTAGGTTTGAGAAACAATCTGGAAGCGTATTACGACCAAATTAAGTCAGTAATCTTAGATAAGCAACATCCTATTTCAGGCCTATTACCGGCTAGCACGGCCGTTACTGTGCATGGCAACTATCAAGACGCATGGGTACGTGACAACGTATACAGCATACTCGCCGTTTGGGGTTTAGCCCTAGCATATCGAAATCTTGATGATGATGCTGGCAGAGGTTTTGAACTGCAACAACGAACAGTGAAATTGATGCGGGCGTTGTTGCGTTCGATGATGTCACAGTCCAATAAAGTAGAGCAGTTTAAAAACACAAGGCAACCTTTGGATTCGCTGCATGCAAAATATGATACTGCCACCGGCGAAACAGTTGTTGGTGACAGTGACTGGGGTCACTTGCAAATTGATGCGACTTCTGTGTTTTTGTTGATGATGACGCAAATGATCGCATCTGGTCTTGAAATCATTTGGACCAAGGAAGAAGTCAGTTTTATTCAGAACCTAGTGTATTACATTGAACGAGCCTATCGCACACCTGACTACGGTATTTGGGAACGAGGGGCAAAATCAAACAGCGGTAGTGTCGAATTAAACGCCAGTTCGCTGGGTATGGCTAAAGCGGCACTAGAAGCTTTGTCAGGCTTTAATTTATTTGGTGCTAAAGGCTCTCAATCCAGCGTGATTCATGTGGTGCCTGACAACATTGCGCAATCAAATATTACTCTGAGTAATATG
The DNA here is from genome assembly GCA_947503265.1 of uncultured Alteromonadaceae bacterium. GTDB lineage: Bacteria > Pseudomonadota > Gammaproteobacteria > Enterobacterales > Alteromonadaceae > Aliiglaciecola. The sequence continues at coordinate 10,492 of CANNDC010000004.1, forward strand.
CTTCCTCGGGAATCCAATACTAAAGAAATCGATGCCGCATTATTGAGCGTAATAGGTTTTCCCGCGTTTGCAGTGCAAGACAGGACATTTGCTGACAGTGTTCGTAATGACATCATCAGTAAACTTGAAGGAAATTACGGACTAAAACGATTTTTACGTGATGGACATCAAACCGAAGCTGAAGAAGAGGGCAGGCTCCATTATCAAGAGCAAGAGTTAAAACAATTCGAGCACATTGAATCTGAGTGGCCTTTGTTTTATGCATATTTATATTTAGACGCCATTTTTCGAGATGATAGAAAGCAAATCGATCACTATCGTTCAAGAATAGATAAGGTTCTAGTTGAGCAAGAAGGGTACAAGCTGCTGCCCGAGCTTTATTTTGTGGGTAAAGAACACATTGAGGCAGAAAGACAGAATCCGGGATCACAACCAAGAATTCCGAACGAAAATGTGCCATTGGTCTGGGCTCAAAGTTTATTTTTGCTCGGAAGCATGCTTGAAGATCAATTAATTAGACCCGGAGACTTGGATCCATTAGGCCGCAGGCATCCACAAAAACCCAGACGCCCTGTGGTGCAATTAGTATTCCTATCTGAGGATGAAAAACTCAAACAAGAACTTGAATCCTATGGCGTAGAATCTGAAACCCCTGAAGATATTTCACCCATATCAGTCTATCGATCGGAAGATATTGCGAAAGTGCATGCTCAGGTTGGTCGGTGTGAGTCCCTAGGCTTAGGAGGGCGAATTCCCAGAAGATTGAAAAGTTTAACCACCAGTAGAGTCTATAAGATGGGTAAGAAGAGAGCGGTGTGTCTTAGCCCTTCATTTATCCAACAAGAGTTTTTCTTAACCTATGATATTGATTTCTTGGTTCGCCGTTTTCAATCTGAGTTGAGTTACCTACATCGAAATTGGACCGAATTGGGAAGACCGACAGTGACCGTGCTGTTAACACGAAACTTGTTGGATGGCGAAAGGGCATCTTTTTTTGAATTGATGAAGAAAATAGATTCCGGCAATGTCGATGGTGTCCCTGTGGTTAAAGGTTCGATGGCCAGACTCATTCATACAGCAGCTCAAGAACACGTACAAGATTTGTACGGTTTGGAATTACCAAAAAACTCCCTTGAAAGTTTGTTTGACCATGCACCCTTGTTAGCCATCTCTGCGAAACATTCTGTCTTGTCTTCACAAGATGAGCTACAAATCGCATTGCAAAGCGATACGGGTAAGCTTACGAATCAGTTAGCGGATGCCAGTAATCTATACGAACAAATCGCATTGTTGACCTCTATGGTTAAGCTCTTGTCCCTAGATGCTGTTGTCGAATTACAAGGCACATCCTATACACTTAGCGAGTTGATAGAAGAAGTTTATAATCAAGCTGGTAGGCTGAGATTATGGTCAGTATTGCGTCAGGCAACTGGACTACTTGGGAAAGTTGAGGCGGACATCAGCCTCGCCGTTGGCGATTTACTTGTAGCGCAAAAATCCATACAAGTTGGGCGTTCGTACCACGATCAATCCTTGATTTCTCGTCCCTTGAATGACAGCGAATTAATTGAGCGAATTAAAGTTTACTGTCGCGAAGATGTTCGTGATCAAGTGTTAACCCAAGAAGTCCTGCTTTATTTAGGCTTGTTGATTAAAGCGCGTCCTGAACTATTTCGTCACTTACTGACCATTCGAGTCAGCCATCTCATTCTGTTATTGACCAGCAAATTAGCCAGAGATCAGGCTACCACACCCGATAGAGCTTACGAAGAGCTGATGCAAATGCCTCCCTCAGAAGTTCAAGCTCGATTGTCGGCGGTGTTAGAAGATTATCAATCTCTGAATGATTTACCGCAGAAAATGGAAGCGCTGCAAGCTCACGGGCAGTCTTCCGATTTGAAATGGCGAGAAAATCTTGGCTTAAAAAACATTGAAACGCCAAAATCTGGTTGGTTGGCGTGGCGCCAGCATCAAGGAATTATTGACCGAAGGGCAGAAGACTTTCTTTCTAATATCTGGCTCATATTGCAGCACACGCCGGGTATTGTTATCGGCAATAAACTGGATAAGCGAAACCGAATTGCCAGCGACCTGGTTTTGAGTGATATGACACCGGGTGAAACAGCGTTTGCACTTCTAGTCGAACATATGTTGAATAAGATTCAAGCAGCAGAATATAGACAACTTACCATAGAAACCCTCAAAGCACTGGCTAGCTTCTTCCAACAAAACCCCAGTATTAAGATGGAAAATGATTTGATCGTCGATGTGATTATTGGTCACGGGGTTAACCTTGCCTATTTAAGCTTGTTTCCGCTGCGTAAAGATAACTATGACGAATATAAAAGTCTCGCTTGGGATAGTTTTTATGCACAATCACCTAAGCAAACGTCAGCTTACATTATTTCAGCCCTTAGCAAGTTGTTGACCGTGCATTTAGATGTTCCTGAAGACAAGGCAAATAGCCAGAAATCAAAACCATCAAACAACACTAAGTCTAAACAAGCAGAATCGCAAAGCTAGTCAATACGCTAGTTGAAAGTAAAAACAGCATGTTAGTTCAGGTGGCGCGCTTTGGATTTTTTACAATAATTTGCGCGTCATCTTCAATTTAAAGTCAGTGTAGGGAGGGTAACGTATACTAGGATCAATAAAAGTGGCTCGTTTCATGACACTTTTGTAGTGAGTGAAAGTATCAAAACCTGCTTTGCCGTGGTAGCTGCCGATGCCACTATTACCGACGCCACCAAAAGGAAGATTGGGGTTTGCCATAAACATGATTCCGTCATTGATACACATATTTCCCGCAGTTGTAGAGGCAACGACTTCTTTTTCAAAATCACTGTCTTTTGTATAAAGATACAAGGCCAATGGATGTGCTCGTGAGTTGACCAAAGGAATAGCATCACTAATCTTTTCGACTGTGATTACCGGTAAAATAGGACCGAATATTTCGTTTTGCATTAAGTCGCTTGCCGGATCTGGATTTTTGACGATAGTAGGCGCTATAAATCGTTCATTCTCGTCATATTCTCCACCAAAGGCGATATTTTGATTAGCTAAATAACTGGCTAATCGCGCTGAATGTCGTTTATTGACGATACGCCCGTAGTCTTTATTAGTTCGAATATTTGCGCCATAAAAATCATCTATTTTTCTGATAATGGCTTTGATCAATGTGTCTGCAAACGCCTCTTCAACAACGATATAATCGGGGGCAACACAGGTTTGGCCTGCGTTCATCCACTTGCTCCATGCTATTCGTGCAGCCGCAGTATCCAGAGAGACTTTGCTATCCACAATACATGGGCTCTTACCACCCAATTCAAGTGTTACAGGAGTTAGATGCTCAGCGGCAGCACGCATGACAATTTTACCGACTGCTTCTCCACCCGTATAAAAGATATGATCAAATTTGCACTTCAACAATTCAGTGGTCTCATCCACTGCTCCTTCTACAACGGAATAAGTCTTTTTATCTAAATATTGGGGTAATAAATCTGCTAACAGCTTAGAACATTCAACAGCAAGCTCAGACGGTTTTATAATCGCAACGTTCCCAGCACTCATTGCTGCAATCAAGGGGCTGATAGTGAGTAATATAGGGTAGTTCCAAGCACCAATTATAAGTACAGTCCCCAGAGGTTGGGGTACTCGATAGCTAGAAGCTGGCTGAGTAAACAAAGGCGAAGAAACGCGTTCAGCACTTGCCCATTTTTCCATGTGTTTTAGCGAATGATCTATTTCGCTTACACAAAACCCAAACTCCGTTGAAAAGGCTTCGTACTCACTCTTCCCTAAATCTTTTTCTAAGGCTAGGTAGAATTTCGATTCATTTTCGGTGAACATTCGTTTTAGTTGTTTTAGTTGATTTGCACGTTTCTCTAGCGGACGGGTTAATCCACTCTCGAAATTTTCTCGCATCGTTGAAACGAGAGTTGCAATTTCTACACTATCCATTCTCTTCCCATTGGCATACAAAGTGCCTTTGTCTGTGTTACAGAGCCAAAACTGGTCCTGCAATACTGGCTAGTCGTTGATGATATATTCCTATTCCACTCTATTTTTTAGCAAATAGACAATCATAACGGTAAATTTATATCTATAACCTAGCAATGGTAACTAACTCAATATTTTCAATATTGCACGGTAAATACCGTTCAAATTTAATTCAGTGCAACGTCTTTAGTGATTTAACCTCAAAAATACGCTGATGCGGTCTAGTGACTCGGTGAATTGGTTATTAATACACCATTGCAAATGGTAATTTAGCGGCTAATTTCATTAGGCTTGGTTGGAGAGGGAAATGTCGAGTAACGGTTACAATTATATGTCTTTAACAGGCATGAATGTTTTACAGAAATCAGAGAAAGAACTGCGTGATTTGACTCGAACTATTTTGGATCAAAAAATACATGGAATCTCATTCAGTCCCTATATTGAAGGACAAGGTCCAGGTACAGAAATCAGGGCTGATCAAATCGAAGCTAGATTAGATATCATTGCTGATAATGTGAAATGGATTCGCTCATTTTCTTGTACTGATGGCAACCAACTGATCCCCAAGATTGCCAAATCCCGCGGACTAAAAACCTTAGTGGGTGCTTGGTTGGATGATGATTTAGAAAACAACGAAGAAGAAATTAATAATTTGATTGAAGTGGCAAAAGCCGGCGATGTGGATATTGCAGCCGTTGGAAATGAAGTTTTGTTGCGAAACGATTTAACTGAACAGCAACTTGTTGACTATATCAACAGAGTAAAAGCGGCTTTGCCGGGCATTGAAGTTGGTTATGTTGATGCCTATTACGAATTTGAAGTACACCCAAGAATCGCAGATGCTTGTGATGTGATTCTCGCAAATTGCTACCCGTTTTGGGAAGGATGTGCGCTTGAATATTCAATCTTGTACATGAAGGACATGTATCGCCGAGCAATTCGATCTGGTAACGGCAAGAAAGTCATTATTACCGAAACTGGCTGGCCAAACCAAGGACCCGCAGAGTGGGGCGCTGTGCCATCATTAGAGAATGCAATGAAATATTTCATTGGTTCTTATCAATGGGCAGAAGAAGACGATATAGAGATTTTCTACTTTTCTTCGTTCGATGAAGCGTGGAAAGTGGATAAAGAAGGCGGAGTAGGACCTCACTGGGGACTTTGGGACCATAACGGCGTGTTGAAATACGTTTAGCTAGCTCGATTCGCCTCTTATAAATCAAGGTGTTGATTTGACGTTAAAGCAGGAAACCTTATGAAGTTAGATTATGGTCGGGCTATTTGTTACTCAGGTTATCGAGAAGGGCAAAACCCAGGTGAGGGAATTTATCCGAGTATTGATGAAGTAAAGCAAGATTTGCAAATCTTGTCGGGCAATTGGCAATATTTGCGCATGTACGATTGTGGCCCCCATGCGCAAATTGTTCTAAATGTCATTGAACAAGAGCAGTTAGATTTCAAGATCATGTTGGGTGCAGATATTGCTGCTGAACAGAGCAATCCCAACTGTCCTTGGGATGCAAATTACAGTGAGCAACAGTTAGCCCAAAATAAGCAGGCCAATGACACACAAATAGACAAGTTAATTGAATTGGCAAATCGTTACCCATCTTATATATGCAGTGTGTCCATAGGGAATGAAGCAAGTGTTGACTGGACAGATCATTTGGTTTCAGTTGAACGACTTGTGTATTTTGCGAAAAAAGTTAAATCATTCGTCACTCAGCCAGTGACATTTTGCGAAAATTATATTCCTTGGCAGCAAAAACTAGCGCCTTTAGTGGAAGTGCTGGATTTCATTTCTATTCACACGTATCCAGCTTGGGAATATCAGACGTCCGAAACAGCTTTAGATTACACAAAACAAAATTATCACAGCGTCGCGGCAATTTATCCCGATAAACAAGTTGTCATTACTGAGGCCGGCTGGACCACCGCCTCAAACGGTCAAGGAATTGAAACTTGGAACGCTTCTCCAGAACTACAAGCTATTTACTACCATCAACTGCTTGAATGGGCGGACGAAGAAAAAATTGTTACTTTCTTTTTTGAAGCTTTTGATGAGCCATGGAAAGGCTCAGATCATGAATTGGAGCCAGAAAAGCACTGGGGTTTATTTTATGTTGATCGCAGCCCAAAGCTTGTCATGCGGCATATGGAGTCTATTCCTCAACCTCAATGACTCAGATTCTTGGAACCATTTGTTTTTTACTTTTTCAAAAAGGATAGCATAGCTTTTAGGACCATCAGTCCCGCTGCTATTAGCAGAAATAGATCCCACAAAAAAGGGTCGAATAAAGACTTATTGAGAGGTGTAAATTGGATGATTAGTACAACTGCCACATAACCATAAAACAGGTAAACCAAAATCTTAAAATAGAATGGATAGTGACTAAATTTGTACTCTTTTTTTGCAATGAACATATAGATCATTGAAACAGCTATAACTAACAAGCTAAAGAACTTAATTTTTTCCATCATTCCTTCCGTTTCTTGGTTTTAACTCGAAACTAATACTCGTCCGCTAGTTCAGTTTGAGTATTCAGCCTGTTCTTGCAAACAAAAAAGTACCGACCAACAAATTTAACTCGTTTATGACTTAGGTTTATCACAATCACAAAGCTTGTGATGCGGCATACGGAATCTATTCCTTAGAATTGTTATTCAAGAAATTAGCGTTGTCTTTTTCAATAATTCTATTGGCAGAGTAAATGGTCAAAGCTTGCACGAAATAAAATGGGGCACATAGAGGCAAAATTAGTTGAATCATAATTGGATGATAGAAATTGTTTTCTAAAGGCGAAAGTCTAATCACTAGAATTATAAGTGCATAAATAGAGACCGCGCTCAAATAAACCCTCATCCAAACTGGGTATGGAATAGTTTTTATTCTTTTATCTTTTTTAATTAAATACCATGTGGAAACCAAAATTACGATCGCACTTATCCACTGAATTATTTCCATTTTTTATTTCACAATGACAATTCGTGAATACATTTTAAACTGTTTTTAGAAGATAGGGAGTCCAGTTTTTCATCAAGTTTATCGATATAAAATCTACAATAGTTGCTGTAAGCAACCTCAAAAGTCGGGTTGCTTTATTAAAAGTAATCTTTCTAATATTCAATTGTTTGAAGAGCGAGACCAGAAGCCCACATACCGAATCCGATACCGTAGATAACTTTACCCGCAGGTGTGTACTTCAGCGCTACTGCTCCTGCTATAGTCATAACTTTACCTCCACCATTTTCTAGATCTTCTCCTATTTTATTTGCCGTTGCGACGGCACCATGACCCAAACCTGATGGAACAGTAGCACTAAGAAAACTGCCATAGCCACCACCGTAATTAGAGGCTAATGCATTTGTAGTTCCGCTAGTTACACCTCCCCATGAGCCATTGACTAAAACCGTTTCTATCTGCTCTTCAACAACACTATCACTGGCACCATTGCCGCCAGATACCATGCCGAGCTCTTCGAAGGTGATATCTCTTGTAACTGCTAAATTGTTTTGATTAATCATTTTCATATCCTTTTAATTAATTTAGGAAAGCATCGTTTGACGATACTTTTCTCGTTTACCCCAAACTCCATAGGGTAAAAAAAGGTTACATCGACATTGGTTTTCTACAAGGCCTGTTTTTGTATTCCGTATTCGTGGGTCGTATTGAAACGGCAGACAAAATCAATTTGGAATAAAAATGAATTGAAATATGAATAAATATACGAATTCATTGTTCATATTTTAATCTTCGTATTTCCAATATTTAAGTCTATGCTTTTCCAATATTTAAGTCTATTTCATAAAAATCATTTAATAACAATGACATAATGTTATTTTTACGTCTTGGCACGGTGCCTGCAATAGTCTTAGCAACAGAAATAGCAACAGCAAATTCGCTTTTAATTGGAGTTAAATTATGAGCTTTTTAACAGACAAAAAAACATTACTAGTAGGTGCGCTTTCATTGTTCGGTGGCGTGACAGTCTCAATATTTGCCAATCAGCAAAGTAATGAAGTGCCTTTCTTTACCCAGTCTGCAAATTCAGTACAGATTACGGCCAATGCAGGTTACTCATCACTTAAAAAATCTTATATCGTACAAGGTGGCACCAAAAGCACCTTGGTGAGTGAGATTGAGAATGTCGGCGCGTCTATTTTACGTGAATTCCCGATTATTGGCGCGGTCAGCGCGATGTTGACGGACGAACAAGTGGATTTGTTGGCGGCGAACAACCTGCGCGTAACACAAGATAGAGAAGTGCGTGTAATGAGTAGCGGTTTTGATACTAGCAATGACTTAGGGAGTTTACTTTCTACGAGCGAATTAAAGAAAGATATTATCAATACTCACATCACGACGCAGACAGAAGCAAACAGGCTGCATGATATGGGGATCAAAGGTCAAGGTGTAACCGTTGCTGTATTAGATAGTGGAACCCTAAAAGGCGGATTGATTGGTCGTGGTTTACGCACGGATAGTTGGGGCTACAGAAAAGACTGGCCAAAATACGATGCGACCAGAAGCACAATGTATTACGGCTTGAACGATGACAGACACGGGCACGGTACGCATGTGTCTAACATTATCGGCAGTAGTTTGAAAGATGAAGATGGAAACTTTAATGGGATGGCGCCAGATGCTTACCTTCTCTCTGTCAAAGCCTTTGATGAAAACGGCAACGGCTCTTACTCGGACGTGCTAGATGGCCTAAACTGGATTTATCAAAATCATCAATCTTTCGGTATTCGTGTGCTAAACCTGTCTTTGGGGGCAAAAGTGCAGTCTAACTACTGGCATGACCCCATTAATCAGGCGGTCATGCGTTTGTGGGATGCTGGTATCGTCGTGGTGACTTCTGCAGGTAACTCTGGAGGTGATAACGCAACCATTACTGTACCGGGTAACGTGCCTTATATCATTACCGTTGGTGCGGCAACTGATAGCTATTCTCCATACAGCTATGGTGATGACAGATTAACCACGTTTTCTTCAAAAGGTCCTACCCATGAAGGGTTTGTTAAACCAGAATTGGTTGCCTTCGGTGGTCATATTGAAATGAAAATGGACAGAAGTCTATTAGGTCAAAAACAATGGTTCTCTTCATTGGCGGGCGAAGACTACTATGGTGAGTCAGGCACATCTCAAGCAGCTGCAGTGGTAACTGGTATTGTCGCTTTGATGCTTGATGATAATCCTTGGTTGACTCCAGATGATGTGAAATGTCGTTTGATGGCAAGTGCATCACCGATTAACAACCCGGCGACCAATGAGAGATACAGTCCGTTTACACAGGGTTCAGGCTTAGTTAATGCGTATGACGCGACCACAAGCAATGCCACTAACTGTGCAAACCAAGGACTAAATATTCAAGCAGATATCGCAGGTATTCAACACTTTAAGGGACCCACCGTGGTTGATAGCAATGGCGAGTTAATGATTGACTTTGGTAATGGTAACATCATCCCAGAAGGTTCTGTCTGGGGCGGCGGTACTGAGCTAGAAGGTTCTGTCTGGGGCGGTGGTACTGAGCTAGAAGGTTCTGTTTGGGGCGGTGGTACTGAGCTAGAAGGTTCTGTCTGGGGCGGCGGTACTATGCTAGAAGGCTCTGTCTGGGGCGGCGGTACTGTACTAGAAGGCTCTGTCTGGGGTGGCGGTACTGAACTAGAAGGCTCTGTTTGGGGCGGTGGTACTGACTTAGAAGGTTCTGTTTGGGGCGGTGGTACTGACTTAGAAGGTTCTGTTTGGGGTGGTGCAGGAACTAGCCTAGAAAGTGTAGAACTGGGAATGAATACTGACTTAAACGGTGAAGGCTAAATTTTAAAATCGAGTTAATTAGTTCAAAGGCCATTTCAATATTTGATTTGGCCTTTTTCATTTGCGATAGGCTCTGCTTTTCTTAGGTTAAGATCCTCACTCTATCGTTCAGTCAGTCATGGTCTGCTTTGGCAGAACAGCGCAACGAATATGCCACTCAACGTATTCACCTTTAAAATTCCAATAGTTTTACCTAGCTTTAACGCTAGTGTTATTAAAAAAGAAATTTGATTATGTTTGTTTCAGCACGAGCAACGGTTATCGCTCTAATTGCCTATTTGTTGGGTTGTTTTCAGTTCGTCACCGCCCAAGATCAAATTCCCATCAGTAAGTTACAAGGCTTAGATAATACTGAGTATCTAAAATTTCAAAGTAAACCCAACAACAAAGACGTTCAACATTACCATGTTTTTATAAAACTCCCAGTTGAATATACAAATACGGAAGCGACTCAGTACCCAATTCTGTATTTATTAGATGGAGGAACGAATTTTCCATTGATTGCTGGCTACTATGATTACTTAAGATGGATGGGGGATATTCCTCCCATGATCATCGCTGGCCTGAGCTACGGAACTCACGATTGGAAAGAAGGCAATAATCGTAGCCATGATTTCACTGCTAAATCCAAAGAAAAAGAACACTACGGTGGGGCTGAGAAGTTTGATGAGTTTCTAGCCAAAACACTGTTACCAGAAATCGCAAAACATTATTCGATTGATACCAATAAGCAGATTTTATTTGGTCAATCACTCGGCGGGCAATTTGCCTTATATACGGCCATGTACGGCACTGCTCCATTCTTTGCAGTTATCGCAAGTAATCCTGCGATCCACAGAAACACCGACTATTACAAGCAAAGTCCGATACCAAGAAAGAACAGGCCTAAAATATTTATCACCAGTGCAGAATTTGACAACCCTAGGTTTAAAAATCCATTCACTGAGTGGCACGAATACTGGCAAAAACAGGAAAAAGATTGGCATTACGAGTTGAAGGCATTGCCAAACCACAATCATTTGTCTGCAACACCTGAATCCATTCGGCAAGGGCTAAAATCATTACTTTCTGAACAAGAATAGCTGCAAATCAACCGCTATATAGCAAAAATATAATTGCTAAAGGATGCAATTAGACTAGTATCTTTCCATTGTTTGACTTTGCATCACTATTCCCTTTGAAAGGAAACGGAAAAACCATGATTGATACTAGAGCGCTAACCTCCATTTACTCTACATTTTTAGTTGTAGGAATGTGTATTATTTTAAGTGCTTGTGGGTCCACCACAGGTAAACAATCCAACCAATCTTCTGCATCATTGACTAATTCTTCTGTAGACAGATTTTTAGTCGGCACCTATACCAAAGATGGTAGCGAAGGGGTTTACCTACTTGAAATAGATGCTAAAGCTGAAAAATTGCGTAATTTGGGCGCTATCGCAGGAGGGACTAATCCTTCTTATTTGGCCATTTCCGATGATCAAAGCAAGTTATTTGCTGCGACAGGAGACAAAGGAGCCAGTGTTTCGCGATTTGATTTTAATAAAAATAGTGGCAAATTTGATTTGAGCCAAGTGCTTGAGGCTCAAGGAAAAGGGGCGTGTCATATTGCGATCAATCCCGACGCTACAATGGCCGCCATTTCAAATTACGGAACGGCAGAGGTGCACGTATTCACCATTGGCACGCAAGACTCATCCATTAGTAAGAAACATAGCTTTCAAAATGTTGGTAAAAGCGCGAACGAGAGGCGCCAAGAAAAGGCACATATGCACTTTTCATCTTGGGACAACTCCGGGAAGTTTCTCTATTCGGTGGATCTAGGTACGGACGAGATACTTGTCTTTGATACTTCAAAAGATAATTTTATTCCCTTACATAGAATAAAACTTGAGCCAGGTGATGGCCCACGTCACTTGGCTTTTCATCCATTTCTACCTTATGTTTACAGCATCAACGAGTTAACCAATTCGGTATCTGTGTTTGAACAGAATACGCAAAATGGCAATCTAATCGCAAAACAAAGAGTTAACTTACTTCAACCGTCAGAAGAAGGTAAAAACACCTCGTCAGCAATTAAAATATCTGATGATGGACGCTTTCTTTACGCCGCAGTACGAGGTGTGAATAAACTGAAAGTGTTTTCTATCGGCCCTGATGCAAAACTAAGCTTTTTACAATCCCAATCAGTACTTGGAAATTGGCCAAGAGATTTTACCTTGTCTAGGTCGGGCAAATACGTGTTAGTGGCAAATCAGTTTTCAAATACCATCACTGTGTTGAAAAGGGATGTGAAGACTGGAACCTTGTCTGCAACAGATATGAGCGTGGAAATATCGACGCCATCGTTTGTTGGGGCTTATCTTCAATAGCAGCATTATTCGGAACAAACTAAACTGCGGTGCAAAGTGGGGCGAAGCCCTACTCAATCACGGTGAACCACCTTGTGTTCCACTAAAACATGTTGAGCTTGCCAATATTGTAATTCTTAAACCCAATAAAAAACCCTGCTAATCACCGTTTTTAAAGGCTTTTACAGGGTTTTTAGTTTTCTTCGAACTTAAATTTGGTGGAGCTGGCGGGACTCGAACCCGCGTCCAGAAAGCATCAACCATCGGTACTACATGCTTATTTTGTCTTTTATTTAACTAGTTCGAACTCCGACAAACAGGATTTCTCATAGCTGTTCCGATACTGTTTCGCGGTTCAACCTCGGAAAAGTTTCCCTCGCTAGTCCATTAGTATGACCTTCCAAACCTTCACGAATAGACAACGGCTGAAGTGGAAGGGCCTATACAGGTTATTAAGCTGCTAGTGCGTAGTTTTCGTCGTTTGCGACTATTTTTTTGCGGCTTTTTTAAGAGGCAAACCGCACCTCTGCATGCACCTAAGGCATCTCGAATCCTGTCGAATCCAAAATCAGCCCCAAAGTGTCTGCCAATAATATCACACTTGTATTGGCTTATGCTTGTTTATATGAGGAATATTCTGGTGTATTTCAACCTTCAATTTTAGGAAAATTACCCAAAAGTGTTTTGCGCATTGAAATTAACGCCAAGCCAACAAAAACGATCATAATGGTTGAAGGTTCAGGAATAGAGGAGGCCGAAAGGCTCGGTTCTTTGGTTAAACGAACATCGTCAATGAAATTTCCAACAGTGCCTGTTGTAGGGCTAAGAGCAGTAAAACGCACCGTTGTCATTAGATCTCTTGCTTTGAAATTGTGGTTAAAGTTGCTCCATTTCCCAACTAGGTGATCATCAATTCGAATATTTTCAACAGTATTATCTGAACTGATAAGTGAAAGTAAGAAAGCTTCGGTACTGCTGCGTCTAGCTCGATACGAGAATGACAAATCATAGTAGCTACCTGCTTCCGTGCTAATCGTTTGAAATATACTAAACGCTTGACCATCGCCAGCGTGAGCATTTAATTCTGCGAATTGAGTACCTTCAAATGCATTAACACCTGAGTAGGAATCCCAGATTTCAATATTGCTGCCATTCCAGCCATCAACATTGTTTGCTGCGAACCATTGCCAACTGTTTTTCCTGACATCGTTAGACTCAAAGCTTCCATTTAATATTAAGTTTGCCGATGCAGACTGGCTCGCTATTAAAACGATTAATGTAAACATCAACACTAGGTGTTTTTTCATGCTCTTACTTCCTCATAGTTTCCTCTTGTACAGGTTATCAAATTCCTTACTAGGGTGAAGTTTGATAAACAATATATAGGTATGAATAGTAAATTTGATTTTCATAAGTAGAAAAGGGGTAGAACAAAGAGGGAATTGTTGAAATCTACTTGTTTTTACTACAAAAAATTACATTTGTTTTATTGCGTTGCGTGAATGACTCGGTAACATTGAACGGGTATTTAATTTCTCAATATAAGAACGTTAAATCAATAAAGAGCAAATTTTTTAGTCTTTATTTTCTCAATATTAGCCGGACATTTTAAAAGGATGTAACAGTATGAAATACCCCCTTTCGTTAGTTCTAGTTTCAGGGATAGCCTGCCTGTCCAATGGTGCTATCGCATCTGCAAAACTTCCACAGTTTAATCAAGTCGAATTGGGTTATATCCAACTAGATTTGGACAATTTGGAAACAGGTCAATCAGTTAGAACGGTTGAGTCAAATGGTATCAGTATAGATGCACGATATTTACTTTCTGACAGTTGGTATATTACTGCTGGAGCAATTCAAACCGCGAAGGATTACTATTCTGATAATACCTTTGTAGGAAATTCAACGACTACAGAGAGAATCGTTGATGAAGACTACAAATATGGGCAGCAGCATTTGGGTGTTGGCTATCTTTACAGGTATTCAGATGAACTGCGATTTTTTGCCGATGTAAGCTATTTAAGACGCAAGGTGACGTTAGATTTGAATCAAAGTACTGTCCGATCTAACAGCCAAAATGGCACTCCAGTGGATGAGCAAAGATCTAGCTTCACGTTCAATGGCACGCTTCATGGAACCATGTTAAGAGCGGGAGCCGAATATGCTCTTTCGGAAAACTTGTTTTTGAGTGGCGTTTTATACTATGAGAGAACACGCGGTGATGGTTTTACTAGAAATGATACCGGATTAGAATTGGGCGCCAATTACAGATTATCTGAAAATTGGACACTGTATTCTTCTTTTAAATTCTCTGATGACAGTGCCACTAAAGTGGGTTTTAAATATAGTTTCTAGACTGAATAAAACAAATTCTCAATCTTTATGAAGCCCGGGCTAAAGAAGGCATCGGGCTTATTGTTAGCCTAGGCACTCTTTTTCATCATACGTTCTTTTTGTCGAGCCCAGTCTCGGTCTTTCACTGTGTCTCGCTTATCGTGTGAATCTTTACCTTTAGCTAGGTATATTTCGACCTTCACCCAGCACTGTTTCCAGTACATAGCGGTAGCTACAATTGAATAGCCTTGACGGTCTCTAGCGCCCATTAAGCGGTCAAGTTCACGTCTCTTCAATAATAGCTTTTTGGTTCTGTCTGGATCACAAATAACATGAGATGAGGCTTGATTTAGCGGGCTAATTTTGCAGCCCAATAAAAATGCTTCACCATTCTGGATGTAGACATAGCTGTCGGTTAAATTAACTTTTCCAGCACGAATACCTTTCACTTCCCAACCTTGCAGCTCTAGTCCGGCTTCAAACTTATCTTCTAGTTTGTATTCATGGCGAGCTTTTTTGTTCAGGGCGATGGTATTGCTGTTAGATTTTGGCTTCTTTTTACTCATAACGACGAATTATACCTAGCTGAATGATTTTGTCTTTAGATCAATTGAAAAAATACAGCAAAGGTCAACAGACCCTAAGAACCTTATAATAATTTATGCTAAACTTTTGCGCTCTCGAAACTCAATCAGTTCATCGCCTATTAGGAGAATTAATGGCAAATGTTCGTCGAAGCGCTTTGGTCGCATATAGTGCCGAATCTATGTTTGATCTTGTCAATGACGTCGCTTCTTACCCCATTTTTTTACCCGGTTGTGCTGAAACCAAAGTATTAGAACATAATGCAGATTCGATGAAAGCCTCTTTGCTGATATCCAAAGCGGGCGTGAGGCAATGGTTTACGACTCAAAATGTCTTAGCGCGCGGAAAATACATCAAGATGAATTTGGTCGATGGGCCGTTTTCGCAATTAAGCGGCGGCTGGTCTTTCACTGAGCTTGCCGAAGATGCGTGTAAAATTGAGCTAAATTTGGATTTTACTTTCTCTAGTAAGTTAGCTGAGATGGCATTTGGACGCGTATTTAATGCGATTGCTAGCAACATGGTAAACTCGTTTACAGCAAGAGCAAAAGAGGTATATTCATGACAGACAAGCAAATTTCTGTTGAAGTTGTCTATGGATTGCCAAACAAGCAAGCTTTGCTCAAAGTTGTCATTGAATCAGGCAATACGGTAGAGCAGGCTATCAAGGCGTCAGGCATCTCAAGGCGTTTTCCAGAAATAGACCTAGCCGTCAACAAAGTAGGCATTTGGAATCGCACTTGTAAAACCTCTGATATACCAAAAGATGGTGATCGCATCGAAATTTATCGCCCTTTAATAGCAGACCCTAAAGAAGTCAGACGCAGGCGCGCAGAAAAAGCCGTAGAGGAAGGCAGGGCTAATAAAATTACAGGCGGTCGTGTTAAATCTTAGGGTTGTATGCAGCGTTGCATTATTGCTATTACTTTTCGGGTGTTCTTCGCCAGACATCAGGTATTCACCACGTTCAGATCCTACTGAAATTAAATTTTTAGCAGAGCAATATTTCAGTCTTTATGCTGAAAGAAAACAATTTGACTCGTTTCTAGATATGTACAGTGAAGACATTGTTTTAGAAGACCTTGTCTATGGCAACAGAGTGGTAGGCAAAAAAGCACTGAGCAAATTTTTTCGTTGGAACTCTGGAGATGTGGAGTTGCTCGAACCAGTTGCCTTGTATGTTAACAGTCAAGTCGTGGATGGTAACACCGTTGTCACAAGAGGGCACTTCACTCGCTTTAAGTTCAACGGCAATGAAATGGGTCCTTGGCGATTTGTAATTTGGCTTGAATTCGATGAATTTGGAAAAATATCTAGGCAATTTGATTGGATAAATTACACACCTAAAGACGCGTTCTTGGGTGGTGAAAACCTAAATTCCAATTAGTGCGCAAGGATGTATTCAATAGGATTAATTCTTGATTATCTAACCCATCATAACCGTGTTCTGCTAAACTAGCATCCGGTTTATTAATGATTTAAATAGGTTTTTTAGTGGCGGTTCATTGGTATCCGGGTCACATGCACAAGGCCCAAAAAGAAATAAAGCAAGTACTACCCAATGTAGACTTACTCATCGAAGTACTTGATGCACGTATTCCTTATTCAAGTGAAAATCCTGCTATTGCTCAGCTACGCGGAGACAAGCCGTGTATAAAAGTACTGAGTAAAACGGACTTAGCTGATCCTGAAATTACGGCCTTGTGGCAAGCCTACTTAGAACGGGAGAAAGGGGTTAAAACCTTTGCTACCACTACAGAACAACCAGCAAAAATGAAGCAAATTGTCGAACTTTGCCGAAAAATGCTACCGGAAAAAGACGCGGGTGTAAAAACCATCAATACCATGATTGTTGGCATTCCTAATGTGGGTAAATCAACACTTATTAACACACTTGCAGATCGTGTGATTGCCCAAACAGGAAATGTACCGGCAGTCACCAAGAGTCAACAGCGCATCAATCTGGGTAGCGGCATTGTTCTATTTGATACTCCGGGCATTCTGTGGCCCAAAATAGAAAACGCAAACAGCAGTTATCGATTAGCAGCCTCTGGTGCGATTAAAGATACGGCGATGGATTATGAAGATGTCGGATTTTTTGCCGCAGACTATCTTATTGGTGCATATCCTGAATTGATGAAAGAACGTTATGGCATTGATGATGTACCTAGCACTGAAATCGAATTTCTGGAGTTAATTGCATCAAAACGCGGTGCATTGCGCGCTGGCGGGCGCGTCAATCTGCACAAAATATGCGAAGTGTTGATTAACGAACTACGTTCTGGAATGCTCGGTAAAATCAGTCTAGAAACGCCTGAAATGATTGAAAAGGAAGAACAACTCATTGAAGCAGAGGCCAAAATTAAACGGGAAAAAGACGAGCAACGTAAGCAGCGTTTTAAAGACGGCTCACAAACACCAACCAAGAGAGATTTAAAAGAACAAAAGAAATCAAATGGAAGTAAAAAAAGGCGCAGAAGATAATGCTAATTGAGTACGTTTGAAATCTTGTAATCAATGCGGTAAATGCTGCATTAAATACAGCAATGGAGGCCTATCTGTCACAACAGAGGAGGTAGACACTTGGGTGTTATTTAATCCAGATATCGCTGAGTATGTTAATAATGGCCAAATTTGGATGCAGCCTGCTACCGGCAAATTATTGGAACTATGCCCATGGTTAAGACAAGATCCTTTGACTCAACTTTATACCTGCGATATCTATTTTGATCGTCCTGATGACTGTAAGTATTATCCTGTGACCATAGAACAAATGGTCAATGACGATTGTGAAATGTTGGAAGCTGGTGATTTAGACGACACTAAAAAAGCGCAAACACAGTTAGATAATATAATGGCAGACAGCCGTCCTCCCTATAGTTAGTCACTATCGCTCCCACATATAAAATCAATCTATATTACTCCCAATCTGCCACTGACAATTGATTAGGCAGGCATTTATAACATATCTACTAATTTGACTTCATTCACAAGCACGCGCAGACTTGTAAGCATAATAATAAGAAAGGAGAAGTACCTTGAGTAATAATCAAGCATCTAATCGCTTCTATTTTTACATGGGGATATTACTACTCATTCTGGTAATCCTTGGTTTTGGCTCTGCATTGCTAACCAGCCAAACTAACCCTGCAAGTTTACCCACTCTTTATCATGTACATGCTCTGATATATCTGATTTGGTTTTTACTTTTTATCTTCCAAGCCCAGCTTATAAACAGCAATAACCGCAACCTTCATAAAAAGCTTGGTTATAGCAGCGTGGTCGTCGTGGTCGTTATGCTGGTTACTGGCATTATGATGACTTCTCATTCCTATGATAGAGGAATTTCGCCGGTTCCAATTGTGGATATACACCAGTTTTTAGCGTTTCCGTTAATTGATTTTCTTGGTTTGCTCATCTTTTTTAGCCTCGCTTTTTTAACACGTCACAATGCGCTGGCTCACAAACACTATATACTACTTACAAGCATTGTCATTATGGACCCCGCTATTGCACGCTTAACGGCTTCTGTAGGAGTACCGCCGGCAGCGTTATTAATTCACCTTGGACTGGTCGTTTTATTAATGATTCACGACCGTAAGGCGAATGGTAAGATTCACTATGCCACTTGGTTTGGTCTCGCTTGGGTGATTTTACGAGTTGCGTTTATCTTCACCATCGGAGCTACCCAAATTTGGGCTGATTTAATGGATACTCTGTTTAGTTAGTGGATTTTGCATCGAGCATGTTGATTTATGCTTTTTTAGGCTGAATTTTGACTTAATCCATTATACCTACTGGACGGCATAACGATTAACAAGTTTTTGTGCCAAGAACTGTAGAACGAAATTCATATAGGGACACTCAACGCGCTTTGGTGCATCACTTTCAAATGCAAATCCCTCATCGTAAACTTTGCCCAAAAGACCTAAAAATTTGGCAGGCTTAAAGCCTGAAAAGATCAGATTCATTTGGGCATGAAAGCTTAAAAACGTAGTTTTAGGGCGTCACATAAGAATTTTTGAAACGGTTGAGCGCGTCCAAATAGCCTAGCAACTTTTTCACAGAGATCACCTTCTAATAAGAAAGAGGGATCTAGCTCGCAGACACCGATAAAATCTTTGCGTTTAATTTCTTCGATTAGCTTATGTTCTTTATCAAAGCCTTTGGGTGGTCTAGTTAGTCGTTCCCCAGCCAATTCATAGTGTTGTTTAAACGGACTATGCTCAATCGCATCCAAATAGGAATCGGGCTTGAGCGCAATATGATCTCTAATTGCGCGCAACGACTCTGCTTCTGGATGCCAAGTGCCTACGCCCAGAAATACATTGTCTGGTTCAATATGTAAGTAAAATCCTGGAGCATGCACATCTTTACCAATTTCATGGCGAAATTGAATGCCAACATTCGTCTTGTAGGGTGATTTGTCTTTTGAAAAACGTACATCCCGATAAGGACGCATCATTGAACCACCAATTTTTTTCGGAATCGCTTCGTAATGTGGCGAAATCAACCTTATCCAATGGTCCATTTTTTCGATAAATGCCAAAGTGGGAGTTCTGACTTTATCTTCGTATTCTTGTTTATGATCGGCAAACCAAGTCTTATCGTTGTTATTTTTCAATAGCACTAAAAAGTTTAATAACGATTCGTCAAAGTGTTGGAACATGTTGGCTTAACCTTATATAGCGATATATGCCAGTTAGTTTAGCCGATTAGTGGCTAAATGTGGGCCAATCTTACGTAAATTTTCCATCTCCAAAACGGGCGTCAAATTGAACCCACCAAACGCTAATTGCATTGAATGAAATTAGTTGATCCAACGAGACAAAACAGTGCTTTGCATCCCGTTTTTTCAAAGATGAAACTAACAAATTGGTAACATCAATTGTGAAGCAAATGTTAATGTTTCATCTTAATATTTGCTTCGTTGCAATCCTGTCTCGGCGAGTATTTTTGCAGACATCTCTTCAATCGAAAATTTGGTGCTGTTTAGGAACGGTATTTTTTCTTTTCTGTAGAGATTTTCGACTTCCCGTAGCTCCATTCTGCATTGTTGCATCGATGCATATCGACTATTGGCTCGTCGCTCAGATCGAATGTGATGCAATCTCTCCGCAGCAATGGTCAATCCAAATAGCTTCTTTTTAAATCGTTTCAGCGCAGGTGGAATTTTTAATACGTCACCCATATCTTCTTCAGTAAATGGGTAATTTGCCGCTTTAATTCCATACTGTAGTGCCAAATAAAGACTGGTGGGTGTTTTGCCCGATCGCGATACGCCAACAAGAATGATATCGGCCTCGTTATAATCTTTTAGGTTAGAACCATCGTCATTTGCCAAGGCATAATTGACCGCTTCAATACGAATATCGTAGGTCTTTTCATGGATACTATGCGTACGATGTTTTTCTGGCATTGAGGGCACCCCAAGTACTTTTTCAAGAGGGGCAACAAACTGATCTAAAAAGTTGTAATTTACACCGACGGACTTAGAAATAATTTTCCTAACTTCTGTATTTACGATCGTATAAAACACTAAAGGACGCTGTCCGGTTTCTTTAAAACTGTCTGAGATTTTTCTGACGACTTCATTGGCGTGTTGTTCAGTTTCTACGAATGGTATTGTTTGATGATCAAATTCCACCGTGAATAAAGACAGCAAAGCATGGCCGAAGACCTCTGCGGTAATGGCTGTACCATCTGAGATGTAAAAAGCTGAACGCATTACAATTCCTTAACATTGTTGTAATTTTATTACAGAAATAAATTAAATTTTACTTTCTAGTTACACACATTCTAAAATCCTCATCGCAAAAAGCTAGACGGTGAACGCATTTAATTTTCTGCACCGATTCTACGACTTAAATTGCATTAATACTAAGAGGGATTTGCCCTCTTAGAATTGACATCAATCGATTAATTTGAGGGTTACACTAGTGCAAGATTATGTGCTTTGGTATGAACAGTTGGGAATGGATGATGTCAGTCGCGTAGGTGGCAAAAACGCATCATTAGGAGAAATGATCTCTAATCTAGCAAATGCAGGTGTGCAAGTTCCGGGTGGATTTGCTACGACCGCTGATGCATTTAATCAGTTTTTGGACCAAAGTGGTTTGGAAGCGAGAATACATGACGTTTTAGATAGTCTTGATGTAGAGGATATTTCTGCCTTATCGAAGGCAGGTGAAGACATTCGTTCATGGATTATTGAAACCCCGTTTCAACCTGAGTTAGAAAATGCCATTAAAGAGGCATTTGTAACACTTCAAGGGGATGCAGGAGAAGAGGCCTCTTTCGCTGTTCGCTCTTCTGCAACGGCTGAAGACATGCCAGACGCGTCATTTGCTGGGCAGCAAGAAACGTTTCTAAACGTAAAAGGCTACGACTCTGTCATGGTAGCCATCAAACATGTATTTGCCTCTTTGTTTAATGACCGTGCAATTTCTTATCGTGTTCACCAAGGTTATGACCACAAAGGTGTCGCGCTTTCTGCCGGTATTCAACGCATGGTGAGAAGTGATAAAGCATCATCTGGTGTAATGTTCACCATTGATACAGAATCTGGCTTCGAAGACGTGGTATTTATTACTTCTTCTTATGGATTAGGGGAAATGGTTGTTCAAGGTGCTGTAAACCCAGATGAATTTTACGTACACAAACCAACACTCAATGCAGGTAACCCAGCAATTGTCCGTCGAAACCTCGGCAGTAAACTTATCGAAATGATTTATTCAGACGATACCGAGCACGGCAAACAAGTAGAAATTGTTGATATCGAAAAATCTAGAAGCCTTGCGTTTTCTATCAATGACGAAGAAGTCATGGAATTAGCAAAACAAGCTCAAATAATTGAAAAACACTACCAGCGTCCCATGGATATTGAGTGGGCAAAAGACGGTATCGACGGAAAGTTATACATTGTGCAAGCACGGCCTGAAACAGTTCGTTCTCGCGAAGATATGCAAGTCATTGAAAGCTTCCAGTTAAAAGGCAATGCCAAGGTTGTCGTTGAAGGTAGAGCTATAGGCCATAAAATCGGTGCTGGGGTAGCAAAGGTACTAGGTTCGATTGATGAAATGGGCAAGATTTTGGATGGTGATGTGTTAGTCACTGACATGACAGATCCTGATTGGGAACCCATCATGAAAAAAGCCTCCGCCATAGTAACCAATCGTGGTGGACGTACTTGTCATGCTGCAATTATTGCCCGTGAATTGGGTATACCTGCAGTGGTTGGTTGCGGAAATGCGACTCACTCCATAGAGACAGGCGACAAGATTACCGTGTCGTGTGCAGAAGGGGATACCGGCTTTATTTATGCTGACGAGTTGGAATACGACATTGTTACTTCGCGCATTGATTCCATGCCCGACGTGCCCCTTAAAGTTATGATGAATGTAGGAAATCCTGATCGCGCATTTGATTTCGCCAGATTGCCTCATGCGGGTGTAGGTCTAGCTCGTCTCGAATTCATCATTAACCGAATGATCGGAGTACATCCAAAAGCATTATTGGATTTTGAAAACCAGCCAGAGGAACTCCAAGAAGAGATCACTGAAATGATGGCAGGTTATGCTTCACCCGTTGAGTTTTATATTGAGAAGCTGGTAGAGGGCATCTCAACCATAGGCGCAGCATTCTCTCCAGAAAAAGTCATTGTGCGTATGTCTGACTTTAAATCCAACGAATACTTCAATCTGGTCGGTGGATATCAATACGAGCCCGATGAAGAGAATCCAATGCTCGGGTTCCGCGGTGCAAGTCGTTACGTATCAGATGATTTCAAAGCCTGTTTTGCCCTTGAATGCGAGGCTATTAAGCGGGTTCGAAATAAGATGGGGCTGACTAATGTTGAAATTATGATCCCATTTGTACGTACCCTAGAGGAAGGTAGAAAAGTCATCGAGCTGCTGGCCGAACAAGGGTTAGTAAAAGGGGAAAATGGGCTTCGTGTCATTATGATGTGTGAATTGCCGTCAAATGCACTGCTAGCCGATCAGTTCCTTGATATATTTGATGGCTTCTCTATTGGCTCAAATGACATGACCCAGCTTACTCTTGGACTAGACAGGGACTCAGGCTTAATTGCTCACTTGTTTGACGAACGTGATCCGGCAGTGAAGGCAATGTTAAGTATGGCAATCAAAGCAGCTAAAAAACGTGGTAAGTATGTTGGTATTTGTGGGCAAGGTCCTTCCGACCATGAGGATTTAGCTGCATGGTTGGTAGAGCAGGGTATAGATAGCGTTTCGCTCAATCCTGACACTGTGGTTGAGACTTGGTTGTTTTTAGGTAAACAGCAAGCTAGTTAGCCGAATGTAAACGCATAGACAACCGCTCAATAGCTTAGGCTAAAGGGCGGTTTTTTAAGTTAACGGTATTTCCTAGCAAGTAAATAGCGATCAAGCTTCCTGGCTCCAGTTGACATGCTATTTTGGCATTTTTTCAACCAAATACGCGCCATAGGTATATCAAAGCTGAGTAAGATCAATCCAGCTACCAGAAACAAAAATGATCCGGGAAGGTAAAATAGAAAAACACCGATTGCGGTGGAAAGCCCGCCCAATAGTAACCGAATAGTTTTAGCCATATTAAAATCCCAAATTTAAATTTGAACCATGATAAAACCTGATTATAGCGAAACAATTAGGAAGGTTAAGGCAATTGTTGTAACAGACTATGAACATTTTTATGCAATTGTCACTAAAAGCCGATAAAATCGTAACACGTCAATTTTTGTACATAGAGTTATGGATATCACCTATGAAATTGCCTGTCAGGAAAGTGACAAGGTTAGCGTAGACAAAAAAGTCCTAGAGTTGTTGAGTGCTACACAAGGTTTTGAACAAAAACCGTATGCTAGTTCTCGTGAAATACAAATTAGTGCCAAGCAATTTTTAGTTATTGGTAGTCATCTGGGGTTGAGTGAAGCGTCAGTGCGAATGGCATTATCACGGCAAACTAAAAATGGAAAACTCATCCGCAAAGACGGCTTGTATTCTCTAGCCCGCCAATCTCAAAAATATTCGCTGCCACGGTTTTGGCTGGGCATAGAAACTCGCGACCAAGAATGGCATGGAGAATGGTTGCTAGTGAATTTAGGGAAAAGAAAAAACACCGCGACGATTACCCGAAATTTACAAAAAAAAGCCAAGCTTTTAGGTCTTTCTTGGGTAGCCGGGCTCGGCTGGGTAAGACCGAACAATTTGTCTAATATAGAAGATGAAGTGAATTTTCATTTTAAACAAATACTCAAAGACGATTTATTTTTGGTTGCCAATGTGTCCAATTTAGCGGCTTTTTGGACAGCTAACTTTATTGAAAACTGGCCCGTCACTGAGTTAAATGATTTCTACAAGAACGCTAGATCGGCTTTGATGGAAGAGAGAACTAGGCTGCAGAATGCTAGTTTAGAACAGACCATTGTACGAAGTTTTACTTTTGGCAGGTTGTTGATTGAAAGACTTTCCCATGACCCTTGGTTACCTTCCCAACTGATTGATAAATCTGCACAGCAACAGCTAATTGATGAAACCAAGGCGTATTACAAGCAAATTATGCCTGCTTGGTTCGAATTATTAGGCATAGAATAACCTTTAGGTTATGAAATATATTTAATCCATAGGGTGTTTTGCTTACTCTGTTAGGTATAATCCTCGCAGTTTTATCTTCCAATCACGATAAGTTTTAAAAATGCTACCAAATCTCGACCCCAAATCCAGTCTCGAACGTCATTATCAAGCCTATTTAGATGCGTTGGCTAGTGCAGGATTTAAAGGAGAAATAGAGTTTAGCTATTCCAGTCGACTAGCCGTTGCGACCGACAATTCTATTTATCAAAAGCTTCCTCAAGCCGTTGTTTTCCCAATGGATATCGACGATTTATGCCTAGTGGGTAAAACTGGTCAAGACTATGATGATGTTAAGTTTAGCGCTAGAGGAGGTGGTACGGGGACAAATGGACAATCGTTAACGAGTGGCATTGTGGTCGATGTTTCCCGACATATGAATAAAGTGCTTGAGATTAATCCAGAACAAGCTTGGGTGCGTGTTCAAGCCGGTGTAGTTAAAGACCAACTGAATGATCTATTGAAACCCCATGGATATTTCTTTGCACCAGATTTGTCGACCAGCAACCGAGCCACCATAGGCGGCATGATCAATACAGATGCCTCAGGTCAGGGATCTTTGGTGTACGGTAAAACCAGTGACCATGTACTTGAACTAGATTCCGTGCTTGCCGATGGCACAAAAATGCACACATCTCCGATGTCGATGAAAGCAGCGAAGGAATTGGCTACAAATACCTCAAACGCTGAGCACAATAGCGTGGCAAAACTGACGCAACAATTGATAGATACCTGTGTTGGTAAACGTCAGCAGGTGTTAGACAAGTTCCCGCGATTAAATCGTTTCCTAACGGGGTATGATTTAGAACATACAGTTTCAGATGATTTATCTGTCTTAGATATCAGTCGAGTTATCACAGGGTCAGAGGGATCACTGGCTTTCGTTGCTGAAGCAAAACTTAACATAACACCGATTGCAAAATGCAAAGCCCTGGTCAACATCAAATACGATTCCTTTGAGTCAGCGCTTAGACATGCTCCGCATATGGTAGCGGCAAATGCGACTTCGGTTGAAACCGTCGATAGCAAAGTACTCAACTTGGCTCGACAAGATATTATTTGGCACTCAGTCAAAGACTTGATTAGTGATGTTCCGGGCAAAGATGTGCTTGGGCTCAACATGGTTGAGTACAACAGTAACGATAAAGATGAAATAGAGCTAAAAATACAACAACTGAGTGAGGTGCTCTCTGATCCTGCCACTGCAGTAAAACACGGTGTAATCGGTTTTCAATTGACCTACGACACGACAGAAATCAGCCGAATTTATGCCATGCGAAAAAAAGCCGTGGGCCTGTTAGGTAAAGCAAAAGGATGGCAGAAACCCATTGCGTTTGCTGAAGATACTGCGGTTCCGCCGGAAAACCTTGCCGACTTCATCATGGAGTTTAGGGCTTTACTCGATGAAAAAGGCTTACAATACGGGATGTTTGGCCATGTTGATGCTGGCGTACTGCACGTTAGACCTGCACTAGATATGTGTGACCCTGAACAACAGGCCATTATGGAAACCATATCTGAACAAGTAGTGGCTTTGGTAGCCAAATACGGCGGCTTAATGTGGGGGGAGCACGGTAAAGGCTATCGCAGTGAATATGGTCCCGCTTTTTTCGGGGAAGAGCTCTTTACTGAGCTGAGAAAAATAAAAAGTGCTTTTGATCCGTTAAATAAGATGAATCCGGGCAAGATATGCACTCCCCTTGAATCTGAAGAATGTCTGGTGAAAATCTCCGATCCCAAACGAGGCGATTTTGATAGCGAAATACCGATTCAGGTCAGGGATGCATTCGAACCTGCCATGAGCTGTAATGGAAATGGACTATGTTACAACTATGACACCAGCTCGCCAATGTGCCCCTCGAGTAAAATCACTCGAGATCGCAGACACAGTCCAAAAGGACGTGCAGGGATGGTGCGCGAGTGGTTGAGACTGCTAAATCGTGAAAACATTGACGTGCTTGAGCTTGAAAAAGGTGAGGAAAGTGCCTCTTGGTTTGAACGTTTACAAAATACGCGATTTAAACACAAAAATACCGATTTTTCTCATGAGGTCATGGAAGTGATGGAAGGGTGTTTGGCGTGTAAAGCGTGTGCCAATCAA
The DNA here is from genome assembly GCA_947503265.1 of uncultured Alteromonadaceae bacterium. Taxonomy (GTDB): domain Bacteria; phylum Pseudomonadota; class Gammaproteobacteria; order Enterobacterales; family Alteromonadaceae; genus Aliiglaciecola. The sequence continues at coordinate 37,314 of CANNDC010000004.1, forward strand.
TGTCCAGTGAATGTCGATGTACCTAGTTTTCGTTCACGCTTTATTGCCATCTATTATCAGCGATATCTGAGACCCGCGAAAGACCATTTGGTAGCCAATATTGAGTCTATGGCACCCGTTATGGCAAAGATGCCGGGAATGATTAATTTTTTCCAGCGCCAATCTTGGCTGCAATCACTGATTAAAAAATCAATCGGATATGTCGATGCACCCTTACTCTCAGAGCCAGCACTGAGCCAACGAAAACCCATAGAAAAAGCCTTCGAGTTCAATTTACTGCAACTTGAGCAGCTTAGCCCTGAGGAAAAATCTAAGACCGTATTGATGGTACAAGATCCGTTTACCAGTTTTTATGAAGCTGATCTGGTCGAAGATCTCGTGTTGTTTGCCGAAAAAATTGGCTTAAAACCAGTTATTCTGCCGTTTAAACCGAATGGAAAAGCACAGCATGTGAAAGGGTTTCTCAAGCGTTTTGCCAAAACTGCTAGCAACACTGCAAAATTTTTAAATCGAGTTGCTGAGCTCGAAATCCCGATGGTCGGCGCTGATGGCTCTCTGGTATTGTGTTACCGAGATGAATACCAAAAAATACTGGGTGAAAAAAGAGGTGATTTCAGCGTTAAATTAATCAATGAATGGTTGGCTGAGCTGACCTTGCCAACCGATTTAGTGCAGTCTCAACAGCAAGCAGCACAATATTATCTATTGTCTCATTGTACCGAAAAAACAGCCGTTCCCGTCTCTGAATCTCAATGGCAGGGCGTCTTTGCAAAGTTTGGTCTTGAATTAAACACAGTGTCAGTAGGATGTTGTGGAATGGCAGGAACCTTTGGTCATGAAGCTTCACACTTAGATGAATCAACCGGGATTTATAACCTGAGTTGGAAACACGTCGTAGAACAGCATGAGTCTGCACAGTTATTGGTAACGGGGTATTCATGTCGAAGTCAAGTCGCCAGGTTTGAATCGTTTAAGCCAAAACACCCAATTCAAGCACTATTGCATCATATCGATAATAATTAGAAGAGAAATAGGAAACCGTAATGACAGCATCTTCAGCACCGATGAACCAAGAGCAACTTGGCAAATGGGTTAGAGAACAATTCCAAAATGCGAACAAACACTTGGCTGAAAACGGTGTTTTGTTCGACAGTGTAGTGACAGAAGAAAGTCGATATTTAGCGCCTTATTTTGCGATTTGGAAGATTAAATCAATGGAAGACAAATACTTCTGGGTAATCAGCGGTGATTTACCAATCGATTTTATGCCGTTTGAAAACGAAACGAGTGCCAAAGAAGCCATTCGACATTTTTCTCTGGTTTGGCAAATGAGAGCTGAAAATATTAAAAAAGCAGAGAACTCGGATGATACTGAAAAAGAATATGCTGACTATCTTGTTACTCGAGCAGAAGGTCTGTATCGAATCTACAACCAACAGGATCTCTGGCAATCCTAGACTCGATTCAATCGAATTTTACCTCACTGAATAACCATACTTCCTCAGTGACTAATTTTTGTAAAACAATCCACAAATTGTGATTGCTGACATGATAACTTTCGCACAAGTCTGTGAGATTTGAGTGAGTAACGACAGAAAGATTGAGTAAAGCATCGACACATTCGGGGCTAGTTACATTAGTTTCTATCAATTTGGAATTTGCGAACAAGCGCCATCGATTGTCATTCCCTTCCATCAGCAAGCAGTTTGCCTCTAAAGACTTCTCCAATTGCGCGCCATTTTGCAACATTTCCTTCAATTCTCCTAGGTTAAATGCTTCAGGCGAATCTGTTTGCTCTTTGTCTGAAAATGGGCTATCAGATAAGTAGCTCCCGAGAAAGGACTCAAACTCGGTAGACTCGGCTAATTCGATGAGTAACTCTTTGAATTTAATAATGTCGTGTCGTTGCAAGCTGTGTCTTTGAGAAGTGAGCTTCCTGTCCTTGTCGGTGAACCTTTCGCCTTGGAAGTCAGTTAATTCTGCATAGTCAGCCAAGCCATGAATGATATCCAGTTGATTAGGTGCTCTAAAGCCGATGGAATAATTCAGGCAAGGTTCGTTTGCAACGCCATTGTGGGGAAATCCAGGTGGTATATAAATCATATCACCCGGCATTAGGACTTCATCGATAATGGGATCAAACATTTCGATTTGGCATAACTTTGAGTGTGATAATACTGTCTGATATGGCGTTGTTTTGTCTTCCTTTTTACCAACCTGCCAGCGTCTCGAACCTTTTCCCTGTACAATAAACACATCATATTGGTCTAGATGCGGACCGACACCGGCATTTTGCATTGAATAACTTACCATTAAATCTTCAACTCGCCATTTGGGGATAAAATCGAAAGCATCTAACAGCTCGTTTGCTTCAGGAATGTACTGATCAACCCCCTGAACCAACAAACTCCAAGCACCAATACAATGTTGACTAAAATCGTCAATTGGCCCTTGTTCAACGGACCAGTTTCCATTTTGTTGGGCAATGATTCGTGAGTCAATCACTTCCTCTTGAGCAAGACCAGCCAACTCATGTTCATCAAGAGGATCAATAAAATTATCGAAAGCGTTTCGAATGACCAAAGGCTTTTTTTGCCAATATTTCGTCAGAAAATCTTCAGGATCAGCTAGGTCGAGTTTATACATTCACATTGCTCTCACACCAAAAGGTCGTCAGTTTACCAATACCTTTCAATTGGTTCCCATTTCTTTTTCGATGGCAATAGTTTTCATGTGTTAATTGTTGGGTGTATTCACAAACTTGTATGGCGCCAACTTTGCCGCTACTTTCTAATCTTGATGCCAGATTTACCGTTGAACCCCAGACATCATAAGTTAATTTGTCCGATCCTATGACCCCTGAAGATACTTGTCCGGTTGCAATGCCTATTCTTAACCCTAGATCGCATTGATTACGAATACAGAATCGAGCAAACATAGCGTGTATTGCAAATGCACATTGGCAGGCAGCCAAGGCATGGTCTCTGTCCGCGTTAAATTGGCGCGTTGCCGCCATGTATTGATCTCCATTGGTTTTTATTTTTTCAAGACAATAATGTTGGATAAGCTTGTCAATTTCACTGTAAAGCTGATTTAAAAGTAGAATAAGATCTTTTTCTGAGGTGTCGCGACAAAATGCGGTATATCCTTGAATATCTGCGAACAACACGGACGACATGTGAGTCGAGACGGGTAGAGGTTTTGCTGCCGTTGATTCGCTAAGGTGATTGATCAAAAATTTAGGCAAGACTTTTACTAAAAGATTTTTGGCATTGTTAATGCCGGTTTGGGATTTGGTTTGACTCAGCATGGTGTTGTTTCTAACTAGCATACTTGATAACAAGGTGGCACCGAATAACAGCAGACAATTTATCGTAGTAAGAGACGGTTGATCGATCACTGAACTATTTATAGGTTCTTGCGTTAGCGCATTGTTAAATTCTAGTCCTACAAAGCAGCAAAAATACAAAAAGCAATTGACAATAATCTGTTGAGACTCCCATTGGTAATAGATAAAGGGACTCACAAACAATGCAACAATAAAAAAATAATGAAAGTTGTTATTTGTTTGCCACAGCAAACTAGAAAAGGATATGTAAAGAATATAACCAAACATCAAAATGGCTCTGGCAGTGAGAAAGTGTTTCTTCCTGTTTAGAAAAGGGATGCTAAGGAAAACAAGGGTGAAAATCGCAGAGCAAGTCAGTACTGAGTAACCAGAAATCGACCAAAAATAAAATATAACGGGGAGTTGAAATACCAACATCGCGACTATCATTAATGAGATAGTATTGATAATTCGTATAGGATTTCCATTGTCCGCATTGGCAGAGTCTATTCCTGCGGATACTAGGTCTTTAAATAGCAATATGGACATCTGCATGGAGTTAGCTTGGTTAGTTGACAGATTTCCACCCTAACATCCAATCAAAAAGAAAGAAGCTGAACAAAAGAACAGTTTTATTCTGACGGGTCCAAATCGAATGCTAAGGGCATGAGTTCTGACATGGTTAATTCAGTAATCTCGCCGTCACTATTGCTCAAGTAGACTTTGGTATCTGGCGTTGCGAATTCTTGCATTTTTTGTCTACAGCCACCGCACGGAGGGCAAATTTTGTTTGACGGCCCAAGAATGAGTATTTCTTTTATTTTTCGAGCACCCTGACTCACCATAGCAGCAATGGCACCGGCTTCAGCGCATTGACCTGATGGAAATGCTGCATTTTCTACGTTGCAGCCACTGAATTGTTGGCCATCTTCAGACATGATCGCTGCACCAACTTTAAATTTAGAGTAGGGCGCGTAAGCATTTTCTTGAGCTAATTTAGCGAGGATTAATAATGATTCAGCAGAATTATTTGACAAAAATACTGTCCTATAATTGAAACGGCCGACCAGTTTGCGCTAATTCTTGTCGTGGTGACAAGTAAAATCTTGTGTAAGGCGTGTCGAGCACTTTACATTTTTATTCAAATAAGAGATTCTAGCATCGATATTTGGCCTTAAATATTTACCTGATAATTACCTGATTTTTTAATTGACAATTAGCTGATTTCCTTAAGAGAAAACGTTAACAATGACCATTCGTACAGTGTTATTAATACTGTTGCTAGCCCTTTTAAATTCGGGTTGTGCTAATACAGGATCTTCCAAGCTAAGTGGCCAGTTGGAAAATATTATGATCCCTGAGCCGTTACCGATTAATTTTCGCTCGCAACTGGCAATTGCTCGGTACAACCGATTTTTATCTCAATCAGGTTTGTCGAATGAGGAACGAGCTGAGTTACTTTACATGCGAGGCATTCATTATGACAAGGTGGGTTTGGCCGGTTTAGCACAATACGATTTTGGCATGGCCAAACAATTGAAACCCGATATGGCTGAAGCATATAACTCCATCGGGATACACTACACTCAACAAGAAGATTTTATTGAAGCTTACGAATCGTTTGATTCTGCTTTAGACATCAATCCGGAGCTAGACTTTGCTTTATTAAACAGAGGTATAGCTCTTTATTACGGTGAACGTAATGATTTGGCAGTCCAAGATTTACAGCGCTTTTATGACAAAGATACCACCAATGTATTTGCTGCAATATGGTTGTTTCTAGCACAGAGTAAAACGGACAAACCACAAGCATTATTGGCGTTGAGAGAACACCGAAATTCACTTGAGGAGTCCAACTGGGCTGACGTGATTGTTGATTTTTATCTCGGAGATATTTCACGAGATCAGTTATTAAACTCCTTCATGGTTGGTGTGAAAAATACACAAGAGCTTAACCAGCGAATGTGTGAAGTCTATTTCTATTTGGGCAAATTTTACGAACAGCAAGGCGATACGGGTTTTGCCCTTAACTATTTTAAACTTGTTCTTAGCACCAACATCTATGACTACGTTGAACATCGTTACTCTCGACTTGAGATTAGTATGCTGAGAAAACAACTACAGAAAGATTCTTAGAGCTTGTTTTTGTTTAGGTTGTGGTTTTTGTCTCGTTTCTTTTCGATTATTTTCCTGTTTAGCGTGGCCGGCTGCGTTGAACAACAGGATGTTCAATCTCAAAGCACAACTGCAGTTACAGAAGTTGAGGCGATAGCAGCTCAAAACTTAGTCGCTCAAAAACTGGCAACTCAAAAAAAAGCGCAAGAACGTGAATATCGCAATCGATTCTCTTATGCCAACATCAAAAATACGCAGTCAACTGTGTCGGTACCTGCTTCAAATTCATGCTCAATGGTGCTGCAGTTTGTCTCCAACACCCCGATGGGCCTTCCCTATATTCAATCGCACATGAGTAAATTTTCATCTGATAAACGTCTATCTCGCTTACCTATTTGCGTGAACCAACCCATTTGGTTAGACGAATCGCTGCTCTCTTGTAGCTCAAAAGTCAGGTTGGAATGTGATCTTGCCCCTTTAGTCGAGCTAGCTGAAAAACGCCACTTCACTCATTTAGTGGTCATTGCCGAAAAGGGTAAAGCGAATGTTCACAATGGCATCATGTATTTAGATTTTGCAGACACCTACTCAGTATTCGTGCATGAGTTGGCGCATTTTGTCGGTTTTGTAGATGAATATCCGTTGAGTAGCGAACTGTCGAACTTCATCTGCGAAAAAAATACCCATCCAAATATTTCTGTTTATAAAGATGCTAGTCTGGCGGCGAAATCAATGTTTTCTGTCAGAACCTGCGACAACCACGCGAACCAAGCGTTTAAGCTGGTGCCGCAAATGACATTTATGGAATACCATGATGTGGGGTTAATACCCGACAAGTATCTAGACGTTTGGGTAGAAAGGCTGGCGACGACTGAGCACTTGACCCCAGTATATGTGAATTTTGCACAGCACTTTGAAGCACTTAATGACCCGATTAATGCAGACAAATGGTGGCAAAGCTACCGAAACTACTTATAATTTATATCGAAGTATTTAAACGCCAAACAAAATAACAATAATAATGCTGGAACCTTCTATGACCGCAGATCTACATCTTAACCATTTAGAATTGGCTTACGACTATGTCTCTGATCCAATTGCATTGGTCGATAATGGTCAGAACTTAATCTATGTGAATGCCTCTTTTGAAAACACTTTCGGTGTAGACAAAAAAGAGTTAATCCAACGTCCGGTAAAAGACTTGCTGCTGTTTTTGGGGAATTCATCGGAGAATAACTGGGCTGATATATTTGAATCTTTAGTTAATCAAACGAAATCTAATTGGAAAGGTGTAGCCGATTTAATTAGTGAAAATGGCAGTATGCACAAGACCAAAGTCAGTGTCAGTTGCTTAGGAAACGAGCAACAAATATTGTGTTATTTACTTCAATTTGATGCCTTTATTGCCATTGATTTGCAGGAAGAAAACCTAGCACAATTAGCCTATAGAGACAGCTTGACGGGTTTGGCAAATCGCTCTCTATTTAATCAACTTTTTGATCATGAAATTAGTCATGCTGAACGAGCAAAAATCCGATTTGCCGTATTATTTATAGATTTAGATAAGTTTAAATCAGTCAATGACAATATGGGACATGACGCCGGCGATATTGTGCTTTGCACCATTGCCCAACGCCTTGAACAATCACTACGAAAAAGTGATGTGATAGCGCGTTTAGGAGGCGATGAATTCGCCGTGCTAATGAACAATATCAAAGACTCAGATACGGTTGCTAGAGTCACGGAAAAGTTGATTAGAGAAATTAAGAAACCAATCAAAAGTGGCTCTCAGGTGATGGAAGTAGGCTGCAGTATAGGCATCAGTGTCTATCCTGATAATGGACTCGACGCCGAGCAACTGATACAGCATGCAGACGTTGCTATGTATCGCGCGAAACATCAAGGAGGCAGTAATTACTACTATTTCAGTGACGCATTAAATAGAGAATTACAGGACATACGATTAGTTGAAAAACAAATTGTTCAGGCGTTAAAAGAAGAGCAGTTTATACCGCATTTCCAACCTGTGATAAATCAATCTAGTGGTAAAGTTGTCGCTATCGAATGCTTGGCGAGATGGAAACATCCGCAACGAGGCATTTTAGCAGCGATGGAATTTATCCCAGTCGCGTTAAAAATTGGTTTAGTCCAAGATGTTTTGAATCAAGTATTGAAACAAGCGTTTTCGAGCCTGGGAGTTTGGCATAATCAACACGATCTCAATATTCCAATGTCAATTAACATTACTGGTGCTCAGTTTTATCAACAGAACACGTTTGATTTAATGGCTGAATTACTTGATAAACATCAGCTCACCACAAATTCGATTAGACTGGAAGTCACTGAGAGTACGCTACAAGATAGTGGTAACGACCTTGTCGAACAGTTGAAGAAAGTTAGTTTGGCTGGGTTTAGCATTACCTTAGATGATTTCGGTACCGGATATTCTTCGTTACGTTTCTTGCAACAACTACCTGTAGATACGTTAAAAATTGACCGCTCATTTGTGCGTAATTTAGACAGTAACCCTCATGATAAAGTGATAGTGAAAGCCATCATCCAGCTTGCTGAAACCTTGGGTATTCAGGCGGTGGCCGAAGGCGTTGAAAATGAACAACAACGCCAATTCCTAACCAACAATGATTGCAACATCATGCAAGGCTATTTGTTCAGTCCCGCACTTTCCGAGGCCGATTTAACCGCTTACTTGTCTGAACATAGTTAAAGCCTACTTATTATTTATCAAATCAGTCGTTTTAATAGAGCAATAAAGAAGGAGGCGTGAGTAGTAAAATGCTCAGGCCTGTTGATATAGATATTTCGCCAAATTGCACTAATCTTAAAAGACAAACATCGGTGAATCATTCGTCGGTGTAATTCCATCAAAGATATCATCAGTTGCTCTGTCTAAAAAACGCAGTTGGGGTATATCATGAATGCAATATTACAAAATCCTTCCTCTTCACCAGCGTGCAGTTGTGCTTCACAAACTGAATCCACACAAGCTGAAGAAACTTCACATGCAATTTCTCTGGACAGATTAGATAGTGCCAGAGAACAGGTTGAAGGGCTTATATCTAAAGCATTAGGGCGAAAAAAATGCAGTCTGGAAGATGCGTCTTTTCATTGTTTTGACCAAGGTTTTGGAGTCAGTAAATGGGCGATAGCCAGCAACCAGCTTATTTTTGCTGCGGTTGGTGTAGTAAATCAAGTACCCACTCAAGCCATTCTTAATTTCGATACCTCTTTTTTCGATTCAGCTGGAAGAGGGGAGAACAGGGATATTTTTTGGGTCGAACTTGAAATTGTCGAACCGATTCCTCGAAAATTATCTGTGCCATTTCGTGGTGTTGGTGTGCTGCGTGATCCCACAAACAACAACTTGATGCGATGTGATCACTTCGAGCTTGCGGTTGATTTGATCGCCGACACAAAAGATGTGGTTAAGATAATCGCCTGTGTACTAGCTTGTGTAGGGCTTTTCTGTACAGCTGTTTGCGCTCCACTTTGTGTTGCCATCATTGCTTGTATCGCCTGTTTAGCAAGCTGTGTAGGAGCAAACCTACCCGCTTTCCTGCGTTGTGTTTCAGCGTGTGGGATTGCCCTTGACGGCCTTGAAGACATAGTCACTTGATCTAGATTTTATACTCAAGGCTAGCTAGTCAAGATTTTCTAGTTAACCTGAACTCTGGATAAGAAATTAGCTAACAGATTGAGTTACATAGTTCAGGTTAATTAGTCTTTTTTAGTCAACTTTGTGTCTTAAGTCATTCACCCACATGGACGTGGCACCGCATATTGCTACTGGCATTATTAGCAAGTTCACTACGGGTATCATAGAAAAAACCGTTACCATGATGCCAAACGAAAAACAGTTGGAACGGCTTCTATTTAGGCTGTCACGCATGGTTTTAAACGGCACCTTGTGATTATCGTAAGGATAGTCGCAATATTGTATTGCCATCATCCAAGCACTGAACAAAAACCATAGAACTTGGCCAATCACAGGTAGTAGGAAAAACAAGATAAGAAAACCAATAGCTCGGGGAATATAATAACCAAGCTTCGCGACTTCTCTACCTAGTGTTCGCGGTATATCCTTAATAATATCGGATAGGCCACTATCACCTAAACTTTGGCCTGTTAAATGAAGTTCAACTTTTTCCGCTAACAAACCATTAAATGGTGCCGCAATCCAGTTTGCTAAGGTGCCAAACAGCAGCGCAAACACTAACAAAATAGTGATCACCGCCAAAGGCCACAAAATATAGGTTACCCCTTCTTTGAACCATGCTAGCCAATCCCAATCTGGAATCAAATTCACTATGTACTTAACCCCATCATCAATTTGACCGACAAGGAAATAGGTGGCTATTGAAAACAGAATAAGATTGACGGTAAAAGGCACAAACACAAATCGTTTTAATCCTTTGGTCCTGATCAAACTAAAGCCTTCTAGAAAGTAATTGACGCCACTACCATTGCTCATATTTTGTTATGTTTCCATTGAATTAAATTATTCTAGATAGACAGATTATAACGATGACCTTTATCAAATCAAAAACCTTAATTGTTACACTTGATGACTTTTGATACATTCATGTAAAACAAGAATAAGATAAACGCTAAACTTAATGCGCTTAAAGAAAATTAAGCTAGCTGGATTTAAATCTTTTGTAGATCCCACTAGTATTCCATTCCCTGACGAGATGACCGCCATTGTTGGTCCTAACGGCTGTGGCAAATCCAATGTGATTGACGCAGTGCGCTGGGTATTGGGAGAGAGTTCAGCGAAGAATCTGCGCGGCGATGCCATGACAGATGTGATCTTCAATGGCTCGACTGCACGCAAACCTGTGTCTCAATGCAGTGTTGAATTGGTTTTTGATAATACTTCGGGCCGGGTTCAAGGTGAATTTGCCAATTATGCTGAGTTATCTGTCAAACGGTTAGTCACCCGAGAAGCTCAATCTCACTATTTTCTCAATGCAACTAAATGTCGTCGTCGAGATGTTACCGATATATTTCTTGGTACGGGGTTAGGACCTCGAAGTTATGCAATCATTGAACAAGGCATGATATCTCGTTTAATCGAATCAAAGCCGCAAGAACTGCGCGTTTTTATTGAGGAAGCTGCGGGAGTCTCCAAATACAAAGAACGTCGGCGAGAAACAGAGAATAGAATTCGTCACACCAAAGAAAATTTAGAACGACTAGACGATGTGCGAAGTGAATTAGGCCTGCAACTAGACAAATTGCAACGACAAGCTTCCGCTGCCCGCAAATACAAAGACTTAAAAGCCAAGGAGCGCAGGTTAAAAAGCGAGTTATCGGCAATTCGCTGGTTAAAACACAGCGAAAAAATTCAACAGTTAGAATCAGAAATTGAAATTCAAAACAATGAAATAGAAGAGTACATCGCCAAACAACGGGCCGACGAAAAAGACATTACCATATTCAAAGCCCAGCAAGAAGAATTGAAGCAAAGTTTAACCGACTCGCAGGATCAGTTCTTTAAGGTGGGCACAGAAATTACCAAGCTCGAGCAAAATCAGTTGCATGCTAAGCAGCGCCAGTCGCAGATTGAAGCGGAAATACAGGCCGTTAGTCAGGAATTAAACAGGGCTGAATCGGCGTTGAAGGAAGAACATCAGCAATTGCAAATCTTGCAAGACAAATTAGCGTTAATGGAGCCTGAACAAGAAGCACTTGCCGCTCAACTCGAACAGTCAGAAGAGCGTCTAATTGAATCACAAGATGCCTTGTCAGTTCACGAGAATCAATGGCGCGAACAAGAACAAAAGTATGTTCAAAGCAAGCAGCAAGCGCAAAATTACCATAGCCAAATACAAGCTAACATGAATTTGCAAATGCGAACTCAGGCTCGTATCGAAGAGTTGAGAAGTGAGCAGGGCGAACTTGAACATGATGTGCTGGCTGAGCAAGTCGAGAGCCTAAGTCACCAAATCGCCCAGTCTAAAGGGCATTTTCAACATGCAAAACACCGTGTCGACGACTTGCAATCCAAATTGGATACAAAATCTGACATTTTGGAGTCATATAAATTACAAAAGTTTGATTTAAGCGGCAAACTGCAGACATTGTCAGCGAGCCAAACCGCGTTGCAAAGCATTCAAAATGCATCTGATGACAGTCATGAATTAGGTGAATATCTCGATGGCAAAAATATTGAGTATCAAATGCTATGGCAAACACTAGATGTTGAAGCGGGTTGGGAATATGCAGTCGAAATTGCAATAAAACGTTTTCATCAGGCCATTTGTACTGAACAGCAACCAGAAATAAATGAATTACTGTCAAACTCAAGTGGAGTCATATTTTCCAGTGATTTGTTTACTGAATCTAAACCTCAGGGAACCCTGGCTACAAAGTTAAGCAATCAGAGCGTGCCGACACTCTTTCATCATATTCTGTTCGCAGAATCCACAGAACAAGCATTAGCACGTCGCGACGCTTTGAGTACCGGGCAGAGTATTCTAACTAAACAGGGAAAATGGTTTGGCGAAGACTGGATTGACTTAGGCAAAAATGATGATGAGCAGGGCAACATTCAACGAGCATCTCAAATAAAACAATTTGAACATGATAAAGATGTCACCCAATCTCAGATTGATGAAGTCAGTCAAAATTTGAGTGAGATAGAGGACGAAATTAGCCAAATTCAAGATCAAATGAGTACGGCAAAAAATGAACTCAAACAGGCTGAGCAGGCGTTAACTCAGCAACAAAACCAACACAATTTGCTTGAAATGCAGCATCAACAAACGTTTGCACGTGAAACGAAAATCAGTGAAGAGTTGAGTAAGCAAATACAGCTGTTAGAAGATGAAACGCTTCAATCTGAAACCCTCAACGAACAAGTTGCTGAACTTGAATTACTGTTGGAAGAGATGGCAGAGCGCGTTTTAGAGTTGGAAGAAAAACGTTTACAGATGAACGATGCTATTCAGCAAAACAGATCTAGCGTACAAAGACTCACGCAAGAATCCCATCAAATGGATTTATCTGTGCAAAACGTCAACAATGAAATTAGGAGCTTGGAAGACAGGCAAGGATCCAGAGGTGACTTGCTGCATCGATCGCGCGAACGCATGCAACAACTCATTGAGGAAGAAAAAGTACTCTCTCAACCCATGGATGAACAATCAAATTTATTGGAAAACCTGTTAGAACAACGCCTACTTATTGAAGAAAATCAGCAAACAATAAAACAGCAATTAGGTGAAGTAGAATCATCTCTTTCCACTGCCGAAAAAGGCCAGCAGGGTAAACTAGAAAAAATTCAGTTTATGCGTTCCCAAGTTGAAAGCAAGAAACTGGAGTGCGAAGGGTTCAAAGTAAGAGCTAAAAGCACGGTTGAGCAACTGGGCGAAATCAACCAAACCTTAAAAACTGTTTTAGAAGAATTGCCCGCAGACGCTGAGGAATCTGGCTGGCAGGAAGATTTAGAGAAAACAGCAACTGCCATTTCCCGATTGGGCGCAGTGAATTTGGCTGCAGTTGAAGAATTTGAAGTTCAAGCAGAAAGGAAAAAGCACTTGGACGATCAAAATGAAGATCTGGTTGCAGCGTTAGAAACCTTAGAAGCAGCAATACGGAAAATAGACAAAGAAACCCGGTCTCGTTTCAAAGAAACTTACGATAGAGTCAATAATGATCTAAAAGAGTTGTTTCCAAAAGTGTTTGGTGGTGGTAGCGCTTATTTGGAACTAACTGGGGAAGATTTACTCGAAACAGGTGTGACTATTATGGCAAGGCCACCGGGTAAGAAAAATAGCACAATTCATTTGCTTTCGGGTGGAGAAAAGGCGCTAACCGCTTTATCATTAGTGTTTGCTATTTTTAGACTTAACCCGGCGCCATTTTGTTTGTTAGATGAAGTAGACGCACCACTAGACGATGCAAACGTTGGACGTTTTTGCAAACTCGTATCTGAAATGTCAAAAACGGTGCAGTTTATCTACATTACACACAATAAAATCGCAATGGAAATGGCCACACACCTAACAGGTGTTACCATGGCAGAACCGGGTGTTTCAAGAATGGTTGCTGTAGATGTAGAAGAAGCAGTAGCTATTGCACAGGCCTGATAAATGAGCATAACCAAACGCAGCGACAACATAATAATAGGTAGTAAACGCTAAATGGAAGAATTACGACTGGCTTTTTTAGTCATAGGAGCCTGCGCAATAGCAGGAATAATGATTCATGGTTTGTGGAGTGTTCGAAAGAACTCTAGCAACAAAGAATCTGCCAGCCTAGAGACATCGGATTGGCAAGACGATTATGATGAAGAAGAAGTCGAAGACGTTGTGCTAGACGACGAAAAAGTCGTTATTTCCTCAACGGAAGAGAGATCAGAACCCAAGTTTTCAGCCTCTGAGTTCGATGATTTAGGTTTGGGGACGGTTAGAGTAGTAGGTGCAGATACAGATCAAGAACCTACTCATGAAAATACAACTAAGAATTCTGAAGAGAGTGACCCAAATAGCGAAGCCGCTGAAACAGATTTATCTGTCGAGAACGAATCGTCTGAAGAGGCTAAGCCGAAAATCTACTCTTCTGTGGTTACTCAGCCGAAACCTGAATATGCTGCCGAGCAAGTTGAGGCGATGCGCAGTCGCTATGCTGGACAAGATAAGGGGCAGGCTGAAGAGATACCTGAACCCCCTCCTTTTTTATTGAAAACAAGCAGTATAGATACAACAGAAACGACTGTAGTTCAAAACACGAATACTAGCCAAGAAGTAGCAGCGGCAATACCGACAGAAACATCTGAACATAGCGCGACTGATACTGGGAATCCTGAACCTGTATTGAAATCACAAAATGTAGAACCTGCTAAGCCGGAAGAACCGAGCAAGCCAGAAGAAACTAATAGGTCAGAAGAACTGGGCAAGCCGAGTTTGGCAAGTCAGGTTAAGAGTTTCGTCAAGCCGAGCAAAACTACACCACAAAAACCTAAGCGACGCGAACCTAAGTTGAAACCCAGCAAGGTTAAGACTGATCAAATGAAAATTGACTTTGACGAGCCCAGCTTAGATTTAGGCGAGCAAGATCAAGTTGCTCAAGGTGCAACAGAATCATCTGCAAGTCCACTTCAACAAGAAGTGTTGGTACTCAATGTCAAAGCATCTGAAGACAACCCCATTGCAGGCGCCGCGCTTCTACCCATGTTACTTACTCTCGGCTTTAAGTTTGGTGATCAAGATATTTTCCACAGACATGTGAATAGCAACGGTAAAGGCCCCGTCTTGTTTAGTTTAGCCAACATGTTCAAACCCGGTGTGTTTGACATAGACAACCTTGAAAACTTCAGCACCCAAGGTGTGTCTTTATTTATGATGCTTCCCATTGAAGGTGACCCGCATCAAGTTTTCAATATGATGCACAATGCTGCGCGAAAAATCTCTGAAGAGTTTGCGTCTACTGTCTTAGATGGCAGAAGAAATCCGCTTACCAAACAAGGATTACAACAATATGTTGAAAAAATACGTGAATTTGAGCGTCAGCGTTTAATCCAACGTTAAATATCCATTAATACGCAGGCCTGTGAATGTCGAATACTGACGAGCTAAAAGCGCTTATTGAATCTCTTACGAGCGCAATAAATGAATACAACTATCAATACTATGTGTTAGATGATCCTAGTGTCCCGGATGCTGAGTATGATCGGCTAATGCGAGAGCTAAAGGCAATAGAAAAGGAACACCCTCAACTTATTGCTGAAGATTCACCCACGCAAAAAGTGGGAGGCCAAGCACTATCATCATTTACGCAAGTTGAACATGAAGTACCCATGCTATCTCTCGATAACGCTTTTGATGATGAAGAGCTAGCCGCATTTGAAAAACGTTTAAAAGATAGGTTAAAACGTGAACTAGACATTGAATTTAGTTGTGAACCTAAGCTCGATGGCTTAGCCGTTAGTATCTTGTACGAAAATGGCATTCTCGTTAGGGCGGCGACTCGTGGAGATGGACGAGTAGGAGAGAACATCACCACCAATGTCAAAACCATAGCCAATGTGCCCTTACGTTTGCGCGGCGAACATATACCTGCGCGTCTCGAAGTGCGCGGTGAAGTGTTTATGCCTAAAGCGGGTTTTGAAAAAATGAATCAGCAACAAGCGGCGGCAGGTAAAAAAGTATTTGTTAATCCTCGTAATGCTGCAGCAGGTAGCTTGCGACAGCTGGATTCGAAGATAACCGCTTCCAGACCCTTGTTATTCTATGCATATTCATTGGGTTTATTTGAATCTGAGCAGCAAACGTTAGCTGATAAACACAGCACGCGTTTAGCTCAACTAGCAGATTGGGGTCTGCCTGTCTGTAAGGAAATTAGCACGGCTATTGGTGTCGAGGAATGTCACCAATACTTTGCCAAAATCGGCCAGCAAAGAGATAGCTTAAGCTACGAAATTGACGGAGTCGTGTTCAAAGTGAATGATATTTCACTGCAACAAGAGCTTGGATTTGTTTCCAGAGCACCGAGATGGGCGATAGCCCAAAAATTCCCTGCACAAGAACAAATGACAAAGTTATTGGATGTTGAGTTTCAAGTGGGTCGGACAGGGGCAATTACGCCTGTAGCACGTCTAGAGCCCGTTTTTGTAGGCGGCGTGACAGTGTCGAACGCCACTCTTCACAATGAGGATGAAATTCAACGGCTGGGCGTGAAAATATCGGATACTGTGATTATTCGTCGGGCCGGAGACGTGATCCCTCAAGTGGTTTCAGTGGTGAAACAACTGCGCCCTGAAGATGCCAAAGTGATTGAATTTCCGAATACCTGCCCTGTATGTGATTCCAAAGTGGAAAAAGTCGAGGGCGAGGCAGTGGCACGTTGCACTGGAGGCCTATTTTGTGGCGCTCAGCGCAAAGAAGCCATGAAGCATTTTGCATCGAGAAAGGCATTAGATGTAGATGGCTTGGGTGATAAAATTATCGAACAATTGGTAGATAGAGAGTTAGTCAAAAGCCCTGCAGATTTCTTCCATCTCAATGTTGCGGATTTTGCCAATCTTGAACGTATGGGAGAGAAGTCGGCAGCCAACGTGGTTAACGCGTTGCAAGCAGCTAAGAAAACCACATTAGCGAAATTTCTTTATTCATTGGGAATAAGAGAGGTGGGGGAAGCCACTGCGGCCAATTTAGCAAATCACTACGCCACATTAGACGCGTTGAAACAAGCTGACATTGAATCGCTGCAAGAAGTCAGTGACGTTGGTGTTATTGTTGCGGAACATCTTTTCAACTTTTTTAACGAAGAACATAACCTCAAAGTAATTGATGATTTAGTTGAAGCAGGGCTTGAATGGCCTGCGATTGAGAAAAAATCTGAAGATGAGCTACCCTTATTAAACAAAACCTTTGTGTTAACGGGTACGTTCGAAACAATGGGAAGAAATGACGCAAAAGCTAAATTACAAGCATTGGGAGCAAAAGTGTCAGGCAGTGTTTCTGCGAAAACCCACTATTTGGTAGCAGGTGACAAAGCGGGTTCCAAACTCACTAAAGCACAAGATTTGAATATCGAAATTCTAACAGAACAGCAAATGTTGGATATGCTATGAGCGAACTGAAAACGCAAGTAAATGATGCAAGCGTGCTAGATTTCATTGCTTGTGTCGAAAACAAACAAAGGAAAGAGGATGCGCTAACTTTGCTGGCGCTATTTAGCCGTATTACAGGGGAAGAGGCCAAAATGTGGGGGCCAAGTATTATCGGATTTGGTGAATACACCAATACACTAGCGAGTGGAAAAACCAACAATTGGATGAGAAGCGGATTCTCACCCAGAAAACAAAATCTTTCCTTGTACGTTATGGCCGGACTTAGTGAGCGAATGGATTTAGTTGAGAAGCTAGGAAAAACTAAGACCAGCAAAGCCTGTCTTTACATAAATAAACTTGCCGATGTAGATATGGATATTTTGGAACAACTCATTAAAGCCGATTTGGAAATCATGAATAAACGCTATCCCGATTAGCCAATACAACTCGGGCAGCCTAGGCTTGCTTCATCCTGTCCTGCTTACGCTTATTCCACGCTTTCATCACCGAAATTCGCCAAACTGCGTTTAAACCGAAGTATCCGAATAGGCCTGCAACAATTGAACAAACTAAACATCCTAATAAGAAGGCCGGCCCGATAGTTTCCAAACTTGCGACCACCCAACTCCAACTCAATTCAAACTCAAATTTCCTTTCAGGAGTACCCATGATGGTATTGCCGACCAAATATGCACCATAAAAAATCGGCGGCATAGTGAAGGGGTTAGTGATCCAAACTGTCGCGATTGATAAAGGTAAATTAACTCTAAGAGGAATAGACAAAGCAGCGGATAACCACATTTGGAAAGGTACTGGCCAGAAAGCAAAAAACAATCCTATACCAAAGGCTCCAGAGGCCGATTTTCTGTTTAAATGCCATAAATTGGGGTCATGAAGTACAGTTCCGAACATAGAAAGGGCTCTATTGCTCTTAATGGTTTGTATATCGGGTAAAAAGCGTTTAATAATCTTTTTTGGCATCGGAATTAAATTCTAAGAATAAACAGAGGCAAAGGAATTGCTGAATACTATACACGCCAATTTGGATAAATGGGTTGTCAGTTTTGTGACAACGGCAATTTCATCGTTGATATGGCCTGAACTACCTTCTCTCATATTACTTCCTTTTCTTATTGCACTAGCTTTAATCTTAGTATTTATATCGAAATACGTTCATTCGTTGAGCACCTATTTGTCGGGAGCTCTATGTGGTTTTGTATGGATTGCGAGTGTAGGTCATTGGTATCTCGAAAGGCAACTACCAAGAGAACAAATACGACAAATCCATCAAATTACGGGAACAGTAGATAGTATAATACGAGAGAACAAACAAATAAGGTTTAATTTTGTCGTTGATAGTATCAATGATGAAACGGTATTTTTTACGCCTCGTGTAAGATTATCGTGGAGACAAGCTGAGCTCACTATCAAAAAGGGAAATCGCCTTGCACTTAGCGTAGCGTTAAAACCCATTCATGGGCTAGCCAATCAGGGTGGTTTTAACTATCAAAAATGGCTTATTTCAGAAAATATTGTTGCCACTGGCTATATCAAAGATTCGAATTCCAACAGGATAGTTGAAGCCAGTACTGATATTCGCCAGCAATTAATTGATAAGCTTACTGCACTAAACCTAAGCCAGCACAAATGGATTGCCGCGCTCAGTCTAGGTGATCGCTCTCTTTTTACTGATCTAGACTGGCAAATAATTCAACGCACGGGAACGGCACATTTAGTCGCTATTTCCGGATTGCACTTAGGAATTGTGGCCTTTTGGTGCTACTTGATTTTTTCCGTTCTTTTGCGATTTGTGTTATTTGTTTTTCCAATGAGCCAACGTCATGACTTCAGGCGCGTCGCTCTGATCTTTGTGCTCTTATGTACGTTTGCCTACAGCAATATTGCAGGATTCAGTTTACCCACGGTTAGGGCTTGGATCATGTTAACTCTGGTGTCTATTTTGATTTGCTCACGAAACAATTGGAAGGTGAGTCATATCGCTTTGTATTCCCTATTCGTTATATTAATTGCTCATCCATTAAGCATTCTTGCCATGAGCTTTTGGTTAAGCTTTTTGGCTATTTTCTTCATTTGGTTTATTTGCTGGAGGTGGCCACTTGCTCAACGAGACATGCAGGATCAATCTTTAATCCGTGATTGCTGGCAAAAGTTTATATTCGGAGCAAGATTACAATTGGTCCTTGGATTGTTAATGATCCCAATCGTTGCCTGGCAGTTTTCTATGATTTCCACTTCAGCAACACTGGTTAACTTGATAGCGGTTCCCTTAGTATCGTTCGTTCTTGTTCCTTTATGCCTGTTAGGTATTATTTTTGTCTATTTAGAAATAAGTTATGCGAACGACGTGTTTGTTTTATGTGATGGCGTTTTGCAGCTTGCTATCGAGTATTTGACTTGGGTCAGTGAACGGCAATGGACTCGTATCCAGTTGCCCAATATACCGCTTACCGCATGGGGGTTAGCCTTTATTGCCGTGGGTATGTGGTTTGTTCCGTATTTGCCATTCAAAAAACCACTGTTGCTAATATTACTATTGCCTCTAACAAGTTTCTTGTTCGAAAATAAAGAAAATAATTGGAAAATCAACATTTTAGACGTAGGTCAAGGGTTGTCGGTAGTAGTTATGCGTAACCAAAAAGCGGTTGTTTATGACGTCGGAGGTGCATTTCCATCGGGATTTAACATGGCGGATGCCGTCATTTTGCCTTTCTTGAAATATCATGGAATCAAACAAGTCGATGTGCTGCTGATAAGCCACTTTGACAATGATCACGCGGGTAGTATGTCGTACCTGTCTGCCGCAATGCCAGTGGTAAAAGTGAGTTCTACTCGCGATAGTTGTCATTTTCCGTGGAAGCTAATATGGCAAGATTTACAGGTGCAAACGCTTTGGCCAAAAGAGTCCAGTCAGGTTTCAAACAATGATAGTTCATGTGTAATCCGTATTTCTGACAATAATTATTCGGTTTTATTGACGGGTGACATAAGTCGAAATATTGAAATGGAGTTAGTAAAAGAAGCGGGACATTTACTTAAATCAGATATTTTAATCGCGCCACATCATGGCAGTAACACCTCTTCATCTGCAGCATTTATACAGAAAGTTAATCCTAAATATGTGGTGTTTAGTACAGGCTACTTGAACCGTTGGAATTTCCCCAAACAAGAGGTTGTAAACCGATATGTTGCCAACTCGGATGCGTTATTGTATTCGACGGCAGATTCAGGCCAGGTTTCGTTTTTTATATTAGAGAATGAAATTGCTGTTGAAACCTACCGTGAGCATACCCATCCTGTTTGGTATAATCGTTTTCTTGATCGATAAATAATAATTTTAATTTAGCTTATTGAAAGTTGGGGATTTTCTTCCCAGCAGTTACACTAACCATTAGAAATAAACAAAACTAGACATTAAATGAATCCAAACCTGCCAACACAGTCTTTATTTAAGCGTTTTTCTAAATATTTAAAAGATTTTAAAGCCGCTTTCGCGGTGGCTATTGTAGGCATGATCGGTTATGCCTCGCTCGATGCTTGGATATTCTCAAAATTACAGCCTATTATTGATGAAAGTCTGGGTAGCCAAAACTATGAATTTTTAAAACTAGCCGCATTTTTTGTCGTTCCTATTTTTATCTTACGTGGCGTGTTTAATTTTATGGGAACCTATACGCTAGCGTGGATAGGTAATCGTGTTGTGATGAATATGCGTCAGCAACTATTCGAAAAATATATTCATCTGCCCGTTTCTTTTCACGATACACATTCTTCCGGCAAGCTCATCTCAAAGGTGATTTACGACACCGAGCAAGTTTCAGCCGCAGCCAGCAAAGCGCTTTTGACGCTAGTTAGAGAAGGTGCATTTGTAATTGGTCTACTAGTGGTTATGTTCTACAACTCTTGGCAACTATCCTTAGTGTTTTTGCTGATTGGTCCTGTGGTTGCAGTGATTGTATCTGTGGTGAGTAAGCGATTTAGAATAGTTAGTAAAAATATCCAAAAAGCCATGGGCAATTTAACCTCATCGGTTGAACAGGCATTAAAAGGCCATAAAGTTGTATTGATGTTTGGTGGTCAAGATATTGAAAAAAATCGTTTTCTAGAAAAGAACAACCATAATCGTCAGCAAAATATGAAATTGTTGGTGACGCAAATATTGAGTGTTTCCTCTATTCAAGTTCTTGCATCTATTGCTTTGGCATTTGTGTTATACATCTCTAGCTTGCCGACTATGGCGGAACAGCTTACACCTGGCATATTTACTACAGTCGTTGTATGTATGACCATGTTACTCAAACCGTTAAAACAACTCACTACTGTAAACAGCGAATTTCAGCGTGGTATGGCAGCATGTATGAGTATTTTCGAAGTTCTTGATGAAGATATTGAACGAGATACGGGTGACAAACGAGTTGATAAGCTAAAAGGAAAAATTGAGTTAGATGATGTTAGTTTCACTTATCCCGATACCGCCAAACCAGCACTACAAAATATTAGCTTTGACGTAGATGCAGGCAAAACATGTGCCTTGGTAGGGCGTTCTGGTAGTGGAAAGTCAACTATTTCGAGCTTGCTCACGCGCTTTTACGATAATCAAGGTGGTGAAATCAGACTGGATGGCTTAGCTATAGATAAAATAAAACTCGCTGATTTGCGCAAGCAGTTTGCACTAGTGTCACAGAACGTTGTTTTATTTAACGATACCATTGCCAATAACATCGCTTATGCTTCTGAAAATGCCACCCGAGAAGAGGTAATTGAGGCAGCAAAAATTGCTCATGTTGAAGAATTTGTATCTATGCTTCCTGATGGCTATGAGACCATAATAGGTGAAAATGGCTCAAAATTGTCTGGTGGGCAGCGTCAACGTGTCGCCATAGCACGCGCCATCTTGCTGGATGCGCCTATTTTGATATTAGATGAAGCCACATCTGCGTTAGATGCTGAATCTGAGCGGTTAATTCAAGATGCTCTACAAAAGCTGCAACGTAATCGAACTAGCATCGTCATTGCTCATCGCTTGTCGACTATTGAAAATGCTGACAATATCCTGGTTATCGAACAGGGTAAAATTTTGGAGCAGGGCAGTCATACTGAACTCATGAGAGAGGATGGTGCTTATGCTCAATTGCACAAACTTGGCTTTAGTGAAGGCGAGACAGAACAAGTCGATGTTGATGGGAAGTTGCCGTAAGTGAATCCTATTGAGACAATGTGGTTTAGTCGGTCCCTCGGCTATCGCTTATTATCCATAGTATTTTTGCCTTTTACGATACTGTTTTGGTCTATTACTACTATTCGAAAATTCGCTTATCAATGTCATTTAAAAAAGTCAGTAAAGCTTCCTGTACCCGTCATTATTGTGGGGAATATCAGTGTCGGGGGGAATGGTAAAACGCCGTTAGTCGTCACTATAGTTGAATGGCTGAATGAAGCGGGTTACAAGCCCGGCGTGTTAAGCCGGGGGTATGGCGGGAAAACGCCTTATCCAGCGACTGTGACAAATGCTAGTTTGGCAAGCGAAGTGGGAGATGAGCCACTGCTATTGAAGCAGCGCTTATCCTGTCCTATTGTTGTTGATCCCATCAGGCCAAGAGGTGGGTTGCATCTAATAGAGCAGCATCAATGTGACATAATAGTTTGTGATGATGGTCTTCAACACTATGCGCTAAGGAGAGATATCGAGATAGCCGTGGTCGATGGAGTCAGGTTGTTTGGCAATGGGTTTATGTTACCTATGGGGCCACTCAGAGAAAATCAAAGTCGGTTAGAAAGTGTCGATTTTGTTATTTTTAACGGACAGACCTCGGGTAAAAAACTCACAGCGCAATTAAACAAGCATACTATGGAATTGCAGCCCGCTGACTTTGTGAATTTGGCTAACCCATCTGATTCAAAACCCATTAAGGATATGACACAGCCAGCTACAGCGCTTGCAGGAATAGGCTATCCACAACGTTTTTTTGACTTGTTAAAACAGCATGGCGTTAACTTAGAGCAAACCCTGAGTTTTGTTGACCATCACCAGTTCTCAGCAGAAGAAATTCCTACCGGTACTGTGCTAATGACAGAAAAAGATGCCGTTAAGTGCCAAAAATTCGCTCAATCGGATTGGTGGTATTTGCCAGTCAATGCGCAAATTTCAGGGCAATTTAAACAACATTTATTGGCAAAACTCGATAAACTAAACAAATAATTCTCAAGGTAGTAAATTCACTATGGCGTTTGATAAAAAATTATTAGAGATATTGGCTTGTCCCGTTTGTAAGGGAAAGCTCAATTATCAGGCTAAGCAAAAAGAATTAGTTTGTCGTTTTGATAAACTTGCATATCCTATTCGAGAAAATATTCCGGTTTTATTGGAGACTGAAGCGCGTGAACTTAGCTCAGAAGATCTCGAAAAAATTAATTAGGAGCCTTTTTTAATATGACGTTTACGGTTGTTATTCCGGCTAGGTATGCTTCTAGCCGATTTCCGGGAAAACCATTGGTAGAAATTCACGGTAAACCCATGGTGCAGCATGTTTATGAGCGCGCAACGGAAGCAGGTGCCGATAAAGTTATTGTTGCCACTGATGATCAACGCATAGCAGATGCCGTTGCCGGTTTTGGTGGTGTTTACTGTATGACGTCTGCCGATCACGAATCTGGAACTGAGCGGTTGGCCGAAGTGGTTGATTTGGAGAAAATTGCCGCAACCGACATTGTCGTCAATGTGCAAGGTGATGAACCCTTTATCCCAGCAAAAAATATTCAACAAGTCGCAAACAATTTATTTGAATATCAACAAGCACAAATGTCTACACTCGCGGTTAGAATTACCGATGTCGAAGAAGCATTTAACCCTAATTCCGTTAAAGTAGTCGTGGACAAACAAGGCTTTGCTCTGTATTTCAGCCGATCAACTATTCCTTATGATCGTTCTCGATTTCTAAATTCAACAGATATCAATGAAATTGGCGAGTTTTATCTTCGCCACATTGGCATTTATGCCTATCGTGCGGGTTTTATTAAGCAGTACGTTGAAATGACTCCCTCGAAACTGGAGCATATTGAGTCATTGGAGCAATTAAGAGTACTTTGGCATGGTGAAAAAATACATGTGGATGTTGCTCATGAGGCGCCGCCGGTCGGAATAGATACACCAGAAGATCTTACTCGATTGATAAAAATATTGGAGAATAAATAGCGTATGACTACTGTCGTAATTACGGGTGCAAATCGTGGAATTGGCCTTGAGTTAGTGAAGTATTATCGGTCTTTAAAATGTGAGGTTTATGCCCTTTGCAGAAACAGTTCTGACGAATTGAACAAATCTGGTGCCAAAGTGATTAAACGTGTTGATGTAGGTAACCCAGAATCGTTACCAGAAGCACTGCAACCACTGGGTGATGTCAAAATTGATTTGTTGATAAACAACGCAGGTGTATTGGGTGTTGAAAGTTTAGAGGAAATGGATAGCCGAACCCTTGAACATCAATTTGTTGTTAATGCTATGGGGCCGTTACTGGTCACTCAATTACTGCTGAAAAATCTTAAAGAGGGTGCAAAAGTAGCCCATATCACGAGTCGCATGGGGTCGATGGCTGACAACTCGTCTGGTGGTTATTATGGCTATAGGATGTCTAAGGCTGCTTTGAACGCGGCAGGCGTATCCATGGCGCAAGATTTGAAAAAGTCAGGTATTGCTGTGGCTTTGCTACACCCTGGTTACGTGCAAACTGAAATGGTTAACAACAGTGGTGATATTTCAGCGGAAGTAGCAGCAAGCAGACTCGCGGAGCGGATCAAAGAATTGAATCTTGATAATACGGGACGTTTTTGGCACTCAAATGGCGAAGAACTACCTTGGTAGTGTGAGTGAAGAGTCTCCTTACCGGTTTTTTATTGCTGCAATTGCTTTTAAGTGCTATTGCAGCTGAAACCAACCGCAAAGTTCATATCGCAGTTGCGAGTAATTTTGCACATACGCTTAATCAATTAACGCCGTTGTTCGAGCAACAAACCGGCATTTCAGTCGTTGTCAGTGCCGGGTCAAGCGGCAAGTTATATGCACAAATTGCCAATGGCGCACCTTATGATGTATTCCTATCCGCAGATAAACAAAGAGCAGAACGACTTGAAATCACTGGTTTAGCTGTCGTAAATACGCGTTTCACCTATGCAATTGGCAAGCTGGTGGTCTTTCACCCACATTTGCAACAATTTTCCCTCACCGATTTGAGTCACAACCATATTTCCAGAGTTGCCATTGCGAATCCCAAATTGGCTCCCTATGGTCTTGCAGCCAAACAAACGATGCAAAGTTTGAATGTGTGGGATATAGCGCAATTTCAACTTATTCGCGGGGAAAATGTAAGCCAAACACTGCAATTTGCCAGAACCGGCAATGTTGACCTCGCTTTTGTATCAAAGGCAGCCATGTTGGCATTGGATGAAACTCACTTTACTGAAGTGCCTGTTTCCTTGTATGGGCCTATTGAACAACAGGCTGTGCAAGTCAGTCATCTTAAGGCAGCAGCTGATTTTCTGAACTTTTTGCAAAGTAAACAAGCCACTTCTATCATTCAACAGAATGGATATTTAACCCCATGATGTTAGCCGAAACTGAACTAGTCGCACTTTGGCTTACAATCCGATTGGCGTTTATTTCAACGTTATTATTGTTGTTATTTGGTGCGCCTTTGGCTTGGTGGTTGGCCCATTCTAAATGGCGATTTAAGTTTATCATTGAATCTGCTATCGCCATGCCATTGGTGCTACCTCCCACGGTATTGGGCTTTTATCTATTGTTATTAATGAGTCCAGATGGCGCTCTGGGTAGCATAAGTAGGTATTTGGGCTTAGGACCGTTAGCATTTAGTTTTACCGGACTCGTTATTGGTTCCTGTATCTATTCGTTGCCCTTTGTTATCCAACCACTGCAAAATGCGTTTGCCAATATACAAAAACGACCTTTAGAGGTCGCAGCGACATTAGGGGCAGGGAAAATGGCCCGAATTCTTACTATTGTTTTGCCTTTGGCTAAACCCGGTATTATCACAGCGGCTGTATTGGGATTTGCCCATACCCTTGGTGAATTTGGTGTTGTGTTAATGATAGGCGGCAATATTCCAGGTCAAACCCAAGTGGTTTCTATTGCAATTTACGATCATGTTGAATCAATGCAATACGCCCAAGCACATACACTGTCATTTACTCTGTTAGTTATGTCGTTTCTATTGTTAATTCTGGTTTACGGCACCAATAAACACTTTAGATTGGGTGGAAAATGACTTTAAAAGTAAAGTTTGAACGTCATTTTGAAGATCAATCTATTAGCTTTGATATAGCGCTTTCGACCCAGAAAATTACCGCCGTCTTTGGCCCTTCCGGTGTTGGCAAAACGACACTTTTATGCGTCATCGCAGGCCTTGACAACCCAACCAATAGTGAAGTGATTTTCGATGGCGATATTTGGCAAAGTAGTAGTCAATTTGTCACAACTGAAAATCGGCACATCGGCTTTGTTTTTCAACAGCCTAGTATGTTTGAGCACCTGAACGTAGAACAAAATATTCACTACGGAATTAAACGGCGAAAGTTATCAATACAGACATTGCAACCGTATTTGAATGAATTGTATGAGATTTTAGGCTTAACGCCGTTATTGGATCGTCCGGTTGTCAATTTATCGGGCGGAGAACAACAACGTGTGGCGATCGCCAGAGCTTTAGCGACAAAACCCAAATTGCTACTTATGGATGAACCGCTGGCTTCCTTGGATGATGCCCTAAAACAAATGTTTTTAGCCTACTTGGAGCAATTGCAGGCAATACTTCAGGTTCCCATTGTGTACGTCAGTCATTCTCGAGATGAGGTGGCGAGGTTATCCAATGATGTCGTGCTGATTGACAGGGATAGGGGAGTAATAACGGGTAACACCTTTGATATTTTTAGTGACTTGAGCCTACCCTTAGCCAGCTCAGTGAATGCTAAAAGTGTTATTCAAGCACAATTAATTCAACACGATGAACAACATCACTTGTCGCTACTTAAATCCGATATTGGAGACCTTTACGTTAGGAAACTCACTGTGGCACTAGGTTCATCAATCAAACTTGGAATTCGTGCAGCAGATGTCAGTATAGCCCTCTCAGAATTGCATCAAACTAGTATTCTTAATGTCATTGATTCGGAAATAGTGGATTGGGTTGACGGCAAAGATGGCTCGGTGACGCTGAAACTGAAAGCAGGTTGCGGAATACTGTTAAGCCAAATCACCAAACGGTCATTTGATGATTTGGCATTACAAAAAGGGCTGGGGGTGTACGCTCAGATCAAAAGTGTCGCGTTAATCTGAGCGAATATTGGGTAAATTAGACTGTGCGAGTCGCCATTGCTGGTGGTATGTTAGCGGCCTTTTTAGCTGGACCAAATACGGCAATTTGCCCGACTAACCAAAGTACTAGCATGCCAGCCGGCACAAAATACCAATCCAATGCGGGCAGGCTAAACATATTCACTAAAAGCACATTTAAACCAATAGTCAGGCCAGCGCCGAGCACAACCCCAACAGTACTGATTAAGAAGTTCTCCAGCATAAAGTAACGCACTATTGCACTTTGGCTTGCTCCTAAGGCTCTGCGAGTGCCAATTTGCTTCTTACGGCGATTTACACTGAAGCTTGCTAGTCCGACGATACCCAAACCAGTGACAATGGTGAGTATCACCATGACGGTAGACAGGATCTTGATCATCGCGGCGTCTGAACGATAGCTGCGCTCCCGCGTTTCTTCAACCGTGCGCATGCCACGAATAATGCGGCCTTTGTTGCTGGATGCTAGCATTTCTTCGATTTCTGGCATGATGGCATCGCGTTGTCCAGGCTCTGCTCGAATAAAGTATCTATTCGAGTTGAAAAGTGTCTTTTCAGGCACTAGGACCGTGTGTTCCAAATCGCTCCAACCTACCCATGGCGCTTGAATCTTATCAACAATACCTTTGACGATCATAGGTTGATTACTACTTATGAAAATGGTTTTACCGAGGGCAAATTGCCAGTTTTCATCTGGAAACAGTGATTCGGATAAGGCCTTTGTGATTATTACCGTTTCAGGCCAATCTGGTGAGCCTGGGGCGCGCCAGCGAATATCTGACGGCGTGAAGTTTTCACCAGCAATAAGCTCTATGTCCAATGTGTTTAAGCCGTTTTCATCTATCATATAGACCGCCGCACCTTCATCCTCCAAGCCTTCTCCTGCCTCGGTTTGAAAAGACATTGACCAACCGCTACCGCTGGTCGGTATGGCATTGATTTGGATAGCATCCAATACGCCGGGCGTGTTTCTGATAGCCTCCAAGTCTTCTGTGGTAGTGGATTGGGCATTAAAATCAGTCGCAAAGCCGGTGGTAGTAAGATAAAAGCTGTTTGCTTCATCAATACCACTGTCACGCTTCATTAATTCTGCACGCTCCAAAATAATAAAAATGGAGTTGACCACTATTGTCATGGTAACGGCTATTTGAATAGCAATTAATACCGCCCCCACTTTGTTGCGCATCAAGGCTCGAAAGATTGGGCCGATTTCCCATTTAGATGAGTTCATGATGTTCTCCTTATTGACTTTTCAATTGGCTGGCCGGGGCGATATTGCAAGCACGCCATGTAGGGTACATGCCGGCTAATATGCTAGAAACCAGCGCGAGCAGTAGTGCAGAGATCACCATGGTGACATCTAGCCCAACCAAGTTTTGAACAAACTCACCGTAGAGTGTTTTGATTCCCTCTAATCCTAAAAATGCAAGACCAAGCCCTAACAAGCCTCCTGCAATACCTATGCAGGCTGTTTCGACTAGGTGTTGAATAAACAAGTCGGTGCGCGATGCGCCTACTGCTCGTCTCAAGCCGATTTCAGATGCTTTGCCGGTGAACTTCGCGAGTAACAAACCAATGGTATTGAGTAAACACACTAGTAAAAACATAAACGACAACCACATCATGATTTGTGCATCATCTGCGACCACTTCTTCAATTTCCATCCACTCCATTACGTCAGACAGTCTATTGTTTAGCTCACGAGGGAAGCGTCCTAAGGCTTTTTGTTCCATCACATAACTATTTAAGAAATCCATGAACTCAGCTTTGTCGGCGTCTGTTGGTAGTTCTGCCCACATCTGATAATTTACACATTCAGATTGTAGAAACGCCTGAAAACCTTCCCCTTCAGGTGACTTCCAGCAATTGGTATTGCCGCCATTAGTCAGTTCTAAATCCTGTTTTAAGTAAAAGGGCATAAATATTTCTTCAGTCTCGTTAAAAGCCCCGGTTGTGACGTCGTAAAAACGTGGTGCTAGCACCCATTCATCCAATACTCCTATGACGCGGAAGTTTTCGCCGACCACACGGATCGTTTTTCCGACTGAATTGCCTCCACCAAACACTTTGTCATTGGTTGCTTTACTGATGACAGCAACGAGTTCGCGTTTGTCATCAGATTCGGCGTTCCAACCACTGCCATACAGAAATGGCACGTCAAACATGGGGAAAAAATCACTAAAAGCTAAGCGAATACTCGCCATAAAGGGCTTTTGGTCTTGTCCTTCAGGTTCAACCACGCCGCCTGATGACGCCATAGCAGTTTGTCTGAAAGCCGTTTTGTTTTGCATTAAGTTGGTGGCATCTGTCCAGGTAATCTGATCTGGCGGCTCATTTGGCTCATTTGCAGGCTCATGTGGGCTCCAGCTATCCAGTTGGACATAAAATAACTGTTCACTCTTGTGCGGAATGGGGTTAGCTGACATCAAGTAGTTTACTGTGATGGTTGTCATGCTAGCGCCAATGCCAAGTGCAATTGCAGTGATCATGAGTGCGCTTAGAATAGGGTTGCGCTTTATGCTTTTGAAAGCGAGTCTTAAGTAATAAGCAAACATGGGAAGCTCCTAGGCATTAACCGCATTTTCAAGAGATACCACTTCGCCACTTTCACTGACTTTGCCATCTCTTACATAAATGTTTCGTTTGGCTTGCTCTGCCAAATGTTGATCATGAGTTACCATGACGATGGTTGTACCAAAATCGTTAATGGTTTTTAGCAATTCCAAAACACTCAGTGCCATTTTGGTGTCTAGGTTACCGGTAGGCTCATCTGCAAGTAAAAATCGAGGTTGTCCTGCCAACGCTCGTGCAATAGCCGCTCGTTGTTGTTGACCTCCGGATAGCTGAGAGGGGAGGTGTTTCATGCGGTTTGCTAAGCCGACCATCTCCAAGCTTTCCTCGATTCTCTTCTTACGCTCTGCACTGTTAAATCCACGATAGCGCAAAGGAACATCAACATTGTCGAACAAATTGAGGTCAGGTATTAGATTGAAACTCTGAAAAATAAATCCGATTTTTTCATTGCGCAACTGGCTTCTAGCTTTGTCATTCAAATTACTGACATCTTGCCCATCCAGCTCGTATTGTCCCCCTTCAAAGGTTTCTAATAAGCCAGCAATGTTTAAAAACGTGGTTTTACCCGAGCCTGATGGCCCAGTTACGGCAACAAAATCACCTTCATTTACCTGTAAATTAAAATCACGTAGGGCATGAGTTTCTACTAGCTCCGTTCTAAATACTTTCTTTACGTCAGTCATTTTTAACATGGTGTATTCCTTATTATTCTGCTGTTCTATTCGTTATCTAATGTTGTGAATTAAGTGAAATGTTAATTGGTAATGAGAACTTGCTCAGCACCGTTAAATTGATCTGTCCCCGAGACAATAATGGTGTCACCAGCGCTTAAACCTGCGACTATCTCTACGTTGGATAAGCTTCTCGCACCTGTAGATATAGCGGTTTTTACGGCTAAGCCGTCTTTGACCAGATAGGCAATTCTGCCACTGCCGCTATCGAGAAATTGCCCACGCTGTACCATGAGTACATCTGCCTTGTTTTCCATCAGTATGCGTGTTGTTAAGCGTTGATTCTGGCGCAATCCAGAAGGGTGATTGGCGGCAAAACGCACACGGCCACTAACTTGATTGTTCTCAATTTCAGGAGAGATAGTGACCAATCTTGCAGTGTGCGTTTCACCATTGAGGGAAACTTCTGCAGTCATGCCAATGGCTAGATCGTCGGCATAGCTTTCTGGGATATCGACTTCAAGTTCGAATTCAGACAAATCAACAACGCTCAATATAGGTTGGTTTCTTGTGACTTGATTTTTCTGTTGTACTGCCAAATTACCTACGATCCCGTTCACGGGTGAACGCATGGTGAGTTCATCGACTTTTCGTGTTAGTTCTTGGACCAGTAAGTTCTGTCTTTCTACTTGCAATTCTTTTGTTTGAATTTCGAAGGTTAGGCTTTCTTGATTCAAGTTCGCATCTTTTACTGCATGTTGATGTACAAGTTTGGCATTTTCTAAGTCATCTTGAGCTTTTTCAAAATCGATTTGGCTAATTGAGTGGCTTTGATAAGCTTTATCAGCACGACGTTTTTCTCTATCAGCTGCGGTTAATGCGACCAGCGCCAAATCGACCGCTTTTTGATTTTCCAATGCCTGTTTCTTTGCTTGAATCTTTTCTCGGTCTAGCTCCATTTGTGAACGTTGTAAGCTTGACTCTTCTTGCTTAAGTTGATTGGTGAGTTCGGGGCTATCTATGTAAGCTAGTACCTGACCAATGGTGACAGTGTCACCCGCGTCAATCTCAAAGGTAATTGTGCCTTGGGCTGGGCTATAAAGCCTTGGGCTGACCGAGGCTACAACACGTCCTTGAACGGATAAGTCTCGAACGAAATCTCCTCGTTCAACGGTAGCCAATCTGAGTCTTTGTTTAGACACTGAGTGATCAGAGTTAGACCAATTACTTAAGCTCGGTGCCGCTACCAAATATAAAATAACAGCGATGACGGTTATTGTAATCGCAATAAAATAAGGCTTCTTGCTTCTTGTCGAGGTAAGTACAACATCTTGACCACTGGTATCTTGAATTTTCATGGGTTATCTCTGAAATATTTTGAACAATCATTGAGTAAGTCGAAGGGAAATTCGAAAAGGTTTAAATGAAAGTGAAAATAGTTATAAAAAATGGTGATGCTTGTGTATAAGAGGAGGTTTAGATAACGTGGAGTTCGAACTTTGAATTCAACTAATAAGGTGTAGATTGTGCCTGAAAAACACTATTCCACTTGTACGTTATGCGAAGCTATGTGTGGTATTGAAGTTACAACAGAAACAGAAAACGGCAGCAATGAAATTCTGTCTATTGTGGGTGACAAGAACAATTCGTTTAGTCAGGGCCATGTATGCCCAAAAGCAAAGGCATTAAAAGATCTTTATGATGATGAAGATAGGATCCGCCAACCTCTCCGCAAAGTTAACGGCCAATGGCAAAAAATAAGTTGGGATCAGGCATTTGAATTAGTGGCAGCTAATATCCACAAAATTCAACAACAACACGGATTGGATTCGGTGGGTATCTATTTAGGTAATCCCAATGCCCATAATTATGGTGCAATTTTATTCGGTCCGCATTTTTATCGTGCATTGAAAACCTTCAATCGTTTTTCGGCTACTTCGGTTGATCAACTTCCACATCACATCGTTTGTAGAAAGTTGTTTGGCCATCAAAATCAAATACCCGTTACCGATATTGATAATACCCAGTATTTCATGATTATTGGTGGTAATCCGCTGGCTTCTAACGGCAGTATCATGACGGTTCCCTACATTAAGAAGCGTTTGAAAGCAATTCAACAAAAAGGGGGCAAAGTTGTAGTAATTGACCCTAAAAAGACTGAAACAGCTGACATTAGCAGTGAACATCATTTTATTTCACCTGGTACAGATGCGCTTTTGCTATTAGCAATGGTCAATAGCTTGTTTTCTCAAAAGCTAACAAGTATTGAACGTTTGCAGCAGTTCGCGTCAAATTTAGCTCAAATTGAGCAATATGTACGTAATTATCCGCCAGAACGTGTCGCTGATAAAATTGGTATTGAAGCACACGAAATTCATCGAATGGTCAGGGAGTTTGCACGGGCCGAGTCAGCTTCTTGCTATGGTCGAATGGGCGCAAGCGTGCAACGATTTGGCACCTTGACTCAGTATTTGATTATGTTGTTTAACATGCTTACCGACAACCTTGATCGACAGGGAGGCATGATGTTTACTCAACCTGCTGCAGACTACTTACCTCATTCAGGGCGCGGCAGTATTGCTAAAGGTAAGAGTAGGGTAAGAGGATTGCCATCTTTTGCGGGCGAGTATCCAGTGTCTGCATTGGCTGAAGAAATACTCACTCCAGGGGATGGTCAAATTAAGGCGATGATTTTAGGTGCAGGTAATCCGGTATTGACCACACCTAATGGTCAGCAATTGGATAATGCCTTTGAAAAGCTTGATTTTGTTGTTGCAGTGGATTTCTACATTACTGAAAGTACCCGACATGCTGATGTGATTATTCCTCCGGTGACTGCACTTGAGCGTGACCACTACGATATTGTTTTTCACAAGTTTGCGGTGCGTAATTCGGTTAAGTTCTCGCCTGCGGTGTTCCCGATGGGTGAGGATAAACGTACAGATTGGCAAATTTACTTGTCTCTTGCTGAACATTTAGAAGCGGCTCGTGGCGTTTTGCCGATGAGTAAAGGCAATGATAAGTATCAAACCCTTTGGCAAATGACGCCCACAGGTGTGGTGGACAATTTACTTAAAACAGGTCGTTATGCAAATGGAGAGCATAATCTCAGTATCCAGACCTTATTGGATAACCCTCACGGTATCGATTTAGGCCCATTGCAACCTAACCTGCCTGAAGCATTGTTTACTGTCGATCAGAAAATTGATCTATGTTTTGATTTTTTCATGCCTGATATTCAGAGGCTTGAACAGTTTTTCTATGGCTCTGTTGACAGTCCTTACCACTCACTTTTATTGATTGGTAGGCGGCATTTAAAGTCAAACAATTCATGGCTTCACAACTCAAAAAGAATGGTAAAAGACACCTCAAATTGTACTGCTCAGATCCATCCTGACGATGCGGAACGTCATCATATTGAAAATGGAGATGTGATTCGATTGTCTTCTCGTGTAGGGGAGATAGTCATTGACGCAGAAGTCACAAATAAAGTGATGCGGGGTGTCGTATGTGTTCCTCACGGTTGGGGGCACGACAAAGAAGGCATTCAACTACAACATGCGCAAAGTGTGGCTGGCGTGAGTTGCAATGATCTCACTGATGAGATGGTGTTAGATGAGTTATCTGGAAATGCAGTGTTAAATGGAGTCGCTGTTTCCATCTCGAAACCCTAGCAATTAAAGTTGTACCAAATAAAGCTGCACTAAATGAATCTGTATAGTGACCCAAAAATCGGACATTATTGTGTTTTATTTGCTTAAAGTCCTCAAAAAAGAACATTAGATTAACAGCAAAAAGCCCGCTATAAAGCGGGCTTAGATAGTGAAAGCGCTAATCAGCAACTTTAGTCTCTGTTGCGTCCCATCTTGTCGTGACTACTTACCCAGTGACCTGCAATAACCGCACAGGCAAGGGAAATATCACCAGCTAAAACGGTCGCAGCGACAATCTCAGCAAGCTTGTTTGCTTTTCCTGTTCCATAACAATCCATCATTTCAAGGCATTCTTTCTGGGTAGGTAATCCAGTACCGCCGCCATAGGTTGCAACGATAAGTGAAGGAAGTGTGATTGAAAGGTAGAAATCGCCGTTAGGAAGAAGTTCGTGTGAAAGCACGCCAGCGTGAGATTCCACGACATTTGCTTCGTCTTGACCAGTGGCAATAAATAACGAAGCAATACCATTTGCTGAGTGCGGACCATTATACGCCGCACCGGCCATTTGTGCGCCTGTATTGGCTAACACTGTGGCTCTAGCTAGCAGCTGTGTATCCACCTTCATTATTTTCGCCAACACATCTTTTTTCAATACAATCTCTGCGATAACACGTTTACCCCGAGAGTGAAGCATATTGAGGTGAGAGTGCTTCTTATCTGTATCCATGTTTCCTGATAAAAGGTATTCACATTTTATTGGTGATGAAGCTTTGATCCATTCACAGGCAGCCAAGGTTGCTTTACCGACCATATTTTGACCTGCAGCGTCGCCAGTAGTGTAGTTAAAGCGTAAATAGCGGGTTTTTGAAATAGATAGCTGCTGAATGTTCTTGAGTTTACCGATACTCGTGGTACTTTCGGCTGCGGTTGCAATTTTATCAAAATTCTCTGTTACCCAAGCGCCGAAATCTCGGGCTTCGCGAGCATCTTGAAAAATAAACGCAGGCGCGCGCTGCATATACTGTTCAACAACCGTGGTTTTCACACCGCCACATTCGTTAATGACACGCATACCACGACTGTAGCTGGCTACTAGCGTGCCCTCTGTGGTTGCTAGCGGCACATAGAAGAGGCCTTTAGCGTGTTCACCGTTTATTTGTACCGGACCTGCTAGTCCTACAGGCATTTGCACAACACCGATAAAGTTCTCAATATTTCCCGGGAGTATCGCAGGGTCTATTGTGTATTCCCCCGTGTATTTCATGTCTGAACCGGTTTTTTCCTTAATGAAATCTCGACGGGCTTGGGCCATTTCATTGGAATGGTCATCCATGGAGTTGCGTGGAATACGTGTGTCGTCTCTAGCCATCTTATTGTTTCCTCGTGCTTTATTTGTGCCCGATTTCAGGTTCGGGGGAATGCTACCTTACTACCTAAATTCTAATATAAACGTGGAAGGCCAAGTAACACAAATATAAACGTGAATTATTTCTTAATTACGACAGTTTTATTGTTTGTGTCTCTGTTGTTTCGAATAATTTGGTCGCCATAACGGGTATGGCTAGATTTAGCCATGCGATCGTATAGCAAAACATTGACTGTGGCGGCTAAATTCATACAACCCTTAGTAGGTACGTAAACTACCTCATCACATCTGTCGAGTAGGCTCTGGGGAATCGTCCCATCTTCTGGACCAAATAAATATAGTGCGTTTTCCGGGTGGCTAAATTCAGGTAAGGGGGTGGCACCTTCCACTAATTCAACCGCCACTTTCTTCATGTCCTTAGCAAGGCCGGTTAAAATGTCATCTCTTTGTTCTACGGGTATTGTCAATGCGCGATTTTTAGTGTCAGTGATATGTGCTCTCGCTCTTGCATAACGACTTCCGGTGAAATAAATAGCATCAGCGTCATAACACCCTGCTGCACGTAATACGCTTCCCACGTTTTGAGGGCTTTTCGGATTAATTAGGCCGATTAATACAGATCTTATTGCTGAGTTTTTCATCTAAATGATAGATTTACGAGATACATTCTACTAGGCTAACCCATGAATATAATAATTTGAAACTCTGGAGCACAAAAATGCGTTTTGATAGTTTTATCCAAAATCTTGATATGGGGCATTGTGAAGACCAAAGACACTGCGAAGCACTCTTTGACATTGTACTGATGATCGTAATGATTGATGGTGTAGTTGATGAAAGTGAACAAGAATTCATGGAGAACTGGCTAGAATCTCTTGATTGGAAGGGAAATCAAAGCACCTCAGAATACTACGATTCGGCTGTTAAAAAGGTCACATATGCTGTCGAGAATGGCCAATCCCTCGATTTCATAACACACAGGGCTAAATTAATAGAAGATCAGGATGTGCGCGATCAAGCACTAAAGTTAGCACACGACGTGTCTATGGCTGATGGGCAGCTTGATGATAACGAACGCGCAGCAATTGAGCTGTTAACTCAGTTATTGGAAGACAAGCGATAGAATTATCTAAGCACACCAGCCCAAGCTCGCCAGCCTAAGCTCACCAACAAGGTGAGCTTTTCAATCATGCATGAATAAGTCTGGATACCGCATGTTTACTTCTGGCTATCATTTCATTGGTATTTCGACGTAGTTTTAATAACAACAAATATGCCAGAGGTACTAAAAACAGGCTTGTCAATGTACTAAATAGTAATCCGCCTATTATTGCAATAGCCATAGGAGAGTAGGGAGGACCATCACCACCTATTGTCGCGTTTCCTAGCGCAAGTGGAAGTAGTCCAAGTACAGTCGTTAGAACCGTCATGGCAATCGGTCGAATACGAGTTAAACAACCTTGAATAATGGCATCGTGAACACTCAAACCAGAATTGACCAACTGGTTTATCCTATCCACCAATACTATTCCGTTATTCACCACTATCCCCATCAAAATGAGCATGCCAATCATACCCATTATGGTCATTGCATTGCCCGTCACCAAGAACGCCCAAAAGACCCCGGTAAAAGAGAATATTAATGAGGTTAATACTGCTGTGGGTAGCAATAGCGACTCAAACAGTGCCGCCATGACAATGTAGATCATACAAATTGCCAATATCATATTAGTTATCATGATTGCTTGGTCTTCATCTTGACGAGTGAAACTACCATCCAATGACCACACATAACCACTCGGTAATTCGACGTTAGACATCACAGATTCAATTCGCTTGCGTGCTTCATCTATGGTGAGGTCGTTCTCTAAATTTGCACCAATATTTAAGGCTGTTTGCCGACTGTTTCTGCGAATCTGTGACAATCTGGGTTTCACTGTCATCTCAGCCAGCATATCCAATGTGACGTTTTGTTCTGCTGTGCGATATACCGTTAGGTTTTTAAGACGTTCGATCGAAGTTTGTAGAGATTCATCGTACATAAGACGAATGTCGATTTCCCCTTGAGCATCGTTTCTGAATGTTCTTAAATTGGCTCCTCGCAATGCAGTTGTAATAACCGACGCCACATCCGTACTATTTAAACCAAAGCGGAATGCTTTTTGTCTATCTATCTTGATTTGCAATTCGAAATTTTGGCCATCTACATCGGCTTTAACATCGGTCAATCCGTCGATACTGGCAATCACAGGAACGATTTGGTCAGCAACAGTCAGTAGGGTTTCAGAAGACTGTCCAAATAGGGTGATTTGTACGCCACCACCAGACTCTTGATTCCACTGAAAAGAAGGTTTTGCGCGAACAAATGAGGGGAAACCCTCTTTTATTTTCTTCTTCAAATCAGTGACTTTGATAGGTAAATCGTCTTCTAGGGTCAATCCAGAAACGGCGAAGCCTGCGGTGAAATAGCTGTATACTTGTTTTATATGCAGTTCTTGCTGGTTTTCGTATAAATAGTCTTCCATTTTGGCAACGGCTTTTTCGACTTCATCTAAGCTGTAGTTGCCTTGGATATTGTAATTGAGCCAAATGCGGCCGTTATTTCCGTTGTTGTCTTCCCCTTGTTTCATAAACGCCATTGGAACCGCTGTGCTTGCCAATATTAGCAGAGCAATAATGACAGTTTTGCCTTGATTGGCTAACGTCCATTGCAGAATTCGCTTATAAAACCCTTTTACTCTTGATGGCTTTTCTTGCTTTTTGCGCGGTTGTATTTTTAGTTTGGTTGTCAGCAGCGGAATCAAGGTTTGCGCAAGTATCAATGATGCTACCAAAGATATACAGATAGAAATGGCAACATGTTCAAGGAACACGGTTAATTCTGCTTTGACTCCAACAATATTGGGTAAAAATACAATCGCTGTGGTTGCAGTACCCGCTATGACTGCCAGACTAACGTATGCCACCCCTTTTTTAGTCGCTTCTATCGTGTCTTCGGTCTTTTCTCTCTCTTGAAATATGCTTTCGGTCACGACTACAGCATTATCGACAAGCATACCAACGGCTAACATTAATCCCATCAGTGACAGAATATTGAGTGTGTACCCCATAAAGTACATACAGGCTAGGGTGATACATATTGCAAAGGGCACAGACAACACCACGACAAGTGTTGTGGCGATATTGCGTAGGAATAAATACAGCACTATGATAGATAAAAATGCACCAATCAAACCAGAGTTAAGCAGGTTGCTTAGAGAAGATGTGACACTTTTGGCCTCGTCGTCCATTACAAATAGATTGATTCCTTGAAACGCAGAGCTATTGCGGGCTTTTTCAATTTGCTCCATCACATTAGTGGACACATCTACCAAATTAGCGCCAGATTCTCTGAAAATGTTCAGTCCGATGGCGTGGGTTTTATCTAAGTGACGACCTTCGAACCGTTTTGGTGTTTCGTATTTAACTTCTGCAATGTCACTAAGGCGAATATTGCTGCTGATGATAAGATCTTCAATTTCTTGTTTTGAACGAAACTCGCCGACAGGGTTGACCGTGATTTTCTGTTCTAAATCAAAAAATTCACCTGCTGTCATAGAAAAATTTGCTTGCCTAAGTCGCTGTGCCAGCGTGTTGGCATCAATATGCAAAGCGGCAATACGTTGCGAATCTAAACGAATGGAAATTTGTTTCTTTTGTACTCCGTATAGTTCGACTCTTGAAACGCCATTGACTCTTTCTATTGGCATCTTTAGATTACGTTCCAATAAATCGTAAGAATTAGAGATATCCCGGTCACTGGATAACCGTAATTGAAACACTGGCATGTCTTTTAGATTAAATTTATAGACAGTGACTCGCTCTACATCGTCTGGAAGCAAATGCCGGATAGCGTCAATTTTTTCTCTCGCCTCAATACTCTTTGCTTTAATATTGGCATTCCAATCAAAACGAATTTCTAATTCCGAATTGTTTTCGTTTGATGTCGACCTTAGGCGTTTAATGCCAGACATAGTCGCTAGGGCTTCCTCCACTGGGCGGGTAATCATTTTTTCTATTTCAGCCGGAGTGGCATCCTTGTAGGGAATTTGGATAAACAAAGCCGGAAAGTCGATACCGGGAAACTTCTCTAATGGCAACATACGGCTAGCGGCCAATCCCATCACCAACAACGAGAAAAAAATCATTCCTATGGTGACAGGGCGGCGGATAGCAAATGCGGCGAGTGCCGCACCGGAATGTGCGAACTTATCCATACACTGTCTCCTCTGATTCACCTTTTTCTTGATTGTTGCTTTGACTAGTCTGGGGTTTTATCTTGAAAGCTTTTCTATCAAATAGGCTATAAATCACCGGGATAAAAAAGAGCGTTAGTAAGGTGGCGAATATCAAACCAAAGATGACGGTAACAGCCATTGGTGTTCTTATTTCAGCGCCTTCGCCAAAACCGATTGCCATGGGCAACAACCCTAGGACAGTCGTAGTCGTTGTCATCAAAATTGGGCGCAGTCTACTTTGTGCGGCTTCTAATATTGCCGCTGTCTTTTCGGTTCCGGTTTGTCGAATTTGATTGATTCTATCTATCAAGACGATGGCATTATTCACCACTATCCCAGCTAACATGATTAAGCCGATAAACACCACGACGCTGATATTGGTTCCTGTGACAAATAAACCGTAAATAGAGCCAGCACAGGCGAGGGGAACGGTAAACAGAATGAGTAATGGGTGCAATAAGGATTCGAATTGTGATGCCATCACCAAATACACCATAAACACGGCCAAGGCTAAAGCCATGTAGAGAGAATTGAAACTGGCTTCCATTTCTTCGCTTTGCCCGGATACTTTAGCTTGCAGGCTGATGGGCAGATTGATGTCGTCAATCACTTTTTGTGCTTCAACTACCGCCGTACCCAGATCGCCATAGGCCAGGTTAGCAGACACAACCACAACACGTTGCTGTCCAATTCGCGTTATTTCACTCGGGCCGATGGACATTTCAATATCTGCAACCGCATTTAAGGGAATGGCTGGTGATGCACCTGGATTAACAATAATTTGAGAAATATCGCTGATTGAATCGCGTTGCGTTTCTTGATTTCGCACTAGTATATCGACTTTCCGGTCGGCAATGCTGTATTTGCTCGCCACTTCGCCACCGACTTTCGCCGCTATCAACTGAGATACTGCCGGTGCATTTAACCCTAGCTGGGATAATTTTGCATGATCAAAGTGTATTTTCAATTCAGGATTGCCCGATTGTAATGAGCTCTTTATGTCGGCGAAGCGACCATCTTTGCTTAGGGCGGTGGAGAGTTTATCGCCGTAGCGCTTTAATACGCCAAGATCATAGCCTGCAACTTCGATTTCTAATGGAGTAGAGAAGCTAAACAATTCGGGTGTCCCAAATTTACTTTGTACCCCCGCTTGAACGCTTAAATATTCCCGCATTGCGCCAATTATAGCTTGTTGCTGTTGTTGGTCAGCATTTTCTGTCAATACCACATTTAGTTTGCCCCAGTGATCACCACCTTGGCCCGGAGAGGCGTTCATTAGACTGCCTGTTCCCGCGATGGAATAGGTTCGCGCAACGTTTGGTTGCTTTTCCGTAAACTTAGCCAACTCTGCTATGACAGTATCGGTATTTTCCAATCGAGAACCCGTCGGCAGGGTAACCTCGACATAAAATTCACCTTGGGCAAGCGGTGGAATCAGCTCAACCCCTATTTTGGGTAAGAATACAAATGACAGCCCAGATAAGCCTATCACCATAGTCATCACAATTAATCTTGCTTTTAACGCGCTTTGTAGTGCTTTTTTATAGGCTTTATCAAGCACATTTAACGCCTTATCAAACACCCAAATTAATGGTTTGAATAGCCACTTTAGGGCTTTAGAAACAAGCCTGAAAATTCCTATAGCCAAGGTCGCGATGAGAAATGGAATAAACACGAATATTGTGCGTGTTAATAGTTTGAAAGGGTACAAGACGACAAATGCCGTCCAACCCATTTTAGTCGTCGGCTTGGTTTTTTGTTTACGCGGTCCCAAATCTAATTCTTGTGGATTCGACGAGGCATTTTCGCGAGCCGCTAACATGGGGATAATCGTTAACGCAACTACAAGCGAGGCAGCAAGTGCAAAGGTAACGGTTAGCGCTTGATCGCTGAATAATTGTCCTGCGATACCTTCAACAAAGACTAACGGGAAAAATACCGCCATGGTGGTCAGTGTTGACGCTATGATTGCCATAGATACTTCTTTAGTACCATTGCTGGCGGCTGCTTTAGCATCTGTGGTCAACTTTTTGTGTCTATCGATGTTTTCCAACACAACGATACTGTTGTCTACCAGTAAGCCAATAGCCAAAGCAATACCACCCAAACTCATGATGTTAAGGCTAATGTCGTAACCGTTCATTAAGTTGAAGGTAGCAATAATAGAAACAGGAATAGAGATTGAAATAATCAGCGTGGGCCAAATGTTTTTAAGGAATAAATACAAAACAAACATAGCTAAAATACCGCCAATGATGGCTGCAGATTTAACTTGTTCAATTGCATTACCTATAAACTCTGATTGGTCGTATACCAATTGCATTTGATAGCCGTCTGGCAACACATCTTCAATCTTATTTAATTGTTTGTTAACTGCTTCCGCGACACGCACAGTATTGGCATCGCCTTCTTTGTAAATGGCAATCTCAACCCCTTCAAAACTGTCGAATCGAGTGATGGAGTTTCGTTCTTTGTATGCATCTGTCACCTCAGCGACATCGCCTAAACGTATGTGTCTATCTTCACGGGTAGCGATGAATAAATCCCGCATATCATCGAGAGATTGAAACTGGTTTAACGTACGTACCAGATATTCTTGAGAGCCGTCTTCAACGCGACCGCCTGAGGCATTTACATTTTCATCTTTAAGGCGCTTGATGATATCTGCCATGGATAAATTCAGTTGGCTGGCACGTTCTTGATTGACCAAAACTTGTATTTCGTTTTCCAGCCCACCGCCTATTCTTACTGAAGCGACCCCTTCAACTGATTCAAGTTTGCGTTTTATGTGGTCCTCTGCGTAAGCGCGAATCTGTTTCATCGCGTTCACATCAAGAGGGACTTGTGTATCTGCTGAATTGCCCTCGTTTTTGTTGCCTAACCCATATCGCATAACAGGATCGAGACTCGGATTAAAACGCAGTAGTAAAGGTCGTTTAACGTCTAAAGGAAGTTGTAAAACATCCAGTTTCTCACGCACCTCTAAGCTGGCCAAATCCATGGGGGTTCCCCATTCAAACTCGAGAACCACATCAGATTGCTCTGCTTTTGATGCCGACGTTACTGTGCGTACACCTTTGACAACACCAATGGCTTCCTCAATCGGTTTGGACACTAATTGTTCAATTTCACCGGGAGCTGCCCCAATATAATCGGTTCTGATTGTAAGAGTAGGGTAAGATAGTTCAGGCAGCAGATTGATGGATAATCGGGACAGGGAAACCATACCAAACAAAATAACCGCCAGTGTGAACATCCATACCGTTACCGGTCTTTTTACTGCGACGTCAACGAGATTCATAATTTTCCCCGATTAGCCGTTTACAACTTCAACAGTCGCTTTGTCTTTAAGATTTTGGTGCCCAGTTATCACGACTTTTTCTTTACCCGTTAAACCTTCAAGGATTTCTATATAGTCGCCTTCTTGGTAGCCAATTTTAACGGCTACCTTATTAGCTATACCTTCATCATCAACTACAAACACATTCACTTTGTCGTCAATGGCAAGTAGCGCTTTG
This sequence comes from uncultured Alteromonadaceae bacterium, assembly GCA_947503265.1. Classification (GTDB taxonomy): domain Bacteria; phylum Pseudomonadota; class Gammaproteobacteria; order Enterobacterales; family Alteromonadaceae; genus Aliiglaciecola. Next base: position 80,770 of record CANNDC010000004.1, read on the forward strand.
CGGGGAAGTAATGTGGCATTCTCTTTCGTGTCGTAGTTCAAGAATACCTGTGTAAACATGCCTGATTTTAAGTGGTTGTCTGGATTGGGAACACGAAGAGTGACTTTGAATGTGCCGGTTTTGGCGTTGATAACCGGGCTAATACGTTCTACGTAAGCAGTAATTTCTGCGTCTTGAAGTGCGGTAACTACTAGCTTAGCGCTTTGTTCTTTATGCACTCTGGCAAGCTCTTTCTCGGGTAAATGAACAATGCCATACAATTGTTTTTGCTGCACGATATGGAACATACGCTCACGCTGAAAAGACTCAGTTAAATTACCCACTTTGGCGTTTCTTTCGGCTATATATCCGCTTATTGGCGCGACTATTGTCGCTTCTTTTAAATCCAATTTAGCTAAGGCCAGTGTCGCTTTAGCCGATTCATATTGTGCGTTTAGCTTATCGTAAGTGTCATCACTCACTAGTTTTTTGCTATAAACTTTGTTGATTTTGTTCAGCTCTTTTTCTATTCCTTGCAAGTCTGCGGCGGCTCTTGTCAAGTTAAGCTGATAACGTTCTGGCTCTAATTGCGCGAGGGTTTGTCCTTTTTCTACGTAATCGCCTTCTTCTACATAAATTCGCTCAATGATGCCCGATGCGCGAGCCACCACAAAAGCTTCTTCCTTAGCTTCTAAAACGGCAGTGGTAGAATAATTCGATGAAATATTACCTTGTTTGAGTTGGGCAACTTCAACAGGGATTGGTATGACAGCAGCAACTTCTTGTTTTTCTACTGATTCTCCGTTTGCCGATGCACCGCCGCATCCGCTTAACACGCTTGCAAGGCCCATTGCCAGCGCCAAAGAACTTCCTTTTATCAACATTGATAGTGACCGACTATTATTTTTGTAATTCTGCCAAGCTTCCATTTTTCTGCCCCATGTATTTTTGAAAATATGTTCAATAAACCGCACTTTTATTTAAAGATTGCATTGACTGTGCCAGTTGTAAATATTCTTTAAAAACAATTAGATATGTTAATTCGATAACTTGTGAGTTAAGTATACTTATCGAATGTTGGCGAAATTCGCTATTTGTTGGCTGAATTGTTACAAGAAATTTAACCCCTTTTTAAAACTCGTTCGTTAATAGGGATAAACAACAAACAAATGGAAGTAAAACGATGATAAAGAAAATAAAACCACACGTAATAATGCTCAGTTTTTGTTCAGTAATTGCTCTATCTGCCTGCACCAGTGCAGATAGACAAGCTAGAAGTCAGCAACAAGACAAAGAAAAACAGCAAGTAGTATTGGTTGAACAAGAGGTAAAAGATTCAGCTGAATATATCGCCATAAAAACTGCACATGAATTGTCGGAAGCAAAAGTCATCACTGTGTCTGGGGTGCGAAAAAGAACAAATTTATCTCATGATGCCGGCGTCATGATGGCTGCTCCTCGCATTACCTATGGCGATGAAGTCAATAATGAAACATACCATAATACTGAAGAAAACCGCGTCTTCAATGCGTCTGTTGATCCTGTTTCTACCTTTTCTGTTGATGTTGATACGGGGAGCTATACCAATGTCAGACGAATGCTAAATCAAGGCGTTTTACCACCTTCAGACGCGGTAAGAATTGAAGAGTTCGTTAACTATTTTGACTACGAGTACAATATACCAAATGAAGAAAGTAACGGCCAACATCCTTTTAGTATCGATACGCAAATAGCGAAATCTCCATGGGATACTGATAAGCACCTTTTAAGAATAGCCTTGAAAGGCAAAGAAACTCACGATACGAATAAAAAGCGTAATAAAAACCTGGTGTTTTTATTAGATGTGTCGGGCTCAATGAATCAACACAATAAATTACCCTTGGTCAAAAAAGCACTGAAAATGCTACTTTCTCAACTAACTGAGAGCGACAGTGTCGCTATTGTGGTTTATGCAGGTGCATCTGGCGTGGTATTAGAACCGACTGCGGCTACTCAAAGCTTCAAGATAGAAGCGGCCCTAGATAAGCTCTCTGCCGGTGGCTCAACCAATGGCGGACAAGGTATAGAGCTGGCCTACAAATTGGCGCAAAGTTCGTTTAAAAAAGATGGTGTAAACCGTGTGATCTTGGCTACTGATGGTGATTTTAATGTCGGCACTGTCAATCATGAACAACTGATTGATTTGATCGTTCGCAAACGAAATCAAGGTATTGAGTTAACCACATTGGGCTTCGGGCAAGGGAACTACAACGATCATTTGATGGAACAACTAGCCAACAAGGGCAATGGGAACTATGCCTACATAGATACGCTAAATGAAGCGAGAAAAGTACTTGTAGAAGAACTTGAAGCCAATATGAGCACTATTGCTAAAGACACCAAAATTCAAATCGAATTTAACCCTAATGTGGTTTCTGAGTATCGTTTGATAGGTTATGAAAACAGAAAGCTCGCCAGAGAAGATTTTAACAATGATAAAGTGGATGCTGGTGAGATTGGTGAAGGCCATACCGTCACGGCGTTTTATGAAATCATTTTGAAAAATAGTGAATCTAAATACAATGACGAATTACGCTATTCGCAAAACAATAGAACCGGTAGCGGTACGGTTAATTTAAATGAAGTGGCTCAGGTGAAACTGCGTTACAAGGCACCAAACTCTGATCAAAGTCAGTTGATTACACAGGTTATCGAAAAAGATCTCATTAAATCATTTTCTAGCCAATCATCTGACTTCAAATTTGCTACGGCGGTAATAGAGTTTGCTGAATTACTGCGTAATGGCAAATATGCTAACAACATGGCAATCGATCAAGTGTTGCAAAGAGCGCAAGAAAATAAAGGAAAAGATGAATACGGGTCTCGAAGTGAATTTATCAGCTTAGTAAGAATGGCAAAGACACTTAATCCGGATATGATAATCTCTTATCAACAAAACTGAACCATAAGACTGAGCAGATAAATAAGGCCCGAGGTTGAAAAACAAAAGTGATGAGGCGTTAATAAAAGAGTATGGAGAAGGCAATCTAGATGCTTTCTCCACACTTTACAGTCGCCATAAAGGGGGAGTATATCGATATTTACTGCGCCAAATTAAAGACAATTCGACAGCAGAAGATATCTTTCAAGAAGTATGGAGTGCCGTGATACGCAGCGCTAGAGATTACAAGGAATCCGCAAAATTCACTACCTGGCTTTATACTCTCGCGCGAAACAAGATTATCGATAGAGCACGACATTTGAAAGTGGTGGAGGAAGCCTCCTATCTAAATATTGACGATAACGCATCAGAAAATCATGATGAAGGCGAGCTATCTTTGACCAGACAACAACAGAAGGCAGCGTTACAGCAGTGCTTAGGCAGTCTAGCGCCAGTCCAGTTGGATTGCTTTTTACTTAAAGAAGAAGGCAACTTATCCGTTAGGGATGTTGCTAAGGTAGTGGAAGTTTCGAGCGAGGCGGCAAAAAGTCGGATACGCTACGCATATAAAAATTTGCGGGCGTGTTTGCAAAACAAGTTAGGGAGTGCATTGTCGTGAATGAAGACGAAAAGATAATAAATGCTCTCTATACCTCATTGGAAGCGGAGACTCCTTCAAAAGAACTAGACGATAAGGTGTTGCAAGAAGCGAAACAGCATCTTCCACCTCAGTCACAGTGGCGCAAGTGGCAGTGGCCAGCGTCGATCGCCGCTTCGGTTGTATTCGTTTCGGTTATTTTATTTACACAATACGCGAGTTTTTCGCCTAATTTGGAAGAATCCATCGCCTCGGTTCCCCAACCCGTGGATCCATTTGAACTTGCAAATCAAGCCACCCTCGATAAGCAACAATTGGCCGAAGCGCAAAAAATGCGGCGGCAAGAAGCTGATATTCTTGAGCAACAACGCATAACAGAGAGTGCAGAAAGATTAACCTCTGAGGCTAGTTCATTGGCCAGCAAAAGCCTAGCAGATATAGAAACGTTTACGGCTGAGACGTTAGCTGAGCCTGCCCCTGCCAATTTTGCACAAAATGAGGTACCTACTTTGGCTGCTAGGGCATTAGACAATGTTGAAATTGATGTAATGCCATTTGAGAATATAGCGCCTCCCAAAGTTGATGCTGATTTGGAGGTAGAGCAGGATTTACTCGTTGTCACGGGGTCAATGCCTGCTGAGACCGAAATGTCAGAAGATGTAGAAGCAATAGTTGTGAGTGTCTCTGGGGTTAAACTAGCGCCAGAAGATAAGCAAGTTGCTTCAGCCTTCGGTAAAACATCCAAACAAGCCTCCGAAGAAGCCAAGGAAGCTGAAATGCCAATGTTAGAATCGGATTATCTTAATCAACTATTGACAGATTTTGAAAAAATTAATGCGCAAATCAAGGTGCTTGCAGCGAGTCAGAGCGAAAAACGTAAAATATTGCAAGGCAAATTGCAGAATATTCAACAAACAGCCTATGATCATCTCACCTTACAAAGGTTGGCTGAGCCTAATCAGCAAATTCCTGCAAAATATTTGGATATGCTGAGTGTTGAACAACGTATTCAACTTGTTTCAAACTTGGCGGAAGATTAGTGATTAGTGATTAGTGGATAGTAGATAGTGATTAGTCCAAAAGAAGAGTGTAGATGACAAAAAAGAACGACAGTGTGATTGAAATCAATGATTTGCGCTTCAATTATCCAAATCAAGCCGACACCTTGAATATTAAACGTTTACAGGTTGAAGCTAGGCAAAAAGTGTTTGTGCAGGGTAATTCGGGAAGTGGGAAAAGCACACTGCTAAACATTTTGTGTGGAGTACATGCAGTAAAGTCAGGTGAGGTGAATGTGCTGGGTAAGCCTTTTCATGCTTTGCGAGCAAGTCAGCGTGATTCAATTCGGGCTAAACATATTGGCGTAGTGTTCCAACAATTCAACCTAATTCCCTACTTAAGTGTGATGGAAAATATTCAGCTAGCAGGCTATTTTTCAGGTTCATCTCGGCAATTGAGCACTGACATTGTCTCTCTTCTAAACGATCTGACGTTACCTCGTACCATTTGTGATAAAAGAGCAGATCAACTCAGTGTCGGTCAACAACAAAGGGTGGCCATTGCACGAGCGTTGATCAATAAACCTGCGTTAGTGATCGCAGATGAGCCAACTTCAGCGTTAGACGCTAGCGCAACGAACGATTTTATAACGGCATTGTTGAAGGTTTGTGCCGCGGCGAATAGTGCCCTTGTTTTTGTCAGTCATGATGCCGCGTTAGCAGGTTATTTTGATCTCTCTATCGAAATGTCGTCAATTAATGAGGTGGCATATGCTATCTAAATTGGCCGTTAAGAGTTTATTAAATCGTAAAGTATCTGCCTTTTTAACCCTCATTTCTCTGACTGTGAGTGTGTTTTTGTTAGTGAGTGTCGAACATGCCAGAACTCAAACAAAGGAAAGCTTCAATCGCACTGTCTCAGGCGTTGATATGATTGTCGGCGCGCGCACCAGTTCGTTAAATTTGCTGTTACATTCGGTTTTTCGTATTGGGAATCCTAGCAATACGGTGAGTTGGGAAAGCCTGGAAATGGTACAGTCTCATCCTCAAGTCTCTTGGGTTATACCCATTTCATTGGGAGATTCTCACCGTGGGTTTGCTGTATTAGGCACGAATGAAGATTATTTCAAATACTATCAATATGGTAACCAGCAACCTTTAAAAACTCGTGAAGCACATACTTTATCAGACACTGTTTTTGCTCAGCCACTTACCAGCATAGTGGGGTCGGATGTCGCTAAGCAACTTGGTTATCAAGTAGGCGATGAAATTACCCTTTCACATGGCACGGGCAACATTAGCTTCACCCATCACGATGATCATAAATTTACCATTGCGGCTATTTTACAAAAAACGGGTACGCCAATTGACAAGACAGTGCACATTTCTATGCGTGATTTAGCGCACATTCATGGACAAGAATCTTTGCCCGATAAAGAGAAAAAAGTGACGGCATTTCTGGTTGGTTTGAATTCTCCAATTGCGGTGTTACAACTGCAATATCTTGTCAATCAATATCAAACTGAAGCGCTGAGCGCTATCGTTCCTGGTGTTGCCCTTGCTGAATTATGGAATTTAATTGGAACCGTAGAGAAAGTGCTGTTGCTTATCACTGTCCTTGTTTTAATCTCCTCCATGTTGGGGTTGGCGATTATGTTGTTGTCGTCCATGAGAGAACGAGCTCAGGAAATGAAAATTTTGAGAGTGGTTGGCGCAAAGCCCATAACATTGTTTTTCTTATTGCAACTAGAGTCGCTAGTGTTAGCTATTTTAGGTGCAGGGTTAGGCGTGTTTGTTTCGATGTCATTTTTTATGATGTTCAATTCGTTTTTAAGCGAACAGTATGGCATTTTCGTTAGCGCTAATGTGTTCAATTTATCCACACTTAATATTTTATTAGCTGTTTTAACGGCGACGTTTTTGGTCAGTTTTATTCCGGCTATGAGTGCATATCGTTCGAATTCTGCGCTGTCGTAGGATAATGGTGAGTATTTTTTACCCCTAGACTTGCGTTTTCTCTATTTTGCCCCAAAGCTTAAGAGAGATAGAAAATTAAAATTCCATTTTTCTAACACGAGGATATACGATGAAAATAAAACTATCTGGTCATCACGTCGAAATCACTGAAGCAATTAAGCAATATGTCGACGAAAAGTTTTCTAAAATAGCCAGCCACTTCCCCTCACTTATCTCACTCGATATTATTTTGTCCAAAGAACACGGCAAGTTTAATGCGGAAATCAGCACCAAATATGAAGGGCGCAGCATTTCAGTTTCTGCGAATGACGGCGTAATGTATCCAGCGTTCAGCAAAGCTGCGAAGAAGCTTGATTCAGCTTTATCTCACAGAAAAGGCCAACTAAAAGACAACTTGCATTCCAAACCTGAAATATCTTCCCCTGAAATCGCTCACGAAATTATTCAGGATATGAATTTGCGCTAGCAAATATTAATATTTAATGCTTTCGCTTCATGTTCTCGAATAGCGAAGGCTCCCAAGGTCTCATTGCCATTAACAGGCCCATGTGTCTGCGTTTTGAAAGTGGCAGTGAGGCATCTTCTTCATTCAATTCAGCTGCCTCTTTGGTCAACTGATTTAACTTTCGCTGAATAATATCAACGGATGTCTGCGAATACCTACCTCTTAAATAAAATCTAAACGCCCATTGTTCATCTTGATTGGGGGCCATAAATTTCACCATGACTTCTTGTTCCATAAATTGCTCTAGTGGACCTTGAGGTATCCATCTAAAATCTTGGGCTATGAGTAACTTGTATTGATTATTAGGCAGCATGTCGATGACCTTAAGTTTGTCTAACCTAGCCATCAGTTGAATACATTCAAACTGATCAATATCGTAGTGTTCAATAATTTCATCAAACGTCCAAGCGTCACGCACGCAAACGGCAACAAGCAAAAGTTTGGGATCTGATAACAGCTCTTTTTCTTGATCTACAGTCAATTGGGTCAATTGTTCGGTTTGTTTTTCAGTAAGGGCAAATAAATCCGTTAGGGTTAAATCGAGTAAATGACAAATACTTTCTAATTTCTCCAACGTGAAACTGTTGGCGGAAAATATTCTTTTCACATTAGCCTCGCTCATTTCAAGCTTCTCAGCCAATATTTTATAGGTGATTTGATGTTGTCGTAAAAGTTGTTTTAAGGTTTGACTTACTTGGGCTATTTGGCTCATTTATTTATATTATTTTTGATATGGTATATTTAAAGTATACCTAAAGTCGTCAATTTGTATACTTTGCTATTTAAGGTTTACATAAATAATACTCACATCTAAAGTTCGTCTCGTTCCAACCATTTGAATAACAACACAAGGAAATACAATGAAACGTTTAACTTTAGCTATATTATTTTCGTTAACGGCTATTACTACCAGTGTTCAAGCAGAGGGGTCCGTGCATCACAGCGGTCAAGCGAGTAAACATACTGCACTGGCATTTTCTGAAGGTGCAGCTTCCACAGCTAAGGTGGCTAGTGCGGCGGTTGCTGTGCCGCTAGTTGTCGTCGGCAGTGCTAGCGTCGTTGCTGGAAGCGTATTAGTAGAGGCGGGAGACGCTTTTGCAGATTCTGCCAATCATGCAAGCCATCATAAGCATGTTCAACAGACAAAAACCTTGGTGATAACTGAAAAAACCATAACCGCTGATCCGGCACCAGATAAAGTCATTGTGATTCAAACCAAAACTGAAACAAAAACCGAGCATTAAGTTTAGAGGCTATATGACTTCTTTATCTGCACCATTTGCTTAATATTATCCAATTTACTCTTTAATTTTATTGAGACTGCGTTACCTAAACGTCTTGGAGTTCAAAATGAAAATGTCAAAGATTGTTATTATTTTTTCAACGATATGTTTGTTAGTTACTGGATCAAGTGTCGCAGGCAGTAAAAAAGATCAACCTGCGCTTATTGAACCAGAAAAAATTGCCACTTTTGCGAAGGAAGTAGAACGATATGCGGCTGAAAAGGGCGCTCTAGCATTTATTGTCGCTAGAGTCGGCAGACCAGAGAAAGATTTGCCTAAAGGTATTCATTTTACTCATACCGCAGTTGCTGTGTACTCGAATATTCAACTAGACAGTGGTGAAGTAGTGCAGGGATATGCCATTCACAACTTGTATCAATCCCCTGACCAACCTGAAAAAAGCGAACTGATCACAGACTATCCTGTGGACTTCTTTTGGGGAGCACAAACGTTAAAAGCCGGGATCATTATTCCAACCCCAGAGATTCAATTACGACTAATTGAAATGATAGCTTCAGGTGAAAATAAACAACTTCACAACGAAAACTATTCGGTTATTGCAAATCCATTCAACCAACAATTTCAAAATTGTACAGAACATACGTTGGATATGTTGAATGCAGCAATCTACAAAACCACAGACATAGCGCAGCTTAAGGTCAATACAAAGGCACACTTTGCACCACAAAAAGTCCATACCAGCCGCTTTAAGCTGATGTTCGGTTCGATGTTAATGGATGACGTTACGATGAAAGACCATAGAGGCAAAATTGTTACAACGACTTTTGGTTCAATTAATCGCTATTTGAAGAAGTATGACTTAACTGAAACTTCAGTCACCCTGTTAGAAAACGGCGAAATCAACACAATTTAATTTCTTTTAGAAAGGATGAATAAAATGAACAAATCAATGCAAGCTCCCACAAAATCATACGTTTATGCTTCGGTTGCCGCGTTACTCATCGGCTGCGTTGCATACTGTATCGGATTATTTAACGCAGACATGTTATTGAACGAGAAGGGTTACTATTTAATTACCTTGCTGTATGGTCTATTTTCAATGGTTTCATTGCAAAAGACCATTCGTGACAAGGCCGAGGGTATTGCCACTTCAAACATTTATTACATCATCTCTTGGGTGTCTTCAGGTTTGGCAATAGGTTTGCTTACCCTAGGCTTAATCAATGCCGAGCTATTTCTCAGTGAGAAGGGTTTCTATGCCATGGCCTATGTTCTGAGTCTATTTGCAGCCGTAACAGTGCAGAAGAATGTGCGTGATAGACAAGCGGCGGAACCAGATATCACCAACAGCAAACTTCATAAAGTTGAAAATAACAAAGAACCCAAAGTGGCCTAAATTTTACATCTAATTCCATATAACAGCCTTTGCCAGTCTGCTTGTGATCTGATTCATTAGCAGATTGGTATTCAAATCTCTATTCCTCAAGCAACGTCACTTTAGTTTTGTCCAATGCAATACGTTTCGCTTTATAAAGTGCTCCAAGAGCCTTTTTATACGCGTTTTTACTTACCCCAAAACGTTGACCAATTTCTTCAGCTGTACTCTTGTCAGTCAAGGTAGACATGCCACCGTGTGCCTGTAAATCTTCAATTATTTGTTCGGTTAATGCTTTGCGCGCATTGTTGTCATGCAGTTGCAAACAAAGATCAATTTTACCGTCGTCACGAATTTGTTTTATATAACCAGACACCTTATCGCCGACTCTGAGCGGTTTGAACACTTGATCATTGAATAGCAATCCTAGATGAGTGCTGTTTATGGCTGCCTTATATCCCAATTCAGTACGTTGGTAGATAATTAATTCTACCGCTTGTTTCTCGGCGAGTTCATGCCCAGTTTCAGATAAAAATTCTCTCAATTTAGTTGATGCAGCAAGCCGTTCAGTGTGTTCATCCTGATATACATACACCACTACCCCCATACCTTCAGCAGCGGGTTTAGCTTGCTCATTGAACGGAAGTAGAAGATCTTTCTCTAGTCCCCAATCCAAAAATGCGCCTACACTGGTGAGGTTTTTCACTCTTAAATAGGCTAGTTCATTCACCTGAGCTTTGACTGATTTGGTGGTCGCAATAAGCCTATCTTCACTATCGTGGTATACAAAAACATCAAGTTGCTGACCAATAGCACAACCTTTTGGAGCGACATTCATCGGTAAAAGTATTTTGTCATCTTGATCGTGTCCGACGTAAAAGCCAAAAGGAAGCTCGTCTATGACTGTGACTTGATTAATTTTTCCGATTTGAAGCATATACCTGACTTTTTGTGATTATTGAGTAGAATTGACGCTAGTTTAACTGAAATAGGTTGGAGCAATAAGCGTTTGATCAAACTAAATTGTGACTTAGGGGAAAGTTATGGCAGTTGGAAGATGGGGAATGATGACCTCATCATGCCTTATATCGATATGGCAAATGTCGCCTGCGGTTTCCATGCTGGTGATGCCATGGTGATGCACAATACGGTCAAAAGTGCTAAAGCAAATGGGGTAGAGTTGGGCGCGCATCCTTCTTATCCCGATTTACAAGGCTTTGGACGCCGAAGTATGGTTATGAGTGAAGACGAAATCATTGCTATTGTGCGGTATCAAATTGGTGCGTTAGAGGGCATTGCCACATCTCTAGACTGTCCAATAACCTATGTAAAACCCCATGGTGCTCTTTATAATGACATGATGAAAGACCCAACGATTTTTATCGCTATTGTCAAAGCGGTATCAGGTTACGCTACAAAACTCGCTCTGCTCATTCAATACACACCACGATGTTCGGAATACATTAAAATTGCTGATAAATTCAGTCAAACTCTATTATTCGAGGCCTTCGCTGACCGACGTTATTTGGATGATGGAAGGCTCACTCCACGGTCACAAGCAAATGCAGTATTAGACGATAAAGCCATGTTGAATCAAGCAAAGCAATTGATTGAAAGTCAGTCTGTCACCACAGATACGGGTAAAACCTTGAAGGTAGTTGCTGATACTATTTGCGTGCATGGAGACTCCATTCATGCCTTAGAAGGTGTGAAACAAATAAGAAATTTCATTTCAGCATGACTTCGACTCAAATTTGCATAGAGAGTGATATTAAAGTAGCCAGTGAAAATGCGTTTATTGTTTATTTTCGCGGAAATAGTTTACGCAAACGAAATATTTTGGTGTCCCGTTATGTTAATCAGCTAGAAGCGTTGGATTTTAGTTGGATAGTAGAATTGGTTCCCGCTTTTGATTCTGTGTTGGTGCTCTATGAGGCTCTGCATGTTGATCATTTATATGTGTACTCCACACTCAAAAAGCAGCTACTAGCGTTGAAAGAGGACTTTACTCAACTAAGCCAACAAAACACAGAACTGTCTGAGTTTGAATCCGGCGACATGATTGAAATACCTGTTTACTATTCGCCACCTATTGAACATGACATCAAGCGCATTGCCTCTCATAATCAGCTTTCTGAACAAGACGTTATTGAGCGTCATCAACGGCATACGTATCGAGTTTATTGTTTGGGTTTTTCCCCCGGTTTTGGCTTTCTTGGTGAGGTTGATGCCAGTATCGAAACCCCCCGATTAGCACAGCCAAGGAAAAAGGTGCCTGCCGGAGCGGTTGCCATTGCTGACCGCCAAACTGCCGTTTACCCCAGCATATCGCCAGGGGGGTGGAATATTATTGGCCTTTGTCCTCTCAAATTATTTGATCCCGAAGCTGATTCGCCAACACTGTTGAAAATAGGTGATCAAGTGCGATTTAAATCCATTTCACAGCGAGAATTTTTGCAATTAGGCGGTCAGTGGTAATGTCTCTTATTGTTGAAGACCCTGGGATATTGAGTTTATTGGTAGACAAAGGGCGTCAAGGGTACCAGGGGCTCGGCATTACTGTTGGTGGCCCTGCAGACGAATATGCTTATAAATGCGCCAATGCCTTGTGTGCCAATTCGCTGGATGCGATCTGTATTGAATCAATAGGTACAGGGGTTTGCATAGCGGCAACACAGGCATGTGAAGTGTCGGTAACGGGCGCTGCCACACGAATCTTGTTGAATAAGCAGGCACACGAGGGTTGGCAGAATTTTTATCTACAAGCCGGTGATAGACTAGTAATTGATGAATCAGCTAATGGCGTGAGATCCTATATTGGTGTAGCAGGAGGGCTAGAAGTAAAAAAAATCTTTGGTAGTGCCACTACTGTGATGCGAGATGGGTTAGGGGGGATAGATGGCCAAGGAGCGCCTTTGCACTTTGCAGATAAGTTAGTCTCTAACGGAGAAAAGCCTTTTCAATCGCGCACAATTTCTGAGTCATATATTCCTGATAATAGATCTCACAACGTATTGAGTGTCGTAGCTGGGTATCAAATATCTGAGTTCTCACAGGCCATTATAGATAGCTTTCAAAGCATTCAATATTGCGTAAGCCCACAATCTGACAGAATGGCGGTGCGACTCACCGGAGAGTCAATAAAAATACCCTCTTTTTCTATGTTATCGGAAGGATTGTGTAGAGGAGCGATTCAACTTCCTCCACAAGGAATACCTATTGTGATGCTGAGTGATCGCCAAACAATAGGAGGATATCCAAAAATAGGCACCTTACTATCTTGCGATTGTGATGCGCTTGCACAAATTCATGCTGGATCAGAGATCCGTTTTTCGCTGATAAATATCTTCACTGCGCAAAATATTTTACAGTTAAAACAGCAGAAATTTTTGAGAATGATGGAGCAACTATGACGATGTTCGAGGATCAAAGATCCTCGTCGCAATTCCCTTCGGTGCATTCACCGTATAAATAAAGGCTATGGTGGGTGAGGGTGATGTTGTTTTGACGGGCAACTTCGTCTTGTCGTTGTTCAATAATTGGGTCTTCAAACTCAATCACTTTTCCGCATTTCAAACAGACCAAGTGGTCATGGTGCTTTTTGTGACTCATTTCGAAGACCGATTTACCACCTTCAAAGTGATGCCTGTTCAATATACCAGCATCATCGAACTGATTCAGTACCCGATACACTGTCGCAAGACCAATCTCTTCATCTTGTTCGATAAGGAGCTTGTATACGTCTTCTGCACTAATGTGCTGATTCTTAGGCTCTTGCAAGATTTCAAGGATTTTCAATCTTGGTAAAGTTATCTTAAGACCTGCTTTTTTTAATTCTTTGTTTTGATCCATCATATTTTCGAAGGAAGAAATTGTAGCGTCATTATAGGATAAAGATTGGAATATGGAAGCATTAGGTTACTTTGATCTTGAGGAATCGTATTAATAAACATATTAGTAAACGCAATGCTTCCTGAATATAGCGAAAACAAAGTTAGGCAAGTTCTGCCAAACAAAGTTCTTCATTTATTTGTTTACACCAGTCTTTGACACGTTGCTCGGTCAATTCTGGTTGTCTGTCTTCGTCAATCCCTAACCCAACAAAGTGGTCATCATCAGCCATTCCTTTTGAAGCTTCAAAATCATATCCATCGGTCGGCCACTGACCCACTAAAATAGCACCTTTGGCTTCAACGATATCACGAACCATGCCCATGGCATCGAGAAAATATTCCGCGTAATCTTCTTGATCACCGCATCCAAATATTGCTACCAATTTGTCAGTGAAGTCGATTTCTTCCAGTTCAGGAAAAAAATCGTCCCAATCACATTGGGCTTCGCCATAATACCAAGTCGGAATGCCAAAAAGTAACAGATCGTACTCAGCAATATCCTCTTTGCTGCTCTTTGCAATATCAAACACATCAATGAGATTTTTTCCCAATTCTTTTTGGATCATCTTTGCGATATGTTCCGTGTTTCCCGTATCACTTCCAAAAAATAAACCAACACTAGCCATCTCTTTGATTCCTTACTTAACTCTTAAAAACTTTGTTGTTTACGCGACATCATATATTTAGTTCACGTATTTATACTCTTGCACTTAAAAAGGCGGTTATCACATAAAGCTATGCACCACCGTTTTCCCAAAATAGTTGGAAAATGCCTTTGAAAAGAAAACCGGCGCACCCTAAAAACAACACGAAATATACTACCGCTCGACCTACAATCGGAACATTGTTTTTCTTAAGAACATCGTGAATAGCAAGGCCCATCAATGCGAACAATGCGAATAGCGTAAGATTTAAAAAAAGCGCTTCTATTTGCTCGTAATACTCACCTAGCATTCATATTTTCCTCAGGCCGATAAATCGCGCGACTATACCATAAAGGCAAAATGATGCGAATTGGATATGTTGAAAATTACAAAAATTCGGCCACTATTCTATTAAATAGGTCTGGTTTTTGAGAATGCAACCAATGCCCAGCGGAACCGATAATTTTAGCTTTGCTATTAGGAAACAATTTATCAATAGCAGGCTTGTGTTCGGCAAGTAGGTAATCGGATTGCCCTCCTTTTACAAAGAGTACAGGATTACTAAATTGATTTTTTGATTCAATCGCTTGCGATAGCTTTGGATAGTCGCGAATAAGCAGGGGTAAATTGAAACGCCATTGCCAACCATGTTCACTTTTATACAAACTCTTAAGTAAAAACTGAATTACGCCAGGCTCGACAATATGCTCAGCCATCGCTTTGGCGGCATCGTTTCGTGTTTTGATTTCCGGCAAATTCACCGCTGATAGGCCGTTGATGACATTATGGTGGCGAGGAGAGTATTCGACAGGCGCAATATCGGCAATCACCATTTTTTCAACTAATTCTGGACGAGACAATGCGATTTTCATTGCCACTTTGCCGCCCAAAGAATGACCTAAAAGCTGACACTGCCTCACTTCTAAATCGTTGAGTAAATCTACGATGGCTCGTGCATAGTCAACAAAAGAGAACTCTGCAGAATAATAAGAACTGCCATGATCAGGTAAATCTATGCTAACTACGTTGTGAGAGTTTTCAAACCCTCTGCGAATAACCGCGAGGTTGTCTAAACTACCAAACAAACCATGGATAAGAACTAACCATGGTTTGTTTGAATCTTGACTACTAATATGGTGATTTAATTTTTGCATCTACATGTTGGGATAGTTGGGACCGCCAGCTCCTTCTGGTACTACCCAGTTAATATTTTGCGTGGGGTCTTTGATGTCACATGTTTTGCAGTGTACGCAATTTTGCGCATTAATTTGCAGTTTTTTATCACCAGCATCGCTTTCGACAATTTCGTATACACCTGCAGGGCAATAACGCTGCGCAGGTTCATCGTATTTTGGCAAATTGATTTCGATAGGTACGGCATCATTTTTGAGCTGTAAGTGACAGGGCTGGTCTTCTTCGTGGTTGGTATTTGATAAGAAGACTGAAGACAGCTTATCAAAACTAAGCACGCCATCTGGTTTGGGATAATCAATTTTTTGGTGATTTTCCGCTAAGCCCAGTTGTTCATGATCACGGGATTCATCTTTGAAATTAACGAAGGCATTGCCGCCAAAAATGTTTTGCTCCATGGTATTAAAAGCGCCACCCCAGAAACTGCCGAACTTGTGCATGGCCGGACCGAAATTGCGTGAGTTGAATAGTTCCTTATACAACCACGATTGCTCGAATTTGTCTGTGTATCCCAGTAAATCCTGCGACGGAACGCTGTCTTCGCCTAAGGCATCAATAATAGTTTCAGCAGCGAGTAAACCAGACTTCATTGCGGTGTGATTGCCTTTAATTTTTGCAAAATTTAGTGTTCCAGCGTCACAACCGACGAGAATACCACCGGGGAAAGTCATTTTAGGCAACGAATTGAAGCCGCCTTTGGCTATCGCTCTGGCGCCATATGAAACTCTTTTCCCACCCTCGATATATTGTTTGATCACAGGGTGGTGTTTCAGACGTTGAAATTCGTCGAACGGACTTAAATGTGGATTTTTGTAGTCTAGGTCCACTATGAGACCAACTAGGATTTGATTGTTTTCAGCATGATATAAATAACTACCACCAGAAGCTTCTTTAAGTGGCCAACCCGCAGAATGCACAACCAAGCCCTCTTGGTGTTTGCTAGGATCAACATCCCAAATTTCTTTGAATCCAATTCCGTAATGTTGCGGTGACTTTCCTTCGTTTAAATTAAATTGTTCAATCAGTTGCTTTCCTAGATGCCCTCGACAACCCTCGGCAAATACGGTGTATTTAGCTCGCAACTCCATCCCTGGCATAAAACTGTCTTTGGGCTCGCCAGACTCGCTCACGCCCATATCGCCAGTGATGATGCCTCCAACGCTGCCATCTTCATTGTATATGATCTCTGAGGCAGCAAAACCCGGAAAAACTTCAACACCAAGTTGCTCAGCTTGTTCTGCTAACCAGCGACACACATTTCCCATACTAACGATGTAATTCCCATCATTATGCATAGTTTTTGGTGTCATAAAGTTGGGTAGCTTTCGTGCTGATTGCTCATCGTTGAACCAAAATATATGGTCTTCTTTAACAGGTGTATTTAAGGGCGCACCCATGCTCTTCCAGTCAGGGAACAATTCGTCTAAAGCGCGCGTTTCAAAAACAGCACCAGACAAAATATGAGCTCCTACTTCTGAGCCTTTTTCTACCACACAAACGAGCAATTCCTGTTCTTTTTGTTGTGCTAGTTGCATGATTTTACAAGCAGTAGAAAGGCCCGCAGGGCCGGCACCGACTATAACTACATCAAATTCCATCGATTCACGTTCCACGGAGGTCCCCTTTTTTATAGATAACTATTAATTAAAGAAATAAAACTCACATACAAAGTTAAGCAGTAATTGCTAAATAGCAATCTAAATATCATCTAAACTTACACAACTAGCGTATTGTTATTCTTTGATTTCAACACGGCTATTAATGTTAAAAACTCAATAAAAACATAGTTATAGAGTGAGTTTCAATATATCCAAATTGTCTTGTAATTGACTTTGTATGTGTACATTGCTGGCAACACTAACATACAAAAAACTAAGCGGGAAAGGGTTTTGTTTCCTATGCTTTTTGTCAATTATTCGAATAATTTGGGATAATTGGGCGGTGTTATCAGGTTGACGTTTACGTCAACAGGCAGTAAATTTACCGCACCCAAAAAAGCGAGGTTCAAATCATGTTGACCTCAGTGACAATAGTGTAAATATTCGACAGAGGTATTCATGAAAATTTTAGTACCGGTTAAGCGCGCAATTGACTACAACGTCAAGGTGAGAGTAAAAGCCGACAACAGTGCTGTTGACCTAACGAATGCCAAAATGTCTATCAATCCATTTTGCGAAATTGCGGTTGAAGAGGCGGTCAGGTTGAAAGAGAAAGGCGTTGCCACAGAAGTGGTTGTTGTATCTATTGGTGATAAATCATGCCAAGAGCAAATCAGAACTGCTCTTGCATTAGGTGCTGACCGAGGTTTGCAGATTGACACAACAGAAAGCCTTGATTCATTGCAAGTCGCTAAACTACTAGCCAAAGTGGTTGAAGAGGAATCGCCCGAATTAGTTATCTTAGGTAAACAAGCAATAGATTCAGATAACAACCAAACGGGGCAGATGCTTGCAGCGCTATGCGGCATGCCACAAGGAACCTTTGCTTCTGAAGTGAGTATCGCGGATGGCAAAGTCAGTGTCACTAGAGAGGTTGATGGTGGATTACAAACCGTGCAATTGTCTTTGCCTGCTGTTGTGACTACAGATTTACGACTAAATGAACCAAGATACGCCACGTTACCGAATATCATGAAGGCAAAACGCAAGCCTATGGCGGTTAAAGCAGCAGCGGATTATGGTGTTGAGCTAGCGTCTAATGTTGAGATCATCAAAGTAGAGCCGCCCGCACAAAGAAGCGGCGGGGTTAAAGTGGCAGACGTGGCCGAGTTGGTGGAAAAATTAAAAACAGAAGCGAAGGTGATCTAATGGCCGTTTTAGTATATGCAGAACATGATAATCAACAACTAAAAACTGAGACTCATAAATTAGTCAATGCTGCTTCGAAAATGGATAGTGACGTAACTGTGTTGGTTGCAGGTAGTGGTTGTGGCAACGTGGCTGAACAAGCAGCGAAAATAGACGGTGTTTCTAAAGTACTTTTAGCGGATAACGCAGTGTATGAACATCAACTAGCGGAAAATATTGCTGATTTAGTATTGGAATTGGGTAAAGGTTATTCACATATAGCCGCCGCCGCAACGACAACGGGCAAGAACTTTATGCCGCGAGTTGCTGCCTTGTTAGATGTAGCGCAAATTTCAGATATTATAGGCGTTGAAGATGCTAATACATTTGTTCGTCCTATCTACGCAGGCAATGCAATTGCCACAGTAAGAAGTAGCGAAGAAATAAAAGTGTTAACGGTTAGAGCATCCGCATTCGATGCCGCAGGCGAAACAGGTAGTGCAAATGTCGAATCTTTGGATGCTATAAAAGAGTCTACATCTTCCTCGTTTGTCGGCGCTGAACTCACTGAATCTGAGCGACCTGAGCTGACGGCAGCAGATGTCATCATTTCCGGTGGCCGAGGTATGCAAAATGGAGAAAACTTTTCACTACTAGAAGGAATCGCAGACAAGCTTGGCGCCGCTATTGGTGCTTCAAGGGCCGCTGTTGACGCAGGTTTTGTTCCCAATGATATGCAAGTAGGTCAAACAGGTAAAATTGTCGCACCTCAATTGTATATTGCAGTAGGAATCTCTGGTGCAATCCAGCATTTGGCGGGTATGAAGGATTCGAAAATCATAGTAGCAATTAACAAAGATGAAGAAGCACCTATATTCCAAGTCGCCGATTACGGTTTAGTGGGTGATTTGTTCGATGTGTTACCAGAACTCGAATCTGCTCTTTAGTATGAAAAACTAAAATATTTTCGTTTTACTCTCATAAAAGCAGTCCAATTGGGCTGCTTTTTGCTATTTTATCCTATTATATTCTTAGTTTAGTTCGTTCTTAGTTTTATTCGTTTGAACACTAGCTACCAACCTACGATGTAGGAAGTGTTCGAGTACGAATTCTTCAAAACAGGTAAAAACGTAATGACAGACAATAACAACAGACATTTGACCTTGGGTGTTTGCGATTATCCTGAACATGTTCCACAGCAAGACTGGCAAAAACACGCAGAAGCACAAAAAGCACTGGGTCTTAGCTATGTTCGACTTGCTGAATTTGCGTGGTCAAAAATCGAACCGACTCAAGGAAAATATGATTGGCTATGGCTTGATCAGGCAATTGAAGTCTATTCTAGCCAAGGTTTGAAGCTAGTTCTGGGCACACCAACAGCCACTCCGCCTGCTTGGTTAATCGAAAAATACCCTGAAGTTTTACCCGTTGATGAGAATGGCCAAGTTAAAAAGTTTGGTTCAAGAAGGCATTACGATCATGCCAGTGAAATTTATCGACAGTTGTGCAAAGATTTTGTGGAAAAAATGGCCAAAAGATATGCCAATCATCCGGCGGTAGTGGGTTGGCAAGTTGATAACGAACTTGGACATGAAGGAACAACAGTTTCCTATGGCGGAGCCAGCGAACAAAGATTTCCAAATTGGTTAAAAGATAAATATCACACATTGGAAAAACTGAACGATGCGTGGGGAAATGCGTTTTGGAGCCAAAACTATTCTGATTGGTCGCAGATTAAAGCCCCGAATTTAACCGCTGTAAGGCAAGCAAATCCATCGCATAGTTTGGATTATCAGCGGTTTTGTTCCGACATGATCGACGAATTTCAACAACTGCAAATTGATCTTTTACGTGAAATTTGTCCTTCCCATTTTATTACTCATAACTTTGTCATATTTTCTGCTGAAAGTGATTTATATAAACTCGCCAAAAATTTGGATTTTGTCGCTTGGGATAGTTATCCCATTGGCATGTTGGAATTTTTTGCCACATGGGAATCTGAAGAGACCAAAACTCAGTATGCGAGAACAGGGCACCCAGATTTAGTTAGCTTGAACCATGACATCTACCGTGGCCTAAAAAATGGTAAGGGCTTTTGGGTTATGGAACAACAGTGTGGTCATGCAAATTGGGCACAATACAATCCACTTCCTGCCTCAGGTGCGCTTGGTCTCTGGACAGCTCAAGCATGGGCTCATGGTGCCGATAGCGTCGTTTACTTCCGTTTCCGCGCAAGTCATATGGCACAGGAAATCATGCATTCAGGTTTACTCCACCAAAGTGGCAAAGCCGATAGGGGGTATGCTGAGGTTGAAGCGTTTGAGCCCGAAAAGTTTGCCACGCAAAAGACTAAAAATCGTGTTGCTATTGTGCACAGCTACGACAGCTTATGGAGTTATAACCATCAGCCACACAATCAAAATTTGAGCTATTGGCACCAATTTGCATTGTTTTACAATGTTGCAAGGTCGCTAGGGATAGATGTTGACATAGTGCATCCTTTGGATATCAAAAATAGTCATTATGAAGTGGTAATTTGCCCTGCACTTACGTTAATTAACCCAGTAGAAGCTGAAGTAATTTTGCAGGAAAGCGACAATAAGAGCTTTATTTTTGGTCCTCGAACAGATTTTCGAGATCAATATGCTAAAGCCGCAATCGACGGTCAGTTTACCTTATTGTCTGATCTGGTGAATGCCAAACCGATAAATTTTGATTCGTTGCGCCCCACCTTGAAGCAAAAAGTAGTCTCTTGCAGTGCAAGCGAAGAATATGAAGCTGAACTTTGGTGCGAATCTTACGAGACGGAAAATGCTAACGTCAGATTTAAATATTCTGGCGGTCCCCTTGATGGTCAAGCTGCAGTTGTCGAGTCAAACAACGCGGTCACAATCGGGGCGCTAAGCAAGAGTTTGACGCGCAGCCTTATCTCCGAGGTTTGTTTAAGTAAGGGAATTGATTGCGATCTTTTACCCGAAGGTGTGAGGAAAACCACTAGAGGGGATAGCACCTTATGGGTCAACTTCAATGATGAACAAATTGAATGGAAGGGCAAGGTGATTGGTGGAGTTAATTTCCTTTTAGTCGAAAACTAAACGATAAATAGGCTAAAAACATTCTGATTTACCAAGGATAAAAAAGGTCGATTGCTTGCACAATCGACCTTTAGGATGTCGTTATATTTCAGTGGTGAAATTATACGGCTACGACAGAATTCTCATCGTAAGAAACTGCTGAAGGTACATATTCGTCAGCACTGCTGTCGTTTGTCCAATCAGAGTCGTTTAGTAAATAACGGAATTGATATTTGCTTTCTTTTGGCAGCTCTAGTGTCGAAGAAAAACTTCCGTTTTTAAGCTTTTTCATTGGTTCAGTCGATAAATCCCAATCGTTAAAGTCACCAACTAATTTTACAGAATCAGCGCTGTTAGCTTCTTCCTTGGTCAATTTGAAAGTCACTTTGCACACAGGTCTAGACTTAAGATATTGTTTTTTGAAGCTCATTTGCTCCTCCTTTAGGTTTAAAAGTAATAAAAGTACGAAAACTGTTCAATAATGCGGCGATTATACTCATTTTTAATATTTTTACAGTAATAAAATTACACAAAAGTATAAAAAATAGTCCGTTTCGTCGATTTTTGCTACATTATGGTGCGATAAAAGCACGCTATTTATATAATTGTTTATTTATAGGGCAAATGGCTCGACATTAATTGCCAAATATCAATTTATATCAGTGTCTAAATGTTTGTTTATATATTATTGTAAATTCAGTGCAAATTCTGATCCACATTCATGTCAGATTTATGAATAGCTAACTGGTCAGATAACCAACTATCATCATTTTTGAAAATGAGAATAGATTGAGCAAAAAAAACGGCTCTTAAAAGAACCGTTGTTTGCTGTATTCACTTTAGGTAATTGAGAACTTAGTAGAAACTTACTTTACCTTCAATACCAAATACTCTTGGTTGATTGACGATGCCAGTGAGGTTATTGAAGTCAATTGCTCCTTTGACATTTTCTTCATCAGTAATGTTTCTTCCAAACAAGGCTATGGAGTAATTATTTTCGAAATCTTCATAACCAATTCTTAGGCCACCTTCGAAGTTATCATCCGTGGTAAATTCGACTGAATCATACAAGAATAAGCTGGTTTTACCCTGAAACGCCCAGTCGGTATAAACATAAAATTCACTGCTATCACCAACGGGCACTGTATACCGAGCGGTAAAGTTGAAAATTGTTTCTGGTGCTTGAGGGAAGGAGTTGCCATCAATCCTTGCTCTAAAATCGTCTGTACGAGGATCAAATACCGTACAATTTCCCGACGAACCAAAGCTAGCATCAGCTCCGCATGGCAGAACGGTTAGGGTATCATCTTGAATTTCCGTATTGTTGTAGCTGTAACCCGCGGTAACGGTAAAATAGTCGTTTACAATATACTGAGCATCAACTTCAAAACCATATCCCGTACCTTTGTCGGCATTGATCAAGGCTGTATTATTGGCTCCGCCACCAATTGCAGAGAACTGAATATCGTCAATTTGGTAGTAAAAAGTCGCTGCATTGATGCGCAATCTATCATCAAGCAGGTCTTTTTTGATACCTAACTCTATGGAGTTAATGGTCTCAGGTTCAGCGACAGAAGGGGATCCTTCAAATGCGACATCCCGGCCTTGAATCGTCTGTGCCCTAAAGCCGTTGGCTATCCTTGCAAAGACGGATGTGTTTTGATCAAGCAAATAGTTGGCGCTTAGTTCCCAACTCACTTGGCCATCGTCTGCGTCAATATCTTCATAGTCTTGAATACTGGCAGCACCAATAACTAAGGCAAAGCCATTTACGTTTTGATCACCAACCCTCAAACTCTTTTCATCATAAGTGTATCTGATACCACCTGTGATATTGAGTTTGTCATTAACGTCATAAGACGATTGACCGAACACCGCCCAAGTGGTGTTTTCATGGAAAACAGTGGTTGCTCCAAAAAAACCATCAATACTGGTGACGTTAAATGAGGAGTCAAAATAGAATGCACCAAGCTGCCAACTGAGATCCGAGTCTGTCTCACTAGCAAGGCGAATCTCTTGGGTGAATTGTTCTAAATCATCCAAGTTATCTTGCGTCACTGCACCGAAAGGAATAAATCCTGGGAAGGTGGTTTCCGTATTTCCATCACCGTCAATGTCGGCAGGATCATTGAGGGTTACACCGCCATCAATATCGCCATTACTTAAGCCTTCAGCTTGCTCAAAGGCAGTAATACTGGTGAGAGACATGTCTTCAAAACCAAACTCTAATTTAAGCGAAGCACCATAGTTTTCATATTCTTGTGGGTTTCTGTCTTGATTGCCGTCTCCATCTAAATCGGAATCATAATACACAAGATCACGATCGAAATTGCCATTTAAGTCATTACTGCCTTTGGTGAAGATGTTGGCTCTAAAAACCGAAGCCGTGCCAGTCAACTCTCGTCCATGCACGTTCAGTAAAGCGGAAAAGTCTTCGCTTGGTTCAAACAGCAATTGACCTCGAAACGCTTTTTCATCAAATCCGCCAAAGGCATCTTTTTCGTTAGTAAATCCATTGTCTATCCAATCGTCACGATCTTGAGATAAAAATGAGAAACGACCGGATAAGTCATCTGTCAATCCACCGCCAACGGCACCTTCGATATTTCTCGTGCCTAAATTGCCCACGCCAACTTTCAAATAGGCATCAAAATCATCTGACGGTTTTACAGAGTCAAATTTCACAATACCCGCAGTGGTGTTGCGGCCAAAAAGGGTGCCTTGAGGACCTCGTATGACTTCAACCTGAGCAACATCAAATAAAGGGAAGCTTTTTAATATCACGTTTTCTTTGACAACATCGTCCATCACAATAGAAACGGGTTGTGAAGCGGCCAAATCAAAATCTGTGTTTCCTAATCCGCGTATATAAAACCGCGGAGCAACGCGACCGTTTGACGTTTCTGCGTAAAGGCCCGGTACTCTCACTGCCAAGGCAAGGATATCTTCCCCTCCAGCAAACATGCTTTCAAATCTTTCACCATTTAAAGTCGCGATTGAAATAGGTACTTCTTGGATACTTTGAGCCCGCTTTTGTGCGGTAACTGTAATTTTTTCCAATGACTTTTCTTTTTCTTCTGTCGTTGTTGCTTCTTGCGCCGTTGCAAGTTGGCTGAATAGCACGGATTGAATACAAAGAGCTAGCGCCGCTTTTTTTATGTGTGTCATAAGTTCACCAAGTTGGGCAAATTAGATTTAAAGTATCGTTAAATAAAGAACACTGTAGCGCTTTAACGTTACGGTTTTATTTACGTCGTGTGAGTCCTGAAACGTTTGCAAGAAAAAAATACTTGCTCTAAAAGTGGAGGAAGAGGCGATCCACTATTGCAATATATCAAAATAAAATAGCTCTTAGCAGCGTAATTTTGTTATCGGGTAAACTTTTTTCGATACTGGCTAGGAGACAATCCGGTAAGGCCTTTAAACAAGCGAGTAAATGAACTTAAGTCCTCATAACCTACACTATTTGTTAATGTTTCTAACGACAAGGACTGGGTTTCTAACAGCTTCTTAGCGGCTTCAACCCGTAGGCTTTGCAAATAGTTAACGGGAGTTTGCCCCGTTGCTTTTTTAAAACGGCGTAAAAATGTCCTCGTGCTTAAATTGACCCTAGTGGCCAGAGCTTCAAGAGTAATGGAGTGGCTATAATTCGATTCCAACCACTCTTGAATATGCTTTATTTCAATGTCTTGGTGGTATTTTTTACTTCGCAATTGTGCATAGGCGGCTTGATTGCCTCTAGCAATATCAAGTACATG
Organism: uncultured Alteromonadaceae bacterium; assembly: GCA_947503265.1. Classification (GTDB taxonomy): domain Bacteria; phylum Pseudomonadota; class Gammaproteobacteria; order Enterobacterales; family Alteromonadaceae; genus Aliiglaciecola. The sequence continues at coordinate 105,712 of CANNDC010000004.1, forward strand.
AGCTTTGGCTGTTTGGGTTGCGACGTCATAACCGCAATATCGTTCTATCAATAGCAAAGCAAGATCAAACCATGCCATTCCGCCACCTGAGCAATAAATACAACCATTCTGAGTTATCAACTTATCAGGTTGAAGTTTAATTTCGGGATATCTAAGATTAAATAGCTCAGCATATCCCCAATGCGTTGTTGCCGTTTTGCCATTTAAAATACCCGCTTCAGCTAAAAAGAAAGCGCCACTGCAATTACTGGCGATGTCGGTGCCGTTTTGGTAGAACTTGCGAATAATGGGTAACAGGTTTCTGTTGGCTTCCAAAACAGCTTCCAGCTTCCCTCCTATGGTCGGGATGATTAATAAATCGGTACTATGGACATCTTCAATGGCGACCTGGCTTTTTAAAGTGAGCTGATTGATGCATTGAATATCTTGTTGCTTAATTGATGCAAGGCGAACCTCAAACGATTTTTCAGGAACCAAGCCTTGCATACGTTGCCACGTGATTCCCGCCAAGGCAAACAAATCTAACGCACCCGTTATGGCGCTAGCATAGGCTTGATTGAACCCTAAAATAGTTACTTTATGCATCAATTGACTGCCTTTATCACTGTGAGTTTTTTCACCTTATCATAGACATGAATGATTGGCGATATTGACCATATAAGTGTCAATAATGACAATAAGATGCGGTGCAGGAATATGTAATCCTTAAGTCAATTTAAGACGACTCGATTTGCGCCCACTTTTTTGAGTCCACTTTATTCGAGCTTAGTTTATTCGAGCGCACTATATTTGAGCATTGAGGGATTTCCCATGACCACAGAATTAATTCATCCGAAAGAATTAGAATTTCAACTATACGAAGTGTTGGATACTGAATCCTTGTTAACAAGAGAAAGATTTCAAGAGCACAATAAAGAAACGTTCGATGCAGTGTTACAAACTGCCAACAAAATAGCAGTGGAAAAATTTGCGACTCACAACGCCAAAGCCGATGCTGACGAGCCTAAATTCGATGGGACAAATGTACATATGATCCCTGAGGTGAAAGAAGCATTCGACGCCTATTGTGAATCCGGATTTATTGCAGGGAAGTATGATTTCGAGGACGGCGGCATGCAACTTCCTGAGACGATTATGACAGCGGTCGCGGGCTACTTTATGGCAGCCAATCCCTCTACGACAGCTTATCCTTTTTTGACTATTGCAGCAGCCAATGTTATCCGTAATTTTGCTTCAAAATCGATAAAAGAAAAATTTATGCCGCGCATGCTAACAGGGCAGTTCACCGGCACCATGGCGTTAACTGAGCCGCATGCTGGTTCTTCTCTGGCAGATATTCGTACCAGTGCTTCAAAACAAGATGATGGCAGTTATCGTATTAAAGGTAGCAAGCTTTATATTTCTGCAGGCGAACATCAGCTTTCTGACAATATTGTTCATCTGGTGTTGGCTAAAATACAGGGCGCACCAGAGGGAGTGAAAGGTATTTCACTTTTTGTTGTTCCCAAATATAGGCTAGATGAAAATGATCAACCCGAAGAACGAAATGACGTTGCTCTTGCGGGGCTCATTCATAAAATGGGGTATCGGGGGACCACTTCTACGGCATTGAGTTTTGGTGAAAACGGTGATTGTCATGGATATCTGGTTGGCGAACCCCATCATGGGTTGAAATATATGTTTTTAATGATGAATGAGGCAAGAGTTGGAGTTGGTTTTGGTGCCGCGATGATCGGCTACAGCGGATTTCAATACTCTTTAGCCTATGCCAAGGAACGAACTCAAGGTCGAGTGCCACCCAATACTTCACCAAGTGATTCGCCAACACCAATTATCAATCATGGTGATGTAAAGCGAATGCTACTTGCACAAAAATCTTACGTCGAGGGCGGCATGTCACTGTGTTTCTATGCTGCAAGGTTAATTGACGATATTCATACACTGGATAACGAACATCAAATAGCCAGTACGAAAGAGTTACTTGATTTACTCACACCCGTTGTCAAAGCTTGGCCTTCTGATTCGGGAGTCAAGGCCAACGACTTGGCTATTCAAGTACTCGGCGGGGCTGGTTACACCCGAGAATACCCTGTTGAACAATACTGGCGAGACAATCGACTTAATCCCATTCATGAAGGAACCCAAGGTATCCAAGCCTTAGATTTACTGGGCCGCAAAGTTTGGCAAGCAAATGGAGCAGGCCTCGCAGAATTTAAGCGTAGGGTAGAAGCTGATTTCAGTTCCTGTTCGAATAAACAATCTAAAGAGCTGATTGCGGCTACATTACCTTACATCAATCAACTTTCCGCGCTGTTACCCCTTTTAGGAAAAGCATTGCAAGGTAACGAACAACAAACATTGCTCGCCAATGCTCAATGTTTTATGAACATTTTTGCCAGTATTGTAGTGAGTTGGATCTGGATAAGACAAGCCGATGCGGCAGAGACTAAACTGCTGGATTGTATTGAGGCAGATAAAGACTATTACCAGGGTAAAGTGCAGGCTGCAAAATACTACGTTCACTGGGAATTGCCGCTTGTTCAGCGTGACATGTCGCTATTAAAAGATATGGATAGTAGCTGTTCTGATATGCAGCCGGAATGGTTTTAATTAATAGTAAATTAGCCCTAACTAAATAAGGAATTAGATTATGCAAAGTAGACAATTTTTGTTAGCCGAAAGACCAGTAGGCACTCCAACCGCTGAGAATTGGAACTATGTAAAATCCGACTTACCAGCATTAACGGAAAATCAAGTAAAGGTGAAAGTCCTGTATATTTCATTGGATCCTGCGATGCGTGGGTGGATGAACGAAGGTAAGTCTTACATTCCTCCTGTTGGTATCGGAGAGGTGATGCGCGCGGGTGCCGTTGGTCAGGTACTTGAGTCGACAGATCCGAATTTTTCGATTGGCGATTTTGTATATGGTGGTTTTGGAGTCTGCGACTACAGTGTACTTTCTACTCAGGGAATTCATAAAATCGATCCAAATTTAGCGCCGCTAGAACGCTATTTGGGAGTCTTGGGTATGCCTGGAATGACAGCCTATTTTGGCTTGTTGAACACCGGTTTACCTCAAGCAGGAGAGACGGTTGTCGTTTCTGGAGCTGCTGGTGCAGTGGGCACAGTAGTGGGTCAAATTGCCAAAATCAAAGGATGTCGAGTCGTCGGCATAGCCGGCGGTCAGGAAAAATGTGATTACTTGGTAAATGAGTTAGGTTTTGATGCCGCTGTTGATTACAAAAATGCTGATGTCAAAGCCGGATTGAAGCAAACCTGTCCCAACGGTATTGATGTGTTTTTTGACAATGTGGGTGGCGATATTCTTGATGACGCGTTAACCCGTATTAATATGAAAGCTCGCATCGTGATTTGTGGTGCTATCAGTCAATATAATAATACGACGCCGGTTAAAGGCCCTTCAAACTACCTAACATTATTGGTCAATCGTGCTCGTATGGAAGGCATAGTGGTATTTGACAATGTCGAAAATTACGGCAAAGCCGCAGCTGAAATGTCAAAGTGGATTGCAGAAGGGAAATTGATAGCTAAAGAGCATGTAGTTGAGGGCTTAGATACCTTTCCGGATACCTTACTGATGCTGTTTAGGGGTGAGAATTTCGGAAAACTTGTGCTCAAAGTCGATCACAATGAATAGTAGAGAAAATAATATGCAAACTGAATTATTTGATTTGACAGGAAAGGTTGCTTTAGTCACTGGCGCCAGTAGAGGTATTGGTGAGTCTATAGCTAGGTTATTGGCAGCTCACGGTGCTGAAGTTATTGTTTCAAGCCGCAAGATAGAAGGGTGTGAGCGGGTTGCGCAAAGCATCAGGGAAAATGGTGGTAAAGCTAGTGCAATGGCGTGTCATGTGGGCGAGATGGCGCAAATTGAGAACACATTTAAGCAAATAAAAGAGAAATACAATCGTATTGATATTTTGGTCAACAACGCGGCGGCAAACCCGTACTTTGGACATATCTTAGATACAAACTTGGCTGCCTATGACAAGACGGTAGATGTTAATGTGCGAGGCTATTTCTTCATGTCTATTGAAGCGGGTAAAATGATGAAAGAACAAGGGGGAGGGGTGATTTTGAATACTGCTTCTGTTAATGGCCTTTCTCCCGGAGACATGCAAGGTATCTATTCAATAACTAAGGCTGCGGTTATCAGTATGACAAAGTCATTTGCTAAAGAATGTGGAAGTCTCAACATCAGAGTAAATGCTTTGCTACCCGGACTAACGGATACAAAATTTGCTTCAGCATTGACGTCAAACGACCATATTTTAAAAACTGCCCTTAAGGTGATACCACTAGGTCGTGTTGCTCACCCAGATGAAATGGCTGGCACTGTTTTATATTTGGTGTCTGACGCTTCCAGTTACACCACGGGTGCTACCGTGGTAGTCGATGGCGGTATGATGGCGTAAACCTCGGTCAACAGTCTCTAGTGGTTCTAGTTTTTTAGTGGTTTAATATTTTCAAACAATGATTTAAGTCATCTTAAGTCATTTAATCTCAGCTTTGGTTAACTATTCAGCAAAAGCGAACTTGTCCTGAGACAATCGTTGCCAACGAGGTGAATTGTCAGTATAAACATGCATAACGCTTATCTTTGACAGTCCATTGAAGGGTTGCAGTTTGCAAATATTTAATTATTTCTCTAAAAAAGCATTACGCGGCGATGCATTAGGTGGCCTTACCGCAGCAATCGTGTCTTTGCCGCTAGCACTGACTTTTGGTGTTGCCTCGGGAGCAGGAGCTGAAGCTGGCATTTATGGTGCAGTCATTATCGGACTGTTTGCTGCCTTATTTGGCGGAACACCAACATTAATTTCTGAACCTACAGGACCCATGACAGTGATCATGGCAGCCGTTGTGACTACTATGATAGCGGCCAATCCAGAAAATGGCTTAGCTATGGCATTTACGGTGGTGATGATCGCTGGTGTATTTCAGATAGCTTTTGGTTTGCTGCGGTTAGGTCGGTATATCACCCAAATGCCTTATAGCGTCATTTCTGGTTTTATGTCGGGCATTGGCTGTATCCTGATCATTATTCAACTCGCTCCTTTTACGGGCAGTCCTGCGCCCTCTGGCGGTGTAATAGGTACTTTGTCATCCTTACCCGAAATTTTTGCCAATATCGATATGATTGAACTTGGCCTAGGAGCAGCAACCCTAGGTATTTTAATTTTTACACCTAAAAAACTAGCCAGCTATCTTCCGCCACAGCTAATCGCGCTAGTCAGTATTTCAATTGTATCCGTGTTGGTTTTCGGTTCTGAAGATATTCAAAGAATCGGTGAAATCAATATTGGCTTGCCCTCCATTGTATTGCCTACGTTTACGCCAGATCAAATTCAAACCATGATTCTGGATGGTATGGTGCTGGGAATGCTGGGTTGTATCGACTCAATGTTGACGTCAGTTATCGCGGATAACCTAACCCGAACAGAACATAAATCGGACAAAGAGTTAGTTGGTCAAGGTGTTGGAAACATTGTTTCTGGGTTGTTTGGTGGTTTACCTGGTGCTGGAGCAACCATGGGCACTGTGGTAAACATCCAAAGCGGTGCAAAGTCGGCATTTTCTGGTGTTTTTCGAGTCCTGTTTCTACTCGTTGCTGTGTTTGGTGCATCCGGATTAATAGAACAGATCCCACTTGCAGTGCTAGCAGGTATCGCCATACGAGTTGGTATGAATATTCTGGATTGGAGTTTTATAAAACGCTCCCATCAAGTCTCTATTCAAGCCGCTGGCATTATGTTTGCGGTCATGCTGTTAACGGTATTCGTAGACTTAATAGTGGCAGTTGGAGTAGGGGTGTTTATTGCCAACATCATTACCATAGACAGATTAAGCAGAACACAAGCAAAGAATATAAAAGCCATCAGCGATATGGATGACAAAACGCCACTAAGTCGCGAAGAAAAAAAGATTATCCGTGAATCGGGTGGGCGTATTTTGTTGGTTTATCTCAGTGGCCCAATGATTTTTGGGGTAGCAAAAGCGCTAAGCAGAGAACACGCACAAATTGCGAATCACGATGTATTTATCATCGATTTGTCAGATGTGTCATTACTTGATGATACCATTTCTTTGTCTATCGAAAATGCTATCAAAGAAGCGGTAGAGCTCAATAAAGCTGTATTCTTAGTGGCGAAAACAGAAGTAACCAAGTCGAAATTAGATCGACTTGGTATCTGTGAATTGGTCAATAAGTCTCATGTTGTGACTGATCGAATCAGTGCATTGCGACTCGCTCGCGAACACTTGGGTATGTAAACCCTCTTAATTCAGATTATCAACAAATTTTATTGCATCACCAATGTAGTTTGCAGGTGACAGCAATTTGAGCTCATACTTAACGGTAACAGGTAGCTCAAGTGTATCAATGAATTCAGCTATTGATTCTTGATTGACCTTTTTACCGCGCGTCAACTCTTTGAGTTTTTCATAGGGCTTCTCTATGCCGTGCCTGCGCATCACTGTCTGGATTGGCTCGGCAAGTAATTCCCAATTATTATCCAGTTCATCATTCAAACTTTTTTCATTTACTTGAAGTTTACTGATACCTTTGAGAGTAGATTGGTAGGCGATAACTGAATAGCCAACGCCGACACCTAGGTTTCTCAATACGGTTGAATCTGTTAAATCTCTTTGCCACCTAGAGATAGGTAATTTTGCAGCCAGGTGATTGAACAATGCATTCGCTAAGCCCAAATTGCCTTCTGAGTTTTCAAAATCGATAGGATTAACTTTGTGTGGCATAGTTGAGGAACCAATTTCGCCCGCAATGGTTCGTTGTTTGAAATGTCCAAGGGCGATATAGCCCCAAATGTCACGATCAAAGTCTATCAAGATAGTATTGAAACGAGCGATGGCATCAAACAATTCGGCTATATAGTCATGGGGCTCAATTTGCGTCGTAAACTCGTTCCAGTCAATTCCAAGACTTGTGACAAATTCATTGGCATAAGTGTTCCAATCGAGATCAGGATAAGCGCTCAAATGCGCATTATAATTGCCTACAGCGCCATTTATTTTGCCTAACATTTTTACGTTGGCAATTTGCTCACGTTGCCTTTGCAATCGAACCATGACATTTGCCATCTCTTTACCCATAGTGGTTGGAGAGGCAGGTTGGCCGTGTGTTCTGGCCATCATTGGGATAGCTTTGTATTCGATAGCTAAGCGTTTTAGTTCGGCAATGATTTGATCACAGAAAGGCAAAACTACTTCTTGTCTTGCTTCATCTAGCATGAGTGCGTGAGACAGATTATTAATATCTTCAGAAGTACAAGCAAAGTGAATAAACTCGCTGACGGCGTTTAACTCACTGTTGTGCTCTACTTGCTCTTTCAAAAAATATTCGACGGCTTTTACATCATGATTGGTCGTGCGCTCTATTTCTTTGATTCGCATAGCTGATTGAGGATCAAAGTTATCTACTATGTCATTCAACAAGTCATTCGACTGTTCAGAAAACTCAGGTACTTCGATAATTTCTGGAGTAAGGGATAGCTTTTGTAACCATCTCACCTCTACTAATACACGATATTTAAGTAAGCCAAATTCACTGAAGTATTGTCTTAACTGTTTTGACTTATCGCCATAGCGTCCGTCAACGGGTGACACTGCGGTGAGTGCGGATAAATCCATGAATAGCTCCTGTGATACGTTTAATTAAGTTGTTGTTGAAATTGTTGTGCGTGTTTGACTATCTTTTTGCGACTAAATAATATTTGTCGCCTTTTGCCGCCTAATTGACGCCACAATACTGCGGCTCTTACACCTGCTAAAAGAAGTGCTCGCACTTTGTTTTGATTTGAATCTTGCTGCAACACCGCTGGCGTACCTGCGACTTGTATTTTTGGCCCAGCAGGGCTAATTACATCCGCGTAGACGCTAGCTAAATTACTGATCATTTGTCTTTCAAATAAATCCATATGCGTTTGTTGACGCTGAATTTGAGAAATTCGCTCAGACAATTCTTTTAATACTTCGCCTTTGCGGCTTATTTTGCGCTCTAAACTCAATATACCGGCAACATACCGAGTAATTTCAGCATCTTTATCCAGAGAAGTGTTGCCAAGTTGAGCAATGATGGTCTTGAAACCTAGGCCCAATTGAGCAATTCCGCCAAAAACCGCCTCTGTGCTGTCCGTGTCAGTCAGAACAATACTATTGATACTCGCTTCGAAGTAAGGAGCCGGTGATTCACCTTTACGCGCGGTCATTTGTACCAAGGCCGCAGCTTGACACACACCGGCTAGAGCGAAGTCGCGTTCTAATTCTTTATTCTGCATACTAATTAATATAGCTCTCGATTATCCCACCACCCAAACACACATCATCCAGATAAAACACGGCTGATTGTCCTGGTGTGACGGCTTTTTGTGGTTCGTCAAATATAACGGTGACAGTTTCATCGTCTTCAAAAGACAAAATACAAGGAATATCTGCTTGTCGGTATCGCGTTTTGACTGTGCATCTGAACGTTCCCGTGCTGTCAACTTGTGGATTTTGTCTAGCTACCCAGTGAAGCTGATTGGCTTGTAATCCTTTTGAATACAATGCAAGGTGATTCGCGCCTTGTCCTACAATCAATACATTGCGTTCAATATCTTTGTCTACTACATACCAGGGATCGTCACCAAATTCTTTCATACCACCAATATGAAGACCTTTTCGTTGTCCCAAAGTGTGGTACATCAAACCATCGTGTTCACCAATGACTTGTCCTTCATATGTTTCAATCTTACCCGGTTGAGCGGGCAAGTATTGGGCTAAAAAGTCTTTGAATTTTCGCTCACCGATAAAACAAATCCCAGTACTGTCTTTTTTATCATGGGTGATTAAGTCTTGCTGTGATGCGATTTCTCTTACTTTGGGTTTTTCAATATCACCCACTGGAAAAAGCGTTTTACTAATGTGCTCTTCTGATAAAGTGTACAAAAAGTAACTTTGATCTTTGTTGGTATCTAGACCTCTAAGCATGGCCCAATGACCATCTCGAAACTCTCTTTGCACGTAATGCCCAGTTGCAATGTAATCGGCACCCAGATCTTCAGCAGCAAATTCCAAGAATGCCTTAAATTTAATTTCTTTGTTGCACATGATATCTGGATTTGGCGTGCGGCCAGATTTATATTCTTCGAGAAAGTATTCGAATACATTATCCCAATACTCAGCAGCGAAATTAATCGTGTGTAATTCTATTCCTAGTTTATCAGCAACAGCTTGTGCGTCAGATAAATCTTCTGCGGCAGCGCAATATTCATCATTGTCGTCCTCTTCCCAATTCTTCATAAACAAGCCTTCAACTTGGTAACCTTGTTGAATTAGCAAATAGGCTGCGACAGAGGAATCCACACCACCGGACATGCCGACGATGACTTTTTTACTGGCATTATTTGAATTGGCTGTAGCCATAAACTTGAGTAACTATTCTCAGCAGAAAATTGGACGCGAAGTCTAGCAAATTCTCTGCTGCAAATCACCCGCACATTCGCAATTTTTAATCCTGATAGGGATTTGGCGCAGCGCAATGTTTAGCAATGAATTCTGCATGAGTTGGCAGCACGTTGACTGAATTATCGATTACCTGCTTTATATGCATTAACCGTCTTTCCACTTCTTGTTCTGCGAGCGCATCAACTAATGGGTGATATCCTCGTGGACGAATACCTTGGCCATGCATTACTGCTAGCCAAGAGGTTTCATTAAATAATTCAGAATCTTGACGATATATTCGGCCGTTCGCTTGGTATAAATCAATTTTTTCTTGCAAATAATCAGGAATTTCCATGTTTTTGCAGAACGACCAAAAAGGTGAATCTTCCCGTTCAGTGACCTTATAGTGCAAAATAATGAAATCGCGAATGCGTTCGAGTTCAAGTTGCATTTGGTTGTTGTATGTATCGATATCAATCTGATCAAAAGAAGTATGCGGGAATAAGCCCAGTAATTTCGCTACTGAAGCCTGAATAAGGTGCAGGCCTGTTGACTCGAGTGGTTCAATGAAGCCAGCTGACAAACCTACAGCAACACAGTTTTTGTGCCAAAACTTCTCTCTAATACCGGTTTTCCAACGAAGCTTATTGGGATCGTTTAAAGGCTCGTTTTCCATATTTTGCATGAGTATATCTACTGCACTAGAGTCATCTAAATATTGACTAGAATAGACATAACCATTGCCGATTCTATGTTGCAGAGGAATACGCCATGTCCAACCAACATCTTGGGCTGTGGAACGTGTATAAGCATGAATTGGGTTTTTAGGCAAACAAGGCATAGCAACTGCACTATCGCAAGGTAACCAGTTACTCCAATCTTTGTATCCCACTTTGAGTGCCTTTTCGATTAACAAGCCTCTAAAACCGGAACAATCAATAAAAAGATCACCTTCTATTTGTTGGCCATTTTCTAAGACTAGGTGATCGATAAAGCCACTTTCATGGCGCAGGACCACGTCAGCAACTTTTCCTTCAATTCTCTTCGTTCCGCGTGATTCGGCTAGCTTACGCAAATATTTTGCGTATAAGGTGGCATCAAAATGAAATGCATAGGCTATTTTCGAAAGAGGGGAGTTACCACGATTCTGAGGTCGACTGAAACGCCCTTGTTTGGCCGCTACGGCAGCCAATGAGAACTCCTCGATATCTGGCGCTTTGCCAGCTTTAAACATCTTCAACCAATAGTGATGAAATTGTATGGCGTCCATGTCTGTGCCATGGCTACCAAAGGGATGCATGTAGCTATGTCCTTTTCGCGTCCAATCTTTGAACTCGATGCCCAGCTTAAACGTGGCTTGGGTTTCTCTAATAAACTCATTTTCATCAATACCTAAAATATCATTGAATAGAGAAATTTGCGGGATAGTTGCCTCGCCAACTGACACTGTACCTATCGCATCAGATTCTATAAGAGTAATACTGGCATATTGGTTTTTAAGAACAGTTGATAAGGCGGATGCTGTCATCCAACCTGCGCTGCCACCGCCAACGATTACGATATTTTTTATTGCTTGAACTGTCATAGGTACCTCGACAAATAGCGTTCTAGATATTCTTTGTGATTCGGTAATGCCATAGCGCTTTGTTTAAACTGTGATTGCACTCTATTAACCAAGCTAGACAGAGCCTCTTCATTGAGCAAGTGCGCATTGCCACTCTCACTCTGAGGAAGGTAGTTAAACGCTAATAATAGGTTTTCCATAATGGCTTGGTCAAACAATGGTGTTTCAGCTTCTTCAATCATGCCGCAATGGACAAAGTTATTAATTAGCGCATCACATTGCGCAGAATTAGATGCATTTTTACCGGATAAATACAAAGGTAATAGGGCTCTCAATCTGCACGTTGCATTGATTTCCTGTAAGTTATTTTTGATAACATTTTGAGTGTTTGACAACCAACCTTGGTTGGTGGGAAGCATCTGACTAAGACGTGAAATATACTGCCTAATTGTCGTTATTCCCATGTCTGCACAGAGCATCATACTTGCTGGCAAATGCATTGATAAAGATTGTGAGCTAGTCTGAACATCAACTTGTACTTTAACTATCTTGGCTATCGTGGAAGTATTCAATCGCCAAGAACTTGCTGTAGTGCGGCCAAAATGGGTTATACCAAATCCTTGTTCAGAAACGGATAGTTCGCATGCAAGTGAACCGCTGGTATTGTTAGACGTTTTAATATTGGCGGATGCCATAGCGTCAGTAAAGTTGTTACCTAGTAGTGAAATAGACAAAACTGAGGAAGTCGATGTGTCTGAGGTGCCTTCTAAGTTACCGGTGAACTCTCGTGGGTTAGAACACTTGCTCTGTATAACTTCACACAAACCTTCAACATTGAGTTGAACGCCATATTCGAGGGTGGATAAAATATTAGTGGGGGAATTCACGGGGTGAGAAAAATGATTGGTTTTCCAACACTGGCCATTAAGTGAATATAATGCGGTAGAGTGTTGTTGAAAATTACTTTGGTGTTGATTCTCACGCATGAATCTAGCAGCTAAATTAGCTCCTCTAGCTCCTTCAACTGGTGCCAATAGCGGAGCAAAACCACAAAACGTTTCTTGCTTTATCCCTAGCCAATTTTTAAATGACCAGCCTAGACAAAACGCTCCATCAGATTTTGCTAATACCTGAGTTTCATCCAAACCTAGACTTAACAACCAAGACCATTCTTCTGGCGAAATGGTTAGATACTTAGGAAGGCAATCGGCCTCTAGTGCTGTGGGTCTAATCTCAATCGAAGAGGTGAAGTGTGTATGCTTAAGCAAAGACTGCATAGCCAACAGCATAATCAATCCATGCAACTGACTGTTTTTATCGCAAATAATATTAACGTGAGACATGAGATAAAAATTCCTCATGTGACGGCATACTTTCAACGTGACTGGCGATCTTTGATGACATTTCTGTCAGTAGTGGAGCAACAGATTGCTCAGTTAAGGCTGAAGCCCTGAAGTCTGTATTATCAGGTATTTTACCTTGTCCAATTAACACGGCTAACCAGGACGGAAATAAAAATAGACCGTTCTTGTAAGTATTGATGGTTGCAGATTCCTGCCATATCGCTAATTGTTCTTGTAAAGAATGGGGGAGTGACATAGTTCTGCAATGGTCCCAAAACGCTTCGCCAAATCGTTCGTTGGCATAGTAATGCAGAATTAAAAAATCACGTACGCGATTCATCTCTGTATCCATGTGACGATTAAACGCCAATGCTTTGTTTTGCATAGCAGATTGATCTGGAAATAAATCGACTAATTTCATGATCCCAGCTTGAATTAAATAGATACTAGTGGATTCAAGTGGTTCAAGAAAACCACTGCTTAGACCAATTGAAACACAATTGTTTATCCACATGCTTTTACGTTTACCCGTTATGAAACCAAGTGGTTTGGGATCAGCAAGCGGTTCGCCGGGTAAGTTGCTTAGCAAGGTATCTAGTGCCTGTTCAGGCTCGATATACTTGTCACAGTAGACAATGCCGTTTCCTATTCTATGTTGTAGCGGAATTTGCCACTGCCAACCGGCTCCATGGGCAATTGATTTTGTATAAGGAATTGGCTGAGAATTTTTTTTACAAGGCACAGCCCAGGCCTTGTTGCAGGGCAGCCAATGAGTCCAGTCCTCATAACCTGAGTGCATTACACGCTCGATTAATTTACCGACAAATCCTGAACAATCGATAAAAAAATCGCCCTGTATACGTTGACCAGACTCAAGAACAATGGCGTTGATTCCGTTATCGCTAGATCGTACTAATACATCAACAACTTTACCTTCAGTCCGCTTTACTCCTCTGGCTTCGGCGAATTGACGCAGAAACTGAGCATATTTACCTGCATCTATGTGGTACGCGTAACCATACTGATTTAATAGAAGATCACCATTTTCGTCAGGTACAGAAAACTTTCTCTGGGCGCACATTTGGATGCAAGGAGCGAATTTGCTGAGGTGTTCGACATTACCTTTACTTAAGAGCACATGATGGAATGGGATTCCGGCGATATTTGAACCATAATCACCAAAGGGATGAATATAGGCTTGACCTCGAGCACGCCAATTAACAAATTCAATTCCTAATTTAATTGTCGCTTGGGTTTGTTTGATGAATGTGGACTCGTCAATACCCAAGCGTTGATTAAAAAAGCGTAAGTGAGGTAGAGTTGCTTCGCCGACACCGACTGTGCCAATGTTATCAGATTCAACCAATTCAATTTGGTATTTGGACTCAGGCAACAACCTAGAAAGCGCTGCTGCCGTCATCCATCCTGCGGTACCACCACCAAGAATAACTATCTTGGATACTGCTTGGTTTTGCGCAATGGGCATTAAACTACCTCTTATTATTATTTGTTTAGAAAACTCCTCTTAACACGAGGCTTACTCTACGGTCACTGACAAACGCTCCGCGTAGACGTCTATCACCTTGCTGATTAATTTGCATGGTCGTTTTAGTCACTTCATCTGACAAGTTAGTACCTTGCAATCCAACCTTGAGGTTTTCATTTATATCATAAAATACCGACGCATCTAAGAAACCTATGGCTTCGTTGTATATTGGAAGTTCAGTTATAACGTCACGTGTCGTCAGCAAATGCTCCGAACGCCAATTGTAAGCAATACGCGCGTTCCAACCATACTTCTCGTACATTAGCACAAGGTTGGCATTGTCTTCGGACAACCCTTCAAGTGGCAAACCGGTGAACTCAGCTTCACTTTGACCCGGGTTTGGATTGTCTGCCGACAAATTTGCATTCGGAGAGCCTTCTTCATCAACATAGGTGTAATTGGCCTGTATGCCAATTCCGTCGAATGGTTCAGGTAACATATCAAAGAATTGCTGATAGGCAATTTCAAATCCTTGAACTTTACCAGAATCACCATTAGTCGGGCCCGCTATTTGTACCGTTTGGGTTGAGCCGTTATTGGTTAGTTGAACGTTTCTAACGCCATTAATAAAGTAGTTTTCTAAGTCTTTATAGAATACTGCGGCTGTTATTGAACCTACGGGCGCAAAGTACCACTCTAAAGTTACATCAAAGGTGGTTGCTTCAAGCGGTTTGAGTTCTGGGTTACCTGTCTGGGCAATGTATCGTCCAATCGTTGAAGAAACCAGATCCGGCTGACCATCACCATCTAGGTCTTCTCCGACCACGTTCATTCTATCCTCTTCACCAATTTCGACGGCATTACGTAAATTACCTAATGAGGGCAGGGTCACTGATTCTGAAAATCCAAAACGGAATATAAGATCTTCAGCCAAGTTTAATTTTACGTTCAAACTTGGTAGGGCTTTGTTAAAGGTACCGCTACTAGTAAGGGGTCTCGATGCGGCATTACCGAATGCTTTTTGATCATCAGGTAAGAAATTATCTCGTTCAGTTGGATCATTCGGGTCATCTGGAACATTATCTGGGAAGGTCAGGAAACCGTCAGTTTCATTTTCGATACGAATATACCGTACGCCTGCGTTACCAGAAAACTCCATGTCTCCTAGCTCACCAGCAAAGTTAAATTTAACGTAAGCTGCAGTATTGGTTTCTTCTGTTGTATTGATTTCGTTTGGAATAAAATCGCCGTCAGCATTACCTCTGGCAGATAGAGGGGTCCAGCCGCCACCTCGAATCGTGCTTTCAAGTGCACTAAAGGCATTTCGATAATCTTTCACAACATCGATATTCGGGAAGAGAAAGTTTGGACCACCGTCTACTGTTAACACACCACCACGACTGAAGTTATCAAAAGAGACTTCTTCATTGAGTGAAGGATCAACCGTGTCTACCCATGCGATTCCATTCCATGCTTCAGAAATGTTACCCCAATTGTAAGTCGATTGGCGGGTTGTTTGATCACGTTTTGCGTATCGAACTCCAGCTTGAGCTGAAGTCAAGAAACCATCATCAAAGGTATACTTTGCATCAAATCTGGCTGCAACTTCTTCACCTTCGTTGTCCGATATATGGTCCATAGAACTGCGCATATAGGTGCGACTTGGGTCAGTGAAGTGATTGGACGATCTGTCTGTATCACCACCATTATAGTTTGGCTCGTAGAAATCGATAATAGGTTTATCACCCTGAGTCAAATCTAAGCCAACTACAATGTCAGTGCCATTCATGATGGAGTAATCTAACACCTCATTGGTTCCTTCGACAAATTGCAAGTCAAAGTTAAATGCCCATTCATCATTTGGCGCATATTTGACGTTAAAGCTTAGATCTTCAACTGTCGATTCATTGTCTCTGAAACGTGTCTGCAAAACATGGTTATTACCAAATATCCCACCAGGGGTTCTGTCGCCATCATTTCCACGCCATCCGGCGGTTGAGGTAATGACTCCGTTTTCGAAGAAACCAGAATTATCGTAGTCAAATTCAGTACCATCTACGGGCACTAAGTTTTGGGTATTGTCGTCATCAAATTCAATTGCGCGTTCTGTCCAAGTAAGTTGCGAGTCTGAGCGAATATATTCAGCGGTTGCTTTGATTGTGTCGTCAGGGCTTTGCCATTGCAGAACAGCTGCAAAACCTGAACGAGTTCGGTCATCTTGTTTTCTGGTTAAACGAGCGGTTTCAGGCACTTGCCCGCTAACGTTGTTTTGTGAAAAGTATTTACCCACCATTGCACCATCAGACTGAGCTTTAAGTTCTGAATGTGATGCATTTACCAGCACACCAAATTTACCATTGTCATTTTCAAAGACATTGGAATATAGCGCTGAAAAGGTAGGAGTAGACTCTTCAATAAAATCTGCATAAGTCACATCGGCAGAAAATGCAATTAGTTGACCATCTGTATCGAAGGGCTTTTTAGTGATTAGGTTAACAGTACCCGCGATACCACCTTCAATCATGTCAGCCGTAGTATTTTTAAATACCTCTACAGATCCCATTAATTCCGGGGGAACGTCTTGAAAGCTCAGGCCACGTCCTGAATCAGCAGTAAAGCTATCGCGACCATTAAATTCACTTCGTACGTGAGTTAAACCTCGAATAACTACGCCACTGCCTTCAGTACCAAAATGATCAGGATCATTAGCGCCAGCAAAGCGGCCCATGGTTACACCGGGAAGTCGAGATATTGCTTCCAATACTGAACGGTCTGGAAAACCACCAATATCGCTAGCATCTATAGCATCAACAACGGTTTCTGAGAATCGTTTTATATTTTGTGCATTGAATAAATCTGCTCGAGTACCGCTGACGTTAATGACCTCGACTGAATCATCCGTCACTTCGCCAGATTCTTGGTCAGCTTCTTGAGCATAAAGTGGTGTGCTTAGTATGCTCATAACTGCTGTAGCTAGCAGTGAGCGTTTTCCAAGTTTTTGCATTTTCATAGTGCCCTCACATGTTTTTATTTTTTGTTTTAACCCCTTCAGAAGGGAAGGTTCCATTATTAATTCAGTTAACGTCATTGTTATTTTTTAACCTAAATTCGAATTTAGGTGATTTCGAGATAGCGCTTTCTCGAACAGTTAAAATCAATACCACTCCTCACAATTATTCCCTAAATACTCAATGAAGCCGCGTCCCTGCTAGTCAGAGGCGAGCTATTAAGTCGAAAATATAGTGTGCTTTTGCTTGGTCTTTTTTGCTGAAAATGGTACATACTGGGCAAAAATAAGACGCAGGAGAAGTGATAGTGATTCGGCGTACCTTTCCTATGAAAGAAACGCATATACTTACTTGTTTTGTAAATCTTGATGTTAATACTGTGTTAATTTTTCTTTCAGAAGATATGCTCGAGTATAAAGGAACAATAGAAAAATAAACCATTTTTTTTACTAACCACGTTAAGTTGTAGTGCGACGTTACTAGGCATAACTTATGCGTATTGCAGCAGACACAAACATAATTGCGATTAATAAAATTGGATTTTACTACTTCTAAAAAAGCCATCTTTATTCTCTTGTCTAGTTGTTAGCGTTTTACCTGCTTCCTGCTTTCTGGCAGACTTACTAACGGCTAGTTTGTAAATTTTATGTATCAAGTATTGCCCAAGAATCGAATAATATGTTAATAAAAATTCGGATCTCATTGCAGTAAAATCGGCGTTGTGAATGTTTTTGGAGGAATTTTTGAATGTCAGTTGTCGATACCAAGGCCGAAGCCGTTTCAATTTTGGAGACTATCGGTGTTAAACATTTAATCGATATGTTTGATTTATTGCCGAACACCTTGTTCTGGATAAAAGATGAAAATTGTCGATTTTTACACGTCAACCGAATTTTCATTGCTCACAGTGGATTAGGGTGTATTAGTAAAGTGATTGGAAAAAATGACTATGCTATCTCTCCTCCTCATTTAGCAAGGCAATATATTTTAGATGATAAAAAGGTGATGGAAGGTCATATTGTTACCGATAGGATTGAATTGAATCATTTGTCATCTGGCAAGTTTGGTTGGTTTTCAACATCGAAGCGTCCTATTCACGATGAAAATGGCAAACTAATTGGCACTTACGGATTAACGCACTATTTAGAGCAAACTGCCCAAGCCCTTTCAAGTATTGCTCCGGTGAGAGCGCCGGTAGAGTACATCAGGCAAAATTATCATCAATCAATTACCATGGATGAGTTAGCGAATTTGGCTTGTTTATCATTGAGTGCGTTAGAGAGACGATTTAAGAAACACTTGGGGAAAACACCAAAGCAGTTTATTAATGATGTTCGCTTGGAAAATGCTAGAAGGCAATTAATCGAAACGAAACTGCCTATTATTGATATTGCATTTAGTTGTGGCTTCAAAGAACACAGTTATTTTAGCAAGCAATTCAAAGCGCTTTTTGGCTTGCTACCATCCCAAGTTCGAAAACAACAACTTCCTATTAGTCCCGAAATATTGGGACAAAAAGAAATCTAAATTATTTTATTAACAGATATTCTCCCAACGCTATGCCTTCAACACTCCATTCACCGATTTTATGTCGAATTAATCTGAGAGTAGGGTAGCCGACAGCGGCGGTCATGCGTCTAACTTGTCTATTCTTTCCTTCGGTAATAGAAATGTTTATCCAGGATGTAGGGATACTTGCTCGATACCTCACCGGCGGATCTCGTCGCCAAATATCTGGTTCAGTTATTTTTTCAACCTTGGCTGGAGAGGTCCAACCGTCTTTTAATTGCACACCTTTTCGCAGCGATTCCAATGCATTAGGAGCAATGTCCCCATCAACCTGAACCCAATATGATTTTATTGTTTTTTGTTTGGGGTTAGCCAATTGATGTTGAAGTTTCCCATCATTGGTCAATAGCAATAGACCTTCGCTATCTCGATCTAGCCGACCCGCAGCATACACATCCGGAATATTGATATAGTCTTTTAGGGTTTTTCGCCCTTTTTGATCGGTAAATTGGGTGAGGACATCAAATGGTTTATTAAAAAGTATAATTCGTTGAGTCGAATTTTTTACATTACCTTTCGGTTTTCTATAAGTTTGCTTTGAGGGATTAAAATTAGACACTACTTTTTTGGTCAAACCTCTTAAGAATGCTGGATACGGGGCTAGTATTTGCTAGTTACCCCATATATTATATAGGGTTAAAGTTACTCGTAACAACATCTTCATTTTTACTGGCTTACAGCCCCCTTTTAGTTAAGCGGAATACTCCGCCCGAATTGAGGTACATAATGACCACATCTAAGTCTAAGATAATTTATACCAAAACTGACGAAGCGCCAGCGTTGGCAACATATTCTTTGCTCCCTATCGTGAAAAAATTTGCAGCGGCAGCAGGTATTGATGTTGAACTCACTGATATTTCGTTAGCAGCCCGTATTTTAGCTAATCTCGCTGATTATCTTCCTGAAGACCAAAAGGTGAATGACGCGCTTAGCGAATTGGGTAGTTTAACACAGGAGCCAGACACCAATATTATTAAGCTTCCGAATATTAGTGCTTCGATTCCACAACTTAAAGCGGCTATCAAAGAGCTTCAAGAAAAAGGTTTTTCCCTCCCTGATTATCCAGAAACACCAGCAACAGATGAAGAAAAAGACATTAAAGCAAAGTACGGAAAGGTACTCGGAAGTGCTGTTAACCCAGTGTTGCGTGAAGGTAATTCTGATAGACGCGCACCGGTAGCAGTTAAAAACTATGCTAAGAAAAACCCACATTCTATGGGCGCTTGGAGTCAAGCATCTCAAACCCACGTAGCCCACATGCGCGGCGGCGATTTCTACTCAAGTGAAAAGTCAGTCACTGTAGAGAAACAAGGCTATGTCAGTATCGTGTTTATTGACAAGTCAGGCGAAAAGCAAGTGCTCAAGCCAAAAGTAGATTTACTCGCTGGTGAAGTTATTGATGGCATGCGAATGAGTAAAAAAGCACTGTGTTCATTTTTCGAAGAACAAATTGAAGATGCGAAAAATACAGGCGTTTTGTTCTCGCTACACGTTAAAGCAACTATGATGAAAGTCTCTCACCCAATTGTTTTTGGACATTGTGTGAAGGTGTTTTATAAAGATTTGTTTAATAAATACCAAGATTTGTTCGATGAGCTAGGAGTTAATCCCAACAATGGACTTGGTAGTGTTTACGATAAAATCTCCAGCTTGCCAGCTTCTCAACGTTCTGAAATAGAGCGTGATATTAACAAATGCTATGCCGATCGTCCTCCAATTGCGATGGTTAATTCTGACAAAGGAATATCTAATTTACACGTTCCTAGTGACGTTATTGTCGATGCGTCTATGCCAGCTATGATTAGAAGCTCTGGTCAAATGTGGGGACCAGATGGAAAGCCTCAAGATACTAAAGCAGTTATCCCTGAGAGTACCTATGCCACTATTTATCAAGAAGTCATTAACTTTTGTAAGACCCATGGGGCGTTTGATCCTACTACAATGGGAACCGTCCCTAATGTCGGTTTGATGGCACAGAAAGCCGAAGAATATGGTTCACATGATAAGACATTTGAGCTAGCCGCAGACGGTAAGGTACAAATTATAGACCAAGACGATAATGTGTTAATTGAGCACGAAGTGGAAGAAGGTGATATTTGGCGTATGTGCCAAGCTAAAGACGCGCCAATCCGCGATTGGGTAAAACTGGCGGTAAACCGTGCAAGACATTCAGGAATGCCTGCTGTTTTCTGGTTAGATGATGAACGTGCTCACGATGCGCAACTCATCAAGAAAGTTAATCTGTATTTAAAAGATCATGATACTCAAGGCCTCGACATATCCATTATGTCGCCAGTGCGCGCTATTCGTTATTCAATGGAACGTGCAATTCGTGGTATGGATACGATTTCAGTAACGGGTAACGTATTGCGAGACTACTTAACCGATTTATTCCCAATATTGGAATTAGGTACAAGTGCTAAAATGCTTTCTATTGTGCCACTCATGGCCGGTGGCGGCTTGTTTGAAACGGGTGCAGGTGGTTCAGCACCTAAACACGTTCAGCAGTTTGTCGAAGAAGGTCATTTGCGTTGGGATTCCCTTGGTGAGTTTTTAGCTTTGGCTGTTTCTTTGGAAGATTTAGCGATTAAAAATGACAACGGCAAAGCCAAAATACTGGCAAAGACCTTAGATCAAGCAACAGAAACTCTGCTCAATTCAGGTAAATCACCGTTGCGTAAAGCTGGTCAACTAGACAACAGAGGCAGTCATTTCTATTTAGCACTTTATTGGGCTAAAGCAGTGTCTGAGCAAACAGAAGACGGTGAATTGGCGAGTCAGTTCGCGAATTTGTACTCGTCATTGTCGGAGAATGAAGCAAGCATCATGGCTGAAATAGACGCAACTCAGTCAAAGCCTGCTGATATTGGTGGTTATTACTACCTTGACGACAGCAAGGCGTCACAAGCAATGTGTCCAAGTGCTACATTGAATAGCTTCTTAGCTTAGTTATTATAAAACTAGGGTCAACAGACCCTAGTACCAGAAACTAATATCTGAAAATAAAAAAGCAGGCTAATTAGCCTGCTTTTTAATTCAACATGGTTATTCTATACGTTTCGTAATAAGTCTGATCTAACTATCTTTCAAGCTCGTCACTTATGTCAATATTTTCAGCGTGTAAGCCTTTTGGGCCTTGCTGAACTTCATAAGTCACTTCCTGTCCTGCTTTTAGTGAACGGTATCCATCCATCTTAATTGTGGAATAATGAGCGAAAATATCTTCGCCGCCATCATCTGGCACAATAAAACCGAACCCTTTAGCGTTGTTAAACCATTTGACTTTTCCAACCGCCATACTTCTGCTTCCTCTTAATCCCTTGAACTAACACTACTTTGTCCCCACAATACTATCAGAGACCACGGCGAATAAGACTGCATAACTAATCGCCATATATAAAATGTAGGTATTTTAACCCAGTAATGTCAAGGTCAATTTCAATTAATCGGCGAAAACTACTCGTTTTTCGTAACAATCGCAGTATTATTTCAGTATGAGTAAAGAAAATACGATCAATATCGACCACGATAAACATCTCGAGGCAGTAAAGAAAAAAGTTGAACCGCCTCCAATGTATAAAGTGATTCTAAATAATGACGATTACACACCAATGGATTTCGTCATTGATGTGCTTATGCGTTTTTTTAATATGGATGCAGAAAAAGCGAATCAATTGATGTTAACTGTGCACTATCGCGGTAAAGCAGTATGTGGTATCTATACATCACAGATAGCTGAAACTAAAGTCATGCAGGTTAATCAGTATGCGAGAAAAAATCAGCACCCACTGATGTGTTCTATGGAGCAAGCCTAGTGGAATTAGATCTAATACAATTAAATAAAGGGTGACAGTATGTTGAACAAAGATTTAGAGCAAACCCTTAATGAAGCGTTTATATTCGCTAGAGAGCACCGTCACGAGTTTATGACGGTCGAACACCTGTTATTGGCGCTGTTAGACAACGAATCTGCAAAAGAGGCGTTAAAGGCTTGTGGGGCGAATATCGAATCAATCAAATCAGAGTTGATTGACTTTGTTAAAGATACCACGCCGCTGATTTTAGATGATCAAGCGGGCGAGCGGGAAACCCAACCAACGTTAGGTTTTCAACGTGTTTTACAAAGAGCCGTTTTCCATGTTCAGTCTTCAGGCAAAGATGAAGTCACTGGCGCTAATGTGTTAGTCGCTATTTTCAGTGAGCAAGAATCCCAAGCTGTGTACATTCTTAAGAAGGCCGATGTCACTCGTTTAGATGTGGTTAACTTTATTTCTCATGGCGTAAGCAAAAACGAAGAGGAATCCACAAGCGTCGATAGTCAGGAAGAAACTGCCGAGGGCGAAGAGAGTACTTCGGCGTTGCAAAAATATTCGACAAATTTGAATCAGTTAGCCAGCGAAGGAAAAGTCGACCCATTGATTGGGCGAGACAGCGAAGTGGAAAGAACCATTCAAGTGTTATGTCGACGCAGAAAAAATAACCCTTTGTTAGTAGGTGAGGCGGGTGTTGGTAAAACAGCGATTGCTGAAGGCTTAGCCTATCGAATTGTGAACAACCAAGTTCCCGAAGTTATTTCAACGGGCACTGTATATTCTTTGGATTTGGGTGGCCTACTGGCTGGTACTAAATACAGAGGAGATTTTGAAAAGCGCTTGAAAGGCATTTTGAAGGAATTGACTCAAGATCCCGATGCTATTTTATTTATCGATGAAATCCACACCATTATTGGTGCTGGAGCTGCCTCTGGCGGTGTGATGGATGCGTCTAATCTACTTAAACCAAAACTGAGTAGTGGTGAATTGCGTTGTATCGGATCCACCACATATCAAGAGTATCAAGGCATTTTTGAAAAGGACCGGGCGTTGGCGCGTCGTTTCCAGAAAATTGATATTGTTGAGCCAAGTGTGAGTGATACCACAAAGATATTGCTTGGCCTAAAAAGTCGCTACGAAAAGCACCACAATGTGCGTTATACAAACCAAGCTATCAAAGCAGCAGCAGAGCTATCAGCGAAGTACATTAACGAGCGACAACTTCCTGATAAAGCCATTGATGTTATGGATGAAGCTGGTGCTAGCCAACAGCTACTACCGCCGTCCAAAAGACGCAAAACCATTAGTGTTGGGGAAATTGAACACATTATTTCTAAAATTGCCCGTATTCCTGAGAAGTCAGTGTCTGCTAGTGATAAGGAAGTATTGAAAAATCTGACCCGCGACTTAAAACTAGTGGTGTTTGGTCAAGATAAAGCTATCGAGACCTTGACGGAAGCAATCCGCTTGTCACGTTCTGGGTTGGGTGACGAGACCAAACCAATCGGCAATTTCTTGTTTGCTGGACCCACTGGGGTCGGTAAGACCGAAGTCACACAACAACTTGCCAAGGTAATGGGTGTTGAGCTAGTCCGTTTTGACATGTCTGAGTACATGGAAAGGCATGCGGTAAGTCGCCTAATAGGAGCACCACCAGGGTATGTAGGGTTTGACCAAGGAGGACTACTTACCGATGCTGTCATTAAAAACCCATATTCTGTGGTATTACTAGATGAAATTGAAAAGGCCCATAGTGATATTTACAATATTCTGTTACAAGTGATGGATCACGGCACCCTAACTGACAACAATGGCCGAAAAGTCGATTTCCGCAATGTTGTATTGGTGATGACTACTAACGCTGGTGTGTTGGAAACAGTGCGTAAATCAATTGGATTCAAGCAACAAGACCATAGCCATGATGCCATGAGCGAAATCAATAAAGTCTTCACGCCAGAGTTTAGAAATAGGCTGGATGGAACGATTTGGTTCAATCACTTAGAACCTGAAGTAATTTTGCAAGTAGTTGATAAGTTCATCGTTGAGCTTCAAGTGCAACTGGACAACAAAGGCGTGTCACTTGAAATAAGTTCAGGTGCTAGAACTTGGTTAGCAGAGAAAGGCTATGACCGTTCTATGGGTGCAAGACCTATGGCTAGAGTAATGCAAGAGCATGTTAAAAAAGAATTAGCCAATGAATTGTTATTTGGTCAACTCGTGCGTGGGGGGAGTGTTAAAATTACGCTCAAAGAAGATAAATTAAAATTCAAATATATCAGCGCGAAAAGCAAAGAGGCAAGTGAAGCTTAATAGCTTGCCCATCGGATACCAACAATCTTCTACAATTAACAAAAAGCCCAGCGTTGCTGGGCTTTTTTAATAATCCGATAAAGCTTATTTACCTGGCGCGATAAATGATACGACCTTTTGATAAGTCGTATGGAGTCATTTCTACTGTAACTTTGTCGCCAGTTAATATACGAATATAGTTCTTGCGCATTTTTCCGGAGATATGCGCGGTGACGACATGTCCGTTCTCAAGTTCTACTCGGAACATAGTATTTGGAAGCGTATCCAATACGGTGCCTTCCATTTCAATACAGTCTTCTTTCGCCATGTAAGATGTTTACCTCAAATTAGTGTCAAATTTTCCGCGCAGATTTTGCCCAATAAGCTGGCCAGTGTAAAGAATTAAACGTGTTTTTTTGTGAATACTTGCCATTTATGCTTAAAAAAGCGCTGGTGAGGGAAAAAATTCGATTTGTAACTCATTTTTTGACACTCATCAATTTGATAACCAAGATACAAAAATTCTTTATTTAGCGCCTTTGCATGACGAATTTGCTGCAAAATTGCATACGTTCCAAGGGACCGACTATTGAGCTCCGGTTTAAAAAAAGTGTAGAGGGCAGACAAGGAGTTTTTCATTTCGTCAGTGACGGCAACTGCAATCAATTCATCACCAAGAAACAGCTCAAGAAATAGCGGACTAGTCCAATTGCTGCTGATAAAACTCTCATATTGCTGGATTGAGGCCGGATACATACTGCCATCTTGATGTCGTTGATTGATGTAACGTTGAAATAGCTCGAAGTATTCTGGTTTATCCTGTTTGCCGTAACTCACAGTAAGGTCTTTGTTACGATTTGCTATGCGTTTTTGACTTTTACTGGGCTTAAATTCTGCCACTGGGACTCGAATTGATTGGCAGGCATCACAGGCAGGGCAGTGTGGGCGATAAATTTGTTCTCCACTTCTTCGAAAGCCAGCGTGTAAAAGCGCTTCGTATTGTTCTGCTGAAACCGGTTTATCATCATTAACAAAAACCAATAGTTGCTCATCTTGGCCACGTAAATAGCTGCACGCGAAGGTTTCAGTTAAACCAAACTTCATACACCTTCTGCCAATGTTTTGTTGGCCCATATTTGATCAGATTGAGCCAGTCCTTCAAGGTTTGCATTTTGCTTTAGCAAAGTAAGAAACTCTGAGCGGGAAATAGTCACGCAGCCTAGAGACTGCAAATGCGGGTTTTGCATTTGACAATCAATCAGTTTGATATTGAATGATGTTAAGTGTTTTACCAAGTAGTGAAAAGCAACCTTAGATGCATTTGTTTGCAAACTAAACATAGATTCGCCACAAAATACGGAGTTGACGTAAACGCCGTATAACCCGCCAATTAAACTATCGTTTGACCATACTTCAACAGAGTGAGCAAAGCCAGCCTTGTGCAATTGAATATAAGCTTCGACCATTTCAGATGTAATCCATGTACCCTGATCTGTTCTGGGAACACTGGAACACGCATTGATGACATCAAAGAATGCCTCATTGATAGTGACTTTTGGAGAAAATTTGCGGATGTGTTTCAATAAACTTTTTGAACTTGTGTAGTCTTTTGTGAAAACCACTCCACGTGGATCTGGTGACCACCATAAAATCGGCTCACCTTCGCTGAACCAAGGAAATATGCCGTTTGAATAAGCGCTGAGCAATCTTGCAACACTCAAATCACCACCAAACGCGAGCAAGCCGTTGGGGTCAGTCAATGCGTTGTCTGCGGCAGGGAAAGCCAAATTTGAATCTATTCTAGTCAGATTAATCATATCTAAAAAAATTAGGCCTCTAATGAGGCCTAAAGTTTATAACGCGTCGAGGAATTTCTCAGCATCGAGCGCTGCCATACAACCTGTGCCTGCTGAGGTTATAGCTTGTCTGTAGACGTGATCGCAAACATCCCCAGCAGCAAATACGCCGGGAACACTTGTTTGAGTTGCGTTGCCCTCTAAGCCACTATTGATTTGGATGTAGCC
The DNA here is from genome assembly GCA_947503265.1 of uncultured Alteromonadaceae bacterium. Lineage (GTDB taxonomy): Bacteria > Pseudomonadota > Gammaproteobacteria > Enterobacterales > Alteromonadaceae > Aliiglaciecola. The sequence continues at coordinate 132,272 of CANNDC010000004.1, forward strand.
GTCTTTCATTTTAAGCTCACCATCGAATATGTCTGTGTTGGGCTTATGGCCAATTGCAATAAATAATCCCATGATGTCTAGGGTTTCTGTTTGCTCTGAATCGGTGTCTTTGATTCGTATTGAAGTCACACCCATATCATCACCTAAGACTTCATCTAAGGTTTTATTTAGATGCAAAACAACATTGCCATTTTTGGCTTTGTCCATTAATCGGTCGGATAAAATTTTCTCGCTTCGGAAAGAATCTCTGCGATGAATTACATGAACTTCAGAAGCAATATTCGATAGATAAAGTGCTTCTTCAACAGCAGTATTACCGCCGCCAACCACAGCTACTTTTTGGTTTCGATAGAAAAAACCATCACAAGTCGCACACGCTGATACACCTTTACCCATAAATGCTGTCTCAGAGTCCATGCCTAAATATTTAGCAGATGCACCGGTTGCAATAATAAGCGCATCGCAAGTGTATGTGCCGTTATCACCTTTTAGCGTGAAAGGACGTTTCGATAAGTCTGTGTCGTTGATGTGATCAAAAATAATTTCTGTATCAAATTTTTCAGCATGTTTTTGCATTCTTACCATCAAATCTGGACCCGTTAAGCCTTCAGGATCACCAGGCCAATTTTCTACTTCAGTTGTGGTCGTAAGCTGTCCACCTTGCTGAATGCCGGTTAATAGTACTGGATTCAGATTAGCTCTAGCAGCATACACAGCCGCTGAATAACCCGCAGGCCCTGAACCGAGTATTAATAAACGTACATGTCTTGTTTCAGCCATTCTTTACTCCAATAAAAGTGGGCTAGTTTGAGGGCGATAAATAGTAACGCACCGGACGTCCTCAAAATTAATATTAAACCAGAGATAGGGATGAGTGATCTTGGTTTCAATACTCTACTAGTTTATTTCTTTCGTTTTTGGCTATTTTGGTCAAATACGGGTAATCTTACGTATAAGATGTCGATTGAATTCGTAGTAAGGACTCCTAATGTCACAATCTTTTACTGACATGTTTAGAGACGGCCATGACTATATTAAAGCTTGGCCGATGCAAAAAGAACTTTATTCACTGTTTCCAGAGTGTAGGGTGATTGCTGCCACAAAATTGTCGATAAAAGTGATGCCGCCACTCGCTATTTTCAGCGCTGCGACAGTGATCAATTATTATGGCTATGAACTAGCCCCTCAAGCAATTGCTATCGGAGCTTTCTTTATTAGCTTACCAATGCAAGGGTTAGTTTGGTTGGGGTATCGCTCCAATCAATCATTACCACCGGCTTTGCGAAGCTGGTATCAAGAAATACATCATAAAATGGAACTAAAAGGATGTAAGGTGACTGAGTTAAAAGCCAGACCTAAATACATGGAGTTGGCGCATTTACTAAAAATAGCGTTTAGTGAATTAGACCGCGTGTTTACCAAAAATTGGTTTTAGCATTGCTATATTTTAGTAGCTCTCGACATTTCATACATTGATACTGTTGCTTACCGCGAACAACTTTGTTGTGCCGTCTAACCGACAGTTTTACTGAACCGCAAGAACAAACATAGTCAAACATCTTTCCTTGAACTTTAGACACATCAAGCGTGTGTTTCACATCTGGCTTGATGTTAAAAACATCAACCATCATTCTCTGCCATTCAATTCCGTGGGGTTTTACTTTGCCAAATCGCTGATAAACCAGTATGTGAGCGAGTTCGTGGGGAATCACTTCGGCTAAGAATTCGTTAACGTTATCGTTGAACAAGACAGGATTAAGTTTGATTAGGTTTTTTTGCAGAACTGCACTTCCGGCTATTTTCCCGCGTTGATTGAACGTCAAACTGGGCATGATGAAATCATGCCCAATGGCGTCAACAGCCTGTTCGAAACAGGCATCTAGTCGTGACTTAGCCGTTATTTTAAGCTTATTATCCAATTTCTAACTTAACGTTTTGCCATGTTAGAGCTCACAAGCTAAGCAATGAGCGTACACCCCTTTGGGATCATTAAATTTGGCTACTGAATCAAAATCTTTAACCAATTGCTTCACGAGACTAATTAACTTGCTATCACTCTGGGCGAAAGTGGCTTTCCCTACAACCGCAGTAGCTTGACCAAACATTTCTTGCCAGAACTTGTCAGCTGGACTGAGATCACGTTCCACGTAGGTAACATCGTAGTTCTCTAAATTAGCCATTGAGGCTGCAGACTTAACAGCATCATCTAGGTAACCTAATTGATCAACTAGTCCTAATTCTTTTGCTGTTTCGCCTATCCACACTCTGCCTTGAGCAATACTGTCTACCGACTCAACTGTCATATTGCGTTCTTTGGCTACTAAGTTTAAGAATTGGTCATAGCCACTTTCGATGCTCATTTGAATCAACTGGCCTATTTTGGGGTCAAGCGCGCGAGTTGGGCTCAAACCTGCAAAATCTGTCGTACCAATACCATCGGTGTGAACACCAAGATAATCCAATGTGTTTTCATAGGTCATGAACATTCCGAATATACCTATAGAGCCTGTAATCGTGCTAGGTGCGGCCCAAATCTCGTCAGCACTTGCAGATATCCAATAGCCACCAGAAGCTGCGTACGTACTCATTAAAGCGACTACCGGTTTGTTAGCTGCTTTAAGGTTTTCTATTTCTTGACGAATAATTTCGGAAGCAAATGCGCTGCCTCCTGGTGAATCTACATGCAATACTACTGCTTTCACATCATCATTCATACGTGCTTTACGAAGCAATCTCGCCGTACTATCTCCACCTATTTCTCCGGCAGCTTTGGTGCCGTTTAATATGGTACCTTTAGCTACCACTACGGCGATTTGGTCGGTGTCTGTTTTTGGAATGGAAAAAGGCGTTTTAATTACGCTGAGATAGCTATCCAAGTCAATTTGTTTAAAACCCATGTTATCTTTATCAGAACCCACAATAGCAATAAATTCTTCTCTGACTTGTTCTCTAGTTTTAAGACCGTCTACCCAACCATTTTCTAATGCATAGGTTCCGAAATCACCGTCAGATTGTTCAAATTTAGCTAAAAACGAATCGATTTTTTCATCAAAACTATCGATAGAAAGATTGCGTGAGGAAGAAACATCTTGTTTGTACTGAGTCCATAGTGAAGTAAGCCAAGCTTGATTAGCTTCTTTTGCAGCATCAGACATGTCGTCACGGATAAATGGCTCAATGGCCGATTTATATGTACCAACCTTAAATATGTGAGTAGTGACTTTGAGTTTTTCTAACGCTGCTTGGAAGTAGGTACGATATCGTCCATAGCCTTCGAACATCATTGCTCCCATGGGATTCAAGTAGACGTTATCCGCTTTACTTGCCAGATAATATTGGGCTTGGGTGTAATAATCGCCAATCGCATAAACGGGTTTTCCACTTTCTTTGAAATTTTCCAGTGCTGTAGCAATTTGCTTTAACTTGTCCATACCCGAGTTGTTCATGCCCTGCAGATTTAGCACCAACATTTTTATTCGATTGTCTTGTTTAGCATTTTCTAAGACGAATAAAATGTCACGAAGCAAGACCTCAGGTTCGTCTTCATCTTGGTCAAAAGCTTCCTGCATGAACTTTTCAAACGGATCAACATAGCGTGTTTCGATAACGATTTCGCCGACTATATTCAAGACCAATGCAGACTCATTTGGCACTATTACTTTACCGTCATCTTTCATCAACACGGATATTAGACCGATGGCTAAAACAATAAAAATAATGTTGAAAAACAACTTTCGACTAAAATTCAAAACTGACCAAATACCAACAAACAAAGATTTGGTCCAACTAGTGCCATTTGACATACTTCTTACTCATTTAGCTATACACACTGGCATATCCTATCGCTTTTTAAAATTAAAGCTATTAGACAAATGTAATTTTGTATTTCTATTGTTATGAAATATTTCTGGCTTAAACTCTTTCTATGCCATTAACAAACACTTGCTTAATCATGTCCTTGTACTTTTAATGAGCAAGACTAATTAAAAACTAGATGGAAAAGTTATGTCGATACAATCAATTACTCGAAGAGTTCAAGATACATTTGCGAAGATACAAACCATTGAGGGTATAGCGCCCTTATTGTTAAGAATCTATTTAGCACCAATATTCATCAAAGCAGGCTATGGTAAATTGGCGGCGTTTGAAGATACAGCTGCTTACTTTGGTAATTCTGATTGGGGACTGGGCTTGCCTTTTCCTGAGCTTATGACGGCGTTGGCTGGGGGGACGGAATTGATCGGCGGTTGGTTACTTTTATTTGGATTGGCGACACGGTTTATTGCTATCCCTCTAATGGTTACTATGGCTGTGGCTGCTGTTACTGCCCATTGGCAATACGGCTGGCATGCGCTTCCTGAAAGCACCTTGACAGTGCCTTGGGAATGGAGAATGGATTTAATCGAGGGAGCAAATGAACGTAAAGAGGCTGCCCGTTCATTATTGCAAGAATATGGAAACTACAGTTGGCTCACGGATAATGGCAGTATAACGGTTCTCAAGAACGGCATAGAGTTCGCTGCGACTTATTTTATTATGTTACTTGTACTGTTTTTCACCGGGGGCGGTCGATTTACTAGTGTTGATCATTTTATTGGTAGTAAATTAACGGCTAAATAATGCAAAGGACGATTAGCTCCATTTAGTGGTTGCAGTCAGAATTCGAAGTTTGCATACTTTGCCTTATCAGAAAAGATAACCCCGTTTTTAGAGGAATAACAATGCAAGCTTTGGATTTACTGTTGAATAGACGTTCCCATCCTCGTTTAGAGTCACCTGCTCCCCAAGGTGAGGCGCTAGAAAATATAATGCAAGCCGCCATGAGAGCACCTGATCATGCTTGTTTAACTCCTTGGAAATTTGTGGTTTGCGAAGGAAAAGGCTTGTCTAAATTAGGTGAGATCTTTGAAGTGGCGGCGATCAATGATGATATGGATGAAAAGCAGGTTATTCGTGCACCCCAGCTACCTCTTAGAGCGCCCATGGTGATAGTCGCAATTGCTAAATATACTGAACACGAAAAGGTACCTTGGGTAGAGCAGGTGGCCTCTGCTTCTTGTGCGGTTCATGCGATGCAGATGGCAGCCGTAGCACAGGGCTTCGCGGGTATTTGGCGAACGGGCAGCTATGCTAGGAATAGCGATGTCAAAAGTGCATTTAACTTGAACGAAGAAGACGAAATTGTTGGATTCTTATATTTGGGCACAAGTACAATTTCTGCAATGAAGCCACCTTCAAGAAATAAAGATGACTACTTTGAATATTGGCGTTAACAACAGTAAGCGTGTCTGTTAATAATGAGACACGCTTTCGACTTCAAATTTTCCCCATTTTTAGTCTTTCTCGATGGTAAATGACATACCGGCTTTTTTAATTAACCTCGAAATCAACTTGTCACCCATCGCCGGGGCAGTGGTCCAAATACCACCGGTTACGGCGAGATTATCCTTTACCAGACATATCGCACTTTCCGAAATCATTTTCGAGGTAGATCCATAACCAGGATCCATACTTCCTTTTACTGACGCAATATAAGGTTTGCCATCTACTTGGGCAGCGAATATCGCGTCGAAAAATCCGGCTTCTCGTTCATCTTTATTCGGGCCTTCGCCCGGTTTAGGGCCTTTATCTCCCGACATGCTTTTATCTGATGCCACCGCATTTGCAATAGCTTCACCTTTGTCACCCGGTCCGGTAAACATCATTTCATCATAGATGAAGTTTTCACCGTATGCGTGACCTAGCAAATAATTTGAGCGGTGAATATTGCGCGTATTGATTGCCGCCATAATGAATGGTGCTGACCAGCTGTTGAATTCTTCTTCAAATATAGGTTTGTTGCCAAGTGGTTGCTCAGGCCCCATAAAACCCGGAGCCAATGAAAATGGATTCATCAGCACTTGCATAACTTTTTTATCTGCTTTAGCCGCGGCCATAGTCGCTTTCAGGCTAGCCGCAGTGCCACCAGAAAAAGTCCCTTTCATGCCGCGGACTCTCCCTTTGACTACAGAAGCCATATCTCCTGTCTTTGATTTAATGTGGTTTTGTAGAAAATACACACCAAGGTCAAATGGAATGGAATCAAAACCACACGAAAACACAATTCGTGCACCAGAATTTTCTGCTGCTGTTTGATGTTTATTTATCATGGTATGCATCCAAGCTGGCTCTCCACATAAATCAACATAGTCTGTTCCCAACTCAGCGCAAAGAGCGACTAGCTCATTGCCATATTTCTGATAAGGTCCAACTGTCGTTAATACAACTCGAGTGCTTTTCACCATACTTTCTAAACTGTCGAGATTGTCAGAATCAGCTACAAGCGATGGAATATGGCTGGGTATAGCCATTTTTGATTTGATGGATTCAAGTTTGTCTTTACTTCTTGCTGCAATCGCCCAAACCAATGAACTAGGATCAGCATAGTTTTTTGCTAAATATTCCGCGACCAATTGCCCTGTAAAACCTGTTGCGCCATATACTACAAGGTCGTATTTTCTATTTTCTGCCATTTTATTTACTCAATTAGTCTTGCTCAATTATTAAGAATTGACGAATAGTAACGGCTATAAAATAAAAAGGAGAGTTTTGTTGGTGAATGGAAAACTATAGAAGATACATATAACAAAAAGCCTGCGATGATAGCAGGCTGTTTGGTTAATACAAAAATAAGGGGGTTAAGGAACTGTGACTATCTTACAAGCGTTTGTTGAACCAGATGTTTCCATCATGTCTCCATGAGTCATAATAAACTGGTCGCCACTTTCTAAAATTCCCTTACTAACAAGTGTGTCTATTACGTCTTGTTTCAGCTGGCCTGGTACTGAGCCTCTAGAATCGAAGTACACAGGTTTAACACCTCTTACAAGCGCCATACGAGTTAGCGTCGACTCATGTCGAGATAAGGCGTAAATTGGCAAAGAAGTCGTAATTCTAGACATCAATTTTGGTGTCTTGCCACTTTCTGTCAGCGCAACCAGCGCTTTAATTGAATGAAGATGGTTTGCCGCATAGACAGCTGATAAAGCGATAGATTCACTAATAGATGTGAAGGTTTCGTCAACCCGGTGTTTAGAAATTTTTACGCTTGGGTGGGTTTCTGCCCCTTCACAAACACGTGCCATAGCCTCAACTGTTTCAACAGGGTAATCACCCGCCGCGGTTTCCGCTGAGAGCATTACTGCATCTGTGCCATCAAGCACAGCATTGGCTACATCCATTACCTCAGCACGCGTCGGCATCGGACTGGTTATCATGGATTCCATCATCTGAGTTGCGGTAATTGCCACTTTATTTAATTGCCTAGAACGAGCAATTAACTTTTTCTGTACACCAACAAGTTCAGCATCTCCGATTTCGACACCTAGATCTCCACGAGCTACCATTACCGCATCTGATGCTGAGATAATGTCATCGATAGCTTCATCGCTTGCCACCGTTTCAGCACGCTCAACTTTTGCACAAATTAGTGCATCGCAACCTGCTTCTACAGCAAGCTTTCTTGCGTAGTCAAGGTCGGCGCCAGAACGAGGGAAAGAAACAGCAAGGTAATCAACTTGGATCGCGGCCGCTGTTTTTATATCCGCTTTATCTTTTTCGGTTAACGCTTCTGCAGAAAGTCCACCACCCAGACGATTTATGCCTTTATTATTAGATAGTTTCCCGCCAACCGTTACGACTGTATGCACTTTGTTGCCATCGACATTATCGACCTTGAGTTGAATGCGTCCATCATCCAACAATAAGAGGTCACCGCTAAATACATCTTGCGGAAGTGCTTTGTAATCTATGCCGACCGCGGTCTGATTGCCATCTTCTTTGCCCATTTCCGCATCGAGAATAAATTTATCGCCGATATCCAAGTGAATGGCACCTTCTTTAAATTTTGAAACTCGAATTTTAGGTCCTTGCAAATCACCTAAAATACCCACGTATTTACCGAGCTTTTTAGCACATTCACGAACAATGTTTGCGCGATTGATATGATCTTCAGCCGTGCCGTGAGAGAAGTTCATTCGAACTACATTCGCACCAGCCTTAATTATGGCTTCAATGGTTTCTGGAGTATCGGTCGCGGGGCCAAGAGTGGCAAGAATTTTGGTACGTCTTAACATAAAGTAGGACTCAACTAAGGTTGTGAAAATCAGCAAGGACTTGCGCAATATTTAGTGCAAGTCACATAAGATAGTAGTTATTAATTATTGTAATTTTATTACAGAATATTAGTCTATTAGGCAACAAAAGTGAAATTGTTAAACTATAAATTTCCTTCAATCATCTTAAACCTTTAATTTTTTTCGAAACGAGAACCCCTTAATGTGTCTTTCACACGCTTTAAATTCTCTCTAAATTTACCGCCGCGTCGAAGTGTAAACCCAGTCGCTAAGATATCAATAAGCGTTAGCTGGGCAATACGCGAGGCCATTGGCATATACATATCAGTGTCTTCTGGCACTTCCAACGAAAGCACAAGGTTACATTCTTTTGCCAATGGACTGTTTTTTGACGTGATTCCAACCACTGTCGCATCATTTGTTCTTGCTATATGCGCAATTTCCACCAAACTTTTGGTTCTACCAGTATGAGAAATTAATACCACAACATCATCTTCGTCAGAATTCATGCAACTCATTCGTTGCATCAGTACATCTTCAAAATAAACAACAGGCACATTAAAACGGAAGAATTTATTTAATGCATCGTGAGCAACTGAGGCGGAAGCTCCAAGCCCGAAAAAAGATATCTTTTGTGCTTGGGTAAGTAAATCAACTACGCGATTGATAGTACTGACATCGACCGACTGACGAGCGACTTCCAGTGATGCCATGGTAGATTCAAATATTTTGTTAGTGTATTCCTCAGGACCATCGTGTTCTTCCACATGTCTATTGACATAGGGCGTACCATTGGCGAGGCTTTGCGCTAAGTGTAATTTAAAATCGGGAAATCCTTTCGTATCAAGGCGTCGACAAAATCGATTTACTGTTGGTTCACTCACATCTGATATTTTAGCTAGTGTTGCAATACTAGAGTGAATCGCATTTTGCGGGTTGTCGAGAATGACTTCAGCCACTTTTCGCTCTGATTTGCTAAACGCTGATTTATGCTGAGTAATTTTTTCTAGAATATTCATAAGCGAATAATACTCTTTTTTATTATAATCTTTCGTAGATAATCTACATTAATGTCTTGATTACGCGAGTGAAACCAAGCTCTATGTTCGAATTGTTGTAATTTTTTGACAATTTATCCAGTACTTTTTAGCAAAAATAGTAAAAACTATCCGAAAGTATGGGGTATTTGAACGCATTTTTGTTGTAATATTACTACAGTTGATGTTATACGTTTAGTTATGCGTTTAATAGTAGAGTAATATTCGGATAGTAGAATATAGAGTGGTAAACTCTAATTTTCATCCCCCTATACATAAACAGGCTAAAAATTTTATGGTGCAAATAAAGACTTTCGAACCATGCGACTTTGTTCTTTTTGGGACAAAAGGCGATCTCGCACGTCGTAAATTGCTTCCCTCCTTATTTCAGTTGGAAAAAGCAAATTTAGTTGACGAAAAAACTCGAATCATAGGAGTGGCTCGCCAGGATTTCAGCCTTGATGAGTATGTTGACCTAGTAAAGGAAAATATTGAATCCTTTGGAGACGAGGAGTTTTGCGAAGAGACTTGGGTAAAATTTAAAGAAAAATTAGATTATATTCGTGTCGATATGATGGATATCGATAGCTATCAGGTGTTTAAAGAGCACGTTAGTAAAGAGAAAACCATGGTGTGTTACCTGGCGACTCCTCCATCTCTTTTTGGCGATATATGCCGAGGACTAAATGCCGCGGACATTATTGATGAAAGCGTCAGGGTTGTATTGGAAAAACCCCTTGGTCACGATTTAGCGTCATCTAAAGTTATCAACGATCAGGTTGCTGAATTTTTTGAAGAAAGCCAAATTTACCGCATTGACCACTATTTAGGTAAAGAAACGGTACTTAATTTGATTGCACTGCGTTTTGCGAACTCAATATTCGCTACTAACTGGGATCACAATTGTATTGATCATGTGCAAATTTCAGTGGCTGAATCTGTTGGTATTGAAGGCAGATGGGGCTATTTCGATGAAGCAGGTCAAATGCGCGATATGGTTCAAAACCACTTGCTACAAATATTGACGCTGATCGCCATGGAACCACCAACAACCTTAGATGCAAACAGCATTCGAGATGAGAAACTAAAAGTACTCAAAGCATTGCGTCCAATTACAGCAGCCAATGTATCGGATGACACAGTGCGTGGGCAATATGTTGGTGGATTTGTTAAAGGAAAAGAAGTTCCTGGATACCTTGATGAGGAAGGAGCCAATACGGCTTCTAAAACAGAGACTTTTGTTGCGGTTAAAGCGCATTTGGATAACTGGCGCTGGGCTGGAGTGCCATTTTACCTACGCACAGGCAAACGACTACCAAGCAAAACTAGTGAAGTTGTTATTTACTTTAAACGCCAACCTCACAATCTGTTTGGCGAAAGCTTCTCTCAACTGCCACCCAACAAACTGACTATAAGACTTCAACCTGATGAAGGTGTAGAAGTCACCGTCATGAATAAAGTGCCCGGTTTAAATGGTACAGGTCCCATGAAGCTACAGAAGTCAAAGCTCAACTTGAGTTTCTCTGAGACATTCAAAAACGAGCGAATTGCCGATGCTTACGAAAAATTACTGTTGGAAGTAATGAAAGGTAATCAGGCGCTATTTGTTCGTCGTGACGAAGTAGAACAAGCATGGACTTGGGTTGATGGAATTTTCAATGCATGGAAAGTGGCAGATGAACTACCTGAACCATATCAAGCTGGTACTTGGGGGCCAGTTGCGTCTATAGCCATGTTGGCAAGAAGCAACCGCTCTTGGTACGAAAGCCCTATAGGGAAAAAATAACGTGGCTTTGATTGAAAATATATACAATTCAACAGAAGAGTTGAACAAGGATTTTTCAGCCAAAATCGTTGCTATTTTGAAACAGGGGATTGCAGAAAACGGTCGAGCGAGTTTGATCGTTTCAGGGGGGCGTACTCCTAAACCTCTGTTCCATATATTGTCTAATACAGTTCTTGACTGGGATAAGGTAGATATCAGCCTTGCAGATGAACGCTGGGTAGATCAAACAGATCCTGCCAGCAATGAGACAATGGTGCGTGAAAATTTGATAACAAACCTAGCAGCTAATGCTAATTTTATTGGATTAAAAACTCATCAAGCAGACGCAACTGATGCGGTTGAAGAATGTACTGAAAACTTTAAGCAAATTAGTACGCCTTTTGATGTGTTGATTTTGGGTATGGGCGAAGATGGCCATACTGCTTCTTTGTTTCCTTGCTCAGACCAGATAAAACAAGGATTGGATCTCAATACACAAGCATCATTTATTGCGGTTCAACCAACGACAGCGCCAAATCAGAGAATGTCGCTGACATTAAAAGCCCTTCTTAATAGTAAAAATATTTTTTTACACCTAACGGGTGAGTCTAAACGCACGGTATTAGCTAAAGCACTAAACAGCGATGAATTGGAAATGCCAATCAGCGCTGTTTTAAATAGAAGCAAAGTGCAGCTCGTTTGGGCGCCATAGGAGAAGCAATGAATTCAGTAATTAATGAAGTTACGCAGCGTATTGAAGAGCGCAGTCGTAACTCTCGAAAGCAATATCTTGCGAAGATTGAAAATGCAAGGTTAGAAGGTCCTCATCGTGGAGTGTTGTCGTGCGGTAACCTGGCACACGGGTTTGCAGCATGCAGTACACAAGACAAATCAGATCTTACTAGCATGACCAAAGCGAACATCGCAATTGTTTCTTCATACAATGACATGCTTTCAGCGCATCAACCATATGAGTCCTACCCGCAAATATTGAAAGACGCTATTAGCGAAGTAGGCAGTGTAGCGCAATTTGCTGGCGGTGTACCTGCCATGTGTGATGGTGTGACTCAGGGAAATCCTGGTATGGATCTGAGTCTATTGAGTCGCGATGTTATTGCACTCTCGACCGCTGTCGGTTTGTCGCACAATATGTTCGATGGCACCTTGATGCTTGGGATCTGCGATAAAATCGTACCAGGCTTGCTTATCGGTGCGTTAAGTTTTGGTCACTTGCCCACGGTATTCGTACCGGCAGGACCAATGCCCTCTGGTTTACCTAATAAAGAAAAAGCGCGAGTCAGACAAGCTTATGCGCAAGGAAAAGCCACTCGAGCGGAATTACTGGAAGCCGAATCTAAAAGCTACCATTCAGCTGGGACTTGTACCTTTTATGGTACGGCCAATAGTAACCAGCTTGTAGTTGAAGTTATGGGTCTACACTTACCTGGCTCGTCATTTGTCAATCCAGGAACTGAACTAAGAGACGCATTGACTAAGGCAGCAGCAAAACAAGTAACTCGTATCACAGATTTAGGAGATAATTATTCTCCAATTGGTCATATCGTCAATGCCAAATCAATTGTAAACGGCATAGTGGCACTGTTAGCAACAGGTGGGTCTACCAACCATACTATGCACCTTGTAGCAGTCGCTAAAGCAGCTGGTTACGAAATTAATTGGGACGACTTCTCTGATATCTCGAATGCAGTTCCTTTGTTGACGCGAATTTATCCAAATGGTTCTGCAGATATTAATCACTTCACTGCTGCTGGCGGAATGTCGCTGCTATTCAAAGAGCTATTAGAAGCTGGACTTGTTCACAATGACGTTAAGACTATTTGCGGTGATGGACTAGAGCGCTACACTAAAGAACCTATCTTAAAAGATGGTGAGCTTACGTGGCAAGATGGTCCACAAGAAAGTCTAGATGTCGAAGTGGTTTCAAGTGTAGCTGAACCTTTTAAGCCGGATGGCGGTCTTTCGGTTTTACATGGCAATCTAGGTCGAGCAGTTATGAAAACCTCTGCATTAAGGGAACCTCATTGCCGTATCAAGGCACCAGCGGTTGTGTTTGAAGACCAGTTTGAATTATATGATGCATTCAAATCAGGCAAGTTAGATAAAGATTGCGTAGTCGTTGTGCGATTTCAAGGGCCAGCCGCAATCGGTATGCCTGAGCTTCATAGTTTGACTCCGCCACTCGGTGTTTTGCAAGACAAAGGCTTTAAAGTTGCTTTGGTAACCGATGGTCGAATGTCTGGCGCGTCGGGCAAGGTACCTGCGGCAATACACGTAACACCAGAAGCATTACACGGTGGTTTGCTTGCCAAGGTGCAAACGGGTGATTTAATAGAATTGAATACTGAAACAGGCGAAATGTGTTTACACGTTGATACTGATACGTTGTCAAAACGTGTTGCTAAGCTAGCACACACGGAAAAACATCAAATTGGTATGGGTCGTGAAATGTTCGCTGGAATGCGCAACACAATAACAGGTGCGGAACAAGGTGCATGTACTTTGTTCACGTCTATGGTCGATTCTGATGTCAGTTAATTTTGTAGCAGATGTAGGCGGAACGAATATTCGATTAGCTCAAGTTCAAGATGGCAAGCTGACTCAGATTAAAAAGTATCTGTGTAAAGATTTTGCCACCATAGGTGATGCTATCAGTCACTATATGGATAGCTTTTCTGAACTGACGTTTACCGCTGGGTGCATCGCTATCGCTTGTCCCGTGCCGGGTGATTGGGTGAAAATGACCAATCACACGTGGGAATTCTCTACACAAGAATTGACAGAGTCGCTTAAGTTAGAATGGCTTGGTGTGATCAATGATTTTGCTTCTGTCGCATACTCTTTGCCGGTTTTAGATGAATCTCAAAAAGCACAGATTGGTCAAGGAACGGTCAAAGAAAACGGTAACATAGCTGTGTTTGGACCGGGTACTGGCTTAGGCGTAGAGCATTTAACTATCACTGATAGTGGCTGGAAAGCTCTGGACGGTGAAGGAGGGCATGTAGATTTCGCCCCACATGATGAAAATGATATCGCTATCTGGCACTACCTGAAAAATAAACTTGGCTATGTGTCGGCAGAAGAAGTGATGTCGGGCAGGGGACTGGTGCAAATATACGAAGGTTTAGCCGCCAGTCAGAAGCAGGCTGCCGTATATACCGACCCAGCTGAGATTACCAGTAAAGCACTTTCCCAAGAATGCCGTTTATGTGAACAAACATTGTCTCAATTCTGCAAAATCATGGGTAATTTTGCGGGGAATTTAGCCGTAAACTTGAATACAACTGGCGGAGTTTATATTGGTGGAGGCATAGCCTCTCGGTTTATAGACTACATTAAGAACAGTGAATTTAGAGCAAGATTCGAAGATAGAGGGCGTTTCAGTCATTACGTCAGAAATATTCCCACTTTCATTATTACAGAACCCGATCACGGGTTATTAGGCGCTGCCGCCTATTTAGATCAAAACTACAAGGGTTAAATAATGTCATTCAATTGGAAAGTGTCCTCTGATGAGGTGTTTAAACAAGGACCTGTTGTTCCTGTCTTGGTTATTAACGATGTCGAGAAAGCTGTTCCATTGGCCAAAGCGCTAATGGCTGGCGGCATAAACGTGTTAGAAGTCACATTGAGAACAGATTCAGCGTTAGAGGTAATAAAACGAATAGCTGATGAAGTGCCAGACGCTATGATAGGTGCAGGTACTGTAACAAACGAACAACAGTTGCAAGCTGTCATTGATGCAGGCGCTAAATTTGCGATTAGTCCTGGGCTAACAACCAATTTACTTGAAGCTGGAAAGCGCGGTTCAATTTCGCTAATCCCAGGGATTTCTTCTATTTCAGAATTGATGAAGGGGTTGGATTTGGGTTATACCCATTTCAAATTTTTCCCAGCAGAGGCTTCAGGTGGAATAAAAGCGCTAAAATCCATTGGCGGGCCATTCCCTAAGGTTACATTTTGTCCTACTGGTGGAATTGGGCCAAATAACTATTTAGATTATTTAGCACTACCCAATGTCGTTTGCGCTGGCGGGTCATGGTTAGCACCTGACGATGCAGTTGAAGCGGGAGACTGGGACCGCGTAACCCAGTTAGCAAAAGAAGCTGTAGCAGGCGCAAGTACGCTTAACAAATAACCAAAAAATCAACATGCCCGATAATACAATCGGGCGTGTTAGCTAATTTACCTCAATGTCTTTATCTCTGGCTCCTTAACTCAACCTTGTCTCCAACTTGAATACTCCCGCCGTGCAGCACTTTGCAGCAAACGCCACCACGCCAATTTGGGGTTAGCGCTTGTTTTAGACCTTGATGGAATTGGTCCATTTTTTTGCAAGGATCGGTTTCACCTCTTATCTCTAGGATCAAATCGTCGATGACGATGAACTTGCCAAGCATCTTCTCACTAAATTCTATTTTGTCTACCAGCAAATTGGCTCGTCTTGCAGTCCAAGGTAATTCAACATCTAATTCGTTACAGGCTTGTTGCCACTGAACCATACTCAGCACAGTAACCTGACGATCACTAGGAGGGCGTCTAAAATCCTCTTCTAACCCTGCATCTAAGGTAATGCAAGTGTGTTCGCTAGTATGCATAGGTCCGTTTTTTTGTGAGCGAGTGGCGATGCCTAATAGTTTCATTTAACTGCATACATTCGTTGAATATGATTTACTCTAAAGCCTAGCATAATTGCTGCTGCGGTTAATCCACAAATAAACCCTATCCAGAATCCCCGAGCTCCCATTGCAGGAACGATATAATCGGTAAGTGATAACAAAACGCCCGTAGGCAGCCCGATCAACCAATAGGCTATAAACGTAATTAAAAACATAGCTGTGGTGTCTTTGTAGCCCCGCAACGCGCCTGCTGAAATGGCTTGTATCGCATCAGAAAGTTGAAACATAGACGCGAGCAGAAGCAAACTCATTGCGAGTTCAATGACGTCATTTTCTGTAGTGTAGATTAGCGCAATCTGATGTCGGGCAAGAATGGTGATGCACGCAGTAAAAATGGCTATGCTTAAGCCAAGCAAAACCGCAGTTTTAGCGGCTAATTTTGCGCCATCGGTATCGTTTTTACCAAGCAAAAATCCAACTCTTATTGTAGTTGCCATACCTATGCTCAGAGGAAACATAAACATAAGCGCTGAAAAGTTAAGGGCGATTTGGTGTGATGCTACGGTTTGTGCTCCGAAGGGAGAAAGTAACAAAGCAACTACCCCGAACAAAGTCACTTCAAATAAAAGGGTCAGCGCAATGGGTAAGCCCAATTTAAACGTGGACACAATATCTGGAAGAAAGGGAGGAACTAGACGGTCGAACAACCTATAGTTTGATGTCGATTTCGAATAATAAATATATAAGCCAGTGCTGAACAACATGGCGGTAAATACTAATGCGGTAGCAAGCCCACAACCAGCACCACCCATAGCAGGCGCACCAAATTTGCCGTAAATCAGGATGAAATTGGCTGGAATATTTACCAATAACCCGACTACCATAATTATCATTGTGGGTTTAGTAATGGATAAACCTTCACAAAAATTTCTTAATACTTGGTAAGTGGCAAAAAGAGGGAGTGAATACAAAATATAACTGACATATTCGACAGTGATGTCTCTCAATTGCGCTTCCATGGGCACCAAGGAAAACCAATAGGGTAAAAAAACACTAAGCAGCGATAACAAAGCTGCAATAGGAAGTACTAAATACAGACATTGGTAGCTAGCTTTTACGATTTGGGAGGTCTGAGCTGCGCCATCTAGCCTAGAGACAATGGGCGTTAACGCCAATGTAAGTCCCTGAACGAAGCAAATTACCGGTAAAGTTATACTAAACCCAATAGCTACTGCTGCCATATCGGTAGCGGAAAATCGACCGGCCATGATGGTGTCTGATACGCCCATCAAAGTTTGAGTTACTTGCGCAACTAACAGAGGCCATGTCAATTTAATCAGGTTTTTAAGCTCGATTTTAAATGCGCTCAAAATAGTTGGACTTGAACTTGAGAGCCTTTGGGAACGTTACTCTGTTGTTGTTCTAATACAACATAGCAGTTTGCATTAGCCACGGAAGTCATTAAACCTGACCCTTGTTTACCATTGGGTTTTGCCATGAGATTTCCAGAGTCATCCAAAAAGCAAATGCTACGTTGAAAGTCTGTTCTGCCAGGCCGCTTGTAGAAATTTTCAGATGCGGTTGCTTTTAAGAGCATAGGCGTTTTTCTTTTCTGACCACTAAGACGATTTAATACCGGCAACACTAATGTTTCAAAGGTGACATAAGAGGAAACAGGGTTACCGGGTAATCCACAAAAAATGGCTTTACCAATTGTACCAAACGCAAAAGGTTTACCCGGTTTTATGGCCACTTTCCAAAAGTTAATCTGGCCAATTTCATCCAACACCTGCTTAATATAATCGGCATCACCCACGGAAACTCCTCCGCAAGTAATAACCAGATCTGCTTGTTCACTGGCTGCTTTTAATGCCTGTTTTATCCGCTTTGGATCATCTTTAATGATGCCAAAATGAATAATATCGATGTTATTTTCTGATAAAAGTGCATGAAGTGCATAACGATTGCTTTCGTAAATTTGCCCCGGTTGTAAAATACCGTCGGGCTCAACTAATTCATCACCCGTAGCAATGAGTGCAACGCGAATCTTTCTAGTGACAATCACTTTAGAAATTCCAATAGAAGCGATCAACGACAAGTGTGCAGGTGATAACTCTGTACCCGAAGCAATTACAGTAGAATCTTGACTAATATCCTCACCAGCTTGTCTAATATTCTGGCCTTTTCTTACCGATTGCAGAAAACTAACCTGGTTTGAGATAGCTTCGGTGTTTTCCTGCATTTCTACCACATCAGCTCCATTTGGAATCGGTGCACCTGTGGTAATTCTGACACATTCGTCGACCTGCAAGTCTCGATCATATGTTGCTCCAGCTAACACTTTACCCATTAAAATCAAAGGTTTGGATAAATCTGACATGCTGTTAAATGCATAGCCATCCATAGCAGAATTATCTACAGGAGGAACATTAACTGGAGAAATAAGATCGTTGGCTAGGATACGCTTGGAAGCATCAAATAGACTCACTTCTTCAGTCGAGTTTATTGCTGATGTTACAGCAAGCATGTTAGCAAGCGCATCTGCTATGGGCATTAATCCGGTTTTCATAGTTTGGATACTTTATAACCTTTATTTGACAACATGGTTAATACACTGTCTGGCCCAGCGAGATGAGCAGCGCCAACTAAAACAAATTCCGTTGATTTGTTGCCAAAAAGCGCTTCAATTTTAGGTATCCAATTTTTATTACGATCTGCCAAAATTTCATCATAAATTTGCGGATATGAAGACTTCATTTCTACGATGGCAACTTCTTCCATCAGCTTCATATCACCTGATTTCCAAGCGCTCATCAAGTTTGCTAAATCAGTTCGAATATTTTTCACTTCTTCAAGCGAGTAAGCAATCATACTGTCTTCTTGACCTTTACCTAAATCAGCCAATAAAGACATTTGCTCCATAGGTTCTTCAAACCAAATTTGCTGCTTACCATCACCTGTGGCTTTAGTAGAGTAGTACATATCGACACCAGCACTATTTATACCCATCATTTGCATTTCGATAATACTCAGGGTTATTGCTAGAAATCCTGGCTTAAAATTAACAAAATTCTGAAAAGGAATATTTCGCTCTTTAAAATGCGACATCAATTTATTTAGGGTTTCATCTGAAACAAAATCTTTAATTGTTTTACCATCGGATAAGAAAATTAAAGGTCCTATTTGTTGTTGAAATTCAGGGGTATTAAGCACTGCAATATCAGTTTCAAACACTAAGGTATCTGATTTTTTATAAGCGTTGTCGTATTCTGTCGGTAAGGGATAGTCACTTTCACTTAACAAATGGATCGTTCCACCGACGAAAATGCTGTCATTTCCTTTGCTCACTTTCCATACAGATGCGGCATGCAAGTTTAAAGACAAAGAAAACAGGGCAAGTAACAGCATAAATTTTTTAGACATATTTGAAAGTCCTTTTGGAATTATAGAATTGTTCGCCCAAATGCATTGATGTTAGTTTGGACAATCGAAAGATGATTATTATGCCTTGAGATTGACACATAAAATAGACCCCAAAATGCTGCAAATTCATTAGCTCTCGAGCCTCTTACGCACCTCATTAGTGCATAAATACCTCTTCTAAACCTATGCTTTAAAATTAACTTGTTGAAAATATTGAATAAAATAAGTTGGCACAAAAAATGGATTAGCCTTCAGCAAATAAGCCAAAAACGCGTTTGGTTACATATTAATTGAGGCAGTCAGTGTCTCATGGCAAAGAAGCCTGCTTTTATCAGATTACTAATGATCTGAGCAAAGCAGGCTTTTTTATTGCATAAACATAGAGGAAAGATCCGTGGCACAAGTGAAAGTAGTTGTTGTTGGTAACGGCATGGTTGGTCATCATTTTGTTGAGCAATTAAGGCAAAAATCAGAAAACGCAATGATAACAGTGTTGTCTGCAGAACCTAGGCTTGCCTATGACAGGGTTCATTTGTCTGAGTTCTTTTCTGGAAAAACAGCTGAACAATTGGCATTGACCACTGAAGAGAATTATCAGCGCTTGAACGTGGATTTTCATGTCAACGCAAGAGTGGTAAAAATTGATAGTGAGAAGAAATCCGTTGAAACTCAGTCAGGTCAGGTTTTTGAATACGACAAACTCGTTCTGGCTACTGGCTCTTATCCATTTGTTCCCCCTATTCCTGGAAATAATCAAGAACACTGTTTGGTGTATCGCACGATTGAAGATCTCGAAGCTATTCAAGCTTCCGCTGATTGCAGCAAGGTTGGTGTTGTTGTAGGTGGCGGTCTATTGGGGCTAGAAGCGGCTAATGCATTAAAACAAGCAGGTTTGAAAACCCATGTTGTGGAATTTGCACCACAATTAATGGGGGTGCAAGTTGATACGCGTGGTGGTGAATTACTCAAAGCAAAAATCGAAGAGCTTGGCGTGACTGTGCATACTCAAAAAGCCACACAAGTTATCGAGGCCATGGAAACCGTTAAAGACAGTGATTCTGATTGTCGCTATCGTATGTGTTTTGCTGATGGTACACATTTAGATACTGATATGATTTTGTTTTCTGCGGGTATCAGACCCTCAGATAATCTCGCTCGTGAATTCGATATCGAAATTGGTGAGCGAGGTGGCATTGTGGTGAATAATCAATGTCAAACTTCCGTACAGGATATTTACGCAATAGGTGAATGTGCACTATGGAATAAGTTTATATTTGGATTAGTTGCTCCTGGTTACACTATGGCGAGAGTTGTTGCTGACAATATCATGGGTGGCAACGAAGATTTCCTTGGTGCTGATATGAGCACCAAACTGAAACTAATGGGAGTGGATGTAGGCTCGATTGGAGATGCACATGGCAGAACTGCAGGTGCTTTGTCTTACACCTACGAAAATCAACCTAAGGGAATTTATAAAAAGATTGTTGTTGATGCAAACCAACAAAAATTGCTAGGGGCGGTATTAGTCGGAGATAACGGCGAATACGATACCTTATTGCAGTATGCATTGAATGGCATTGACTTACCTGAATCTCCAGAGAGCTTAATACTGCCTTCCTCTTCAGATGCCCCTTTACTTGGAGCAGATTCACTGCCAGCAGAAGCGACAATTTGTTCTTGTCACAATGTTTCCAAAGGCGACATAGTCAATCTGATTGATCAGGGCACTTGCGAATTGGCAGAAATCAAAGGTTGTACCAAGGCAAGCACGGGTTGTGGAGGTTGTACGGCGCTGTTAAAGAATGTCGTCGATACCGAACTAGAAAAACGTGGTGTCGAGGTCAACAAAGATCTGTGTGAACACTTCGCATATTCAAGACAAGACTTATTTAACCTGATTAAAGTTCAAAAGATTAAATCGTTTGATGAATTGTTAGCAAATCATGGCAAAGGAGCTGGTTGCGAAATTTGTAAACCTGCTGTGGGATCGATTCTCGCTTCAGTGTGGAACGAATTTGTGCTTAAACCTGAACATGTCGCTCTACAAGACACCAACGACACATATCTAGCCAATATGCAAAAAGATGGCACCTATTCTGTCGTTCCTCGTATCGCTGGGGGCGAAATAACACCTGAAAAATTAATTGTTCTTGGTGAAGTTGCAAAGAAATATAAGTTGTATACCAAGGTTACAGGTGGACAACGAATCGATTTGTTTGGAGCACGTGTTGATCAACTTCCTCTTATTTGGGAAGAGCTGTTAGCTGCTGGTTTTGAAACGGGCCATGCTTATGCGAAATCACTTCGTACGGTTAAATCTTGTGTCGGCAGCACATGGTGTCGTTTTGGCGTGCAGGACAGTGTAGGTCAGGCTATTGATCTAGAAAACCGCTACAAAGGCTTACGTGCTCCACACAAACTAAAAATGGCAGTATCTGGTTGTACACGTGAGTGTGCTGAAGCACAAAGTAAGGATATCGGCGTGATTGCAACCGAAAATGGTTGGAATTTATATGTTTGCGGAAACGGTGGAATGAAGCCAAGACACGCAGACTTGTTTGCGACTGATTTAGATACAGAAACGCTGCTTAAGTATATTGACCGAATATTAATGTTCTATGTTCGCACCGCTGACAGATTGCAACGTACGTCAGTTTGGATGGATAACATGGAAGGTGGCTTGGAGTATCTACAACAAGTCGTTATTGAAGACTCGTTAGGTTTGGCTGAAGAGCTTGAAAACCAGATGCAACATATAGTTGATAGCTACCAGTGTGAATGGAAAACGGCGATTTCAACACCTACTTCAAAGGCGAGATTCAGACAATTTGTTAATAGTGACAAGTCGGATGTGAATATCATGTTCATTGAAGAAAGAGACCAAATTAGACCTGCTACTGAAGCTGAAAAAACGAAAGTGATGACTAGCCAGTCTGAAAACGATTTGTTGCTTGAACCACAAGTATAATAGGAGAGTTGAAAATGTCCGAAGAATGGATCCAAGTCTGTAAAAAAAGTGACCTAGTTAAGAATTCGGGTGTGTGTGCGTTAGTCAACGACAAACAAGTTGCGTTGTTTTGCCTACCAACAGGCGCCGCCAATGATGCTGAACTGAAAGTCGTGGCCACCAGTAATTGGGACCCAATAGGCAAAGCCAATGTGTTGTATCGAGGTTTATTAGGCAGCAAGCAATTGGCAGATTCTGAAAATGATGCTATGTATTTCGTTGCCTCTCCACTTTATAAACAACGCTATTGTCTTGAGACTGGCCGATGTATCGATAGCGATGAAGTAGCCATTGATATCCACCAAGTTAAGTTGGAAAACGACAGCCTTTTTGTCAAGTTAGCTGGCTAGCAGATGGACGCAAAAAGCATTCAGGTAAAGAAAGCTTGTTTGGTTGAAACTACCTGCCCATATTGTGGAGTTGGTTGTGGAGTTGATGCCGAACTTGCTACTGACAAACTTGGTAACACGCAATTAATAGGCGTGAGCGGTACAAACAACCATCCGGCAAACTTTGGTAAACTTTGCGTAAAAGGGACTAATCTAGCTAAGACCAACGATGTTAATGGGCGTTTATTAGCGCCGGAAATCGACGGAAAGCGCACGGATTGGTCAACAGCAATAAACCAAGTTGCCAACATTTTTGATAAAACGATAGCCGAGTATGGTCCTGATTCAGTCGCTTTTTATGTATCAGGGCAACTTTTGACAGAAGACTACTATGTCGCCAATAAGTTGATGAAAGGCTACATTGGTAGTGCCAATATCGATACCAATTCTCGGCTCTGCATGTCTTCAGCTGTTGCGGCTTACAAGCGTTCATTTGGCGCGGATGCCGTGCCTTGTAGCTACGAAGACTTAGACTGTTCTGAGTTGTTGATTTTGGTTGGCTCAAATGCAGCATGGACGCATCCTGTGCTGTTTCAGCGTATGGAGCGTGCTAAAAAACGCAATCCTAACACCAAAATTGTGGTGATTGATCCACGTAAAACAGCCAGTTGTGAACTAGCTGATTTGCATCTGCAAATTAAACCTGGCAGTGATGTTGCCTTGTTTAATGGTTTGCTATCTTTCTTACATGCTAACGAATTCGTTGATAGTGAGTTTGTAGACAAGCATACCAACGGATTTGATGATGCGCTTAACATGGCAATGCAATTGTCAAATGAGCAGCTATCTAGTCTTTGTGATCTACCCCTAGAAAGACTTCAACAGTTCTATCAACTGTTTGCTCAAACTGGCTCAGCAGTCACTTTCTATTCTATGGGGGTTAACCAGTCTAGCTCGGGCGTAGACAAAGCTAATGCGATTATTAACTGTCATTTGGCTACAGGTAAAATCGGTAAACCTGGTTCGGGGCCATTTTCGATTACCGGACAACCCAATGCCATGGGGGGACGTGAAGTGGGTGGACTTGCAAATATGCTAGCGGCCCATATGGACATAGAAAATTCACAACATAAAGAATTGGTTCAAGAATTTTGGCAATCACCGAATATACCGAATCGAGCGGGACTCAAAGCGGTTGATCTTTTTGACCGGGTAGAAAAAGGTGAAGTCAAAGCTATTTGGATCATGGCGACCAATCCGCTTGTTAGTATGCCAAATAGAATGAAAATTGAGTCGGCCCTAACAAAATGCCCTCACGTTATCGTCTCTGATTGTGTCAGTGATAACGACACATTGAAATTTGCTGATATTCGTTTGCCAGCGACATCCTGGTCAGAGAAAAATGGTACGGTTACTAATTCTGAACGCAGAATATCTCGACAAAGAGGGTTTATAACACCTTCTGGGCGAGCAAGACATGATTGGCAAATTATTTGTGACGTTGCCAAAGCGATGGGGTACCAATCCGCGTTCGATTTTGACCACCCTTCACAAATATTTGATGAACATGCCAGGCTCAGTGCTTATCAAAACCACGAAAATGGTGTGCTTCGAGATTTTAACTTGAATGGGTTAATGAATTTAACTAAAGCGGAATATAACAATCTGAAACCGGTGCAGTGGCCAGTTTTAGATGACGATAAAAAGGGCACAGAGCGGCTTTTTACTGATAACAAGTTTTACACACCAAATCAAAAAGCCAATTTCATTGGAGTCGAGTTCAATCTGCCATCTTCATCGGTAAGTAGCGCGTATCCATATGTGTTAAATACAGGTAGATTGCGTGATCAATGGCATACAATGACGCGCACAGGGAAAGCGCATGAACTCATGATGCACACACCTAATGCAAGTTTGTCCATTCATCCCATTGACGCTGAGGCATTGTCAATTTCAGAAGGCGATTTAGTTTGTATTAATTCTCAGTTTAGTGCCGACAAGCCTCTTGTATTGCCTGCAAAAATCAGCGACGAAACGCGAAAAGGTGAGTTGTTTGTACCAATTCATTGGAGCGAAACTTGGGGCTCTTCCAACAGTATTGCTAGATTGTTCGGAGATGCACAAGATGCTATTTCAGGACAACCTGAATTAAAATTTGCAGCGGTAAACATCGTAAAACAAAAGGTCACGCGTTTCGCAAGCGTGTTATCCATTGATCCTATTGACGAGAGTCTGTTGAAAGGTTTTGACTATTGGACTAAGCAACTCAGTGCATTTGGATTTATTTACCAAATTGCACAATTAAGAGAAGAAAGTAGTTTTACGAATCTGATAGAAAAACTGACTCTCGTGGAAGTTTGGTTAACGAAGGGAGATGAAGCTAGCCTTACTGGGCTTGGCTATAAGCAAGATAAATTACACACTTTTTACCATTCTCAAATGCACAGCTTTACTATTAATGAAGAATGGTTGACCACGCTTTTCCAATCGGAAAATATATCCGAAAGTGACAGAAGTCATTTATTACGGAACTCGACCCCTGACTCTTACACCAAGGGTAAATTGATATGCAGTTGTTATAAAGTACATGAATCAAGCATAATTGATGCTATTCTCGCCGGAGCTGATTCAGTGGAAGCATTGGGGCAAGAATTACAATGTGGTACTAATTGCGGATCATGCAAATCTGAACTAAGTCAGTATGTTCGAAAATTAAAACTGTCAAAATCTGATCGTATAGAAGTGGAAGAAATAGAATGCTAGATGCGGATGCTCTCCAATTTAAAGACTTTATTCGCGCTATTGGACGAGGTCAAAGAGCAGGGCGCACACTTAGTCAAGACGAGGCCTATATAGCCATGACAATGATGCTTAACGGACAGGCCACAGCGGAACAGCGCGGTGCATTTTTAATGTTACTTAGAGTCAGAGAAGAATCACCAGAAGAATTGGCTGGATTTATCCAAGCACTTCGCCAATTTAATACGCAAGGGATAAATGAACTCAATATCGACCTAGACTTAGGTTGTTACGCAGGTAAACGAAGGCACTTGCCTTGGTTTATTTTGGCGGTATTGCTGTTATCGCAACAAGGGAAACGTATATTCTTACATGGAACCCATGAACCTGACTCCAATCGCTTATATCTTGCGGAAGTTTTACCGGCCTTGGGAATTCCACTGGCAACGTCTGTTGAGCATGTATCACAGCATTTACAAGATCATAATATCGGTTATTTGCCGTTATCCGCTATCAATTCAAAACTCGATGATATTATTCAGTTGCGAAGTCAATTCGGCCTTAGGTCTTGTGCCAATACGCTTGCAAGAATGTTAAATCCAAGCGATTCCAAACATAGTTTGCAAGGCGTTTTTCATCGTCATGTGGATGAGAAGCACGCGCAGTGCGCCAGTTTGACTAATGCTGAAAATGTACTTTGTTTTAGAGGAGAAGGTGGCGAAGTAGAATATAATCCTGAGCGAGACGTGACTTTTCATATTTCAAGGAAGGCAAATCTAGAGTCCCACGTAATTCCAGCCAGTCTTTCTTCAATCGGAATAAAGCCCAAAGAATTGGATAGTACCAAACTGATTTCGTTCTGGTGCGATTATCATAGTGACGAATATGGCCTAAATGCTGTCATTGGCAGCCTAGCAACTATGCTTGTGTTGATGGAAAATCTAAGTTGGCAAGAGGCTAAAACGAAAGCCTCTGAATTATGGCATAGTCGCTCCAAAAGTTGGCCATTCGTAGTGTCAAACTACCATTCATCAGCCAGTAGTTTTGACACGACAGGTAAACACTATGCTCACTAAGCGATTTTTCCATGTTAAATTCAGTAACACTCGGACTTTTACTAAATAATAATCACCCTCAAAAGTACTTTTTTTAGACCGATTAATTATCTTCTCTATTATTTTCTAAACTTCTTGATATAAACGAAATAAAATTTCTCAATCAAATCAATATATTACCATCGTCATTTTTGTGTAACTTATTGTTTTACAGAGTATTTACGTTTTCCCCACAGTAAAAGAACAGTCTCAAATCTCAGTTAATGTATAACAAGGTCGCACGCTAATGTTGGTGTGTTTAACTTGATTGAGGATTTTCACATGAAAATTAAAAACCTTATGAAAACGGCAGCTATGCTGTCAATGGGTATTAGCATAACGGCTAATGCTGCTATAAATGCGGATAACTCAGAACAGAAATATCGATTTGCTGGTGATTTACACTACGCCAAGTTTTGCAAAGCTATATTGACGGATGATGTGTCTATGTTTAAAAGCTCTGTTCGCCAGAAAATGGATGAATTAGCAGCAAATGAAAAAAGAGTGTTACGATTATTGTTATCTGACCATGGAGTTAAATGCGATGGTGAAAATCTAGTTGAATTTTCGATTCAACGAGATGCGCCTAACGTATATGCTTATTTCAGCAAGAAATAAGGCCATGGTAAGTTTTAATCAAACAACTCACGGCAAAATAGCCTGCTTAGCAGGCTATTTTTTTGTCTTCAATTCACGACCTCACAATAATTATTGAGTATCTATAGAGCTTGGTAAACGCCCATTTTTGGTGCGTTTGGTGTAATTAATTACTCCATTCCTTGTAAGGGAAATCTTTCCGCATGCTGTTATTCACTAAATATATATAAATATCAATAAGATATGTTAGCTCTCAATTATTTTTAGCGTTCTAATTCTTGTGGCCTAAGGTTTGCACAATAGCATTTAGTAATTCTGTTTAACTAAAGATTGGTATTCCATTCAATGTCGGCAAAGATATCAAGTGTGAGCAATAAACTTCGGGTTTTGCTCATTGATGAAAATAAAACACGGGCTCAAGGGATTATTTCGGCTTTGTGCGATTCTCGCTATGTCGTTGAACATCTCGAATCTATTACTGCATCTCTATTGAAAGTAGTGGATGCATTACAGCCAGACATTATTGTTATGGATATTGAATCTCCTAACAGGGATATCTTAGAAAGCCTACATACTATCTCTCGATACAGTCCTAAACCTGTGGTGATGTTTTCTGCGGAGCAAGATACAGAGGTTATCAACCTATCTGTTAAGTCGGGTGTAAGCGCTTATGTTGTAGGAGATGCGGATCCAAATAGAGTTAAACCCATTCTTGATGCTGCGGTAGCCAGGTTTGGTGAATATCAAAAAATTAAATCTGAATTAGTTGAAACAAAGAACCAACTTAATAGTCGTGAGTTGATCGATAAAGCAAAGAGAGCGCTAATTCGAAAAAAATCTATGACTGAAGAACAAGCTTTCCATTCGATGAGAAAAATGTCGATGGATTCCGGACAAAAAATGGAAGATGTTGCTAAGACAGTGTTATCTATTTTGAGTAATCTTGACGCTGGAGCGAACAATATATGATCCTTGAAAAAACCAATTTGAACCTTGGATTTATCCCCCTCACTGATTCCGCTCCTTTAATCGTTGCGCTTGAAATGGGCTTTTTTGCCGATTGGGGCTTAAATGTTACCTTATCTAAACAGAATTCCTGGGCCACATTGCGGGATAAACTGCATGCCGGACTACTTGATGCAGCCCAAATGTTAGCACCAATGCCCTTTGCAAGTGCACTGGGATTGGGAGTCGAGCCCAAAAAAGTCATTGCTCCACTGGTTTTAAGTCTTAATGGAAACGCCATAACCTTATCTGAATCCTTGCATCATGAAATTCTAAAGGCAAACAAGTTAAGCCATATCACGTTACCGATGGCAG
Source organism: uncultured Alteromonadaceae bacterium (assembly GCA_947503265.1). Classification (GTDB taxonomy): domain Bacteria; phylum Pseudomonadota; class Gammaproteobacteria; order Enterobacterales; family Alteromonadaceae; genus Aliiglaciecola. The sequence continues at coordinate 160,334 of CANNDC010000004.1, forward strand.
CCTACTTGTTAAAAGAAGTTATTTCGCAACGAAAATTACAGGGGGCGCCAAAGTTAACCTTTGCTAATGTTTTCCCGTACAGTTGTCATTACTACCAACTCAGAGATTGGTTAAAATCAGGTGAAATAGCAGATTCTGACGTTGATATTGTCGTCGTGCCGCCAGTCAACATGGTTAATTTCCTTGAAATTGGTGAGATAGATGGTTTTTGTGTTGGTGGTCCTTGGAACGCAAAAGCGGTTAGGGCCGGTATTGGAATTACTACCTTGACTTCATTTGACATCTGGCAAGACTCGCCTGAGAAAGTGCTAGGTTTACTCGCGTCATTTTATCAGCAGTTCCCTAATACTGTTTTGGCTATGTGTGCTGCCCTAAAGCAAGCATGTACTTGGTTAGAAACTATTCCTAATAGATTCGAAGCAGCACGGATATTGAGTAAGTCTCAATATCTTGATGCACCACTTGATGTCATAGCTCCATCATTATTAGGTAGTTGTTTAACCCACAAGAACTCAGAACCCAGGATCATTCCTTCATACAATCAGTTTTCGGCTAGTCACAATGGTTCGTTAAATCAACCTGAGTTAGTTAGGGGGGAATGGTTAATTAGACAAATGCACCAAGCTGGGCAGTTAGATAAGGATAAGATTCCAACCAATCTCATTTCAGAAGTATTCCGCCCAGATATTTATCGCGAAATGAAAGAAGTATTAAAAAAACACGGTGTATCGCGTGCAACAAGTGAGCCTTGGCACTTTGATGGTGCGCGAATGCACCGAGCCGAAACCTAATTAATGATATAAGTAATATCAGAAATTCTATGTTGTTGATTTATAAGTAAATTAAAGTTGGCATCATACCTGCAAAGAGCTAAGTGTCTGCACATTGAGTGCGTCATATAATAAGAATAAAGCAACAATAAAATATCTAATCGCTTAGCAGTTTTAGTGATTAGAAGAGGCAACGTAGCCCGCATAAACTTTCGTGTCCTGTAGTTTATGCGGGCTTTTTTTTGGAAAAAACAGTCAGATCGGAAAACGTTATGTTGAATGTTAACTACACAAAAATTTGTAAAATTATAGCTGCAACTATCACAGTTGCCGTTACCACGTTTGGCGCTCAGGCTGAAAAATTAGGCTGGCCAGAAAAAGAAGAGCTTAAGTTTGGTTTTATCAAGCTCACAGATATGGCGCCATTAGCAGTGGCATACGAAAATGGCTATTTTGAAGACGAAGGTCTCTATGTCACCCTCGAAGCCCAAGCGAATTGGAAAGTGTTATTAGATAGAGTTATTGATGGCCAGTTAGATGGCGCACACATGCTAGCGGGTCAGCCACTTGGAGCGACCATCGGATATGGTACAGAAGCCCATATTATTACTGCGTTTAGCATGGACTTGAATGGTAATGGCATTACCGTTTCCAATGATATTTGGAAACAAATGAAAGAGCACATTCCTCACGAGAACGGCAAACCAGTTCATCCCATTAAAGCAGATGCGTTAAAACCGGTTGTCGATAAGTATATTGACAACGGAAAGCCTTTCAAAATGGGTATGGTATTCCCTGTTTCGACCCACAACTATGAACTGCGTTATTGGTTAGCCGCAGGCGGTATACATCCGGGTTACTATGCTCCGCATAAAGGTGACACTAGCGGTCAAATAGACGCAAAAGCGCTACTTTCTGTCACACCGCCCCCACAAATGCCTTCAACTATGGAAGCTGGCACTATTTACGGCTATTGCGTAGGTGAACCTTGGAATCAACAAGCTGTTTTCAAAGGAATTGGTGTACCTGTTATCACTGACTATGAAATTTGGAAAAACAACCCTGAGAAAGTATTTGGTGTAAACAAGGAGTGGGCAGATAAAAATCCCAACACCCACATACGTGTTGTAAAAGCAATGATACGTGCTGCACAGTGGCTTGATGAAAACAACAATGCAAATCGACCAGCTGCAGTAAAAATGCTGTCTAAAAGTCAATATGTAGGTGCGGATGAAGATGTCATTGCAAACAGTATGACAGGCACCTTTGAATACGAGAAAGGTGATGTCAGAGAAGTCCCTGACTTTAACGTATTCTTCCGTTACAACGCGACTTATCCCTATTACAGCGATGCGATTTGGTACTTAACGCAAATGCGCCGTTGGGGACAAATCAGTGAGAAAAAGTCTGACCAATGGTACATGGATACTGCGAAAAAAGTATATCGTCCAGACATTTACCGCTTGGCTGCTGAGTCGTTAATTGCTGAGGGTAAAGTTAATAAGAAAGACTTCCCTGACTTTTCTACAGAAACTGGCTTTAAACCTGAGCAAACTGAGTTTATCGATAACATTCCGTATGATGGCACGCAGCCTAATGCGTATCTTGAGAAGTTTGAAATTGGCTTAAAAGGGAATACCAAACTTTAGTTTGGAGTTCCTAATGAAGGAGGGCGCTACTATGTTAAAACAAGCAACATTGCCAAGTGCAATATCAAACATACCATTAGAGTCAGTATGGTCGAATCTAAAATCATTTTTCAGTGGTTTATTTTTACCAGCCGTCGGCCTAGTTGTTTTCCTTGGACTATGGAGTTTGGTAGCAAAAAGCGTCGATACTTCATTAGGCAAGTTTCCTGGTCCTAGTGCGGTGTATAACCAAGCTATAGTGCTTATCGACGAACACTATGTGCAAGTTGAAAAAGCTGAGGCCTTCTACGAGCGTCAAGAACAAAGGAATGCGCAGCGTGTGGCACAAGATCCAAGTTACGTGCCTAAAATTCGTGAATATACTGGCGCTCCTACTTATTTTCAGCAAATTTGGACTAGTCTCTATACAGTAATGGTCGGTTTTCTTGCGGCTTCTGTTATTGCCGTTCCTTTGGGTATTTTGTGCGGTCTGAGCCAGCCGGTTTATTCCGCTATGAACCCATTGATACAGCTTTTCAAACCGGTTTCACCGCTAGCCTGGCTGCCGTTAGTCACCATGGTAGTAAGTGCGGTTTATGTCAGTCAAGATCCGATGTTTTCTAAGTCTTTTATCACCTCTGCGGTAACAGTGTCACTGTGTTGTTTATGGCCAACTTTAATCAACACAGCTGTTGGCGTATCTAGCATCGATAAAGACCTGTTAAATGTCAGTAAAGTACTGCGGCTAAGCCCCATGAAGCATGTTATTAAAATCGTCATGCCATCATCTATCCCTATGATTTTCACTGGCCTTAGATTGTCTCTTGGCATCGGTTGGATGGTACTAATTGCTGCAGAAATGCTGGCGCAGAACCCAGGTTTAGGTAAATTTGTATGGGATGAATTTCAAAACGGTAGTTCTGAATCATTGGCTCGCATTATGGTAGCGGTTCTGACCATTGGGTTAATAGGATTCATTTTGGACAGAATTATGCTGCTAATTCAAAAACGAGTTAGCTGGGACAAACAAGCGAACCTTCGCTAACAAGAGAGTACAAGATAATGAGTAGTAAGCATCATTTAGAAATAACTCAAGTTGGCATTGATTTTCCAACTCCGAAAGGACCTTTTACGGCCCTACAGAACGTCAATCTTAAAATTGATGAAGGGGAGTTTGTATCCCTAATAGGTCATTCAGGATGTGGTAAATCGACAGTACTAAATATAGTCGCTGGCCTACATCAAGCTACCACGGGTGGCGTGATTTTAGACAATACCGAAGTCAATGAACCTGGACCTGAAAGAGCGGTTGTATTTCAAAATCATTCGCTTCTACCTTGGCTAAGTGTTTACAAGAATGTTGAGTTAGCTGTCAAGCAAACTCAAAAAGGGCGCAGTAAACAAGAAATACGCGAATGGGTTGAGCACAACCTTGAGCTTGTGCACATGTCTCACGCAATTGATAAATTACCATCTGAAATCTCTGGTGGTATGAAACAACGCGTAGGAATTGCCCGAGCACTTTCAATGGAACCCAAAGTGTTGTTGATGGATGAACCCTTTGGTGCATTGGACGCACTAACACGCGCTCATTTGCAAGATTCAGTGATGGAAATACATGCTGATCTGGGCAATACCGTCATCATGATTACTCATGATGTAGATGAGGCTGTTCTGCTCTCTGACCGAATTGTAATGATGACAAATGGCCCAAGCGCCACAATTGGGGAAATATTAGACATTGATCTGCCTAGACCAAGAAACCGTCTGGAGCTAGCCGATGATCCTGAATACAACCATTATCGTTCTGCGGTTCTGCGTTTCTTGTACGAAAAACAGAGAAAAGTAGAAGCCATAACCAAGGTGAGCAGCCCAAAGACGGCAAACAAAAAAACAAACGCAGCATAAGGCTTTCTTATGCTGTGAGACATTAACGTAAACGAATAACCCATATTTTTTAATTTTTATTCACGAAACAGTGAAGAGCCTATTAGTGCTCGAATTTAAGGAAAACACATGAAACTCACACTACCTTCAAAATCCGTTGTTGCGATTTCGGTCGGCTTATCACTCTTTTCAGCATCTCATGGCGTTGCAGCACAAAGCGTGACTGAAGCTTTGGCATCTGGTAAAGCAAATCTTGATATGAATCTTAGGTACGAATCAGTAGATCAGGATAACGCCGTTAAAGATGCATCAGCGCTCACATTGCGCACCAGAGTAGGTTACACAACGGGAAGCGTGAATGGATTCTCTGCGAAAGTGGAAATGGAAGACAACCGCATCGTACTTGGCCAAGGTGACTATACTGTTGGTCCAACGGGTTATCAGCTAGGTCAATACTCGGTGATTGCAGACCCAGAACATACAGAACTGGATCAAGGATATATACAATACAAACAGGATAACTTTGTAGCGAAATTAGGTAGACAAGTCATTACCTTTGATAACCATAGATTTGTTGGTCATGTGGGTTGGAGACAAGATCGTCAAACATTTGATGGGATCAGCGCTAAATACTCCCCTACAAAAGATTTGTCTGTATCTTACGCATACTTAGATCAACGCAATCGCATCTTTGGCGAAAGCGCTGATTTAGATTCTAAAGATCATTTGTTAAATGCCGGACTTTCAACTTCGATTGGTAAATTAACAGGTTACGCGTACTTACTGGAAGTTGACAACAATACAAGCAACAGCTTGGATACTTATGGCGTTAGGTTCAGCGGCGCTACAAAAGGTGATACTAAGTTTCTTTATACTGCTGAATACGCAACGCAAAGTGCAGAGGCAGGAGAAGCAGATTTTGATGCAGATTATATTTTCTTAGAAGCCGGTGCGGTTGTCAGTGGAATTACTATTAAAGCGGGTTATGAACTACTAGGTTCTGACGATGCGAGTTATGGATTCTCAACACCATTAGCGACTTTGCATAAATTTAATGGTTGGTCTGATCAATTTTTAGGTACGCCTGCTCAAGGTTTAGTAGACATGAGCGTAACGGTTTCCGGAAAATTGGCTGGCGGAACATGGGTAGCCATATATCATGACTTTGAAGCTGATGATGCAACTGAGACAGTAGATGATTTAGGTAGCGAAATTAATCTTCAATATACTAAGAAGTTTGGTAAACATTATACTGCAGCTATTAAATATGCGGCATATAGTGGTGAAAGTGGTCGAGTTGATGCTGACAAACTTTGGGTTTGGTTTAGCGCAGGATTCTAGATCAAAACGATTGACTATAAAGAAAAAAGCCCGTTTTCTTGTAATAGAAACGGGCTTTTTACTAGGTGTGTCGTCGAAAATTAGTGTTCGGCTAGTTCGCTTGGTGTTAAGTAGCCGTCTTTATTTACATCAAGTTCAGCGAAGACTGCGGAAAGTGCTGGATCACTTGCTGCTTCTTCTACGCTAATACGCCCGTCAACATCAGCATCCAACATTGCAAGCTTATCTTCTTGCGCCATTGCGCCGCTAGTTGCCAAAATTAATGCACTAAATAAGATAGTCTTTTTCATTTTCATTTCTCCATAAAATCATCGATTAAATTGTGATGAATGTCGTCGGTAAGTTGTAACCTCTTCATCCAAACTGCAACACGAATAAATTGCTGCATACTTGGGTTATTACATTTACCGTGCCAAGAAAATAATATTGTTAAATATCAATGCTTTAATTGTCTTTTGCGTCATTTTTAAAAGGATGGATAATAAAAATAGAGAAATTGCGGCTAAATGTGTTGTTGTTGGTAGACAGTGTTTTCGTAGGCTTGATTTATTTCATCTAAAACAAAGAGTTAAAGTGGAGCGAAAAAGTGACTTTGGCACTTTTTCGCTCAATTAGAGGATAATAGACTTGATTACATATTCGCTATCCAAACCGTTTGATACGGTGACAATTTAATTGAAGGTTGAGTCATTGAAATACTGTCTCCACTGATCAAATCTTGCCAGTCATAGGTGACAATTAAATTGATATCGGAAAGAAATACTTCTTGTTCCTCATCCGTAATGTTGCTAACACAAAATATACTTTGACGACGGTCTAAACTTTGACGCCAAAAACCAAACAAACTTTCACCTAGTTGCAGGGTAAATTGAGTCGCATTAGGGTGGAATGCTCGCTGACGAATACGGGTTTTTAGCAGGTCTGTAATACGTTTTAGCACTTTGTTGTGTTGGCTGTATTGATCGGTTAACGCTGTTTCCAGTGCTTCTTGCTGCCATCTGTGCCGGTTTATACCACGGTTTTGGCCAGTGTTTTTGACTTTTTCATAATCATTACCAGTTGCCAGTAAACTATGAATATAAATGCCAGGAATTCCTTCTAGCCCAAACATGATTTCATGTGCACAAACGAAGCGTTCCAATCCCCATTTGTCAGGACCTTTCACCGTTCCTTGCAGCGCATCGAATAAGGCGATGTTAATTTCATAGGGCTTTTGCTCACCTTTGTCAGTGGCGCGCCATGAAACTAAGCCACCGAAACTTTGCATGGTGTTAAGTAGCGTGTTTAGTTCTACTTCATCTAATAAACCCTCCGCCGGACGCAAACCAATTCCATCGTGTGACGCGATAAAGTTGAAATAGGTAGTGCCGTTTTGAGCCGGTGGCATGCTCATTAACCAGCTTTTCAAATATTTACAATTCCCAGTGATCAAAGTATTGACCAATAGCGGTGGAAGAGAAAAGTTGTAGATAGAATGGGCTTCGTTCGCGTTACCAAAATAAGTCAGGTTTTCGCGGTTGGGAATATTGGTTTCGGTTATGATAATGGCATCAGGTTGCGCACATTCAATCAAGGAACGGAGTAAACGCACCATTTCATGAGTTTGCTCTAAATTGATACACGGAGTGCCAATGATTTTCCACAAAAAAGCGACTGCATCAAAACGAAAGATGCGCACACCGTGATCCAAATATTGTCTAATAATAGACACGAAGGCTTGTAGAACTGCAGGGTTTCTAAAATCAAAATCGACTTGGTCATGACTAAAGGTACACCAAACATGTTGCAAACCTTTTGCTGTCTCTGTCTCGCGTAACAAACTTGATGTTCTGGGTCTTACGACGTCTGATGTATCGGCGTCTGGTGAAGCAGTAAAGAAAAAATCGCTACCAATACCTTCGCCTTTAACAAAGTTATCAAACCAAGCACTTCTAGATGAGCAATGATTAATGACTAGGTCTGACATCAGTCGATAATCTTGTGAAATAGTTTCAATATCATGCCAATTACCAAGAGATTCATTGATGCTTGAGTAATCTATGACAGCAAATCCGTCATCTGAACTGTAAGGGAAAAATGGCAGGATATGCACACTGTTAATACTGTCTTTACAATGCTCGTCTAAAAAGCGATTTAAGGTTTTTAGGGGAACTTCACCTTGTTTCTCAATACTGTCCCCATAGGTGATCAGAATGATGTCTTTTTCTGACCACAAGTTTTGGTGAGGTTGCGGTGCGGCAAGCACATTTTCATCAGTGAGACGCATAGTGCGAATGAGGTCGGTACAAAAAGTGTCTAAGCTTATTGCAAGATCCACATCCGCATAGATCACCCCTAAGTGATGTTTTATTTTTTCTTTGTACAAATCTGTAGGGGTAGTAGACATTATGCCTCCTTAAATTCGTTATAGTCTTGTTCAACAGCGTCCTTGAGCCTCTCAAGTACATTTGGCATCGCACTTTGCACCCTGTTCCAACTAGGTATGAAGGGGGTTTCCATGGAATTATCTAAAAAGCTCTGGCCTGCCTTCATGATGTTTTCGGCGAACATTTCAACCGCTTTTTCTTCGTTATGTATATCAAGCTCAAGTCCATTCATAACCGCATCATTGTGATACATTTCAATGAAATCCAACGCTATTCTGAAATAGGTTGCTTTCAAAGTTCTAAAAGACTCAGTGGAGAAAGTATTGCCTTGCGTCGCCAATTTTCTGAATAAGGCCTTAGTAATATCAATCGACATCTTAGATAAACCACCTTGATCATCGTGCATCGAAAGATCTTGGTGCTTATGGTCGTAGTTTTCAGCGATATCGACCTGACAAAGACGATTTTGAGAATAGTTTCGATGCATTTCAGACAATACACCAATCTCCAGCCCCCAATCACTTGGAATACGAATATCATTTAGCACATCTCTTCTGAATGAGAATTCGCCTGCCAATGAATAGCGGAAACTATCCATAAAATCCAAGTACTCACTGGACGTGGAATCAACAGTGCGTTTTAGCGCTCTCAACAAAGGGGTAACGAGTAGGCGCGATACACGGCCGTTAATTTTGCCGTCTGCCACTCTTGCGTAAAACCCTTTGCAAAACTCGTAATTGAAATGAGGATTAGCTACCGGATAGATTAATCGAGCAAGTAAACTGCGATCATAGGTCAAAATATCGCAGTCATGCAAAGCAACGGATTCGGAACGACCCGTAGCAAGAATGTACCCCATGCAGTACCAAACGTTTCTACCTTTACCCATTTCTTTGGGTGCTAAGCCAAGTTGTGCGAGTTCTTCATCTAGTGCTTTTAGTCTAGGGCCATCATTCCATAGTATTCTATGGTGCTGAGGTAATTTGCCAAAGAACTTGAGAGCATGTTTGTATTGTTCTTCATTGGCTCTGTCTAAGCCAATAACAACTTCGTTAAGGTAAGGTACTTTGGCAATATGATCGATTATATTGGGCAGAGCTTCACCTTCTAATTCTGAGAATAGCGAGGGGAGCAGTACTGCTAACGGACGCTTTTCCGCAAAAGAAACAAGTTCGTTTTCCAATTCTTCAACTGGTCTCTTTGATAAATTATGTAAGGTCGTCGTTATACCATTTTGATAAAAATCGGCCATGTAGCCTCCTAAAGGGTGTTTTTAAAAATTTCTGTTAGTGATTCCGTCCATCCTGTCGGTCCGGTCTTGGTAGACGTAATCACATTGTCCTGTTTACTAAGTATAGGCGGCTCATTAACCGGTGACAGGATACGAACGGAGTAATCCGCAGCATCCAACATGGCCACGTCATTCTGGCCATCACCAAGTGCTATTGATTGGCAAAATCGGTCTGGATACTGCCTTTTGTACTCAGCCATGAACCATTCGAGAGCAGAGCCTTTATTGCAGTCTCCTGAGATATGAATGAACCTGCCACCTTGAAGTGGTTTTGCACCCACACTTATTAACGCTTGAATAAATTTCTGCTTTGTTTGCTCATCGCTTTTCCACAGCACGGGCTCTCCATATTGACGATTTGCTGCACGTTGCGCTTCTTCAAACGAAAGTCCAGTTGCTTCTACTATTTCTTCAGTAGACATGGCCGAAAAATGAGTAAATAAACCGGTAAATTCTCTCTCTACGCGTTTTAACAAGCTTAACCAATATTGCTTTTTCGAACAAAATTGTCGAACCCAAAATCCATTGAACCATTGTGTATTTGCCGGCTTTTGTTTGAAAAAGCCATGAGGTATGTGAATTGCGGCACCATTTTCAACGATAAAAGGGTCTGACAATCCGATTTCTTCACGTAAAACAGTCACTTCTTCAAAGGTTTTACTGGTAGTGGGTATGACGGGCACCTTCATGGTTTTTAACTTGGCCAACATCTCATCTGCTTCTGCATGGCTGTAGGTATGGTGATCAAGTAAAGTGCCATCCATATCAGTAAATACAATATATTGAATACTCATTTTAAAGGCTGCTTATTTGTAAGTGAATTGTTGCTTATTATGCGGTTCTCGTCCAATTGAAGAACGCTATCACAACGAGCGGGGAGGGTTTGCAATCCATGCTCGGTTAGTCTTTGATAGTGAGCGATAAATCTCTCTATCTCAGCAGGACTCATTGTGCCTTTGGCGGCGGAAACTTGTCCTTGCAAAGAGGCAATCAATTTTCGCTCTTGTTCCTGCCTCCATCCCAGTACGCTATTAAATGACGGTGCACGTAGCATAATCCAGAAATCCATGTATTCATAGAGACGCTGGTACTGAGTAGACAGGCTGGTGTTGACAAATCCTCTCCATTTTCCAGATGGATCTTCCTGAGCTTCAAGATCATTAATAGGTGTGATTAACGCATTTTCGTTTTGCGCTGTGACACCCCAACACCAGCCCTCCATTATCACGATATCAACCGATTTAATTTGGGTTTTCCACTCATTGGACGGAATTGGATTATCTGTGGCTTTATTAAATCTAGGGATCTTAATGGGTAGGGCATTATTCTTCAGACTTTCTAATACATGATTTAACATTTCCGTATCGTGGGTGCCAGGCACACCTCTTGTTTTGAGTAGAGGATGCACTTGTTCCGCGAGTTGATTGCGTTTTTCTTGTGAATAGTAAAAATCATCTAACGATAAAGCGATAACTTCTAATTCATGCATCTGACTTAAGTAGTCTTTAAGAAAATCAGACAGTGTCGATTTTCCGGACCCTTGGCAACCATTTAGGCCAAGAATTAGTGGTTTATTTGCACCAACATGGTGCGCAATGATCGTACTTGCTAAAGGTATGAACCATTCAAGTGCTGTGCTTCTAAAACTTTCTGGAAGCTTATGTTTTTCGATGAATTCAGCAATAAGAGTGTCTCTAGGCTGTGTTTCTTGCACCAAATTGAACTCCTTCGACATTGTTTTTAGCATAACACTAATTGTTTGTTTGATATTTTTAATCAACAATTATGCCAGTTACCTCAAATTTTATACTTGCCCTCGCAAACATCCTTTACCCCTAGTCGTGGATATGATTCAATTAACAACGAACTCCGAGCTTCTTTTCCTAACGGTTTTTTAATAGCAACTTTTTATTAAATACACATGGAAATGGAGCCGCAAGTGCAAACGAATAAGATTGTTGCTTGCCAGGGTTGAACGAGAAATTTTTCAGCCTCCCGTTACACGAAGTGTAATTCTGTACTTCGTGACTTTGGAAAGGTGTTAAAAACGTGCTTGAAGATAAATTTGGACGCCGATTCCATTACTTGCGGCTGTCTGTTACTGACGTGTGTAATTTTTCCTGCGATTATTGCTTGCCGGATGGTTACCAATGTGACTCCGATCGTAATTTCCTGTCCCTAGACGAAATTCGCCATATTAGTCGGGCGTTTGCCGAGTTAGGTACAAGCAAAATACGCATCACAGGCGGTGAACCTGCGTTGCGTAAAGACCTTACCGATATTATTTCTGCCTGTGCTTCGACATCAGGTATTGAACAAGTCGCAATCACCACCAATGGCTTCAATTTACCAAATAAAATTCGTTCTTGGGTTACCGCAGGTTTAACATCTCTTACTGTCAGTATTGATAGCTTTGATCCTCGTATGTTTGCCACTATCACTGGCCACGATAAACTCAACACTATCTTGGAAGGCATAGATATTGCTCTGTCTTTAGGCGTGCCTGTCAAAGTGAATACTGTATTAATGCGCCAGTACAATCAGGGGGAAATCGAGCAACTGATCAATTGGGTTCGAAATAAACCTATTACGTTACGATTTATTGAATTAATGCAAACGGGTGAAAATCTAAGTTTTTTCAATCGTAACCATGTGGCTGGAGACGACATCAAAAACACCATTGAAACTCAGGGTTGGCAACGCACCATTAGAGAAAAAACAGCGGGGCCAGCTATGGAGTATCGACATAGTGATTTTGAAGGGAAGATAGGCTTAATTATGCCTTACAGTAAAGACTTTTGCGCTAGTTGCAATCGCTTAAGAATAAGTTCGATTGGCAAGTTGCATTTATGTCTGTTCGCCGAGCAAGGACTAGATATTCGCTCCTTTATTACTTCTGACCAGCCTGAAAATCTTAAAAATGAATTGGTGAAGTTACTGGGTAACAAAGAGGCAACGCACTGGTTGCAAGATGGTTATACAGGTGCAACTAAACATTTAGCCATGCTTGGCGGGTAGGGAAGTAGGCGAGAAATTATGATTTTTGAGCAAATTGTCGGCGTGGTTTTATGCGGAGGAAAGTCCTCCCGAATGGGAAAAGATAAATCTGCATTAACCATTAAAGGCAATTCTTTGTTAGAAATCACCAAAAACTGTCTGCATGAGGCAGGATTAAAAAAAGTTTTGCTAAGCACCGGACAAATGCACACAGGACAAATGATCGCCGGACAAATGCACACCGGACAAATGAGCGCCGGACAAAAAAAACAAGGTATCCCTGATATAGTTGCAGACAAAGGACCAATGGGTGGCATGTACTCGGTACTTAGTAGTGGTGTTGCTGAAGATGCAAAAGGATTTATTTTTGTACCTGTAGATATGCCTTTGCTCAATAAAGAAGTGATTGTTCATTTGATAAAGCAATGTCAAATTAGTTTATCTAATGGAGAACTCGTTAATGGATGTTTCTATCAAGGGCAACCAATGCCTTGTTACATAGAAAATAACGCTAGGGTTAAACGTGTATTGGAAGAATTGATAGATCAAAATCAACTAGCAATCAAAGTATTGTTAAAAAGAATTACAGCAAAAGTGTTAAGTCATGATAGTGCTTTTGATAGGCGGTTTGCCAATGTTAATACGCCGGAAGATTGGCGAAAACTCGATAATTTGATAGAAAAAAGTGAGAAATTTTAATGTCTGGAAAGTCACAGGATTTTAATCCGTTAACGGTAGCTGTATTGACGGTTTCCGATACACGTGATGAAGAATCTGATACATCAGGTCGATATTTGGCGAACGCATTGCAAGCCGCTGGACACGTAGTTGCAGAAAAAGTCATTGTCAAAGATGACAAGTACAAGATTCGAGAGCTTGTTTCAAAATGGATTGCGTCTGAGCACATTCAAGTGGTTATAAGTACTGGCGGCACAGGCTTTACAAAACGTGACACCACTCCGGAAGCTGTTGAAGTATTATTCGATAAACATATTGAGGGTTTTGGTGAGTTATTTAGACATATTTCTTATCAAGAAATTGGCACTTCAACTGTGCAATCCCGTGCGTTAGCCGGTATGGCAAATAAAACCGCCATATTTTGCGTTCCAGGCTCTACCGGCGCGTGTAAAACAGCTTGGAATGGGGTTTTGCAGGAACAGTTAGATAGTCGTCATCGCCCCTGCAATTTTGTTGTACATCTGAAAGAAACGCGTTCAGAAGAATGCGAAACAAGGGGCTAGAGGATAGCCATGTCAAATCAAGTATCGTTAAGCCATTTAGATAAAAATGGCCAAGCAAATATGGTGGATGTTACTGAAAAATCCATCACTCAGCGTCAAGCAATAGCAACTGGTTTTGTGCTGATGAATAAAGGCACCTTGGAAATGATAACCACTGGCAAACACGCTAAAGGTGATGTGTTTGCCGTTGCAAGAATAGCTGGGATTCAAGCAGCCAAAAAATGTTCAGATTTAATACCGCTATGCCATCCCCTGATGCTTTCAAAAGTTGCCGTTGAATTCCAACCTCAATTGGATTTTAACAGGGTGAAGATTATTGCAACATGTAAGTTAGCAGGCCAGACTGGAGTGGAAATGGAAGCGCTAACGGCTGTTTCTGTTGCGGCTTTGACATTATTTGATATGTGTAAAGCCGTCGATCCTGAAATGACTATAGATTCGATTCAAGTGCAATCAAAGAAAGGTGGGAAATCTGGGGATTGGCGTCGGCAAGATGAGGTCGAATCAAAATGAAAGTCGTGTTCTTTGGGCAATTGAAGGAGATATTAGGAGTGTCTCAACTGGAAAATGTTGGACCTTTTGAAAATGTGGCCTTGTTGCGTGCTGAACTGCAAAAAACCGATGAAAACTGGCAGCAATCTTTATCTTCTGAACGCTGTTTAGTTGCTGTAAATCACGTATTAAGCGATGACTCCTGTGAGTTAACGGGCGATGAAGAGGTCGCTTTTTTCCCTCCGGTTACGGGAGGTTAATCAACCATGTCCTCAGCTTCAATCAAGATACAGGTTCAAACAGAGGATTTCGATCATGCCATCGAGTACCAAAATCTAACTGAAAATCAACAATCTGCTGGTGCTGTAGTGACGTTCACTGGTTTAGTACGCGATATGAATCTCGACAATCAGGTGACCGGCTTATACCTTGAACACTATCCTGTTATGACTGAAAAATCCTTAATGGATATTGCCCAACAAGCAAATCAAAGATGGCAACTCGGCAAAATTACCATTATTCATAGAGTTGGTTCGTTGGCTTTGGGTGATCAGATCGTTTTTGTCGGCGTAACATCTAAACACCGTAAGTCCGCGTTTGAATCTTGTGAATTTCTTATAGATTTTCTCAAAACATCCGCACCGTTTTGGAAAAAAGAAACTAGCAAAGACAAAGATTATTGGATAGAAGCCAGATCGGAAGACTCAACTGCAGCGAAAAAATGGGGTTAACAGCACGTTTTAAAAAAAACATGGGTTCGTGATAGTTTTGTGAGCTTGATTCTCTATCCTAGATGAATATCTAAGAAGCAGGACAAATAAATGAGACTAATCATTGCAACTGTATGGTTAAGCCTAGCTATTTTAAGTCTTTCCATCCATGCAAGACCGACACTAGAGCTTCAATCTGGTGATCAAAAAGTATCTATTCTTGAAGTCTATTCTTCTCAAGGTTGTAGTAGTTGTCCGCCTGCAGAACGCTGGGTAAATAATTGGCTCACTAACGAAGCATTATTTACTGCAGTTATTCCGCTGGTGTTTCATGTCGACTACTGGGATTACCTAGGTTGGCCAGATCCCTTTGCAAAAAGCGCATTTTCGGATAGACAGTCACAATACAAACGTAATGGAAATGCAAATGCGGTTTACACCCCAGGATTTATGTTCAACGGTAAAGAATGGCGTGGTTGGTTTCAAGGCAAAGTCATTCCAACTCAGTCATTCTCTGCCGGAAACTTGATCATTACTCTTGAGGGAGAGGATATAAATGCGACCTATAGCAAGTTCGAAGATGGAGATAATTTAAATATCGCAATTCTCGGGTTTGGTTTCACTACCTATGTAGAAAGAGGTGAAAACAAACGCAAAGAACTAAGACAAGAATTTGTGGTTTTATCTCACAAAGTAGTCGATCCTATTGATCGTCGTTGGATAACAGATTGGCAACTACCTGATGTTTCTGCAAAGCGATATGCACTTGTTGCTTGGGTTAGTTCAGATGACACATTAAACGTAAAACAAGCAGTGGGCGCCTACCTTCCAGATGAATTTATTAGACGCTAGCAACTAACACGGCTCTTAACGGCGCCGGATAACCTTCTATTGTTTTTGTGCTATCTTGAGGATCAAGGAAATCAGCCAACGAGAGTGAGTCCATCCATTCCGTTTTGCGTTGCTCCTCAACAGTCGTTTTTGCTACGTCTACTACTTTAATATCTTTGAATCCCACCCGTTTCATCCATACTGTTAACGCTTTTGTACTGGGTAGGTACCAAACATTACGCATTTGTGCATAGCGCTCACCTGCCATCAACACTGTTTGCTCATCACCTTCAACGACTAGGGTTTCTAATATCAGTTCTCCACCACTGTGAAGTTGATTTTTTAACTGTTGTAAAAAGTCGATGGGGCTTTTCCGATGGTACAAAACCCCCATTGAAAAAACGGTGTCAAAGGCGGCTAAATTTGGCATCTGCTCTATGCCTACCGGCAGTAAATGAATATCCTCAGAAGGATTAAAATGTTTAATCGCCTGAAATTGCATTAAAAATAATTGCGTTGGATCTATACCCACAACTAGCTCAGCTCCTTCGCCTAGCATCCGCCACATGTGATAACCGCTGCCACATCCTACGTCTAATACCTTCCTACTTCGCAAATTTTGTATGTGGGGTAGCACGCGTTGCCACTTCCAATCTGAACGCCACTCGGTATCAATATGTATCCCGTGGATAGTAAATGGACCCTTTCGCCAAGGCTTAAATTGCCCCAATAGACCAGCAATTTGCTTTTGCGTGTAATCACTAATGTCTGACTCTTGTCCAAAGGTTACGCTGTCGTGTAAATCGATCATTGATACGGGCGTTTTGGGTAATTTACTGAGTAATTTTTGCCATTTCTTGAAGTCGCCATGCAATTGCTGTTTGTGCCATTGCTCTAACTGTGCGGGCAAAACGCTTAGCCACGAGCTTAGAGTTGTTCCGGCTATTATTCGGTAAAAATCATCGAACCAAGCTAAATTTTTCATTTATTTTACAGCCACCATAGAAATGAAGTTAAAGCATGAAAACCACACCATGAGATCATTGAAGCCTGCTGTTTTAATGCGTTCTTCGTGCTGCGCTAGGGTGTCTAATTTCATGACATTTTCGATTGCAGTGCGTTTCTGACTGATTTCTAACTCGCTGTAACCATTGGTTCGTTTAAATTCATGGTGCAAATCAACCAGCAAATTATCGCCTTGTTCAGTCTTATGTCTGATTTTTTCCGATAGAATTAATACTCCACCTGAGTTTAACCCTTGATAAATATTATTGATGACCGCTGAGCGTTGCGAGGGATCTAAAAATTGCAAGGTAAAATTTAACACTACGACTGATGCGTTGGTGATATCCACATTTTGGATATCATCACATAGGGTATGGACAGGAAGTTCTGATTTAAATGCGTGTAAATGACGTTCACACTTTTCTATCATAGCCGGAGAATTATCAATGGCGTAAAGATTGCAATTTTTGGCTTTTACGGTTCGTCGCATCGCTAAACTAGCCGAACCTAGGGAGCAACCTAAATCATATAAGTTTGAATTATCCGTTGCGGTTCGCTTCGCTATCAATCCAATATTATCAATGATGGTGTTGTAACCTGGTACTGAGCGCTGGATCATATCTGGGAATACATCGACAACCGCTTCATCAAAACAGAAATCGTCAATACGCGTTTTAGGGAGCGAATATATGGTGTCCTTCGCTGTTTTTGACATAGTTGGATCCAGTATAAATTGGCTAACAAATTATTATTTAGGCGAGGATTTTAACCTCAGCTCGAAATGCAGGCAAACCAAGATGGCGCTTTTCACGTATTAACTTTAGAAAAAGACAATGTGTACAACTATAATATTAATGTTGGCATTCTCTACTGTACGAGTTTTATGCGTTCGATATCAAATTAATCGCTTTGACAGCAAAAAACGTTTGGTTCTTAGATGTTTGTGGTTAGACTGTTGGAAATCTATCAAACAAAAATTTTATAGGGTGTATTAACAATGGAAAAGTTCCTTATAGCGGATGATCACCCGTTATTTCGAGAAGCCTTGAAAGGAGCGTTAGAGCCGTTGTTTCCGACCGCTCAATTTGAAGAGTCAGACAGTCTTGAATCTACGTTAGTGATACTAGAAGAGAATACCGATACTTCGTTAATCTTGCTTGATCTAAATATGCCAGGTTGTGAAAATTTTTATGGTTTATTGAGAGTGACGAGTGATTTTCCGTCGATTCCCGTTGTGGTGATTTCGGCTAGTGATTCTGTCGCCGTCATTTCCCACGCTATGGGTATGGGCGCCAGTGGCTTTATACCTAAATCATCATCAACCATGACTATTGCGACCGCGATTAACTCAGTGGTTGCAGGGGACACTTGGCTTCCTGAGGGAATACAAAATAGTATCGACGAAGTCAGTAATGAACAGTTAGAAATTGCTAATAAAATAGCGACATTAACGCCAAAGCAATTCCAAGTTTTGAAATATCTTCAATCTGGCAAGCTAAATAAGCAAATTGCCTACGATATGAATGTGACGGAAGCGACAATTAAAGCGCATATCAGTGCCATTTTTAAGAAATTTGATGTGAATACGCGTACTCAAGCTGTACTATTAGTTGAAAAATTACAAAACGAAATATAATCCTATCTATGATAAACGCATCCCTTCCTTTGGTTGATTTACATCGACATTTAGACGGTAATATCAAGCCTGAGCTGATCTGGTCTTTAG
Source organism: uncultured Alteromonadaceae bacterium (assembly GCA_947503265.1). Classification (GTDB taxonomy): domain Bacteria; phylum Pseudomonadota; class Gammaproteobacteria; order Enterobacterales; family Alteromonadaceae; genus Aliiglaciecola. The sequence goes on from CANNDC010000004.1 coordinate 178,619, forward strand.
CTCAAAAACATAACATCGAAATTAATGCAAAAAACCTATTTGATGTTGAACAACTTACGCAAATACATGACAAAACCAGTGATTTGTTGGCGTTTTTAGCCAAGCTTGACGTCGGCGTATCAGTGTTGGCTGATTTAGACGCTTGTTATGCTGTTGCTTACGAAAATATGCGAGATGCTAGGGCGTCTGGGTTGGATTATGTAGAACTTCGATTTTCACCTTATTATATGGCGGAAAAGCACAATTTAAACGTAGCTGACGTGGTGAGTGCAGTGATTGATGGCACCCGAGCAGGACAAAAAGAGTTTTCAGTCAAAGCCAATTTAATCGGTATTCTAAGCCGAACATATGGTGTTGATATCTGTTCTGAGGAACTGCAGGCGTTATTAGAGTACAAGCATCACATTACAGCCCTTGACCTTGCAGGCGATGAACTTGGTTTCCCAGCAGAAATGTTTGTTGACCACTTCATGAAAGGCAGAGATGCAGGGTGGCAAATCTCTGTGCATGCTGGGGAAGCAGATGGACCTCAAAGTATTTGGAATGCTATTCACAAGTTGGGAGCAACTCGTATCGGACACGGTGTTGCCGCGATACATGATGAAAAATTGATGGCTTATATGGCATCAAACGAAATCGCTATTGAATCCTGTCCAACATCGAACTATCAAACTGCCACAGTCAAAAACCTTAAAAAGCATCCTATGCCGACCTTCCTTAAAAAAGGCATGCTGGTGACACTTAACACCGATGATCCAGCTGTATCTAATATCGATATCGCCCATGAATATCGGGTTGCTCACCAAGAGTTAGGGTTAACCGAAAAGCAACTAGAGCAAGTACAATTGAATGGAGTGAAAGCCGCTTTTTTGTCTGAGCAAGAAAAAACGCAGCTTCTAAATAGTAAAAAGCCCCAATAAATGGGGCTAATGTTGAGTACAGGTTACTAATCTAAGCCGCTTTTTTAGCTCGCGGTTTACGCTTGGCTTTAGGCTTAACTTCCTTGTCTGCTATAACCAATTCCTGATGATCGAAGTCATCAACGTTGATCATGTGTAGACGGCCTTTTTCAGCACGTTTTAACAATTCGGCCTGATTAATATCAATGGCGCCAAGTTCTAAGCCTTTTTCCGCTAATAGGTCCAATTGGGTAAAGGAGAATCTTTCGTTAGCCGCCTTACAAACAATATCGTATATTTCTTCGGCTGCTAATACGTCATCTAGTATTTGCTCAATCTCTCCCATCATATTACCTTCATCTCGACCGAGGTATTGGCCGTTAGCCAATCTAGTACGAGCTTCGCCTGGAGTTTGCAGTATTGTAGCAATTTGGTGATCTAGCTCATCTGAAGGTCGTTGATATTTTTTACCAAATGGCATGATGACGGTCTTTAACCCTAGAGATAACGCCTTATTTGGGAAGTTATCTAGCAATTCAGACATTGAGGTTTCAAGATTCTTCATACAATCTTGCATTGCCCAATGGAGCAGCGGTAAATCTTGCTGTTGTCTGCCTTGATCATCAAACTTTTTCAAAATGGCAGAACCTAAGTACAAATAACTGAGAATGTCGCCTAACCTTGCTGATAAACGTTCGCGCCGTTTTAACTCTCCACCTAGCACACCCATGGCCACATCGGATAACAAAGCCATGTTGGCGCTGTAACGCTTCATATCGCGATAGTAGGACTTAGTGGCGTCATCAAACGGTGAGTCTGCTGTTATCGAACCTGTAATGCCAAACCAAAGGCTTCTAAAGAAGTTGCTCATAGCAAAACCAATATGTCCAAATAGAGCATCATCAAATTCTTTCAACCCTTCATGGCGATCTTGATTGCCGGCAGCGTACATTTCTTTAAGCACAAAAGGATGGCACCGTATCGCGCCTTGTCCATAGATCATCATATTGCGAGTAAGGATATTGGCACCTTCAACCGTAATGGCTATCGGTGCACCTTGATAAGCGCGACCCAAATAGTTGTTGGGGCCTAACATAATTCCTTTACCGCCATGCACATCCATTGAGTCGTTCACGACCACCCGCATTTTTTCAGTCAAGTGATACTTACAAATAGCAGAGATGACAGAGGGTTTTTCACCGAGATCTACGCCTTTGGTTGAGAGGCTAGTGACCGCGTCCATCATGTATGCATTGCCGCCAATGCGACCAAGCATTTCCTCTATGCCCTCCATTTTACCTACTGGCATTTTGAATTGACGACGGATTCTTGCATAGGCTCCTGTGGCTAGCGCCATAGTCTTGGCACCGCCAGCCGAAGTTGAGGGTAGGGTAATGCAACGACCAACTGATAAGCATTCCACTAGCATGCGCCAACCTTGTCCGGCCATTTCAGCTCCGCCAATGATAAAGTCGATAGGAACGAAAATGTTTTCACCTTGTAAAGGGCCATTTTGGAAAGGTACATTCAGAGGAAGGTGACGTCTTCCAATCTCTAACCCTTTTGTGTCTCTTGGAATAAGGGCACAAGTAATACCCAAATCCTCATTTTCACCTAGCAATTTATCTGGATCATAAAGTTTAAAGGCCAAGCCCACTACAGTCGCTACAGGCGCTAAGGTTATGTAGCGTTTGTTGAAGGTTAATGTCATACCTAACACTTCTTTTCCTTCCCACATACCTTTGCATAATATGCCTTTGTCTGGGATAGCGCCTGCATCCGAGCCAGCTTCTGGTCCGGTTAACGCAAAACAGGGAATTTCCTCTCCTTTGGCTAGACGAGGAAGATAGAAATCTTGCTGTTCTGTCGTTCCATAGTGTTGTAATAGTTCACCTGGCCCTAATGAATTTGGCACACCCACAGTCGTTGCGAGTACCGCATTAGTACCAGATAATTTTTGCAAAACACGTGATTGCGCATAAGCAGAGAATGCTAATCCACCGTATTTTTTCTTAATTATCATTGCGAAAAATTTGTGGTCTTTTAAAAATTGCCACACTTCAGGAGATAGGTCTGCGCTTTTATGGTGAATTTCCCAGTCATCTACCATTCTACAAACTTCTTCAACTGGCCCATCTAAAAATGCCTGCTCTTCGGCACTAAGAACCGCTTTAGGAATAGAGTGAAGTTGTTTCCAGTTAGGGTTGCCACTAAAAATCTCACCGTCCCACCATACAGTTCCTGCATCAATCGCTTCTTGTTCAGTAGACGACATTTCAGGCATGATTTTCCGATACATGGCGAGTATAGGTTTGGTGAGATGCTCTTGTCTTAAGGACGGTATATTTAGTACCGCAGCAATCGCGGCGAAAAATAACCATGAGAAAAAGCTGACATAGCCCAAGGTTGTGCCTAAAAGTAACGCTAAGCCAACAATGATTGTTGCATTGAAAAGCTTAACGCGAAGAAAACTAACTAGACCGAGAGTGCCTACTACAGTAAGCAACCAAAATAATACGCCCATTTACACACCTATTGTTAATCTGATTGGAGGTCTGACCACGTATGTGCAAAGTAGTATTATCTAACGGAAAAATCAAGCTATTTAGCAACAATTGGTTAACAATACCACCAACGACCCGTTAGAAAGTAATGAAGAGCGAAGATAGGTTTGCTTAAAATATTAATTGAAGGGGCTAATTACCAATATTACCGACAAACTCAGAAAGCTGAATGTCACCTTGTTCTTCGCCTTCTTTGAATTGTTGTAGACGGACCAATTGATAATTTAATTTAGGCGCGAACCACGCATAAGTTTCCCGCTTGTTAGTATCGCGAGCGATCTTTACCTTGATACCTTCCAAGGAACCATAAGGTAATTCGAGCTTTTCTTTGCCAAGAACAATGATCCGGTAGTGGCGTAGTTCACCACGTGTATTGACAATGTCATATTCGAATTCTTCGCGTCCTTTCGCTAATTGCGACTGAATGTCGAGACGATAGAGCTGATTGTCAAACTGCCCTTCCCAAGGAATGGTGGTTTTATTGTCATTAATTGTGATTTGCTGAGCTTTGGAGTCAAACTCGGCGACTAACTCTTTATCAGAACCAAAACCGGTTCTTTCATAACTATATTTGAAAGGAATAAATTTGTTGTTGTCGTAGGTAAATAAGCTGACTTCCTGTCTTTTATCGGAAAGGAAAAAGATAGACACTTTTGATTGATAAGAAACCCGGTAGCGTTTTCGGCCTAAAGATTCTAGCTTTATTGAGGCCTGACCTAACTCTTTACCAAATTGGAAGGCTTTGTATTTTGCTTCAAACTCGTTAAGTTCTTCAGTCGCTTGAACTTGAGATAGGCTCATCAAGCAAATCAGTAAAACTACTGAAAGCTTGTTAATCAGTCGCATACCCAGATTCTGAAAGCTCGTTTCCATCCAATACAGCCTTATTATTTTTCATTGTTAAACGCTTCTGGCAAAACCAGTCTACAACAATTGGAAATATATTTCGTTCTTGTTCTTGTACTCGTTGTGCAAGTTCTTCTGCATTATCATTTTCAAACACCGGCACCTTAGATTGAATTATCACCGGTCCACCATCAAGATCCGGGGTGACAAAATGCACAGATGCACCGTGTTCTTTATCTCCCGCATCCAACGCTTTCTGATGCGTATTCAGGCCTTTGTACTTAGGTAATAGAGAAGGGTGTATGTTAATCATCCTTCCTTCAAAAGATTGCACAAAATCAGCCGTCAAAATGCGCATGAAACCTGCTAATACGACTAGCCCCGGCTGAAAATGTTCAATTTGCTTTTGTAACAAATTATCATATGCCTCTCGGGTATCGAAATTTTTATGGTCTATACAGATAGCTTCGATATTGGCATTTTTAGCACGTTCTAAACCATAGGCATTGGGGCGGTTAGATATTACCGCAACCACTTTACCTATTGTTGCGCGCGACTCAAAATAATCAATGATGGCCTGAAGATTTGAGCCATTACCGGATATTAATACAACAATAGGTACTGCACTTGCTTCCATTTATTTAATCTCTACTTGCTCGTCGCCGCTAGTGGTTTCTATGTGACCGATTTGCCACGCTTTTTCACCTTCTGCTCGCAAACAACTTAAAGCATGTTCAACAGATTCCTGCGGTAATGCGATGATCAAGCCGACACCACAATTAAAGGTTCTGAACATTTCATGGTCGGTAATGTTGCCATTGGATTGAATCCAGTTAAACACATCAGGACGTTGCCAACTATTGCCGTCAATCACTGCTTTCATATTGTTAGGTAATACTCGAGGAATGTTTTCCCAGAAGCCACCACCGGTAATGTGCGAAATAGCATGAACTGACGTGGTTTCGAGTAATTTCAGAACGGATTTTACGTAAATTTTTGTAGGTTCTAGTAAATGCTCGGCTAGGGTTGAACCTTGGAATTCTTGTTGTGTATCAGCGCCACTTACCTCTAATACTTTGCGAATCAAAGAATATCCGTTCGAGTGGGGACCAGACGAACCCAACGCAATAATCGCATCGCCATCAGCGACTTTAGTACCATCAATGACCTTTTCTGCTTCTACTACGCCGACACAAAAGCCAGCGACGTCATAATCTTCACCATGATACATTCCCGGCATTTCGGCAGTTTCACCACCAATTAATGCACATCCTGAAAGCTCACAGCCAGCGCCAATCCCTTTGATGACCTCTGCTGCGGTATCGATATCGAGTTTTCCAGTAGCATAGTAATCGAGGAAAAATAAAGGCTCTGCACCTTGAACGATCAAATCGTTTACACACATAGCAACTAGATCGATACCAACACCAAAATGCTGCTTAAGGTCCATTGCCAGTCTAAGTTTCGTGCCAACACCATCAGTGCCAGAAACCAATAGTGGATTTTTATATTTAGTGGGAATTGAACAAAGCGCACCAAATCCGCCTAGTCCACCTTTAACTTCTGGTCGGTGGGTTTTTTTAGTAACAGATTTTATTCTGTCAACAAGTTGATTACCGGCATCTATATCAACACCTGCGTCTTTGTAACTAAGAGATGGTCTGGAGTCGCTCACGATTTTCCTCGGTGAAAAATTTTGCGGATTTTATCAGTATGATTAAACAAAAGGTACCTAAAATGTCATTCATGCTAATCAATTAGTGAAATTTTCGGATAAATCAAAGACAATAATCAACTTCAAAGGTTTGGGAGTACTAATAACCTATGTATCGTATGCTTAAATTCTTCGCTTTTCTGCAAATATTTTGTTTGAGTTTCACGGCTCAAGCCATTGTCATCGATAATTTGTATGAGGCGAAGGTTGAAATACAAGATCAAACTCAACGCTCACAAGACGCAGCTATAAAAAGAGCGTTTAGATTAGTGCTGGTTAAAGTAAGTGGCAATCGCGAATTACTCCGTGATGAAACGATTAAACGCCATATACAAAATGCTAAGTCATTCTTGCTGTCATATCAGTTCGACATTCAACCTGAGAAAATATTTTATGAAGCTGAATTTGATGCGCAAAGTGTTGAAAAAATAATACGTTTCGCGGGTTTTCCAATTTGGGGTAAACATCGACCAGATTCAATCATATGGCTAGCGCTACAGGATCCAGATTCAAAGGAACGTGAATTGATCACCAGAAACAATGAGCAAGATGAATTGTTTGAAGAAGCGCTTGAAACTGCCGTGAAACGAGGAGTTGGCATTAATTTCCCCGTATTGGATCTAATTGACTTACAACAAGTCAGTGTTTATGACGTTTGGAATAGTTTCACTCAGACCATTGTAGAAGCGAGCGAGCGATACCCAGTAGACTTTATTGTTTCTGCCAGCATATTCAGTCGTCATGAAGAATCATGGGTAGGGCAGTGGACGATTGCTCACAAAGGTCGTTTTTATTCAGGCGAAATTGATAGAAAAACGCCGGATTCGGTGCTTAGTGAATTAGTTGAAATACTCGCTGATAAGCAATCTGAACAATACGCATTAGGCACCTCTGACATCAGTGATGAAAAAGTGAGTATTGTTGTCGGCAATATTAATAAACTGTCTAAATACATTGAAGTGAGCGATTTTTTAAATTCATTAACTCTCGTTCTGAACTCGACTTTGGTTGAACAGGACGGCAATAAGGGAATCTTTGAGTTGGAGTTGTTTGGTGATGAAGAGGATCTTGTTAGCGCATTGCTCCTGGATGATCGTATCAGTGTAAAACAGCAAGAATCTGATACAAGTGCAACGCAGTTGGAATATGTTTGGAACAACTAGTGACACAGCAACTTCCTCTTGATATCGCTTTACCTGATGATTGTAAGTTGTCAAATTTTGTTGTGGGTGATAATTCGTTACTTTTTAATTATTGTGAATCATTATTATCGAAGAACACGAATTACACCGATGCCAATGCGTTAACCTTTATAAGTGGCGATAGAGGGACGGGTAAAAGTCACTTACTTGTCGGCTTGTGCCATCTTGCTGCAAAAAGACAATTAACACATTTCTATCTCGAGTTATCTGACCATATGACGTTTCCCGCTGAGATTCTTGATGGATTAGAAAATATTAATCTGTTGTGTATTGATAACATCGATGCGATAGAAGACGATGAAAATTGGCAACGAGCTCTGTTTGACCTAATCAACCGTTGTCGTGAGACCCGCCATACCAAGCTTGTATTAAGTGCTTTAAAAGGGCCAAAAATGTTTGAAATGGCCTTACCTGATTTGACCTCGAGACTTTCCTGGGGGACAAGTTTTACCATTAAACCTCTTACAGATTCGCAATGCCAACAAGCTATTAAACTAAAAGCAAATGAAAGAGGTATGAATATATCCGATCAGGTGGCACGCTTTTTAATGTTACATACCACCCGAGACATGCGAAGTTTGGTCACTACACTCGATATTTTAGATAGTAAAACCCTACAAGAAAAACGAAAGCTCTCAGTGCCATTCATTAAACAAGTCTTAGGTATATAACCTGAACCCTAGCTAGAACTAAACATAGAATTAAACTATGTAATTCAAGCCGGTAGCTAATTTCTTATCCAGAGTTCAGGTTATTTAATCAATTTCTTATTTCTGGTCTACCTAAATGATGACGGTGTAAGTCTTGTTGTATATCCCAGCTTTGACTTGGAAATGACAGTGAACGACTTTGTGATGGCTTTTGCTTAGTCCCGAGATTTAATTGATCAAAATAGCTCAGCCCAGGTGTAAATAACTGAGGTTGAGGAAAGTTGTTTAATGCATCTGCGGCGTCGATTTCAGGTAATATTTGATTGATAACGTATTGCGTACGCGCGGCTAATTTCGGTTCTGCTATTCGGTTTCTTTGGCCCCATGCCACAGGATAAGTTTGTTGCTCATCAGCCTCAATAACCGCTACGTCCGCACTAACCCCTAAGCGATAAGCCATCATAAAACGCTCGAAAAGGGTGGCATAATCTTCACGTATGGTTGAATAACTGTAATAAGCTGGCGCTGAATCGGGTTCAAAAAAGCCACTCACTTGCTCTGGAGTATATGATTTTTGTAAATCAGATGCTGTATTCCCGGCAAAGCTAACTTGTGCCAAGCTTTGCATGGCTTGCGAGGCTAGCGGGAATGCAGTGGCGAATCTAGAGGAGTTGGCTTCAGTATCGTTGGCATAGCTTAACGGACTAGAACTTCCTGATAATCTAGACCAACTTGTGGGCGGAAAGAAATCATTTGCATGACCTAGTTCGTGATACATCAACCAAGAAACGCTGGCTTCCAGATCCTCAAAAGTCTTAGTTCGACGTTCTGCGCGCGGGTAATCTGAACCTCTGAAGTAATAGTCATTGTCTTTAATATAGCGCCAAGGTATTAAGAAACTGAGTTCACTACCAAAATCACTACGAAAATCTGGTCGAGCATTTAAGGTATCTCTTTCTTCTGGCGTCATCCAAAAATTAGCGGCATCGAGATAGATTGCTCCAGTAGCCGTCCAGTAGAATGATGGTCTGACATCGTAAGAAATAACTATCGCTGTAGTGGCTCTTAGGAGCTTTAACATGTCCGCAGAAGTCGCGGAGTTTTGCAAGAATTGCTTAAATCTGTCCCCCATCCACTGATGAGATACGAAGACTCGATCAAGAATGTTATCTATGGAAGGTTGAGTATTTGCAGATCCTATCAAGGGTAACGTCGAGAAAAAGCATGAACCGTCTACTTGATTATCATAGACACATGAATCTAACGCATCACGATAGGGACTAGTCTGATTGTATGCAAACATGTCGGTAGTCACTACACGCTCAGAAAAACGTGGAAAGAAACCGTTATTATTAATTTCTACGTTTTTTATCACTATTTGACTGGTATCCGATATGGTTTGCCCATTATCTAAGGTTACCGAACCTTCAATTACCACAATTTCGTCTTGGCTTACATCGGGGGCATCAAAAAATACGAAACTGTCTTGTGCATTTAATGTGACTGAAATCGATCCCGCTACTTGCCTCCATTGCCATTGAGTAGGTGAAGATTGATTTGAAGGATCTATTCTTAATGACACATTGGCTTGTTCAGAAACAGAATGATCTACACGAATATTGGCTTTGGTATCAGCACTTTGTTGAACACTTAAATCGATGGTTTCAGTCAGTCTTTGACCGTTGGTAGAAGAGGCGCTCACACTAAACTGATAATTACCCGCTTGTTCGACATCAAAACCGATAGCTTGACTATTCCCCGCCAGAAAGCTGACTGCGGGACCAGCAATTTGGTTCCAAACCACATTAGTCAATCTGATGTTGCTGTTGGCCACAATCACCATGCCGACTGATTGTCCGGTTTGTGCCTGTGTATCAGCATAAACCGAAAATAGCGCGTTGCTTACTTGTGAATCTGGTTTGCTTAGCGTTGGGTTAGAAGGCCCAGGGTTGGGTGCAGGCGTTTGTGAGCTTCCTGACCCGCCTCCACCGCAAGCAGCAAGCAACAATATACCTAACATAACAACAATTGTAATTTTCATTATGACTTCTCGTACCTAGCCTTTTCGTCTGCCATTTCTGCTTTTAATTTTTGAATGCCCAAGCCCAATTCCTTGCCGCGCATTCGTGCATAAAAGCTACAACCAATAAACATTCCCGTTGCGAAAACGAGTTCTACTAGGGAGTAGATTGTTTCGTGTTCAATAGCGTATATAGAAGTAAGACCGTGAATTATGTAAAACATTACAATAAAATTTGCCCATGCATGAGTGTAGGGCTTTCCGGCTAAGATACCTTTCAGGGGAAGTAGCAGTGGAATTGTCCAAATTGCGGCTAAAAAATATTCAAAGTTGGCACTTCTCCCCGATGGTTCTGCTAAAAACAAATGCCAAATAGGCACCCAAATGAGTAGTCCTATAAAACTATAAAGTGCGAGATTTCTGAAAAATCGAGTATTGAACGACATTTAATTTCCTGATGCTGGCAGTAATTTCAATGCTATTTCTGCCAAACGTTTACCTTGAGCGATTGAAAGTGTTGACTCATGAGTGGATAGATTTGTGTTGCCATTGCTTCCGGCAAGATGACTGACCCCGTAGGGTGTACCGCCGGTCTGTGTGTCGTGCAATTCGGCTTGCGAATAAGGTAACCCGGTGAGAAGCATACCGTGATGCAATAAAGGTAACATCATGGAGAGAAGCGTTGATTCCTGCCCTCCATGCATACTTGAAGTGGAAGTAAATACACAAGCGGGTTTTCCCACTAAACTGCCCGATATCCACTCATTAACAGTGCCGTCTAAAAAATACTTCATTGCGGCAGACATATTGCCAAAGCGAGTAGGGCTACCAAGTGCTAAACCGATACAATCTTTTAATTCTTGGAGTGAGACGTAAGGATCTCCGGATTGAGGCACTGCGGCTTGTTTCTGCTGGACATTGTCAGAAACAGTGGGAACCGTTCTTAACAACGCACTGGCACCTGCCATTTCAACGCCTTGGGCGATTTTATATGCAAGGTTTTTAGTCGAACCATGGTGACTGTAATACAAAACCAATACATGGCTCACTACAGGATCTCCAATACTGACTCTGGCGGGCGACCAATTCGGGCTTTGTCATTGAATATAACAATAGGACGTTCGATTAATTTTGGACACTGAACCATAGCTTTTATTAGTGTTTCATGTGTCGATTCCGTTTTGCTCAAATTAAATTCAGCAAACTCAGATTCTTTGGTGCGCATCATTGCAATGGGATTTTCGAGACCCAACATTCGTTGCAGCTCGTTGAGTTCGCTTTTGCTCAGTGGATTTTTCAAATATTCAACAATCTCTGGTGAATGCCCTTGATCTTGAAGTAATTGCAGCGTTTGACGACTTTTACTGCATCTAGGATTATGTAGTATTTGTAATTTAGACATAGATTAGTGTTTACTCATTTATTGGATAACGTATTCTATCTTTTCTGCTTGGCGTCACCAAATATTATCGTAAGGAAACTATGTTCAACTCAGTGACAAAAAAACTGGCTTTTGCTTTACTATGTATTCTCGCTGCTTCTGCAGGTGGCTATCTATCTTTTTCGGTGAATAACCCTGAAGATTTTGAAACCCTTGAAGGGAATGAATACCGCTGGTCTGATTTACAAGGTCAATTCTTAGTGGTGAATTATTTTGCGGAGTGGTGTGCGCCTTGTTTGAAAGAAATTCCAGAATTGAACAAGTTTCAGCAATACGCAAACAACAACGATAAAGTCAGTCTTTTTGCGGTCAGTTTCGATGAGTTAACCATTGAGCAATTGAACGTTTTAATAGACAAATACCAAATTGACTTTGCGGTTATGAAAAAACCACCTTTATCTGCTCCATTTGCGGCACCTAAAAGTTTACCTTCAACCTACATTATTTCGCCCACTGGAGAACTAATAAAACAGCTTCAAGGTGAACAAAGCAGTGAATCACTGCAAAATATTATTGAACGTTTATCAGAGCGTCTTTAATCGATCGATTTCTTCACGGAATTGATCTATTCGGGCACGAATTCGTTGTTTTTCTAAAGTACGGTCACCGGCAAAATTATATGCATTGTGTAATTCATCGATCGCTCTTGGATACGCAGCCACTAGCGCATAGACTTCTGCTTTGCTTTGATGCATTTCCAGCATCTGTCTGCTTTGTCCATACGCATCAGACAAGAGTTGCAAGGCTAAAAAATTATCGGGATCTACTAGCAAGTAGTCTTTGAGTATTTGTGTGGCCTCACTAATACTACCTTTTTCCTTCAAGGCATTGGCTAGATTCAATGTGATAACACTGTTTCTCGGCGTTCGTTTTGCTTGTTCCTTTAACATTTCAATCGCTTTGTCATGTTCATTTTTAGCGATGAAAATATCCGTAGCAGTATCAATATAAAATAGATTGTCAGGTGCTTTTTCGCGCAAATGCGTAATAATGTCTTGGGCTTTGTCATATTCCTCGTTTTCGAAACGAGACAGTGCCAGACCATACAATGCAGCATCTTCAATCACATACTGCTGCTTGCTAATAATACTTTCGAACGCGACTATGTTGTCTTTAGGTTTACCATAGTATCGAGCGATTATTCGCGCTTTAGCAAGGTGGAAATTTAAGCTGGCAGGAATATTTCGTTTGGCAAAGTTAGCCGCTCGGCTTCGTGCATCTGCTATTCGAGATTGAGGGAGCGGGTGAGTAAGCAAATAGGCAAATGGGGTAGAACGAAGTCTGTACTTTTCCGCTAATTTACCAAAAAAGGTTGCGGCTGCTTCCGGGTCATAACCGCTTTGTGCCAATATTTGAATGCCAATTCTGTCGGCCTCTTTCTCGTTTGAACGAGTGTAGTTTATGGAAGCTTGTTGAGCGGCTGCTTGCGACGCACTAACCGCAGCTATGCCGGCTTCAGGATTAGCTACGGCTAGTAAAACACTACCTAGTAAAGATGCTATTTGTAATGCTGAAGACCGCTGTTGAGATTGAATTCGTCTGGCAATGTGTCTTTGCGTAACATGGCTGACTTCGTGGGCAAGGACAGACGCAAGCTCACTTTCGTTTTCAGCATTGTAGATTAACCCCGTATGCACTCCGACGTGTCCACCAAAGAACGCAAATGCATTGATATCTGCACTGTTAATTAAGAAAAAATTAAACGGAAATTTTACGTTTTCAGCTTGGGCAACTAACCTGTTTCCTAAGTCTTGAATATACTCATCTAAAACTGGATCTGTCACCAACGGAGCTTGACCACGCAATTGACGCATTAGAATGTCACCAATACGCTCTTCCTTGTCCAATGAAATTGCATCGGAAGCAACCACGCCAATTTCTGGTAAGGCGTTTTTCTGATCATTATTTTTAACTTGAGCAAGAGAATTGAAAGAGACGACTAGTGCACTAGCGCACAATAAGGTTGTGGCTAGTAAACTGCGTATGTAATTAAGTCTGCTGATTTCCAAATTCTTCTTCCGATAAAACTAATAATACTGAGTACGACAAAAATAGATGAACGGTTTTGAAAGCAAATCATTCCAATAAGTTCATTAATTTTACGTGAAATTATGCATATTGTCTGATTAGTTTATGGGGATAATAAAAAACGCTTACAAGTATTTCGTAAAAATTTGTTCCCATTGTGAATATCAACATGCTAAAAGTGAAAAGAAATGCTAGTCTCGCGCTGTTTTTAAAAAGAAATTTACCAGTGTAATTGGAGAGTACATGTTAGACGTGTTTGAACGTTGGTATAAACGTAAGTTTTCTGACCCAGACTCATTGATGTTGTTGATGTTATTACTGAGTGTATCGCTTTTACTGGCGTTCTGGGGTGGTATTCTTATGCCGGCTTTGGTTGCAGCTGTTATTGCTTATTTACTAGATTGGCCAGTCACTCAATTAATTAAAATGGGGGTGTCTCGCACCATTTCCACTTCTTTTGTACTAATAATCTTCATTACTCTATCAATTTTAACCTTTGTTAGCTTAGTGCCTGTTGTTACACAGCAAAGTGTAAACTTAATTCAAGAAACACCTGAAATATGGAAAGAAGCGCAAGCATGGTTGCTAACATTGCCTGAAAAATACCCCAATTTCGTACAAGTAAATCATATTCAGGAAATGCTTCAGGGAATTAACCAAAAGTTAGTCGATTTAGGGGAACTGTTAATTTCTATTTCAGTCAGTTCCTTGGCGGATCTAGGGGCACTGTTAATTTATTTGATTTTAGTACCCCTGATGGTGTTTTTTATGCTCAAGGATAAAGATCTGTTAGTGGGTAATTTAGCTCAATTATTACCAAATGAAAGACGTCTTATTAAGCAAGTAGGTTCAGAGATGAACCTACAAATAGCAAATTATATTCGCGGTAAAGTGATTGAAATAATCATTGTTGGTGGTGTATCTGCGTTTACTTTTGCGTTGCTTGACCTGAGGTACGCAGTGCTACTAGGCGTGTTAGTTGGGTTTTCTGTATTAATACCTTATATAGGTGCTGCAGTTGTAACCTTGCCAGTAGCTATCGTTGGTTTGTTCCAATGGGGGGTTGCACCCGAGTTTTGGTATTTGATGATTGCCTATGGAATTATTCAAGCACTAGACGGTAATTTATTAGTGCCAGTATTGTTTTCTGAAGCAGTCAGTTTGCATCCAGTCTATATTATCATCGCGGTGTTATTCTTTGGTGGTCTATGGGGATTTTGGGGTGTTTTCTTTGCTATTCCTTTGGCTACTCTGGTAAAGGCGGTGTTTAACGCATGGTCGCCAAAAGATGTGCTGAAGGAAGAAGATGCTCTTTAAACAATCAAACCGCTTATTCTGTGGATAGAGCGTGTTGAACAACACGCTACATGAAAATACGCTTTGTGAGTTAAGAGAAAAAGTGCGACTTAACCAAGATAGTCCAGTACGACTTGATGATGCTCTTTCGTTTTGAATTTATTAAAAACATGTTCAATCACACCGTTTTCATCGATCAGAAAAGACAATCGATGGATGCCGTCATATTCCTTACCCATGAACTTTTTTAAACCCCATACACCGAAAGCATCCGCGACAGCATGATCTTCATCAGAAAGTAGGGTGAAATTTAGATTTTCTTTCTCGATAAATTTTGGCAATCGTTTAACTGGGTCGGGACTTATACCAAAAACAACCACATTTTTGCTGTCTAGTTGGTCTTTTGTATCTCGCAAACCTTGAGCCTGGATAGTGCAACCTGGCGTCATAGCTTTTGGGTAAAAGTAAACTAATACTTTTTTCCCTTTAAAATCTGACAAAGATATGGACTCGCCATCTTGATTTAGCAAGCTGAAAGTGGGCGCAGTATCGCCCGCTTGAAGTGTATTCATTGAGTATCCTAATGGTTTTCGGTTATTTTTCCGTCTAATGAAAGAGAAGATAACAACTCATCAAATTTTTGTTGAAGCAGTTGCAAATCGGTATCCGCAGATATGCTAGTCACTAACTTTAGTTTGATCATGTCGCAGTCTAACACCTCGTCTTTGAAACGCTTTTGTCTGAAAGCACTAATTGCAGCATCAAATTCAGCCAGTAGGGCGGTAACTTGTTTTATTACCCCTGGTGTATCTTTACCCGCAATTTCCACATCAATTAGACGTTCAAGATTTTGTTTACAATGCTTTTTAGTACGTTTGCATAGTGACAAGAGATCAAGTCGATGACAGGTTGAAGGTATGCGGACTTCAGCTCTTGTTACTGCGCTTTGCGTCCCTTCTACTATCATAGTAAGTGAAAAATCTTGTCCATATATTGCTTGTCTACTATCTAAAATATTGCAGCCGCATTCTAAAACGCAACTTGCAATCTCACTCAATATTCCGACTTTATTAGCCCCGAGAATAGTTACTATCAGTTGCTGCATCATAAAAATATCTGTAATAAATTAATTTGAATTTTGTGTAGAGTAAAAGATTATCACAGAGCTTTTATTATTTAAATTTATTGTCAGTAAAACAGCGTGTTACATACTTCAAGCTGTTTATTATTTGAACACATTACATAGTTCATTCACTCGTTAGTGAAATTCTGCCGTCTAAAGCCCGTTATATCTTGATTCTATGCTTGTTTTTAGTAACTGAGATCTTTACCATTAGGCCCTCATTTTTTTGGAGCATTCATGTTTAAAGGTAGCTTTGTCGCACTTGCGACGCCGATGGACGATACAGGTAATATCGACTATTCAGGACTAAAAAACTTGGTGGATTTTCATATTCAGCAAGGGACCCATGGTTTAGTGTCAGTTGGTACAACTGGCGAATCTGCTACCTTGCCTTTCGATGAACATATTGAAGTCGTCAAGAAGACAGTTGAATTTGCTGAAGGACACATCCCAGTTGTGGCGGGAAGCGGAGCTAATTCTACTAGTGAGGCTATTTTCCTTAGTGAGCAACTTTCAGATACTGGCATAGCCGGATTTTTAAGTGTTGTACCTTACTACAATAAACCTCAACAGAAAGGAATCGTGGCACATTTTGAAGCGGTCGCTGATTCTACAGATTTACCTGTTATTCTATACAATGTCCCTGGCCGTACTGTCACCGATATGCTGCCTGAAACCGTGGCAGAATTATCATTACACAAGAAAATAGTTGGGTTAAAAGATGCAACAGGTGATATGCAGCGGCTGAAACAGACGCAATCCCTTGTGTCAGACGAGTTTTTAATGCTCAGCGGTGATGATCCAAGCTCATTAGCATTTTTAAAAGAGGGCGGTCATGGGGTTATTTCAGTGACTGCGAATGTCATGCCCAATGCCATAGCGAATATGTGTAATGCTGCCCTTGAAAAAGATTTTGAGAAAGCTGAAGCGTTTAACAACACTGCTAAAGAATTGCATGAGGCTCTATTTATTGAGCCAAACCCAGTGATTCCGAAGTGGGCTCTATATAAAATGGGATTGATTAAAAGCCCTTATTTGCGTTTACCCTTGGTTCTTCCGGAACTTGATAGCAAAAATGTTATCGAAGAAGTCATGCTTAATGCTGGTATTTTATAATAATGCTATATAGAACTAAGGAAACAGGCATGGCCCAAAAGGCAATTTTAGCAGTATGTCTAGGTGTGTTGTCATTGACTGCGTGCACGTCTCTTGAAGAGAGGCAAAGAACAAATGGCAGTTTCGACTACGTAGATTCAAATTTGGTAGAAGTTTACCAAGTACCAAATGAACTAGATAAACCTGTTCTAAATGAAGAATACGCGATACCTGAAATCGGAGCCAATGCGCCAAGAGATTTAATCGGCAAAAAAATGACAGTTGTCTCTCCGGTGTTGGTCCTTCCTTTGGTGACCGGTTCGCATGTCGAAGAAGGAATGAAAGAAGCGACGGTTTGGTTTGATCAAATCGATGATTCGCAGCCTTTAGATTTAACAATATGGAATTCGCTTAGAGATTTCCTTGAAACCCAAGGAATCGGTATCGTTAATTTTGATCCAGAGCGACAGGTTTTAGTTACCGATTGGATGATCATTGAAGACGATGGTGATAACGGCTGGTTCAATTGGACCACCACGGAGCGCAATATTGGCAGACGCTTTGAGTTCCATTTGGACGTAAAACCTCATGGCCGTTCCGCCGCGCTAAAAACAGAATTAAAAGATTATCTTGAAACACGCGGTGAAGACGTTATCGCTGACCTAGATATCGATTCAGAACGTCGCAACGAAGTTGAGATACTAAATCAAGTAATAAGTCATTATGAAAAACAAGTGAGATTAGCCGATATCAAGAGAATTGAGCAAATTCGTAGCGGTTTCGCAATGGAACTTGGATTCAATAAAGATGGAGACCCTGCTTATTTGGTTGATGGAGAATACGACCTAGTATGGCCTCGCTTGTTGTTGGTATTGAGAAAGTTAGGGTTTAACGTTAAAGATTTAGACAAATCGAATGGCCTCTTGTTCGTCAATTATGGTGCAGAGAGTAGTGGTTGGTGGGGAAGCTTATTCTCTAGTGACGACGACGAATTGGACCTTGATGAAGATGATTATCGAATACAAGTGCTGAAGTCAGGGTTAAAAACCTCTATCACGCTTATGGACAATGAAAGCAACCCATTTGACGCTGATAAGGTTAATGCGCTTTTCCCTCCATTTTCCAAAACCATGACCACAGATAATCTTGATATTTAGGTAAATTAAATGGCTCTTGCTAATTCTATTTTAGCTGTTAACGATGATTTGCCTATTGTTACTGATGCGAGTGTACATAGTGGTAAAGTGCGCTCTGTCTATTGGTTAACTGACGCAGACAGCCGCCGGCTAATCAAACAAAAAAACTATGCTGTTCCACTAGATACGCCACTAGCGGTAATGGTGATCAGCGACCGAATTTCTGCGTTTGACTGTATTTGGCAAGGTCAAGGTGGTTTGCAAGGAGTGCCAGGGAAAGGGGCTGCGTTAAATGCGGTATCTAATCACTGGTTTAGCCTTTTTAAAGATCAGGGGCTAGCAGATAGTCATATTCTTGATATTCCACACCCTCTTGTTTGGATAGTGCAAAAAGCCAGCCCCGTCTACATAGAGGCTATTTGTCGCCAATATATAACAGGTTCAATGTGGCGAGCTTATTCGCAAGGTGAGCGAGAATTTTGTGGTATCAAGCTACCTGAAGGGCTAACGAAAGATTCGAAACTCCCTGAATTGCTTATTACACCCTCTACAAAAGGAATTTTGAAAGGGATACCCGGTGTTCAAGAAGCCGATGATGCAAATATCACGCGAGACAATATTGTCGATAACTTTGCTTCTTTTAAATTCCTATCTAAATCAGATGTTGATTTGTATGAATCTTTGTTGAAACAAGGCTTTAATGTTATCGCAAAAGCGCTGAATGCAGTCGGTGAAATCTTCGTTGATACTAAATTTGAATTTGGTTATGTCAAAGGCATTGATGGCACAGACAAGTTGATATACATGGATGAAGTCGGAACGCCTGATTCGTCTCGTATTTGGAATAAACAAGAATTTAATCAGGGTAAAATAGTCGAAAAATCGAAAGAAGGGTTTAGACAATTTCTTCTCAACCATTTTCCAGATCCAGATATTTTACTCAATAAAAACAGAATGAAAGAAAGGCTAGCGCTGGCTAAAAATAATCCTCTACCTCAAGAAGTACTGCTTGATGTTTCAGCTACTTACAAAGATATTGCTGAAAAGATTACAGGTAAAGCGTTGGCAAACAGCGATGATCCTAGAGCTGAAATCATTCAGACCTTATCTGAACAATATGGCTTGATAAAGTAATTTATTTCGGGGTAGTGAACATCACCAATTGCCCTTTTATAACTTGCCAAATTACATCCTATCTGAACAAAAATAACATCCTATCTATACAAGAGTGTTGGTAGCCACATTGACAAGTCTGGAATAAAAGTCACCAGTAACAGTACGATCACCAAAGGAATTACAAAGGGAATGGTTGCGTTGGTGCATTCTTCAAATGGAACTCCTGTAACCCTAGATAATACGTAGAGTACCATTCCTACAGGCGGGGTCAGCAGACCGATCATTAAATTAAGCACCATGACTACACCAAAGTGGACCGGATCTATGCCTAGACTTACCGCAATAGGCAGCAAAACAGGTGTTAGAATTGTGATCGCAGCTATGGTTTCCATAAAACAACCCACTACGAATAGAATAAGCGTAATCATTAGAAGCAACAGCGCCTTATTGTCGGTAATCGTCAACATCCAATCTGTAAATTCTGTGGTCACATGTTGAGTAGTTAGTACCCAGGAAAATATAGCTGCACCCGCAATAATTAACAGAATAATGCTGGTCGTCTCAATGGTCTCCATACTGACTTTTACCAAAGATTTGATGGACAAGGTACGATACACAAAAGCACCAAGGAACAAAGCGTAAACAGTGGCTGCGATAGCCGCTTCAGTCGCTGTGAATATGCCAAATAAAATACCACCGATGATGATGACCGGAGTGAGTAAAGATAAAAAAGCCGCTTTAAAGCTAGAACCCAAACGAACAACACTAAAAGCAGCATCTTTAGGGTAGTTACGTTTTCTTGCGTAGTAGTAAACCATGGCCATTAGTGCCAATGCCATGAGTAGACCGGGTATAAATCCGGCTGCGAACAATTGACCGATGGACGCAGATGCCATTACACCATAAATAATCATGGGCAAACTGGGTGGAATAATAGGGCCTATGGTTGATGAAGCGGCTGTAACACCGACAGCGAAGCCTGCATCATAGCCTTTGTTGCGCATCGCTTTCACTTCGATAGCTCCCAAGCCGCCAGCATCTGCAACAGCTGCACCTGACATACCAGCAAATAATATAGACGCACTGATATTTACATGGCCTAAACCACCTCGCATCCATCCCACCATGGCGTTCGCAAACTCAAATATACGTGTGGTAATTCCTGATGAATTCATTAGTGCCCCAGCAAGCACAAAAAAAGGAATTGAAAGTAAGGGGAAGCTATCCATGCCACCTACCATTCGGTGTAAAACAACCAATTCCGGAACTTGTCCGCTATACAAAATAGCAAGAAGGGAGGAGGCGATGAGTGCAAAGGCAACGGGGAAGCCTAAAATGATCATAATGATCAATGAGACTAAAAGTATGGTAACCACCATTAACGAGCACTCCTTTGTTGCCATTGTTTTGCTAGATGTTGAATACTCCTGAATATCATAATGAGCAAGCTACCCAATATAAGTCCGTATAAAATACTTACGGGAACATCTAGTGAAGCCATTTTATGAATATGGATTAGCGGTATGATTTGAAATGCAAAATAGGCCAAAATAATTAATATCGATAAGTTGCCTATGGCAATAACAATGTAAACTGACTTAGAAACGGTATCAGACATCCAGCGATGAAAAAGTTGTACAAATATATGAGTATTATTTCTTACTCCCATACAACCCCCGATAAACCCTAAACACACTAGTTGATATCTCGCTAACTCTTCGGTCCAACCTAAAGGGCTGGCGAAGACATAACGACTTAAAAATTGTGAGAATACTGTGATGGCAAGAATCCAAAATAAGATGAATGCTAGCCAATCCTCGAACCGGTATTTGGCGTAATCAAATGATTCAAAATTATCTTGTTCATTCGATTCGTTGTAATCGGTCATAGAAGTCAGCTCCTATCTTTAGTTTGATTGCTTCATGTTTAGGCAGAACAAGTTTACGAAATTCAGACCTGTCCACTTTTAATACTTCTATTCCCTGCTGTTCGAACCAAGCGAGTAAGTCGGTTTCTGCTTGGCGAGTATCTTTTGATACTTGTTTTGAAGCTTCTTCAAGCACCTGAGTAAACAGGGTTTTATCTTCTTCAGTTAACGATGACCAAAGTCGGTCAGCCAACATAGTTAATACACTTCCTTGAAGGTGTCCGGTTAAACTGATGTACTTTTGTACTTCGTAAAACTTTTTTGCTTTGATAGTTGGAAGCGGATTTTCTTGAGCGTCGACGACACCTTGTTGCAATGCAAGGTAAACTTCCGAAAAAGCAATAGGGCTCGGGTTTGCATTCATCGCAAGAGGAAACATTTTATAAATAGACGCATTAGGTACCCGAAGCTTCAAGTTTTCCATGTCAGAGGGCAAAACAATAGGTTTGTTTGAGGTTAAATGTCGCTGACCATAATAGTTATTACCGAGAATTTTATTTCCGTTTGTCGCCTCCCTGTATCCTTGTTTCATCTCAGTAAATAATTCGCTGGCGTTAAATTTTTGCCAATGCTGATAATCTCGAAAAACGTAAGGAAGCTCAGATAGCGACATGGGAGGGTAGTTTTGTCCGGCAAAGCTGGTGCCTGTGTAGATAATGTCTACCGTGCCTAAACTAAGGCTTTGATTAAGTTCAGCCTCTTTTCCCAAAATGGACGCCGGAAAAACATCGATAACAAACCGTCCATTTGAACGTGAATTGATTTCATTTGCAGCCCATACAGCCCATTTGTGCAAAGGCTCGCTCTGTTCATAAACATGAGCCCAAGTTAGCTTTTTAACTTGTGAATTAGCAAACGTATTTGTGTTGAATAACAGAAAAAGCACTGCCAAGAAGAGCAATAAATGTTGTCGAACACAGCTACCTGAAAACGTCTGGTGCGCTCTCTTCATTAGGATAAGGGACTGCGTATTTACCAACATAATTGTTAATTAGTTAAATGTATAATGTTAACTATATTGTATTGATTTGGTTATTAAAGCAAGTAATTGTTGAATTGAAGTATAGGCGTTTTTGATATTTTGCGTGACGATTTTAGCCAGTTATGGCAAAAATCTGAACTGATTGTCGCTATTGCTCGATTTTTATTTTGATATCACCCACAGGTTTTGTACAACAAGGTAAAAATTCGTCATCGTCAATAAAGGCCAACGGGTCGGTGGTATAATCTACCTCGCCTTCAAGTAACTTGCTTCGGCAAGCACCACAAAATCCTTCTCTACAATGATAATGAATGTCTATATTTTGTTTTTCAAGACTCTCCAATACGGTGTCTTTAGGATCGTGCTGAATAGAAATGTGATCACTAAGCGTGATCACATATTGTTTTTGAGGTTCAGACATTGATAGGGGGCGTTAAAGGTCAAAATCACCAAAGTCATCGGCGTTGACTTCAGAATCAATTTGCCCGACTAAATAAGAACTGATCTCAGACTCTTGAGGAGCAACTTGCACATTGTCAGAGTTAAGGTAATTATTCATCCAAGGTAATGGATTGGTCGAGATATCAAATGGTTGTCCCATGCCTATTGCCGACATTCTGTGATTCGCTATGTACTCTACGTACTGACATAAAATGTCCTTGTTCAAGCCAATCATAGAGCCTTGTTCGAAAAGATAACTTGCCCATTCTTTTTCCTGATCAACCGCTAGCATAAATATGGCCTTTGCTTCATCCTTTAACTCTTCTGCAATTTCAGCCATTTCAGGATCATCTTTGCCTTTAATCCATAAGTTAAGGATGTGCTGTGTTGAGGTTAGATGAAGGTTTTCATCACGTGCAATTAAACGGATAATTTTGGAGTTACCTTCCATCAGCTCTCTTTCAGCAAAAGCAAATGTGCAGGCAAATGAAACGTAAAAACGAATGGCCTCTAAGGCATTGACTGAGTTCATGCACAAGAAAAGTTTTTTCTTCAATTCGCGCATTGTCACTGTGTACGCAACCCCATCAATGGTATGCACACCTTCACCTTGAGTCTGCCAAAGTTGCGTTAAGAAAATCAAATCATCGTAATATTTTGAAATATCGCCAGCACGCTTCTTGATATGCTCATTTGCCACTATATCGTCGAAAATAGGGCTAGGATCAGCAAACAAATTACGCAAAATATGTGTGTATGAACGAGAGTGTATAGTTTCAAAGAAAGACCAGGTTTCAGTCCAAGTTTCAAGTTCTGGCAATGATAGTATTGGCAGAAACGCAATGTTTGGGCTGCGACCTTGTACTGAATCTAGTAGTGTTTGATATTTTAGATTTGAAATGAAAATATGCTTTTCTGATTCACTTAGCGATTGAAAATCAACACGATCTTTACTCACATCCACTTCTTCTGGTCGCCAGAAAAAACTGATTTGCTTTTCTATTAGCTTTTCGAAGATAGGGTGTTTTTGTTGATCGTAGCGAGCCACATTCACTGGATTACCAAAAAACATCGGTTCGACTAGTGGATTAGTTCGCTTTGGATTAAAAGTGGTATATTTCATTTATTATAACTACTCTAAAATAAATCATTAGAAAGCGGAGCTTTTGGGCTCCGCGTTATTTTTATCACTCAATAATTAAATTTTGCAGGCGCCACCAGCACAATCATCATCTTCTTCCACAATGACTTCTTGAGCCATGGGTTTTTGCTCCGCTTTCTTGAGCTCCAATTGTGATGAATCTGCCGCACCATCTCGAGTGTTGTGGTAATAAAGAGTTTTAATGCCCAGCTTATAGGTAGTAAGCAAATCTTTGAGAAGCAACTTCATAGGTACCTTGCCGCCCTCATACTTGCCTGGGTCATAGCTAGTATTAGCAGATATTGTCTGGTCAATAAATTTCTGCATGATACCAACTAATTCAAGATATCCATCATTTGAGTTGATATCCCAAAGTAGTTCATATTGCTCTTTAAGGTTCTCATAATCAGGCACGACTTGTTTTAGCACGCCGTCTTTACTTGATTTGATACTGATATGACCACGTGGTGGTTCAATACCATTGGTCGCATTTGAAATCTGTGAAGAGGTTTCAGAGGGCATTAGCGCTGAAAGCGTGCTGTTTCTTAGACCATGTTCGACTATATCTTTACGCAGCGTATCCCAATCATAATGCAGGGGTTCGTTACACACCTTATCCAAATCTTTTTTGTAAGTATCAATTGGCAAGACACCTTTGGAGTAGGTTGTCTCATTAAATTTAGGACAAGCACCTTTTTCTTTCGCGAGGTTATTAGATGCTTTAAGCAAATAATATTGCATCGCTTCAAAGGTTCTGTGAATCAGACCATTACCGCTTTTATCTGAGTATTTCTTACCGTGTTTAGCAAGGTAGTAAGCGAAATTGATTACACCTATTCCAAGGGTTCTTCGTCCTATTGAAGCATGACGGGCTGCTGGTACTGGGTAGTCTTGATAATCTAACAAGCTATCCAAGGCTCTAACCGCAAGATCGGCCATTTCCTCAAATTCATCTAAACTTTCAATGGCACCTAAATTAAATGCAGAAAGCGTACAAAGTGCTATTTCACCGTTTTCATCGTTAACATGCTCTAACGGTTTTGTAGGAAGCGCAATTTCTAAACACAAGTTACTTTGACGAACAGGTGCTACCTTGGGGTCAAACGGACTGTGCGTATTGCAGTGATCGACGTTTTGAAGATAGATTCGACCCGTGCTCGCTCTTTCTTGCATAAACAAGCTGAATAACTCAACGGCTTTAATTTGCTTTTTACGAATGCTTGGATCTTGTTCATATTTTACGTAAAGTTTTTCAAACTCATCTTGATCAGCAAAGAAGGCATCATATAGTCCTGGCACATCTGATGGGCTGAACAAGGTAATGTGCTGGTCTTTGATCATACGCGTGTACATTAATTTATTGAATTGCACACCGTAATCCAAATGCCTGACACGGTTTTCCTCTACACCGCGATTATTTTTAAGCACCAGTAGTGATTCTACTTCGAGATGCCAAACTGGATAGAATAAAGTTGCGGCTCCACCACGCACACCGCCTTGAGAGCAGCTTTTAACAGCAGTTTGGAAATACTTATAAAATGGAATACAACCCGTATGATAGGCTTCACCACCGCGAATTTCGCTTCCCAGTGCTCTAATTCGACCCGCATTCACGCCAATGCCGGCTCTCTGGCTGACATACTTAACGATTGCGCTGGCGGTGGCATTAATTGAATCTAAGCTATCTCCGGTCTCTATTAATACACACGAACTGAATTGGCGAGTAGGGGTTCTAACGCCAGACATAATGGGGGTAGGCAGTGATATTTTGAATTTAGAAACGGCATCGTAAAAGCGTTTTATATAATCCAAACGTGTTTCTTTGGGATAATTCGCAAAAAGACATGCGGCAACGAGTATGTATAAGAACTGTGCACTCTCATATATTTCACCTGTTACTCGGTTTTGGACCAGATATTTTCCTTCTAGCTGTTTAACTGCTGCATAGCTAAAGTCCATGTCACGCCAGTGGTCAAGATATTCATCTAATTCTTCTAGTTCTTCACGGCTGTAGTCTTCGAGTATGTGTTTATCGTACTTGCCTTTGGCAACCATATTGGTGACATGATCAAAAAGAGCAGGTGGTTCGAATTGACCATAGGCTTTTTTACGTAGATGAAAAACGGCTAGGCGAGCAGAAAGGTACTGATAATCTGGAGAGTCAGTAGAAATCAAATCTGCTGCTGATTTGATCATAGTTTCATGAATAACTTCCGTAGAAATGCCATCGTAAAATTGTAAATGAGCTTTAATTTCGACTTGTGATACGGATACGTTGTGAAGGCCTTTTGCTGCCCATGTGACTACCTGATGGATTTTATCGAGATCGAGTACTTCTCGTTCGCCATTTCTTTTGGTGACGTTAAGATTATTATTCATTCTGATTGCCATTTTTTGTGAATTAGCGCAAATACCTCGTTATTAATCTAAAGTGACCTAAATAACGGGTACGTTTTAATTATTTGTATAAACTATCTTTGATGCCTAGTTCAATCGTTATCAAAACTATAGGCAAGCACAAGATAATGAGGTTTTAGTGGTAATGCAACCCAATATGTTGGGTTTGAAGGTTAAGAAAAATACAACTTTATTTTAGGTTAGTGACAACTAACATTAAAGGCTATTAAACAAGGTGGTCTAACGCAAAATCAAGTAAAATCGGATATTTTTTTCTTCGATAAACTTTTTTGGATTAAAAAAAATGTTATTAGAATTTCACGATATATGGTGCCAGTTCTAAATTTGACCACTATATATGGTGTTGAGTGCTTTTTGTGCACATTTCTATTAACAAAGCCTTCACAATCTTGATGGTTAAATAACCTACCCTCCATTAAAGCTGCCAGAACTCTTCCATGGCGTCAATCGTGTGATCAGCTTTCCATCTTGTTAGATCTTCATTTTTATCAATATATCCATAGCGAGCAATAACACTTATCATTTGTGCCGCATTAGCTGCCTCGATATCTCGAATGGCATCACCGATATATAAGGTATCTTCTGGCTCAACGGCTAATTGTTTAGCAGCAGTTAACAGTGGCAGTGGATCCGGTTTTCGTTTCGGCAAAGAGTCACCGCTGATTACCGAACCACAAGATGCCATTATAGGAAAATGAGTGAGTAGTTTATCTGTCAACCAACCCGGCTTGTTGGTCACAATTCCCCAGGGTAATTGCATTTCGTTGAGTGATTCCAAACAACTTATAACACCGCTAAAAGGTTGGGTTTCTCGACAAATATTATCCTCATAAAAATCTAATAATTTTTGCCGAGCTTTATCAAAGTCGATATGAACAATATCTTCACCAAATCCTAGCTCTAAAAGCCCTTTGGCACCGTCAGAAGCAATGTTTCTATATTCTTGATATTTACACAAAGGTCGATGAAAACTGCTCAGGACGTGATTTAACGCATTTCCTAAATCGGGGGCAGTATCTAAAAGGGTGCCATCTAAATCGAAGAGAACCGCTTTGAAATCGGGTTTTTGCATACTAATTGTCACCAACACGAGTGCAATGAATGATGTAATTTACATCCACATTTGAATCTGACAAATAATATTGGCGACTAAATGGATTCATGTGTAAACCGGTTATGTGTTGTGTTACCAAATTTGTATCGTCTATCCAGCCCATCAATTCAGATGGTTTGATAAATTTGTCATGTTGATGAGTGCCTTTAGGTACTAAGTTCAGGACATACTCAGCACCTAATATTGCCATCAAATAAGATTTAATGTTGCGATTTAATGTAGAGAAAAAAACATGACCATTGGGCTTGACCATTTTAGCGCAAGCGTTAACGACTGATTCTGGATCCGGAACGTGTTCTAACATTTCCAAGCAAGTGACGATATCAAATTGCTGAGCAGCATCTTGCGCCTTTTGTTCCGCAGTAGTGAGCTGATAATCAACTTTGACACCCGTTTCAAGACTGTGAAGTTTAGCCACCTCCAATGACTGCTCAGCCATATCAATGCCGGTTACATCAGCACCTTGTCGGGCTAAATATTCAGCCAGAATGCCACCGCCACAACCCACATCGATTAATCGTTTACCAAATACACCATCACTATGGCGCATAATGAAATCACACCGTAGTGGATTAATTTCATGTAAAGGTTTGAACTCTCCGGCTTGATCCCACCAACGGGAGGCCAATGCAGAAAATTTATCTATTTCGGAAATGTCGACATTGCCGTCCAAATCGTTATTCGCCATTTTGCTCTCAAATCGTCAAAAATATGCCTTCTGATCACATTATAAGGTGCAGAATGGATATTAAACCAGACATATAACCCCTATATATGCTGAAAACTTGTTTGATTGAACACTATATGAACTGATCATGGCTATTTATTTTGATTTCTCAATGATAGAATTGTTGATGGATCCAAACCCACAAATAAGTGAAGTTGATCTTGTTGAAAACGCGACTATGCAACCCAACAAGTAAATTCAGATAATAAAATTAGGGACACGGCTAATATATGAGCGACAACGCTAATGAAATCCTCCCCATCAATATAGAAGAAGAGTTAAAAAACTCTTATCTAGACTACGCAATGAGCGTAATTGTTGGACGCGCACTACCAGATGTAAGAGATGGCTTAAAACCAGTTCACCGTCGCGTTTTATTCGCGATGAACGAATTGAAAAATGATTTTAATAAGCCATACAAAAAGTCAGCCCGTGTAGTGGGTGACGTTATCGGTAAATACCATCCACATGGTGATTCAGCTGTTTACGATACTATCGTTAGAATGGCGCAACCTTTTTCTTTGCGATACATGCTGGTCGATGGCCAAGGTAACTTCGGTTCCGTCGATGGAGACTCAGCAGCCGCGATGCGTTACACCGAAGTTCGCATGGCAAAAATTGCTCATGAATTGTTAGCTGATCTCGAAAAAGAGACCGTAGATTTTGTTCCCAACTACGATAACACTGAACAAATTCCAGAAGTTTTACCTACCAAGGTACCAAACCTGTTAGTCAATGGTTCATCTGGTATCGCTGTTGGTATGGCTACCAATATTCCTCCTCACAACTTAACCGAAGTGGTGAATGGTTGTATTGCTCTGATTGACAACCCGGATATGTCAATCGAAGAAATTATGGAGCATATACCGGGTCCAGATTTTCCTACCGCGGCTCTAATTAGTGGACGTAAGGGAATTGACGAAGCCTACAGAACAGGGCGCGGCAAAATATACATGCGCGCGCGAGCAGAAATTGAAACAGAAGATAATGGTAAAGAAACCATTATTGTTCATGAAATTCCTTACCAAGTTAATAAAGCCAGATTAATAGAAAAAATTGCTGAGTTGGTAAAAGAGAAAAAAATCGAAGGCATCTCGGCTCTGCGTGATGAATCTGATAAAGATGGCATGCGCATTGTTATCGAGGTCAAGCGCAACGAGTCTGGCGAAGTGCTGCTGAACCATTTATATGCCCAAACACAATTGCAAACTGTGTTTGGCATCAATATGGTCGCATTAGACAATAATCAGCCTCGCGTATTTAATCTTAAAGAAGCGCTTGAAGCCTTTATTCTGCATAGACGTGAAGTGGTTACACGCAGAACGGTATTTGAACTGAAAAAAGCGCGGGACCGTGCCCATATTTTAGAAGGTTTAGCGATAGCATTAGTTAACATCGATGAAATAATCGAGTTAATCAAAGCTTCACAAAGCCCAAGTGATGCAAAAGCCTCGTTAATAGCTCGCGGTTGGCCTCTTGGAGATGTTGCTGAAATGCTCGAAAGAGCGGGTGATGACGCAGCAAGACCTGATTGGTTGGAGCCTCAATACGGCATTCATGAAGGCGAATACTTCCTGACAGAACAACAAGCTCAAGCCATTCTCGATTTGCGCTTGCACAAGCTAACAGGTTTGGAACACGACAAAATACTGGCAGAGTACAAAGAGTTACTCGATATTATTGCTGAATTGCTTCATATACTGGCTAGTTCTGAGCGTCTTATGGAAGTCATTCGCGAAGAGTTAGAAAAAGTCCGAGATGAGTTTGGTGATGAAAGACGCACTGAAATAACGGCAGCTAGTCACGATATTGACCTTGAAGACTTGATTGAACGCGAAGATGTCGTGGTAACACTTTCTCGCGAAGGTTACGTCAAGTACCAAAAATTATCCGACTATGAAGCTCAGCGACGCGGTGGTAAAGGTAAATCTGCCACTAAGATGAAAAATGAAGATTTCATTGAAAAATTGCTGGTAGCAAATACGCACGATCATATCTTGTGTTTCTCAACACGAGGCCGCTTATATTGGTTGAAAGTCTATAATTTGCCGCTGGCTAGTCGTAATGCACGTGGTCGACCCATCATCAATATTCTTCCGCTAGAGGAAAATGAAAGAATTACCGCCATATTGCCAATTCAAGAATTTGAAGAAGGCAAATATGTACTAATGGCAACTGCCAACGGCACAGTTAAGAAAACGGCATTAACCTCTTATTCTCGCCCAAGAGCTAACGGTATTATTGCGGTTAACTTGAATG
This sequence comes from uncultured Alteromonadaceae bacterium, assembly GCA_947503265.1. Lineage (GTDB taxonomy): Bacteria > Pseudomonadota > Gammaproteobacteria > Enterobacterales > Alteromonadaceae > Aliiglaciecola. The sequence continues at coordinate 208,758 of CANNDC010000004.1, forward strand.
AAGGTGACGAACTTATTGGCGTTGATATAACTGAGGGTGAAAATGACATTATGTTGTTTTCCGATGCAGGTAAAGTCGTACGCTTCAATGAAAAACAACGCGATAGCGAAACCGGCTTAGTTAAACTTGATCCTGAAACTGGCGAGGAACTGTTAGCACTTCGACCTATGGGAAGAACGGCGACAGGTGTTCGTGGTATTCGACTGCAAGAAGGACAAAAAGTCGTTTCTCTAATCGTACCTAGAGGTGACGGTGCTATCTTAACGGCAACTGAAAACGGTTTTGGTAAACGAACTCCTCTGGCAGACTATCCGGCGAAGAGCAGAGCAACCCAAGGCGTGGTTTCTATCAAAGTTTCAGATAGGAATGGCGCGGTTGTTGGTGCTGTGCAGGTTGTCGATGGTCAAGAAATGATGTTGATCAGTGATCAAGGCACCTTGGTTCGAACGCGTGTTGATGAAGTATCCACCGTAGGTCGTAATACACAAGGTGTTAGGTTAATTCGCACTGCAACAGACGAACATGTGGTTGGTTTGCAGCGTATTGAAGAAATTGAATCAGAAGATTTAGACGAATTGGACGATGGAGAGGTGGTAGAAACTGCTGAAGCATCAGATTCGAATGATAATGATTCATCTGCTACTGATACCTCAGACTCGGATGACAAAGAATAAATAATCCAATCTGAATAATACTATGAGCGGTTTTTTAACCGCTCTTTTTATATAAGATCCGCAACAATGACACAGATATTCAATTTTAGTGCTGGTCCTGCCATGCTACCGGCTCCGGTGATGCAAAAAGCCCAACGAGAGTTTATTAACTGGAATGAACAAGGGTGCTCTGTGATGGAAATGAGTCACAGAAGTAAGCAGTATATTGGCGTTGCTGAGAAAGCAACAGCAGATTTAAAACAACTGCTTAATGTTCCAGATAATTACAAAATTTTATTTATGCATGGTGGGGGCAGAGGTCAGTTTTCTGCGGTTCCTTTAAATTTGTCTGGACAAGGGGCGAGTGCTGATTTTCTGGTAACCGGCTCTTGGTCGAAAGGGGCTGTCGCTGAAGCGAATAATTTTCTAGATACCAATATAATTGCGGATAATTTAGCAGGCCAAAGAACTTCAGTTCCGTCCCAATCTGAGTGGCAATTGAATGATAACGCTGCATATTTCCACTATTGCCCAAATGAAACCGTCGAAGGTGTGGAAATAGATTGGATACCCAATACCGGCAAGGTTCCGATTGTTGCCGATATGTCATCCAATATTTTATCAAAAAAAATTGACATCAATGACTATGGGTTAATATATGCCGGTGCTCAGAAGAACATAGGCCCTTCGGGACTAACAGTAGTGATTGTTCGAGAAGACTTAATCGGAAATGCTAGATTACAGACACCGAATATCATGAATTATGATGTGATAAAAAAACATGATTCTATGTACAATACACCGCCTACTTTTGCTTGGTATCTAGCGGGTTTGGTATTCGAATGGTTGCTCGAGTCTGGAGGTATTGAAAGCATTGAAAAACACAATGCCGAAAAATCAAAATTGCTATATGAATGCATAGATGACAATGATTTTTACTCCAATAAGGTAGAGCTTCAGTATCGCTCTCGTATGAATGTTCCCTTTCATTTAGCTGATCCAACTTTAGACTCCATGTTTTTAAGAGAATCTGAAGATGCAGGCTTAAAAGCGTTAAAAGGACACAGAATAGTCGGTGGAATGCGCGCAAGTATATATAACGCAATGCCGATAGAAGGCGTAAAAACCTTAGTTGAATTTATGCATGACTTTGCAAAAAAATACGGCTAAAAGATCTTCAATCTATTCGTCATACTCGATCAAATAAATTATTAAGTAGGAAAGAATTAAAATGAAACAGCTAAGGCTTGAGCCTATTGCCAGCGTAAATGGCCAAGTGAATGTTCCAGGCTCGAAAAGCTTATCAAACCGTGCACTTTTGCTAGCCGCTCTTGCACAAGGTGAAACTCACCTTACTAATTTGCTTGATAGTGATGATATTCGACATATGCTCAGCGCATTAAAGTTACTGGGAGTTAAATATAGACTCTCAGATGACAAAACTGAATGTTGGGTTGAAGGCAATGCTGGGCGTTTTGAAAATGTTAACGAAGCAGAGCTGTTTTTGGGTAATGCAGGCACTGCAATGCGCCCACTTTGTGCTGCTTTAGCTGCTTCGGAGGGAACTTTTACGCTGACAGGCGAACCTCGAATGGAAGAGCGACCTATCGGAGCCTTAGTAGATGCGTTAACTCAAGCCGGAGCGCGTATCAAGTATTTGAAAAATGAGGGTTACCCTCCGTTAAAAATACTTGGATCTGCCCTCAATGGTGGAGAAATTCAAGTCGATGGCAGTGTTTCAAGTCAGTTTCTTACGGCTGTGTTGATGGCTGCGCCTTTATTTGAACAAGATACTCGCATAACGATTATCGGTGAACTAGTTTCCAAGCCCTACATCAACATCACATTGAATACCATGGCTCAGTTTGGTATCGAAGTAGAAAATACCAATTTCCAACATTTCTACGTTAAAGGAAATCAAACCTATATTTCTCCGGGCAATTTCATGGTAGAAGGTGACGCGTCATCTGCTTCCTATTTTTTGGCCGCCGGGGCGATTAAAGGTGGCACAGTAAAAGTTACCGGAGTAGGGGCTAAAAGTGTTCAGGGTGATATAAAATTTGCTGACGTACTTGAGGCCATGGGAGCCAAAATTCGTTGGGGTGACGAATTCATTGAAGTAACCGGAGCACCTTTAACTGCCATTGACATGGACATGAACCATATTCCCGATGCCGCAATGACAATTGCAACCACAGCTCTGTTTGCAAAGGGAACCACTCGTATGTCCAATATTTATAATTGGCGAGTGAAAGAAACTGATAGGCTTGCCGCGATGGCCACTGAATTGAAAAAATTAGGGGCTAGGGTAGTTGAAGGTCAAGATTTTATCGAAGTAACGCCTGTCGATAATCTCATTGAAACAGATATAGACACTTACGACGACCACCGAATCGCCATGTGCTTTTCCTTAGTCGCTCTTAGCAATACTGCTGTGATTATTAACGATCCTGGTTGCACTGCGAAAACATTTCCCGACTACTTCCAACGATTAGCGAGTATTTGTAACCCTTAATCTTTCGATAAATTGTCTCTCCTCGCATTCAATCGTTACTAAACGTTAAATTATTGTGACATTGATTGCTTATATAGGTTTAAGGCGTATAATTGCGCCCGATTTTTATGAGACCTCAGGAGAGGCAATGCAGCAATCCCCGGTAATTACAATTGATGGACCAAGTGGTGCAGGAAAAGGAACAGTCAGTGCGTTACTAGCTAAAAAGCTTAACTGGCATTTTCTCGATAGTGGTGCAATCTACCGTGTTTTAGCCATCGCTTCTTTACATCATCAAATTGATTGTAATGATGAAGCTGGACTAGTGCCTTTAGCCAGCAATCTAGATGTGAATTTTGAGACCAACGAAAACGGTTGCAAGATAGTGCTTGAAGGAGAAGACGTTACCTATTCTATTCGTAATGAAGAGGTTGGCAGCGTCGCATCCAAAGTGGCGTCACTACCACGTATTCGCGAAGCCTTGTTAAGACGACAACGCGCGTTTAAACAAGAACCCGGTCTAGTTGCCGATGGCCGCGACATGGGAACCGTTGTTTTCCCCAAAGCGGATGCCAAGATTTATCTAACTGCCAGCGCTGAAGAGAGAGCCCAACGAAGGTATCTTCAGTTGAAAGACAAAGGCCATGATGTTAACATTGCGCGCCTTTTAGCCGACATACAGGCGAGGGACGAGCGAGACGCAACCCGAGCTGTGGCACCACTTGTGCCGGCAGACGATGCGTTTATTCTTGATTCTACGGCATTATCCATAGAGCAAGTGCTTGAAAAGGTAGAAGAATTTGTAGCAGAAAAACTGAAAGCTGCTAGCTAATTATATTCTACTTATACGTTAAAACACGCTAGATAAAGGATTGTCTGGTCATGAATAACAACCCCACGTTAACGGGAACTTTACGTGAATGTCAATATAAAAGTATTTATTAAAGTAAGCTATGACTGAAAATTTTGCTCAATTATTTGAAGAGAGTTTGAAAGAACTCGAAACACGTCCAGGTGCCATCGTAAAAGGTACTATCGTTTCAATCGACAAAGACATCGTTCTTGTTGATGCAGGTCTTAAATCTGAAAGTGCTATTCCAGTAGAGCAATTCAAAAACGCTGAAGGCAACCTTGAAGTTGCAATCGGTGACACTGTAGATGTTGCTCTAGACGCAGTAGAAGACGGATTTGGTGAGACTATCCTTTCTAGAGAGAAAGCTAAACGCCATGAAGCGTGGGTTGAACTCGAAAAAGCTTACGAAGAAAAAGAAACTATTATTGGTGTTATTAACGGTAAAGTTAAAGGCGGCTTTACAGTTGAAGTTAATACCGTTCGTGCATTCTTACCAGGTTCATTGGTTGATGTTCGCCCAGTTCGCGACACAACGCATTTGGAAGGTAAAGAACTCGAATTTAAAGTTATCAAGCTTGATGCAAAACGAAATAACGTTGTTGTGTCACGCCGTGCTGTTATCGAAGCAGAAAGCAGTGCAGAACGCGATCAAATTTTGGCTAACCTTGAGGAAGGTCATGAAGTTAAAGGTATCGTTAAGAACCTTACTGATTACGGTGCGTTCGTTGACCTTGGTGGCGTAGATGGACTTCTACACATCACAGATATGGCTTGGAAGCGTGTTAAGCACCCAAGTGAAATCGTTAATGTTGGTGACGAAATCAACGTTAAAGTTCTTAAGTTCGACAAAGAGAAATCTCGTGTTTCTCTTGGAATGAAGCAAATGGGCAGCGATCCTTGGCAAGAAATTGCTGAACGTTACCCAGAAGGCGCTAAATTAAGCGGTGCTGTAACCAATTTGACTGACTACGGTTGTTTCGTTGAAATCGAAGACGGCGTAGAAGGTTTGGTTCACGTTTCAGAAATGGATTGGACTAACAAAAACATCCACCCATCTAAAGTGGTTAACTTAGGTGACGTTGTTGAAGTTATGGTTCTTGAGATTGACGAAGAACGTCGTCGTATTTCTCTTGGTCTTAAGCAATGTAAAGCTAATCCTTGGGAAGAGTTTGCTAAGAGCCACGACAAGAACGATAAAGTTTCTGGCAAAATCAAATCAATCACAGACTTCGGTATCTTTATCGGCCTTGATGGCGGCATAGATGGATTGGTTCACTTATCTGATATTTCTTGGAACAAGACTGGCGAAGACGCTGTTCGTGAATACAAGAAAGGTGATGAGATTTCTGCTGTTGTTCTACAAGTTGACCCAGAGCGTGAGCGTATCTCGCTAGGTGTTAAGCAAATTGAAGAAGACCCCTTCAATATGTATCTGACAGATAACAAGAAAGGTGCTATCGTTACTGGTAAGGTTACCGCAGTCGACGCTAAAGGCGTGACAGTTAACTTGGCTGAAGAAGTAGATGGTTACGTGAGAGTAGGCGACTTGTCTGCTGATCGTATCGAAGATGCTTCAGAAGTTGTTAAAGTAGGTGACGATCTAGAAGCTAAGTTTATGGGCGTAGATCGTAAGAACCGCACTGTTAACTTGTCTGTTAAAGCAAAAGACCAAGCTGATGAAAAAGAAGCGATGGACAAAGTAAATCAGCAAGATGATGCTGGATTTGCAAACGCTATGGCAGAAGCTTTCAAAGCGGCGAAAGGCGAAGAATAAATTAGTTAATTTTTCTTTCAGTCGGCGGTATGATGTTTTCAATTTACGGAGAATAACTTGTTATGACCAAATCGGAACTCATTGAAAGACTCGCCGACAAAGCACGCCATATTCCTGCTAAGGATGTGGAACTCGCAATAAAAGAGATGCTTGAACAGATGGCGCAAACTTTACAAAAAGGTGAGCGTATTGAAATTCGTGGCTTTGGTAGTTTTTCATTACACTACAGAGCACCGAGAGTGGGGCGTAATCCTAAGACTGGCGAAACGGTCAAATTGGATGGTAAATACGTTCCCCATTTCAAACCTGGAAAAGAGTTGCGAGAACGTGTTAATGAAGGATTAAATAGCTGATTATTCGATATATATAAAAAAACGGCATCCAATTAAGGATGCCGTTTTTGTTTGCGTGACAAAGTAACTCATTCTTCTATACTATAGGGCATAGTCACTTATAGCTTTATACAGTCATACTGTCTTCCAGAGGTTTATAGCTTGAAAATATTTCTAATCGTTGTCATTTTTATTATCGTGCTGCTTGTGGCTGGAATGTTAGGCGCTAAAAATGATCAATTAGTGGTGTTCGATTATTTGTTGAATACGATTGAAATGAGACTGTCGATGCTGTTAGTCGCATTTTTTACCGTCGGCGTTATTCTAAGTTCTTTAATATTTAGTCTTATTTGGATGCGTCTCAAGTGGCGAATTGGGTCCTTAGAGAGACAAAATAAAAACCTCATCAAAATAGAAAATTAATACCTATGCTTGAATTGTTGTTTCTTCTTCTACCCGTTGCAGCTGGATACGGCTATGTAATGGGCCGCAATAGTGTTCGCCAAGCACAACGAAAACAATCTAGTATTTTGTCGCGACATTATTATAAAGGTCTGAATTTTCTACTTTCCGATCAACCGGATAAAGCCGTTGATACATTAATTAAAATGATGAATGTTGACAGCGATACGGTGGAAACCCATATTGCCATGGGTAATTTTTTCCGGCATCGAGGAGAACTGGATAGGGCTATACGTGTTCATCAAAATCTGGTTAGTAATCAAGTGTTGTCCGAAAGCCAAAATCAGCAAGCGCTGCGAGAGTTGGGACGAGATTATATGCTGGCAGGATTCTTGGAACGCGCAGAAAATGCGTTTTTAAAACTATTAGATAGCGACAAACATTTACTTGATGCGCAAAAACAATTATTTAGCATCTACCAAACTACCAAAGAATGGGACCGCGCAATAGAGTTGGGCGAAAAAATGATGGAATGTCATGGAGACAGTGATGAACTGTGTAACCGTATATCCCATTTTTATTGTGAGCAAGCGCTCAAATTACTTAAATCATCAGAATTCGACAAAGCTGAAGTGAGTTTGCAAAAAGCCATCTCAGCAGATGAACATGCAGTCAGACCTTGGCTTATTTCTGGTGATTTAGCTATCAAGCAAGAAAAATATCAATTAGCAATTGATTATCTAAAGGAAGTTCCCGTCAGAGATATTACCTGGTTTAGTGAAGCTGTTCCTTTGCTGGAAGTGTGTGCTGAAAAGCTTGGATACGATGGGCAACTAGAAGAAATTCTAGAAAAGTACTGGCAACAATGTGCGACATCCTATTTAGCCAAAGTAAAATTGCTTGCGAAAAAGCAAAATACACAAGTAGCAGAGGAAGTGTTATTCGAGCAGCTAAAGAAAACACCCACCATGAAAGGGTTTAAGACACTGATGGGCTTTTTCCTCGAAGACGAAGTGGATGAGAAAACAAAAGAGAGCTTGTCCATGGTCAAAGGGCTGGTTGAAGAGCAAATTAAGATGCGACCCAAATATCGTTGCACCAGCTGTGGCTTCGCTGGTCGTCAAATTCATTGGTTATGCCCCTCGTGCAAAAAATGGGGAGTGGTAAAACCAATCAAAGGGTTAGATGGAGAATAGTAGTAAATGCAAGACCCGAAATTAGATGGTTCAACTGTGCCAGATCCTAAAGTCATAGTCGCTTTGGATTTTGACAACAAACTACAAGCATTAAATTTTGTATCTCAGTTAGACAATAGCCAGTGCCGCTTAAAAATAGGCAAAGAAATGTTCACCTATTTTGGTCCTGAACTAGTCAAAGAGTTGGTAAAACGTAAGTTTGATGTCTTTTTAGATTTGAAATTCCATGATATCCCCAATACAGTTGGCAAGGCTTGCTTAGCAGCGGCGGATATCGGTGTGTGGATGATGAATGTTCATGCTTCTGGTGGCCCGATCATGATGGAAAATGCCATTAGACAACTTGAGACTTTTGGTTCTGACCGTCCTAAACTCATTGCAGTTACCGTATTAACCAGTATGGACCAAGCACAACTATCATCAATTGGAATCAAAGAGTCTCCACAGGAGCAGGTTTTAAACCTTGCTAATTTAACTCAAAAAAGTGGATTGGATGGCGTCGTTTGCTCTGCACAAGAAGCGTTGTTACTGCGTCAGAATTTTGATTCTGATTTCTTGTTAGTAACGCCGGGTATTCGACCAGTGGGAGCAGAGCAGGGTGATCAAAAGCGCATCATGACACCGCCTGATGCCATGCAAGCTGGCGTAAGTTACATGGTGATTGGACGACCAATCACCAAAGCGGACAACCCGCTAGAAGCACTCATTAACATTAATGCTTCCATCGCGGGTTTATAGCCGTTATAGCTCTAGGGCGACTTTTGCATCTAGGTATTCAAGATTGAGCTCGTCTCCTAATGCATCTACTACCGCTTTATAAGTCACCTTGCCTTTGTGCACGTTTAAGCCATTACGTAAATGTGCATCATCTAGCATAGCCTGTTTAACACCTTTGTTAGCCAAAGCTAATCCGAAAGGCAAGGTAGCATTGTTAAGCGCCATAGTGGATGTTCTGGCAACGCCTCCTGGCATGTTTGCAACGCAATAATGAACAACCCCATCGACAATATAGACAGGATCTTGGTGAGTTGTCGCTTTCGACGTTGCAAAACAACCACCTTGATCAATAGCAACGTCAACCACCACTGAACCTTCTTTCATATCAGCAATGTGTTGTCTAGTGAGCAGTTTTGGTGCCGCGGCGCCGGGAATTAATACCGCGCCAACCACCAGATCAGCTTTAGATGAATAATATTCGATAGCGTCCACTGTGGAATAAACAGTTTTAAGCTGATTTGCAAAAATATCATCCAATTCACGCAAGCGAGTTAAGGAGCGGTCTAAAATAGTCACGTCTGCTCCCAATCCAATAGCCATTTTTGCTGCATTGGTTCCTACAACACCGCCACCGATTACCAATACTTTCCCTGGAGCCACTCCAGGCACACCGCCGAGGAGTGTGCCGCTACCACCGTGCGCCTTTTCTAAGAAATGTGCACCTGCTTGTACCGACATTCTACCCGCTACTTCACTCATTGGTGCAAGTAGAGGAAGCCCATTGCGATGGTCAGTAACTGTTTCATAGGCGATACAAGTGGCACCAGATTCTACCAATAGTTGGGTTTGTGTTGGATCCGGGGCTAAATGCAAATAGGTGTACAGAATTTGACCTTCGCGAAGCATTTTGCATTCGTTTGGTTGAGGCTCCTTTACTTTCACAATCATTTCAGCTTGTGCAAATATATCTTCAGCACTCGGGTTAATGCTCGCACCTGCGGCTATATACTGTTCGTTATCGAAGCCAATTGCAGCACCCGCATTGTCTTCAACCATCACTTCATGGCCAAAAGTAACAAACTCTTTTACTGCCGCCGGCGTCAAACCAACGCGATATTCGTGATTTTTTATTTCTTTAGGTACACCAATTAACATTTCGAAGCCCTTATATTCGATTGAATGTAAAAAGCTAGTATAGGTGAGAATTTGAAAATATTAATTCTGTATTTTTATTAAGCGTGGAATATAATGCTGTAACTAATGGATAATGCGGTATTAAATATGCTAGTAAAAACTCCCAAACACCTCGATAGAATTGACCGAAACATATTAATAGAACTACAAAAAAATGGAAAATTATCTAATGTTGATTTATCGAAGCAAGTCGGGCTTAGTCCTAGCCCTTGTCTAGAAAGGGTTAAACGACTAGAGCAACAAGGGTATATCAAAGGCTATCATGCGATCTTAGATCCCAATTTGTTGGGCGCTGCGATGTTAGTCTTCGTTGAAATTACGTTAAGCAAAACTTCTGTTGATATTTTTGAAGAGTTTTCTGCTGCGGTGAGAATTCATGATGATATACAAGAATGCCATTTGGTATCTGGAAATTTTGATTTTTTACTCAAAGCCAGAGTCGCGGATATGTCAAGCTATAGAAAGCTGCTTGGGGATACATTGTTGCGTTTACCTGGGGTAAGTGAGTCCAGAACCTATGTAGTAATGGAAGAAGTGAAGCACACTGGTCAATTAAGAATCAACCTGCGTTCTTAATCCTTAAAAACGCAATGATAAAGGCGCTGTTAACTAGGATTTTCAGTTGCTGACTGGTAAGGTAGAGGGCTAAAGAAAGTGATAAAAACAACAACGAAAAATAGACATTAAAGTTATGGCGCGTTTATCGGGGATTCAAAGAATAATGGAAGTGGGCATGATTATTTCAGGCGCATTTGCATTCTTTACACTATTAGCACTTGCTTCATTTCATGAGGCCGACCCTAGCTGGAGTCAGGCTGGGCTTCAATCTAATGTGAAAAACTGGGTTGGCCCAATTGGCGCGTGGTTTGCTGATATCTTATTCTTTGGTTTTGGTCGTTTCGCTTATGTAGTCCCATTTTTAATTGCATTTTTAGGCTGGTTCTTTTTTCAGCAGGCCAAGAGCCTGGTCCAAATCGACTATCTCACCATTGGCCTCAGAATAATTGGCACAATTCTGTTCGTCATTGGTATGACAGGCGTATTGAGCATCAACTTTGATGATATATTTTACTTTTCGGCCGGGGGAATGGTCGGGGATGTTATTAGTAGCGCTTTGATACCCTACTTTAGTATTGCTGGCACAATTTTATTGCTACTTTCTTTCTTGCTGACTGGGGTTACCTTGGTCTCGGGAGTGTCTTGGTTAACTGTAATTGACAAAATTGGCCAGTTTAGCATCGCTTCAGTTATTGCAACTTATCGTGCACCAAAGCTTATAAAACAAAGTCCAATCGCGCGTTTAGCTTTTAAGCCAAAAGAAGAATCGGCAGCAGATACTGCCAGAAACACCCCAATATCTCTTGGCAATAAAGCTGAAAGTGATAATTTTGCAAACTCACCTCCGCCTGATACGCGGCATTTTGGAATTCCTGATGAAGTCTTCTCAGACCAAGATGAAGATGTGCCGGATGAAAAGCCTAGTATTTTATCCGTTGCGGAATTAAAACGTAAAATTTCAGGCACTAAAACTGACAAGAAAGCGAAACAGCCAAAAGCTAAAGTAGAGCCCACTGTCATAACACCTCAAGATAAACCCGAATCCAAAGATATTGATGAATCTCTTGGCCCTATGCCTTCTTTTGAACTTCTTGATAGAGCAGATAAAGTACTAAACCCTATCTCACAGGAAGAATTGGATGGCATATCTCGGTTAGTCGAAGAAAAGTTGGCTGATTTCAATATTGAAGCCCGCGTAGTGGGAGTTTATCCGGGACCGGTTATCACGAGGTTTGAACTTGATCTAGCTCCTGGGGTGAAAGTTAGCCGTATTTCAGGATTATCCAAAGACTTAGCCAGAGCCATGTCGGCATTATCAGTGCGGGTCGTTGAAGTTATACCGGGTAAATCAGTTATTGGACTCGAATTGCCAAATAAAAATCGTGAAATGGTGCGATTGAGTGAAGTTATTGAGTGTGATGTGTTTCAAAAGAATGATTCTCCGCTAACCATGGTGCTTGGAGCGGATATTTCGGGTAAACCTGTGGTCGTAGATTTAGGTAAAATGCCCCATTTACTTGTAGCGGGAACCACTGGTTCGGGAAAATCAGTTGGCGTAAACGTGATGATTTTAAGTTTGCTCTACAAGTCATCACCTGAAGATGTTCGTATGATCATGATTGATCCTAAGATGCTTGAACTTTCTGTTTATGAGGGCATTCCTCATCTGTTGGCTGAAGTTGTCACAGACATGAAAGAAGCAGCTAATGCATTAAGATGGTGTGTTGGTGAGATGGAGCGTCGGTATCGCTTGATGTCTGCGCTAGGCGTCAGGAACCTTAAAGGCTACAACGCAAAAGTTCGCAAAGCCATCGAAGAAGGGCAACCTATCAAAGATCCATTATGGCAATTTGAAGAAAGTATGGAAACTATAGCGCCAGACTTAGAAAAACTGCCCAGCATCGTTGTTGTAGTGGATGAATTTGCTGACATGATGATGATTGTGGGCAAAAAAGTAGAAGAACTCATTGCGAGAATTGCACAAAAGGCTAGGGCAGCTGGCATTCATCTAGTGTTAGCAACACAGCGTCCTTCGGTTGATGTTATTACAGGCTTAATCAAAGCGAATATTCCCACGCGAATCGCGTTCCAAGTATCTTCGAAAATAGACTCTAGAACCATTCTTGACCAACAAGGTGCGGAAGCCTTGTTAGGCATGGGAGATATGCTGTATTTGCCGCCTGGTACTGGTGTTCCTACACGAGTTCACGGTGCTTTTGTTGATGACCATGAAGTTCATGCAGTAGTAGCCGATTGGAAAAAGCGTGGCGAACCCGAATATATCGACGAAATTCTTAATGGCGATGCTAGTGCTGAAACCTTGTTACCTGGCGAGCAACCAGAGGGAGGTGATCAAGAATATGATGCGTTTTACGATGAAGCTGTATCTTTTGTTACAGAATCTAGACGTGCCTCTGTGTCAAGTGTGCAGCGGAAATTCAGAATTGGTTACAATAGAGCAGCCAGATTAGTGGAACAAATGGAACTCAGTGGCGTCGTAAGTGCAGCAGGCCATAACGGCACAAGAGAGGTATTAGCTCCTCCACCACCTAAGGGATAGTAGTTTGAATCGAATTAGTTTAAAAAATTCTCGTTTAAAAAAAATGTCACTTGCAACACTGCTTTTAGTCAGTACATTTTCTTCAATAGGCTTAAATGTTGCGTTTGCTGAGGAAGTGAATAGCAATATTGATCAAGCAAAAATTTCCTTGCAACAAGACAAAGCCGCAGTCGAGCTTAAAGCTATACTGTCCAAGTTGAAAACATTTTCAGCTAGCTTCGAGCAAGTCGTTACGGATGCTCAGAAAGAAGTGTTGCAGGAGGCCAGTGGTGAACTTATTCTGAAACAACCTCATTTCATGTTGTGGCGAGTGGATGAACCAGATGAGAATTTATTGGTGGCAGATGGTCAAACCTTGTGGTTTATGGATCCTTTTGTGGAGCAAGTCGTCGCTAGCAATCAGTCAGATTCGGTGGCAAATAATCCTATTATTCTTTTAACTGACACAAGTAACGAGACGTGGAAGCAATTTGTGGTCAACAAGAATAATTCTAGCTACAGTGTCACGACTAAAAACCCGCAAACTCAGGTAACCAAACTTGTCTTAACGTTTAAAGATAGCAAGTTGATGTCTTTAACGTTAGTTGATCGACAAAAACAAAACAGTACGTTGAATTTTTCCAACGTTAAACAGAATCAACCAATTGCAGATTCTGTCTTTGAGTTCTCGATTCCTGAAGGATATGACTTGGATGATCAACGAGAGATGACACAAAATTAATGAATTTAGATTTTGGCGAAAAGGAAGACTTTGCTCCCTTAGCCGCCAAGATGCGGCCTCGGAAAATTGACGATTATTTTGGTCAAGAACATATAGTCGGTGAAGGGAAGCCGCTCAGAAAGGCGATTGAAAGTGGTCATACTCATTCCATGATTTTATGGGGACCACCTGGAACAGGCAAAACCACATTAGCCGAACTCATTGCCAGCCATTGTGATGCACATATCGAACGTATCTCAGCTGTGACCTCGGGTGTCAAAGAAATTCGAACTGCTATTGAAGTAGCTAAACAACAAGCCGCAATGCGTGCAAAACGCACTGTACTTTTCGTCGATGAAGTCCACCGGTTCAACAAGAGTCAACAAGATGCTTTTTTGCCGTTTATTGAAGACGGCACGGTAATTTTTATTGGTGCAACAACGGAAAACCCCTCCTTTGAACTTAATGGTGCATTATTGTCCCGAGCTCGTGTGTACGTATTACAGCTTCTCAGTGTTGAAGAACTTGACGGTGTTTTATCTTGCGCCTTATCTGATAAGCAGCGCGGGCTAGGAAATTTATCGCTCTCAATAGATCAGGATGCAAGAAAGCGTTTGCTCGATTTGGCCGGTGGTGATGCCAGAAGGCTACTTAATTATATAGAATTGTGTGCCGATTTCTCCTCAGAGGGTAAAATTGATTTGCAAACATTGGGGCAGGCTGTGGGGGACAAGGTGGCTTCCTTTGATAAAGGAGGCGATCAATTTTATGACATGCTTTCAGCATTTCATAAATCTGTGAGAGGTTCTTCTCCAGATGGTGCTTTATATTGGTATGCGAGAATGCTCTGCGCAGGCAGTGAAGCCTTAGTTATTGCTAGACGTTTACTGGCAATAGCTACTGAAGACATCGGCAATGCTGATCCTAGAGCGATGCAAGTTTGCCTAAATGCTTGGGATATCTATCATCGTGTTGGACCAGCAGAGGGTGAAAGAGCTATTGCACAAGCAACGCTTTATTGTGCAAGTGCAGCAAAAAGTAATGCTGTCTATTCCGCGTTTAAATCCGCTGTTGTTGATGCAAAGGATCTACCTGATTATCCCGTACCTCATCACCTCAGGAATGCGCCAACCAAACTCATGAAAGACATGGGGTATGGCGAAGAATACCGCTATGCACACAATGAACCAGGGGCGTTTGCTGCGGGCGAGAGCTATTTACCACCAGAATTGGTGGATAAATCTTATTATCAGCCAGTTGAACGTGGATTGGAGAAACAAATTAAAGCAAAATTAGAGTATCTGGCAGACTTAAATGCCAATTCTGAAATGAGAAGAGTGAAATAAACATGCAAAGTAGTGCAATAATTTATGTGTATATTGCCATGGGTGGAGCAAGTGGGGCGTGTTTACGTTTTTTTCTTACGCAAATGACAGTGCAATGGTTTGGTAAAGGCTTCCCTTTTGGTACACTGCTGGTCAATATAGTTGGGTCTTTTAGTTTAGGTTTATTATATTCGCTTATCGACCAAGGTCAGATGAATGCGGTGCCTTGGCGTTCTATGCTTGGTGTCGGTTTTCTTGGCGCCCTCACAACATTCTCTACGTTTTCAGTGGATACGCTAACGCTGATGCAACAAGGGTTGTGGCTAAAAAGTGTCATCAACATAGTATTAAATATTACCTGCTGCCTGTTTGCAGCTTGGTTAGGAATGCAATTGGTAAAAGGTTAAGAAACAATAGATGTTAGATCCTAAATATTTACGCAACGAATTAGAACAAACTGCAGAAAAATTAAAAAGTCGCGGTTACGACCTTGATGTAGGCGCCATTTCTGAATTAGAAGAAAAACGCAAAGCCTTGCAGATGAAAACCCAAGAATTGCAGAACGAACGAAATGTACGTTCTAAATCTATTGGCAAAGCAAAGGCGGCTGGTGAAGATATAGCGCCACTTTTAGCTGAAGTAGGCAAATTAGGCTCAGAATTAGATTCAGCCAAAGAAGAATTAAACTCGCTGCTTGAACAAGTCGCCGCCATTTCCCAAGGAATTCCCAACCTTCCCGATGAATCTGTTCCTAACGGGCTATCGGAAGATGATAATTTTGAAGTGTACAAGTGGGGTGAACCAAAAAGTTACGAGTTTGAGGTGAAAGATCATGTAGATGTTGCTGAGAATTTAGCGAAAGGGTTAGATTTTGAAATGGGGGCAAAACTTTCAGGCTCTCGTTTTGTGGTGATGCGAGGGCAAGTTGCCAGATTGAATAGAGCCTTGTCGCAGTTTATGTTGGATTTGCACACCCAAGAGCATGGCTATCAGGAAATGTATGTTCCCTATTTGGTAAATGAAGCCAGTATGTTTGGTACGGGGCAATTTCCTAAGTTCAAGGAAGATTCTTTTCACACTATGCCGGCGACAGAAGAAGGGCAAGGCTTGTCTTTGGTTCCCACAGCTGAAGTACCCTTAACAAATACGGCCCGTGATGAAATATTTTCAGCCAAAGATCTCCCCATAAAACTAACCGCACATACTCCTTGTTTTAGAAGTGAAGCTGGATCTTATGGTCGAGATACCAAAGGACTGATTAGGAATCACCAATTTGACAAAGTTGAGCTGGTTCAATTGGTCAAACCTGAAACATCATTTGATGCTTTGGAAGAATTAACGGGTCATGCAGAAAAAGTATTAAAACTTCTTGAGTTACCGTATCGGAAAATGTTGCTTTGCACCGGTGATATGGGCTTTGGGTCCTGCAAAACCTATGATTTAGAAGTTTGGTTACCGGCACAAAATGCCTATCGCGAAATATCGTCTTGCTCAAATATGTTGGATTTTCAAGCCCGCAGAATGCAAGCACGCTTCCGTAACCCAGAAACCAATAAACCTGAGTTATTACATACGTTAAATGGCTCAGGATTGGCTGTGGGACGCACTTTAGTGGCGATATTGGAAAACTATCAGAATGCAGATGGTTCTGTCACTATTCCTGCAGTATTGGTGCCTTACATGAATGGTGTTGAGGTAATTAACCCACCAAGTTAATTCGAATTAAAATGAGAGAGTTCTAGCAGCTATTTTTCTCAATTTCTTTTCCGTATCAGTGCGTTAAATTCGTTTGCAATAGGCCAGCTCTTGACGCACAAATTTGCCTTGTACTAGAAAAAATTGCCAGCTAGAACCTAACATGAAGTTAAACTATGTAATTCAACTATGTAATTCAACTATGTAATTCAAATTGTTAGCTAATTTCTTATCCAGATTTTCAGGTTAGACTTTAATGACAATTAAATCAGATTTTAGCTGAGAAAACGCAAAGGTTGAAAAAACGTAAAATGCTTATAAACACTTGGCAGGTTTAGGTAGGCCAGCAATTTTTGTGGCTTGCTTAGCTGGTCCTTTGGGGAATAGCCGGTGCAAATATCGA
Organism: uncultured Alteromonadaceae bacterium; assembly: GCA_947503265.1. Classification (GTDB taxonomy): domain Bacteria; phylum Pseudomonadota; class Gammaproteobacteria; order Enterobacterales; family Alteromonadaceae; genus Aliiglaciecola. Next base: position 225,614 of record CANNDC010000004.1, read on the forward strand.
CTATTCCCTTTTTCAGGTCCAAATTTAGCTGCCATGGCTTTTACAAGGGCTCTAATTGCTGGACTTGTATTAAATTCTAGATAAAACTCTCTAACAAATCGAACGACTTCCCAACGGCTCTCATCAAGCTCAATATTTTCTGAGGCAGCCAGTAATGGGGCGAGTTCAACAGTCCAGTCATCAACATTTAGTAGGTATCCGGCTTTGTCGGTTTCCAATCGCTTGTTATCAAACTCGATAAAGTAATCCATTCTTAATGCATCCTTACCACGACACTACGCTGTCATATTCTAAGGTTAAAGCAACTAAGTCAGGGTAATCTAGGGTTTTGATTCCAGCATTTTCCATTACAAGGCCTCTGGCATGCAGATCGGGCTCTAATACATAAATTTGTTTAGTTAATCGTTGTATGGATTCTAGTAAGTCGGAATGTTTAATTGTATAGACAGCATCTTCGGTTAAGACAACCCCATCAATTGGGGACACGCGTTTTAAACCGTCAATAATTGTTGAGTTGGAAAATGGACTGGTATTGAATTTATGTAAAATCATCAGTTATCCAAACCTCAATAGCGTGTCACATTCTGAAAGAAGTGTCCGTAACTCTGAGTCAGAAACTAGTGTAGATTCAATGCATAGCGCCTCGTAGCTAAGATTTCTTAGCGTTAAACTTTCAGCACAAACATAGATATTTTCCACATCGTAGAAGCCTAACGCAGCAAATGTTTTAGGGAAATTTTTGTGTTCAATTTGTTCTGGCGTTTGCTTTTCAATCAATTGAAACACACCATCATCAACAAAAAATAAACTAATATCTTGTGCAAAATTCGATGCGGCTAAGACAAAGTCTAGTGATTCTTGACCAGACTGGTTGCCGTAAGGAGAACTGCTATTAATCACACCAATCAAAACTGAATCGTCCGATCTGCTTGATTGATTTGAGTGATTAGCTCACCCAGACCAACGGAAATAAAAGGAGGTTTTAGGTTGAAGTCTGCAAAGTCTTTGTTTTCACGAACATCCTCTGAACTCAGAATACCTCTACGATTCGCTGCAGTAACACAAACCTGAAGAGGGATTTCAAATTGTTCCCCTAATGACTGCCACTTTTTCGCCAAATCTAACTCATCGCTTAATACCGATTGGAAAAAACTGCCGTTTAATACGCCTGCTTGATAGAAAAATACGCCAGACACGGTATGCCCCGTTTTGATTGCGGCATCAATAAATCGATATGCACTGTACGCACCTTGAGAGTCAAGGGGAGGGGATGTCACTACAATAGAAAAGCTAGCCAAAAAGAAATTAACCTCAAAAAATATAAATCTTAAACAAACTTAGTTGCAAAAAGTCTTAGCCTGAAACAAAAACACCCCAGCAAAACTGAGGTGTTTTATCATATCAGATAAACTTAGTCGTCGCCGCCAAACGCTCCCAAAAGGTGTAGGATCGACGTGAACAAATTGTAGATATTCAAATACATAGAAACAGTCGCTCTTATGTAGTTGGTTTCGCCACCATTAATTATGCGGCTGGTGTCATAAAGAATAAAACCAGACATAATGAACACAATTGCCGCGCTGATTGCTAAAGATAGTGCTGGAATTTGGAAGAATAAATTCGCCAACATTGCCACTACAGCGACGATTAGGCCAACTAATAAAAAACCACCCATAAATGAAAAGTCTTTCTTAGTTGTTAATACATAGCCAGATAAACCAAAGAATACTAATGCTGTTGCACCGAGCGATTGAAATACTAAGCTTGCTCCGCCGGGGAAGGCTAGATAATGGTTAAGCATTGGCCCTAAAGAACCACCAAGTAACCCAGTGAATGCAAAAACAAACAAAATGCCTTTTGAACTGTTCGCTACTTTATTCAAAAAGAATATCATCACAAGAGCAGACAAAGACATAACCAATGCAGCGCCTCTTGGTACCTCTAACGCTACTGACAATGCCGCACATACGGCACTAAAGGTCAGTGTCATAGCAAGCAACATATAAGTATTTCTCAATACTTTGTTAGTTTCCAGAACCGATGCTTCCGCTGCCGGTTGGTAAACGCGATCTCTATCCATCTAAAACCTCCAATAGGTCAGTAAAATTTAATAATTGAGTAAATTAGTAAAGTATTTCTTATATAGTCCATTTGTATGGTTTTTAGTTCACTTTTTCAAGTGTTTTCGGTGCTGAAAAGGTAAGAATTCGTGAATCGACTGTAAACTAGCCAAATTGACCAAAGATACAGCGAATAAAATAAAAAAACGCACTTAGCTCTTTACAAGGCAAAAAAAGGCCATTAATATTCGCCCCACTTCGCGGAGAGGTGGCAGAGCTCGGTTTAATGCACCTGACTTGAAATCAGACGTAGGTTCATCCCTACCGGGGGTTCGAATCCCTCCCTCTCCGCCAATATTCAAAAAAGCCTGCACTTGATGCGGGCTTTTTGCTTTTTGTTATTTGAAAATTTGTTCTTCTCGCGATATGGTCAGGTTATTCATTGCTACACATGACCCTATGTCAGTGAAAACCATTAAGAAATCACGCAAGTCTATACCTACTTTACTAAAGTGTCGTTGTGGCGGCGACGCTAGCAAGCCTGAAAAAGTAACCTATTGTACAGATCGCTGGCGCATAACCTGTTCTATTGAAACTTGTCACGCAGCCAATTGTGGGCAAGGACTTGCTGCAACTATTTATGGCTGGAATCAATTGGCTCAACACGTTTATAGATAATAGTAGAAAATTTCCCATGAAATCAGATGCGAATGAACTCACTAGTGTGTTATTTTACCCGCATACGTTGTATTAGTTGTCGGGGCAAGAGTGATAAAGCTGCTGTTGGTTGATGATCATGAGATAGTTCGAACCGGTATTCGGCGAATTTTGGAAGATATCCACGACTTTAAGGTGGTAGGCGAAGTTCATAATGGTGAGGAGGCAATCAAGTTCTGTCGAAACCACGCTCCAGATGTAGTGCTTATGGACATGAATATGCCCGGAATTGGTGGTCTAGAAGCAACTAAACAAATCATTCATTATGCTCAAGATTCTCGTGTCATTGTGTTGTCTGTTCAAAAAGAAAATCCCATTCCTGCCAGGGTCATGCAAATGGGGGCTTTCGGTTATTTAACAAAAAGTGCAGAACCAAAAGAAATGATCAACGCCATTCGAAAAGTCGCTGCAGGTCAACGCTATATTGCACCCGAAATAGCTCAACAAATAGCAATAGGTCAACTTAATCTGCAAGAAACCAGTCCGTTTGAACAACTTTCAAAACGCGAACTAGAAATCACCATAATGTTGACTAAAGGAACTCGTGTTCCAGAGATTGCTGATAAACTGAATATTAGTGCCAAGACAGTAAATACGTATCGCTACCGTATGTTCGAAAAGTTAAGAGTGGGGTCTGATGTCGAGTTAACACACTTAGCAATAAGACATAATTTGATCGACTCAGATAATTTGTAAAGAACTGACTATCCTTCCATTGCATGACTGACAATACAGATTTTGATTCTAAGGCCTTCTTAAAAAACCTGACACCAGAACCTGGTGTGTATCGGATGTACAATCAAAAGGAAGAAGTGATTTATGTTGGTAAAGCAAAAAACTTAAAAAACCGCGTTAATAGTTATTTTCGGAAAAACGTCGATAGCGTTAAAACTGCATCATTAGTAAGAAATATCGCGAATATCGAAGTTACCGTTGTCAACAGCGAAACCGAAGCGTTTATTTTAGAAAATAATTTCATCAAAAAGTATAAGCCGCGATATAACGTGGTGCTTAGAGATGACAAGTCTTATCCTTTTATTTTCCTGTCTGAACACCAGCATCCAAGACTCAGTTTGCACCGAGGTGCAAAAAAACAAGCGGGAGAATACTTTGGGCCTTATCCTAGTGCTTGGGCAGTGCGTGAAAGCCTTAGAACTATGCAAAAGCTTTTTCCCATAAGGCAATGTGAGGATGCTTACTATAGAGCCCGCAGTCGTCCTTGCCTGCAATATCAATTGAAGCGGTGTGCCGGCCCTTGTGTTGAAGGTCTGGTAACAGATGAAGAATATCAGCAGCAAATTGACTATGCACGCTTATTTCTTAAAGGTAAAAACAAGGTAGTCATTGACTCATTGGTGAAAAAAATGGAATCCGCTAGTCTTGAACTAAGATTTGAGGCAGCAGCGCGTTACCGAGACCAAATATCCGCCTTGAATAAGGTGCAGGAACAACAGTGGGTCAGTGGTAATCAAGAAGAAATGGATGTGTTTGGCTTTGTATATCGCAATGGCATTGCCTCGATTCAAGGTTTCTTTATTCGTGACAATAAATTATTGGGAAGCAAGAGCTTTTTTCCAAAAGTTCCATCAGAATCTAGTCCAGAAGAAGTACTTGAATCATTCATTTTGCAGTTTTATTTAGCCGGCAATAAGTCTATACCAAAGCAAATAGTGTTGCCGCAGCAACTACAAGAACAAAAATCCATTGAGTTAGTTTTGTCTGAAGAAGCTGGACGTAAAATTCAATTCTTTAAAGGTGCAAGAGATGAAAAGAAACGCTATTTAGAGTTGGCAAACAAAAATGCTGAAACAGCATTAGAATCGAAACAAAATCAACAAAAATCAGTATTTGCACGTTATCTAGAATTGGAAAAGATATTGGATTTTGAAAAACCAATTCAAAGGATGGAATGTTTTGATATCAGCCATACATCTGGGCAACAAACCGTGGCTTCTTGTGTTGTATTTAACCGAGACGGCCCATACAAAACGGATTATCGCCGTTTTAACATCGAAGGGATCACCCCTGGCGACGATTATGCCGCTATGGCACAAGCATTGAGTCGTCGCTATAAAAATGCGTCTGAAGAATCAAAGATCCCCGATATTTTGTTTATCGATGGTGGTAAAGGTCAACTCGCTCAAGCTGAAGCGCATTTTGAAGATTGGCATATTGATAAAAAACCTTTACTAATTGGCGTAGCGAAGGGAACAAGCAGAAAACCGGGTCTTGAAACACTTATTCTTGCTGGTAATCATGATACTATTCCCATGTCTGCAGATTCACCTGCATTGCATTTGATTCAGCATATCCGAGATGAATCTCATCGATTTGCAATTACCGGACACAGAGCTCGTCGTCAAAAAGACAAGAAAAAGTCCGTATTAGAATCTGTCCCTGGCGTTGGGGCTAAAAGGCGCCAAAGCTTACTTAAATATATGGGAGGCTTACAAGGGTTGCTAAAAGCCAGTAAAGACGAAATTGCCAAAGTGCCAGGCATTAGTAACGAGTTGGCAGACATTATTTACGATCATATTCATTCTTAAACCAAGTCGAGGCAATATTTACAGATGTGGACAATTCCCAATATCATAACCATGTTACGTGTTGTGTTAATCCCTGTTTTTGTCGTGGTGTATTACCTTGATTGGGAATGGGCTCGTCAGGCTGGCGCGTTTATATTTTGGTTAGCGGCCATCACAGATTGGTTTGATGGCTATTTAGCCAGAAAGCTAAAGCAATCGACTGCATTTGGTGCGTTCTTAGACCCCGTTGCAGATAAACTCATTGTATCTGCTGCGTTGTTAATGATAACGCACACTTATGCATCAATATGGATTACGGTACCTGCGATTCTGTTGATGTCTAGAGAGATATACATTTCTGCTCTTCGAGAGTGGATGGGGCAACAAGGAAAAAGCGATTTAGTCGCTGTTTCTATGATGGGTAAAGCCAAAACCATGGCTCAGATGCTCGCGTTAATTGGATTATTGTCTGAATTAGAAACGTTTATGGGAGTTACTATTTATTGGGTGACTTTAGGGTATGTTCTTCTCTATTTTGCGGCGGTACTTTCTGTTTGGTCAATGGTGACCTATACAATTGCTGCTTGGAAGGACATGATAAAGACTCCAAATCAATAAATTGGTGGTTTTTAAGGCGATTAAATCAAAATTGCAGCAAACTGTCATAAATGCATCTTTTTCTGGTTGACAGATAACACTTTGAAGGTAGAATGCTGCCTCACATTTCGCAACAGCGGAATTTGAAATAAGCGCAAGCTTATTTGGTTAGACAGGCGGGAATAGCTCAGTTGGTAGAGCACGACCTTGCCAAGGTCGGGGTCGCGAGTTCGAGTCTCGTTTCCCGCTCCAAATTTTGGCGGAATGGCAGAATGGCTATGCAGCGGATTGCAAATCCGTGGATCTCGGTTCGACTCCGGGTTCCGCCTCCATACTTCTAAAATTTATACACCCAATGCGAGGGTGGTGGAATTGGTATACACACAGGATTTAAAATCCTGCGCCTAACGGCATGAGGGTTCAAGTCCCTCTCCTCGCACCATTTCTTTTTTAGTTCTCCTTCCCATATACAATCTACTTATTTTCAAATTTCATACAGCAATTTGATTGAAATCCTCAAGTAACAAATCAATAGTTTTATTAGGTCGTGTTGCAAATTTAAAATCCTAAAATTTGATTAGGCTCAACTATCGAATGTGCTTAGTAATCATTAATTCTCAAGTAGGCTAGGGTAACTTCTAGCCAATTTAATATAAAAATTATACAGCTCAACAGAAGTTGAATTGACCAGCGTCTCAAAGAAATCTGGGGAGAAAAAATCTCTGACTAAGATTTTTTCTTTTTCCTAATCTTATTGCCGGTAATTCGAGTACTGCTAGCTTTATTTGTTTTGCTAGGTCGACGATTTGATGAAATACTTTTCAATAAGCTTTGACGATCGCTAACCTCAAAGCCTTTTTTCACTACACGCTGGATTGAAGTGCCAATTAGCGTTTCAATTCGATTAATAGTTCGTTCTTCTTCGCGACTTACAAAAGAAATAGCGTTTCCTTTATTTCCAGCACGCCCCGTTCGTCCAATTCGGTGTACATAGTCCTCTGGAAGGTAGGGGAGGTTATAATTAACAACATAGTCGAGTCCTTGGATATCTAATCCGCGGGCAGCTACTTCAGTGGCAATAAGCACTTGTAATTTAGCCGATTTAAAATCTGCCAGTGCACGACGTCTTGAACCCTGACTTTTGTCGCTATGACACACAGCTGCGTCTATTTTATGTTGTTTTAACGCTCCCAAAAGTCTGTCGGCTTGCTCTTTCGTGCTGGTAAATACCAGAACTTGAAACCAATTCTGTTCATCAAGTAGCTTCTTAAATAGGTCGATTTTTCGACTTTCCTCTACTGGATACATAACGTGATTGACGGTTTCTGCAGTGGTGTTAATTTCACTGACTCGAATTTCTTGGTGATTGTTGAGTATCTTATGGCAGAACTCATTCACGGCTGGTGAACTAGTCGCAGAGTACATAAGCGTTTGCCGTTTTTCTGCGGTATGTTTAATGATGTTATTTACGTCGGTGATAAAGCCCATGTCTAACATACGGTCTGCTTCATCAAGCACTACAAATTCTGCATTGGCAAGGGTCACACTATTAAGGGCCATATGTTCGAGCAATCTTCCAGGAGTCGCGATTAGTATATCCGTACCCATTTTAAGTTTACTGGTTTGACCGCCCAATTTAACACCGCCAAACAAGGCAGTGACCTTCAAATGTGTGAATTGCGCATAGCGGCTAAAGGCATTTGCCAATTGTTCACAAAGTTCTCTTGTTGGCGTTAAAATTAGCGCTCTCGGACTGGCAGAGAGAGTTTCTTTTGGTACATCTAACATTTGCTGCAATATTGGTAGTGCAAATGCTGCCGTTTTGCCTGTTCCTGTTTGTGCGTGGACAAGCAAATCTTGGCCACGTCGAGCCTTACTCAATGTCTTTTCTTGAACGGGGGTGAGTTTTTTATAACCGCAATCATTAATGGCCCGTTCTAGTGGTTCTGCTAGGTCTAATGCTGAAAATTTCAATTGGATTCCTCTAATGCTAACTTGCGGCTAAATATTTTAACGCGTGTCTTTCAAATAAATTTATAGCGACTAAAAAATGAGTGCGGAATATACAGTATTTTAAGCTGGTTAGTATGAATATATGTTGATTCTCTGTGCAAATATTAACGTACAGTGGTGAGCTCAAGTCATAATGCTTGATTTGTCGTTGCGTACTCTAGAAACTAATCACTCTATTTAAAATACAGCGTGCTAAATGCAACGTGTAAATACTGCTCAGTGACCGATTGCAACTAATGATAACTATTCAACGGCAATTAATGGCAACAAATGGCAACTTTCTGGGCGTAACTCGGGTTTAAAAAACGCTGAGATCATTCTTAAAATTTGAGATAGTGCCATGTATTTCATAGCGAATTAGAAATTCATTTTGGAGATAAAAATTGTTCGGTGAAACCAACTTACAAAAACTGATATCAACTATGACACCAATACTCGGAGCAGAAGAATACGTTTTTAGCACTCAGCCGGAAATTAGCGAGGGCCAGCTAACTGCGCTTTCTCCGATAGGAACGTTCAGAGAAAAAGAGGGGGTTACGCTCATACTGTTAAAGAGTGTAGCGGATCAATATGGTGTTAAATACTCTGGCGTATTTCGCTGTATTACGTTGAATGTCCACTCTAGTTTGGATGCGGTAGGATTGACTGCTGCGGTTTCAACAAAATTAACACAAAAGAATATTAGCGCGAATGTTGTAGCGGGTTATTTTCATGATCATATATTTGTCTCTTACAAAGATGCAGATAGGGCGCTATCCGCATTATTGGAGTTGGTAGAGGAGGAAAAATAAGTGTCAGAATTTACGCCGATTAGCGCTTTAATAGGAGGCGGCATTATAGGTTTGGCAGCAGTAGTGTTATTTCTAAGTATCGGTAAAATCGCGGGCATTTCTGGTATTGTATCTGGCGTAATTGCCTCTTCTCAAAAAGGCACTTTGTGGCGGTGGTTATTTGTAATTGGCTTGATTGTCGGCTGTTTCTTATCTTTTTCATTCTCGGGAATATCTAAGCCCATTACTCCAAATAGCCCAACGCTTTACCTCATAGTCGCAGGGCTTTTGGTGGGCGTTGGAACGGTTGTTGGAAGCGGATGTACAAGTGGACATGGTGTTTGCGGAATTAGTCGGTTTTCACTTCGCTCACTAGTTGCAACTATTGTTTTTATCTTATTCGGGATGTTGACTGCTAGTCTAGTGGGAGCTTTTGCATGATAAAAAACTTAGCTGCATTAGTGGTTGGGATTTTATTTGGTGTAGGACTGAATATTTCTCAAATGACGAATCCGGAAAAAGTACTAGCCTTCCTCAATGTACTTGGAGATTGGGATCCAAGTTTAGCTTTAGTTATGGTTTCTGCTCTCATAGTCGCCGGTCTCGGGTTTATCATTGCCAAAAAGATGAAAAAGCCGATATTTGATAGCCAGTTTAGTTGGCCAAATAAAACCGTTATAGACAAACCACTAATATTAGGTGCCAGTTTGTTTGGGGTAGGTTGGGGAATGGTAGGTTTGTGTCCTGGACCAGCGATAGCGTCTCTGGCTGCCCCATCAACAGAGATTTTGCTATTTTTAATCAGTATGTTGGTTGGTATGGGAATCGCAAAATATATTACCAGATAAATCCACCAAATTGATTGCTGGTAATAATTATTACCAAAAACCCTTGTATAATCTGATACTTATAATTGTCAGATATTTTTACAATTCCAATAATTAATAATTTGCTTTATTTATCATTATCAATGTTTTCATAGGGTTGTGATTTTGGTACTTATTATGCTTGGATCATCATAATTATATTTTTAGAAGACTGAAGTACTGATATAAGGAAGCGCATCTTAGTATAAGTTGTATAAGTTGCAAAATTAATAACTCGAAAAAGGGGTTAGCAATGAAATACAAATATCTTATAAGTGCCCTTGGTTTGGCATTTAGTCTAAACACACAAGCATCGTTAGTTGATTTAAGCGGTCAGGGTTATGTAACGTATGGAGATTTTAATTCATATTCGTTGCCAATTGCAGGCTTAGATGTAGCCTCTCCTCCGGGCATTATTAAAGACTTGATAGTTGTTGCAACAGGCTCTAATGGGGGCCCTGTTACGACCAATTTTGCTGGGATGGATAATGCTTATGCAACGCCATCAGGTGTAAGCGGTTCAAATTATTTCGATACGAGTCAAGCGAGTGACCCTGATCCAGATGAGATAAGTAGCTTTTTTGGTGATCAAGAAACTACTTGGGATACGTCACTAGCAGCTCTTCAAAGTTTTTTAAACGGCGAAGACATGGTTTTCTTTTTCAATAACAATAATTTGAATGGCGCAAATTTGCAGAGTTTAGCGGCATGGGCGCAAGTAGAAGTGCGAGATGCTATGGGAGATAGACTTGGCATTTTCGATTTTACAAATAACGGTGGTGCGTATGCTTTGGTAAGTGAAGGCGGAGGGGGAACTTTCGCCGGTGATCCCACTGCCTATACTTCAACTGGTTCAGGTCCTTTAATTGGAGATAATGCTGGGACAGATTACGTGTTAGCGGGAGGACCTATCTGTATTGATACCGATACTACACCACCTACACCAGTTTCTTGCAGTAACCCTGATAGTGACGAGGGACCAATCAATCATAATTTAGGTGCGGATGATGCCGCATATGCGGTCGTTGCACCTGAATTAAATATGCTCCTGAAAGACCTGTTTGACAGCGGGGCCGATATTTCGGACTACACAATGAGTATTGAGCTTCATTTAGGGTGTGATCCATTATTTGGAGGAAGTGCAAACGATGAAATATGCACAGGGGAATTAAGTGGATTTGGTAAAAACATTAATAATGGCTATGAGCAGTTATTTATAGGCACTGGAATCTTGGACCCAAGTACACCACCGCCACCAACTCCAATGCCAAATCCGAGCATATTGTTTTTGATGGCAACGGGTATTTTGTTACTGAGACGTCGCAAATAATAAATAATTATTAAGATAAGCCATCAGGATGAGGTGACCCTCAATAGTTGGATATTCCAATTATTGGGGGCTTTTTATGATCAAACGCTCATGAGGTGGAATAACAACTCATTGGATTTCAGTTTCTAGTTGATTTACCATTTTTAACCCAATCTTCTTAGACTCAACTTTACGCAGTTTTTTACTGTGATTGCATCAGCCAGTTACCTTAGAACAGAGATAGAAGCCTCACAACAGCTGTTTAGCAATACTTGCTTTAAAAAGGAAAGAAAACATTCTAAAGTCATAAATTGAGACTGCCAGCTTTATTATGCAATGAACATGAGTTGGGCTTAACGGCTAGCCTAGGCAAGTCTTCAATAATGATATAATCGCCGGCAACTATGGCGTTTATATCATCAATCAATTATTGACTCACATAGCAATAAAACATTCATCGGCTTAAGATTGACCAGTGCACGTAAAATCTCAAATAGACTCAGAGCTAGTACAGTAAAATTTTAAGTTTCCTGCGCTTTGAATTCTTTTAGATAACTGTCAATTGCAAACACATGCTCATCAATTTCACCTAACGCTCTTAACGCATCAGCCAATTGAAATACATAATCTCGATTATGCCCGCTAGGGCCAGAGCTTTGATGAATATGCTTAGCTATTTGTTTAATTGACGCAGGCCCCAAAAAAGCAGCATTGTCCTTTGGAGCGATGTAAACCAGACCTTTCTTGGCCCCTTTGTCAGTCAAACTGGGAGCAACATTAAAAACTACATCGACATCATAACGTAGATAACCGTTTTTTTCGCGATGATCCAAATGATCAAAAACCTCTGGGTTTACTTTGTAGGCTATACCAGCGCAATGATCATTATTCGAGCGAACTAAGGTAACAACTCTCCCCGGTTTTTCTGGGGTGCCGCGATGATCATGACTGCCTTGCCAGAAGCGCCGTTTCCAGCCAATTATAGTGGCCGGTGCTTTTTCAATATAAGGGAAGTCCACTTTATAAATTAACGAGCCATAACCAAAAACCCAGATCTCTTTTCGGTTAAGCAAATACTGGCGATCCTTATTTTGGCTTGTGGTATCGAACGACATGGTCAATGATCCTAACTTGTTTTGCCCAGAAAAAAGCCATCCGTTAATGGATGGCTTTGTTACGTTAAGCGTTAAATTACTTTAAATAAATTTGTTTTTGAAAATTCAAACGTTCATGTGAAGGATCATCAACTCGTTTGAGTTCGGATTCCAGTTGATTAGCCATTTTTAAAGCAATCTTTCGATAGGCAGGATCCATTGCCAAGTTATTTAACTCTAATGGATCATTGTTCAAGTCATACAATTCATCAGTTTCGTCACTTGGATACCAAACAAATTTGAAATCTTTATCTCTAATTGCACGCACACCAAACCAAGCACCGTTGTACCATTCGTAGGCATACAGAGAGAAATCTTCCTCGTCAGAGATAGCGGAATCACCTTGTTCCATCAAAGGAGCAAGAGAGCGTCCGTCAACATCACCATCATCAGGTAACGACATCCATTCCGCTAAAGTAGGGGCAACATCGATTAGTGATACGTGACGATCAATGGTTTTTGGCGCTAGTTTAGGGTTTTTAACCAATAAAGGTATTCGCATCAACTCATCATACGCATATGGGCCTTTATCATATAAAGTGTGTTCGCCAATCATACTGCCTTGGTCACCCACAAAAACGATATGCAAATCATCGTACATGCCGACTTCTTTCGCCGTCGCTATAATTTCGCCTACTGCGCGGTCAACCATAGCAATTGCACCATAGTAATAAGCTTTAGATTTTCGCCAGTCCAATTCGGACATATGGCTAACATCATGCCAAGGCCACCAAATGCCATCTTGAGCCATGGGTTTCTTCACTCGCTTGGCATTGAAATTACCGGGCATTTCAATCGTTTCAGGATCAAACATACTTGCATAAGGCTCAGGGACGCGGTAGGTGGGATGCGGCTGGTTAAAACTAATAACGCCAAAGAACGGACGTTCATCTTTAGCTGCTTCACGAAGCATCTTTTGACCGTTTCGTACTTTTTGAGCGGCTTCTGTATCTTCGTATGTGCCTGACAATGTCTGGTAATATTGATGCTTCTCACCATTTGCATCAAGCTCACCTGCATGATAACGCGCTATGCCTTGCTCTCTATCTCGAGGAACTCTTGGCTTTAGTTTTTTCGCAACAGTTTCAGATTTTCCTGTAACAAATTCTGCGCCACGTAATCTTGGGCCTTGAGCGCCTATGTGCCATTTTCCGACATAACCTACCATGTAGCCTGCATCGGAAGCACGTTTGATTAGCCCACCTTCATTCAGTGACAAAGCATGCACTCTAGAGTGGTAGAGCTCGACATTATCGTCTAAACCTGTTTTGTGTCCCCAACGGCCCGTGAAAAATGCAGCGCGAGATGGAGAGCACAAGCCAGTTGTCGACATTGCGTAATTAAATCGTGTGGATTGGCTAGCGAGTTCATCAATGTTCGGTGTATTGACCGGACCATCTCGATAAGAAAAGGTGTCAAAGCGCATATCATCGAACATCAAAATTAGTACATTTGGCTTTTTAGTGGTTTCTTTGCCAGCCAGATCTACTTTAGAAGTATTCATTGCTGAACAAGAAAGCAATGAAAAAAGCGCTAAACCGCTTATTGTGGCTTTTATCGGTGTAAATAAGTTCATGATTGATTAACTCTTAAAAGTAAGGTCATTAGAGATCCAGTCTCACTACATCAACGAAATGTGGACCAACCGGTAAACGTTGATCTTTGATATACGCATGGAAATTACCTTGGCCAGCAGGCAATGAAACATTTTTAAATGTGACTTTCTTTTGGCCTTGCTTAACTTTTTTAGACACATATACTTCGCCGTATTTGAGATAAGCCACTGCGTCATCTGATAATTCAGGTAGGTCATAACTTACATTATAACGACCTTTTTCAGTGCGAACTTGCCAATAGCCCAGTTGATTGTCTTCTATTACTCGAGGTCCACCATAATCGAATCGAGAAATAACTCTTGGTCCGCCCCAATCAAATCGAGATAGACTGACACTCGGTTGTGCTGGATGTCCAAGTGAAATTAGCTCGATTCCGGCTGCAGCACGCTCTTCCGTTACTTCGTCAAACCAGTTTTCATAGCGAATCAGCATTTCATCAACAATTTCAGGGTGTTTACTCGCGAGATTCACGCGTTCGCTGGGATCATTTTCCATATCAAACAATTCAAGATTTTTAAGGACACTATTTAGAACTGTATCTGTTGGCTGATGGACAATGCCATGGGGGAAAGGGTGGGGACTGACCAACTTATATTTCGGGGTTCTTAATGTGAAGTGCATATATTTGAACGGAGTAGGGCCATAGTGCAATTGAACGAAATAATCGCGGTTTTCTAACCCTGTATCATCACCTTTAGTCCAAAGGGGAAGTAGAGACTGGCCGTCAAGATGAATATCTTTTGGAGGCGCAACCTTTGCTGCATCCAATAGAGTAGGAAAAAGGTCCATAATAATGCCCATATCACTGGACTGAGTTTTAGCATCAATTTTTCCAGGCCACTTTACAAAGAAGGGAACGCGAATACCTGAATCATAAACACTAGTTTTCGTTCCTCTTAAGTTCGCTACCCAACGACCTGGATACGAGTCATTTTTGGTCCTTCTGTGTCTTGGACCGTTGTCGGATGTGAATATCACGATGGTGTTTTCTTCTAAACCTAACTCTTTTAGCTTATCTAATACACGACCTACGTTGTAATCAATGCTGGAAATCATACCGTAAACCAAGGCATTGTCTTCATGTAAGCCCATTTTACGGAATGGTTCAGCAAGTTCGTCTGGCACCTGTAAAGGCAAATGTGGCAAATTGGTTGCCAAATACGTGAGGAAAGGTTTATCACTTTTTTCTGCGATAAAATCCATTGCAGCATCAGTAAAAATATCATCTACATAGCCTTTATACTTTTTTGATGTGTCGTTATGTTCAAGAATGGGATCAAAATAGGTGTTTCCTGCCGGACCAGCTGCTTGGCCTACACCGCCACCTTTATGCACTAATGCTTCTTGGAAACCTTGATCCGTCGGGCGCATAGGGTGGTTATCGCCTAAGTGCCATTTGCCAAATATACCCGTGCGATAGCCCGCTTTACCAAGTACTTCAGCTAACGTGGTTTCTTCACCCCGCATAAAGTGATCAACTTGGGTCACCGCTGTTACGCCTGTTCGATAAGGGTAGCGACCAGTCATCAATCCTGCACGTGTCGCTGAGCAATTTGGATAAGTCATGAAATGAGTCATTTCCAACCCTTCAGTAGCAATACGCTCTATATTTGGCGTTTTTAAATGAGGGTTGTTGTGCATACCAATATCACCATAACCCTGATCATCCGTCATCATAATAACGATGTTGGGTCTTTCATCAGCGTGAGCATAGGTGATGAAAAGTATCAAACTTAGTAGAGCGATTTTAATGAGAAGTGAAGCACTGATAAATCGTTTCATAGTCATAGTTTCTTCATTGTTAAATAAAGGTGAATTTAATGTATCAATAAGGCTCAATTAAACCATATTTAAACATCATACTAATACAAATATAACTCGTTTGAAAGATTACACATAATTAATATTGGTATTTCACATAATATTTGTATATTCTGTGTGAATATTGTTAATAGAATGAACTGAAGAATAATGAAAATTACTAATGTCAAAGCATATGGGTTCTGGGCAGGCTTTAGAAACGTTTGTTTAGTGAAAGTAGAAACAGACTCAGGCATTTACGGCTGGGGTGAATCTGGTTTATCAGGTCGAGAAAAAGCGGTAATGGGAGCGGTCGAGCATTTTCAGGAGTTTCTAATTGGAAAAGATCCCACTCAAATTGGTGCTTTGTGGCAAGAAATGTATCGTAGCCAGTATTTCGAAGGTGGCAGAGTTTTAGCTGCAGCTATCGCGGCCATTGACATTGCTTTGCACGATCTCGTTGCTAAATCATTAAACATTCCTGTATATCAGCTATTGGGTGGTAAACAGCGAAACGAAATTCCTCTATTTGCGACCAGTATCAAACCTTTAGGTGAAGAATTAATAGAAGATCTAGTCAATCTGAAGTCTCAGGGTTGGACAGTCCTCAGAACTACAACTGGCGTACATGGTGAAGCAGACAAACCAACTATTTTTGAACCGCGTGAATCTATTGCACTCGCTGCTAAATGGATGACCATAGCGCGTCAGGAATTAGGCCCAGAGGTAACGCTTGGGATCGACTATCACCACAGATTATCTGTTGCTGAAACAGTTTCATTTATTAATAGAATGCCGAAAGGAACGTTAGACTTTATAGAAGAGCCAATTCGTGATGAGTCTCCAGCAGCGTATCAAACGTTACGACAAATGATTGATACTCCTTTTGCAATTGGCGAAGAATTCACTAGTAAATGGGATTTTGCCCCATACACAGAAAGTGCGCTAACAAGTTTTGGCCGGGTTGATATCTGCAATGCAGGTGGGTTAACTGAGTCAATGAAAATCGCAGCTATGTGCGAGCTACATTATATTGACATGATGCCTCATAACCCGCTTAGCCCCCTATGTACAGCGGCATCAGTACATTATTGCGCTGCAATCAATAACTTCGCTTGGTTGGAGTTGCCTCCTTATGACGGGTCTATGGAAGATTACGATAAATATTTCGTTGATCGTCCTTTGGTCGAAGGCAATGTTTTAAAAGTGAAAGACAGTCCAGGTCTTGGTGTCGATGTAAATGAAGAGCTTATACAAAATTTGTCGTTTAAATATTGGGAAGCTCCTCGCTTGTGTAAACAAGACGGATCCTATACCAACTGGTAAATCTCAATAAAAGGTAAAAAGAAAATTTATGGCCACTCAATCAAATTTACCCCCTGTTGGGGCAGACAGCGCGGCAGAGCCAACAACTCGTAAACGTTTTCACATTCTGTTGTTAATCTTTATGACAGTGGTGATTAATTACATGGATCGCACTAATATATCCGTGGCGGCTTCGGCTCTTTCGGAGGAGCTGGCTTTGACTTCCGTTCAAATGGGGTTGATATTTTCTGCGTTTGGGTGGACCTATTCGATATTACAAATTCCTGGTGGTATTACAGTGGATTTAGTAAAAGCAAGAGTATTGTATCCATTCATCTTAACTGCTTGGTCCTTGGCAACTTTGGTTCAAGGGTTTGTGTCCTCATTCGCAGCGCTAGTAGGGTGTCGAATGGCAATAGGGGTATTTGAAGCTCCATCTTACCCTTGTAATAATAAAATTGTGACTTCATGGTTTCCTGAAAATGAACGAGCTTCCGCTATCGCGGTATACACGTCAGGACAATTTATAGGTCTAGCTTTTTTGATGCCAGTGTTGGTTGTGATTCAAAATTATTTTGGCTGGAGAGGTCTATTCATCATCTCAGGCATTATCGGTATTGTATGGGCTATTATTTGGTATGCCTTTTACAGAGATCCACAAGATCACCCAAGTATTAGTAAAAAAGAATTGGATTTAATCACTGCAAATACAGCGAGCGATGATCCTCAACAGAAGAAAGACGACGATAACAAAGTGACATTCAATGCGGCGAATCTTAAAATTGCTTTTGGTCATAAAAAGCTATGGGGAATCTACATAGGTCAATTCTGCTTAGGCGGTGCTTTGATATTCTTCTTAACATGGTTTCCAACCTATTTAGTTGAATATCGCGGGCTAGATTTTATTAAGTCAGGTTTCCTCGCTTCTGTGCCATTTTTAGCCGCATTTTTCGGTGTCTTAGCATCTGGATTTACCTCTGATTTTCTTGTTCGCAAAGGTTATTCAAAAGAGTTTTCTAGAAAGGCTCCGATTATCACCGGCTTAATTTTGACAATGAGTATTGTCGGTGCCAATTATACAGATGATACTTTCTGGATTATTACATTCCTATCTATTGCGTTTTTTGGCAATGGTTTGTCTTCTATTGCTTGGGTTTTTGTGTCGCTTATCGCTCCTAAAAATTTGGTTGGTTTGGTCGGAGGCTGTTTTAATTTTATTGGAGGTCTATCTGCCGTAATCGTGCCAATAGTGATAGGATTGCTAGTGGAAGGCGGAGATTTTAAACCTGCGCTAATGTTTATTGCTTCTTTAGCCTTTGTGGGGTGTTGCTCTTACCTATTTTTAGTCGGTAAAGTGGAACAAATCCAAGTTAAGGAAACAAATTAAATCAACTTTGGTTTTACTGAATGTCATATGTAGAAGAACAATCCGTGATCTCTCCTCTCATAAACGAGGAGAGTACAATTTATGCTTACATATTGAATGATATCGCTAATGCGGTTTTTGTAAGTGGTGATAGATTAGTTACAACCAAACTAGCAGAGAAGTACCAAACCAGTATAAACCCTGTTCGAGAGGCGCTAAAACAATTGCAAGGTGAGGGTTTTGTTACTGTTTCACCCAACAGCGGAGCGCGTGTTTCCATATTCGAATACAACACATTACGAGATGTGTTCGAAATTTTGCAGCTTCTAGAACCCTATTTAATGGAGTGGTTCGTGGAAGAGCATTTGCTGGAAGACCGCCTTGAGTTGAAAGCACTGCTCACCAAGATGGAAACGGCGACTGATTTGGAATACCGTAATTTAGACACTCAATTTCATTGGTTAACTTACAAAAATCACTACAATCAAAAAGCGGTCGACTTGTGGCGTCGAAATCGACTTATCCTGTTAGCGATGCAAGCAAATGTGAAACTTAATACTACTCGTATAAAGCAGAGCATTGAAGAGCACAGAGAAATTATTCACGCATTGGAAGAACGTGATGTCACGGCTGTCCTCGGCGTGATGGCAAGACATATTGGTAATAGCGGTAAGTATTGGTCGAGATATCTGAGTGTTAGCAATCGCATTAGTTAACCTACTGTTATCTGCAAACGTCCATTCCACAACATAAGTTTTCTGGTTAAGTTGTCAGGCTAGGCTTCTTGTTGATAAACGCATTTTCCAGCAACGTAAGTTGCGCTGGTTGTGCGTTCGTCAGCTAATGTGCATAGAGCAAAAATAGTATCAATAGGATCTACAACAAGCTTACCATCAAAACAATTCTGAGTGCGTAGTTCACTTAACGTTGAAAATTTTGGATTGAGTAATACAAAATCTGCATCCGTGCCTATATTTAGGTTGCCAATGCTTTCTGATAAACCGAGAGACTCTGCACTACCTTGCGTCATCATATAGAAGCCTTGCATAGGTGATAATCTAGTATGATTAAGCTGACAGACTTTATAAGCTTCCCCCATGGTTCTTAACATATTAAAACTGGTGCCTGCACCTACATCGGTAGCCAGAGACAGTTTTACCTCGTGTTGCATGGCTTTTTCCATGTCAAATAGACCACTACCAAGAAACAAATTTGAAGAAGGGCAGAACGCAATTGTCGACTTTCTTTCCTTCAACAAGCACCACTCATGGGAATCTAGATGCAAACAATGACCAAATACACTGCGTTGATGCACCATATTAAAATGATCATAGACATCTAAGTAATGTTCAAATTTTGGAAAAAGCTTTTTGACCCAATTGATTTCACTCTTGTTTTCAGATAAATGGGTTTGTATAAAAACATCTGGATATTGTTTAGCAAGTTCTCCTAAAGCAGCCAGTTGCGCATCGCTACTAGTGGGTGCAAATCTGGGAGTAAGGGCATAGCTTAAACGTTGTTTACCGTGCCATTTCTCAATGAGCTCAGCGCTTTCAGTTTGGGCTGTAGAAGCGGAATCTTGAAGGTTTTCCGGGCAATTTCTATCCATACAAACTTTACCAATAATCATATTGGCATTTTTTTCAGACGCTTCTTCAAATAACATTTCGGCAGCGTTCTTGTGAACAGAGGTATACACCATGGCGGATGTTGTACCGTTCATAAAAAGTTGATTTAAAAATATACTTGCTATTTCTTTCGCATAATCAGCGTTTTCAAACTTTGCTTCGGTGGGAAAAGTGTAAGACTCCAGCCATTGTAGAAGTTGTTCACCATAGCTTCCTATCATTTCTGTTTGTGGAAGATGTACATGAGAGTCAATCAGCCCTGGAACCAGTAAGTTTCCTCGGTAATCAGTAAGATCGCAGCCTTGATATAAAGAAATCAATTCACTATACGGCCCAATATCAGCTATTTTTCCGTTACGCGTAACCAAAAGTCCATCGCGGTGAAAGTCAAATCCTGTATCTGGGGATATAGTTGGCTTTGGGAAATGCAAAATACTTGCACGATAGAGCCTAAATTTCATTGATTAACTTCCACGATAACTGCTAAAACCAAATGGTGAAATTAATAGGGGAATATGATGATGACCTGCTTTCTCTTCTATATTAAACGTCACATCAACAAACGGATAAAAACAACTGCCATGTATTGCTTGTAGATAATTTTCTGTTAGAAAACGAATACGATATTGACCCGGTTTTATCTCAGCACCCTGCCAATAATTACATCTGCCATCTTCATCTGTGATCGCGTCTATGGTTAATCCCGAGGGTAAAGTTAATTCTATTTCAATACCTGCTGCAGGTTTTCCTATAGTGGTATCCAATACATGGCTTGATAAACTGTTCATTTAATTACTGTTCCTTCTTTACAGCAGATCTGCTATTTTTTTTGTTTGTAACCAAGCTTGTTTTAAAGCCAGTTTGTCTTGCGATATATTATTATCAGGTGCATGAAGTTGCTGAATCAGTTGACCCGCTATCGAAACTGCTACTTCAATGGGTTTTTTTCCTGGAACCTCAGCGATGCCAATGGGCGAAGTCAACCGATTAATTTGTTCCTCACTAAAACCTTGATGAGATAAACGACTTCTAAACCTTCTAGCCTTGGTGTCAGATCCGATCATGCCTAAAAAAGGCAAGTCGTCGAAGCTCAGCGCTTTTTTAATAATTTCAAAATCCAATTCATGACTGTGTGTCATCACTATTATGTTGGTATCGGTAGGCTTGTTTGCAAATTCGTCTGCTGGGTATTCGTTATGTACTGGTGTGACTTTATTTTGGAAATAATCACAATTTATCGAGTCAATCATGTCCTTGCGATTGTCAATCCAACGAATATGGTAGGGCAGTTGTGCGACTATAGGGACCAGTGCTCTAGCAACATGTCCAGCACCAAATATCCATAACGATTGGGTTTGTTCATTGATCAATTCGAATAAAACATTTGTAGCTCCACCACAACATTGTCCTAATTTGGAGGACAATGGATAATGTTCGATTGATTGATGGGATTGGTTTTTCAAAAGAATCTTTTTTGCTTTAGAGATGACATCATATTCTAAATGCCCACCACCTATGGTATCGAATATTTGATCCTCTGTTATGACCATCTTTGTCCCCTGAGACCTGGGGGTTGAACCAGCAGAAGCCAGCAATGTGACTAAAACATAGCTTTTTCCTGAGAGGTGACATTGTTCAATTGCTTGAAACCAAGACTTAACTTTCATGGATTCTCCCGTCGGAAATGACACCTTCAATGGCGTTTAACACATTCTCTGGTGTTGCCGGTGCAGCAAGATCAGGGTCGACTTGATATCCAGACAAACTAGAAATGGCGTCTTTTATAGCACACCAAACAGACATGGCTAACATCAATGGTGGTTCACCAACCGCTTTGGAATGATAAATACTGTCTTCATCATTCGCCCTCGGATACAAATCAACGTTAAAAATACGCGGTGTATCACCGATTGCTGGTATTTTGTAGGTTGCAGGATTATTGCTAATAAGCATACCTTTACTGTCCCACAAAAGATCTTCTGTGGTCAACCAACCCATTCCTTGAATAAACCCCCCTTCAATTTGTCCAATATCAATGGCTGGATTTAAGCTTTTACCCACGTCGTGCAGTATATCGACTCTATCTACTTTATATTCGCCTGTTAATGTATCTATTGTCACTTCTGATACTGATGCACCATATGCAAAATAGAAAAAAGGACGGCCTTTTCCTGTTTCCCTATTGTAATGAATTTTTGGAGTTTTATAGAAGCCTGTAGATGAAAGTGATACACGAGAAAGGTAGGCTTGTTGAACAAGTTCAACAAACGAGATTTGATGTTCACCCAACACAACATGTTTGTTTTTAAAGACGACCAGATTAGGATCGCCATCTACCATTTGTGAAAAGTGATTGGCTAACCGTTCCTTAATAGCAATACAGGCGTTTTGTGCCGCTTTGCCGTTGATATCTGTTCCGCTTGATGCAGCTGTTGGTGACGTATTCGGAACTTTGTCAGTTCGAGTTGATGTCACTTCTACATCGTCAATGGGTATACCAAATTCGTTAGCAACAATTTGCGCTATTTTGGTGTGTAACCCTTGTCCCATCTCGGTTCCGCCGTGGTTGATCTGCATACTTCCGTCGGTATAGACATGCAATAATGCCCCAGCTTGATTGAGAAATTTTGCTGTAAAAGATATACCAAACTTGACGGGGGTTAACGCCAAGCCTTTTTTAATAATTGAGTTTTCGGTATTGAATGTGTTTATCTCTTTACGTCTTTGCCAATACGAAGAGGTTTCTTCAAGTTTATTGATTAAATCGGGGAGTAGATTGTTCTCTACTAACATGCCATATTGAGTCTGATTTCGCTCGTGTTCTCGATATAAGTTCCTTTTTCGGATTGTGAGCGGATCTTCACCCACTTTTCTAGCGATTTTTTCGATCATTGCCTCAGCAATCATCATGCCTTGTGGACCACCAAATCCTCTAAACGCGGTATGAGACACCTTATTGGTTTGACATCGATGCCCAACGATATCGCAATCCGCTAAATAGTAGCCATTGTCTGCATGAAACATGGCTCTATCTACTATCGCATCAGATAAATCAGCAGAATGACCACAGTCACCATCGATATTGATAATACAACCTTGTATAAGGCCAGTTCCATCTATGCCTAATGTGTAGGAATTGCTAAAAGGATGTCTTTTCCCCGTCACTTGCATATCGATTGAACGAGCAAGCCTAAGTTTGACGGGACAGTCATTTCTGCTGGCAAATATTGCTGCTAAGCATGCCCATTGAGCAGCCTGAGTTTCTTTTCCGCCAAAACCGCCTCCCATGCGGCGCATATCAACGACAACCCGGTGTAATTTTATATCAAGTACTTCTGCTACTAATTTTTGAACCTCACTTGGATGTTGACTCGACGTGAAAATCATCATGCGATCTTCTTCTTCAGGAACAGCCAATGAAACCTGACCTTCTAAATAGAGATGTTCTTGCCCACCAATTTCTATATGGCCTTCAAGCTTATGTTCTGCATTATTAATAGCCGACACAGCGTCACCGTGTTTCATGTGATGAGCGGGTCTTACAAACATTTGTTTTTGATGGGATTCAGTAGGGTGCAGAACTGGGTCATGTTCAGTAATTTCGACTTTTGCTTTTGTTGCTGCTTGTCTTGCCAAACGATCTGATGTCGCTAATACAGCGAAAAGTGCTTGTCCGTAAAATTTGATTTCATTGTCCGCTAAGATTGGATCACCATCAAACACAGGAGCAATATCTGTATGACCAGGTACATCCTTCACCGTGATTACGTCAATCACACCATCGCTTGCGAACACATCGGTTAGGTCTAAGTGTTTGATGGCTCCATTTGCTGACTGGCTAATGCCTATAGCCGCATAATGTGTATTTGGAGGCTCAGGAATATCATCCACATAACGTGCTTGGCCAGCAACTTGGCGTGCAGCACTTTCATGAGGGCGAGACTTGCCTATGGGCGAATCTTTTTCATTTTTTTGAGAAGGCGTTATCAATTTACGCATATGCATTTGCTCGCGTCGTTGTTGCTGGGTTAGCCGCACTCGTTTCTAACCAGAATCGCTGCCATAGATTTATCACCATCTTATGTCGATACTCAGCACTTGCTCGTACATCATCAATGGGCGAAAAGTAGTGGCTCAGAGCTGCTATTCCTTTCTCCATCGTTGTTCTAGATGTCCAATCTAAACCAATAATGACTTGTTCGAGCGAGTCCGCTTGTCTGGGCGTTGCTGCTATCCCTCCGAACCCTGAAGATAATTTGACGACACAGTTGTTTTCTAACTCTATCTTAAACACCGCACAGACGGCAGATATATCGTCTTCCAATCGCTTGGATACTTTGTATGCACGTAATTGACTTTGCTTGGAAAGATAGGGAAGGTGAATTGACTCTATCCATTCATCCTTTTGCATTTGGGTCGTTTTATAATCGATAAAGAAATCTTTGGCAGGGATAACTCTTCGCGCTTTGCCGTTATCCAAAAGAATATTGGCATTCAATGCCAGAAGTACCGGAGGCATATCTCCAATCGGTGACGCATTGGCTATATTACCTCCTAAACTTGCTTGATTACGAATAGGTGCGGATGCAAAACGCCAGAGCAGTTCTTTTAAATCAGGAAAATGCTTAAGTAGTTTGGACTCTATTTCAGCAAACGACAAAGCACTACCAATTCTTAACTCATTTTCTGCTTCTTCAATGTGATTCAGTTCTGTCACGTTTTTAAGATTTATCAAACATGCCAAGTCATTGAGTAATTGGGTGGTTTCCAAAGCTAAATCAGTACTTCCACAAACCAAACGGGCTAAGGGGTTACTACTTATTGCTAATCTCAATTCATCTCTGCTGGTAGGTTGTAGATACCCGTTTGATTCTCCTTTTTCTTCTTTCAACAAATTTAGTTTACTTATCGTTTGCTCACTATTTTTGTCGAATTTGTCTGGGGTAGGGCTAGTGCAAGACAAGCTGGCGGCCTCTATAATTGGTCGATAACCAGTACATCGACATAAGTTGCCAGATAAGGCTATTTCAATATTTTGATGACTGACTTCAGCGTTTTGATGATAAAGCGAAAACATTGACATGATAAAACCGGGTGTACAAAAACCGCACTGGGAACCGTGACAATCTACCATTGCTTGCTGTACAGGATGTAATTCTGTTTCTGATGGCAAATGTTCAACGGTGATGAGTTGTTTTCCATGAATAGAAGAAAGGTAAGTAATACAGCTATTGATCGTTTTATAAGTTAATCCATTAGCATTGTCATTAATATCGGCCAACACCACTGTGCAGGCGCCGCAGTCTCCTGATGCGCAACCTTCTTTGGTGCCACAAAGTGATTTGCTTTGTCTGATATATTCAAGCAAAGTGGTGTCAGGTTTGTGTTCTTCTACAGAGATAATTTGCTCATTGAGCAAGAAGCGGATCATACAAATTCCCTAAATATGCTTGATTGAATTGAAATACTTGACCATATGGTCAACAATTATAACGATCTCGCAAAGAAATATCGAAATCTATTTAAGAATTATTGAGTTACAAATGATATTTAGTTAACAAATATAGCCATCTTAGATTGTGATTTCCATTTGGAAATTGCGATAATAGAGTCTAATGCAACACAAGAACCCAAACTATGCGTCAACAAAATATAAATAAGCAAGGTCGAGTCGGCACTCAGAATAAACAATTGATCCTTGCAGCTGCAGAACAAGAATTCGCTCAAAATGGTTATAAAGGAACTCGGATTCAGCAAGTAGCAGATCGTGCTAAATTGCCAAAAACTAACGTATTGTATTATTTTAAAACTAAAGAAGGACTTTACCTAGCCGTACTTGAAGAAATATTAGGTCTTTGGAATTCGGCGTTTGACCATGCAACTGAAGATGATGATCCTGCAGAAGTACTTGCTCATTATATCTCTGAAAAAATGGAAGTTTCATACACTAAACCTGAAGCTTCAAAAATATTTGCCTTAGAGATAATTAATGGTGCGCCAAATTTGACAGGGTTTTTCAAGGAACAGCATATCAAGTGGATGCAAGGACGAATTGATGTTATCCAATCTTGGATAGATAGTGGCAAGCTTTCTACAAACAATGCTTATTATTTCTTGTTCAACATATGGGCATGTTGTCAGCATTACGCAGATTTTTCGGCTCAGATTAGTCATTTGAGAGGGAGCGCTATGGATAGAACGGATTTCAATGACGCCACTAAGTCTCTGATTAAGCTTATTTTAAATGGTGGTGGTCTAGACGTACCTAAACAGTATCGTTAGAGAATGAAATAGCCTATGACAAAATATCCTAGAGATCTTATTGGTTACGGAAACAACCCACCTAATGCAAATTGGCCACAAAAAGCTAAAATTGCAGTCCAATTCGTATTGAATTACGAGGAAGGCGCAGAAAACTGTGTATTACATGGTGATAAACAATCTGAAGTCTTTCTATCTGAAATTATAGGAGCACAAGCCTATAATGACCGACACTTGAGCATGGAGTCATTGTATGAATATGGCAGCCGAGCAGGTTTTTGGCGTATTCATCGACTTTTCACCGAATACAATTTACCCCTCACAGTCTTTGGTGTCACGGCAGCATTGCAACGAAATCCTCAAGCAGTAGAATCCATGTTGAATGCTAATTGGGAAATCGCCAGCCATGCCATGCGATGGATCCATTATCAAGATATGGATATTGCTAAAGAGAAACAGATGATGGAGGAATCGATTGAATTACACCAGAAACTGACCGGTTCGAAGCCGGCGGGCTGGTATACAGGAAGAACCAGTCCAAATACACTCGCGCTAGTAGCGGAAAGAGATGACCTGGTTTATTGCGCTGATTCTTATGCCGATGATCTGCCGTATTACGACTTGAATTATGCTAAGCCATTATTGATTGTGCCTTATACCCTTGATACCAATGATATGCGGTTTGCGTCACCTCAGGGGTTTAATACCGGCGACGATTTCTTTCATTATTTGAAAGATGCCTTCGACGTATTGTATATGGAAGGTGATACTCATCCAAAAATGTTGTCTATTGGTTTACATTGCAGAATCATAGGTCGGCCCGCTAGATTGGCGGCTCTTAAAAGGTTCATCGAATATATAAATCAACATGATTATGTATGGGTGTGCACAAGGGAACAAATTGCACGTCATTGGCAAACCCATTTCCCTCACGATTAATCTTACCATTCAGGAATCTTAAAACAATGCTAGAAAATCTGATCAAATCAATGCCTAAAGCAGAACTTCATTTGCATATTGAAGGTAGCTTAGAGCCTGATTTAATGATGGAGCTAGCAAAAAAACATCAAGTTACGCTTCCTTACTCTAGCGTAGAAGAAGTGGCTGAAGCTTATCAGTTTGACAATTTGCAGAGCTTCTTAGACCTATATTACTTAGGCGCTTCTGTGCTTGTCGACGAAAATGACTTTTTCCAATTGATGTGGCGATATTTATTAAAGTGTAAAGAAGATAACGTGGTGCATTGTGAAATCATGTTTGATCCTCAAACACATACTCAGCGTGGTATTGACTACGCTACATTTATGAATGGCTTCACGCGGGCAATCCAAAAAGCAAAAGAGGAGTGGGGCCAGTCTAGTTACTTAATTTTGTCTTTCCTGCGCCACCTCAGTGAAGAACAGGCTTTGGAAACATTTGAACAAGCTAGACCGTATTTACATTTATGCAAAGCGGTTGGATTAGATAGCTCTGAAAAAGGTAATCCGCCTGAAAAATTTGCGCGTGTTTTTGAGAAAGCATCGAACTTAGGCCTTAAAAAGGTGGCACACGCAGGCGAAGAAGGGCCACCAGATTACATATGGAATTCATTAAATATTCTTGGAGTAGACCGCATTGATCATGGTGTGCGTTGTGTTGAAGACAGTGAGCTTATGGCGTATTTAATAGAGCACCAGATACCCCTAACGGTTTGTCCTCTGTCTAACATTAAGCTTTGTGTCTTCGATACAATGTCAGACCACAATATAGTTGAGTTACTCAATCACAATCTGAAAGTTACCATTAATGCAGATGACCCCAGCTATTTTGGTGGTTACCTAAATGATAATTTTTTATCAGTTTATCGATCCCTTGGTTTGTCTAAAGATCAAATTATCCAATTAGCAATCAATAGTTTTGAAGCGAGCTTTTTACCAGAGTCAAATAAGCAGTATTGGTGTCAAAGATTGAATTCTTTGTAGCGTTTGCTTGATCATTCACAATGGTTATTTGAACTAATCGCGAGTCATTTTAGTGATGAGTTCCATGTGCATTGGGAAGTCTAATTGTAACGCCTCTCGCTCAGCCAATTGCATATCTTCATATTCAAAGCCTGGGGCGACAGCTTCTCCTAAGAGTCCATAGCCAAATATGGCATTAGAAGCCAGTTCAGATGCTTTCCAAACACCTCCTTCAACAACAAATTGATATTCGTGGCCTGACAGCACATCAGGACCTAGAATTTTAGTCTCTAGTCTTCCGTCAGGATGAATTAGAAAGTATGTGATTGGATCACCTCCGTGAAAATAATGCATGATATCTGAGGTGTTTCTATGGAAATGACCAATCGGAGAATCTGCTGTGAGTAAATAATAGATGGAGGTCAGCGTAACCCTTTCTCCTTTCTCTGTGTCAATCATATGACGACCATCTGCTTTGAAGGTTTGTTTAAAGTAACCTCCTTCAACATGAGCTTCTAATTCTAATGCTTCAACAAGTTGTTGAATGGAAACGTTATCTGATGGTTGCATTGAAATGTCCTCTGAAGATGGATAACAGGAAATCAGGCTCGCTGCCGCTATAATGAGTAGGATTTGTCGCATCGGGTGTCTTACTCCAATGGTATTAATTAACTATCTCGCATTAAAGCATAATTCATTCATTGTGAAACTAATTCGGGAAAATTTTGATTAATCGGCTAGTACTAATAAGAGAAAGTGACTTCTTCACAAAGACCAAAATTTAAATTTCAAAGAAAAACCTAATCATAGAGGACGAAAACAATTAAGCCATGTAACGATCAATAACATGTTGGGTTTGTTGAGTGACATTTAGCAAATTACGGTATTTATCATTATTACTCTAGTTAAAATTATTATAATCTTTTCAACAAATTCAGCCCGCTAACTAAATACAAAAGGAAAAATAATGCCACAAAGTCAATCAGCTTTAATTGATCCTGTCACGCTGAAAGATTTGCAGTCAAAAGATAATGTGGTTGTGCTCTTTACGGAGATGGTGAATCCGGTGAACCCAGGCGTAACCAACCCTTTTAATTGCTACATTCCTAACTCTATTTTGTTTGATTTTGAAGGCGAATTTTGCGACAAATCTGCTAATCAACCCCATACACTTCCATCTGCAGAAGAATTCGCCGCTAAGGTTGTTGAATTGGGTATCGATAATCAATCTACGATAGTGGTTTACGATGCTCAAAATATGTTTTGTTCACCCAGAGTTTGGTGGATGTTCAAAGTCATGGGGCACGAGAACGTATTTGTGTTAAATGGCGGGCTATCGAGTTGGATAAAGTCTGATTTTGAGACAACGCCATCGCTTTCAAAACCATCTCAAAACCAAAAAACACAAGGTGCATTCTTAGCTAATTTTCAAACACATTTATTTGTCAATAAACAAGATTTGTTGGCGCAGATTAATCGACATGAGGTGGGTGTTATTGATGCTCGTTCCCTAGAACGATTCTTAGGGAAAGCACCGGAACCAAGAAAGGGCGTGCGTTCTGGTCATATTCCAAACGCAAAGTGCTTACCTTATGGCAATTTAATTGATGGCAATGCTTTTATCGATTCAAAAAAACTGGCCGCCTGTTTCAAAAAATTAGATTTTGACGTTAAAAACAAATTGATATTTAGCTGTGGCTCTGGGGTGACAGCTTGTGTTCTAGCCCTTGCTGCTTATGAAATTGGTGTAAAAAACTGGGCGGTTTATGATGGTTCCTGGACCGAGTGGGGATCTGATCTTGAATTGCCTGTGTCGCTTTCTAGCGACTGATTTTTAAACAATTTTTATTAAAAAAAATTATTCCTTCTCCTTGATTTTGCAAAAACCTAGACTAGTATTTGTACAGTGTGGCTAATTATTAGTCTGAATATACTGATATGGAATTCTGTATTCACGTCCTGTTTTTATCTCGTATTTAGATAGTAAATATTTAAGCTCAATTTCTTAGTATGTTGAATCCCAATCGCAATTTGTATTGCGAGTGGGGTAGTCGATCCTGTCATTCAGGCAATTAAGAAATCTTTGTAACAACGAATTGATAATGGAATAGTCAATGAAAATAAGCAGAGTGACATGGCTGATTTTGCATCAGTAGCAGCTGTAGGTAGCAGTTTAGTGCGGTTTTTAACCCACTGCTTCGAACAACAACAACCGATCCCCAGCGGCGGGACAAACTCGACTGACACTTCAGTTATATTGGTTAGGACTGAAGATCTCAATATGGAAGACAGTCCTCTAATTACCTTACCTTGCCTAGCCATCTTTTTGTATCGTGTCGATGTCAATAATACCACGAGGGCTTCTATCGCCAGGACTGCCAGCGCTAAAGGCCAAGCTCATACTCCTCTTGAATTTCATTACTTAATGATTCCTTGTGGTACGACAGCCGAACAAGAATATCGGATTTTGGGGCGCACAATTCAATGCATAGAAGATACGCCCATATTAACAGGACCTATGTTAGACCCAGTCACGAATTGGTCTCCTAACGACAGTATTCAACTATGTATGGAGGAGTTGTCCACTGAGGACCTGATGAGAATTTTCGATTCTCTTCCCATCGATTACAAACTTTGTATGCCTTATATGGCGAAAGTGCTTGTTATGCATGGTCGTAGACAAGAAAACTTACGTGAAGTTAGTCGTTCGGATCAAATTCTGACTAGCAAGGTGAGTTTGCCATGACAACCACATTAAATAGCATGGGAATTACGGTCACAAAACGGCTGCAATTAGGAATATTGCCTGTTGATGCATTGCAAAGAAGTGATTTGGTGTTTCCTATCAATCTTGATGTTGATTCACCGCAAAATATTGCACTCAATCGTCATCCTTCAGGTCGATCTTCACTCGCTTATCAAGTAGGTTTAACTGATCGACTTGAGTTTAGAATATTTGATTTACATCGCCGCTATATACCTAGAAAGCTGTCTGTTCCGTTGGTCACCTTGGCAGAGATATTGGCCACTGAGCAAAGCGAGGCAGCCGACTACCTAATTTCAAGAGTTCGACACCCTGTTTTATTCCCAGGAGCAAATTACCCTGTTTCAGGCAGAACCACAGGGTTGCGCGGCCGAATCGTTTTAGCTGGAACGCCGGTAAGATGGGCATTTATCGAAATGATTTCACCTACAAATCCCGCGCAAGTGATTGCTAGAGCAAGGGGAGATGATAGAGGAGAGTTCTTATTAGTCATTCCACCAGCGGCTGTGCCAGCAGTCAGTTTGAGTGACACCGTCAGTTTTGACCTTAGAGTTTTTGCAAGACCTAGTCCACTGGCGCCTACAAGTAACGCTCTTCAAGATCCGCTATGGGATCTTCCAACTGAACAAGTAATAGCAATGGCAGCAGATGACCCAGTGTCTTCTGGAGAAACTATCCCAACAGAATATGTTGCGTCTCAAGATTTAATATCAGTCAATTTTGAATTAACCAATATGTTATCCAGTCATGATGTTAATGACATTGTTTTTAATCCACCTTAAACAGTTGAGTCCATCTTTAGCTGAGTGACACAGAAAAATTGTTTAAGAATAAACATGTCGGCAACATCCGACAGCATAGGAGAGAAAGAGCCATGCCAGAATATCTAGCCCCAGGCGTCTTTGTAGAGGAAGTGAGTTTTCGTTCTAAGTCCATTGAAGGTGTGCCCACCAGTACCACTGGTTTTGCCGGAATGGCTAAGTGGGGTCCTGTTTGCTACCGAGAACAAGGTATACAAGGACCAACATCTTGTGAGCCACGATTGATTACCAGCTTCACAGAATTTGAACGTGTTTACGGTGGTTTGGAAAACGTGCAGATAGATGCAGGTGGCACTACTGCTCCACGTTTACCTTACTTATCTCACAGTGCCAGAGCTTTCTTTGAAAATGGTGGAAAACGACTATACGTTTCTCGTGTATTTGCGCCCACAACTGGATTTGATTCAGCTAATGCAGACACTGCAGCAGATGCATGGGGTATAGCGAGAACAGCTATTCCTATAGCCGATAATCCGGACGCATTATTTCAAGCTCGATGGCCCGGAGAAATGGGTAATATGTTCGTCAAAGTGTTTGTCAGTCGCGGAAAAAACATAGCGTATGACAATACAGATCTTACCCTCACTCAAGTGCGTGGCGTGCAGCCCGGTGCCGTGCTAGAAGTCATTGCCGCAGGAAATACGCCTCCAGTTGGGAATATGCCCCTTGACGATACCACTCTGAGAGTTTTAGCGGTTGATGCTGATGGAGTGCAAACCTTTGTTTCTGCGAACGATGGAACAGAAATTCCTCTTAATAGTGACGATGTTGTGCAACACATACAACTCCGTGTACAGGTTACCATTGGCAGTCGTATTGAAGATTATGGCGATATGGCGGGGGATGAAAGCCAAAAACGATACATTGGCAGAATACTGGATAGAGATGATCCAGAAGATGAAGACTGTCCAGTTTGGTTTAATTGGCAAGCAGGTGCAGGAAATCTTTTTGCTCCAGCGCAACTCATGTTTGATTTACGCGGCACTACTCCTGAAGACCAAATATATGGCTTTAGGTTAGCTAACGGACATGATGGCACCTTAATAAGCCCAGATGATTTAACCGGTATGGCTGCTGATCCCGACGATCCTGATGCTAAAGCGACAGGACTTGAAGCACTCGCTGAAGTTGAAGATATAGCGATTGTCGCTGCGCCTGATACTGGCGATATGGGAGGTGATACCTTGTCTCGCGTTGCCGCTCAGAATCTAGTATCCCATGCAGAGCGTGAAAAATATCGAATCGCGGTCGTAGACGGACCAATCGGTAGCTCTATGAATGAAATTAGAGATTTTAGAGCGCAGTTTGACAGCAAATATGCTGCTATTTACTACCCTTGGATCAATATCTTCGATCCAAACGAACGATTCTCTCAAGGTACTCCACCTAAACAAATAGCATTACCTCCAAGCGGCTTTGTAACTGGCATTTATGCACGCAATGACGTCGAGCGAGGTGTTCATAAGGCGCCAGCAAATGAGGTGATTCGTGGACTGACCAAGTTTGAGTTAAACATTAATAAACCGCGGCAAGAAGTGATTAATCCCGAAGGTATCAATGCGCTCAGGTTTTTTGAGGGACGAGGATTCAGAGTCTGGGGCGCTCGCACTATGAGTTCTGACCCTGAATGGAAATACGTCAATGTTCGTCGACTGTTTATCTTTATTGAAAACTCTATAGATAGAAGCAGCCAGTGGGCCGTATTTGAACCCAATAATCAGATTCTATGGGACAACATTCGTCGTATGGTTGAAGACTTTTTACTGGTGCTATGGAGAGACGGAGCCTTGTTGGGGGCCAAACCAGAAGATGCATTTTTTGTACGTTGTGACCGAACGACTATGACACAAAATGATTTAGACAATGGACGTTTAGTTTGTCTGGTAGGTATAGCGCCAGTAAAACCAGCAGAATTTGTGATATTCCGTATTGGCCAATTTACCGCTGATGCCAACTAGGGGCTGTTGAAATATACAGCAAAGGTCAACAGACCCTAATTAAATAAATAGCAAGAGGATTTAAATATGGCGACATTTAGAGAAGATCCATACAGCGCCTTTAACTTTTTAGTCTCGCTGAATGATGGAACAGAAAACGAATTAGTCGGTGGGTTTTCAGACGTGAGTGGTCTAGGAATGGAGGTAAGTTACGCCGAATATCGCAATGGTAATGAAAAATTTAATACCGTTAGAAAAGTAGCGAATACCTATAAGGTTGATGACATTACCCTAAAAAGAGGATTGATAGGAAACATAGCTCTATGGGATTGGCTTAAAAATGTTAGCGCGGGTGCCCATGAACCTCGATTGGTGGTCATTACCTTGCTTGATGAAGCTAGAAATGCTGTTGCCAGTTGGGAGCTTAGACGAGCTCAGCCAAAAAAATGGACCGGCCCTACACTGGCTTCCAAAGGTGGGGGAGAAGTGGCTATGGAAGAGCTTAGCCTAGTTTGTGAAGACTGTACTTACAAATAATCATGGCTTTGGGCGTGGTGTTAGGAGCACCTAAAATAATAGCAATACCCGATGAGGTGAAGCGCACCCTAGGTAGCGTGCGGATGGATATTTGTGCTTTTGTAGGTGTCGCTGCCAAAGGACCTTGCAGACGACCACAAGTTGAATCCCCACAATGTCTTGATCTACAGCGCTTGTATCTAAATTGGGAGAATAGAGATAGGACGGTTGCGACAAAGGTGACAAGTTGGGACCAGTACCTACAACTATTTGGTGGTTTTGAAGCGCCCGGAAGATTGCCCTATGCAGTGGCAAACTTTTTTGAACAAGGTGGACAACAAGCATATATATGCCGTATTGCCCA
This sequence comes from uncultured Alteromonadaceae bacterium, assembly GCA_947503265.1. GTDB lineage: Bacteria > Pseudomonadota > Gammaproteobacteria > Enterobacterales > Alteromonadaceae > Aliiglaciecola. The sequence goes on from CANNDC010000004.1 coordinate 259,943, forward strand.
TGAATACGAAAATTTTTCAGATAATCAACTAGGCATAGCAAGTTGCCAACTGCCAAATCTCACTAACGGCCCCGAAGAATATAGCTTGTTAGCTAAAAATGAAGGGGAATGGGGAAATAATCTAAGAGTCGCAGCGGGATACGAATTCTCACCAGTAGAATTTCATCGTGATATAAGCTCGACAACTGAATTATTTTTGGATGAGGCTCAACAATTAGAATCAGCCAGTCTTATTCGAGTGGTCAATGACGATCTTGATAATCCTGCCAACAATTTTGCTGAATATCGTGTTGTTGAAAAACTGGTAAAAAAAGGCAGCGATAACAACCAAGGGGGGTTTTGGGAAATAGATTTGTCCTCACAGCCTTTACCTGCAGAGGCTACTTCGGTGCAATGGGTAAAAGCACAAGTTGTTATCGAAGATAGCCGCACTGGCCAAAAGGAAGGTTTCGCTGACTTGGCGTTTTCACCTGCCCATCCCAGATTTTTATCAAGAGTTTTATACCAAGAGTCCAAATTAGTAGACCCGGATAAGGAAAGCTTAGTTAACCCGTTTTTGCCAGTAAATATCCATCCTCTTGAACAAAATTTACTGCAATATTCTGTTGAGTATCAATTGGCACTTAACCCAAGCGAAATGAAAGGAGGAGCGGATAGGTATCAGGATATCAATCATGATGATTTCTTTGATCCATCATGGGTATTGGCAAACGAACGTGCTGGAAATGGTATTCACAGCCTAACTCATACTAGGGATTGTTCGCTTTTGGTGGTACCCGATCTTTATGTGCCTGAGTCTTTTGAAATTATTGAATCAAATGATACTCCAGACTTGTTATCAGGTTCTAAATTTGCAACTTGTGTCGATGTGGTACAAGACGCTTTAGACGTTGAAAAACCGTTAGTGCCTTTGCGTGGTTTGTTGCTAGATTCGAGGTTGCCAACTGACCGAGAAAAGATTATTTATTTACAGAAAAAAGTGGTTTACCTAGCCAGTCAATTACGAGAATTTATCGCCTTACTAGATGTGCCTCCAAACCTGACTCGTCACCAAATACTGCAATGGCGAACGCAATTTAATTCGGAATATTCGGCAGCCTATCACCCCTGGGTCAAGGTCAGTCAATTTGATGCTGATAATCAATTGAAAAGCGATCCTAAAATTATCAATCCCAGTGCCGTTGCTGCTGGAATTATTGCTTCTACAGAATCGAAACAAGGCATAGCTGTAGGCCCAGCAAATCAAATTGCTCGTTCAGTATTCGCATTAGAGACTCGAGTTAGTAGCGACTTTCATGATCAGGTTCATCCTTTAGGCATCAATGTTTTCGCAGCGCAAAGAGACGGAATTTGGTTAACAGCTGCACGAACGTTAAGCATGCAAACGCAATGGCGCCAACTTTCAGTGGTTAGACTCTTGGCCATGTTGAGGCGTGCGCTATACCAGCAAATGCAATGGGTGGTATTTGAGGTTAACAATGCGTCACTTTGGTTAAATATTGAATTTAAGATCGAGGCGTTTCTGCGACAACTTTACCTTTCGGGCGTGTTTAAAGGCGATACTCAACAACAAGCTTTTTTCGTTAAATGTAATGAATCCCTTAACAATCAAAAGGTAATTGACTCGGGTCGCTTAATTGCAGAAATTGGCGTCGCACCGACTGAGCCAATGGAATTTATTATTGTGCAATTGACTCGAGATGCGGATGGCACCTTGAAAATAGTGAGCCAATGATGGAGAGCACTTTTTTACTTAACAATTTTAATTTTGAAGTGACGCTAATTAAAGCGGCCGCCATAGAGTCGGGAAGCAATCTAGAGAATGGCCAAGTTGCCAGTGGAAAAGATGTTCTTGGTGACGGTGGGTTTCAAGAGTGTAGTGGATTAGAAGTGCAAATGGATGTACAGGAAATATTGGAAGGAGGAAGAAATAACGGCGTGATTCAACAAGTTGGTCGGGCGAAATATCAAAATTTAGTGTTGAAACGCGGCATGTTTTATAACAACAGTGACAAGTTGTCATCAGATGTTTGGGAATGGATCGAAAGTGTACTTTCCGGTGTCCGTCCAGTGGTCAGATACGACGGATTGATCAAAGTATATGGACACAGATCAAAACCGTCTAAAGATCCTAAGGTGATTGCAACTTGGATTATCGAACGCGCTCTACCAGCAAAGGTAAGTGGACCATCGTTGAATGCGAAATCAGGTGATGTGGCCATCGAAGAATTACATTTAGCGCATGAAGGTTTGCGCATGAAAATGAGTTAACGATACCAATTAACCTTATAAGGCTATTAATAGGAATGAATCGTGGGTGAATTAGCAAAAGCAAAACTAGAAAAAGTATTATCGGACGCGGCTGAAACGCCAGATGGTGAAGCTTTTCCTGTGCAATTCAATCCTTCATCTTTGAAAATAAAGGTGACCAATACAATAGAGGGTGGTCGTTCCACAGCTCGTCAGGTACGTCAACAAACGGGTAACAGTTCTCGTACACTCTCCCTAGAATTAATTTTTGATACTGCAGACGAGGGATCGACTAAAACACCGATTTCGGTAAGAGAAAAGACCAAGCAACTAGAACAATTTATCTCCACTCCTCAAAGTAATCCAGATCCTCCTCCTAGACTTAAATTTCAATGGGGCGATCTGATTTGGGTTGGCATTTCAGACAATATTGATATTAGTCTCGATCACTTTGCTGAAAATGGTTATCCGTTAAGAGCAAAAGTTAGCTTAAGTATTAAGGAGCAAGATCCACAAATTCAATTTCAACCTGGAAATCGCGACTCGGGTTCCGCTTCGCCTCCCGGTGGTAAAGCTGGGCTTCCCGGTTCTGGAACCAATTTGGGATTCTCTGCTGGTATAAGTGCGGGAATAAGTGCCGGTTTTTCAGCCGGTATTGGCGTTAGTGCTGGGATAAGCGCAGGAATAGGAATATCGGCTGGGGCTAAAATAGGCGTTGCGTTAGACGGTGAAACAGGTGCTGAATTTGCCGCAAGAGTCGGTGTAGATCCAGAAGCTTGGCGCGGTTTAGAAACAGATTTATCCAGTGGTGCGAGTTTAAATGCTGGCACTCAAATAGGATTTAATCCGTCATTAAGTTCCAGTGCAGGGGTAGGCACAACAGGCGGTGTGAATGCGTCAAAAAGCATAAATGGATTGGCTGCCTCTGGTTTAAACCTAGGAACCTCTGAGAATAGTCAAACTGTCAATTCAGCCATTAATCCAGCTAACAGTGCAGCTATTAACCCAGATCTGGCGGGCAAAGCGATGTCTAGTTTGGGTGGAGTTGATGCGAGTATACAACATATAAAAATAAATCAAGAAACCGAGAAAACCCAGGCTAGTATTCAAGCATTTGGTATGGATTTCACTCCCGTTATTGCCCAACCTGTAGGCTATAAATCTAGCGCCGCAGGGAATTCAGCGACAACTAGAGCAATCACCCGTGCTCCACTGGTCAAAAGTGGTATTGCAAGTCATTCGGAATCACTCAATGCCTCTGCGTTGCCACCACCTGAAAGGGTAGATACGCGAGCTTCAACTTTTGGGAAAGGTATTCCTTTACAACCCTTATTCGGTGTTTCTCAGGTTCAGCAAACTCAGAAGGTATATTCGAGCCGAGTTCCATTCCAACAGCAATCGAATCAGATACCCATGAGTAACAATGCATGCACCCCATTTTGGGTTGCATTGCCCAGCGTAGATGATTCGAGAGATAAAACCGATAGCCTAGAAATGAAAAAGTCCGTTAAACCTTGTGCCGTAAAAGCGTGTGACTGCGTAGGAGGATCGTAAATGACTGCCTATATCGACAGGATAATTACCGAAGTGGTAGTGGATTCAGAACCCGATGCAGGAGGCGATCCTAGTGACAAACGATGGGAACAGAAGCAAAAAATCGTAGCTGTGATCAAATCTCAAGATACAAGCGCAGAACGTTTAAGGGCAGAAGGGTTAGATGACTGAAGAGTTTTTTTATAACGCGCGACCGGTATTTACCGTCGATGGTGTAGACATAAGCGAACTTGCTCGAGACATAGTTTTTCTGAAAGTTGACGAAACCGTCGATGGTTTGAAAAGTCTGGAAGCGCATTTTACAGCCATTGGCCCGATGCAAGGAAGAGGAACGGAAACCCTATTGTACTTGGATGGCAGACTGGTCGATTTTGGAAAACGACTACAAGTAACAATAGGACCTATGAGCCGACAACGTTTCATATTTGACGGATTTATTAGTGCGATGGAGATGCAATTTGATGAAGCGCAAGAGCCAGAATTTTGTGTCAGAGCAGAAGACAAATTGATGGATTTTAGAATGACTCGTCGATCTAGAACGTTTGAAGAAATGAGTGATGAGCAAATAGCAGAGGAACTTGCTAACGAGCATGGACTACCGTCAGAAGTTGGTGTCCAAGGGCCAAGTTTTAATCAAATTCAACAATACAATATGAGTGATTTAGCTTTTTTACGGGAACGAGCAAGGTTGCTTCAGGCAGAGGTTTGGATAGATGGTGACACCTTGCACTACAAAACACGTGACAACCGAGAAGGGACATCTATCACACTCATTAGGGGGACAGATTTGATCCACGTAAAGATTGCAGCAGATCTAGCCCATCAGCGCACTCAAATCCACATAGGTGGTTATGATGCCGACAATGCAGAAGCAATTGATGAATCTGCTGGTGAAGAAGCTATTGCATCAGAAATAAGCGGTGGGCGCACGGGTATTAGCGTTCTACAAGATGCTTTTGGAGAGCGAATTTCTAAAAGAGTAATGGAAGTTCCACTGGATGCAGCAGAAGCATCTGCATGGGCGGAAGCAGAAATGCGTAGACGTGCTCGACAGTTTGTCACTGTAAATGGCGTCACCAATGGCGAAGCCGACATGATTGTCGGAAGTATATTGAACTTGGAGCAAGTAGGCGCGCCATTTAATGGCGAAGGCTACTATGTGACAAAAGTTTCTCAACAATTTTCATTGGCTCATGGTCATAGAACGCATTTTCAGGCTGAGAGGGCAACCATCAATGATTAATGTGAAATTTAACAATGATAGAGAGCAAACACAGCAGCAAGGGGCAGTAAATGAGTAACAGTTATACTCCTGATGGGGGCACTCAACGATATTTTGGTGTTTATCCAGCGATTGTGATGGATATAGTTGATCCGCAAAATTTAGGCAGGGTATTGGTTTCTTTCCCTTGGCTGAGTGGTCCAGAAGTAAATGCTTGGAGTACCTTAACAACCCCGTATGCAGACGATGACCAAGGTTTGCAAATCATGCCGGAAGTTGATTCTCAGGTAGTGGTTGCGTTTGAAGCGGGTAATCTTAGACGACCTTACATAATAGGCTCTTGCTGGAATGGCCGAGCTGTACCTCCTGAACAAGCAGAAGAAGCGAACAACATAAGAACATTAAAGACACGTTCGGGCAGTGAATTGACATTTGACGATACGCAGGGCGCTGCCAAAATCACCCTGAAGACTGATGGTGGTCATGAATTGGTCATGAATGAATCGTCTTCAACCATTACATTAACCCATTCCAGTGGTCATAAAATAGAGTTTAGTGCCTCTGGTGCGATTGAGATTACCGCAAATTCAACAGTAGAGCTGAATGCCTCCGCTTTCAATGTGCATGCCCCGGTAGCAAACTTCGATGGCATCATTACGTGTACAACAATGATTGCCAGTGCATCTGTAGTTTCCCCAATGTACACCCCAGGTGTTGGAAATTTATGGTGATCTATGACTAAGCATCCTTGGAAACTCGTAGGCCCTTGGTACCGCACTGAGTCGGTAGGAGGCCTTGGGCAAAATAGAAATACCGCACCTATTCTTCAAAAATATGCGGATGCTAGTTTCGCTGGGAAATTAGTAGAAGATCCACAGCATTCTTTGCGTTTTAACAGCGAAGACTTTGTTGAACGAATCAAGCAAAATCCCAATGAAATTATTGATCTTGCAGAAAGGAAAAATTCTCATACGCCACTAAAACTATTTTTAGATTTACATAGCCGGTTTTATGTCGTGATTTGTGAATTACATTGCGATGTCGCTGGCTTTCCCAGCGTGGATCGCAAACAAGTATGTGAAGCGGGGATGGTGATTAGGCGACGAGTTCCCATTATTACGCCGAGTGTAAAAGGTAAGATCTCAACATTGCTCAGAGAGAGACAACAATTACAAAGTGATTTACTTGCTAAACAGGCCAGTATTGATAGTTCAGAAGCCATTGTACAAAAACAACAATTGGCATCGGAAATCACTGTCTTAGATACGATTAAAGCGCGCAGTGCAAAACTAGTGCATGATGTTAGCAAGGTCAGTGTTGAAAGTTTGAACGATAAATTAAGAAACACTAACGAGCAGTTAAACGAGTTTATCGATAAGGGTGATCTGCAAGTAGTGCTTCAAGGTTGGCACTCCAGCGAATTAAAAGGAGTCGGGAATTGGCAAAATATTGAAGAGACACCGGCAGAGTTGGAGGAACAAACCTTACCTCTTTATCCCGTTATCGCTGACCCCACTAATCATCAACACACAGCAACAGGTAAAACCTTGTGGTTTGGATTAATTCCCACCAGCAGTGGTGACATCGATAGTGCTAACGCACCTAAGTTTGATGAAAAAGATCTTTATGAAATTCGCTGCTTTGTAAGACGCTATAAGCCACAATTCCCGTTGAAAACCAATGAAAAAGACTGTTGCGGGGATATTGTTTGGAGCAAAGCGACTGAAGGATACCAAATTGCCTCTCCTTATGATCTAGACGGTGGCAGTCACCGCCCGGTTAACATTAAATTGCCCGATCTACCTGCTTTGAAGGCTCAAGCGGATGCTGGACCAGCCGGAAGAGGTGCTGGAGCAAGGATTATCGCACCAGAAAATTCTTCGTTGAATTTTGCGACAGATAAAATGGATATGCCAGAAGGGGGCGAGCCTCTAACCCGAGCTGGGCAACAAATTTGCTTTTTCGCTATCTTTTTATTTTTTATCGTGGCGATGTTTTTATTCAGACTATTCCTGCCCATTTTGCTGTTCATTTTTAATCTTTGGTTCTTACTCAAACTCAAGTTCTGTATTCCTCCCAGCATCGAATTTGATGCGGGGCTAGTGGCCGATTTGAGTTTCGATGGGTCGTTTGGTATCGAATTTGACGCATCGATACAAGCACATGTTGATCTTATGGCAGATTTTAGTGCTGATTTGGCTGTGCAAATGGCAATTGAGGGGCCTGATATAGAAGCCAAATTTGCCGTACCGGGATACAGCATTACCGTCAATAAAGACAAAGATAATGAAAAGACTTATACGACTGCAGCACAACTCTCTGCCGATTTATCCTTAATGATTGCCAATGGGATCAATGCTACAGATGACATGACTAGCGAAATGGTCAATGGAGGGGACAAGGGTGAAGGCATGAATGCTAATTTATCTCTAGATGAACTCGCCAGCATTTTCGTAGTGATGCAAACAGAATATGAAAACAGTACTCACCCTGAATTAGCAGGAGAACTTCCTACCGCTGAATCAGGCTTGGTTTACTTTGACAGAGTTGAAAATACTAAGGTGGCAGCATGAGTAATCCATCGATGGTCAAAGCATTTCTAGGGAAAGGTTGGCCTTTTCCAATTCAACCTTCTATTTCAAACAATGAAATCGACTATGTGGAAGGCGCCGAAAAAGTCCGTCAGTCAATTTGGATGATCCTGCAAACGGAACCCAGCGAACGAATTATGCGACCAGATTTTGGCTGTGGTTTGCGCCGATATTTGATGCAACCCAACAATTCATCGACTTGGGCAGGCATGCAAAGAGACATTGAAATGGCCCTTAGTCGCTGGGAGCCAAGGATAAAAATAGAAGAAGTAAAAGTGCAGGGCGGTGATGACCCTGCTGTTGCCATGATTAGTATTCGATATTCTCACGTCCAAGATGGCAGTCGAGAAAATATCGTATTTCCTTTTTACTTGGAGTAGCTAAGGATGAGCCTAAATAAACCTGTTTTAGATGACCGTTCTTATCAACAAATACGCGATGAATTAATCGCTCGTATTCCGGTTTATGCACCCGAGTGGACGGATCACAACCCAAGCGATCCGGGTATTGCTTTAATTGAATTGTTTTCGTTCTTATCTGAAAACTTGCTTTATCGATTTAATCAAATTCCTGATGCCACTAAATTAGAGTTTCTGCGATTACTACAAATTCCATTACATAGTGCTTATCCAGCAAAAGCTATGCTTGAAATGACGACTAAGGAAATGCAGGGTGTAAGAGTGAAGATTAACACTCAAGCAAGTGCTGGAGATGTCAAATTTACTAGTCAAAATGAAGTCAATGTGTTGCCTGTAAGTGCCATTTCGGTGGTTAAAATGGCTGACCAATTACCGGAAGAAGGAACTGAAGAAGAGATATTTTACCAACAGGCTGCAGCCAGTGTGGATGCAGCCAACACGGCACCTTATCAAGTGGAGTCTATTTGGCACGATGAACCTGGCGTGCCAAGAGACATAGACGCAACTGTTGATGGCATCTTGTGGATTGCGGTTATGGCAGAAAAGGCGAGCGATAAAGCCATTGTTAAACAAAATCTACTGGATCATCCTCAAGCCCCTGTATTACTAAACGTGGGTTTCACCCCAGAGATACGTTTAGACAATGACTTAGATACAACCAGTGCCGAATATGCAAATCGTTTTCGTTGCCCAGGAGAGGGGACTAGTGAGTTAGGAAATCCTGTTAGCTGGCAAATTTCAACAGGGAGATTAACGGCGAATAACAAACCCATATACTATCCCCTTCAAATACAAGGTGATACGAGTGAGGGATTAAGCAAAGAGGGCATAATACGGCTACAGTTGCCCACAGCAGAAAACCAGATGGATGTGTTTGAATTAAACGATCCTAATATGCAAGGTGTAGGCGATTTCCCCCCACAATTAGACGACGAAGCGAACGAAAAAATCATTTTTTGGATACGAGGTTTTCGCAATGATGCCAGTAGTATCGGCAAAGTACTTTATGTTGGCATTAACACGGTTATGTCAGAGCAAACTGTTCAAGCAAAAGCGGAGTTTATAGGCAGTGGCACGGGGCAAGCTAATCAAGTCTATGACCTAAATCATAGTCAGGTCATCGCTTCATCTGCTGATGTGCAAGTTGAAGAACCACAAGGATGGGCGAGTTGGTCTGAAATCGAAACGTTTTTTGCAAGCACTGAAAGTGACAGGCACTACTTATTAGATAAACAAACTGGACAAATACGATTTGGAACGGGCATAAATGGACGTGTACCTCAAATTGGGCAGCGCATTCGCGTCACACAATATAAGTATGGGGGAGGCAAAGTAGGCAACGTGGCTGCAAAAGCCATTAATAAATTGGTATCTAGTCCGTTGGTAAAAGTAGCCAATCCGCTTGTGGCCTACGGCGGTACTGATTCAGAAACATTAGAAGCGGCTATTGAGCGTATACCCGGAGAGTTAAGGCGCAGAAATCGAGCCGTTACTCGAGGTGATTTCAAAGAACTTGCATTACAAGCGCCAGGCGCTGATCTAGCTCGTTCAGAAGTCTTAGCGCTATATCATCCACAATTGCCTGAAGAAGATTCGGCAGGCGTTGTAAGCGTCGTTGTCTGGCCAAGGGAAGATAAAATTAACCCCAATGCACCTATGCCAGATAAGAACCAACTTTCCAGCGTATGTAAATGGTTAGATGCAAGACGGTTGGTTACAACTGAACTGTATGTGCTTCCCCCAAAATACGTTTCTGTTGCCGTTGCCGTGGGAGTTAAGGTCAAAAATGGATTTGGTATTGATGCGGTTAGGCACTGGGTGGAATTAGCATTACGTCAATATTTAGCACCATTGCCGCCTTATGGACCAAACGGTCAAGGGTGGCCTTTAGGACGACGAATCCACGCTGCGGAACTTGAAGCCGCTGCTCATCAAGTTGAAGGCGTGGAATATCTTGAGGGCCTTGAACTTGTTGGTTGGGATGATAATGGAAACAAGGTAGAAAACATTGTAGAGCTACAAAAAAATGAAGTCCCCGAATTGATTGGCATAACCGTTGAAAATGGTCCGGTTACGCTAGCACCGGGGGAGCTTTTATCTCCAGAAGATACAGATGCCGTAGCTATACCTATTCCGGTGATCAAGGAGGTTTGCTAGTGTCTGAATATGCCATGCTTGCAGGTAACGACCACTGGTTGCGTGTTTCCCACGACAATACCAGTGTGGACTTGCGTGACCAAACCGTTCATTTGGCATGGCAGTATGAAGACGTTTTTGAGCAAACTGATAGTTCCAAAGAGCTAGCTGGCTTGGCCTTCGATCCGTGGTGCAGAGTTTATCACTCCTTACCCGAAGAAAACCTTGTTGAAAAATTACTTTGGGAAAATAGGCGCAATATCAATTCTGCGAAACCCGTTTTTGATACACAAAAAACCGACATTGGGGATTTCCACGCGGTTAAGCAACCGACGGATATTAACCAGCCCTTAGGTATTGCTATCGACTCAAAAGGACGATTGTTTATATCCGATGCTGGTAATCATCGAATACTCGTGTTTGATTTAACAGATTCAAGGTTATTGCGAACCATTAATGTGCAAGGTAAGCCAACGGCAATGTGCACCGATGGGGAACAAGTATTCTGTATCATTGTTAAACCAGAAAACGACTTCAATATCCTGCGTTTTACCGCCCAAACAATGCCGGAGCCTCTAGATCTCACCCTTAATGTCAGCGTGCCAACTGATATCACAATTGACGAGTCTGGAAGAGTCTTTTTATTGCATCATGCCAACTCATTTGAAGCAGAAATCTTGGCGGTTGACGGTCTAAATGAGCCTATTCAAGTTCCTTTTGCTAGCGCATTAGTTGCTAAAAGTGAATGTGAAATAGTCATCGCAAGGCAAGCTAATGCAGATTTTCTCAGATATCGTGTTACCCAACAAAATGTCTCTCAATTGCCCCATTTACAAGCCAGACATTACGATGGCCGAGGAATTACATTAGATCCTTTTGGAAAAGTGGCCTATTGGACTAGCAAAGGTGTAATGAATGCGACTAGGGCACGCATCAAATATGTAAATCAGGGTAGGTTAGTGTGTTTTCGGTTAGACAACAATGAAATTCAGCGTGCTTGGGGACGGGTATTTATTGATGCCTGTTTACCTCATGGTACGAGTTTAAAACTGGGTTTTATTGTTAGTGATGAAAGCTCTCCTAATTTGTCTATTAGCGCTACACCACCGATTAATGTTGGTGAGTTTGAGATAGTAAGACCTGATTTAACCCCGCCTTTACCAGGTCAATTAGATCTCGCATCAGCAGTTATTGATCAAGCTATTCATAGACGCACCCAAAACAGAGAGCTGCCTTGGTCGTTTACAGATGAACCATGGCGTACTTACGAAGCGCCAGTCAGTGCTCCTCCGGGTCGGTATTTATGGTTAGTCATAGATTTGTTTGGTAAGTCGAATGTGACACCGAAGATAAAGCACGTGCGTATTGAATATCCGGCTATTGATCTAATAAGGCGATTACCCAGAGTGTTCTCTGATCAAGGTGAATCATCCGACTTTTTGCATCGATATCTGACCTTGCTAAATAGTAACTTCAACGAGCTAGATATGCGATCTCAGCAAAGACAAGTGTTACTCGATCCGCTATCTACCCCCAAAGCGATGCTGCCTTGGCTAAGTGATCTAGTCGGCATGAACCTTGACGATCGATGGTCCGAAAATAGTCAAAGAAAAATTCTTCAAGAATCAATGTGGTTGTTTAAGTATCGCGGCACGGTGGCGGGTTTGAAAAGGCTAATAGAAATTTATTTGCAACGAGATATCACCTTGATTGAGCATTTTCAAGTGCGTGGATTAGGCGGAGCTTTTGTTGGTGAAAGTAATGCGCTTGCGGCAAATTCAATTTTGGGAGCAGGCTTTAGGATTGGAGGGAAACTAGGAATAGAAGACTCTGCGGTCAGCATTGATGGTGAGAGTATCGTAGACGCAATCTCGACTCATGCCCACAAATTCAGCGTCATAGTTCCTTTGATTTTGACCACAGAACAAGCTTCGGTGATCGAACATATTTTAGATGTTCATCGTCCTGCCCATACCATTTTTGATATTTGTTCGGTTGATTCCGGAATGCGATTGGGAACAGGACTCCATTTGGGAATGACCTCAGTTGTAGGACAAAGTTCGGGGTTCGGTCAATTGCAAGTAGGTAATTCAGTGCTAGGACGCACAGATGTGTTAGGGCAAGCAAAAACAGGCATGTCTGTTGGATTGAGTCATACCGGCAAAGATACGAGGGTTGGCTGATGAATACAGTGAAAATCAATGAGATTGTTCGTCGCTATCATCTCAGTAAAAGTCAACAAGACAGTAGTCTAAATTACAAACAGCGTCTAGACATCCTAACCGAGCAATTGTTTAGAGAGTACTTGGAAGTAGCGCTGGATCAAGCTGGATGTAAAGCTAGCGATATACTGTGCATTCGACATTTACATATCCCAGTAAGGTTTTCTGCTGATAAAACCGATCATGAAATTTTTACGCTATGGCTGAAACAAGTGGTAACCAGTATTACCCGATTGTTTGAGTATGGGCTACAAAAAGAATGGTTGGTTTATCCCTCACAAATTCAAGTTCATAAGTCGATATTGGAAAAGTTAAGTTTAGGAGACATTGGAGACGTATGGGCATGGCAACAAATGGGAATCTTACCTAGCGGAGATTTGAGTGTTACGCAAATTAAACAACATTGGGTTGGTTATTTGACAGCGCACCCTGACATAGTGCCTCCGATTTTGATGAGCGCGAAGAACAAATTCAGTATACACAGACTAGTGAGAAATTCTGTTTTAGAGAGTGCTGATTTGGAGAAACTGACAGTTGCCAATATCGACGCATTGGGCCTTTCTGTGAATTGGACAAAGGTTATTGGTCAATTGCAGAGGGATCTCACCAAATTCCAAAGTGATCTTGATTCTCAATTTATACAACAGATACAGCAACTAGATCGAAATTGGCAAAGCTTGTTCAAAGGCAGTGATTTTTCGACATTTATTATTCAGTTACGTGAAAAGACTCAACTGAATAAACCGATAGCAGCGATGTTGAAACACAAATTGAACGTATTTTTGGGATTGCTATTGGTAACACCCAACTCTGGTATATCAAGCGTGTCTACGGATTCAACTAAGCTAGAACATCAACTCGCTACTTGGTTGTCAGATACGTTTAAATTCGTCGAATTGAATAGAGAGAACAAACAGTCTGAATGGTATTCAGATGAAAACATTAGCAATGATATATCCAGGCTATCTGCTGAGCAAAACCTAGTCGCCACAGAAACCTATGCTGCTGACAAAGACAGCATTTTGACAGCAAATTTTGGTGGTATTCTGTTTTTGTTCAACCTTTTGAAACAAGAGCATTGGCAAGCCCAATTGAACGAATTGCTAGATAGTCAACAATCACCACAATTCATATTAGAGCACCTCGCTAAAACATTATTACCTGAAGTAGACGGAGACCCAGCACTCACTGTCTTTACCGGCGAAATCAATCAAGTGTCAATTGATAAGCACAAAGGCGAAGCACTAAACGAAGATACCATAATAAAAATTAGTCAGCTTGCCTTGGCATTGAAATTGGAAATTCAGAAAAGACTAGATTGCGAAAGTGATTACGCTTTTCATGAAATGTGTCGCAAAACAGTGAAAATTGAACATGATTTAGGTTGGGTAAACGTGTTTTATGCGCTAGATGACGCTAACACACTAATCCGTGCAAATGGGCTGGATTTAGATCCTGGGTTTATTCCCTGGCTAGGCTATACGGTGACGTTTTATTATGAATGATTCTGTATTGCAGTTAGACACAACGATAAAACCTTCAGGGCTGAGTCTCAGCAGACAAGCGGTGCAGTGCGAAATACTCTACCTCACCGAAAAGCTTTTAGAATTGCTTGAAAGTCGATTTTCTCGGGAAGATCCAAATATATGCTCGGCAATAGATTTCTTAAACAGTTATATCCAACACCATTCCCGAATAATAGCAACGCATTGCCAATCTGACTTAGCTAATAAAGGCGAAGATATCGGCCTATACAGATTAAAAAATGTATTCAGGCTTTCTCAAACAGAAATTCAGATTGTAGTGTTATCAGGCATGGCCCAAGAACACGAAGCCTTTGCAGATATTTTTCGGAGCTTGCATCCCAATAGTCATTCGTATCCCACTGCGGCGCTATTACTGCAATTGATCGGTATCGATGATTCAAATCGCCAAGATCTATTCAGTATGCTGACAAATTCGAAACTAGTAACCAATAGAATAATCAAAATTGAGGGTGAATCGCCGATCTTTGCATCAAGCATGATTATTGAAGCAAATGACTGGCTTGCCATTGCGACTGGTAATGCCCACTTGCCTTTAACGGATACCTCTGAAGTCGTTACTTGTGATTTTGGTTTAAATACTTGGCTCGATTCCCCGCTCGTGAATCGAGCAAAACTGTGTGTTCAACAAAATGAAGACGCCATTATCTTATTGCATAGTGCAGAACTTGGTGCGTCAATCAATCGAGCTATTCTGATCGGTGAATATTGTCAAAGAAAGCTTCTAAAAGTCGAAGTGAACCCTACCACCAGTAAAATTGAATTCAATAAAATCGCTCTTCATTGCCTAGTAGCGAACAAAACTCCTTTGCTAATCTGTAAAGGTGAAGGTCTAAACGAAAAGTCTCATTATGCTCATTTAACGAGCTTGTTCGGATGTGTGTTGATATGCCATCAACAGCCTATTGATATTACCTGTGCTTCGAAGTTCACCGTCGAGTTAAACGTGGATCGACTCGGAAATAAAGAACTGATCTCAATGTGGCAACAACTATTACCTAGTTTAACAAAACAAGCGGCGCAACTCGCTACGCGGTTCCCACTCGACCCCTATGTAGCTAAACAGCGAGTTGAAATGCTGAAAGTCTTGGTAGGCCCAAGGTTCAAAGAATCCAGCATTGAGGAGATTTCTACCTTCTTCAAACAACATGCCGTCCATTCAGTTCCGGCGGGGCTTAAAAGGGTTACGCCTAACTTAAATTGGATGAATTTGATACTCCCTAAAGCGCAAAAACAGCAACTAGATGAAGCTATCAATCGTTTGGTATTGCAGCAAAAAGTATTGGATGAATGGCAATTTCTTGAAAATAGGCGAGGGGCAAAAGGGGTCAGGCTATTATTTTCAGGCTCTCCAGGTACGGGTAAAACCCTAGCTGCAGAAGTTTTAGCAAATGCCTTAGGAGTCGATTTGCTCATCGTCGATCTTGCCTCAGTGGTATCTAAATGGATAGGTGAAACAGAAAAGAACCTAGCTAAAATATTCAGTTTCGCTGAACAGTCTCATGCGGTGTTATTTTTTGATGAAGCCGATGCAATATTTGGTAAACGTACGGAAGTGAATGATTCACATGATAGATATGCAAATTTAGAAACCGCGTATTTACTGACACGAGTTGAAGCCTACGATGGCATGGCCATTTTAGCGACCAATTATAAAAATAATATTGATGCGGCATTTGTTCGACGATTGGATTATATCGTCGATTTTCGCGAGCCAGATAGTAGTGACCGCGAACGCTTATGGCGATGCCATGTTCCAGAAAAAGCGCCCATTCACACCGATGTTGATTTTAAAGAACTTGCCAATTTGTATCCAATGGTAGGTGGAGAAATAAGAAACGCAGCGGTATCTGCAGCATATTTTGCTGCGCAACAAGATGTACAAATAAAACAAGATCATTTCATCAATGCCATACGCAGAGAATATGAAAAAACGGGTAAGGCATTTAGAGAAGTGAATTCTTTTTAAGGATCCTTTTCGTAAGGAATTATTGGAGAATAATCGTGAGCACAGAAGCATTAGCAAATAAATCGAGCAATCCTTCCAGCTTGTCTAATGAGATGCTGCCAGTCGACCCATTTCGATCTCTTTACGTGCATTTTGGCATGTTGTTGGGGGTAGATGATTTTCAAACGTTAGATGCCTATCATAGAGGCAAAATGTGGTACCACAATGCCTGGTTGCATGGCAAAGGCGTTGTTTGGGGGCTTGAAGCTAGTTTACCTTCTACTGATTCTACTGATAGTGAAGACCCGGTTCCAACAGGTGAGCTGCGAGTGTCACCTGGTCTGGCTATGGATGGAATGGGTCGTGAGCTTCTGCTCCAACAGCCTGCTTGTTTAAATGTCAGCGCTTGGTATAAAGCCCATGAAGACGATATCGAACTTCAACAGGCTATCGAAGTGGATGAAGAGACAGGCGACATTGTATTTGATGCCCACATCACCATCTCTTTCCAAGGGTGTTTAAATCGTCAAGTTCCTGCGTTAAGCGAAACTTGTGATACCAGTGCAACTTCAACCGCTTATTCAAGAGTAGTTGAAACCGTTGAAGTCTGTTTGCACCCAGGACTAGCGGAACCAACAGACAAATCTGATTACGCTTTGCTTCGGTTACTTTTTGGATTATCAGAACCCAGAGTCGATGATGAAGGTATCACATTAGAATCAGACTTAGATGTTCTGCAAGCAAAAGCAGAAATACTGGCTGCCAGCGAAGAAGAGCAAGCTGCTTTGTGTCAAAAATGGTTTAAGCACTTTGCCATTATCGATGGTATGGCGTTGAAGCCAGAAACCGCAATGGGAACAAGCAATTTCGCCAGTTTCCCGCGACTACCGGAAGGGGAAGTAGTCATAGCCAATGTTATTGGCATCAGGTTAGCCAATAGCGATGACGAAACCAAACTTGTCGCTGGCAGTATCGATCCGTTTGTTAGGCCATTCCTGTTACCAACATGTGAACTTCAAACGTTAATTTCAGCCAGTTGCATAGGCAAATCCAACTCAGGTGGTGAGGCAGGTGAATCGCCAGATCCTATGGTCAATGATGCTGGTGGACCACGTGTTGATCCAGAGAGTGTATCGATGCAAGGAACCGAAAATCTACTTTTCTCAACCGTCGGACCGCCGTTAATGAAAGCCAGCGTTGATGCTAAAGGCTTGAGTATCAGTGCATTTGATACTCGAGATGGATGGGTACAGTGCGATATTAAAAAAGTCGATTACAACACCGAAGAAAAGCGGGTAAACGTTGAACTAAGAGATGCTCCTGCAGGTGTGTTAATTAGGTTGATCGTTAAAGGCACGGGTGAATCACCCGTGCTAGGTCGCAATAGAATTCCGTTAGCCGGTGGCATAGATAGCCCCGCAGGCAGTATTCATCAAGGAAATGATTTTGTGTACATGTTTAGAGCAAGGAGTGGATCATGAGCAGTCAAAAAACAGCAACCATTCGATTGAATCAAGGTAATGACGCTAAGGGATACACGGTTATTGATAGTGCCAGTGCAACCACAAGACTCAATTACTTTGATGGTAAGTTTCTACGAGCACCAGATTTACAACTTGAGCAAAATGCTCTGCTAAATCAAGTTCGTATTGCTAATCAGGCCGGTGGAGGTGGTGTCGTTCATGGATTTAACTGCTCCTTAGCAGGTGGTGATAATTTACTCATTGGTGCGGGTTTAGCGTTTGATTGGCAGGGCCGAGCTTTAATGTTAGGTCAAGATCTGGAAGTCGCTATCAGTGATTTAATTAATGATGCGAGTTTAGTCAGCGCTGCTTCGCTTAGTAAAAATGTTAGAGAAACAGCTCGTGACAGAGGCGCTTTCAAAGACTGTGAAATAAGAGGTAAGTCTCCAACACCAGATAATATACTCGCGAATGATGAGTTATATTTAGTGGTGATAACTCATATAGAAGCCTATTGCGGAGAAGAAGACGTTTACGGCAAGCTTTGTTCAGAAGCCTGTATCAGTGATACACAACGTACTCATATTGTTGAAGGCATTAATATTAGCCTTGTCCCTCTTACACTAAGCGAATCACTAAAAACCTCCGAACAGGTTACGCTAACGCAAAAGCATCTGCGTTCTAGAACAGTTTCAGCTTATTTTGCTCAAGAAAAATCGCATATTTCATCATTAATTTCCCAACAAGGACTTTCTGCTAACACATGGTGTATGGGTGCAGAGGGTATGAGCGGGCAGGGAATTGCTATTGGAATGCTCTCTAAAGTCTCTAATTCAGTTGTATTTCTAGATGCGTGGAGTGCACGTCGTGAGCGCATGGATGCCCCACCGAAACAATACTGGGCCGGTCGCATGGGAATGCGATCTTGGCATATCTATCTAGCTCAAATCCTTCAATTTCAATGTCAATTAAGAGATTGTTTAGGTAGTTTCGATCCAGAAAACCCGCCAGTAACTGGTGATCCTTGCGCAGAAGAGAAAGCCTTAATTCAAACCGCAGCTAGCGACATGAAACAGTTACTTTCTCATTACACTAATGTGTCGGCTAAATTGACGCAAATTGATCGCGTGCCTCAAGGCAACATTGCCACGCTAGATGTCAACGCATTGCGAGCCAGTATAGATCGATTGCAAGCTGTTGGAATTGGAAGGATTAGTCAGCAACTTCTCATAGATTGTGGCATTGTTGAATTGCCGAGTGCGGGTTATTTACCAGTAGTTGCGGATTCTGACATGTCCATTAATGCTCAAGTTCGTCAACTTATGGGTAACGGGGTTAATTTGCGTTTTTGTGCAGTCAGGCCAGACTATGCCCATCATGCTCTTGAAGAAGCGCAACACATGGATCGGATTTGTCTTCTAACGGGTCTCGACGATGAAGATAACCGTCAGAATGTTGATATTTTAGTGCCTGAAGGTCTAATTAACCAAAAAGAAACAGAACAGTCTCTTGATGGTTTTCAGGCCTCTTTAGATTCTACTGATACCATGTTGGGAATGATGTTGCATCTGGCGGGTAGCAAATTTAGAGACTCGTTAGACAAGTCTAGTTTGCGAGATGAACTTGTGTTGCGCAATGCCGAAAATGCCCGAGCAGTCAACGTTTCTGAAGTCAGCGTGTCTGCAGGCAAACTCCAATTTGGCGAAAATATGACAGGTTCTGCTCGTGCAGATACCGATGGGCAAAATAAAGCCTTTTATCTAGCAACATCAAATGCTTCATCCAATGTTATTGATAATCTCAAAGTCAAAACGGATATTAATTTTTGGGGACAAATGCAGTCAAATAAAAATGTATTCGAATCCACTAAAAATGATCGAGTGCAATTGTCTAGTCGCTTTTTAATGGAAGCCACGCTGCAATATGAATCTGATAAGCAAACGATAAAAATTGATATCATTATTGAATTAAACATTAATGGTCAATTGATTATCGAAGATATTTTGCAACGCGGTGCGGCGAAGCGAATGGAGGGGCGATTTATTGGCGATTGCATAATGCAATATACTACGGTTCAAGACGGTACTCCTAAGTCTCAAGTTTCCAGCTCAAGCCTTAATGATGACATTTTCTTAACTAAAACGGTTTCTGACAAAGGTTCAGATATCAGTATTCAGATTCCAAGCCCTTCATTGTTTGGTAATTCAGATTTAGTGGATATGGTTTACAAACAATCTTGGAATGCTGCTGGTGAGTGCGAGGTACAAGGGATTTTGTCTTTGCGCACGGATAATGAAGTAAGAGAACAAAATTTCTTGTCTGGTAAATTCATCCCCAATAACGATGCGTTAAAAGCTGGAAACCAATTTTATGAAAAATCACAGGTGGCTTTAAATCAGATAGCTGGCGCATTAAATAACAGCGGATTTATTGAAACTGCCAATTCTTTGTTGTTCCCAACTCCCAAAGTTCAACCAGATGAATTGACCGTTAAAGGCAGCTATCCGTGGGTGTTGTTTCATCGTCGCAGAGACAAAAACTGTGAAGGGAGTAAAATTCCTGAGCCGGTTGTTGCGAATCGCCGCTATCAAATTTATTACGTGCCTATTGATCAAGGAGTCGATACTGAGAAGCTAGTCGCTTCAATTGATAGGGCCTTTGAATCTGCAGTATCTGAGGCAAATTTAGTCAGTGAGGCGAATTTCGCAGCCAATTCGCAAATTCTTAACACCTCTCATCAACAAGTGAAGCAAGCTTGGTCTAACACAGTACCAAGAGGCACCCAGATAATTGTTGCCGCCATTGCTAGTCAGGGAGATGTGCTAACTGAAGGTGATCAACTTGCCAGATCACGAGCAAACAGCACGACAAATGTGATTGATCAAGTCGCTGATGTTACTCCGGGTCTTGCGGTTATCGTCAAAGAAACCTTACCTGCTTCCTTGTCGGGCAATGATATTGATGGCGCTATTGTGTACTTTGTACAAGAAGTACAAGTGAATACGGATTGCCACGCGGTTTATCAGGTATTGAGTACTGATCCTGAGCAAATAGGTCGGCAGATAGAAGATGCCGTTGCTAAATATAATTCGGGTGCAACAAATTTAACCTTTGACTCGATTTTCGACAATGATATGGCGCGAAGATTAGCGGTAAATCCTAAATTTAAAGAAGGGACGGGCGAGTTTGCCTCATCTCAACAAGCTGAGTTATTGAAGAATGTATGGATCGAAGCGGGTGATTATCAAGTTACCCATGCTGGTGCCCTGTATGCACAAGAAAATTCTCAAGATGCCGCTAGTACGGAGACACAAACTAGCTCAATCTTAGAAATCACCGGCTTTGTAAGCAATGATCAAGACGATAACAGGGCAACCATAGCTGTTCCTTCGGGCATGCTTGGAGACTGTCAAAGAGCTTCTGTACTGTTAAGTGCTACACAATGCCATGATGTCTATTTGGTAGCCTTTGCTGGAAGAGATGATTTGTTGATTGCAGGTAAACAAGTAAGCGAAGCTGAACGTGCTAGCTTAGACGTTCTATTTGTCGAAGCGAATACCGGTTGGGGACGAGGGCAAGTCGTGTATTACAGCTTGGATTCCGCAAATTATTATTGGGACTCTAATCAAATGGTCGCCTCATCTCGTCAGATATTTGACAATAACTGGCGCGGATACCTATCAGCAAGTGATTCACTGAGGAGCGCGATTTCAGGAGCTCCCAGAATAGAATTCTACTCTATGACACGACAAACCATAGATAACAATGGTAATCCATCTTCTAATCCAAATGCAGATGAGGCCAAAGATCAGAATACTGCTTTGGCAGAACTGATGAATACCAGCCGACCAACCCAGCATTTTGGTGCACAAACGAGTAGAGACCGATTCCCTAGCAACTGTCCGGTAGTAACGTTTGTTGTGATCGATCCAGCTCAAAGAGTGACTGAAAATCGCAATGACTTTGGCGCAAATGTTAAGTTTAATGATAACAATGAAGTATTACGCGATGAGCAATTCGATAAGGCCGTGGACAATTTAGTGAGCGTCTCCGCTAGGGTCGATGAGATTGAAATACTCAGTTCAGATGCACAACCTGCTTCACTAAAAATCGCAGAAACTCAGGCGAGATCGGTGAAAAAGATCCTCCAAGAAAAAGGAGTTGCGACCAGAATGACTAGGGTGAGTGCAAGAGCACCGACTAGAGCAGAAATAAACAAAAGGCATAGAATTTCCTTGTTGTTGAAATCTTAACTCGGGCGGTAGATGAGATGATTATGGTTTGAAAGTTGAACGAGTATGTCTTATTCAAAAGCATCACCACATAAAGATGTAGCTAAACCGAGTGAAGGGGGCGCTAGGCAGACTAATGCAAAAAATCAGGCCGAAGTGCAAAACCCCCTTTGGCAAAAATTGATTTCCAGTGACATGCAATCTCAAGGCTATTTACAAAGAAAGTGTGATGCGTGTGAAGACGAAGAAAACCAGATCCAAACTAAATTAAATGTAGGCCCCGCAGACGATCAGTATGAGCGAGAAGCAGATGCAGTCGCAGACAAAGTTATGCGCATGCCCATGGGGAGTAATGTGGGTTCGATTTCTTCAATCGGTGAAAAACAACCAGCAACTAAGTCAGAATCTAAAAATACCAATGGTGCAGAGGCTTCTAGCGGACTTTCAAACTATGTAGGGAGTTTAAATGGTAAGGGTAAAAGGCTTTCAAAAACTGAGAATCAATTTTTCTCCAGTAGATTTGGACGTTCTTTTGATTCTGTAAGAGTACATACCGGCAATGAAGCAAATCAAGCTGCCAAAGGTATCAATGCGAAAGCATTTACCTATGGCAATCACATTGTATTTAATCAGGGAGCATATCAACAAAATAAACCAGAAAGCCTGCATTTACTCGCACATGAACTGACTCATGTTGTCCAACAAAATGGTGCAAGCAGTAGTTTAAATCGAAAACCAGATGATCCCACAAGTGTTATTCAACGAACTGGTGAAGATGAGCTAACCCCAGAAATTGTAGGGCAAGATCCCAATTTGCTGTTGTGTTTTATTTTGTGTGAATTAGGCGTTCCGCCAGCAATTTGGAGGGATATTACAAGCTTCTTATTACGTGCAGTTTGGGAGGAATATCGGGATCGATATTCGCAAGCTCAAGCAAGTGTCGCATTCAGAAGATTTCGGCTGGCCTTTAAAGCGTATTCACCATTAAGAGTGATTCAATTTACCCTGACGTTTATATCACAAGGCAGAATTGGGCTAATTCCAGTCCGTTCCGTTTCAGCACTTGCGTTGCGCAGTCGCCTTGCACAAATGTTAATCGCAAGAGGAGCTACCGGTGCAGGTATTATTGCTGCAGAGCAAATAGCCAGAAAAGTCGTGATAGTCATCGAAGCAGCTATTGCTGCAGGATGCGCAGCATATTGCGGCACAATGGCTTATGCAAGAACCTTAGTCATGTTGGCTGAAATGACAGCCCAAGGTCTAGTTGCTTTTGTTGAAGCACTGGAAGCGACAGGTGAAATCATTGGTGCAATAGTTGGTGGAATAGCTACCGAAATTATTGTGCGACCAATTTTAACTGGGCTGGCTATGTCGGATGTATTTAACTGGGACTTAAGCGGAATGCCAACCGGCACTAAAGCAGATACAGTCGTTATGGGATGGTATTTATCTAGCCAATTGGATGGCGCAGATATGGATGCGCTACTCACGCAACTTGCTAGACCGATCAATGATTACCCGCAAAGTTTCCAAGACTTGATATTTATGACGATGGCAACGATTGCTGAGGAACGCGAGGAACTTGGAGAGGAGCCTTTAGAATATTCGCCACATCAAATGTTACGGCAAAGTCCTATTGTGTACATTAGGATGCTCAATGAAAACGGATACTTGTTGTTCGACCAAGATCCCGAAGAGGTCGTAGATGAAATGCTAAACGGCGAAGATCCTGCAGAAGAATCTGCTGAATAGTTTGCATTATTATGGTTTCCAAACAATCAAACTCATTAAAAAGCAAAACAAGATCTGACGACAATCAAAATTCCAGAAACAATTCCAAATACAATTCAAGCCCTAATGCTTCGGAAAATCGAAATTGGCAACGTTTAATTTCGCCTCCTGCTTGTTGCTCACCAGTAAGCTCAAATACCATACAGAAAAAAAACCTCTCAACCAGCCCAGCAACAAATCATCCCGCTAGTCGAAGTTCGACGTTGCCATTACGGTACCAAAAACATGTTGAAAGCCGTTCTGCGGGCAAACCTTTGGCAAATGAATTCCAACGGTCATTTTTACCCTTTTTAGGCGATTCAATTAATTCAGCTCAAGTACATGATGATAGTCAATCAAGGAAAAGTGCTGACGCCATTAATGCTAAGGCTTTTACCTACAAAAGCCATATATTTTTAGGCTCAGGACAAAGTCAATATGACAAGCGTTTAATGGCACACGAGGCAACACATGTAAGCCAACAAACAGGGACTGGAAAAGGCGCTGAAAAATATCCAGCAAATGAGATTCAACGGGACCCAAATGATGAATCAGAAGCGCGAATAGAATTAAGTCATCCTAGATTTGCAAACGACTATCATTTAGACCGCATCGCTAATGGTGATATTGACCAATTGAGTTCACGTCAAAATGGGCGAAATCGGGCAGTCTCAAAAGTACAAAGCGCGTTAAGAGATATGGGCTTTGACTTGCCTTTACACCAAGCAGATGCCAGATTCGGTGACGAAACGCGAATGGCTATTCAACAATTCCGCTCACGTTATTTGTATGACGATCTGGATATACTCGATGCAGAAGCGCTAATTCGATTAGATCAAGTGGCACCGGCTCTTGATGAACAGCAAGAGCACTATTTTAATTATGCTCGTCTATTTGAAGACAACCGTCTTACCGTGACAGTTGCATTTGGTCATGCTGATACGACAACGTTTACTGATGAAACCGTCAGTGATGTGGATGTAGGTACAGCAAACGCACAACTCTTTCGAGAATGGTTAGAGGGAGAAAACTTTAATCTAGCGTTATTGGGGTTAGAATCGGAAGAATTATGGGAAAAAACACTGCCTATTACGTTCCCTAAAGGTGACGGCACGATGGAAACTAAAGATATTCGAGTTTTAGTTACCCTTATTGAACCCGGAAGCGGTGCTGCTAGTGCATATAGTAGAGGGTTGGCTAGCTCTGAAGTGGCCATGTATAACGGTCATGCTCGCTATGGTAGTGGACCAGACTTTGATGAAAAATCGTCACCAACAGAAAATTTTCGTATCGGTATAGATTCGGCTATGGCTGCAGCCGGAAGACGCACTCGCTATGAAGAGGCGCGAAGACACCATGTTGTCATGGATGCAGAACACGACCTTCAAAATATGGTCAACAGTGGAGATTTTGATCCGGATCAATATCGAGTATTGTTTTTTCAAGCCTGCACATCGATGGCGTATTTGGACGAAGTTCGCAGTGAAATGGGAGGCACAGAAAACATTGATGTGATTGGTTCCAGAGTGCCAACCCTATTTACCCGCGATACATCACGAATGTATCCGACAGAGATGGTTGCGCTACTTTCAGGAATTCTACAAGCACAAACTGCAGAACAAATAGTCGCAGTAATGGAGCAAAACCAAGCTAATATGCGACATCTAAATAGCATGCGACGTGAAAGACGAGGTATTTTTACAACATCAGGTTTGGGAGATAACGAAATAGCACCTTAAAAAGTTCACATCTACACGAGCTTTTAGCATGACCACTTGATACCATTGGTACATTCGTTAAGTCCAAATTTATACCCTAAAACAATTGCATGTTCTCAACTACAAACCTTAAAAACATTGTGATCCTTACTGGTGCAGGTATTTCTGCTGAATCTGGTTTAAAAACCTTTCGTGATAACAATGGTCTTTGGGAAAACCATTCTGTCTATGATGTAGCAACTCCTGAAGGGTTTGAGCGTGATCCAAAACTTGTTTATCGTTTTTACAATGAAAGACGGAAACAGTTGCAATCTCCACAAGTAAAACCAAATAAAGCGCATCAAGCCTTGGCTAAATTGGAACAGCATTTAGGTACAGAACATGTTCTGGTCGTGACTCAAAACGTTGATAACTTGCACGAAAGAGCAGGGAGTAAAAATGTACTGCATATGCACGGTGAATTGCTTTCTGCTCGTTGCGTTGTTAGTCACAAATCATTTAGAACGCTGGAGAGCATTGACCAAGATTCACGATGCCATTGTTGTACTCCGGCAAACCCAATCAGGCCCGACATCGTTTGGTTTGGCGAGATGCCTAATTATATGGAGCAGATAGAAATCGCGTTATCGAAAACTGACTTGTTTATTTCAATCGGCACTTCAGGAAATGTATATCCTGCGGCGGGTTTTGTTCAACAAGCATCTATGCACAACGCGATGACGGTTGAGCTAAATTTAGAACCGAGCGATGCCTGTACAGCGTTTGATGAAGCGAGATACGGTAACGCGTCTAAAATTGTCCCAGATTTTATCGATGAGTTAATTTCACTATGCTAGCAATGTTTTCGGACTATTGGGTTGAGTTTGCCACTATCGCGACTGTGCATTTTCTCGCCGTCGCCAGTCCAGGACCGGATTTAGCCATAGTGCTCAAACACAGTATTAGCTATGGCCGAAGAGCAGCAATCTGGACCAGTATTGGCATTGGTTTGGGTATACTTGTCCACGTAATCTACTCGTTACTCGGCATTGGTATTTTGATTAAGACAACGCCTTGGTTATTCAATGTGTTGAGTTTTGTAGCCGCAGGTTATTTGCTTTATTTGGGGTGGGTAGCGATACGCAGCAGAGCACCTGACGAAGTAGCAAATGATGAAGCTGACCTTGCAGATTATGCTAATATTTCAGATAAAAAAGCCTTTTTCGTAGGGTTAGTAACCAATGGATTAAACCCAAAAGCCACCATGTTCTTCTTGTCGGTATTTGCAGTAGTTGTCTCAACTGAAACTCCGCTGCAAGTGAAAGTGATTTATGGCGCATATTTATCTGTCGCCACTGGCTTGTGGTTTTGTTTAATGTCTTATTTGTTGAGCACCCAAAAGGTACGAAAAGCGTTCAAACGAAAGGGATATTTGTTTGATCGTGTTATGGGCTTAGTATTAATCGCGTTAGCAATAAATGTCATATTAACTATTTGATGTGCACTGGCAATAAAGGAAACTGATGCAGCAATCTGATGAGCAATGGGCTCAAATAAAGCGTAACCTCAACGGCGAGTACCATTTTAAAGTTAATGGTGTAATGCAGGAAGGATGGAATTTAACCCTGAAAACGAAATGGTTGTATCTACAAATGTTTATGTTTGTATTTGTAATCATAGCCACTGTCGCTGTGGGAATTCTAAAGTATCAGGGTATAGAAGATGTAACGCAAATAGATCAATCGACAGAAGCAATCATGAATATTGCCTTGTCTATAATTATTGCGCCATTTATCACTGCCATTTCTTTATTTGGCTATCATGCTAGCATTGGAAGAAAAGGACGTTTTAGTGACGTGTTTTCGTTGTTATCTAGAAGCGCTATTATTTGTATTTCGTCCCTGTTTATTAGTGTATTGGTTGGCTTAGGTTTGCAGGTATTTATTCTACCCGGAATATATTTGCTTGTGGCGACTGATTTTGCGTTACTATTAATCGCTGAGAAAAAACTAAGACCTTTCGCAGCGATCGGGCTGTCAGTTCGAATGGTGACTCGTTATTGGATGCCATTTTTAAAGTTATTATTGATCTTTTTGGCTCTTATGGTCGTTATAATAATTACCTTGGGAATCGCGATATTTTTGGTCGGCCCTTTGTATTATAATGTTAAAGGTATACTCTACCGAGATTTGTTTACCCTAGCTGACCAATCAGTGCGCGAAGACAACATAATCACAGGAGAATCAACCTTTAATGCTTGACAACAAGAGCGTCAACTTAAAAAGAACGGTATTTTATTTTGTTGTAGTTAGTATCGCAATTGTCAGTGTAGTTTACCCCTTCTTATACCCACCCCCACCATCAGATAAAAATGAAGCTGCTCGCCTGATTATTGATGATAGACCAATGCCTGAATTTTCGTCTTACGAGGATGTAGTCGAAAAGAAGAAAGCCTTTTTCAATTATTTACTACCTGAGATTAATAGACAAAATGACATTATCAGGAATGATAGAAAATTCGTCTTATATATCGAAAATAAAGTTAATTTGGGAAGTAAAATAACTCCGGAAGAATTAAAAAAGATACGTTGGTTAGCTAAACAATATCGCGTGACGGCAAAGTCTGATACTAAAAAAATCTTGGCCCAACTGATTCGTAAAGTGGACGTTATTCCAGTGGAATTGGTGTTGATGCAAGCAGCTAACGAATCTGCTTGGGGAACTTCTCGATTTGCACGTAGAGGGTATAACTTCTTTGGTCTTTGGTGTTTCAGTGAAGGCTGTGGATTTGTTCCCAAAAGAAGAAACGACGAAGCAGTACATGAAGTTAAGAAGTTTGAAAATTTAACCTCGGCAATCAGAACGTATTTAAGAAATTTAAATGCACATCCAGCATATAAAGATCTTAGAGATATTCGATTCAAACTGAGAAAAAATGACGGAGAAGTATCCGCTGAGAAACTTGTTCATGGATTAGAAAAGTATTCAGAAAGAGGCCAGGACTATATTGATGAGTTATTGGAAATGATCAGGTTTAACCGCAAGTATATGGCAGTATGAAAGTAGCAGGAAATAGTTGTTTGATTCGCTTATATGTAGTTATATTTTGTAGCGTTTTTTATGTTGGAAACCTCTTCGCAGACACAATGAATCTGGACTATGGCGATTTTTATAGTCATCTAAAAAAGCTAGATGAAGAAGATACCCCAGCGTTACAATTTTCATTTGGCTTTTTGCATGTTAGCTCAAAACGTCTTTGCAATATTCAAGACGTCAATATCATTACACAAAAACAGACAATGGAAGTCATCGTGAATGATGAAAATAGGTTTCAATTACCTGTAGAGAAAGCGCTAAAACAGGCTAGGGCGATAGTAGAGGTGATATTGGATGACAACTCTCACCAGTGCGATATGTCCGTACAGCTAGAAACTAAGCCGGATTATCTGAAAGCCAGTTATTCAGCAGGTGAGTTAGCGGCTATTTATCATCAGTATGAAACGTTTTTTGATGATATGGGGGGATTGTTTTCGTTTTTAATGCCAGAAGTATCAGGACTGGTTTTACATTTTGATAGCGCTACAAACATAGAAACTAACCTGCTAGACACTAGTTTAATAGGGACTAACTTAAAAGATAGCAAAAATTTGTTAGTTGAAGAAAACAAAATCACTCTTTCCAAAGCGTTTTTGGAAGGAGAAAAACAACTTACGTTGCCCATAGCGCCACGGCTCATTACCGCGAAAACAAGCAAATAAAATGTATTAGTTCCGACTAGATCTGACATATCTTCTTGAAAAGTAGAGAGTTACCCGTTTTGATAAAGGTGTCGAATC
>CANNDC010000005.1 GCA_947503265.1 uncultured Alteromonadaceae bacterium
TTTTGGTTTTGGTTTTGGTTTTGGTTTTGGTTTTGGTTTTGGTTTTGGTTTTGGTTTTGGTTTTGGTTTTGGTTTTGGTTTTGAAACAGTATCGACTACATTAGTCTATATTAAAAACAAAACCCAATAAAAATACCGCAAGGCTCAGAAGAAGACCTTACGGTAAAGATCAATAACTTTCCTAGTCTAAGAGCTGATTTAAGGTGTAATACACTTTGTCAACACTGACCGTTCTGCCACTAACTCCTCGTATACCTAGGAAATCTATTTGAACAACCTTATCTTGCGTCATGGGTAAATCGATAGCAACCGTCTTGCCGTCAGACAATAGCCTGACGTTTCTAATTGCAAGAGCTTGCAAGTTCTTCTTAGGAGAGCCATAGTTTCCAGAATAGTGATAATTCCATTCTTGAGCTTTAAAGCTTTTTGCATTCACGCTTCGCTCGTCAAGTTTTTCAGTAAAGGTTAAATTAAAACCAGATTGAGTTAGTTTTATGTCCAATAGCTCAAAAGGATTGGTGCCATCCCAGACTACCTTTTCTAATCCAAAGGGTTTACCTCCTTTGGCTCCCCATCCTCTTGCTGTTTGACCTACCCACATTTGTCCTTGGTTATCGAAGCTGACTCTAATGTTGCCACTCTGAAAACCGTTCATAAAATTAATGACCGCGCCCTGATACTCACCATTTACTTTATCAAGTAACACTCTAAATATATTCGATTGAGTTTGATCACCGATAAATATTTGTCCGCTAAAAGGTCCGAATTTTCCGTTAGTCATATCCCATTCTGGGTTGCC
This sequence comes from uncultured Alteromonadaceae bacterium, assembly GCA_947503265.1. Classification (GTDB taxonomy): domain Bacteria; phylum Pseudomonadota; class Gammaproteobacteria; order Enterobacterales; family Alteromonadaceae; genus Aliiglaciecola. The sequence continues at coordinate 800 of CANNDC010000005.1, forward strand.
AGGAGAATTAGCCACTTCGACATGCGGAATCCAAACAACCGGCTTTTCGCTCATGGCCGACAGTTCTTCAAGAGACAAATTGCTAATACTTTCTCGGGTATAATCGCCAATTTCAATCAGCGATACGGGATGACCATAGAATTTATTCTCTTTTAGCAAATGTAGTTTCGATGTTGGAACCCAATCTCCTTGATTATCTGTGAAAAATATTTCCCCGTTTGGGCTAGCTCCTATGCCCGCTGGTGATCTTAATCCCCAAGCAAAAGGTTTATATTCCCCTTTTGGTGTCACCTTGAACGCAAAACCACGATTACCTCCAGCACTTCCCATAGCACCTAGTGAAAACGCTTCTGGAAGATTATGGCTTAGATTCAGAGTACCAAAATAGTTGCCTTGTTTGTCTTTGACGGGCCCGAATGTAAATTCGTGATAATTGTCATGAAATTCCCAACCGCTGGCAAACTGTTGATATTTGTCTGCAAGGCCATCTTGATCGGTATCAGCTAACCGAGTTAACTCTGGTTTTTGCGCTACCAAAATCGAACCATCGTCATCAACTAAAAGGCCCGTAGGTTCATGTAAACCTTCAGCAAATTTGGACCAATTGCCTTCCTTATACGTCCAGACATCGCCAAATCGTGTTGCAGCGTAAACGACACCCGCTGTGTCTGAATCTAACCCTGTCACATGAAATCGCACATCTTCTGGCGTCTTAATAGTGACGATTTTGTAGCCATCAGGTTTATAAGTATCTGTTTTAATTTGTTGAGCTGTGCAATCAAAGTGAAACAATGCCACTAATACGGTGCCAATAATAAGCGGTAATTTGATCATTTTTACTTCCTAATTATTTTTCTGTACTGAAACGTTGAAACTGCCATTTGTTTCAGGTGTCAAATCGATTAGATTCTTATTAGATTCTCTGTCGTTACTAACCCAGCGGTATTGTTCCATTTGGGGCAGTGACAAAGTCAGTTTGGGAAGACGTTGGTTTATAATTTGGTATTGAAAAGAAAGCTGCTGTTGATTTTGAGAACTGGCCGACAATTGATAGTCCACATCATCTAAACGATAACTAAACATTGGCTTGCCTTCTATCAGTTCGTAACCTTTATAGTTGCATTTAGCGTCGTCTGTTTGCGCATGATTCAGGGAATGAGGCGGTTTAAACAAAAACTCCCCTAATGGCAGACTGCCATCCTCGCCACGCCCATTGATGTTAGGCCCTATATTTAATAAGTCTCCTTGCCAAATTCCGACCACAGCGCACGTACGCGTATTGAAGGCAAAATTCATCTTACTAGGCATACCTACTGAAATAGAATAAGCCGGCATACCATGAATTTTTTTGCGTTGAATGATGGGTTTGTTCGTCGCTATCACCTCGTACTTAATATCGGATAGTACGTCTCGTCCTTTTACCGACACGGGAAACAATTTGATCGACATATCAGCATTAGTCACAACCATGGATACATTTCTTTGGTTCGGTTTGTTGGTACCCGAGTAATAAGTGATTTTTAATTTCTGTTTCCCGCGAGCAAGTAACCAAGAAGGATTCCAATTCCCTATTCTCTCTACTCTTTTACCGTTAACTTCAATCTCTAACTCTATGGGCTTGCCCCACTGAACCCACATTTTGCTATCTTCATCTTTAGGAGTGTAGAAATTTCCTTCGAATATAAGAATATAGTGGTTTACCTCTGGTAATCTAAAGTCGGCGAAGTTATTCGCTATTTGACCACTTTTTATCAATTTTTCTTGGCTTATTTTGCGGTCAGACGAGTCATCCATCTGATAAATCTGATAGGTTAGATTCTCAAACCCTTCTCGCTTGGACAATATATAAGCGACAATTGAATGCAGTTGTTGTTCAGAATATATGCCCTTAAATCCAGGCATCCCAGCATTCACAAAACCGTTTTTAATATTATGCAAGATATCGCTAGGCGTTCTTCCATGGATCCATTCACCGTCTTTAAGATTGAAGCCAGTGGCACCACTCAGATCTCTACCATGGCAAGATGCACAAACTTGCTCGTATAAGGTTTTCCCCTTGGCAACTCGCGTGGAATCATCCAACAGGTTTAGGATAACTTTGTCTGTGTTAACTGCTTGTGCATTAGACAAGTGCATTCCCAAGCACATTGTTAAGACCAAAAACACTAAATATTTATTCGTTATTTTTATAGCGTTGGACAAACCCAAACTCCTACTCAATTTCAACAAGAAGCATTGAAAATATTTCATTTAGATGATTAGCTCATAGTAGCTTTTTATATTCAATTTATAATTTTTATTTTTGATTTATTATATTTATAGCTAATTTCTATGAGGTCGTTGGTGACTAAAACTTTCACCTCAAATCTCCTGCAATGCACCAATGGTTTTGAATGCGTTTATAAAACGTCGTAGACCTTTTATAACCTGGCGGGCTTGACTCAAATAAAAAACCAGTACTGAACTCCTTACCTTCCATAAGCGAGGAGAATTTTTATCTATTAGTGCAAATAGACTAAAAAACGCAGCAACTGTCTAAAAATATGGACAAAAACATATAAACGGACTCAAACAACAATTAAAGATTGATTTTTAGGACCTTTTCTAGGGTACTATCAGACAACAAAAACCATTTGAAGCTACTGCTTTTTAATAGGACAAATAAATGCATAACACGTTAAGCACTTTTCTAATGGGAATGTGTTCATTTTTATTAATGGTTTTCTCATTATTTTTTCCCGTTAGTGCTAATGACAGGACACCTGACAATGCCGCTATTATGGAGACTCTAACTTTAAGTTCCGATGGCAGGACAGAGGTAGTAAAAAAGTTCCCTACTAGTTTTCCTAATATTCTTACTGCAAGAGGCAAGCCTCTAATCTACTCGAAAAATAATTCCAATAACTTTGAGTTTATTGGCATGCCAGTCGGCGGAGTAGGCGCTGGTCAACTTTATTTAGGAGGTGATGGTCAACTTTGGTTTTGGGATATATACGGATTAAATTACTATCATGGTTCCCTTAAAGGTGAGGAGTCATATGAGTTTCCTTACAATCGAAGCGGTAAGAATCAAAAAGGAGTGTATACACCAAAGCAGGGCTTTAGCTTGCGCGTATATCAAGACGGAGAATGGCGAGAGCGCCCTTTAAATAGGGATGGATTTGATGACATTACATTTTTAGGTCAGTACCCGATCGGAGAAGTCACATATAAACACGAACAACTGCCAGTGGATGTTACGTTGGAGGCATTTTCGCCATTTGTACCATTGGCACTTGAAAAGTCGATGTATCCAGCCACCATACTAAACTACACTGTAACGAACACTTCCTCCGAAACAGTCAAGATTGGCTTAAATGCTTGGTTAGAAAACACGATTCTGCATGACTCCCGTAATAAGCCAGATAGTTATACGCTACAGGGGAAACGTGTTAACAAAACGACTCTTCTAGAAGATGGCTCTGCACGCATCACTTACTCGGCGAATCTGTCAAGCGGCAAAGTGCATATTCCTGATATGGTTGACTATGGTACCTTATCGCTTACTGCATTTGGCGGTGATTTGGACGTTTCAGAAGGTACAGCGAGTGCTGATCTTCATAGCGAAGCTCCTCTAATGTCATCCATTCAACAGGTAGTTGAATTGCAGGCAGGTGAGAGTAAAACGGTCCACTTCATTTTAAGCTGGCACTTCCCTCTCAGTAAGAAGGTTCATCATACACCTTATCGAATGGTCAATAAGCAACATTTTCTAAAAAAAAGCACAAATACTTACGCTAAATTGTATAAAGACTCTGCAGATGTTGCAGACCATATTATGACAAATTTTGAACCATTAACTGCACAAACTCGTCTTTGGCAAGATACTTGGTACGACTCAACACTACCCTACTGGTTTTTAGACCGAACATTCCTCAACACTTCTATTTTAGCAAGCACTACTTCGACAATAATCGATGATTTCTTGTTTTATGGCACTGAAGGTAACAATCAAGGCGGGGGCACAGTGACACATGTATGGGGGTATGTGAAGGCTATGGGACGGTTGTTTCCGCGTCTTGAAAAAAGCTTGCGCGAACAGGTCGACTTTGTACCAGTGTCCGAAGGTGGGTCGCTGAAAGAAAATGGCATGATCCGTTATCGTTGGATGGCAGACAGAATTGAAGATGCTGTTGATGGACAAGCAGGCGTAATATTACGCACCTTTCTTGCTCATCAAATGTCAAAGGATAAAGAATTTCTGCGGCGGGTTTATCAAGGAGTAAAAACTGCCATGCAGGGGCTAACTGAGCAAAATGACGCGGACCATGATGGGATATTAACTGGACCTCAGCACAATACTTTAGATGGCGTATGGTACGGCAAAGTGACTTGGCTAAGCTTACATTACACCGCAGCATTGCGAGCAACTGCTGAAATGGCCAGAGAAATGGATGACGACGAGTTTGCCGATTTTTGCTTAAAATTAGCCGAAAGAGGTAGAGAATATATAGAAAAAAACCTGTTCAATGGTGAGTACTTTATTCATAAAGCAGATCCAGACCATCCGAATTCCCCAGGAACCTACGACGGTTTAGAGTATAGTCAGTTGCTCGGTCAAAGTTGGGCTTACCACCTAGGTCTGGGTGAAATACTTGATCCCAAAAAAGTAAAAATTGCTCTGGAGTCTATGTGGCGTTATAACTTTACGACTGATGTAGGGCCTTTTAGAGAAAAATTCAAACAGGGAAGATGGTATGCAATGCCCGGCGAAAGTGGATTGATAGCTTGCACATGGCCGAATGGCGGGCAGGACGCGTTAAATAAAGGAAATGCGCGGTTCGCTGCATACAATAATGAAAGTCAAAATGGATATGAGTATGCAGCCACTTCTTTGATGATGTGGCATGAATTACCCTATCAGTCATTAGCTCATATTTGGTATATGCATAATGACCGATATCATGGTCAGAAGCGTAATCCTTGGTGTGAAGTGGAATGGGGGGGACATTATGCCCGCTCAATGGCAAGTTACGGACACTTCACTGCGGCCAGCGGATACGAGTATCATGGGCCTAAGGGCTATTTAGCGTTTTCACCCAACCTTACCCCAAACAATTTTAAATCTGCTTATACGGTCGCCGAAGGATGGGGGTCGTTTACGCAATCGCGAGATGAACGCAAACAACGAAATCGTTTGGTTCAAAAATATGGTGAGCTTTTTCTTAAACATCTGGCATTTGACTACCCGCACAAACCACATAAAATCAAGGTGACGTTAAACGGAGAACCAGTAAAATATATTCAGTCAACAGAAAAGCAACGGATTAACTATCTATTCTCGACTCCTATCGCTCTGGGTGTAGAAGATGAGTTAATTGTCACTGCCGAGTTTGCAAATCAGTAGATGCCGATCTGAATACATCGAAAGCTTATGGACATGATGACGCTTTAGATCAGGAACACTGCTCCCACAAATTAGGCTAGGTGTTTCTTTGATAGCTGCTCAGATAGCAACGCAAAACCCGTGTAACTTACTAAAAAACAACACGATCACGTCCTTGCTCTTTGGCTTGATAAAGTTTGTCGTCTGCTCGCTTAATAATAGAATTGACGTTTTTGTCCAGTTTACTATCGTACTGAGCCACACCCATCGAAAACGTTATCTCGTGTTCATATGGAAATTCAGTTGGTTTACTGTTTAAAGCACTTCGCAAACGTTGAAAAATTAATTTTATATGTTCAGAATTAGTGTCGGTAAAAACAAGTAGCCACTCTTCTCCGCCATAACGCCCATATCCATCTTGCTTTCGTAAAGTCGCATCACACGCTTGAGCAAATTTGACTAACACTTGATCCCCTACTTCATGACCATATTCATCGTTGATACGCTTAAAATTATCTAGGTCAACAATCGCCAGAGTGAGGGTCAACCCTTCACAACTAGCTTCTTTAAAACGTTCTTTAGCATGGACCAATACTGCACGCCGATTGGGACTATTGGTTAAATGATCACGCATAGCTAAAGATCTGAAACGATTTCGATTACGTGTCTGAATAACCAGTAGAGCTAGCACAAACACCAATACAACAACGCCTAATATAATCGCCAACCACCATATTCTTTGTCGCTCATCTTGTTGCTTAATTCTTAAATCATTAAGTAAAATTTTTTGAGATAGGATTTGATTTTGATTTTCTTTAATCTGAGTATCAAATTGGACTTTGTATTTTTGTGCTTCTTGCTGCTGCTCTTGTTTGTGAAGCGCATTTTGAATTTTTAGCGTTTTCTCTAAATAATCGTAAGCGGATTGATAATTTTCCAGAGTATACTCTATTCGTGACATCAAACTATTGTAGGCACTAGCATTCGAATAGTCGTCAACGCTCTCTAATAAGATTTTAGCTTTAGCCAAGTTGAGTTGAGCGTTTTCCAGATCCTCAAGCCCAAGATAAGCCTTTGCTTGGCCAATCAACGCTTTGTATTGTGAACGAATATCACCAGTTTCTTCAAATACCTTATTGGTTTTTTTGTACAGCTCTATCGCTTTTATCCAATTTTCTTGATCAACTGCAATTTCAGCAACAGAGAGTTGTGCCCATGCAACCCCCACAGGGTCATCAATTTCCCGACTTATTTTTATTGCTTTCGATAACGTTTCTTCAGCCTTGTCGATTTGGTCGCTGTAAAAATAAGCATTTGCTTTGTTGAATAATATAATAGACTGGCCAAATTTGTCATCAATTGAAAGGGCTATCTCCAAGGATTTGTCGAAATACTCTAATCCAAGTTCGATATCACCAATATCAACGTAGATATTGGCCAATGAAGACATGACTACACCCTGCATGGCTACATCACCAGCCAATTCAAATGCTTCATATGCCGACTTCATCGATTGAATTGCTTTACTGTAATTGAATACATCATATTGGCTTTCACCCAATGCCAAATATACTTCTCCAATTTCTTGTGGTAATTCTAAACTTGTTAACTTAGTTTCAAGCTCTCGAATAAGTTCTGAAAACTTTTCAGTTCTGCCCATGGCGTATCCAATTCGAACCTTGGCTACGATTAAACGGGTTAATACTGTCGATTCATTTGCTTGCTCAGCAAGAGGTAAAATTTCCAGCAAAATATCATTCGCTTCGCCCGGCCGATCTTGTTCGAGCAAAGATTCGAGTTTAAGCGAAGAGCAGTACAAAAAGGCTTTATTCCAGTTTTTCCTTAAACTTAACCGAATTAAAGGTGATATCTGCTCTGTAATTTGAATAGGATTAGTAACTTGTTGATGCCGCATGGTTTCAATAAATTGAACTAGGTCAGCTTCCGATTTAAAAGAATTGTTTTCTTGAGATCCAACCATGCCTGCGTAAAAAAGCAATATTGCGCTACAAGCCAAAAACTTGACTACCAATAAACGTTGCTTTAGTGCCATACTTAATGATCATCCTTGGGTTTGCATTCAGGAAACAAAGAGAATTCCTTATGTTATAGAACACACTGTATACTTAATATCACTACATAGGCTAAGTATAGTATCTGCTAAATTAATTACTCTGTTATCTAACCCTTCGAGTGTAGAGAAAAGTAGAATTTAGTTAATCGAAGCTCGCTTTGGCGCCCGAGTAATTCTGAAAGGTGGCAACGTGCATCAATTTGTTCTTCAGTCTCTTATAGCTTTAAAAGAACTTTCGAACAAAATCGACACAATGCAATTTTAAATAATCAAATAAACCTCCGCTATAAATACTATATCTACTTACCAAAGTCAGTTGAAGCAGCTAAACTGTGTTTTCAGAAAACAATGACTGTCGCCGAATAGATCGTAACTTATTCTCATTATCAACCACAGCATATTTGGAAAATCTATGACACCTTATCTTTCAATGGTAATTTTTGCTTGTGCGCTGCTTTTCACAACCGCATGTACTCAAAACAATCCAACTTCTACGCAAACGCTCAAAAATTCTGAACAAACAGCTTCCACTAATGCTTACGAACAAGAAGCGCTGAGTAAGTTAACGGTTTTGCGAGAAATGATGGAAGAAGCGCGTTCAAAACAAATTGATGTGACCAGAGAAGAAACGATTGTCTGGTTTTCTGAACAGTTTTTGAAGTTTGCAAATTGGGATGAAGCTAACCCAGAAGCCATCGAAGCAGCGTTCGGATACGAGCGTTATTACACGAAGGATAAAAAACGTCTTGCGGCTGAATTGCCAGACTTTGAACGCAGAAAAGTTATCGAAATATTGGACAAAGGAATTGACACCCTCGGCCAAGAGTTACGCGGTGAAATCGCAAGACGTCCAGTGCAAAAAGTTGATTGGCATAATACAGTTGCTGGCGACAATATGTTTTTAGCAAATGGAAAGCCAAGTTTTCCATATGATTATTTTTCCAAAACAGTGGGGCAACCCCTCACTAATACAGACATTTACAATGACCATTTGGGCGCGATTTATCATGGTGGAGAGAATCTTTATCCGGTCGACCATGATCGCGCGATTAATTCATTTTTGCTAAATGAAGATGGCACCTTCAACGAAGAATTAATGAAAGAATTGACTGGTATTCCAGATACTAATATTGGATTTTTAATTTATTGGTCTATGGGTATTCCGGAGTGGGTTGAACGTAAAGAACCGGAAGTGCGAAAAGGGCGATCATTGTTTACTGGTTTCGATATCGATAACCCCCTTGCCAGAGAAGTCTGGGGGAAAATAATTCGCAGAACAGGTGAACTTACGAAAGGTAAAAAAGTCACTGAACTAGGCTACATACTAGCAAATGAGCCACATTGGTTTGCCGAAAAAGGTCAATCTTTCCAACGATTCCAAGAAATGAACAGCATTTCTTCATACACACTCAACAATTTCAGAGATTGGTTGGCATCCAAATATGCAAATGATATTTCGGCGCTAAACAGCAATTGGGAAAAAGATTTTTCAAGTTTCGACACCGTTGAAATAGACATTCCTATCGATCCAATATTACTAGGTAAACCCATATGGTATGACTGGAGCCGCTATAACATGGACCGAGTAACCAATTGGTTCAGGTTCCAACAAAATGAACTTCATGCAGTTAATCCTGAAGCAGATACGCACATCAAAATTTGGCCGCGCGCATTTATGGAAGACTGGCGATCTCATGGTATTGATGTAGAAGCTTTGACTGAATTAACCACTATGATTGGTCATGACGCTAAGGCACTAGGGAGCCCAAGTATACGCCCAAATGTGTCCTCAGAATGGACTAAAAAGTATGCCTACTATTGGTCCGGTACAGCAGTTCTTCATGACTTTTTGGAATCAGTGTCACCTAACAAAATCAACGTAAATTCAGAATCACATTTTTTATCCTCTGGTCAATGGCGTGATCTTGATACTCGTACCAGTTATGTTCGGAATGTTTATTGGTTGGCTACATTACAAGGTATGGATGCCAATATGGGTTGGTTTTGGGCACGGGATCCTGACGGCTCACCTGAAGACCGTTTAGAAGGCGAACTCGACTTTTTTGATCCCGGACTTGGAGGGGCTTACGCAGGATCCAACAATATGCAGCCTCATGTCACTAACGAAGTGACTCAAGTGATGTACGATTTGAATAGTTTTTCAAAGGAAATTATTGCGTTACGTCAGCAAACTCGACCTATTCGCTTGTTTTACTCAGAAACTACAGCAATCAATATCGACGACTACATGACTAAAGGAAGAAAACTCTACGAAGCGTTATTCTTTGAAGGCTTCCCTGTTGGTTTTGCGACCAAAGGTATTATTGAACAACAAAATAACAACAGTTGGGAAGTCATAGTGGTTTACCGAAACGACTATGTTACCGATGCTGAGTTTATGGCCCTGCAGTCCTATCTTGAACAAGGTGGAACCCTGATACTTGATTCGGAGCAAGCTTTGTCGCTCAATGAATATGGTCAGAAGCGAGCTAAAAAACTAACTCCAGGTGCAGGCAAACTAATTGTAATGGCAAACGGTGCCAGTTTGGCTGATATAAAACAGGCAGCACTTAGTGAGGTTAAGGAAGCTATACCAGATTTATCAGTAATTGAAGATAATGGCCTCGCGCACAAAACAAGTGCTTGGCGGGTTGTTTCTCAACCAGACGGTAGTTATTTAGTCAACATTCTCAACTTCGGCAACAACACAGCTAAGTTGCAGCTTACCATGAACAATGGAAAGTCAGTGTCTATTACGAACATGATGACCAGCACACCTTTAGAGGCTAAATTTGAATTAGAATCAGAAGGCGTACTCTTGCTAGAAGTCACTCCTCATTAAGTTTAGATTTTAGTCTAGATACAATTTAGGCACTGGAAAGAGAATTCCAGTGCCCTGTTAACCAGTTGAATATCATATTAAAAGCGCTTAACCATTGCATTTTTCCTAACCGCATTTTCAACAGATATCAAATACAATGTAAATTCATCTATAATACAATATTTTATATACAAAATTACCGTAACTGATACTGCGATAGTTAGAGCAATGAGAATATAGGCAAAAGCAGATTGATTGTATATTTTAACTATATTAATATGCGTGCATTAATTTAAAATATGAATCATTACATTTTATATATAAACTATCGTATCCACTTCCATACCAGAGAATTCTATGCAACAGACTATCGAAGTCGCAGACGATCCAGATATCAGAGCCTGTAAACGAAAGACAATTCAGGTGCATCAAGAAGACAATGTGCTTGTTGCAATTGTTCCTCTTGATATGGATACCCTCTTGGATGATTACCAGCCGGTATTGACGTTACAACAAGATATACCAGCAGGTCATAAAATAGCGTTGGTCGATATAGCTAAAGGACAAGATGTTGTAAAATATGGTTTTTCCATAGGACAAGCGACTCAAGACATCAAACGAGGGGAACATATTCACAGTCATAACCTCGCCACCAAGCTAGATGGTTCTGAAACCTATCACTACTCAAATACCGCTCTACAAACACCTATTGCAACTCAGATCCCTACTTTTAGGGGGTATGTGCGAAAAGACGGACGAGTGGGTATACGCAATGAACTGTGGATAGTCAACACCGTTGGATGTGTCAATCAAACTGCTAAACGAGTCGCGGATATTTGTAGACGAGATTTTGCTGACAAAGCTGATGAATTTATGGCGCATACTCACCCATTCGGTTGTTCACAGCTAGGTGATGATTTATCTAACACCCGAAATTTATTGAGTAGCTTGATGCTTAGTCCAAATGCAGGAGGCGTGTTAGTGATTGGCTTAGGTTGTGAAAACAATCAATTGTCAAAACTCATTGAAGAAACACCCGAGATCGATGCTAACCGAATTCGCTATTTTAATTCTCAAGAGGTTGAAGATGAAATAGAAGTCAGCCTCGAATATATTCAAGAATTATTAACCGCGATGGAATTAGATGAGCGAACTGAAGTTCCCATTTCACGTTTGACTTTAGGAATGAAATGCGGAGGCTCAGATGGCTTCAGTGGTTTAACTGCTAATGCAGTTGTAGGTCGGGTGACTGACTTGCTTACTGGTTATGGTGGTCGTGTCATATTGACAGAAACCCCTGAAATGTTTGGTGCAGAACAAGTATTGATGGATCGGTCTGATTCACTCTCTACATTTGAAGAAATAGTGAAACTCGTCAGTGATTTTAAGCAGTATTTCATTGATAACAAACAGCCTATCTACGAGAACCCTTCACCTGGAAACAAAGCTGGAGGTTTAACTACCCTTGAAGAAAAATCCCTCGGCGCCATTCAAAAAGGCGGACAAGCGGTAATTAATGAAGTGATCGATTATGGCCAACGTGCGTCGATTGGTAGAGGATTGACACTTTTGCAAGCTCCGGGGAACGATGCCGTTTCTTCCACAGCGCTTTCCGCAGCAGGTGCTAATATCATTTTATTCACCACGGGCAGAGGAACACCATTGGGTTTCCCTGTTCCAACGATTAAAATTTCTTCAAATTCAACAATTGCTCACAGAAAGAAACACTGGATAGATTTCAATGCTGGTCAGATATTGGATTCTGATATGGACATAGATGAATGTGCTGAGAGACTGTTGGAACACATTATTAGCGTGGCATCAGGGGAAAAAACCAACAACGAAAAGAACGATAATCGAGAAATTGCGATTTGGAAAAATGGTGTGACGCTTTAGGTTTAGGCATCACACTATTTGTAAAAGTCACTCTAAATTCCGATTGTTAGCTATTGAGCTAATCAATCACAGGATTCTGTAGCTCAGATTAACACGACTTAGTTATCTTGATTTTTTTCGTAACCAGACGGCCAGATACAACTAACACCTTCATAAATTTTACGGATTTTATGTGTTAATTCAACGTCATAGGTTTGTTCAGCCCATTTCACATTCTTTACTATATTTTCTGGATTGGCCGTACCCACCAGCGTAGACACAATCGATGGGTGGTCGATAGCGAACTGTAGGGCTATAGCCGTAGGATCGACACCATGTTGATCACAAAGAGCTACTGCCTGTTTACTGGCCGCTAGCAATTCAGGAGTGCCGGGGTGCCAATCTGGTGCGCCCCGTTTTGTTAATAACCCCATTCCCGTCGGAGAAGCATTGATGATACCAATATTCTTCTCATCTAGCTTAGGCAACAGTGTTGATAATGAAGTGTCATGGAGACCATAGCGGCAATAAGAAAGAATGCAGTCGATTTGGTAACGATTTATTGTCTCTGCAAAGATCTTTAAGGGATAGCCTGTCACACCAAAATAACCAATCTTCCCTTCATCCCGCAACGCTTGTAAACAAGGTATTGATTCATCAAATACCTGTTGAAGATCACCAAACTCAATATCATGTAGGTATAAAATATCGACATAATCGACACCTAAGCGAGCGAAACTTTCTTCCAGACTCTCTCGAATTCGGGAAGCTGAAAAATCAAAATCAGTAAAATCGGAGCCATAACGACCAGCTTTTGTAGACAATATATACTTGTCACGTGGAACTGACTTGAGTGCTTTTCCAAGAACGGTTTCGGCTACGGTATTGCCATAATATGGCGAAACATCGATGTAGTTTATTCCTAAATCTAACGCAGTATGAACCGTCCGAATACCGTCTTGTTCACTTATATTTCTAAACACACTACCCAGAGGCGACGCACCGTAACTTAATCGGGATAGTTTTAAGTTTGTATTGCCTAGTTGTCTATATTGCATAGGATCTAATTTCCATTCTCAAACTTGATAGAATCGTCGTGCATTTAAGCCGAATATATCTTGCAGATTCATAGGGTAATGCAGTTTAACGTGTTGCTCTAAAATGTTAATCACACCTTCGTAATCAGATGCTAGTAAACAAACTGGCCAGTCTGATCCAAACATAACTCTTTCAGGGCCAAATGCTGCAAAAACGGTTTCCATATAACGATCGAAGTCTGTTTGACACCAATTATTATGATCTGCCTCTGTGACCATTCCAGATATTTTGCAGTAAATATTGGGGTATTTAGCCAAATCAGAAATATGTTGCTGCCAAGTCGAAAAACCTTTGCCCGTGGCAATGTTGGGCTTGGCAATATGGTCAACAACCATAGGCAATTCCGGCACTTCTTCAACTAATCTAAGCACTTCAGGTAATTGAAACGCGTAAACGAGAAGATCATAGCAATAGCCAGCTTCTTGGATGATTTTTAAACCTCTGATGAATTCTTTTCTAAGCATAAAATTGCGGTCTTGCTCTCCTTGCAATACATGCCTAAAACCTTTCAACGAGGAATTATTCGAATATTCATTGAGTTGATCTTTCAGATTTGGACTGCAAAGGTCAATCCAACCGACAACCCCCTTAATAATCGAATTATTCTGAGCGAGTTCCAATAGCCATTTTGTTTCAGCAATAGACTGCCTTGCTTGCACAGCAATTGAGCCGCTTACACCCTGCTTACTGGCGTCATGAAGTAGATCATTAGGAAGGAAGTCTCGACGAAGTACCGATTGGTCTTCAAGAATCCAGTCATATTCAACTGGATCAAAATGCCAAAAATGTTGATGGGCATCTAACCTCATACTAGTCCATTTCGACAACGGCTTTGATGACACCACTTTCTGGTTTTACCCAGTGTTGAAAATTTTCAATTAACATATTGAATTTTGTCTTATGAGTTACTAGAGCTGTACTCTTCACTGTTCCGTCTTTTAAGCAAGCGACAACGCGTTCAAAATCCGACAAGGTGGCATTTCGACTACCTAAAAGTGTTGTTTCACGCTTGTGAAACTCTGGGTCGTCAAAGGTAATCGGCTTTTTGATCACACTTACAAAGACAATCGTGCCACCATGAGCTAGATTCGTAAATGAACTTTGCATTGCTTGAACACTGCCGGTGCAATCAATAATCACCGAGGGGAACTCCCCGTCAGTGGCTTCACTCAATTGCTGATTGACGTCACCTAAGGCGTTAATGGTGCCTGAAACACCGTATTCTTTCACACAGAAATCGAGCTTATCTTGTTGGATATCAGAAACAAGGACTCTTGCCCCCTTTCTAATAGCGAATTGCATAGCCCCAATTCCGATCGGACCAGCGCCTTGCACCAACACAGTTTGATTTTCAGAGATATTAGCTCTTTCAACCGCATGGGCGCCAATGGCTAAGCATTCGATTATCGCCATATCATTGAAACTCAAACCTTCCGTCACGACAACAGCGGACTCTGGTACACAAAGATATTCACTCATGCCGCCATCCCGATGCACGCCCAATACTTCAATGCTGCTACAACAGTTTGGCTTTGAATTTCGACAGGCCAAACACGTCCCACAATTCAAATAAGGAATGATGTAGACAGACATACCGGGGTTTAACGATACACCTTCTCCAACAGTTTCAATCGTTCCAGATAGCTCGTGTCCTAGAACCCGTGGATATTCGAAAAACGGTTGATTACCTCCATATGCATGAATATCTGTACCGCAAATGCCAATGGACTTTATTTTAACCAATACTTCGCCCTTATCGGGAATGGGTACGGGTGCTTCTATTTGCTCTAGAACACCAGGCTTTACACACACAATTGTTTTCATTAATGGGAGACTCCACCGAGAGACTGTGCTCGGGTCAAATACATAACAGAATCATAACATCATTATCGAATATTTCTATTTTTATTTTTTTGAATATGAATTTATTTATTCATATTTACTCTCTGCATATTTAATTGTTTACATTAGACAATGAGATTATTGATTTATTATATTGTTTTTTAAGCATTTAATCTCCTAAATCAACTCATTATTACGTTATATTGCGACATTTTTTAAATGCGACCAAGATTACATATATATTCACATGCAATTATATAGATAACGATCTATTTACATCTAAAATTTTTCTGTCTGATATTATTTTCTGTTGCTACACCACAATTAAGTGGTGCATGAAAGCGATTTGATAACGTTATTTAGTGTAAAAATAGGCAATTTATTTAAAAATATTCTTAATTTATGTGTCTATTTCAGCCCAATGCATTTATATTTGAATTCATAATATTATATACGACACGAAGGGAATTATTGTGAAGGTAGCAACAGTTTTTATCTTTTTCACGTTATCGGCACTTTCAGCTTGCTCAAAATATCAACAGGTTAGTGAGGAAAGTTTACCGTCAAATGAAAAGCTAAACGTACTTTATATAATGACAGATGATCACGCAGCGCACGCTGTTGGCAGTTATGGTGGAAGGTTAAGCTCGTTAAACCCTACCCCAAATCTAGACGAATTTGCCAAGACAGGCATGACATTTACTAATGTGTTTGTCACTAATTCCATATGTGTACCTAGTCGCGCCACCATTCTTACTGGTCAATATAGTCAAACTAACGGGGCATTGAGCTTGGTAGAGGCTATCGCTGAAGACCAACAGTATTTACCCAGACTGATGGGCGAAGCAGGATATGAGACTGCTATCATTGGCAAATGGCATCTAAAAGCCGAACCAGCAGCATTCGATCACTATCAAGTGTTGGAGCAACAAGGTAGGTACTTTGATCCCATTTTTAGGCTGCGTGGAGAACGTAAATGGCCCAATAACGAAATAGAAATCACGGGACACTCTTCAGACGTAATTACCGACTTATCGATTAAGTGGTTATCGGAAAGAAAATCAAAAAAACCTTTTTTTCTTATGCATCAATTTAAAGCCCCCCACGATTATTTTAAATATGCCCCTCGATATGAAGATTATTTGGCCGCTGAGTTTATTCCAGAGCCAGATGATTTATATGCAGTAAAAGAGACTTTCGGTTCTATCGCCACGCGAGGTGAAAACGACAGTCTGCGAAAAGACATTGGAACCTCTGTTTCCATGCGGCATAACCGCCGTCAAATGGGGATTGATTTGGGCGTAGATCCGTCATTGCCTGACGAGGAATTTACTCGTCAGTCTTACCAAAAATATCTCAAAGCTTATCTAAGATGTGTGAAAGGTGTGGATGATAACTTCGCTCGTCTAATACAGCATTTAAAAGACAGTGGCGAGTATGACAAGACAATCATAATCTATACCTCAGATCAAGGCATGATGTTAGGAGAACATGACTTTCAAGATAAGCGCTGGATGTTCGAAGAATCGATTAAAATGCCGTTCATAGTTCGAGACCCGAGAATGCAGAACCTTGGTTTAAAAAATGATTTAGTGATCAATAATACAGATTTTGCGCCATTCATTTTGGATTTGGCCGGTATTGATACTCCCAAATATATGCACGGACGAAGCTTTATAACCGCATTGCATGGAAACCAACCTAAGAACTGGAGAACAGCTTCATACTATCGCTACTGGACTCATCGCGCTTACCATGACGTTCCGGCTCACTTTGGCATTAGAAGCAAAGACTATAAATTGATCTTCTTTTATGGCGCAAATTATAAAACTGATCCGCGGCCATTTTACGACAAGGAATGGGTAGCCAAAACGGGGCAGCATAATAATGCTATCAACACACCACCAGCTTGGGAATTTTATGACTTGAGTAAAGATCCCAGTGAACAAAACAACGCTTACAATGACATTGAATATGTACAAATCATTAAAGATCTAAAGACTGAGATGAGACGTCAGCGTGAACTATACGATGAAACCGATGTAGCATACCCACACTTACAAAAAATCATTAATCAACATTGGGACTAGGGTCTGCTGACCTTAGTCTAAGCCTTATAATCTGAATAAAAGTCCGTTATACCGAAAACGACTTGCTATCAAACCCCTGAATTAGATTAACTTGAGTTCAGCAGAAACTCATAACATCAAATTTCAGGGGAATGACAAGATGAAATTACTCACTCTCATCGTGGTGATACTGGGATTGGTAAGTTTTCACATTCAGGCAAAAAGTATGACACCAAAAACGGTTTTTGAACCCACAATAGATGGGAAATGGATTGGAATAGGCATTGCCTACGGTTCTTATCGAGACGGCGAAAGTCCGGGGAAAGGTAGTGTTTCGTCCGAGGAAGACATATTGGAAGATATGAAATTGCTGACAAGTGCAGGTGATATGTCCTGGCATCTCATTAGGATGTACGCAGCAGACGCGGCCAGTGAGAAAGTGTTGAAAACCATCAAAAAACACAAGCTGCCCATTAAAGTCATGCAAGGAGCCTGGTTATCCTCTACCCAAACAGATGAAGAAAATGAAACTCAAATTACCGAGGTCATTCGTCTAGCTAATGAATACAAAGATATTGTTGTTACAGTTAATTTGGGAAACGAAATCTTTGTTGATTGGTCTGCACACAAACTCGAGCAGGAAGACTTCTCGACTTATATAGCTTGGGTAAAGAAAGTACAAACTGAAGCACAAGTTCCAGTCACCCTTGCCGATGACTACAACTTTTGGAACAAACCGTGGAGTCAAGAAATTGCGGCTGCATTGGATTATCTCGTACTGCATGCCTACGCTATGTGGAATTCTCAAACACTAGAGAATGCCGTGCCTTGGACAGAGAAGACTTACCACGACATTCAAGCGCTTCATCCTAGCAAACAAATTGTTCTTGGCGAATCAGGCTGGGCAACGAGCTCGATTACCAGTAATGGTGATGAGCGGCTAATCATTGGTGAAGCCAGCGAAAAAGCACAAAAAACCTTCTTTGATACCTATCGCAAGTGGTTGATAGACAATAAAATTGTGTCTTACTACTTTGAAGCGTTCGACGAAAAGTGGAAAGGTGGAGAAGACAAGCCCGATGGCATTGCAGAAAAGAATTGGGGGCTTTTTAAGTCAGACCGCACACCTAAAATGGCAATCGCCGAGTATTACAAAAACTAAACAAAAATTAGTCTCGCTGCCAATATTTTCCATCTTGCCTTTTTCTCAGTCCGGTTTGGCTCAATTTAGCTTCTCTAGACTGTCAAAAGGGTAAATTGTGCACTACCAAGTTGTTGATACAAACAACCAAGCATCAATTGGCAAGAATTGGAGTTTTGAGATGTATAGCCTAAACGCAAATAAATTCCCGAGAGCTCTTCTGGGGTTATCAATTTGTTTATTATTGGTTAGCTGCGGTGGTTCTGGCGGGTCCTCTCAAACCACCACATCATCTCCTCCAGCAAATCTTTCTCCTCCGCCGCCAGAAGCTGCCCCTCAGGGCCCAATTGTGGAAATGGCATCTTCACCAGCATCCAGCAGTCAACTTGCAGCAGGTGGCTGCCAGCAATCCAATTCTGACACCGGAAAAGCCTTTATTGATGTGTCCTTAGCGGCCGGATTTTGTTACGCGGTAGCAAAAAGCCCAGAGGATAGTATTCCTGCCAGAGTGGGTGGTGGAGTTGCTGTGGCCGACTTTGATCAAGACGGAATGCTTGATGTGTATGTCAGTCACGGAAGAGACTCTAAAGGCAAATTATTGAGACTGAACAGTGACTTTTCATTCGAAGACGTCACTCAAGACAGCGGAATTGTATTAAACAGCACTGACCATGCTGCTAATTTCATTGATCTTGACGAAGATGGCGACCAAGACTTTATCAGTATTCAAGAAGATGCCCCTTATATCGAATTCTTTGCCAACCAAGGTGAAAGCAAATTCACCAATATAACTCATCTAGTAGATATTGAATTCAGCAAAATTGCCCACTCAATGGCTGCTGGAGATATAGATTTAGACGGCGATCTCGACCTGTTTTTCTCACATTGGCATCCAGACAATAAACAAACAGCCAAAGAATTCTTATGGCAAAACCTAGGACAAGGCGCTTACCAAGACATTACAGACACGGTTGATTTGGAACCTTTTAACCGAGCCAATGCGGCTGAAGAAGATGAAGAATATTCTTTTACTCCGATATTTGCAGATACCAATGATGATAGTTATCCGGATTTGCTGTTAGCCGCTGACTGGAGCACAAGTCAATTTCTTACCAACAATGCTGGGGCAGGTTTTGTTGACCAAACCCTGACGGCTGTAGTGACCGATCGAGCCGGTATGGGAGCTGCGGTTGCAGACTATGATAATGATGGCGATTTAGATTGGTTTGTTTCCGCCATAGGCGATACCAGAGAAGAGTTTTTAACTATAGGATTGTTTAACGGCAACCGTCTCTATCAAAACGACGGTCAAGGAAACTTCTTAAACATGACTGACTTTGCGGATGTACGTCAGGGATATTGGGCATGGGGAAGCTGTTTTGCCGATGTGAATAATGACGGCTATGAAGACTTGTTTGTGGTTAATGGTTACAACGGTTGGACAGAAGAACAAGCTCAAAGTGGTAGTTTTGATCGCTTCGAAACTACGCCAGCCCTGATGTACATCAATCAACAAGATGGTACTTTTGTGGAGCAAGCTGCCGAATTGGGTAT
This sequence comes from uncultured Alteromonadaceae bacterium, assembly GCA_947503265.1. GTDB lineage: Bacteria > Pseudomonadota > Gammaproteobacteria > Enterobacterales > Alteromonadaceae > Aliiglaciecola. Next base: position 20,639 of record CANNDC010000005.1, read on the forward strand.
TGAGCATACTGGCATGGGTAGAGGACTCGCTTGTTACGACTATGATAGAGATGGTGACGTCGACCTACTGATCGCAAATAACGGCGCCTCGCCGACTTTGTATCGCAATGACAGTGATGCAACTACCAAACACTTCATCAACGTTAGATTAAAAGGCCTAAAAGAAAATCCTCAAGCTGTCGGTGCTCGGATTTATGTAAAAACATCCAACACTAACCAAATGCGCGAGCTTCAGTTGGGTAACCACTATGTTTCGCAAAACCCAGTAGAGGCACATTTTGGTCTTGCGGGCAGCGTTACTATAGAGGAAATTCGAATTAAATGGCCGGGCACAACTGCGGAAGATTCAGTATTAACTGATATCCCCGTGGACAATTTTATCCTGGTTCATCACCCAGATTTGGATGATGAATAAGGTTCAATTTATTTCTAGCCGAATCAATTGTTGTCGCTTTAAGAAACAAGATGGCTGAATTTCAATAAAAATGGAAACAGATCCTTCGGTTTAAATACTAAGCTACATACATCTTTCAATCAATATCTTAGCCAGTGCAACTTTACGCTTCCTTGCAACTCGAATTACATAGGATTAGAGAATTCTGTCATGAAAAATCAATTGGTGAACTAAACTAGTCACCAAAGTATGTCGCCAATTTAGAAAACGCACTTTTGCCAATCTTTTCGCCGATGAGACGGCCAGGAATGTCATCCATAGGTGGATGAATTCCGCCCCAAATACGTGACAGACTGCACTGGTCAGATGCATCACGATAGGTCGCCCATTGCAATGTGAAAGGCACGCTTGGCCCTTTCTCAAACACTAAGAAATCATCCGCTTGTATAGCAAACTCGCTCATGCCACCGGGAAAGAATGACGTACCCGTGATCGCCGTCATCAATTCTGCCGCCGCTCGCGAATAGGTAGAATGCCCTGATACATAACCGGCAAAAGGCGGTGTGACAAAGGTAGGCCGTTGATAAGGCCACCAATCTTGCGCCAAAATCCAATCTACACCCGCTTGATCACTTGCTGGATCATCAATGAAACGAGGGCCCTTCCATGTATAAAGCTTAATCTTTCCAACATTTTCCAACTGCGTACCAGCCAAAGGGTCATTTTCATCAACAAGCTCAATGTATCCAGGAATTAATGGTAGACCATCGGGATGATATGAAGCCAGGCGTTGGTCGGAACTTTGTCCTCGATCGGCCATCGCTCTGATTGCTGAAACAGGGCGAATATAGTCATACCAACCTTTAATCCCCCATGCTGCAATAGCAGAATCATGCATGGTACCGCCCATTGCAAAATATGACTTCACATCCCAAGCGAGATTGGACAACACATCACCCTCGCCTGCCCAACGTTTCTCAAACAGAGGGTGGTCACTCACAGTATTCAATATGACAAACCAATGACCCGGTGGAGTTTCAGAATCTGGCCCATCGGCCCAAAACTCGGCAAGTACACGAGTGTAGTCTCCGCGAGGAACCAATTGTTCCGCATAAGGTTCATTGGTTACCGGATTAAGATCGTAGCCAGTGGAAGGATCACCGCCTTCTAATGTTTTATAAAAGTTCATATACTGATCAAAGTTAGTAGGAAATGAATCAATATTACCTAAGGATTTAGGCGAGACATCCCACAATACGCCATCTGCACTATCGAGATGAGAAGACCAAACAGACACCAGAGAAAAACCCCACTTATAAATATCAGACTGGGCGCCCTCTATCGTTGGCGGGGCACCCGGATCATGAAATACCTGATAATCAAAATTATCTCTTGTATAGGTTTGTTTGTCGCTATCCGACAAAGCAAACGAAACGACTTGTCCCCATTCTGGGCTCAAAAATGGCGGTGACGCATCGGTAGGATTTCCTGCCTGATCGATAAACCCTTCAATGGACAAAGGCTGCCAACGATTGAGATCGACAATAGACGGATTGCCGATGACAGAGTCATCAAGAATTAAAGGTGGATTGATAGCTTGGTAAGAGACATTCTCGTACAATCCCTGTTCGTTTGCACCGTCTTGCAGACCAAAGTCGATGTAACACTGGGCAATCGCATTACCTAACGCTGCGGCCGATCCAGATGAATAATCAACACTATCGATTGAAGTATCAAACCCAAGATCATCCATTAAATTTTCAATATTGGCATAGATAAAACCAACGCCCGGCGAGAAGCGGAATCGATGGCGAATGATGCGATAAGCTGCATAACTTATCGCCTCTTCTTGCAAAGGTAAAATATCAATGGAGTGTTCAAAATTACTCGCTGTACAAACGAAATCTTTTACTTCTTGGCCAAATAAAAATGGCGATGCTTGACTGTCAAAACTTGCCCAGCTGTCATACATGGCAGAAGAAATATGAAATAAGTTACGTGCATGTACAGTAGGGCGAGCAAAATCATTTCGAATCGCGAACAATAAAGACTCATTCCACATTCGAGCTACGGAATGGCCCTCACGTTCAGGCGTAATGGTGACAGGTGGCGGGTTTGGAGTCGGTGTCGGATTGGGTGCTGGGGAAACAGAAGTAGAATCTCCCGACCCACCACCCCCACAGCCAAACATAAAAAAGAAAGTGAATAGACTTAATAATATGTTTGGTAGAGATCGCTTGACTGACATCTGAAGATACTCTGAAATGAAAACTTCGCAAAAAACAGGTTACCAAAGTGTAAACGCTACGGTTCGGTGAAGAAACGAAATAAAGCCCGCTTCAACGCATACCTAGGCCGTTTGGGCTCAGGAGGCACTTTTAGCTAAGTAAATGCCTTTGTACTTAAAGTATAAACAGTCTTTACAAGGAAAAATTCGCACTAAAGGTTCAAAAACAATACTTTCCGAAAAGTGGCAACATAAAATTTTGCTAAAAATTATTGTTAGTCATAGCCAATAGAAAGAGTTTGTGTTGTAGTATTTTACTTTACATACTATTAACTTCACTGCCAATGAATGAAAAAAACATATATTTAACTCGCCGCCAAATTCTTCGTGGAGGCTGTGCCCTTACTCTCGCTTTAATGACGTCATCTTGTAAAACCCTTGATGAATTGAAAGCGGCAGGTGAACAACTAATTGTAGATGTAAACAAGGGAGCAAGAACGTCAGGCAGACAAACTCAACAACAAAGATTAATAGAAAAACAAGCCTTAGAACGGATTGAGCATGCTTCAAAATTAACAGAACCTTATGCTGGTATACCAATCTCAAATTTTACTAAGGCGAGTAAATTATTTCAGGCTAATTTCTCTATACAAGTCAAAAATGCTAATAGAGATTTATGGGCTCTATCGAAACTCTACTGGGCAGAATTAAACTTAGAAAACGTACCTGCTTCTAAATCTTCAATGATGACAGCGTTAAAAGCCGCAGTTATTGATGTTGATTTAAATATTTCTTCAGACTTGCGTAACAAGGTTGGTATTAGTCTAGCAAATGCTTTGATGACAACTGCGTTGGAGACTAACGACATAAAAATGGCAAAATCGTCATTCAGAACTGGAATACGGTACGTGAATGAAGGCTTTATCAACAATCAAACATCCGAAGCACTACACAAATTGGATTTACAAAAGTTTTTCTCTCTTGGCGCTTGCATAGATGCTAGGGAGGGGAAGTCTCTAGCTATGTGGAATAAGATTGAGCAGGTTCAGTTGCAATCGAAAAATGCTTTAACAAAAGAAAGAAGAGTCGAATCAATAACGACATCGTTTATTAAAGATGCATTGCTCAAAACAACTAAGCAATACAATACAGTTGTGAGCATATTAGTGTCACCTGCTGAGGCCTACTACGTAATTAGTACTCAAAAAAATGGAAAATTGAATATCTCCAGCAAACAAATATTCACATCAGATGGAAAACGATTCAATAGTCAATCTCTCGAATGGCTCACTTATGGCAGTACATTTAGAGAAATCTTTATTCGTGCAGGTATGGGAGGGTGGCTAGGCGCTTATGCTGCGCAAGATAATGAAGGGAGGATTCATTCAGTTTCATCTAATTTCTACAAGAAAATTGAATCAATTGCCGAAGATCAATGGTCTCATTTATTTGGAGAAATGAAAGATTTAATCACGAAACAGGGCGTTGAACCATATTCAAAAGTAGCTGTTATAATGCCAGATGAGATTGCAATTCTGCCAATGAGGATAGCTAAACATGCGTCACGAAAAAAACAATTTGTAGACTATTACCATTTTACACGATTACTTAAACTGCCTGCGCCCTACTCTAGTAATTCAAATCACAGCCGTAATAATGATCATATCTCAGGGCTTTTTAATCCTACCGGTGATTTGCAAAACTCTATACTAGAAAAACAATTTGCTATTAACAAACTTGATATCTCAAAAGTGATAGATATTCCTAAAAATTTGTCGCCAAAACAGTTTGTTAGGGAAATTGTCAAAAACGACTCAAGATGCATATTTATCTCGACTCATGGCCAAACATCTGGAGAAAAAGATAACGGAATTAGTCTTGGCCGCGGACAGCCTTTAACTAAAAATGATTTAGTCAAAACTAACTCAAAGATCAATGCCGAATTAGTCATTCTTTCAGCATGCGAAGTTGGAACAGCTTCATTGGGCCTAAATCCTGAACCATCCAACTTAGCAAGCGCTTTTTTGCAACTAGGAGCCAAAGGAGTAATTTCAGCTTTATGGAGAGTAGAAGAAAACTCGACAGCTTTACTAATGTGTAAGTTTCTGGAGTTGTATTTTAATGAACAAAACCACCCTTCAGTTGCTTTAACAAAAGCACAAATTTGGTTAAGAGATTCTTCGGCCGATCAACTATCAACTTTTCTAATTGAATTATTGCAACTTGACAATATAAACCCGATTGCAATTCAAAATATTTTAGCATTCTTGAGTGAAGGCCGTGGAAGAAATAAACCTTATTCGAATCCGTATTATTGGGGTGCATTTACATACATGGAAAATTGAAAAGCGGGTTAGTTGTTTTCGAAAGTCTGTGTAGCAAACAATCTTAATTCACGTCCAAAATCTGGATTGTTATTGCTCATTCTTTTTTGAATGTACGGTTCAAAATTGTTCCAATAATATTTAGCTTCTGGGTAAAAGTACCTTCGTGTGACATCTGAATCGCAAAGGTCTTGCTCCAGGCACAAACTAACGCCTTTAAAGAAATCAATGATACGGTCCAATTCGTCTTGAATGGGCTGACCAGCTTCGCCCTCGGCAAAGGAGAGTATTACTTTACTGAAAGCATCTGGAGGCAATGGGATTTCCATAAACATTTGTTCATAGTTTCTAAATTCTCTGCGAATAGCTTCACGCGCAATCAACATTTGCCCCGTTTCATACGCGGTAATATATTCGAAGGTTTTGGCTACTCTTGCGTCGGATTTAGCTGACATATATTGCACTATTGCAAAAGCAGAGCCACATAGTATTGCCACTTTTACAACAATACCAAGAATGAAATCGAAATTTCGCCAAGGGTTAGTTTTAATTCTTTTCGAACGCTCTTCAGAATCTTCTGTTTCGCCATCGCTTTCATCATCTTGCTTCGACGCATAATTGATACGCTCATCAATTATCGTTGATTTTGGCGCATTTTCAGCCACATCAGCACCACCAAGAGGAGGCGACTCTATATCAATTTCATTGCTATGCGAATCACCTATCATTGCAAACCATCTGATGGCTCAGCTGCACATTCTTCGATAAGAGTGTATTTTTGGATATTTTTGGACTTCAATTCGGCAAGGGATTTGTGTAAACAATTCAGTTGTTTTTTCGAAACTACATAGACCTTATCATTGGAATTAGATTTTTGCGGTTGACCTGCTTTACCACTTTTATATTTTACCTTTTTGTTAGCAGACGAACATTCCTTATCTAATTTGAATACGATTAGTTTTAGCTCTGTATCCAACAAGCTGGGTAACTTTTTCTCTAAACAACTCCAACCATCTTGATCCAATAAAATTTCTTTATCACAATTTTTGCAAGCGTAAGTATCGCAAGTAAAAAGAAGCATAGCAGCAAACAATAATGCATACGTAAATGATTTCAATATAATAACCCCTTAAAAAGATGCTTAAGTCGCTGAAACTAAGGTTGCATTTTTATACTCTCTATTAGGCTATGATGCCAGCTTATCTATTCAAATGTAAAATATTAATCTAAGAACATGTAGATATTTCGTTTTCAAAAATTTATGATTTGATGCAAAAAAGTTGAACAATTTTTGTTCCTTTTGGATAAGTTAAGATCTGAACAAAGTTCATCCAATAAATTCCAGCGTTCACATCAAACTGTAACTCTCAAGTCATCAGCAGAAAAAATGTAGCGGACTGGATGTGCTTCAAAAAAATAAGCTAAACCAGAATTTCTGAAATAGTACCCGTGCTGTTTGAAAACTTATCAACTGGTGTTCCTAGCTGCTGCAAAAGCGTAAGCAATAGATTGGTCATGGGAATTTTTTCATCAAACTTGTGATGGCTGCCGTGAGTTAGCCCGAAATTCTTACCACCAGCCAGAATCAGTGGAAAATTTCTTGGATTGTGAACCGTGCTGGTACCTGAACCATACAAAACGATAGTGTTATCCAACAATGAACCTTCGGCATACGGATCATCAGTTTCTGACATCAACTTTAGGAATCCAGCAAAGCGTTCGGTTAAATACGCGTCGTAAGTCCCCCACCTCTCATACCCACCCTCTGAATTGAAATCGTGTGACATCTTATGATGATGCGGTAATCCCAAGGCTTCAGGAAATCGAGCTGCAAGTCCCCCAGCCGATTCTTTTACTTTCTGATAGCAAATTGTGCGTGTACTGTCGGTTAAAAAAGCGGAGTGAATGAGCTGATACATGCTATCTATAAATGCAGTTGGACCGTCCTGAATCGGATCGATATCAAGCTGAAACTGATTTTCATCTACTTTGGGTTTTGGAACATCCAACCACTGATGCGCTCTTTCCAATCTGGTCTCCAATGCCCTAACCGATGTCAGGTATTGCTCTAATCGCAACTTATCATCATTCGAGACCCTGTTATGAAGTTGCGTAAGATCTGGTGTAACCGCGTCCAGAATAGAGCGGTCTCGGCCGAATTTACGTTTCAAAGTATCCTTACCGCCTATTTGCACTCCGAACAGCTCTTGAAATACCTGACGTGGGTTGCCCAATGATGGGATTGGTTGACCCGCCGCTGTATACGACATGGTGTTGGGGCGACGAAAATCGCCCAATCCTCCTTCGGATCCCATCGTAATGAACGGAAATCGTGTCTGACCTCCTGCATATAAAGCGTAAACTTGATCCGCTGAAATAGAATTTCCTATAGGTGTCAACGGGTCAGCTCCACTTAAAAAATAGCCGCCAGTTGAATGAGCGTAAATCGATCTTGTTCTTGGGTGAGACAAACCAGACAGAAAACTCATTTGTGATCTAAATGGCTTGAGTGCCTGATTGGATTTGCTATAAGAATAATTTGTGCCATATTCGTGCGGGAACCAATGCCAATCTTTGTGCGTCTTGTGTTCTTTCGGAGGTAAGGAAACTCCCATACCGAAAAAGATACAACACAAACGTTTAGGTGGCGTGCCAACATTCTGACCAACGGACATGTCGCTGCCAGCCAACGAAGGTAAGACTGGCAACAAAAGTGAAGACCCCGTTGCCTTTAAGAAGGTGCGACGATCAAATTTATTAGTCATTTTAGTCAACTTTGCCTCCTTTCAGACATAGATTTAACTAGCTCGAGTGCTGTTGTCTATTGGTAAAAGCATCACTCAATACAATAGCTTGCACTAAGTAGGATAGCTTATATCCAGACGCGCGAAACGCCGAATAAATGACTTCGGCTTCTTTCTCATCTAAAATATCCAAATCTCGCCCCAGCGCATAGATCATCATATGATGTACTATTGCTTTCATTAGCTGACTCTGTTTTTTGGATTTCAGATATTCAGTAAACTCTGTCACAGAACCAACCCGTGTGCCATCAGGCAATATAGAACTTGAATCCACTTTCGTTCTCCACTGACCAATTGCATCGTAGTTTTCCAGCAAAATACCCCAAGGATCGATTTTTTCATGGCAGCCTTTGCAACCACTTAATTCACGATGATGTTCGATTTTTTGCTTTAGGCTTAATCCAGCTAATAATGGGTTGTTTGGATCTAGTTCAGGTACCGAGGGAGGTGGCGGTGGCGGTGGATCATTCAGCAACCTCTCTAACAACCAAACACCGCGTTTAATTGGATGAGAATCCTCACCGTCAGAATTCATGGTTAACACGCTAGCGTGGGTCATCAAACCCAATCGAGGTGGATATTGTTCTAGTTTCACTCTAGCAAACTCGCCGCTTTCAATTTCGGGTACTTGATATAATTGGGCCAGTTGTTTATTCAACATCATATAGTCAGAAAAATATAACTCTCTGGCATCACGGTTATTATGAAAATTATCTTTAAACGTATTTATTGATTGTTTGACAGAAAGCAGACTAAGTTCTGCCCCATAAAGTGGGTAACGCTCAGCAGATACCCCTACATCTTGTATTTTATCTAACTGAAGCCATTGCAGCGCAAAAGACTCAATGAATCTGTTGGCTCTTTTGTCTTCTAACATTCTCTCAACTTCAGAAGCCAAAACTGCGGGGTCGGTAAGTTTCCCATTTGAAGCCAACCAACGTAGTTGTTGGTCGGGCATGCTAGACCACAAATAGTAAGACAATCGAGATGCCAGATAATTATTGTCATAACTTTCAACGGTTGCCGATTCATCACCGTCAACGCTATATCCAATGTATAAAAATTCGGGTGAAATCAGTGCGGCCGCCAAAACTTCACTTAGCGCTTTTTGATAATCGTCACCCTGTCGCCGCAACTTTTTATACAAATCAAAGTATGCTGCATAGCTATGTTGACTGACATTATTCTTGCGAAACACCTTGGGAAGAAATCTAGACAATATTTCACTCAGGTGTTCAATTTCCAATTCCATGGATGAGTTTTCATTCATGCTTGCAACAAACCACGGATGCGCTGCATTGGCTTTCGTGGGAATAATGCTTGCTTCTAGAGCATCTAGAAGCAGCAAAGGAACGCCGCTAGATTGCCATTGAGCCTCTCCTTCATGATGTTGCTTTTCTGCTTTTTTTGCCTGGTTTATTAAGGCTTCATCTAATGTTGTCGCCGACGCTAGTGTTAAGTCCGATTGACCGTCTATCGAGGCGGCTAGCACGCCTTGTTCGTGTCTCGCCACATTTGATAACACCAATAAAAGCCATTTTTCATCGGAAGTTTGTTTTCGTCGCACATTATCTGGAGCAATTACGTCTTCCAAACGGAATCGGAACTCAACAGTTTCAGGCTGCTCTAGCGAGGCCGTAATATCAAATTCACCAACGTTTTGTACTCTAAGACTCTGTTCGTTTCGCCAACCCGCTTCCAACCTTAATCTCGGCACACTGTTATCAATACCTTGTCCGTTTGTCTTAGCGGCATGAACTTTTACAACGACTTCGCCAACTTGGTTAGTTGTGCGCACTAGCATAAATTGTTCATGTAAACGGGCGAATCCACGGCCTTCCCCTGTAACAGATTGTCCTTGCGGGATATCGCCAAATGGAAGCGGACCGTATTGCCTGTTTCGATAAACAATCGGCTTTCCAATACGTAACTGCTTTCGGCGTTCCACCTCAGAAATGGATAAAGGTTGCGCGGCCCTGTCATGTGCCAAGTTATTCCCTTCGGCTCGACCGAAATGGTAAACGTCTTCTAGCTCAACAAAATAGTTTTCGATTTCTGAAGTGTCTGTTTCACCAAATATGACATATCGTTGAATCGCTTGACGCGCAATCTGGTGATAATTTTTCATGTCCGACATGGCAATCATTAATAGAGCAGCTTCGTTGTCGTAACCGTGTGCCGATCTTGGATCATTGGGTAATCGACTAACAAAATCTGAATCCACGTTGAAAAGATCTTGATATGTATTGTCCAATTCGCGCTTGTTTAGTCGACGTAATGGAGCATTGGCCATTTCGGCACGTCGTGTATAAGCATATTCTTCTAAGGCTTGATGAAGCCAATCAATCGCGATTGCACGTTGGCGCTCACTCGGTTGTTTTGCATTTTCAGGGGGCATTCGGTGAGAGCCCAATACACCAAGCACTTTTTCCCAATCATATTGACTGGAAAAATGTACAAAGGAAGGATCAAAACTATCCATTCTAAGATTGCCCTCCTGCTTACTTTCTCCGTGACAACGTTCACAGTAATTCGCTATAAACGGCGCTACGTCGGAATCGAATCGTTCGCGTGTCGCTTGAGATATAAAATGCTGATTGTCAGATTGAACGTGTTGCTGTCCCGAATCGCTCAAATCGACACGGGAAGACTGGCTTCTCAAAATAGGTTTCAAAATATCAGGTGCATATTCCGCTAAATAATTGGGACCATGCACCAAAGAACCACCATCGTGAGCAGCTAGCGACATTACCAGAATAGCCGAGATTAAACTGAGGCGATAACTTAGAGTGAATAAATTAGCGAATCGACATGTTTTTGCTAGTACAAAAAGCGCTAGGGACAAACAAGTAATGACTGAAACACTTATCCCTAACGTTCTATGCCTATCAATTAACCCGCCTTGATGCCCTTCATTAGTTGCCAACATCAAACCCAATATAACGGTTAAAATTGAACTGAAGGCTGCGAAACATAATAATGGGAACACGCTTCGTTTCAGGGGCGCCAATACACCGAACCTGCCGGTAAATTCAAACAAGCCTGCAAGTACTAAACAAGTGACGGGAAAATGAAGAACGAGCGGATGGAAGCGACCTAAAAAGCGACCAATTCCCTGGCCTTCAATTCCATCAGTTGGATTAAAAATAGCGACGAGAAAAACACAAGCCAGACCAAGAATGGTAAAGGCAAGTATTAGATACATGTTACTTCGAGAAAACGCTTTAAAAATAATATGTTTCCTAGGTCACGGAATAAATAAGATTTAGCGCAAAAACTTAATGAAAAGTTAGTGTGTCAAAATTACGTTTATTAATTAAGTCTTGAACTCTACCAGTAATTTAACAAACATTTGATTAATTGTTAACTATTTACAACAGCGAAATGAAATATAACTTCTGGACGAGAATATAATCGAAGATTATTCCACATACTGATTTCCCCAACGGGAGGCTTCCACATTAAAATGGAAATACTTTCGCGAAGAGCGTGTGGTTTTTGGAATTTCGAAAATTATCGAATAAGGGTGATGACCCACTGTGGATACCGATGACCGTAAGGAATGGTGTAATTAATAGAACGAGATGAATGCTGATCCCCCGTTTATGGGGTAGAGCCCACAAAGGTAACGGACAGGTAACGCTTTTGGGAGGGGTTCCCGCAAAGCCTTTAGAATTGGTCGGTGTGAGAGGATTTGAACCTCCGACCCCTGACACCCCATGACAGTGCGCTACCAAGCTGCGCTACACACCGACCGAAGCTGGGCAGTTTACTTATTTTTATTGGCTTTGCAACGGTAAATGTGGCTTTGATGTGGATTTGCTCAGAGTTTAACCAATCTGGCAAAAAAAAGCCCCGCTACTGCGGGGCGAATAGTGTCCAGGTAGACTGGAACTGGGAGATTAATAAGGTTTGCGACTACAATTCGTTTGCTGCGATAAATTCAATTTCTGGCCATTCTGTATTAGCTTCCATCAAGTGCTTAGGAATATTCAATTTCCACGCTTTATATACTTCCTGATTTTTATTTACGTATAGTTTACCGTCTACGATTTCAAAAGCTTTACCGTCTATCTCAAATTTCTTACCAAAGGTCGCACCGTAGGCACAAAAACCGCCATATGCTGGTTCATACTTCTCTGGATTATTGTTGAAGGTATCTCTGTTTGCAGCACTGCTAAAGCGATAGATAGCTCCTTTATGTACCGTAGTAAATTCTGAACTGCCTAGAACCGGTTTGTTTTCGGTGAAATAAGCTACGGCATCGTGCCCAGCCAAGATGACGCCGTTTGCGTCCGTTTCAGTATCGACACCCGCGAACACAAATGAAGACAAGCTGATTGATACCACAGCTAGGATTGTGCGTAAGTTAAAAAAGTTTTTCATGTTGTTTTTCCTCTGAGTTAAGTTGACGGAGTGAATGTTACGCGCCTTGTTAGAAAGGAAATATGTCTAGAAAAACACGGTTTATGTCCAATCGTCTTTTCGTAAGAAATATCAAACTGGCTGGTTGATCTGATTCGATTTACTTGTTCACACACGAGAAAAAGCGAATAACTAACTTGTTCAGAGATTATACTTAGAAGAACTCAGGGGGGGTAAGTGAGCCAAGTTGGGAGTTAAGGCTTAAATATGATTAACCGGCATAAAAAAACCGGTTACGTTAGGCAACCGGTTTTTTAAAGTTTATTTTACTAGGAAAATAAAATTACTTTGTTCTGCGACGAAGACCAAAGCCGATAAGTGCTAATGCGAAAAGCGCAGCAATTGAAGGCTCAGAAACAACGCGAGCTTCACTAAGGCTTATTTCACCAAATGTGACTAGGTCGCCAGTACTAATTTCAAAAACATCCATGAAGTTGTCAAATGCAGGGTCCAAAGCAAATGCATCATAAATAGCTAATACTGCAGCATCAATATCGATAACGTCAACGTCGAATGCTAAGAACTCTAATCCAGCAAAAACATCGTCTCTATCGATAATTGCTTCAAAGCCGAAAACATCAGAAACATCGAAACCAAAAAAGGTGAAAGATTCGAAATCAGCAATATCTTGCAAGCCAGTAGCACCGTTTTCGAACAAGTGGACGGTTACTTCTCCCACTACAGTTGGGCCTGCTCCATCGTCAAAAAGTATATCATGAGTGATAAGGGCAGCATTAGAAGCCGTGCTAAATCCTAATGATGCTACAGCTAGTGAAGCTGCAAAGATTATTTTCTTTAGGTATGTCATTTTTATTTTCCCAATATTAATAATTAAAATACAACATTATTTTTAATGCTGTAGTTCCTCATTCAATTTTCAAGCCACATTTATTTTTACTTATTTTTCATGTAGTTGTAAATTCAATGTAACGGTAAGTGATTGATTCTGTAAAATAATCTGACATTCTTAGCGGTGTCATTTATTTGAATTTATCCAATCAACTGGGTCTATCTTATCGGCGTTTTGTTAGTACTGCTAGAGTTTACCGCGAAGTTTTATTTTACCGCTGTAAATTAGGGTTGCGCACTAACTGAGCAATCAATAAAAACAAGGTAAAAAGGGGTTGACGACCCTATGCGAGATCAGCATAATACGCGCCACTCCAAAGCGGAGTGCCCAAAAATACGTGGCTACGTAGCTCAGCTGGTTAGAGCACATCACTCATAATGATGGGGTCGCAGGTTCGAGTCCCGCCGTAGCCACCAATTTTCGACACTTAGTGTTGAAAATGCGATGCGGAAGTGGTGGAATTGGTAGACACGCTGGATTTAGGTTCCAGTGCTTCACGGCGTGAGAGTTCAAGTCTCTCCTTCCGCACCATTTTTGTTGGGGTATAGCCAAGCGGTAAGGCAGCGGGTTTTGATCCCGCCATTCGTTGGTTCAAATCCAGCTACCCCAGCCATTTTTCCAGTACACAAGCACACTTGTGCTTGTGACTATTGGGGTATAGCCAAGCGGTAAGGCAGCGGGTTTTGATCCCGCCATTCGTTGGTTCAAATCCAGCTACCCCAGCCATATTCTGGTAAAACGAAAAGCTCAAGGTCTTGCCTTGGGCTTTTTTGTTTCCAAATTGCCACTGGACATGATCTCTCGTTCCCTTCAAACTTACACCATAAATCAATGACTTGAGAAGTACCCTGTGATCAACGACATCGTTAATTTTTTAAACGACCTATTATGGAATAAAGGAATAAGCGCATTTTGGGAAAGTAGCGATGTTCAAGGTGGATTTCAACTTCCGATCTTAATCGTTATGTTGGTGCTAGGCGGTATTTGGTTCACCGCCAAACTTGGTTTTATTCAAGTACGCCATTTCAGGCATATGTTCTCGGTAATGAAAGGCGGGATGAAAGGGGATGATTCAGGTATTAGTTCATTCCAAGCCCTATGCACCAGTTTGTCGGCGCGAGTAGGCACCGGCAACCTAGCTGGTGTTGCTATGGCTATCTCTCTTGGTGGAGCGGGTGCTGTATTTTGGATGTGGGTGATAGCATTTCTTGGTATGGCAACCGGTTATGCGGAGAGTGTTTTAGGTCAGCTATATAAAGTGCGTGATGCCAATGGAGAATATCGAGGCGGTCCGGCCTACTACATCCAACAAGGTATCAACCAAAAGTGGTTAGCTATCCTATTCTCTCTATGTCTGTTTTTAGGCTATGGATTTATCTTCAGTGCAGTGCAAGCCAACACCATTACTGATGCCTTAAACCACGCATATGATATAGATACCTTATATTCAGGCTTGGTCATTATTGCATTAGCAGCCTTAATAGTTGTTGGTGGGTTGCGTGCTATCGCACGGTTTGCCGAATGGATTGTGCCCTTCATGGCCATCACCTATGTCTCAGTGGCATTAATCATCACTATCATCAATTATGATCTGGTACCGGGATTGATTGGCGATATCATTTCGTCAGCATTTGGGCTAAATGAAGCCGGCGCAGGTGCTTTAGGTGCAGCAATCAAGTACGGCATCATGCGCGGCTTATATTCTAACGAAGCGGGCTCAGGCAGTGTGCCCCACGCAGCAGCAGGAGCTACTCCTCACCCCAATCACCCTGCTTCACAAGGATACGTGCAGATGCTCGGTGTATTCATCGATACCATTATTTTATGTACCTGTACTGCGGTAGTTATTTTGCTGGCGGGTGTATCCAGTTCAGGTGAATTGGAAGGCATTCGTGTTACCCAAATGGCCATGAGCTCTCATCTTGGAGGGGTCGGTGGTGATTTTGTTGCCGCTGCGATTAGTGTGTTTGCATTTACTTCAGTGGTAGCCAATTATGCCTACGGTGAAAGTAACCTACACATATTTAAACTGGACAATCGCATTGGCAGAACAACCTATACCATCGGCTACTTATTAATGATTTTGTGGGGTTCAGTCGCTGCGTTGCCAGAAGTTTGGGCAATGGCAGATATGGCACTTGGCATGATGACGGTAATCAACATGATCGCCATTGTATGGATGACGCCAACCATAGTATCGATCAGCAAAGATTACTTCGCCAAAAAAGACAGTGGCAAATTACCCGAATACAAAACCGGTGATTGCGATATTCAAGGCGAAACTGAAAAAGGTATTTGGGATAAGTAATAGATAGGTGCGGTTAACAATCTAGTTTAGTGAATAATTCCTTTTTGAATACGGTTGAATTGTAAATCAAGTGGAATCTATTTCCCTGTTTAAATATTTTAGTATCTAGTATGAAATATATTGGCTAACATGGTTTTGCTAAATATAACTCTGTATTTGGCCATATTTAATACAACACCATAATCAAAAACATGAAATTAAGGATAATTAAGTCAATGATATATAAGAATAATAAACATAAATTTTCGTTTTTAGTTGTCATTTTGTTGATGCTAGGGCTCGCAGGTTGTGGCTCTACAGGAGAATCAACAAAATCAGAAGAATCCAATGAAGAAGCAAGAGCCAAGGCTGAGCAAGATATTATAGCGGCCATGGCAAAAATACCGAAAAGTTCACCACTTTCTAAAATTGAATTAGGTATGAGCGACACTCGCGTTCGAAAACTTGTCGGCAACCCGGATGACGCTGAAAGCTATCAGACGGGTAAAGCTTGGATACCATTTTATTTTGGATCAGATGTTGCCCGTTCTGATTGGGTATATTATGGAGAAGGACGTGTGGTATTTTCTATTAGCCGATACAGCAGTCAGTTGAAGGTTATCAATGTAGTGTATAATCCAGAGCTAAATTAGTCTTATTTTATACCCATTGCGTATTTCATCACTTCTTTTTTAATCGGGCCGGCTTTGTCGGCCAACACCAATCCTAGATTACGCAGCATGCTTATCGGCTGTGATTCTGTACTGAATAATCGATAAATTGCATCCATTGTGCTCATCATAAGCAGGTTTGCTTTCCTGCGCTCACTTTCGTAGCGTTTGAACGCTTTGCTTGGTTGTGCTGCCTCGGCTTTTAGACTGTCAAGAAGTACTGCGACATCCTTAAAACCCAAGTTAACACCCTGCCCCGCTAGCGGATTAATGGTATGCGCCGCATCACCAATTAAAAGAACCTGATCTTTAACATATTGATTAGCGTGCATCCTAGTCAGTGGGAAACTGGTCAATTCGAGAATTTCAAAATCCCCTAACTTGTCAGGAAAATGCTCAATAATCTGTTGTTTTAATTTGGTTTTATTCAGATTTTTAAGCGCTTCGATTCTTGCGCTACTGTCATACCAAACTAATGAACCGAAGCCATTGAAAAGAGGCAAAAACGCTCTTGGACCAGAAGGATGAAACTCTTGCCAGGTAATATCTTGTTGACCAGATTCAGTACGTATTTTTATCGCTAATGCTTGTTGGCTATATTGCCAGCCTTGCTCGCCTATTCCTGATTGACGGCGCACAAATGAATTTCCGCCATCGGCACCAACAAGGTAGTTTGCTCGAATACGTTGCTGGTTTTTCAAGGTTATCAAGGCTTGATTATCAGCTAGTTCCATCGAGTTAATAATACCTCCTTGGTACCAACAAATATTGTCATAACTATCTATACCTTGATGCAACGCCAACTGTAATACTCTATTTTCAACAATATGACCGAGATAAGGTGAATCTATTTCCGTGGCGTTAAATTGTGTCGTTCCGCCCATTCGGTCCCATACGTCCATGCGTTTGAAAGGACAAAGTCGCATTTGTACAACAAAATGCCATACATCTAACTGATTCAGTAATGTTTGCGAAGCCAAATTGATCGCAGAAACTCGCATGTCGGGCGCTTGATCGACAGAAAATGCTGCAGGCATATGTTGTTCGATAATGGTTATTTTATAACCGAGCTTGGCTAATCCAATGGCTAATGCAGAACCAATCATGCCGCCACCGACGACGCAAAAATCAAACTGTTCTTCCATTGTTCCCCACATTTGTAAACTTGTGTTTTCATCATACCCAATAAAACCCTGTTTGATTAGCTCAAACTTCGGTGATTCGCTGGTTAACTAATCAAAAAAACGTTAAAATGCTCGGCTTGACCCGTTTCTGGCTAAATGTACCAGCAAAACTCGTTTTTTATTTTCTCATTTTTTATTTTATTAGAGCGTTAGAAGGCAGTATGAGCAAAAAGCTATTTATCAAAACCTGGGGTTGCCAAATGAATGAGTATGACTCAGAGAAAATGGCTGACTTGCTAGACTCAACCCACGGCTACGAATTGGCGCAAGAAGCTGAGGATGCTGACGTCATATTGCTTAATACTTGTTCAATTCGTGAAAAAGCCCAAGAGAAGGTATTTCATCAGCTTGGCCGTTGGAAAAATCTAAAGAAAGACAAACCAGAATTGATCATAGGCGTAGGTGGCTGTGTTGCCTCTCAAGAAGGCGATACCATTCGTCAGCGTGCACCATTTGTGGATATGATTTTTGGCCCACAAACCTTGCATCGTTTGCCAGAAATGATCAGCCAGATAAAAGGTGGAAGTAGTTCTGTAGTCGATGTTAGTTTCCCAGAGATAGAAAAATTCGATCGATTGCCTGAACCCCGTGCTGAAGGCCCATCGGCGTTTGTATCCATTATGGAAGGCTGTTCAAAATATTGTACTTTCTGTGTAGTGCCTTACACGCGCGGAGAAGAAGTAAGTCGGCCGGTAGATGATGTGCTTCTTGAAGTAGCTCAGTTGGCAGAGCAAGGTGTACGAGAAGTCAATCTATTAGGGCAAAACGTCAATGCGTTTCGCGGCCCGCAATACGACGGTAGCATATGCGCGTTTGCAGAGCTTCTTGAGCTTATTGCTTCAATCGATGGTATTGACAGAATTCGTTACACCACGTCTCATCCTGTCGAATTTACCGATGATCTAATCGATGCCTATGCGAGTATCCCTGAGTTAGTCGATCATTTGCATCTACCCGTCCAAAGTGGTTCAGACCGAATCTTGAATTTAATGAAGCGTGGGCACACGGCAATAGAATATAAATCAAAGATACGTCGACTGAAAAAGGTGCGACCCAATATTTGTATGTCATCTGATTTTATTATTGGATTTCCCGGCGAAACGGATGCGGATTTCGAAGCGACTATGGACTTAATTCAAGCCATCGACTTCGATTTAAGTTTCAGTTTTATTTATAGCGCAAGACCGGGTACTCCCGCGGCTGATTTGCCAGATGATGTTACCGAAGACACTAAGAAACAACGTTTGCAGATACTACAAAATCGTATAAACCAGCAGTCTTTGCGAATCGCTCGTAATATGTTGGGAACCGAGCAACGTATTCTGGTTGAAGGCCCGTCCAAGAAAAATCCAATGGAATTGTCTGGACGGACAGAGAACAACCGAGTGGTAAATTTCGAAGGCTCACCAGATATGATTGGTGAGTTTATTGACGTCAAAATTACTGACGTCTTCTCTAACTCGCTACGCGGTGAGCTAGTGCGCAGAGAAAAAGACATGGGCTTGAGAGTGAGCGTTTCCCCGCAATCTTTACTTTCTAAAAAAGCGGCAACTATGCCTGATGAAAATGGCGTGAATCAGTTTGTTCCAGTTGCAGAAATCAAGTCAGCGTAAACAAATAATCAGTAGATAGATAACTTAATAGATAGATAATTAAATAGGTAAGAGATTACATTGAGTACATTAGTTAGCAGTGAGGTTCTTCTTGAACCCTCGGACAATAAGCGTCTTTCCAGCCTGTGCGGTCCACTTGATGACAATATCAAGCAAATCGAGCGCCGCCTTGGGGTTGAAATCACTTATCGCAGCAATGAGTTCAAAATAATTGGCGAGTCAATGCAAACTAATGGCGTCGCCGAGTTATTGAAACTCTTGTACATAGAAACCCAGCCTATAAAGGGCCAGATTCCGATCCTTGAGCCGGAACAAGTTCATTTGGCGATTCAAGAAGCCAAGTGTTTAGAGCGCGCTGAAGCTGGTCACTATGGCAAAGAAGTACATATTAAGACCAAACGTGGCGTGATTAAGCCGCGTAATCCTAATCAGAGTCAGTACGTAGCAAATATTGTTAATCACGACATTAGTTTCGGTATTGGCCCGGCAGGAACGGGCAAAACATACTTGGCAGTAGCTTGTGCTGTTGATGCATTAGAGCGTCAAGAAATTAGACGCATATTACTGACGCGTCCGGCGGTTGAAGCAGGTGAAAAACTAGGTTTTTTACCCGGCGATTTGGCTCAAAAGGTAGACCCTTATTTACGCCCTCTTTATGACGCCTTATTCGAAATGTTGGGTTTTGAAAAAGTTGAAAAACTGATTGAGCGCAACGTTATTGAAGTGGCTCCCCTAGCTTACATGCGCGGCCGTACTCTAAATGACGCTTTTATCATTCTTGATGAAAGCCAAAATACCACGGTAGAACAGATGAAAATGTTCCTTACTCGTATTGGCTTCAACTCAAGGGCTGTGATAACAGGTGACATCACCCAAATCGATTTGCCCAGAGGAGTTAAATCGGGTTTGCGTCATACCATTGAAGTTCTAAAAGATGTGCAAGACATTTCATTTAACTTTTTTAACGCCAATGATGTTGTTCGCCACCCGGTCGTCGCCAGAATAGTGTTAGCCTATGAGGAATACGAAGCAGGCCAAGAAAAACTTAAAATGCAGAAACTGCGGGATGAAAAAGCAGCTAAGTGAGTGCATTTGTAGATTATCAAATTGCAGTGGAGGACGGTTTTATCCCTCCTTCTGCAGATATCCAAAAATGGGTTGATTTAGTATTAAGTAGTCAATCAACCCCTTCAAACACTATTTTAAATTCTGAACTGACTGTAAGGGTGGTTTCTGAACAAGAAAGTCAGGGGCTCAATCTTCAATATCGAAATATAGACAAACCCACCAACGTGTTGTCTTTTCCTTTTGAAGCACCAGCCGAAGTCGAAATCAATTTGTTGGGTGATTTGGTTGTTTGTGCCGATGTGGTCAAAAAAGAATCTATTTCACAAAATAAACAACTTTTGCATCATTGGGCGCACATGATCATCCATGGAACCCTTCATTTGCTTGGCTTTGACCATGTTGAAGAAGAACAAGCGCAACAGATGGAAGCACTCGAAGTTTTGCTATTAGCAAAATTAGACATTGACGATCCCTATAAAGATCATTAAATATAGCGTTCCAAGGAACCGATAAAAGTAACTATGAGCGAAGACAACCCCCACTCTACTAGCGGTTCTTCAAATAAAGGTTGGTTAGATAAAATCGTCCAATCCTTTAACGGAGAACCGAAAAATAAAGAAGACATCGTTGAGATTATCACCGATGCTGAACAGCGAGAGGTCATTGACCCTCAAACCAGAGAAATGATCGAAGGCGTCATGGGCGTCAACGAAATGCGCGTTAGGGACATCATGATTCCGCGTGCACAGATGATCACCATCAATATTGACGAATCAGTAGAAGAATTTCTTCCTGTGATGTTAGATTCGGCCCACTCCCGCTTTCCTGTTATCAATGAAGATAAAGACCATATTGAAGGCATATTGCTTGCCAAAGACTTGCTTGCCTATGCGTTTATCCCTGGCAAGGAGTTTCATTTAAAAGACGTTTTGCGTAATGCAGTGATAGTACCCGAAAGCAAACGTGTCGATGTGCTGCTTAAAGAGTTCAGGCAACAACGCTACCACATGGCAATCGTAGTTGATGAGTACGGCGGTGTGTCAGGGTTAGTGACCATTGAAGATATTCTTGAAATTATTGTCGGCGAGATAGAAGACGAGCATGATATCGAAGAAACTGACGCTGATGATATTCGCCCGCTCAATACCTACACTTACTCAGTAAAAGCACTGACTCCCATTGAAGACTTTAATACCTTCTTTGAGTCCAGTTACGACGAAGAACAAGCTGATACCATTGGCGGTATTGTACTTAAAGCCTTTGGTCACATGCCTAATACCGATGATGAAATCAAAATAGGTGATTTAGTATTTAAAGTGACAAATTCGGATAAACGTCGAATTCTACAATTAAAGGTTACCCTACCTAATTCGGATGACTAAGTTAATCCCCTATGTAATAGCCTGTGTTTTGGGAGCATTACTGACTTTCAGTTATGCTCCTTTTTCAATATGGCCCCTCATGTTTGTTGGATTAAGCGGATATTTCTACTTGCTCACTCAGCATGATTCCCCGTTCAAACTGGGCTTGTCATTCGGACTAGGTTGGTTTGGTGCAGGTATTTCTTGGGTACATGTAAGCATCGCTGACTTTGGAGGCCTGCCACTAGTAGGTTCGTTGGCACTTATGCTGCTTCTTTGCGGATACCTAGCGCTGTTCCCTGCCCTTTTTTCCAGACTATTGAAACGATACTTTGATGTTCAATTTTGGCCCTTTGTCGCTTTATTCTTGTGGATATTGATTGAATGGCTAAGAAGTTGGTTATTTACCGGCTTCCCTTGGCTATCTATCGGTTATAGCCAAATAGATGGTCCTGTTTCGGGGTGGATGCCAGTGATAGGTGAAGTTGGCGTTAGCGGTTTGATCGTGCTTGTTTGTAGTTCAGTTGCAGTGAGCGTGAATAAAAAACACTGGCTAGCGCCGACACTTATTGCCTCAGTTGTGTTGATGTCGGGCTGGACACTGAACCAAATCAGTTGGACACAAGTTCAGACAACCCCGGTTAACATCGCTATGGTTCAGGGTAACATCCGCCAAGAATTGCGTTGGACCCCCGAACAAGATCGGCCAACCATGAACAAATACAAAAACATGAGCGCTGATCATTGGCAAAATGATGTGATTATTTGGCCCGAAGCAGCTGTTCCCAAACTTGAACCTACCGTATCTGAATACTTATCGGAAATGGATGAGCGAGCCGCAATATCTGATACGGGTTTAATTACAGGGATTGTCAACTACAACTTCGAGACCGAACAAGCTTTCAACACACTTATAGTATTAGGTAAAAAAGAAGCTGAGGACGAAACTGGGCATTACCGCTACTTGCATAGCAATCGTTTTGACAAGCATCATTTATTGCCTATAGGCGAATTTATTCCATTAGAAGACTTTTTACGCGGCCTAGCACCAATTTTTGATTTGCCTATGTCGTCATTTACCCGTGGTGACTTTGTACAAAACAATTTGATTGCAAATGGTTTTCACTTTGCCCCGGCGCTCTGTTTCGAAATCGCGTTCCCACGGCAAATTGCCGCAAACATTCGTTCCGAAACGGATTTCATTATTACAGTCAGTAACGATGCCTGGTTCGGTGCTTCACATGGCCCCGCACAGCACATGGAAATTGCTCGAGTTCGGGCAAAAGAGTTTGGCAAGCCCGTGTTGCGTGCAACCAACAACGGTATTACCGCTTTTGTAGACCACCAAGGCAACATTCTTAGTCGCTTACCCCAATTCGAAGCAGCAGTATTAAGTGACCAACTTTATCCCACAAATGGTTTCACTCCTTATAAACGATTTGGTGATTGGCCATTGTTGTTATTGTCGCTAACCATTTTGTTGGTTGTCTTATTTAAGCAAAAAAAATAGCAGAATAATTTGCAAGCAAAGACCAATTATTAATATGCTGGTGGTTTGTTATTCGTTAAATGGATCATCATGCTAAACCTCATGCACTTTTTACCTCTAAATAAATTAACTATTTTTGCTGCTTTGCTGTCTATCAGCTTTCTGAGCTATTCCAAAACGCTTTATGTTTCCGCTGATGCCATGGTGGATGTTAAAAATGGAAAATTAGTTAAATCGCCGGTTCTGGTCATTGAAAACGACACCATAGTGAAGATAGTTAAACAAGGAAAAGTGGATATTCCAGTCGAAGCAGACCATCTAGATCTGCAAGGGCAAACTCTGTTACCCGGTTTTATGGATATGCATGTGCACCTTACAAGCGATCCAACCAAACATGGCTACAAAAGATTGTCGTCTTCGATTCCAAGACAAGCTTTATTTGGCGTCACCAGTGCAAAAAAAACACTAATGGCAGGATTTACGACAGTACGTAATTTAGGAGCCACAGGGTATGCAGATATTGCCTTACGAGATGCAATTAATGATGGTGACGTTATTGGACCACGCATGTTTGTCGCCGGACCTTCGCTAAGCATTACCGGGGGGCATTGTGATAACAACTTGTTACCACCAGAGTTCAAGGTAACTGCCACAGGTGTCGCTAATGGTCCTTGGGCTGTACGTCAAAAAGTCAGGGAAAATATCAAGTATGGTGCGGACGTAATTAAGTTTTGCGCTACAGGCGGTGTACTTTCTAAAGGAACAAAAGTTGGCGCACAGCAATTCTCTCAGGAAGAAATGAACGCCATAGTGTCTGAAGCCAATCTGCGTGGGCTGGTGAGCGCCGCTCATGCTCACGGTACGGAAGGAATCAAAGCCGCCATCAAAGCCGGTGTCACGACAGTTGAACATGCTAGTTTCCTAGACAAAGAAGCCATAAAGCTCGCTAAGAAATACGGAACCTATTTTTCGATGGATATCTACACCACCGAGTACATTCTAAGTGAAGGTGAAAAAGCCGGTATTTTACAAGAAAGTCTGGATAAAGAGCGGGTTGTTGGCGGTAAGCAAAGAGAAAGCTTTCGTCAAGCTGTGAAAGCAGGGGTCAAGATGGTATTCGGTTCAGACGCAGGCGTTTATCCTCACGGAGACAATGGTCAACAATTCTCGCGCATGGTGCAATTTGGTATGACTCCCATGCAAGCAATTCAGGCAGGAACAATTAACCCTGCGACTATGCTAAAAATCGACGGAAAATTAGGCAGCCTTAGTGAAGGAAAGTTGGCCGATATAGTCGCAGTGAAAGGTAACCCGCTGGAAGATATGTTATTGCTAGCGGATGTCAGTGTGGTAATCAAAGACGGTAAAATCGTTAAGCAATAAGATGTGGCGCCGTCGTCAAAATATAGGTTTATTCAATTGCCGGTATCGACAAGAAAGCTCTCGTTTCTAATTGACGGCGTTTTCGATTACATTGGACAGATTCTCAAACCAAGAATACAACTTAAATTAGCGAACCAAGGAGTCTATTGAGACTCCTTGTTTTCATTAGGTCATTTTTGGTTTAAACAATTTAACTTTGGAAAAAAGAGAGTTGATAGCCCAGTTAACCTATACTTCCAGCATAGACACTACAACTCAGCAGCCAGTCGCGTACCCTGATTAATTGCGCGTTTCGCATCAAGTTCTACGGCTAAATCTGCACCACCAATTAAGTGATATGGTTTATCCAATCCGTCGGCAAGTTCTTTCAACGGATCTTGCCCGGCACAAATAATCACATTATCTACGTCTAACACTTGTGGCTTATCATCTACTTTGATGTGCAATCCGTCATCATCAATTTTTACGTATTCCACACCAGAAATCATTTTTACGCCTCGTGCTAACAACCCAGCACGATGAGCCCATCCTGTGGTTTTACCCAGATTTGCACCCACTTTGGTACTTTTACGTTGTAGTAAATATATTTGTCTACCAGAAGCACTTGGTTGGGGTTGCACACCTTCAATTCCACCGCGAGAATTCAAGCTCATATCAATGCCCCACTCTTTCATAAACGCAGGGATATTTTGACTGGTCGATTCACCGGCATGAGCTAAATATTCTGAAACATCAAAACCAATTCCACCCGCTCCGATGACGGCCACTTTTTCACCGACGGGTTTCTTAGCGGCTATGACGTCAAGATACCCCATAACTTTGGGATGATCTATCCCGGTAATATCGGGTGTTCGAGGTTTAATGCCGGTTGCGATGATGACTTCATCGAAGTCAGATTGATTTAAGTCTTCAGCACTCACGCGAGTATTTAATCTTACATCAACGTCGTGAAGTTCTAACTGTTTGCCATAGTAGCGAAGAGTTTCGTAGAACTCTTCTTTGCCCGGAATTTGTTTTGCGATGTTAAATTGCCCCCCAATTTCAGAAGCCGAATCAAACAAAGTAACTGAATGTCCTCGTTCACAAAGCGAAACCGCTGCTGCTAATCCCGCAGGTCCAGCCCCTACCACTGCCATTTTTTTCTTTACGTCGGCTTCTACTATGTTGAGCTCGGTTTCATGACAAGCTCTGGGGTTGACTAAACAACTTGTCATCTTTCCAACAAAAACGTGATCCAAACAAGCTTGATTGCAGCCAATACAGGTATTAATTTCGTCTGAACGATTTTCAATTGCCTTGATCACAAACTGCGAATCAGCCAAGAAGGGTCTCGCCATCGACACCATATCCGCATCGCCTCTTGCTAATACTTCTTCGGCAACTTCTGGTGTGTTTATCCGGTTGGACGTAATCACAGGAATATTTAATGCTTTACGAAACTTAGCGGTTACCCAAGTAAAAGCTGCTCTAGGCACTTTGGTTGCAATGGTAGGGATACGAGCTTCATGCCAGCCAATACCAGTATTGATAATAGTAGCGCCAGCTTTTTCAATCTCCAAGCCCAGTTCGACGACTTCTTCATACGATGAACCGCCTTCGACCAAATCTAGCATCGATAGGCGATAGATAATGATAAAATGTTCTCCAACGGCTTCCCTGACTCGACGAACGACTTCAATTGGCAATCTAATTCGATTCTTGTATTCCCCACCCCATTGATCATCGCGATGATTAGTCCTAGCCGCAATAAATTGATTCAAGAAGTAACCTTCTGAACCCATAATTTCTACACCGTCATACCCCGCTTTTTGAGCTTGTTTTGCGGTGAAAACGAAATCATCAATTTGTTTATGAATTCCGGCATCATCTAATGCTTTAGGTTTGAAGGGGTTAATCGGGGCTTGTACCGCTGAAGGCGCGACTAAGTTAGGATTGTACGCATAACGACCCGTATGCAAAATTTGCATACAAATTTTGCCTCCCGCTTCATGTACAGCATCCGTAATAAACTTGTGATCAGCAACTTCGGCATCTGTATTCATCATTTTCGTTTTGGGATGTGTGCCACCTTCTTGATTAGGTCCAAATCCTCCGGTCACGATCAAACCTACTTCACCGCGAGCACGCTCAGCAAAAAACGCCGCCATGCGTTTGTGCCCATCGGGTGCCTCTTCCAATCCAGTGTGCATTGACCCCATCAACACGCGATTTTTCAGTGTCGTAAAGCCCAAATCAAGTGGTCTTGTCAAATTTGGAAAAGGGGATGTGACGTTTAATTCAGCAGTCATTTTTATCGGTCCTATCTTATAAAATATTGGAAGCTTAGAATATTGGAGGCTTAATTAGCTGTTACCATTCATCATTGATTGTTTTGGCAATATCTCTTCATATTCCGGCATGCGCTTTTGTTGCTGCGCAGCCATGGATTCTTGAATGTCGGGCATTTGAAACATACCTGCCTGCCATGTCGCCATATAATTCAAACTTTCTGCTACATTATTATCTCGCGCATAGTTAAGCATTTCCTTGCAACCCGCCACAGCCATTGGAGAGTTCAAAGCAATTTTTTGCGCAATTTTCATTACCCCTTCAAGCATTTGCTGTTGGTCATCAAAAACCTGATTGACGAACCCTGCTTGCAAGGCTTCTTGGGCAGACCAATTGCGCCCAGTGTAGGCGAGTTCTCTCACTAAACCCTGTGGAATAAGATGAGGAAGTCTTTGCAGAGTCCCTACATCGGCAGTCATTCCTAATTCAGTTTCTTTAATAGTGAAGAATGCATCTTTGGTGCAATAGCGACTATCTGCAGCACAAACCATATCAATAGCCCCACCAATCGCACCGCCATGAATCGCGGCTAAAACTGGAATTCTAATCTGTTCCAATGAACTTAATGCGTCTTGAAGCTCCAGTACGGAACGGCGCATTTTTTCTGCTCTGCGGGCAGGTTCCCCCTGAAAGTCTTTGGCCATTTGCTTGAATACATCGAGATCCATACCTGCACAAAAATGTTTGCCTTGTGCAGAAATTACTATGACTCGTGCTGCAGCATATTGGTCAATTTTCCTAACTGTTTCGGGCAACTCACTCCAAAATGCCGGGTTCATACTGTTCAATGCTTCGGGCCTAGAGAATTCGATATGAGCGACATACTCGTTGATTTCTACCGTCAACGTTGTTAAATCGTTAAAAGAGATATTTGACACAAGGTTCTCCATACTAGCTAGCAAGAATTCGTGAAAGAGCAAATTCGTGATAAGGCGAATTTTTGATGTTGCAATAGTTAAACATGTTCCACATACCAAGATATTTTTATTAACGAATAAATAATGATAACTGGTATTAATGGACTAAATAGGACGTTAATCACTCACTTCACTTTTCACTGCTATGTTTTAAACATTTAAGATTGCAGATAACCAACATGCTTTAATGCTTAGCGGCCACTGAGTATTCTTGTTTGATAAGATCGGAAGCGCGCTCAGCAATCATTATCGTGGGTGCATTGGTATTTCCACCAATGAGTTTTGGCATCACTGAAGCATCCACTACCCTAATATTTTGCATTCCCATGACTTTTAACTCACTGCTGACTACTGCCATTTCGTCGTTTTCTGCGCCCATCTTACATGTGCCGACAGGGTGATAGATGGTTTCCGCCCGTTTGCGCAAGAATGCCAGTATTTCTTCATCTGTCTGAGCGTCAGGACCCGGCCCAATTTCTCTGGAATCGTATTTTGCGAACTCGCCCGCGGCTAATATTTTTCGCGCTTTACGGACCCCTTCAATCATAATGGCTTTGTCATCATCATGGGTGAGGTATTTGGGATCGATTACCGCAGGTGCCAAGGGATCTTTCGACGCTAATCGAATTTCTCCTCGGCTCTTGGGGTACAAACAACAGACATGAATGCCATAACCATAACCAAAGGCTGTGCTCCTACCGTGATTCAGCAATATAGCGGGTAGAAAATGGTATTGAATATCAGGGCGGTCAGTGGCGTATTTAGTACGAGCAAAACCGCCAGCTTCTGCAATATTAGATGTCATCAGGCCTTTACGACCAAACAGATACTTGAACGCAGCACTGACGTACATGGGCAATGCGCTAAAGGCAACAGCATATCCTTCTCTCGCTTTACAGCGATGCTGAACAATCGCGTCTAGATGATCTTGCAGGTTTTGCCCAACTCCAGGTAAATCATGGACCAAATCAACACCAACTTGCTGAAGGTGTTGCTTAGGTCCTATTCCCGATAACATAAGCATTTGAGGACTGTTGATTGCGCCACCGCTAACGATCACCTCTTTGTCTGCAAACAATTCCGTTATTTCGCCATTAATTTCGACCAAAACCCCTTTTGCGGTTTTGTCTTCAATCAGAATTCGCTGCACTTGCGCTCGCATGATAACGGTTAGATTGTCTCTTTCCATAGCTGGCTTTAAGTAGCCTTTGGCTGTCGAGCATCTTTGCCCGTTTTGTTGGGTGACTTGATAAAAACCTAGCCCTTCTCTATCTGGTCCGTTGAAGTCTTTAACTTGTTTCTCATTGACTTCCGGAGCTGCTCTAACAAAAGATTCTGACAGTGGATTAACATGTCTTAAATCACTCACGCTCAGCAAGCCTTCGGCGCCGTGATCTGGATTCTCGCCGTTTTGCTGATTTTCCGCTTTTTTGAAATAGGGTAAGACAGACTGCCAATGCCAACCATCGCCTCCCATTTCAGACCAATCATCGTAGTCTTGAGGGACGCCACGGATATAACACATGGCATTTAGGGAACTTGATCCCCCCAAAACTTTACCTCTTGGCCAATACATTTCTCGATTGTTCAGTTCAGATTGGGGGGCAGTATTGTATTTCCAACCAACCCCTTCTACGCGCGAAAGTAACGACAAACCAAAAGGAATATGGATTAACGGACTCGAATCTTTGCCACCAGCTTCGAGTAGGCAGACACTAAACTGCGGATTTTCAGTCAGGCGCGAAGCAAGCACAGCACCTGCTGAACCGGCGCCAATGACGATAAAATCAAAGTGGGTATTAGCTAATTTTTGCATGTAAAACGATTAAAACAACTCATCTGATCTCTTACCAGTAAGCATACCAAATGTGTTAAAGGATTGTTACTACTCTCTACTAATACTTCTGTATAACTCGTGTTTGTAATGACCCACATCCTCAATAGCTATGGCAAAATACCCTTGCTTCATGTTGACTTTTATAGCCTCACAACTTCACACTAGAACGTATTAACTGTTTTTACCGTGTTTGAGTTTGATTTAGATCACGTAAAGGGAGAATCATCTCGTCAATGCCGCACCTCGCAAGGTGAAATTTTAAATAGAGTAGGTTTGTGAAATCCGATTGGAAAATAAGATTAGAACGTAAAATAGCCGAATGGATGATTCGCCTTGGTCGAGTCAAACATGTTGACTACAGCGTGAAAGAGCTAGAGGAAATATTGACTCCGTATTTTCCAGCTGAATTCATCGTTGATGTACCCGTTGGTAAAGGCCTATTCACTCTCAATTCAGCAAAAATAATAATCCCGCAAAAATCACAAAAAATCCACGTAGAATTGAATAGCAAATTGAAAATTGATTCGTTGGGGAACCCGCTCTATCGAGCCAACCTCAGAGTCAAGTTGCTGGCGAAACCTGCATATGACAAAGTGTTAAAACAGGTTTCAGTAGACACTTTGGAACTGGACAGTATCCAAATCATTAATGATGAATATGCCATGTTAAATGACTCAAAACATATTCTCGATATGGTATTACCTAATGGCGTTAGGAGTTTAATGACAGACACCTTTAAAACTGCCATGGGTTTTATGACGATTGGTAGTTCAGACATGGCATCAGAATACGTAAAACTCTATATGACAGGTAGCAAACAAAGGGTACTGGACTATCACCGCCCACAAATTGAAAAACTGATCAGTGACTTAAGAGAAGACCCCAACTTCATTTATGAAATGGACGAATCCGATTGGCAACAACGACTGTTTCGAAAATACGGGGAAAGAGTCGTTGTGGAAGATCATTGCCTTAGGTTCAAGTTTTAAGCAAACAAAGGCTCTGCGATTTGAATTGCCCTAGTTAATTCAAGATCTGTGTTTTCCATAGCACCTTCCTGCAATTAGCCTGTTCCGCTAAGAGATTTTTTCTTCCTGTTCTTGAAGTTGTTCTTCATGAATTTCTTCATCAACAATAGACAAGGCATCATCCCTTACCTTTTCACCAATATCGTCGATATTTAACGTGGGATCATCGATACAACGTTCTAGCATGTCGAATGCTTCGATAAAATATTGAGATAAGGTTTCCAACGACTTGACGTTTTTGTTGCAACACACCAAACCGACGTTCGCGACGCCTGCATAGGTAATTAACGTGATATTGACACCTCCACCCGGTGTCATAGTTGAAATGGGATACATGGACAAGAGTTTACTGTCTTTCAAATATCGTTGTTCTACTGGACCAGGAACATTTGATATCAGAATATTCGCTATAGGCTTTACAAAATCGGAAATCCGCAGCATTTCAAACATGAGTGCGAACGATTGAATTAACAGCGTGTAATTACTGAACGCCATTGGGCGGGAGCGTTTCGCAGCACGCTTAACGATACGATGATTTTCGATAATTTGACGAAGTCGTAAATACGGATCAGTTTTTCCGTGAGCCAAACGCACCGGAACGATCGCTATTTTATTTCCAGCGGTCTTTTCACCAGGTTTGCGCAAATTGATCGGCATATTGGTGAACAGTGCTTTACTAAAAGAATGTCCATGATCTTTCAAAAAGCGATGAACGCCAATATCAAAACAACATAGTAAAATTTCATTGGCTGAGGCTCTAGCTCGCTTGCTTAATCCTCTCACGCGCACAAAATCCAAATCGACTGTCGATACCACCCGTCCCTTTTTAACCTGGCCGGTTAACAGGGTTTTAGTTCCCGAAAAAGGAATCGGCATGTAGTGAGTATTGACCCGAATTATTTTTAAGAACAAGCGCATTAATATGTACAAGAGGTCGAAAACAACCAACAAAATACCGATGAGACCAAAAACTAATGTTTTGAACAAACCTAAACTCTTGCGTTTTCGCGTTTTTCGCTTCGCCGCCCAAACAGGCACGAAGGTATCGGTGTTTTTCTCTGGCAAATAGCCTGCTTGGAACCAGCGAATTAACGTGGCGCCATCACCATACATATGATGCACTTTGGCATAAATTGCGAACTGGTTGCTCTTTTTATCTTTGATGAAATGGTTTTGCCAAAGGGGTTTATCCCTGTCCAACCACTCTTCATGCAATCGTGCAATTAATTCATGCATGGCAAGCTTATCTTCAACATCATCAACTTCATGAAGCTGAACATGATACTGCATATCCAGTGTCTCAACTTCTTCAAGTTTTATTGGGAACCCGAGAAATGTTTTTACTTTTCCATTAAACGGTGATGTCGCTTTATCAAATCCGCGCATCTCTTCGCACAAATTGTCTACATACTCATGCGTCGCTCCTTCGGGCATTTCCAACATTTGTAGACTTGCCACATGCTTGGGATTATCTTCAGATTCAGTAATCCAAAACGTCTTGTCTAGAAATGATATTTTCTTGCTCAATCTTCTAATCCTTCAAAAATGTCACTTAGGCTTGGGTTAATCCATCGGCTAGACTGTGAGTTGCGATTGCTTCTTGCAGTTGATGTAATTCCCCTTGAGGAAGATTTATATAGGGCAATAGAGCAAATAATATCGTCGCCAAGCCTTTATATAAATGTGTTTCATCACTGACATCTTGCCCTTTAAGGGCATAATAATTTGCTGACTGAGTAAATACTAACCCGATGAGTTCGACCATCTGCTTTATTTGCACATTACTGGCTTTTATTGAGCCTTCTGACATGAATTTTTCAAGTAATTTCTCTAAACACTTTTCCTGTAAAATAAGATGTTTGCTAAATGCTTTGGCAACACTAGGATAATTTTCTGAAAGATTAGCTTGGTTGTGGTAGAGAAATTGAAAAAGATATCCTTTTTCTAGCACTAAGAATAAAAAATAGAAGAAGTCTTCAATATTAATTTCTTTTTGGATTGTCGATTGAAGCACTTTATCCATCTGGTCCTTGTACAAGGCAAATAAGGCTTCGACTATGACTTCTTTGCCTTTGAAATGGTAGTAAAGGTTACCCGGGCTAATATCTAGTTCTAGAGATATATCCACGCTGCTAACGTTGCTCTCTCCGCGACGGTTAAATAAGTCGAGTGACGTTACTAAAATCTTTTCTGCTGTTTTCATTTGCTCAAGTGCTCGCAATTAATACTTGCGTAATGTTAACTATCATTTCATATTGCGATTTGATTGTACAAATAAAAGGAAATGTCAGTGATAAGAGTGTTGTTTAATAAAAAAGGAGGCGTGGGTAAATCAAGTTTGACTGTCAACTTGGCGGCAATTTCAGCTAAGCAAGGTTTAAGAACCTTGGTTATTGATCTCGACACCCAATGCAACAGCACACATTACCTAGATGCCATTCGAGAGGATGACAAAAACACTATCGCCGATCTTTTTGAGCAAACCATCACGTTTCATATTCATCGTCGACCCGCGATAGAGTTCTGCCAACCCACAGGTGTTGATAATTTATCAATTATAGCGGGTTCTCAACGACTAGCGGATATTGAAAGTGAACTGGATAGCAGGCATAAAATCTATAAATTAAAGGAAGCGTTGGCCAGTCTACAAGACGATTTCGATCGCATTTATATAGATACTGCTCCGGCGTTGAACTTCTACAGTATGTCAGCACTTATTGCTGCGGACCGATGCTTAATTCCTATCGATTGCGATGATTTTGCTCGACAAGGATTGTATAGCTTGCAACAAAAAATAGCCGAGATAAAAGAGGATCACAACGAAGCCCTTGAGATTGAAGGAATCATTGCCAATCAATTTATGAGCAACGCTAATTTACCCAAGCAAATTGTCAACGAACTGGTACAAGAAGGATTTCCTGTCTTAGCAGAATATATTTCGCAATCGGTAAAAATGCGTGAATCTCATCAAGCTAAGAAACCGCTTATACAATTGGCCCCCAGTCACAAATTAACCCTGGCTTTGGTGGGCATTTTTAATATTTTGGAAAAACACTAGAAGAGTTGGTGGTTGCTTCATTGGGTTAGGAAGTAATAGGTCAATAGCTGATGTAGATGACTTAATATGACGTTTGTTTAAACCAACCAAACTCTCTGCACTTTTCAACTAATTGTGATACGACCTAGACACACTTATGCTATTAACCTAATAGCAATCATGGCATTGTTAGCATCTAGTTATTAGCTTTTGGTTTTTGGTTTTTGGTTTTTGGTTTTTGGTTTTTGGTTTTTGGTTTTTGGTTTTTGGTTTTTGGTTTTTGGTTTTTTGGAATTTGATTTTTGATTTTTGATTTTTGATTTTTGATTTTTGATTTTTGATTTTTGATTTTTGATTTTTGATTTTTGATTTTTAGTTAAAAATTGCCGAAATTGACACTTCCACCAACAAAATTTACACCAGATACAATTGCATGAAGCCGGCAATCATGCCCAGTATGGCGCCAGTAAGAATCAATTTCCATTCATCTGCCTGATACGCAGGCCGCAAAACACCTTCAAACTCCTCTGGCGTGAGCTGTTGCATCCGTTCACATAAGTCATCACCGACACGAAGAGCACTGTCTGCGTACTCATTGGCATAGTGCATATATTTACTTGTACTATCAAAAATCTGCTGGGCTGCTAGTTTCTTCATCTTGTAATACTGCTCTGAACCTACTCCAAGAGCGAAATAAGGCTGGGCAACAGCCACATAACGTTCAATGGCGTCATTTACATGCAGTTCTATCAATTCCAGTAATTGTGCCGAGCCTGAGCCATTCAACACTATTTGCGTAATATTCTCAGCGTTAATTAATTTGGCCTCAACGATATCTGAGTAGACGCGTGAGACTTCTTTTTGCCGCTTAAGAAACATACCCTGAATTTTCAAACCCAAAAAATGAATTGGACGCTTAGGTTCGAAAATAATTTTGATTGCGATCCAGTTAGTCAACCAACCGACTAACAGTCCCCCTGCAGGCAGCACATACCAAACAGGGTGAAAAGTCCAAATGGCCAGCGTCGCCAAACCAAAAAGGAACCCGAAATACAGACCTGACTTTTCAATAAATGGAAACTCTTTTTCACCCGCAGTTAAGAAAATTTCATTGATCAACTCTGGGTTGTCCACCAGCATCTTGACGACTAATTCTTTGATATCGAGGATTTCATCAATATTGTGTTTGAAATCATCAACCATTTTCTTCACAACATTGGGAATATCCGCTTCAATTCGCTTATAAACCAGATTTTTACCTTGCACAGGTAAACTAGCCCAAACATTCGGCGCAGATTCTTCCATTACTTGGTTAACGATGCGTCTTAGAACTTGTTTGAGTCGTCTATCGATAGAGGCAGTTAGCAGCTCTGGATCTAAGCGATCTGCTAATTCTTGAACACTCAGTAATTTGCCAAGCACTAGCTCGACTTCAATTTCAGCCATTTCTCTGCGTTTCATGGGGATCAACCCCTGCCAACCAAAGATCGGGCGAATACCGACAAACTCAATGGGATAAAACATCATTTTGACTGCAAGGAAATTCGTTGCCCAACCAACAATCCCACTTGTGATGGGAATCACTAGCAACAAATAGTTTTGAAAAATCCAATCCATATCGAGGTTTATCGCCTACTTAATTTTATTTTAATTGTTCGCAAGGAGATTCATAAAGATACGGCTTACACAATCAATGACAGCTTGATGCAGCCTTATTTCTCTATTTTCCAATAATGTAGTGCTTCTATGTCAGGCTAAACTTTGCAATTAGAATGGTCAATCTAATTTAGGGTTTTCGTACCAAGTTGTTAAGACTTGCTGACATTCTTGAATGATATTTTATTGTTATTTGGTAGCCTTTTCTAAAAATTTACTTTAATAAGGTGGTATGACAAGAGAATTGAACCATTGAGAGTAGTAATCGATGACAGATAGTAACACTTTGACTAGCTTAGACGAAGCGATTAAAAATGCGGCGAACTATAGCGAATATCGTGATGCATGCGAGGCTCACGACGAGTTATCCGGTGCGGATGAATGGAAAGCCAAAGACGTTTGCAAACAATACGATTACAGATTGATACGAAAGCGTACGCAACGAATAAAATTGGCTCGCTCTCGCAATGATGCCTTAGGTTTGATGTCAATCATGCATGAAGGACTGCACGGTAATTTAGGCAATATCGCCAATCCCGCATTGAAAAACAGCGCTAAACTAGGTACCAAAAACCTAATTCAAGAGTTTATAGATCAAGTGGTTGAAGGTCTGGAATTTATTTACCATGCCGATGAACGCGAAGTCGACTTTTACGAAAAATTATCATTCTTTGAAGAAACGGCCCATGCATTTGGCCGCAGTTGTTTGATGTTAAGTGGTGGCGCTGGTCTCGGCTTCTTCCACGGTGGAGTGGTGAAATCTCTTGCTGAACATGACTTACTTCCGGATGTGGTGTCGGGTGCGAGTGCGGGTTCCATTATCGCTTCACTGGTAGCAACTCGCACCAACGAAGAGTTACTTCAAGCGCTAGAACCACAGAATATCCATGAAAAATTTAGCCAATGGCGTCTTTGGCAAGGGCTTGGTAACAAAAGCATTTTGGATAGCACCAATTTGGAAAATGCCCTAATCGAATTATTTGATGTCATCACGTTTGAAGAAGCTTACCGAAAAACAGGAAGACACGTTACCGTGACTGTATCACCTTACGAATTGCATCAGTTTTCCCGTATTTTGAATGCTAAAACATCGCCTAATGCCATTATTACCCAGGCGGTTCGCGCCTCATGTGCCATTCCGTTGGTATTTAGCCCCGTGCAATTAAAAGCGAAAAATCAAGCCGGTGAGATTATTCCTTACATTCCCAACCGACGCTTTGTCGATGGCTCTGTCATGGCTGACATGCCATTCAAACAATTGTCACGCCTATATGGAGTCAATCACAGTATTGTCAGCCAAACCAACCCAATTGCAGTTCCTTTTTTAGCCAGAGATAAACGTGATACAACGGGGATATTGGCTCTTACATGGCGACACCTAGCCAACTTGTCTAAAGCCAACAGCATATTTGCTTTTGATGTACTTGAAGAAATGATCCCTAACAAAAATGCGAAATTAGGGATCCACAAGATACGCTCAATCATTGACCAACAATATGTCGGTGATATCAACATTCTACCCAAGAGAGGATTTGCTAGCCTTAAGCACATCTTCGCCAATCCATCACAAAAAAGCATAGAAAAGCTAATAGATGGTGCCGAAAGAGCAACTTGGTCACAGTTAGACAATATAAAGCGCAACACGATTATAAGTAAAACGTTGCGTACCTGCTTAAAACAACTAAAACAAAGAGAAGCCAGAGTGTTGACTGAACACAAGGGCTTAAAACTGGTTCAAAATCGCTAAATTTTCCATTCCCCCTCGCGAAAAACACAGGTATTGACTAAAATTATTGAGTCAAGCGCGAGGGAATGACTTGCACCAACCAGTACTGCTTTCCTCGTTGCGTCAAAAATCAGTTATGTCTTCGATTTTTGCCTATTAATAAATCAAACTGATTACGACAAGGAAAGACTATGCAGCATATCCTAAAAATTTTTTGTAATAGGAATCAACAACAGCAACTTAGCCAAGAAATTGATGTGTTGGAGCACTATCAAGGGTTTGCTTTGGCAAAGGTAGCTGAAGAAAAAATAGACCATCTTTCTCGCCGCTTTCCTGTAGAAGATATTACCAACCAGTTTTTGTTGCCTGCTGGACAAAGATACTTAAATACTGACGTAAAAAGAGTATCCGAAGCGGGTAGTTCACTTGATCATCCTGACTATGGGCAATCCCAAGAAGTCGACTCGGGTGCACATCATTACTTACTGCAATTTATTGGTCCTATAAAAGCAAGTTGGCTTGAAGAAGTTGCTGAGGTTGGAGCCAAATTACAAGCTCCACATTCGAATTTTAGTTACATAATTAAGGCAGATGAACGCACGTTATCAGCAATAAACCAATTTTCGTTTGTCCGATGGTTGGGCCACCTGAGTCATCAAGATCGCATAGACCCTCTGGTGTTTGAAAGCATTGATAAGGACATTGATGACATTAAGAATGAACTTCCAAGGACACGGCTTTTGCCAGGTATTTTTACGGTAACCTTTTTCGATGAAGAATCATTTGAACAAGCGGTAGATTCAATCACAGAGATAGGGTTTGAGATTCTAAAGCAAGATATTAGCGCCCGTTTAATGATAATCAGAGTCATCAGGGATAGAGTAACCAAAGAGCAAATTGAAAAATTGTCCGCCGTCCACGGCGTTTCTAATATTCGTCATCGCAGCGTGAAGCGCACGGCTAATGATGTCGCTTCTCGAATCATGAACACCGCTAGTGCAACAGATTTTTCCGCACTTAACCTTGATGGAAGCGGTGAAATTGTTGCAGTTTGCGACACTGGATTAGATTCCGGTGATGCAAACAGTGTTCATCTCGATTTTGCAGGCCGCGTGAGTGCTATTTTGAGCTATCCAATTGATGACTATTACTCTCAATTCGTGAAAAACCCTAATGGAAATGACGGCGGTTCTGACACCCAGTCTGGCCACGGAACTCATGTTGCAGGATCTGTGCTGGGCGATGGCACAGAGAGTATATCCGTATCGAGTATTGATACGCCCATACGTGGATTAGCCTACAAAGCTCAGTTAGTCTTTCAGGCCATCGAACAAAAAATGGAATGGAAAAATACCAGTTTCAATGACCGCTATGGTACTCATTTATTGTCAGGAATCCCCAGTGACCTCAGTGAATTATTTACCGATGCTTATCAACGAGGGGCAAGAATACATACAAATTCTTGGGGGGGTGGAAGGCCGGGTGAATATGATGAGCAATGTGAGCAACTTGACCGATTCGTTTGGCAAAACAAAGACTTCACCGTGCTATTCGCAGCCGGCAACGATGGCACAGACTCAGACGGTAATGGTGTTATCAATCCCATGAGTGTGACCTCTCCTGGCACAGCAAAAAATTGTATCTGCGTGGGAGCAAGTGAAAATGAACGACCCGAGTTCAACTCTGAAACTTACGGAGGATGGTGGCCTAGCGACTACCCAGTTGCTCCCTTGCGCAATGATCCGATGGCAAACAATCCAGACCATATTGTCGCCTTTAGTAGCCGAGGGCCGACTCAGGATCAGCGAATTCGACCTGATATTGTAGCGCCAGGGACGTTTATTTTATCTACTCGCTCTACCCGACTCGCCGAAAACAACAATGCTTGGCGTCGCTTTCCGCCATCTAAAAAATATTTCTACATGGGCGGCACCAGCATGGCAACACCGCTTGCGGCAGGAGCTGCGGCATTAGTGAGACAATTTCTACGCCGTGAAAAACAGATGGATACTCCATCTGCAGCACTGATCAAAGCGACATTAATTGCGGGTGCAACCCGACTGGCGGATTCGTCTCCCACGAGTGGAGTGGCTGATAATCATCAGGGATTTGGACGCTTGAATCTAGACAGTTCTCTTGTTCCGGCTTCACCCGAGTCTGTCACCTTCATAGATATTCGTGATGGCTTGTCTACTGGCGAATTATGGAGCCATACAATCAATGTCAGTAGCGCAGATATACCGCTGCAAATTGTGATGGCGTACAGTGACTACCCTGGTGCAAGACTAGTGAACAATTTAAATTTGATGGTAACCGATCCAGATGGAAATAGATTTATTGGCAACCAAACTACCGGTTTACTTTCTATGGACGCGAATAACAACGTAGAAAAAGTTCTCGTTCCAACTCCAACTCCGGGCCAGTGGACAATTGATGTAGTAGCGTCAAATGTGCCTCAACCTAATCAGGACTTCGCGCTGGTTATAAAAGCGGTCACAGCCGAACCTGAAAAGACCAGCTCCATAGTTCAAGTTGAAAACTCACCTAACATGGCTATTCCAGATGCAAATAGAATTGGAGCAGCCGACACCATTATCGTTCAAGAAACTGGAAAAATTAAAAATATTACGGTCAATCTGGATATCAAGCACACCTATATAGGCGATTTGATTGTGAACCTGATTTCACCCAATAATGAAGAAATTACCCTGCACAATAGACAAGGTGGGAGCCAAAACGACCTATTACGAACCTATGATATGCAAACCACTCCAGAATTAACTTCGTTAAAAGGGCTACAAGTCACAGGTAACTGGCAGCTACATGTTGCGGATAGAGCTCGCCGTGATATCGGCGTAGTAAGAAATTGGTCGATGGAGATTGCCTTGCAAGGTCAAGAGTATATCGACTTAGAGAGTGCCCCAGGGTTGCATATTCCAGACAATGAACCACAGGGAGTAGAAGATGTAATAAATGTTGATACGCAAGGAGTTTTGAAGGCCGTTGAACTGAGTTACAACATATCACATACCTATATTGGCGATCTCATTGTTAGCTTGGGTGCGCCCTCGGGTAAAACACTTGTTTTACATAATCAATCTGGTGGTAGTAAAGACAACCTTGTCGTGGAGCTGAGCAATGCTACGTCGCCTAATTTAGACAATTTCGTTGGAGAATCCGTTGCAGGTAATTGGAAACTCACTATTTCAGATCATGCTGGTAGAGACGTTGGCAAACTCAATGAATGGCGATTGAAAATTCACTTGGCATAAAAAAACGCCTAACAAGCGCTAGCCTGTTAGGCGTCGTTTTAATCGGAATACACTCGTGTTGCTTAAGGCTTGTCGTCTGTAGCTTTTTTAGCAGCTGTAGCCTTAGCGCGAGGTTTTGCTGGCGCTTTAGCCGCGGTTTTACTTGTACTTGATTTTGTTGCAGCAGGCTTTTTGGTCGCAGTTGCCGGTTTTGTCGCCGGTTTCTTTGCAGTAGTTGCCTTAGTTGCTGCAGGTTTTTTAGCCGCTGGCTTTCTAGCTGCCGTGGTGTTACTAGTAGTTGCTGTTTTTGCTTGCTCAGCCGCTTTTTGTTGCGCTAACTTAGCGACGACTTCAATCAAATTATCAACTTTAGTGGATAACTTTTCTAATTGAATGTCTCGGCTACGATTACTCATTCCAAGCTTTTGTTTTAGCATGGCAATTTTATCTTGAATCATCTCTTTCCCCTTAAACCTTTCATTTAGCTTAGCTTTGAGTTGGCTTTCAACTGCCTCGCCTCTGGACACTAAATCACAAACAAAAGCATTGCCGTTTACGTACAAATTGTCCAGTTTATCGGTTGCTTTATCTAGGCTCTCACCTACCACTCCCGTACCAGCGAGCAGTGTTTGACGTCCAACGGTTTCAATTTCTTTTATCGCTTTCATTTACAATTTCGCCTCCGAATCAAAGAGTGGGTGTAAAAACGCCCGTGTGTACTCAAAGGTACAACGGGCGTATAACATTATTTTGCCGCTAGTTTCGCAACTGCGTCAGTTAATGCATCAATTTTTGCTGACAACTCTTCAACTTTGTCGTCAGAACCCTGTTTGTCTAAGCCTAGCTTTTGACGCACTTCGGATACACGCTCTTCGACGTTTGTAGTGGTTTTGATCTTAGCTTTTGCTTCAGATTCAAGTGTTTCACCTTTAACCACTAGTTCATCGAACAATTTTGATGCTTCAGCACTTAGTTTTTCGTATTGACCTTGCGCTTCGTCAAACGATTTACCGTAAGCACCTAAACCTGCTAACCAGATCTTACGTGCAAAATCTTCCGCTTCACCTACTTTATTTTTGATTTGGTCTAATTTAGTCATGAAAATGCTCCTCGATGTATTGACTGAGGATAAGAATATAGATTGGAATTAGAATCTGCATACTAAATAGACAATTTAATGCATTTATTTTTTGGAAAATC
Organism: uncultured Alteromonadaceae bacterium; assembly: GCA_947503265.1. Taxonomy (GTDB): domain Bacteria; phylum Pseudomonadota; class Gammaproteobacteria; order Enterobacterales; family Alteromonadaceae; genus Aliiglaciecola. The sequence continues at coordinate 61,699 of CANNDC010000005.1, forward strand.
AGTATTACATTGATTTTAATGAATTTTTAATATCCTAACGAATACAAAAAACAAGATTCGTTAGGACTGAACTCTTCATTAAGGCTTATGTGCCGACCTAGTCTACGATATCTTTTGGCATATCTGCGCGTATTTCAGCCCAAATTTTTCCACTTTCAATACCATAGTCTCTTATTACTTTGGGTACGCCAGCATAATCGCCATTTTCAGCCAACTGCATAAGCTGTTTGTAATAGTTGCGAGATAAATCACGTGATTTTTGATTTGAGAAATAATACCCTCCGATTCTTGAATACAATCCTCTGAAACCATTCATCATCAGTACATACACTTTGTTTCCTGATGCAAATGCCATATCGTGGTTTATTTGATAGTCATAAAGGGCAAAAGCTGACCCCTCTTCAGCTATCTCTTCATACCCTTTCAGTATATCAATCACTTTTTCTGGATTGTTCTTTATCGCACCTCTAATAAACACGGCACTAAGATTAGTCCTGGCAGCCAATAAATGATCAACGAGTTCAGAAATACCTTCTTCATCTAATCTAGCTAAGGTCTCTAAAATATTGAGGCCAGAGGTTTCCCAGAAATTGTTCACTTTAGTGGGCTTACCGTGCTGAATCGTTAACCAACCATCTCTGGCCAAGCGTTGCAGGACCTCTCTAAGTGTCGTTCGCGTAACACCAATTAGTTCTGATAATTCTCTTTCTGCGGGAAGGATAGTACCGGGAGGAAAACGACCGCTCCATATAGATTCAACGATATATTCTTCAGCGAATCCAGCTGGGCTTTGAGCTTTATAAATCATGCACCGCTCTCTTATTTTTATTTTATGTGTGTTGTGTATTGCATATGTTTCCAACTGATTGTACCAGAGGGAATTTAATAACAACAAGCAAAGTTTCGTAACTAATGCTTAAAAATGCACCAAAACAGTATGTTTAATCAGATTTATGCTTCATTTAGTCGAGCTAACCCCTAAAAAAAGCTGTTAAAATATGGGTATACGTCAGAACCACTATCCGTTGAAGGATCTCAACCAATGCAACTCTCAATGACTCAAGCGTTTTACAAAAACTTTTTAGGCCATGCACCGAACTGGTATAAACAAGTTATTGTAGGTTTCCTTGTTCTCAATCCGTTGTTGTTCTTTTTTGTCAATCCCTATCTAGCCGGTTGGGTTTTAGTATTAGAATTTATTTTTACCTTAGCAATGGCGTTAAAATGTTATCCACTGCAACCCGGTGGCCTGCTGTTAATTGAAGCGTTAATCATAGGCATGACTAGCCCGGATCACATGTTCCACGAAATAAAAACCAATATCAGCGTGGTTTTGTTGTTGGTGTTTATGGTTGCAGGCATTTACTTTATGAAAGAGTTGTTGCTGTATTTATTCACAAAACTGCTACTGAAAGTCAGAAATAAGCGAGCTCTTTCATTAGCGTTTATTGCTGCATCAGCATTTCTTTCTGCTTTCTTAGATGCCTTGACGGTGATCGCCGTTATCATTGCCGTGGGTATGGGTTTCTATGGCATATACCACAAGGTGGCTTCTGGCAAAGACTTCCATCATGACCATGACCATTCTTCAGATGACGATGTTCATCAACCTAGTCGAAACGATTTGGATGATTTTCGGGCATTTTTACGAAACCTGATGATGCATGCTGCTGTTGGAACCGCGTTAGGTGGCGTAATGACCATGGTTGGAGAACCACAGAATCTAATTATCGCAGAAAAAGCGGGATGGGATTTCAGTGAGTTTTTCATCCGCATGGCCCCGGTTAGCATTCCGGTATTTTTTGCAGGTTTACTGACTGCTTACATGGTTGAAAAGCTGAAATGGTTCAGTTACGGCGCAAAACTTCCGGAAGTGGTCAGAGAAATATTGGTTGATTATAACGACCATATGGATAAAGAAAGAACAAAGCGTGATAACGCCAGACTTATCGCGCAGGCACTGATTGGAATCTGGTTAATTATCGGACTCGCAGGACACTTCGCAGAAGTCGGACTAATCGGACTATCCGTTATCGTACTTGCCACCACCATGAGTGGTGTAATAGAAGAGCATTCGCTGGGTAAAGCGTTTGAAGAGGCTCTGCCGTTTACCGCGCTTTTATGCATATTTTTTGGTGTGGTTGCTGTGATCATCGACCAGAGTCTATTCAAGCCCGTCATTGATTGGGTACTAACTTATGAAGGTAAAACTCAGTTAGTGATGTTCTATTTGGCCAATGGCGCCTTATCTATGGTCAGTGACAATGTTTTCGTTGGCTCTGTATACATCACTGAGGTCACTACCGCATTGAAAGAAGGTCAAATCACTCGCGATCAATTCGATATGCTTGCGGTGGCAATCAATACTGGGACCAACTTACCGAGTGTTGCGACACCAAATGGGCAAGCGGCGTTCCTATTTTTACTCACCTCTGCGATAGCCCCACTACTGCGTTTGTCATACGGCACCATGGTGTATATGGCATTACCCTATACAATAGTATTAACCATTGTGGGTTTATTAATGACCTATTTTAGTTTATATGAATCTACCGATTGGCTATATCAGATGCATTGGATTGAACATCATAGTGCCTCTGAATTAAGTCAACCCGCAGAACACTAGGAAAACGATTATGCTAAATAAAATTGCCGATACTGCAGACCAAAAATGGGCTTGGGCGCTGTTGTTTGGTTCAGCACTTATCCTTGAGTTAGTCGCTCTTTATTTTCAATACGGTATGGACCTCAAGCCTTGCATTATGTGTATTTACCAACGCACCGCAGTATTTGGCGTGTTGTTTGCGGCGCTATTGCCACTACTCAAAAACAATATCATTACCCGCACCATTGCATATATTGGATGGGGTATATCCGCGATATGGGGCATGTTGATTGCCATCGAACATGTGGATATACAGACGGCAAGCAACCCATTTTTCGTATCTTGTGAAATCGTGCCTAATTTCCCTGCTTTTTTGCCTTTACATACTATGTTGCCAAATATTTTTGCTGCTACCGGTGACTGCGGCAATATTGATTGGGAATTCCTCGGCATGAGCATGCCGCAATGGATGATAGTAGTTTTCACACTATATTCACTTGCCTTTTTGATGGTGATAGCGAGTCGTTTAATCACTCGTCGTTTCTGGGATCTTTTTACCTTTTTACAGATATTTAAAAAGTAAACACCCCTAACTTCTTCTGAAATGGCGTTAGTTGTTACTCATCTTCCAATGGCCATAGCACTATGTAGTCTTCAAAATTATCTAGGTTGACATCACTATCGCTGACTGTTTTGCCTCGCACAGACATACCAGCCTTGTGCATTTCGGATTTTTTACCTCTATGCAACAAAGGATGCCAATCTGGAAGACCTTTCCCCTCTGCCAATCGTCTATAGCTGCAACTGGGTGGCATGAAATAAATATCTTTTAAGTTCTCTTTGGTCAGAGTGACACAGTCAGGAACTAACTTACCGCGCTTCTCATATTGAGTACATGAACAGGTTTTGGTATTCAGTAAATTGCAAACAATATTGGTGTAATGAAGTTCGGGATTGTCTTCAACTTGAACAGTAGCTTCTTCAGCATCTTCTTCTATGAATTTGTGCAAACAACACTTTGCGCAACCATCACAAACTGACTCCCATTCCGATTGATTCATTTCAGTTAAATCTTTGGTTTCCCAGAATTTGTCATCTGTTTCTGGTCGCTTGCGACTCACTGATGCGGGTTTCTTTGCTTTTTTTCTGGTGGCCATATTTAAATTTACATCACGCTGGTAGTAATGCTAAGCGCATCGTTAAGCCGACAATGAAGTTTGTCACCAGATACAAGCGGGCCCACACCTTTGGGTGTGCCTGTCATAACTATATCGCCGGGCAAAAGAGTAAAAGTTTGACTTATTTCACTAAGCAGCGAATCGATATCGTAAAGCATAAGGCTGGTGTTACCCTTTTGCCGCAGTTGACTATTAATTTGCAAGGAGAAATCAACACTTTGAATGTTAGCGAATTGTTCAATTGGCAGAAAGGCTGATACTGGGCAGGCATTGTCGAAACTTTTAGCTCGTTCCCATGGCAGTCCTTTGGCCTTAAGTTGATTTTGCAGATCTCGTAAGGTTAAGTCTAAACCAAGACCAAGGCCCCAAATCCCTTGGTGCGCTGTGTTAACATCTGCCTTACTCAGGGTTTGTTTTATCAAAACCGCAACTTCTAATTCGTTATGGCATTCGCCCTGCCCTTTAGGTAAAGCAATAGGCTCGTCCATTCGACATAAGCTAGTGTTAGGTTTCATGAACAATAAGGGTTCAGATGGCGTGGCATTATTTAATTCTTTGATGTGGTCTGCATAGTTTCGCCCCACACACACAAGTTTTCCTGCTGGCAAGGGAATAATGCTCGCATCGAACGACCTGTGCACATATGCTGATTGAGTATTCACTATTTACCTTTCTTAATTCGGTCTGCTAAATAACTCACTGAAACGCCAAAATAGGTAGAGCGATTCCATCTCATGAGGGTATGAAAGTTGGAGTAGACAAGATAGATTCTGCCATTTTCATCATCAGGCATAATCATAGATGCTTTTAAGTCTACATTAGGTAGATCAGTGCCATCGAAACGTGTCACGCCAAGTTCCCGCCATTGTGGCAGGGTTAGCATTTTTTTCTTGCTCAAGCCTGTCTTTGAGAGATCGAAATTAGCTGGAATTTTAACTTGCCGTCCCCAAGTATAGTTACCATCCCAGCCCTCTGATTTTAGATAATTGGCTATAGATGCAAACACATCAGCAGGATTAGACCAGATATCTTTCTTTCCATCGCCATCAAAGTCCACTGCATAAGTCAAAAAGGAAGTAGGCATAAATTGACTTTGCCCCATAGCACCCGCCCAAGACCCTAAAAATTTGTCTTGGCTGATATGACCTTCTTTTAGAATCGACATGGCTGCGAATAATTGCTTTTTGAAAAGAGCTTCTCGGCGACCTTCATAGGCCAGCGTAGTCAAAGCAGAAACCACTGGAAACTTACCTTGTATACGACCAAAATTACTTTCGTTTCCCCATAACGCCACGATAAAGCGCGCTTGAACACCATACTTATCACTCACTTGGTCAAGAAGTGTTTTGTGTTGTTGATAGTATTTCACCGCCTGAGATACCTTCCAATCCGGAACTCGGGTTGCCAAATAACTATCTAAGGTTATTTTTCGTTCCGGTTGATTTTTATCTGCTTTGACGGCACGTTGATAGAATTCGACATCGCTAAAGACCGAGTCAACAAACTCCGCTGAAAATCCTTTACTTATGGCCTCAGATTTGAGGCTAGCCACATAGTCTTCGAAAGCAGGTTTCTCCGATGCTTGTGCAAAAACAACTTGTGCAAACATCGAAGAAAATGCAAACACGATTACCCGCATTGTAACGCCTCGTTTGCACATAGCTTTTAACCAACTTGATTCCAATTTGTGCATACTAGTTATCCATTTTATTCTTTTGATCTGCTAAGTGTGACTTGAGAAGGTTTTCTTCTGGTGGTGGCAACTGCAAATAAAACCCTTTCTGCTGCAATTCTCGTTGCAACTTTTCGCGATCAACTAAGGCGAGTTTTTCCCGTTTTTGCAGGGGGATTGTCATTAAAAACTGTGGCGCGCCAAAGGTGTCCATCAATGGTTTAGGTACACCACTAAAATCATCTTTTTTGGCGATGTACAAAAAGGTTTGTTGTTTTTTCAGACTTTTATAGACGAATACGAACATCTAATTTTCAATTCCTATCAGGTTTAACACTTCCTTCTTTAATAATGGGGCTCGCCAGCCACTTATCAAATCTGGTTTCAGGCCGATTTCTTTATTTTCGTCTGATTTTAACCAAAAATACTTGAGCAAATGCTGGATTTGTTTTTTAGAACCCAAAATTTCAACCGGCAATTCGAGTTCATCCGCTTTTCGTTGGCAAAGTGCACGGATCTCTGTAGACGTTTTTTTGAATTTTGGATGCTCCGTTAAACGCGGAATATCTTCTGGATAGGCTTCTTTAGGTACCTTTTTCGCTTCAGCAACCATATTCAACAAAGCATCGCCATGGATCCTTGCTTCTTGCGGCGTAATGCCGTCTATGGCGAATAAAGCCCCCTTATTAGTTGGTTTTACACGGGCAATTTCTACAAGGTTCGATTCTCGGACTACGAAATTCAGCGCAATATCACGTGACCTAGCTTGCTCAATTCGCCACTTAGCGAGTTCTTTTAGCAGATAAAGAGACTCGCCTCTCAATTTCCAATTATTTTTTATCGAAAGATAAGCAAGTTCAGCCGGAATGATTCGTGTCTTTTTCTGAGCCAGTTGCTCCATTTCATCATAAATCCATTGTAATCTGCCAATGTCATCTATTTGCTGTTTTAACTGAGGGTACAATTGTAACAAATACAACACATCATTCGCCGCATAGGCGCATTGTTCTGGGCTAAGAGGACGTGCCATCCAATCGGTGCGCGACTCTCCTTTATCCAGCTTAATTCCCAACATTTTTTCAACTAAATTGGCATAACCTAGGGTTGGCCCCATATTCAGAATACAAGCGGCAAATTGGCTATCAAAAATAGGTTCGGGTATTAGATTTAAACTAAACCAAAAGGTTTCTAAATCTTCCGAACATGAGTGCAAGACTTTGATTACATTCTGGTCAGTCAGCAACTCTTTTAAAGCAGAAAAATCATCAATTTCTAAAGGGTCCACCAGCACCAAAGTTTCGCCATCATAAATTTGTATTAACCCTAACCTTGGATATAAAGTTCGAGTTCTCACAAATTCAGTATCTACAGCGATGGCATCTTTAGTTGAGGCTTGGCGACAAAATTGTTGAAGGGCGTGATTATCAGTGATCAGCTTATATTGCATATTATCCCAAAGGTAGGGTTTCAAAAAACGGTAAATCGACCTTATCAATCTAAGCTAAACTATTTTTTTATCCTTGCCAATTCTTTCATTGAGAAATTGATGAATTTGCTCGGCGACTTCTTCAGGATTGTCCATATGTAAATGATGCCCTCCCTGACAGGTAACGGTTTTCAAATCCGCAACCCAATCTAAACGTTTGCGCATTTTCTCACGCATCATTTCATATCCTGAGTTACCTAAAATAGCCAACATTGGACACTTAATACCGCGCATGAAATGTTCAGCTTGATCATCTGTGACGCGCAGCGATGAGATACTTCTTAACCTTCTATCAGTGCGCCAACGTAATTCACCATCTTGTTCGTATAGATTACGATTAACCAGTAATTCTGCGGCGTTCATACTAAGATCCCCAGCGTTGGCTCTCGCTTGCACTGCAGTATCATAGTTTTTCGGGTGTCTAGCTTGCTTGCTTTGAATTTTCAGGCGACTTTCAATCGACTCTCTTAATTGTACCGCACTGCTCTGCGCCGTTTTCGTCATCGGGCCAAAAGATTCAATGGTAATATATTGACTGACAAACTCCGGAAAACTACTGACGTACATGGAGGCCACAATCCCCCCCATCGAATGGCCAAGAAGAATAAAATTCTTCCATCCTTGTAATAACACTAACTCATGAAGATCATGGATGAAATCAACTTGATGGTAGTGAGCATCGCTACTGCGATGATCAGACAGCCCGTGGCCGGCAAAATCGAGTGCAATAAGATGATAATCTGACAAATATTGCGAAAGCGGAATAAAACTAGCGGCATTGTCTAACCAGCCATGTAGGGCGATAATCAGCGGCTTAGACTCATCTCCCGAAGCCAAACCAGATATCTGTTTATTAGACAGTGAATAACGCACGTCATGCATAAAAACCCCAAAACCAAATGGCAAAAAAGCGGCAATCTATAGCCGCTTTTTTAACATGTTATTGCCGCATGCGGAAATTATCTACCGTGATAATTCCACCAAGCATTGACTAATAATCTTTGACCGTGCCTGTTGTATTACCTGACCTTTGGCGAGGAGAAACCGACGGAGAACCTGCTCGACTTGATGAGCTAGAGCTGCCATTTGTGGCTGAAGAACTGCGAGTACCCGAGGAGCTGCGGATACCTGAATTGCGATTACCAGAACTATCGGAACCGTGATATCTGTGTCCACTGCGGCGGATAATAACACGTTGATGATAAGGGCCATAACGCCATCCCCAAGGATCATAATAGGGCCACATGTGTATACTGCTTATTTCTACGCGCTCGATTTCTTTCCAGAGGTGATAGCCTTTCGACTGAATGGTAGGAAATACATACCTATGCTCCCCTACCTTTCCTTCTTCAACACCAATCAAGTCTCCGGTAAATGTCACCGACCGTCCCTGTTCAAATACCATGGGGTCTAGGAAGCCATTAACATAAACACGAAAACGCCCCATGCTTTCATCACCAGAAACTGGGCGTCCATAACTTCTTAGTGGATAATGCAGCACTTCTAGCATAGTGGCCTCTGGCAGATTCTCCACTTTCGCTATCACGCCCCCCCATCTAGCTGGCTTACCTTCTACTGAAGCGGGATTTTCATTAGCTTGCCGATAACTTATCAAGCTATTTTCGTCAGCTACTTTAATTGGCTCTGGTACAACGGCACAACCAGCTAACACTGCCACAAATGCGACTACTGCAATCTGATAAATTCTTTTTACACACATAGAAGAAGACATAATTCTACCCTGAAAATCTAATACACCTAACATACCATAATATAGAGGAAGTTAACTGAATCGCTGCTGAATTTTAACCTTACTAAATGAGACCGGATTGGCGCAAATAAAGTTCAAGCATAAGTATCTACACCAAACAATTGTTGTATGTTGCTTCGCTCTTGTTCTCTGGCGAGTGATTGGTAGGCATCAATGGCTCCACGAGATCGGCCATTTGAATTTTCTGAAAATGTTTGTTGCTGTTGTCGGAATCGCTCAGCTTGAGCGAAGGCCTCTGGATTATTTTGACGCACGACTACTTGAGACGCAGGCAATTCCGTATTGCGTCTTTGTAGTTGTTGCTCTCTCGCCTCTGCTTGTTGCTGAGGGTCGCGGAGCGTTGGATTGACGACTAACGCATTTTGCGCAGCAACCAATGACGTCTCAAGATCCAATATGCTTCCTGTCGATTGATTCTAGGTTATATTTACTTTGAAAATAATAGTTAAAAATAGCATTCAAACAGCAAAATAGTGCAAAAATCGTGCACACTACGATTTATTAGAACTATTTACCGGGCAATTTCTTCCAAGTTACTTTATCTCGTAGGTAGACAGGATTAATGTCTTCTACTTCAACGGCAAGATTGGAATCAATGGCATTTTTTGCTAATGGCAGCATATATCTGGCGTTTGGGTACAAAATTTCTTCTTCTTGAGATAATTTAGTTAGTGGGGTTAATTCAGGATAGGCTTGCCAGCCAGTGCCAACCCAATGATCGACATTGGCTGCTTTCGTTAGCTTCGCCGCAGACTCGGGGGGAAGAACTTGCTCTTCGCCTTCTAAGCATGCCAATCCACCTTTATTTTCATACACTGCGAAGTAAACTTCTGACATTCTCGCATCAATGGCAACCGCAACCTTATTTGCACCGAGCTCAGCAATGGCTTGTTGTGCCATAGCGGCAAGTGTAGAAACACCAACCACCTTTAAACCAGTCCCCAAAGATAGGCCTTGAATCATGCCTGTGGCAATACGAACACCTGTAAAACTTCCAGGCCCTTGTCCAAAGGCCAAATAATCTAACTCTGAAACTTTAGTATTTTGTGATTGCAGCAAGGCATCAATCATAGGTAGCAAACGTTGGCTATGTTGTTGTGGGCAAACTTCAAAGCTGTTGGTGATTTCACCACTTAGTTGCAAAGCGACTGAACATGCTTCGGTGGCCGTATCTATTACCAATATGTTCATATGGTTTCTTCTTCCTGTTCTTTCTTGGATTGATTTAGGGCGCGCAAAAAATCAGTGGCAAGTTCGATACTTCGGGTTCGTTTCATATTCGGTAGACTTGCTAAAAACGTTTTACCATATTCTTTAGTAATCAACCGGTTGTCGCATATAACTAAAACACCTTTATCAAATTCATCTCTTATCAATCTTCCGGCCCCTTGTTTAAGGGATATAACCGCTTGAGGAATTTGAATCGATGCAAATGCATTGGCCCCAGATTTTTTGCAATCCTCTATTCTTGCTTGTAGCAGCGGATCATCAGGCGAAGCGAAGGGTAACTTATCTATGAGTACACAGGTGAGGTCATCTCCTCTTACATCAACGCCTTCCCAAAACGCCCCCGTGCCAAGCAACACAGCGCGCTTATTTTTGACATATTCATCTAGAAGTGCGCGTTTTGTCGTGGTGCCTTGTACAAGTATTGGATTACTGATTTTATCCTCGAGCTTGCCTGCAATTTCTTTTAGCATGGCATGGGAAGTAAACAACAAAAAACAACGTCCCTTGCTCGCATCAATTAGTTTAACTGCTACCTCTAACAAGGTTTTTTTCATATCCCAACTGCTAGGTTCAGGCAAATACCTGGGAACACATAATATTGCTTGTTGTTGATAGTCAAATGGACTGTCTAACCCAAGTGTGCGCGCGTCTTCAAGCCCCATAAGGCGTTGGAAATGGTCAAAACCACCATCAACCATAAGAGTGGCAGACGTGAATATCCAGCCACGTTTGGGCTCTTCTATAAAATTGGCAAATTTCTTTGCAATACTAAGGGGAGTCAAATGCAATACAATATGTTTAGGGGTAGTCTCGTACCAAAGACTAACGCCTACTTGATTAGGATCGTTTAGGATAGCTAGTTTTCGGCGTGATTCTGTCACACGTTCAAATAGAGTATCCAAATCTTTCTCGCGGCCTAAATGTAATTTAATCACTTCATAGAGTGTTTTTAGTGCATCATCGATTTTACTCAGTTGCACTTGAATTTCCGCTCTGGAAAGCATTTTTCGCCAATTGCCGCGTTCAGGTGTGACGGGAAATAAAATTCTTAAGTCTGCACACAACAAACGGCATTTTTCAGCGGCTTTGGTGAGTTGTTCAGCATCTTTCAACGCTGTTCTATGCAAAATTTCGATGTCCCGAGCCATATCATGAATTTGGCGACTAGAAAGTGCTTCGCCAAAATATTCACTGGCGATATCGGGTATTTGATGTGCTTCATCAAAAATCACCACATCGGCTTCGGGAATGAGTTCTCCAAAACCAGTATCTTTTAACGCCATATCGGCAAAAAACAAATGGTGATTCACAACAACGATGTCTGCATCTAGCGCATTCCTGCGCGCTTTAACCAAATAACAATCTTCATAGTCGGGACAATCTTTACCTAAACAGTTGTCGACGGTGGATGTCACCAAAGGCAATACCCTCGCGTCTTCAGCCAAGCTTTTCAATTCGCCAATATCGCCGCTTCGCGTTGTACTTGCCCACTGCCTAACTTGTGTTAATTCGCCCAAGGTTTGCTTTTCTAACAAGGTGCTATTGCCGCTATGTTGCGCCAACCTGTGCAAGCACAAATAATTTGCTCTGCCCTTGAGTAAGGCAGCCCGCCTGTTTGAGGCAATCGCTTTTTTTAATAATGGAAGGTCGCGATGGAATAACTGTTCTTGCAGATTTTTAGTACCGGTAGAAACTATGGCTTTTTTATTACTCAGCATGACGGGTGCCAAATAGGCGAATGTTTTGCCCGTGCCTGTTCCGGCCTCTACAATTAAGGGTAATTGTTCTTCGATGGCCTTTTCGACTTCAATAGCCATATCCACTTGCGCTTGTCGAGCGCTAAAACCAGAGATCGCCGTGGATAATTCGCCGTTAGGTGAAAAGAGAGAGAGAACTGAGGACATGAAATCAACATTGTTGGGAGTAATAGTTGAATTATGACAAATATTAGGTGCGAATATTAGTATTAATTAGTCGTGTGTTGAATGGTTTTAATAGCGAGTTTTTAAATACTTAGACAAAAAATCAGTTGCCGCGAGTAGTGAGTTTCAACTAAGGTAGTGAGATTGTTAAGTAAGTAGAATAAAAAAACAATTAAATAACATGATTCGGAGCCCGTTACTTTGAAACTTACTGCCAGTCTTAGCCTGTTTCTTTCTGCCCTGTGGCTACTGTTGTCGGGTCACTACGATATTTTATTAATTAGCATGGGTGTTGCCTCGGTACTTTTCACCATTTATATGTCCCACAGAATGAAGATCATTGACGATGAAGGTCATCCTATTCATCTCAAAGGCCAATTCTTCAAATTTTGGTTTATCCTTAGCGGCAAAATTTTTACTTCAAATATAGACGTTGCATTGCGCATTTTGGGCGTAAAGCCGATTCAGCCTCAGCTGATAAAACTCAAGTTGGACCAAGATTCCGATCTTAGCAAAGTGATCTACGCCAATGCTATTACCCTGACGCCTGGCTCTGCTAGTTTGCATATTGAAGATGGATATTTATTTGTACACACCATTAGTCGAGAAGGGGCAGAGGAATTGCTCAATGGCGATATGGCTAAACTCATTCCAAAAGGAATTACTGGAGAAAACCAGTGAACATCTTACTTACAGGTGCAGCCATAGCCATCATGTTTACCATGCTATTGGCGTTAATAAGAGCATTAATGGGCCCGACCGTATTTGATCGAGTTTTAGCGGTCAATATGTTCGGCACCAAAGCCGTGCTTTTGGTAGCTGTGTTTGCCTTTATTTCTGGACGCCCAGATGTATTGGATATTGCTTTATTGTATTCCTTACTCAATTTCGTTGGTGTGGTTGCAGCGTTACGACTCGTGCAACGCGGCAAAGAGTACGCGCAGAAAAAGCTAGAGGAAGATGCCCAATGAATCTTGATTTGATTGCAGATATCACCACGGCTATTTTAGTTTCCTTCGGTTGTTTCTTGGGCATAATTGGTGGTTTAGGTATGCATCGATTGGGCGACTTTTATTCAAGGCTTCACGCCGTTGGTATCACAGACACACTTTGCAGCTTCCTGATTTTATCGGGCTTGGCTTTTCAGGCCGGATTAACTTTAGTAACCGTAAAACTTATTTTGGTCTTTCTATTTTTATTTTTCACCAGCCCAACCGCCTCTTTTTCACTGGCTAACAACGCTTGGAATTGGGGATTAAAACCTGAAAACTTGCCTGTTGAGCTAGCAGAATCTTATGAAGGAGACGATTCATGATTAGTTTAACCATAGATATCGTATTGCTCATATTTCTCTTGGTTATGGCTTTCGCCATTTTACGCGTTCACCACCTGCTTGCCGTAGCCATGATGTTTGGATTGTATAGTTTGTTAGTGGCTGGGCTATTCATGGTATTAGACGCGCCCGACGTAGCCTTCACTGAAGCGGCCGTGGGCACGGGTATTGCCACAGTGCTCATGCTTGCAACATTAGCGGTCACTCGTGTTACCCATGAGAAGGAACTGAAAAAAACCAATAAAAGAGCGCTGTTTATTGTTGTTGTGACTGGTGGTCTTTTACTTTACGGCACCCATGATATGTCAAACTTAGGTGACAACATGGCACCTGCGCATACAGAAGTAGCAAAAAGATATATTGAGAAAGGTCAAGAAGAAACTGGTGTGCCCAATTTAGTCACTGCGGTATTAGCCAGCTATCGTGGGTTTGACACACTGGGTGAGGTCACAGTGGTATTTACGGCAGGAATTGGCGTGCTGTTGTTACTTAGACGAAAACAAAAACCGAGAATTAAGGGGATCCAAGGTGGCAGATAATCTAATCCTCAGGGTCATGTCGAAAGCCCTAATACCAGTCATCATCTTATTCGCATTGTATGTACAGTTTCATGGTGACTACAGCCCAGGTGGTGGTTTCCAAGCAGGCGTAATATTTAGCTCGGCAATTTTATTGTATGTGATGGTATTCGGATTGGATGCGGCAGCCAAGGTCTTGCCTGACAAAGCACTTATTTTTACGGCGTCTTTTGGCGTACTTCTCTACGCAGGTACTGGGGTTGTTTCTCTGTTTTTAGGGGGGCAATACCTGAATTACAGCTTGTTGGCCAACACAGCAATGGCTGGACAACATATCGGCATCATCGTTATTGAGCTCGGAGTGGGTCTAACAGTCGCGTCAGTGATGTTATTGATATTCTTTACCTTTGCTCGAAGGACTCGTGTCGAATGATCGAATATATCCTTGGTCACATTAATTATTGGATTATCATTGTTTTAATGATGATAGGCCTTTACACCATGATGAGCCGGCCAAATCTAATTAAAAAAATGGTCGGATTAAGCGTATTTCAAACAGGTGTCATTTTACTTTATATCAGCATGGCTAAAGTCACTGGAGGCACAGCCCCTATTGTTGCTGAAGGCTTCACTACCTATTCAAACCCATTACCTCAGGTTCTCATGTTAACTGCAATTGTAGTGGGTGTAGCTACTACTGCTTTAGGATTTGCGTTAATCGTTAGAATTAAAGAAGCCTATGGGACGATAGAAGAAGATGAATTAGAAATGATGGATAATGAAGAATGATTGAACAGCAACTAAGTATTTTACTCGTTGTTCTTCCCCTTTTAGCAGCCCCCATAATCGCGGTAATCAATCGCTCAAGTATTGCTTGGGCAATGACGTTAAGCGTGACGGTTTGTTGCTTGATCATGTCCGTTTGGATGCTATCTGGCGTAGTTGACGGTTCTGTAATCCATTATGAATTAGGCGGATGGGCGCCTCCTTGGGGTATTGAATATCGTATCGATACGCTTAATGGGCTAGTTGCACTAATTGTTTGCGGTATCGCAGCAGCCACGGCACTTTATGCCAAACGTTCGGTTGAACAAGAAATACCTAAACATCAAATCCCAATGTTCTATTGTGCTTTTTTATTGTGCTTTCTAGGCTTATTGGGAATATGTTTGACCGGTGACATTTTCAACTTATTTGTCTTCCTCGAAGTATCATCACTTTCGTCTTATGCATTAATAGCTATGGGCAGAAATCGCAAGGCTCTCACCGCCTCATTTCATTATTTAGTGTTAGGAACATTAGGCGCTACGTTTTTTTTAATTGGTGTAGGCTTAGCATATGGCGCCACGGGCACGCTGAATATGGCAGACCTATCAGTGAGATTACCCCAAGCCGTTGACACACATTTGGTCAACACGGCTTTTGCACTGATTGTGGTTGGAGTCGCATTAAAAGCGGCAATTTACCCATTACATTTGTGGTTGCCTAATGCCTACAGTTTTGCGCCTTCGGTTGTCAGTATCTTTTTATCTGCAACTGCGACTAAAGTCGCCATTTATGTGCTGATTCGTTGCTTATTCCACGTTTATTCAGTGGAGTACGTTACTAATACACTGCTTCCACAATTGCTAATAGTGATGGGCGGCGTAGCCGTGCTGTATGGCTCAATGAGAGCAATAGGCCAGACAGGAATGCGAAAAATGCTTGCCTATTCCAGTGTCGCCCAAATCGGTTATATGATCATGGGGATTGGGTTTCTAACTGAGGCAGGACTTACCGCGAGCCTTATTCACCTTTTCAATCATGCACTTATGAAGGCGGCGCTATTTATGGCAGCAGGCTTATTCATCTATCGCGCAAATACAGCAACTTTTGAGAATATTAAAGGCTTGGGTAGAGAAATGCCTTGGACATTTGCTGCAATGGTGATCGCAGCACTAAGTCTTATAGGTGTACCCGGAACCGTTGGCTTTGTCAGTAAATGGCAATTATTACAAGCGGCATTAGAAGAGAATCACTGGCCTATGGTGGTAATAATATTAGTCGGTTCTTTGTTGGCAATTATTTACGTTTGGAAATTGATTGAAGTTTTATATTTTCAGCCGCGGGAAAAAATGCGAGTGACAGGTGTCGCTTCAGGAAGCGAAAATATTGGTCGCTCCCCCATATCAATGGCAGTGACCCTTTGGATATTAGCATTGTCGTGTATTTACTTTGGTATTAATACTGAACTATCTATGGACACCGCGAAATCGGCTGTTGAGATTCTGTTTGCAGCAGACGGGGGCCAACGATGAGCACCTCTACTCTCATGATCATCGCCATGTTATTACCGCTGTTTGGAGCGCTGGTAATAAGCCGCCTAAACAAAGCCCCTAATATTCGGGAAGTCATTACCATTATTACCTCGGCTAGCTTGCTAGGGATCGTCATTGCGATCTTTAATCAGCTATCCCAAGGCAATGTGGAACGAATAGTATTGGCCGAACCATTCAACGGGATAGCCATTGCTTTCAGTATCGAAAGCCTTGGAATGATGTTCGCTTTAGTTGCCAGCAGTCTGTGGCTTGTGACATCAATTTACGCCATTGGATACATGCGAGCGCATCATGAAAAGCATCAAACTCGGTTTTACGCTCTGTTTGCCATCGCAATTGCTGCTGTTATGGCGATTTGTTTTGCTGATAACTTATTCACCCTATTCCTATTTTACGAAGTTTTAACCTTATCAACTTACCCTCTTGTCACTCATTCAGGTGACGAGAAAGCTAAAAAAAGCGGGCGAATTTATTTGGGTGTGTTGATGGGTTCATCTATTGGACTCTTCTTGTTAGGGGTGCTGTTAGTTTGGCACTTCACAGGTTCTCTGGAGTTTACTGACGGAGGTATTGTTGATGGCAAGATTCCGGCTTATTGGATAGCGCCTGTCTATGCACTATTTATATTGGGTATTGGTAAAGCTGCGGTGATGCCGATGCATAAATGGCTTCCTGCGGCGATGGTCGCGCCCACGCCAGTCAGTGCGTTGTTGCATGCGGTAGCGGTTGTGAAAGCCGGTGTGTTTGCAATTTTAAAAGTAACCTTACTGATTTTCGGTCCTGATACCATAGTCGAATCTGGAGCCAATCATTGGCTTATTTGGTTACCCATGTTAACCATTTTACTTGCTTCCCTGGTAGCAATGACAAAGGATAATCTAAAAGAAAGGCTCGCCTATTCAACCATCAGTCAACTTAGTTATATTGTGTTAGGCGCTATGCTGGCGAATTCTATGGGGTTGCTGGGTGGCACCTTGCATATCGCTATGCATGCCTTTGGTAAAATTAGCCTGTTCTTTGCTGCTGGCGCAATATTGGTCACTTTGCACAAAACCAAAATAAGCGAATTATCCGGAATGGGCCGAAAGATGCCTTTTACATTTACGGTATTTTTAATTGGCACACTTAGCATTATTGGTTTACCGCCATTTGGAGGAATGTGGAGTAAATGGTATTTGGCGTTAGGTACGATTGATTTTACCGGCCCGGATTTTACCCGTTGGGCTTTATTGGGGACCTTAATGTTGAGTTCGCTGTTGAACATAGCCTATTTGGCGGTGATTCCAGTTAAAGCATTTTTCGGCAAAATAGAACTAGGTCAAGAAATTAAAGCAAAAGAAGCTCCTTTGCCTTGTTTAGTTGGTATGGCAATTCCTGCCATTATCTGCTTAATTTTATTCTTCTACCCTGAACCATTTTATTCGCTGGCGCGCGCCGCCACGCTCAGCTTGTAAGCCTAGGAGTGTAATTTTGTCTCAAACACAACAGCAAGATGAAACAAAAGATGAAGCTCTTGGCTTTTTTGACAAACCCAATAATGTCAAATGGATACTTTGGGTCTTCTATGCTTTATGCATCGTTTTGGTCGCCCTCGACTTTGTAGTGCATAGACATATCTATTTGGATTACGAAAAAATACCCACTTTTTATGCCCTATATGGTTTTTTAGCATGTGTACTTCTGGTTGTCGCAGCGAAATGGCTGCGTCTGCTCATCATGCGTGATGAACAATACTATGATAAAAATGAGGAAGAAAAACCCTTTGAAAATGAGGGGAGCAACTAATGTGGATTGCTAACCTTCCCCCTTTTATTCCTTTTTTCATTGGTGCTTTGTTACTGCCTTTTTTACCCAACAAGGCAAGATATTTCACCTTATTGATTCCTATACTTGGCGGGCTGAATCTGTTCTTCGGCGCTCAAGACGGTAACTGGCATGTTATTAAACTACTCGAGTTTGATGTACAAATCATGCGGGTAGATAAACTCAGTTTGATGTTTGGTTACTTGTTTCACATTGCCGCGTTTATCGCAATCACCTATTCATTGCATGTTAAAGATAAACTGCAGCAAACGGCTGGCTTACTCTATGCGGGAAGCGCATTAGGCGCGGTATTTTGTGGCGACCTAATCGGACTGTTTATATTTTGGGAGTTGCTTGCACTGACGTCGGTTTGGTTAATTTGGGCAAGGCGCACCGAAAAAGCAAACAAGGCCGGTGTTCGCTATTTAATTTTTCAAGTTTTATCCGGTGTTCTGCTGCTTGCAGGAACCTTGGTTCATTATCAAACTACTGGCTCTCTCGCATTTGATTTTATTGGCTTAGAATCCGTCGCGTCATGGTTAATATTTATTGCCTTGGGGACCAAGTGCGCCTTTCCGTTTTTACATTCATGGTTGACAGATGGCTACCCAGAGGCGACTCCTACAGGCGCAGTATTCTTATCCGCTTTCACAACCAAAGTAGCTGTATTTGCACTGGCACGAACCTTCCCAGGTACTGAGCTTTTGGTGTATATCGGTGCTGCAATGACCTGCTTCCCCATATTCTATGCCGTTATTGAAAACGATTTAAGAAAAGTGCTCGCATACAGCCTCATTAACCAGCTAGGCTTCATGGTGTGCGGTATTGGAATAGGCACTGCTTTGGCACTAAATGGTGCGGTGGCTCATGCGTTTAATGATGTTATCTTCAAAGGCTTGTTGTTTATGACCATGGGAGCGGTACTTCATCGGGTTGGACATGTAATGGGATCTGACTTAGGTGGACTACATAAAACAATGCCGAAAACGACTATCTTCTGTATTGTCGGAGCTGCATCAATATCAGCTTTCCCTCTTTTCAGTGGCTTTGTCAGCAAAAGCATGGTGATGGCAGCGATGATTGAAGCGGGTCATGAATATCTTTGGTTGATGTTGCTCTTTGCCTCAGCAGGTGTATTCCATCATGCTGGCATCAAAATTCCGTTTTTTGCATTCTTTGCACATGATTCTGGGTTAAGACCAAAAGAGGCTCCCACCAATATGTTATTCGCGATGTTTTTTGCTTCGGCCTTGTGTATTTTTATTGGTACCTACCCTGACCTCATGTACTCGTTGCTCCCTTGGGAAAACACCTATCAACCCTATGACATTACGCATACTCTGACTCAGCTACAACTGCTGTTCTTCTCTGCTCTTGCCTTTGTTTGGCTGAATAAAATGGGGTTATATCCCCCTGAATTACGTTCAGTAAATATCGATATGGAATACTTGTACCGCAAAATGTTACCTGAGATTGGCAGAAGTACTCGCAAGGCAACTTCAGCATTTGGCACCTCTGGACGCCTTATGTTCACCAAGATGGTTAGTTATGCACCGCGGATGAGCAAGACATCTAGCTACTCTACAGCTCAAACAGCAAAGCGTATGGCGGCTATTTTGGCTATTATGTTGTTGCTCGGATACGTCACAAAAATGATTTAAGTGTCTTTATTTAAAGACACTTTCTCATGCTAATTCGTCGTATTTTCAAAAAAATTTATATCTTTAATATAATAATCAAACACTTAATAAACTTGGAATGGATTTCGCAATAGTCTCACTGATATATAAACTTGACCGCATATGTGACTATGCCGACAAGTTTAAGACGAAATCAAAGATGCAGAGGAAAGCCTCTTAAATTCATACAGGAGTGAAGTTTATGTTTGTTACCATGATATTAGTTAGTGCCCTTGTATTGAGTGTCATTATCAGTAAAACCAGCGCAAGTAAGGCGTTAGTGTCTTCTCTGATAACCACGCTATGTTATTTGGGTGTTTTTGCGTTTGTTACCGTCACGGTGATTAATGCGTTTCGCAATCAAACTTCTCGGACATAATAACTCCAAGACAATTAAAACAAGAGGGAAATACCTATGAATAAACTTGCTGTTAAAAATATTGCACTGGTGATCTTACTGGCTGGATTTGGCATAGCAGGCTGCACAGAATCACAGAAAGATACATCAGAAGAAGCAAAATCAGAAGTCAAAGAGGCTTGGGAATCGAGCAAAGATTCAATGGAAGAAGCAAAAGAGGATGCATCTGAAGCGTTCGAAGATGCAAAAGAAAACGCTTCTGAAGCTTACGAAGAAGCAAAAGAAGATGCAGTTGCTGCTTATGAAGATGCAAAAGAAGAAGCATCTGAAATGAAAGATGATGCTGCGAAAAAGCTGAAAGAAGCCTGCATAGCAACTAAAGAAAAAACAGGTGGCGACGTTTCAGATTGCTAATTAACTCACCTCAAACTTTTAGTCGAGGATAGGTTTGAGGCGATAGTTAGTTGAATGGTAATAAGTTAAGCGCTATTTAGTTAAGAGACAGTCAGTTAACTTATATGTATCAATAAAGAGACAGTCTAAAATCATTCAGTAACTGGTGATTCTAGGCTGTTTTTTTGTCCGTTTTCTCTATCCTGACAATGACAGATTTATAGGCTGGTGTATTGCTTTTATCAGCCACTTGCCCAAGCTCAATCAGGTTGTTTGTTTCTGGATAATATGCGGCTGCGCAACCGCTAGGTATGTTATAAGCGATAACTTGATATTGCTTGACTGTTCGTAAGGATTTTCCGGATTTAGCGTCAACACTAGAAATATTCACTTTTTCCCCAGCAACCAAATCTAAACGGTTGATATCTTCGCTATTCAGAAATACCACTTCCCGACCACCATAGACGCCTCTGTAACGGTCGTTGTCAGTATAAACTGTCGTATTGAACTGGTCATGACTTCGAATGGTCATCAACACAAGGCAACCCTCAGGAACGGCTAGTTCGGACTTTTCTTGTACCACGAAGTTAGCCTTCCCCGTATCCGTGTTAAAGGTGCGACTATCTCGCACTGGGTTAGGTAAAACAAACTCTCCAAACGTATCAATTTTGTGATTAAAATCGTCAAACCCTGGGATAGTAAGAGCAATTTTATCTCTGATACGTGCATAGTCATAACAAAAGCCCAGCCAGTCAATTTTGCTTTCGGGCAACACCTTTGAAGCTAGTTCAGTAACAATAGCGACTTCACTTTTCAGTAGAGACGATGCAGGCGGGATTTTACCGTGTGATGTTTGTATCACGCCCATCGAATTCTCTACGGTAACCGTTTGAATACCGGATTTTTGATAATCAATCTCTGTCCGCCCTAACGCAGGTAGAATAAGCGCGGCTTTTCCTGTGTATAGATGCGAGCGATTCAATTTAGTTGAAACTTGTACCGTAAGATCACACTTGGCCAACGCGCGTTCGCTTAAATCATGATCCGGCATGGCTCGGAAGAAGTTTCCACCTAGGGCGAACAAGAACCGAATATCACCATCATCCATCGCCTGCATGCATTCAACGGCATCAACGCCATGCTCTTGTGGCGGGGTAAAATCAAATGTCTTGGCTAGTGAATCTAGTAAACTTTGCGATGGCTTCTCCCATATCCCCATAGTGCGATCGCCCTGCACGTTGCTATGACCACGCACAGGACACACGCCCGCGCCAGGCTTGCCTAAATCGCCTCGAAGCATTAGGAAGTTAGTGATGAGTTGAATGTTGGCGACGGCATTCTTGTGTTGTGTCATTCCCATCGCCCAACAACAGATGGTTTTTTTCGACGCACATGCAATATCTGCTGCCTGTTGAATTTGTTCTTGCGTCAATCCACTTGATACTTCGATTTGATGCCAATCGGTACTCAATATTTCGTTCTTAAAATCATCAAATCCATGACAGTATGTTTGAATAAAGTCATGATCTAAGGTTGGCGTTTGAGGAGAATCTCGTTCAATTAGTACCCGGCATAACCCTTTCAAAAGAGCCATGTCGCCGTTCACTTTTACTTGTAAATGTAAATCACGTAACTCAGTGCCCGTACCTATAACACCGTCTACCTCTTGAGGATTCTTAAAGCGCTTCAGGCCAGTCTCGTCCAAGGGGTTAATCGATACGATTTTAGCCCCCTTGCGTTTTGCCTGTTGAAGTGAGCCCAACATTCTAGGATGGTTTGACCCTGGGTTTTGACCGAATATAAAAATGGCATCGGCATTTTCCAGGTCTGCTAATGTCACAGTGCCCTTACCTACTCCTATGGTCTCTCCTAACGCTACTCCACTGGATTCATGGCACATGTTGGAGCAATCCGGTAGATTATTGGTACCAAATTGACGGACAAACAGCTGATATAGAAAGGCAGCTTCATTGCTAGTTCGTCCCGAAGTATAAAATGCGGCCTGATTCGGATTTTTTAGGGATGACAGAGTTTCACTTATCAAAGTAAATGCTGCCTTCCAAGAAATGGCTTCATAATGCGTTTGCCCCGGTTTAAGCACCACAGGCTCAGCGAGTCTACCTTGGTTATTCAACCATTTGTCCGATTGTCCTTTTAGAAATTCAATACTGTGTTTTTTGAAGAATCGCGCTGTAATGCGTTTCAAGGTAGCTTCATCTGCTACTGCCTTGGCGCCATTTTCACAAAACTCGAAGGTTGAGCGTTTTTCCAGCGGGTCTGGCCATGCACATCCCGGGCAATCAAACCCTTCAATCTGATTGAGTTGACTGAGTAATTTGGTTCCTTTAATCGGTCCAACCTTGGCACTGACATTTTTATAAGCTGAAACCACGGCTGGCACGCCAGCGGCCCATTGTTTTGGGTCAGTTACCTTAATTTTTTGCCAATCATTTGCCATTTACGGTGTCTCCCGAGTAACCAAGAACCTGATTAGCTCTGTTATACACATTAAAAGAGTGAGGTTTAACAAAGCCAACTAAACTAATATCGCATTCAATGCATGATTCAATTGCAAGGCTCGACGGAGCACCCACAGCAATAATCATACTTATGCCAGCCCTTGCTGCTTTTTGTACCAATTCAAAACTCACCCTACCGCTCAATAGTAACGCAAATTTGCCTGGTAAATTATTGATATTAGCACCAATTAATTTGTCGACAGCATTATGTCTGCCTACATCTTCGTAAACGGCACAAATTACCCCGTATTCATTGATCAATGCTGCAGCATGGATTCCGCCAGTGCGTTCAAACAGTATTTGCTTGTCAGCCAATCGCTTAGGTAATTGACATATCAACTCGGCATCTAGTGTCACTCGCTGCTTATGCAAAATTTCCGGCAAGTCGTCCATCATAGCGTCGATGCTTTGTTGACCACATACACCACAGCTTGAATTTGAAATATCGATTCGTTGTTGATAAAGATGCTGAAACTCTACGTCGGGTCTCAAAGTAATCAAAATTTGATTTCCATCTTCACCTTTGATTCTAGGAGTTCCCATTGGCGTTACTGATAAGAGATTAAGGTGAGACATAGCGAATGTCGCGCAGAACCATCCCGTTGCCAACTCTATGTCATACCCGGGTGTGCGCATGGTAGTAATTAGTCTTGAGCAAGTTACTACTTTCTTGATGGAATCGAACCGAGTGTACTTGATCCAAATCTCAAGGGGCTCTTCGACAGCAATATCATCAGGCTGTTGAGTTAAAGAATTCTTACCCGCATTAGAAGATATACTTGCTTTATTGATAGTGAATGTGCGAACGCTAGCCACTCTCAACTCCATGATGATTGAAATATTTCGAAAGTTATACCTAGCACTAGCTAATATGGCATAGCACTGATACCCAACAAGAATACCCAGGTAGCAAAAAAGATTTTTAGATTTCGAGGCGAAAAATATAACACAAGGTACTTTGCGACTGTACCTCCGATAATGGCTCCCGCTCCCGCAAACAAAACCACTGGCCAATAAATAGCTTCTGTGACTAACAAGTGGAATACGATAGCAGACCAAACCGAAAAAGCGCTTAATATAACCGCTACCGCAATCGAAAACGTGACATTGAAACGTCTCATGATCAGGTAAACCGCGATTAGTTCTCCTACACCGATTGACAAATAAGCGGTAACCATACCTCCGATAAAAGCGATTATGGGCATGAGTAACTTGTCAAAGGTAAAAAATTGCTGTCGGAATTTATCTTTTTTGAGTAGTGGAACGCTAGCAAAAATGGCAAGTGCCAGTAAGATAGAAAAGCTACCGAAAACCATATGAAGTCGTTCCGCTTCACCAACGCCACCATTGATATATTGGAAAATTTGTCCTGTTGCAATACCGAGGATAGATAGAGGTACGGTCAGCTTCAATGCTAAACCTGTTTCATTCCAATCTGCGTTTTGAGTCTGTTTGTAACGATAAAACGCCCACCAAGAAAGCGCGCCAGCGGTCATGCCACAACACTGTATAGCAAAACTGGTAGCGACCGTAGTATTGGCGTCGAAATTAAGCTGATTAAAAAAAGGAACAAATATAACGCCTCCACCTGCTCCGGTGGAGTTGGCAAAAATGGCGCCTAAAATGCCAAGAAGAGCGAAGCCACTATACTCAACAAATGTCAAAATAGGATCAGCAAGGGAGACGAATATTCCCAGCCAAATAACGGACAACAGAACTCTTATGTTAAAAGTGGACAAATAGCGACTCATGAAGAAATAATACTACTCAATACTTAGTGATACGACTGATAAACACAGTTATTCAAATTGGATCAATAATTTTAATTTGGATCAGTCATTCTTTAAAGCGAGCTATTAAAACACAATTTTATGCCATGGTAACCACAGAATATTCTCCTCATAAAACAACCATAATATTGAAACCTAATCGTTCCGCGAGCTGGTTAGAGGTTAAGTGGTTTATTTCTGTCATTGGTTTTTTTGTTATCAGCATCGCCCTTATTTGGTCTATGTTTGGTGCTTGGGTCATTTTGCCTTTCGCCGGATTAGAAGTGGGGTTGCTTGGATTGTTGATGTACAGAGTGAGTCTGAATTGTCACGCCAAACAAGTTATCACCATAGCTTCTCAGGAAATTGTTGTAGAGTGTGGGATTAAAAGACCCACGTTTTCTTGGCAATTTGCTAAAAAAGATACTCATCTTAATATCATTGAAGCGGAAACTTCGTTTGACCGGCCGAAAATGATTCTATCTGATGAGAAAGTGAGTTTAAAACTAGGCGATTTTTTAAACCAAAACGATTGTAATCTTGCTCGCGATTCATTTAAAAAAGCCGGTCTTATTGAAGTCAGCAATCACTGGTGGAAAACCCATTGAATTTCTTACTCAGAGTTCTGGTTAATCAGAATATTTCACAGCCGTACCACATATGCTCACCATCAACATACTGCCTTTTTGCCCAATTACTTCATAGTCAATATCTACACCAATCACCGCATTAGCACCTAGCATGGAGGCTTCCTCCGTCAACTCTGCAAACGCTATTTTTCGTGCTTTTGTTAGCTCTTGCTCGTAAGAGCCAGAACGTCCACCTACTATATCTCGGATAGAAGCAAAAATATCCTTGAATACATTGGCTCCCATGATAGCTTCGCCGACTACCACACCATAGTATTTTTCTATTCGCTTACCTTCAAGATTATTGGTTGTCGTTACTAGCATGTTTGTTCCTTCAGTCTATAAAATTAGTTTCGAGTTAAATTTGGCAAGGGATAACGGTTAATAGTGCTCGCTGTCCAATCGCTACATTTGCATTGGGGAAGACAATAGCTTCTCCATCCTGCTGGCAATAAAAAGATTTTCCGCTTTCATAGGCTAACAGCTCTCCTTGCTTAAAATCAGTGAAATTGGGCGTTTTATCATCAAAGGTCAAGGTAAAATCGGCCTGGCTTTTATTGATCACTTGATTAACTCTATAAATAAGCATTTTATTGGCGTCGTAAGGCGGAATTTGTCGATGCATTTGAGTAACTAGTTCGCGCAGACACAACTTCACTTGAGAGAATTGCGTCATATCATTTTGACCAAAGGGTTTCACCTTTCCCAATTCGACAGTAAAAGCATGTGCGCCAAACTGGAAAGAAGAAAAATAGCTAAAAGTAGTTGTCGGACTCTCTGATAACAGAATTGTGTTTACACCGCATTCGAGTAAAAATGCTAACTGTTCAGTATTATGTGCATGCCCATGCAAATATGGATATACGGCAAATTTGTCATTTTTCGACGCTCGTATTGCAGTGTGTAAATCGTAGTGAAATCTTATTGATCCCGTTTGACGAAAGTTGTAGAAATTAGCAACCGCCTGCTCCAATAATTTAGCTCGCTTTCTTTCGGCATTAACTAACCCTTTTCCATCAGAATGAGCACCATTAAAGAGTCGATTGAGGTTTTCTTCTACAAAGCGCTGTTCGATGTCCATCGACGGTAAATTTCCAAAAATAAACAGCACTCTATGGGCGAGTTCTATTTTTTCAGTCAAAATGTTGCGCACCAGTTCGTCACATATCTCAATGGGTGCGGTTTCATTGCCGTGAATTCCGCAAGACAAGACAATATCTTTATTTCCTGCATGTTTTGGGTGAAAAGATATTATTCCCTCTGCCAATATTTCTACCTGAGTTCCATTTTGTAAGATGAACTGACTGGGGGTAGCAAATAATTGAGGAGTTTGACGCGAAAGAGATAAGAAATCTCCGTGTCGAAGAAGTTGTTCCATTGCTTTACTTATTAACCTGCTCTTGAATCTAGTGGAAATGATGTGCCGACAGACAGTTCTAGACGGCAAAGTTCGACAAAATCTGACTCTGGAATGGCTTTGGAAAATAGGAATCCTTGCCCACGTTTAATGCCTGCTTCACGCAATATGTGCATTTGCTCCATGCTCTCAACTCCCTCTGCAACTATATCACATTCCATTGCTTCACCAATTAACTGAACCGCTTTGATAATAGCCAGGTTAACAGGGTTGAGTTCTAGCTCCATAACAAAGCTTTTGTCGATCTTTATAATATCGACCTCTATGTCTCTAATTTGGGCTAAGTTTGAGTACCCTTTGCCAAAGTCATCTACTGCGATGTTCAGGCCTAAGGCTCTGGCTTCTGACAATTGCTTTTTAACCATCAATGAATTGGAAAATGCCACATCCTCAGTCAATTCTAATTCAAACTGATTCAACTCAACACAGTAGGTTTCACTCAAAGAAGTCAATGTTGGAATAAAGTTGATATCGTATAGTTGTGTAGGTGACATATTGACTGCTAATACGATATCTATGCCCTGCAAGCGAAACTGCAGTGCACTCTTAAAGGCCTGTTCAAGTGTCCAATATCCTAATTCATTCATCATGTTATAGGATTCAGCAGCTTCTATCAGCGAACCGGGAAACAACACCCCGTCTAACGGGTGATTCCACCTAAGTAGACATTCCGCGCCGACGACTTCTAGCGTATTCAAATTTACTTTCGGCTGAAAATAAATCTCTAACTCGTTTTTAGAGAATGCACGTTGCAAATCAGCTTTAAGTGCAAGTGAGCGGCCTGTATGAGGCGCCTTGCTTAAACTTAGGATCTGTAAATTTGTATATTTGCTTTCTTTCGCTTGCTTTAGTGCTGTTTCAGCACGAGCTAATAATTTGATGGTGTCTTTATTGTCGGGGAGATTGACGACTGCCCCTACATTAAAATCAGCGATGAACGCGTGGCCATCAAAATTGATTGGGGTTTTGAAATGCTCTATTAAACGATCGAATTGTTCTCTAAGTTGCGATTCACTTAGACATCCTGAAAACACCAAGCCAAAAATATCACCGCTTATTCTTCCCAGTAAAACATCGCTGCCAAACAATTGATTCACTCTGTTGGCAATACCTAACAAAATCACATCGCCAACGCGAAATCCTAGAGAACTGCTTACATCAGAAAAACGAACAACATCAATGAGCATTAAAGACAGGTTTGTCTTATTTTTAACTAACTGGTCGATGCGATCTAAAAACGCATACCGATTTGGGATCGTTACTAGCGATTTGTGGATGTCACTCATGCTTCACTAATTAAAGTTACGACGTACCGCAATTAGAAGAAGTCTATACTTATTAATGACATAAAAAAAGCCCAAATCAAATTTTGGGCTTTTTACAGGTTATTTTGCGCTAAATTAGCGCTTAATCACTGATAAAACGGCATGGTTTAAAAATTATCCATCAACTTTACACGGATCAAGCTTCCAAATGCGCTCAACATAATCCTTAATTGAGCGGTCTGAGGTAAACTTACCCATTCTCGCTGTATTTAAGATGGCCATTTTCGCCCAATTGCTGGAATCTCGATAAGCAATATCGACTTTCTTCTGTGCTTCTGAATAAGATTCATAATCAGCAAGGCATAAGAATGGATCACCACCATCCAATAAGCTGTGCTTGATTGACGCTAACGCTCCTGGCTTACCTGGGGTGAAGTAATCTGTCTCTAACCAATCTAACACTGCTTTCAGCTCAGGATTATTGAAGTAATAATCATGGGGGTTGTAGCCTTTTTCATGCAATTTAGCCACGTCTTCAACCGTAAGACCGAAGATGAATATGTTTTCATCCCCAACTTCCTCAGCAATTTCGATATTAGCGCCATCAAGAGTACCGATAGTTAGTGCGCCGTTGAGGGACAACTTCATATTACCCGTACCAGAGGCTTCCTTACCTGCGGTAGAAATTTGCTCAGATACATCGGCAGCTGGAATCATTTTTTCGGCTAGACTGACTCGGTAATTTGGCAAGAATACAACTTTTAGTTTGCTGTTGACCCGAACGTCATTATTAATTTTCTCGGCAACCTGATTGATTGCATAGATAATGTCTTTTGCCAGCGTATATGCCGGAGCAGCTTTTGCGCCAAAT
Source organism: uncultured Alteromonadaceae bacterium (assembly GCA_947503265.1). Taxonomy (GTDB): domain Bacteria; phylum Pseudomonadota; class Gammaproteobacteria; order Enterobacterales; family Alteromonadaceae; genus Aliiglaciecola. The sequence continues at coordinate 90,435 of CANNDC010000005.1, forward strand.
ATGAAAACTCTTGGATGCATGTCATAATCTGGGTTTTCAAGCAAACGCTTGTACAAAGCCATTATGTGCAAAAGATTTAAGTGCTGGCGTTTATACTCATGAAGACGTTTTATTTGAATATCAAAAATCGCTTTTGGATCGATATCAATACCAGTCAAATCCTTAACTTCTCTAGTTAAAGCGACTTTATTTTGATGTTTTATCTTCATAAAGTCTTTTTGGAACTTAGTGTCTTCGGCAAACTTATCTAGCTCTACCAATTTTTCCAGATTGAGTGGCCAATCTGAGCCGATCTTCTTATCAATCAAAGAAGAAAGAGCAGGATTACAGGCTTTTAACCAACGTCTAGGGGTTATACCATTGGTTACGTTAGTCAGTTTATTTGGCCAAAGTTCATCAAACTCAGGAAACAGATTCTGTTTAACTAATTTTGAGTGAATCTCAGCGACTCCATTGACAGCAAATGAACCGATAACTGACAAGTTGCCCATACGCACCATTTTGTCGTTATTACCTTCAATAATGGAAAGCTTCTGTTTTATTTGCGAATTTCCTGGCCACTTTTTCTCAACTTGTTCCAAGAATCTGTGGTTAATTTCGTAAATGATCTCTAGGTGACGAGGGAGAATTTTTTCGATCATACGAGCAGGCCATTTTTCCAATGCCTCAGGCAATAGCGTATGGTTTGTATATGCGAATGTTTTAGTACATATTTCCCAAGCGTCATCCCAATTCATATCTGCACGATCCACCAAAATTCTCATCAACTCAGGAATCGCAATTGCGGGATGCGTGTCATTTAATTGCACGACAACTTGGTCAGAGAAACGACTCCAGTCATCTCCGTGTGCACGTTTGTATCGACGAATAATGTCTTTTAATGAACAGGCGCAGAAAAAATACTGTTGAATTAGACGAAGTTCTTTACCTGCTTCGGTCTCGTCGTTTGGATAGAGTACTTTGGAAATGGTCTCTGCCTGAACATTTTCGCTTTGTGCATCGACATATCCACCCGCATTAAATACATCCCAGTTGAAGTAATTTGACGCCTGACTTTCCCAGAGACGCAAAACGTTAACTGTTTTACCGCCAAAACCAACGATAGGAATATCCCAAGGAATACCTTTAACAATTGAACCTGGATGCCATTCTTTGTGAATTTTGCCTTTCTCGCCGTATTTTGTTTCTACATAACCGTACAAAGAGATTTCCTGAATGGATTCTGGACGGCAAATTTCCCAAGGGTTGCCATAATCTCTCCAGCTATCGGGTCGTTCTATCTGTGCACCGTTTTTAATTTCTTGGCGAAATAGACCGTGCTCATAGTGAATTCCGTAACCTACTGCAGGAAGATCCATAGTAGCTAAGGAATCGATAAAACAGGCTGCCAATCGACCTAAGCCCCCATTACCTAACGCCATATCAGGCTCTTCTTCCATAATATCTGTTAAGCTCACGCCAAGCTCTTTTAGAGCTTGGTCTGTTACTTCGAACAGCCCAAGATTGTGCAGATTGTTCGACATAAGTCGACCCATTAGGAATTCAGCAGAAAAATAGTGAACTGCGCGCGTATCGTTCAAATAGTGAGTTTTTTGAGTTTTGCGCAAAGCTTCGAGCACTTGTTCTTGGACAGCAGCACAAGCAGCTTTCCACCAAGCATGATTATTTGCCTTATTTTCATCAGTCCCTAAAGTACTGTGAAGATGGCGCACGATGGCTTCTTTGATATCTGCTTTGTCCAGCTTTGGAGATGTAGATACCGCTTTACTTTTGGTTGTCTTTTTATTCATTCTTTAAATCCTGAATGCTGTAAAAGTGTAATTTAATTTCACTTTGGAAAAACTTGGAACATTTTTAACAGGAAATAAAACGAATTTCTGTTAAATAATTGTTAATTTTTAGATTAATTACACATAAAGGCAAATATTCTGTAATTAATTTACAATTATTTAACAGGATTTAAATATTTTTTAAACATTCTCGTGTTTAAAAACGCCGTCGACCAGATTTTGAGCTTCACCCAACAACTTCTCTAAATGATCTTCACCGTTGAAACTTTCAGCGTATATTTTGTAAACATTTTCCGTACCTGATGGTCTAGCAGCAAACCAACCATTTTCGGTGCTCACTTTTACACCACCGATTGCAGCATTGTTTCCGGGGGCATGAGTTTGAATATTAGTAATAGGTTCACCAGCCAATTCTTGAGAGGTTATTACACTCTTATCCATACCACTAAGAACTTGTTTTTGAGCATGAGTGGCTGCTACATCTATACGCCTATAACTTGGAGAACCAAAATGCTCGGTTAACTGCGCATAATGCTCACCAGGATCGCTGTCAGTAACGGCTTTTATTTCTGCTGCTAACAAACATAAAATGATGCCATCTTTATCCGTCGCCCACGCTTGACCATTGCGACGAAGGAAGATACCGCCAGCACTTTCTTCGCCTGAAAACCCAAACTCTCCGTTTAGCATTCCTTGCACAAACCATTTGAATCCTACTGGCATTTCGGACATGTCACGACCTAACGACTTGGCAACTCTATCTATCATGCTACTCGATACCAGAGTTTTACCAATTTTCAAATTGGCATCCCAGTCAGGGCGATACTGATACAAATAGTTAATTGCTACTGCCAGGTAGTGATTGGGATTCATCAGCCCTGAGTGAGGCGTCACTATGCCATGACGGTCAAAATCTGGATCGTTGCCGAAGGCAATATCAAAATCTTGTCTGAGGTCAATCAAGCCAGCCATCGCATACGGCGAAGAGCAATCCATACGAATTTTTCCATCCTTATCGCGACGCATAAACCCGAATTGATGATCTATTTGGTCATTCACTACCTTTATATTAATTTTGTATTTTTCTGCAATTTTATCCCAGTATCCAAGCCCCGCTCCTCCCAGAGGGTCAGTTCCCAAAGACAGATCTGCATTGGCAATCGCCTGCATATCGACGACTTGATCTAGCTCGTTAATGTAGTTTTCAGAGAAATCTTGCTGATTAACAAATTCGCTATTCATCGCGCGGTCAAAATCAACTCGTTTTACCCCTTTCATCCCTGCAGCGATTAAGGTATTTGCCCTGTCTTGAATCCAGTTCGTTGCGTCACTATCAGCGGGACCACCGTGAGGTGGATTGTACTTAAATCCGCCGTCTTCAGGTGGGTTGTGTGATGGAGTAATAACGATACCATCAGATAATCCAGTGTTTCGGCCTTGATTGTAATTTAATATTGCATGGGAAATTACCGGTGTCGGTGTGTAACCGCGATCTTGCTGAACGAACATTTGGATGCCATTCGCAGCCAAGACCTCCACTGTGGTAATGAACGCAGGTTCCGATAGAGCATGGGTATCCATACCAATGAAAATAGGACCTGTGGTATTTTGTGAAACTCGATACTCTGCCAATGCCTGACTAATCGCAGCAATGTGGGTTTCGGTAAAAGTGCCTAGCAACGAACTGCCTCTATGGCCGGAGGTACCGAATGAGACAGCTTGAGATACATCATCAAGATCAGGTTTGGTTGAATAGTATGCGCTTACTAATCTAGCAACATTTACTAACTGCTCTGGGCTTGCAGGTTGCCCTGCTTGCGGATGAATAGCCATGATTTTCCCTTTAGGTTAGGTATTAAATATACTCATAAATTAATTAAGTTAAAAAAGCTGTAATAATTTATCAATATTAATAGTCGAATAACCTAGGGCTTTCGCTACCTCAATTAACATCGATTGCTTTTTGGCGGTATTGTTATTTGTTACTACCCAATAATTAGAATCTGGAATTTGTTTAGGATTAGTGCTACTGCCAGATGACAGCAATGCTCCTTTGTCTTTCGCAAAATACAGTCGACCTTTTCCTTTTATTTCAAGTACTTTTGAAAAATGGTCTTCATGTGCTTTGTGTAACGCACTTAAAATCAGCAAAAATCGACCTACTTTGTTCAAGTCTGCAGCCAGTTTCTGTTCTGTCAACAACTTAAACACACCTGCCGCTTGAACAATGGACTCTTCACCATCAGCCTTTGTGATTGCGCTAGGGTTTTTCTTTGTTTTATTAAGCTCATGTAAGGCAACTGAAATCTCTTTTGGTTCAGATACATCTACCGCTTTGGGCTTACCCGCCTTTAAGCCATGATCTTTGATCAATAATCTGCGCAAAATATCGGATGCACTCTCCCCAATATGTTCAGTTTTTGATGCTATAAATGCATAAAGATCATCGTCAATTGTTATTTTTTTCATTGTTTGTTATTTCTACTACTCGTGGGGCTGCCTTTATTATATGTTTAACAAGACTGAAAAATAAGTAAAAAATTCCCAGTTCAGCTTACTTTTTTTAGTAAAAAATATACCTAGGTATAGTCTCAAAGACTAGGGTATCGCTAGAAACGTTACAGCTATTGGTTATTACTGCTAACATAGAGTAAAGATATGTTGCGAATTGCTATCCTTATTTATATCAATTTGGGATCGAGAATCTATGCAAAAAAAGATCGGGCTTGCGATTGATCAAATTTCAAAATTGGTCATCGGAAAAAAACGTCAAATAAAACTCGCTATGAGTTGTTTGTTAGCGGATGGACACCTACTTATCGAAGATCTTCCTGGAATGGGTAAAACAACCTTATCTCACGCCCTTGCCGCTGCCCTAGGAATGGACTTTTCTCGGATTCAATTCACCTCCGACTTACTGCCAGCTGACATGCTTGGCCTGAATATATTTAACAACAATACCCATTCTTTTGAATTCCACCCTGGCCCGATTTTTAGTCAAATGGTCTTGGCTGATGAAATTAACCGAGCAAGCCCAAAAACGCAAAGTGCTTTATTAGAAGCGATGGAAGAGAAGCAAGTTAGTTTAGACGGCAACACTCATACCCTACCTAGTCCATTCTTTGTAATAGGCACGCAAAACCCAACTCATCAGTCCGGAACCTACCCCCTCCCAGAGTCACAATTAGACAGATTTTTAATGCGTATTCAGTTGGGCTATCCAGATTGGCAGGCAGAAAAAGACATGCTAATGCAAGATGCTGAGATACAGAATTCAGCATTCAAAACAGTAATAACGACTGATGAATTAATAGAATTGCAGAATTTAGTCACCAAAGTTCACGCTTCCGATGCCATTGTCAATTATGTTTTAAAACTCGTTACTCACAGTAGAGAGTCTGAAGCCTTTCCAAACCCTTTGTCTCCCAGAGCGAGCAAAGCACTGTTAAGCGCGGCAAAAGGATGGGCATTTGTTGAGGGAAGAGACTTTGTTATACCTGAAGACATTCAGGCGGTACTGCCTTCAGTGGCAGAACATAGAATGCGTGCATCATCCTCCGATTTAACCGGTCAAGCGAGTTTAAGTGACAAATTGCTCGAAGCAATTGATCCATTGGCAGCATAGGTAATTAATCTGAGATGCTAAATCGACATGAAGTGTTTGGTCGATGGCTCGATAAACGAATTCCTTCGGCCAATCGGTTCGAGCTAGACCATAAGAGTATTTTTATTTTCCCTTCGAAATTCGGGGCCTTATTTTTATTCTTGTGTTCTGGGTTATTCTTACTCGGCACCAATTACCAGAATAACCTTATGATTATGCTGTGTTACTTTCTTGTATCGCTATTTCTACTTAACTTGTTTATTACCTATGTGAATTTTTCTAAATTAGATTTGCAATTGGGTAAAACGCATAATGGTTTTGTCAACGACAGTATTCAAATACCCATTTGGTTCAATCAATCTGAGCATAAAAAACAACGCCCAAACGGCGATTTGCAAATTGGTTTTTATAAGCATGCCAACTTCCTAACTCTTGATTTAAACGATTTTTCAAATCCAGTCTATTTGGCTTTACCTTGCGAAGCCCGCGGAAGACTCGAACTTCCCCGAGTAACTATATGCAGTTACTATCCTCTTGGTTTGTTTCGTTGTTGGACACACCTCAAATTTAAAACAAGCTTATTAGTTTATCCGGCTCCTATCTCGACCCCGATTTCATTGCAAAATTCCTCAGAGAACCCAAAAGGCCATGGACAACGCGAACAAACCATGGGCTATGACGATTTTGATAGTTTGACTCCTTATAAGAAAGGCGAGCCACTAAATCACGTTGCTTGGAAGCAATTGGCTAAAGGTCAGGGAATGATTTCTAAGCAGTTTTCAACTCAACAATCCAATACAGGTTGGTTAGTTTTGCAAAAAACTTCACCCGAATTCATTGAAAAACAGCTGAGTCACTTGTGCTTTCAAGTGATGGAACTGAGTAAGAACGAGCAGCGATTTGGATTAAATCTGGGAACAACACAAATACTCCCTGCCACGGGTAATGAACATCAAAAAGCCTGTCTCGAAGCATTGGCTATATACCCTCAATCGTTAGCCACTATCAAAGAAGTTTGAATTGGTATGACTTCCAGTATCAATAACCATTCGCATTTTGTCCTAACCTTGACATTCCTTTTGACCAGTTTGACCTTGTACACATCTGTGATGGCGTGGATCATTATCTTAGTTATTTGTGCTGTTACCATGAGATTAGCTTTGTACTTTCAACTGCACAAACACGCTCCCTCTATTAGAACACTTAATCTACTGGCTTTGTTGAGCGGCATTGTACTGGCATACTTCAGTCTACAACTGGGTGTTTTACTTGGCATGCTCAATCTATTGGTTATGGCCAGTGCACTCAAATTAATGCTACTCAGAAATAACCGGGATTATCACCAATTGGTCACTACTGTTGGATTTTTAATTGGTTGTGGATTCATTTTTCAGCAAGGAATTGTGTTCAGCATTATCTATTTGCTACTAATGGTCGCGTTAATTCTCTCTCTTGCATTACATTACAGCCCCTCAAAATCCTTGTTACAAACCAGCAAAGATATCTCCATTATGGGACTGCAAGCTTTACCCATTGCCTTGTTACTTTTTCTTGTCATGCCCAAATTCGACCCCCTGTGGCAAATGCCCGCGGCTAAAAGTACCGAAACCGGATTGTCAGAAAAAATTACCCCCGGCGACATTGCCAAGCTTTCTCAGTCAAGTGATTTGGTTTTCCGCGCTAGTTTTACGGGTGACATTCCGCAACCACAAGAACGCTATTGGCGAGCAATTGTGCTAGAAGACTTTGATGGTGCCTCTTGGCAAATTTCCCCCCAACGAATGGCAATTAACAATCAATATCGGCAATACAGTGAGGAATTTGACGCGTCAGGAGAAGGCAGAGTATTTCAATACGAAGTGTTCGCAGAGCCAACTCATCAAAATTGGTTATACGCGATTGATGTGGCAATTCCTGATGGTAGCTATAGCAACCAACGTATATGGCAAAATCACGACTACCAATTGATCAGCCAAGCTCCTTTAGTCAGTACCTTTCAGTACAAGGTGAAATCTTACCCTAGTGCAAATCTGAACCAGTCGCTTTACAGTTTAGACAAAAGAATCAATTTACAGTTACCTCCGAAAACGGGGAACCCGAAGACACAGGCATGGGTAGACAATTTGCGAAGCCAGCACCCTGATGATGTTGATTTCGCGCAAAAGATACTTGAGTATTTTGAAAACCAAGGGTTCAGTTACACTTTGAAACCCCCATTAATGCAAGATGAACCGGTTGATCAATTTTTATTCGAAGCAAAGCAGGGATTTTGTTCTCATTACGCCAGTGCTATGGCATATGCGTTAAGATTGGGCGGCATCCCTGCCCGACTGGTTACTGGCTATCAAGGTGGTGAACTCCGTTCAGACTACTTAAGCATCTATCAGTATGACGCTCATGCATGGGTTGAAGCTTGGTTTGATGAAACAGGCTGGCAACGAATCGATCCGACTGCTGTTGTAGCGCCTGATAGAATTCAATATGGCTTACAATCTGCGGTGGAAGCAGAAAACTTTTTGTACAACTCACCGTTTTCTCTGGCTCGATTTAATTCGGTCACCTGGTTAAACGATTTACGCTTAATGCTAAATAGTGTGGATTATGCTTGGACTAAATGGGTGTTGGGATTTGACCAAGAACAGCAAAAAGATTTATTCAAATCTTTCATCGGCGAATTAACTCCAAGGAAAGTTGCGCTATTTGCGTTTGGTGTTTTTGCTTTAATATTTACCCTTATTGCCCTTTTTTATCTTCCCCTGTGGCGAAAACCCAAGCTGGATAAAAGCACCAGTTACTATTTAAAAGCACAGCAAATTTTAGGGAAACTGGGAATTTACCGAGCTGATTCAAAAGGCCCTATTGACTTTTCAAGCCAAGTTGCACGTGCAACAGACATGAGTATTTCAGCACCATTTGAAAGATTAACAAAGTTGTATGTTATTCACATGTACCGGCCGGACACGCCCATTGAACTAAGAAAACATCACGCTATGATGGCCAAAGAGCTAAGTAAAATGAAAGCAGCTGTTAAGGCTCTTGGAAAAGTTGAAGTCCTAGAGCAATCGTAAGTGTACCGTGATCTCCTCTCGATCATGATAAAGGTGTTTAGCTTGAAGCTGATAATTTAGCTTTTGTTTAGATAATACTTCGTCTATTTCTTGGATGGCTTTTTTTACTGATTCATAGCGTTGCTTCATAGGTAATTTAAGGTTAAACAGTGCTTCCTTGCACCACTCATTTGCAATCCACTTAGCCATTAATCGTGCTACTTTTTGTGGCTGTTCAATCATGTCACAAACCAACCAGTAAACATTTTTCTTGCTTGGTTGGTACTTAAAGCCATCTTCCGCAAAATACCTGACCTGCCCTGTGTCCATCAGAGCTTGATCCATGGCACCATTGTCAATTGCTTGCACAAACATACCTCGGATGACTAACTGATACGTCCACCCACCAGGACAAGCACCCAAGTCGACAGCATGCATTCCTGCCGCCAATCTTTTTGCCCTCTCGTTGGTTGGTATAAATGTTTGAAAACCTTCGTCCAGTTTCAACGTTGAGCGGCTCGGTGCGTTTGTAGGGAATTTTAAGCGAAGAATACCCAGAGGATTTGGATTGTTATTGAAGGTAAACGAATAACCTAAATACACTTCACTGCCATTCAGGAAAAAAGCGTGTAATACCGGCTTATTCTTCATTTCTTTCGAGGTAATTAGATTTTGCTTTCTTAATGTTTGCCGCAATGGCACGGTAAACTTGCGACAAAATTTAGAAAGCTCCCGCCCCTCAGTTGTATCTGGGTATTCAACACGAATATCACCGCACAAAGGAAAACTTTGCGCCACTTCCACCAAAGCCGCAATTCTATCTTGGGTGTCCAAATCTTCTATCAAAGGAGCGCTTAAAAACATTTGTCTGGCAAAGACGAGATTTGAAAACACCAATTTTTTAATTAAAAGCTCTGCATCACTTTGTTGATGACATACAAATTCTATGAAGCCTGAATGTTTAGTATACTTAGGATAGCCATATACGCCCATTTCTGCAGACTTTGCACTAATTTCGTCAGACAAGTCCGTTTCAAAACCGGCTCGACAATAAAATACTAAGCTTTTCATCATGACGGTGAATACTGGTAGGCGGCGACGAATACACAAATCCAGCCAGCAATGAAACATAGTCCACCGAGAGGCGTAATAGGACCAAACCATTTTAATTGTGTAAGCGCCAACAAATAAAGGCTACCACTAAACAGTAAAACGCCAATCGCCATGGCAGATGCTCCCCAAACAAGCCATTGATTTGGCATTGTTCGATATAAAGCTACCAACACTAAGATGGCTAAACTATGAGCCAGTTGATATTGGACACCCGTCTGGAAAACATCCAACATGCTAGAGCTGAGTTTATCTTTAAGTCCATGTGCAGCAAATGCGCCAAGAATTACTGATAATCCTGCCGAAAAGGCAGAAAACATAAATAGATATTTCATAAGGTTTCTTCAATAAAATGTTTTGTGGCCGCAGCTGCGCATGCCATGTGTTGAGCAAATGTGTATTCGCTTGATTTCAAGGGTTTGAAACTGTGATCCGCTTTATCCATAAACACTAGTTTAATTGATGTAGGCAAATGGTAAGACGCTACTTGAGCGCAATTGCCAAACGTATCACGCTCTCCCTGCACGATAAGTAATGGACTATCGAAATCATACAGGTGGGCGGTTCTTAGCTTTTCTGGTTTGCCGATTGGATGAAACGGGTATCCAAAACAAATTACTCCATTAACCGCAGAATAGTCTTCTAGCATAGTAGCGACCCGTCCTCCCATAGATTTGCCGCCAATGTAGAGTGGCAGAGACTGACTTCGCTGATTAATTATTGTCGAAAAATCTTCTATCAATATATCCATTTTATTTGGTGGATGCCGTCTTCCAGTTTCTGCCGCTTTTAACATATAAGGAAAATCAAAAAGGGTAACTTGAATATTATGCGTCAATAATTCTCGCATCATTAGCTGCATAAACTCGCTTTCTTTGTTTGCTCCAGCACCATGGGCGAATATAAACTCGGCAATCGGTTCAGATGCAAAACCAATAGGGCTATTAACGGATATCTTCTTCATCTTGATCCTCTCTTACCTGCTCAAGCAGCCAATGACGAAATATGGCTATTTTGCCAAGCTCAGCTTGTGAGGGATGACAGACAAGGTAGTAACTACTTTTACTGACAATTTTTTCCTCAAATGGGCAGAGTAATCTGCCTGCCGCTATTTCTGGACGAGCTAACACACTATTGGCAAGCGCTATGCCCTGACCCAATGCGGCCGCTTGCAAGACCATGGTGGTATGACTGAAGATCGGGCCCTGCTCAACCTGCACCCCTGTCACATTAAAATGTTTTATCCAGGTATTCCAAGATTGTCTGCTGCTATCGTGAAGTAACATGTGATGCCGGAGATCATCCAGCTCATCAAGGGGTTTGGTTCCATCTAGCAACATAGGTGAACAAACTGGAGTTAGGTACTCAGTGTGGAGTTTATCGGCTTGCAAGCCAGACCATTTACCTCGTCCATAATAAATGGCGACGTCAACGTCCTCTGCCAAAAAACCATCGTCAAAGTCGACTGCTTTTATGCGGATATCAATTTCGGGGTGAACCGTACTAAATTTATTTATTCTTGGGACCAGCCATTGAATGGCGAAACTAGGCGGCATAGCAATAGTAATGGCACCTTTAGTACCAAAAGCGTATAAGCGCTCTGTAGCTTCCTGAAGCGAAATAAAGATATCTTTTAAGTCAAGATAGTAGCTTTGCCCCTGCTCTGTTAGAAGCAATGAACGATTCTTTCTGAAAAAAAGTTTCATTGATAAGAAATCTTCAAGGCTTTTTATTTGATGGCTTACCGCTGCCTGCGTCACGAATAGTTCATCCGCAGCTTTAGTGAAACTGAGGTGACGAGCCGCTGCTTCAAAGGCTTTCAAGGCATTTAGCGGGGGGAGTCTACGATTCATAACTATCTAATTCACACCTAAAACGCATCTAATCAGCATAAGAAATATGACACTTTCATTACTTTATCATTAGAAAAACTAATACCCAACCCCCAATTAATGTCATTTTAAAAAGACTTCAATAATCAGTAATATGCGCTCGTCAAATAAATTCACTTAATTATCAATTAATTGAGAAGAAAATATTTAACATCATTAACAAGTAATTAATAAAACAGAAAATTATTAATTATTTTTTACATTAGTACAATTAATTTAACTTAAGAGAGAAGTATTATGAAAAAAGTTAACAAAGTTTTAGTTTCTTTAGCGTCTATGGTAGCATTTTCGCAGCCAGTTTTCGCCAATGAAAATACAGAATTAGCAAATGAAGCGCAATTGGCATTAAACTCTATCCTTGCTCAAAACATTGCGTCAGTAAAAGATTCAAACACAGAGATTTCTGTCGAAGAAACTTTAGCGAAATTGGAAACTCAGGTTCAAACAAGTTTGTTAGTAAAAGAAGCTGTGAAATCACGTCCACAAGCTCCTAACTACAGAGTTGTTATCGCTGACTAATATAGTTTAGTTAGCACTTGTGTCCAATTCGGAGAACTCCTTAATGAGATCATCCATTGCTTTCATTTGTTCCAAGTATGGCGATAGTTTGTCCAGCTTGAGTGCGCAAGGTCCATCACATTTCGCTTTGTTTGGATCAGGGTGTGCTTCAATAAACAAGCCGGCAATTCCTAACGCCATACCACTTCTGGCTAACTGGGCTGCCTGAGCTCTTCTGCCATCTGCCGAATCTGATCTGCCTCCGGGCTTTTGTAACGCGTGTGTTGCATCAAATATAACCGGCGCATACTGTTTCATTTCATCCATACCCAACATATCAACCACTAGGTTATTGTAACCGTAGCAGGATCCCCTTTCGCACAAAATTATTTTATCGTTGCCAGCTTCGAGAAACTTGGAAATGATATGTCGCATTTCATGAGGTGCTAAAAATTGCGGTTTTTTTACATTAATTATTGCATCCGTTTTCGCCATCGCAACCACTAAATCAGTTTGTCGTGCTAGAAATGCTGGCAACTGAATAACGTCAACCACTTCCGCCACAGGAGCGGCCTGATATGTTTCATGGACATCGGTAATAATAGGCACATCAAATGTCTGTTTTATTTCTTCAAATATCTTTAAACCTTCTTCCATACCCGGTCCTCGATAAGAAGCTACCGAAGAACGGTTGGCTTTATCAAACGAGGCTTTGAACACATAAGGAATGTTTAACTTAGTGGTGACTTCTTTATAGTGTTCTGCAATCTTCATGGCTAAATCACGAGACTCCAGCACGTTCATACCGCCGAATAGGGTAAATGGCTTATTGTTGGCAACTTGAATATCGCCGATTGAGATAGTGTGTTGGTTATTCATTGTTAGAGAGTTCTGACTTCTGGTAGTTGATGACAAGATAGTAACAAGAATTTACCCTTGATAGAGAGCGATTTTTTTGTAGTGCTAAAAAATGCAGCAAAGGTCAACACACTCTAGACTCTTCCTAGTGCCAAATTTGTTGAATTTGACTGTCCCAATTTTGTATTTGCGTTTTTAAAAATTGCGCATCAGGGTCTGTTGGACAATGATGTATGAAGTATTGATAGTCTAACTTAGCCATTTGAGTACATTCTAGTTGCTGAAGTAAAAAGCCTCTATCTCGCCTCTCATAAGGGTCCTCAGGACACAGAAAAATAAGTAATTCTATTACTTCAAGTGCCTGAGCTAGGTTATCCTCATACAAAAAAGCTGTTTTTAATTCCTGCAATAACTTGATAACAACTTCTGCAGAGGATGCTGGGTTCAATGCTTCTTCTGGCATGTCTGAAATGTTTTCTTGTTCAAACAGACTTTGGTAGTGCACTTGCAATTGCTGAAAACTGCATATTCGTCTGGTTAACGGATCGATAAAGATAGCGCTATCCGGACTCGATTCCAGCCTGATCAAGAAACATCCTGGGAAATTTACCCCAGAAGCTTGCAAACCACATTGCTTTGCAAGTTCGCAAAATACGATTGATAGGGAAACTGGATCTCCCGTGCGATTGGACAAAACTTTGTTGAGTAATAAAGTTTTAGATGAATAGTTTAGTCTGGTGTCAATGCTGAAAAGCAATGTTGAAAAAAATGTGTCTATAAACATCTGACATTGCAATTTTAGATCTTGATTGCAACCAGAAACACTCGCTGACATTTTCTCACTTAGCAGGGCTAATTCACTGTCCAAATCGAAACTGTCTTCTACCGAAGAAAACTTCTTGGTTATCAGCCAACTTGCTTGTAACAGCTTGTCGTCTGAAATTGCTTTTACCAACTCTTGCAAGGTCCCCTCCCAACAATTTATTCCTCTTTCACTCTATCGGAATAATTGCTAAATCCTTGAAAGGTTTAATTTGGCCAAGTCGGTATTTTAGTGGCCAAAGTAGCGATGAATGACAAAGGTTGGCAAGGTCTTACAAGCCGTAAGTAAACATTGCTACTGCAAATACATAAAGTACGGACATATAGATGTTTGATAAATAAGTACATTCTATGCTTAGGCTCCGTCTTACATTAAGCCTTAGACGCTAATCATTGAATAATTTGTTGATCTGAATACTGAACCTGAATCGCTTCGAATTGTGCGAAGTTGTCGATTACAATATCAACTAACTGAGGATCGAATTGTTTACCCTTTTGCTCGATAAAATAGGCTTTGACCTTGTCGACGGGCCAAGCTTCTTTATGATGTACTTTGCTGCGTAACGCATCATACACATCTGCAATTGAGGTTATTCTGCTAAAAATATGTATTTCATCGCCCTTCAATTTTCTCGGATAGCCATTGCCGTCCCAAAATTCGTGATGTTCTCTGGCCATTATTGCGGCGACTTGCAGCATAGGGCGGCGAGAGTCCTTGAGCAACTGGTAACCATATTCAGCGTGCTCTTCAATTAGCGATCGCTGTTCACTGCTGAGGGGTTCCGATTGTGTAAATATGTCGGCGGGAACTTTAAGTTTGCCAATGTCGTGCAAAGGCAGTGCAGACTTCAGCATATGTGTTTCATTCTCACTCAAACCGTGAGCTGTGGCTATTATCTTGCACATTTCAACCATTCTTTGCACATGTTTCCCTGCGCTAAAGTTATCTTCTAGCGCTTGACCCAACCTTTCAATAATTTCTCGTTGAGTGTCTTCAGCATCTTTCATGAGCAAGACATTATCAAATGCTAATTGCACATTTTGCGAAAATATTTCAATCAGTTTTTTGTCAGAATAAGTCAATTTTCGAGGTAAACCAGATAAATAGAGAAGTGATCCTCGAGTTGTTTTACCTCGACAAAATGCAGCAATAAACTCGTCGCCGTAAACAAGCTCTCTTCGCGCTATAGCACGTTTACAAGCTCGTAGTTTTTCGCCTTTAACGACATCAGTTAGCAGCCGACCTTCTAAATTTTCATACTCACCTTTGCCAGCGAACACAAAAAATTCTTTTGGTGCCGTTTCGGTTATTGGCTCGGGGCCAGCAACTGCAGATGTAATGTATGCCGCGTCTTTGGTACCGCCTAGTAACGAAGATAGCTGTAATACAATACCTTCAATAAAATATTCTAAAGAGCGAATAGTAAAGAGGTTCGCTGACGCAGAAATAATTTTTTCGAGTCCGATGCGGTTTTCTTCAATAAGGTTAATGTCACGATATGAACGGAGCGTAGCGATTATCACTGTGAACAGTTTTTGTGCCGTCAGTTCGGTTTTAGATTTGTAATCGTTAATATCGTAATTAATAATTACGTCTCGTTCTGGAGCTTGGCCGGGCTGGCCCGTTCTCAATATAATACGAGTGAAATGGTTTTTTAAATCATTGCGAATAAATTGCGCGACTTCTAATCCAGCTTCATCAGTCTCCATCACCACATCTAACAACACTATGGCGATATCACAGGAACTACTGAGTATTTTTCTTGCTTCCGCGCCACTATAGGCACTCACAAATTCAAGGTTTTTCTCTTCAAAAACAAAGTCTGAAAGCGCGAGTTTCGTCACTGCATGAACTTCAGGTTCATCGTCTACGATTAATACTTTCCAACTTCCTAACGCAACGTTACTTTCATCGTCATCATCGTCTTCGGCAAATTGAAAAATATCAGACACGGTTTGACCTTTATTGTTATCAAAATTGATTTAGGGTCTGTTGACCTTTACTGTATACTTTTGCAGCGATTGTGCGTTATTTAGGCAATGCATTACGAGTGTCATGTAGTTGCTCTACTTAAGCGAGTAATAAAGCAGAATAAATAACGCACAAACACTGCCCTTCGGGTTCGTCCTAAGCGCCTCCTGCTCTGAGTTGCTGACTTTTAGCTTAGAACCACTAGGCTTTCAAATCAGCGCCGCGATCAGAAGGGGCTCTAGATGGCAACCACGTTATAGAACAAAATTCATACAGTAAAGGTCAACAGCCCCTAAACATTAAGATAAATAATTTAGCACTATGTGAAGAGCTCCTCCAATAAAAAGTGTCACTTTGTTTGGATTAAGGCAAAATTCCACCGGTTATTCTAGCTAAACCGTTTAAATCTGCGATAGTCCTACATTGCTCGAATCCGTATCTATGAAGTAGTTGAGTGACTTTTTCAGCCTGATTGTAGCCATGTTCAAATATCAGACTTGCCCCTGGTACAAGATAGTCTGATGCCCTTTGGCAAATTAACTCAATATCATCTAATCCAGATTTTCCTGAAGTCAGCGCACTCAATGGCTCGAATCTAACGTCACCCTGCTTTAAGTAAACACTGTTGCTTTCGACATAGGGGGGATTGCTGACTATTAGATCAAACTTTTTGCTATCTATCTGTTGAAACCAATCACTTTGATAGATACTCACATTGGTGAGGTTATGCAAAGCTGCATTTTGTTGAGCTAATTTAACTGCTCCCATTTGCGAATCTACGGCCGTTATTGACCAATTCGGTCTTTCTGCTGCCAATGCCAAGGCGACAGCACCAGTTCCTGTTCCTAAATCCAGTACATCAGCACTTTCAGGCAAGGAAAGGGATAAACTGGTTTCAACGAGAAGTTCGGTTTCAGGACGGGGAATCAAGGTATCCGGCGCCACTTTTAGCCTAAGCGTCCAAAAATCGCGATAGCCAATTAAGTAGGCAACAGGATGGCCTAATTTCCGTTTTTCCACCAATGCGATAAAAGCTTGCTCAACCGAAGAGGGAACCTGTTTTTCAGGCCAAGTCATCAAGTACGCCGGTGTCAATCCGCTGCAATGGCAAAGCAAAACTCTGGAGTCAACCGCAGCACTTGGAGAATGTGCTAACTGTTGATTCGACCATGCTAGTAAATTACAAATTGCACTGGTATCTGGCACGGAACTACCGACTTTTTATTCTTCAGACAATGAAGCTAACAAGTCTGCCTGATGCTCTTGTCTTATGGGTTCCAGTAACGCATTTACGTCGCCTGCAATAACATCATCCAACTTGTATAGTGTTAGATTGATACGGTGATCTGTGACTCGTCCTTGGGGGAAATTATATGTACGAATTCGTTCAGAACGATCACCACTTCCTACTAGTGAGCGTCGAGTAGAAGCCTCTTCAGAAGCGCGTTTCTCTTCTTCGATTTGATTCAGTCTGGCGTTTAGAACCGACATCGCTTTCGCTCTATTTTTATGTTGAGAGCGCTCATCTTGGCATTCTACAACTACCCCAGTAGGAATGTGAGTCAATCGAATCGCCGAATCTGTTTTGTTTACATGCTGACCACCTGCACCCGAAGCTCGGTAGGTGTCGACTCGCAAATCGGCGGGATTAATTTCAATGGCTTCTGATTCAGGGATTTCTGGTAATACGGCTACCGTGCAGGCGGATGTGTGAATCCGCCCTTGAGATTCGGTCTCAGGAACGCGTTGTACTCTGTGTCCGCCTGACTCAAATTTCATAATGCCATAGACGCCTTCACCGACAATATTAGCCACAACTTCTTTATAACCACCATGTTCCCCCTCATTGGCATTGATTAATTCAACTCGCCATCCCTGAGCTTCCGCATAGCGGCTATACATTCGAAACAAGTCACCGGCAAAAATAGCCGCTTCATCACCTCCTGCTCCTGCCCTAATTTCAAGAAAGCAGTTGCTATCATCATTAGGATCCCTAGGTAATAGCAAAATTTGTAATTCGTTTTCTAAGGTTTCAATAGACTGTTTAGCCGATTTGAACTCTTCTTGTGCCATTTCTTTCATTTCAGCGTCGTCTTCTTGCATCATTTCTTGTGCAGAACTGAGATCTTCTTGGCATTGCTGGTATTGTTGGAAAACCTTAACGACACTTTCTAGTTGCGAATATTCTCTGGACAGCGCACGGAACTTATTTTGATCAGCGATAATTTCCGCGTTGCTTAATAACGCTTGAACCTCTTCAAATCGCTCAATCAAAGACTCTAATTTGCTTACTACCGATTGTTTCATTGTGTTCCTGTCTAATTATTTTGTACTTTTTTGCAACCCAAGTGATTGGTGCAATAATTTCAATTGATCTTCGTCTTGCTCAGAGGCTGCTCGACTCAATGCTTTTGTTGGCGAATGTAAAAGTGCATTGGTTAATTTATTGGATAATTCTATCACGACTTTTTGAGGATCTTTACCTTCCGCCAATTGGCTTAAGGCTTTTTCCATTAACTTATTTTTTATCTCTTCATTCTGCTGCCTAAATTCCTTCAGCATATCAATAGACTGCAGCGATTTCTGCCAATCGACAAAAAGTTTTGCTTGATTTTGAATGATTGACTCAGCTTCTGCTGCCGCGTGCTGGCGACTGGCTAAATTTTCTTCAACGATATGTTGCAAGTCGTCTACCGTGTAAAGATAAGCATCATCCAACTCTGCAACTTCACTTTCTATGTCTCTTGGAACGGCTAAATCAACAAAGAAGATAGGTTTGTGTTTGCGATCTTTCAAGGCACTCTCGACCATACCTTTTCCAAGAATAGGCAGTGTACTGGCGGTGGAACTAATCACGATATCTGCCTCATGCAGAAACTGCGGTATGTGAGCCAGCGTTATAACTTGAGCATCAATTTGCTTAGCAAGATCTTGTGCCCTCGACAAGGTTCGATTGGCAACAGTAATACGGTTCGCACCATTTTCTTTTAGATGCCTAGCTACGAGTTCAATCGTATCCCCTGCTCCAATCAAGAGCACGCGAGACTGACTCAACGAAGAAAATATTTGTTTTGACAACTGCACTGCGGCGAAAGCGACTGAGACGGCATTAGCACCTATTTCAGTTTCAGTTCGAACTTTTTTTGCAACAGAAAAAGTTTGTTGAAACAAGCGCTCGAATTGCGAGCCCACAACACCCGAATTCTTGGCACTGTTGAATGCTTGCTTTACCTGTCCCAATATTTGCGGCTCACCTAATATTAATGAATCCAATCCGCTGGCAACTCGCATCACATGTTCTATAGCACTGCTGTTATCAAGTACATAACTATTGGAAGCTAATTCTTCTGAGTCGACTTGATGGAAATCTGCCAACCATTTCATGATTTTAGCTTTGTCTGGTGATGAAGTTAGTGTTTCGTAAGAAGGCGTATCGGCAGTACCAATGTAGAGTTCAGTTCGATTACAGGTAGAAAGAATCACTGACTCATCGATACCTAACTCGCGACGCAAGGATGCAAATGCCTCTGCAATGGTTTCAGCAGAAAAAGCGACTTGTTCCCTCAGTGCAACTGAAGCAGTCTTATGGTTGATTCCTATGGCAATTACAGTCATTCAGAGTGGGTACGAAGTGTCCTAAGTTGGCGGGTCAGGCATTGTACGCAAAAGCCAAAACTATTGAAAGTATCTCGACATATGTGTTCCCATTAGACAATCGTAATTTTTCCGAGCATTCCATGTATCAACTTGTTTTTCATCGCCCTTTAAAAATTGGGTTAGCGTTATTGATGATATTTTTATTTGGCTGCACAAGCACTCAAGTTCCTCAACAAGAGATTGATCGTCAAGCACACCAGTCCAAACTCGCAGATTATGACCACTGGGTGATGAAAGGCAGAATGGCATTTAAGAGTCCGGAAGAAAAATTTAGTGCTTATATGAATTGGGAGCAACAAGAGCAAGTATTTCAGTTAAATTTAAATTCGTTCATCGGTACATCATTGATGCAAATGGAAGGCTATCCCGGTTTTGCAAAGCTGGAGGCAGACGATAAAGTTTACACCGACAAAAATGCATCACTCCTTATTAAACGCATTACGGGTTGGAACATACCTGTAGAAAAACTCGCGCTTTGGGTTAAAGGACAGGTTGAGGAAGAAGACAATGTTACTGTTGATCAATTTGGTCTAGTGACTAGTCTGGAGCCACAATGTGAAAATTGCACTCGGTGGAGACTCGATTACAGTAAATATAAATTGGTCAATGATCTCTGGTTACCTCATCAAATTGAACTTCAAAATATGACCCAAAAGGAAAATCAAATCAAAATTCGCATTAGTTCTTGGCAGAATAGTTCAGGAAAGGAAAAGTGATGACAACACCTAAAGTTTGGTGGCCAAGCCCTGCAAAACTCAATTTGTTTCTTCACATTACCGGGAGAAACGACGCTGGATACCATTTACTGCAAAGTTTATTTCAGATAGTTGACTATGGAGACGAGATTGCGTTTGAAGTAACAGAATCAGCCGACATAAAATTGCTATCGAAATTGCACGGTGTTCCTCCTGAAACTAACCTCATCGTCAAAGCGGCTAAAGCGTTACAGGAACATACCGATTGTGCGAAAGGCTGTGATATTTGGTTAAATAAATCTCTTCCTATGGGTGGCGGTATTGGCGGTGGTTCATCGAATGCTGCGACAACCCTTGTTGCGCTCAATCATTTATGGAAAACAAACTTGTCCTTGGATGAACTAGCCAAGATAGGGCTCGACTTAGGCGCTGACGTTCCTATTTTTGTCAGAGGTAAAACGGCTTTTGCCGAAGGTGTAGGTGAAATAATCACGCCCGTAAACCTGCCGTCGAAAACATATTTAATAGTATTTCCTAATTGCCATATTTCGACAGCCGAGGTTTTTAGTCATCCTGAGTTACCCCGAAATACGGCAAAAATAGATTGGAATGATTACCGTTTTGAAAAAACACGTAATGATTGCCAAAAATTAGTCTGTGAATGCTATCCTAAAGTTGCATATTTATTACGTCAGTTGTTAGAATACGCGCCGTCGAGGATGACAGGTACAGGAGCCTGTTTATTCGCCGTTTTTGAAGAACCTTTGGCCGCCGAACAAGCTTTAAAAAGTTTACCGGCAGAGTGCCATGGATTCATTGCTCGCGGTGTTAATCAATCTCCTTTACACGACTTTTTGGCAAACAAAACGACGACCTAACACTCTAAAATAGTTGAGTTAAATAAATCGTCACTAACAATTTAATGATTTTACGCACCGAGGATTTTTCTTGTGCCTGATATGAAGCTTTTCGCTGGTAATGCTGTACCAGAACTCGCCCAGAAAGTAGCCGACAGGCTTTACACTAAACTTGGTCAAGCCAGTGTGGGTCGCTTCAGCGACGGAGAGATCAGTGTAGAAATTCACGAAAATGTCCGCGGTTCAGATGTTTTTATTATTCAATCAACATGTGCGCCAACCAATGACAACCTTATGGAACTCATTGTAATGATTGATGCGTTTAGACGAGCATCAGCGGGAAGAATAACAGCTGTTATCCCTTATTTTGGATATGCTAGACAAGATAGACGAGTGCGTTCTGCTCGCGTCCCAATTACTGCAAAAGTGGTCGCTGATTTCCTTTCAAATGTCGGCGTTGACAGGGTTTTGACCATCGACCTACATGCTGAACAAATTCAAGGATTTTTTGACGTCCCTGTAGACAACGCATTTGGCACACCTATTTTATTGGATGATATGCGCAAACGCGATTTTGAGAACCCCGTAGTAGTATCACCGGACATCGGCGGTGTTGTCAGGGCTCGAGCCATGGCAAAACTGTTAAACGACACTGATCTAGCCATCATTGATAAACGTCGTCCTAAAGCCAATGTTGCGCAGGTGATGCACATAATCGGTGATGTAAAAGGACGCGACTGTATTATCGTTGACGATATGATCGATACTGGTGGCACCCTTGGTAAAGCAGCGGAAGCGCTAAAAGAGCATGGCGCAAGAAATGTCTATGCTTATGCAACTCACGCAATATTCTCTGGCAATGCATGTAAGAATATAGAAGAGTCAGTCATCGATGAAGTGATAGTCACCGACAGTATTCCATTGTGCCCTGAAATCAGAAAACTAGATAAAGTGAAGCAACTTACTCTGTCTAATATGCTAGCGGAAGCCATCCGCAGAGTAAGCAACGAAGAATCAATATCAGCCATGTTTGAGTACTAAAGTGCATTTTCTCCGAACCAGATTGTGGAACGTAGTGACATCTGGTTTGTGAGGAGATAAATGCGCAAGGTGAGTCAAACTATCTGACTACCTAAAATCCAAACAAAAGCGTAGCGAATTCCGTCTCTAGAGCGCTACGAGTCTGCTCTAAAACCCAATACATCTGGTTTGTGAGGAGATAAATGCGCAAGGTGAGCTGAACTAGCTAGCGCTCCATGAGGGCTTGTGACTTCCTAGTTCACATGCCTCCCGATCCCATTTCATCTCTGTTCCTTCAATATTTAGAGCGGGTCTCAAACGCCTTGCTTGTCCCCATGGAGTTGTTTCAAATGCACTTGCAAAGTGATTTTGTTGAGCTTTGTTGTCAAAAGTTACTTTCTCTGATTGCGGATATATTTTTAATAGTTCAGCTGTTCTCGCCAAAGACAGTCTAGCCCGAGAAAACGATTTTCCTCCTAACGAAAAACTGATAGCTCTGATTGCAGCCGCAGCCATCAAGTAGCCAGTGGCATGATCTAATGCTTGAACTGGCAGGGGACAAGGTTTATTTGTCTTTGCCCAATGCATCCCTTGAGCGGCAATTCCGCTACTCATTTGCACTAGGCTATCGAAGCCCCTGCGTTTTGACCAGGGTCCGGTCCATCCATAAGCATCCAGTGAAATATCAATAATATTGGGAGAAATGTGTCTGATTGATGCCGAATCTAAGCCTAATTTATTTAACGCTTCTGGCCTATACCCATGAACTAAAATATCTGCTTGGTAGAGTAATTCTTCAAAAATTTTCTTACCCTCAGCTTGTTTAAGGTCCATGTATGCGCAACGCTTCCCGAGGGTGATATCTGGTACGATGTTAGCCTCTTCCCATGCGGGCGGATCTATCCTTAAAACCTTGGCTCCCAGACCGGCTAACGTTCTTGTTGCAACTGGCCCAGCCAGTACTCTGGTCAGATCTAGCACTTTTAAGCCATCAAGAGGTCGTTGTAAGGTAGGATTCCAATCACTGACTTGAATTGGGTTAGCTCCATGCCAATGAATTAATGGCTCAGATCGCAATGCAATACCTTGAGGATGATTTAACCACTCCAGAGGAGTCCGCATCTTCGCTGCGACGCCTCCGGCTTCAACAATTAACCGTTCGAGAACATCGCCAACCTCATGTTTTAGGACTTCTGCAACCTTGTTTCGCAATGATTTGACACCCAAAACCTCTAACGCAGCATTTTTATGTTTAGGTAAATTGGTGTGCAGCCTAATCCAACCATCCATTGTTTGATAGTCACCAGCAATGTCATCCCAAACAGGTGGCAATTGCCACCCAACAGGATGAATTGATTGGGCAAACCATAAGGAGGCTAGGGTTTGATCAACTCTAACGTTAGGAGACTCTCTAACTATACCTAAATCTTGCATCAGTTTTGCAATTGCGCACCCAACTGCTCCAATAGATGAAGAAGCCAATTGAGATACCGCGAAACAAGACGGAAGTGCATTGATATTCATATCGTTTGAGGTATTTTCTAATTCAAGGGAATCTAGAATTTCACGCATATCCGCTCCAGAGTTCAAACTGAACAAAGCTTATGTCTTACTGTTTATAACAATATAACGATTGGGCTTAAGTAGTGTAAATTAATAAGTAATTTCCTAGAACGGGTACTCAAGCCGCTGCATGATTATAAAAAAACAATTCAACAACCTGTATCGATATGAGATAACAATAATCGTAAAGTGTTTGGGAACGGGAGTCCATTTTGAAAACTCAATTACTTATCGGCATAATTTCCATACTGCTCGTTAGTTGTGCCGGAGAAAAGATAAAAACGGAACAAAGCCAAAAATCGGCTAGATCGATAGTGCTGAATGAAGCGGTTCCAAAGGAAGAGGCAAATAACATGATTACGGTAGTCGGTACAATTAGACGCAAACATATCGAAGGTGGGTTTTGGGGGCTAGATTCAAAGGATGGTAAAAAATACATGCCATCAGGGCTAAATAAAGATTTACTGATTGACGGTATGATTATAGAGGTTAAAGGCATCATTGTAGAGGACGTCATGACGTTTCAACAATATGGAAAAACGTTAAAAGTTAAAGAATCTCGAATCATTGATGACAGTGATGCTAAAGTCCTCAACTCCCATTAGGCCATAACCAAATTTCAAACTGCAACTTTGTCTGAGCGTTCTCAATACCGTTGTATTTGATATTGGGATTTCGCATTGTTCTGCCAGAGTACTCCTTTGACAGGATCTAAATCCTGTATCTTTTTATTCATTTGACGCTTTTTTACAATCCAGAGCCCTTTATTCGAGCTAGTATAACAACTTAAGCGCAATTAGAAGGACGTTAAGAATGAAAGAAAATATTTTTGTAATTGAATCTTGGAATGAGACCAGCATTATCGAAATGAAAAATGGAGCTAAACATACCAAGGCTGAAATTAAAAAAACTTATCGAGGCGAGTTACAAGGTCAAGGTGCACTAGAGTATTTGTTGGCGTATCGCTCCGATGGTTCCGCGGATTTTGTTGGTCTAGAATATTTTGAAGGCGAATTTAATTCGCAAAAAGGGACTTTCTCAATGACTCACTCAGGGACTTTCAATCAAGGTAAAGTTGTTTCAACGTTTAAAATTGTGCCCCACTCCGGGACTGAAAATTTAAGTAATTTAGCCGGAGCGGGCAATTATACGACGGGTGAAGGTCGTGAAGTAAAATTCAGTCTTAATATTGAATAACACGAGGGTTTGTTGATTTAGACCTGAAGAATAACTCTGTGCGAATTCGTGAAATATAGGCAAACTCGCTAAATACTGGGGTATTTTCTGTTTTATCGTTCTAATCGGCTTGTTACTGACTAAACCAGATGTTAGACTTCGCCGCCCGTTTTTTTCGGGTATATGTGAATTTTGGTCGCAAAAGTTCACAACTATTTTATTTATTTGGAGTTTTAAAAC
This sequence comes from uncultured Alteromonadaceae bacterium, assembly GCA_947503265.1. GTDB lineage: Bacteria > Pseudomonadota > Gammaproteobacteria > Enterobacterales > Alteromonadaceae > Aliiglaciecola. The sequence continues at coordinate 115,236 of CANNDC010000005.1, forward strand.
ATGTCTGATGCAATTTTAAATTTGGATGCTGAAGTCAGAACTGACATGGGGAAAGGTGCGAGCCGCCGCCTACGTCGTGAAGACAAAGTACCAGCAATCCTGTACGGCGCGGGTAAAGATCCGCAATCAATTACGTTGACACACAACAAAGTATTGCAAGCTCAAGAGTTCGAAGCCTTTTATTCGCAAGTACTGACATTAAATGTTGGTGGAAAAAAGGTTGAGGCGTTGTTAAAAGACATTCAACGTCACCCGTACAAGCTTAAAATCATGCACATTGATTTCTTACGTATTGACGCTAAGCAAGAAGTAACTACAAACGTACCACTTCACTTTATCAACGAAGACAAAGCTAATTCGATTAAAGTTGAAGGTGGTCACGCTGAGCATCACATTAATGATGTTGAAATAACCTGTTTGCCAGGCGACCTTCCTGAGTATATCGAAGTAGATATTACTAACATTGAACTTGGCCAAACTTATCACTTATCCGACATCGTAGTACCTGAAGGTGTTGTATTGTCTGAACTTGCTAAGGGCGAAGAGCATGACCAAGCAGTGGTTACTGTGAAACTTGCTAAAGTTGCTGTTGAAGAAGATGAAGATGATGCAGGTTCTGATGCTGATGATTCTGAATCGAAAGAAGAAGAAGACAAGGAATAAGTTGATTGTCTGATATTCAACTTATTGTGGGCCTGGGAAATCCAGGCCCTGAATATCAACACACACGTCACAATGCAGGGGCTTGGTTTGTTGAAGCGTTAGCCAAAACTCATCATTGCCAGTTAAAGTTAGAAAATAAATTCTTTGGATACACAGGCCGAATTGCAATTCAAGGCCGAGACATTCGCTTACTCATCCCGACAACATACATGAATCGAAGTGGCCAGGCAGTCAGTGCTTTGCTCAACTTTTATCGTATTCCTGTTGACAACATGTTGGTCGCGTTTGACGAATTAGATTTACCTCCCGGAATAGCCAAGTTCAAAATCGGTGGTAGTTCGAGTCAAAATGGTATTCGAGATATTGTTTCAAAATTAGCAAACAACAAGAATTTTTTGCGTTTACGGCTTGGTATAGGCCATCCTGGCGATAAAAATAAAGTGACGGGACATGTGCTAGGCAAAGCCTCTAAAGAAGATCAAATTCTCATTGATTCAGCTATAGACGAAGCGCTGCGTTGCACTGAAATTTTACTCAAAGATGATTTGACGAAGGCCATGAATCGGCTGCACTCGTTCAAACCAAACTAAACCTACTTGTAAGACAAATTGAGGAACAGCCAATGGGCTTTAAATGCGGCATAGTCGGATTGCCAAACGTCGGTAAATCAACACTTTTTAATGCACTTACAAAAGCAGGCATTGAAGCAGCAAACTTTCCATTTTGTACCATTGAGCCTAATACTGGCGTGGTGCCGGTTCCCGATGAAAGATTAGATAAATTGTCTGCTATTGTTAATCCTCAACGTGTCATTCCAACCACCATGGAATTTGTTGATATTGCTGGCTTAGTTGCGGGAGCTTCCAAAGGTGAAGGGTTAGGCAATAAGTTCTTGGCAAACATACGCGAAACGGATGCTATTGGTCATGTTGTTCGTTGTTTCGAAAATGACAATATTGTACATGTCGCTGGCAAGGTCGATCCGAAAGAAGATATCGACGTTATTAATACCGAACTAGCCCTATCTGATCTCGAAACCGTTGAAAAAGCCTTGCTACGGGTCGCGAAAAAGGCCAAAGGTGGTGACGCCGATGCCAAGTATGAAATAAAGGTTCTAGAAAAAATAAAGCCCGCTTTGGATGAAGGAACGCTACTTCGAGCTGTGCCTTTGGAAAAAGAAGAACTTGCAGCAATTAGTTATATGAATTTGTTGACGTTAAAGCCAACCATGTATGTTGCCAACGTCAATGATGATGGCTTTGAAAATAATCCTTTCTTAGATCAAGTACGCGTGATTGCTGCGCAGGAAAATGCGGTCGTTGTTGCTGTATGTGCTGAAATAGAATCTGAAATCGCTGAGTTGGAAGAAGATGAAAAAGCGGAATTCATGGAAGAAATGGGACTCACTGAACCTGGTCTCAACCGCGTAATTCGAGCAGGCTACAGTCTATTAACGTTACAAACTTACTTTACCGCTGGTGTAAAAGAAGTTAGAGCCTGGACTTACCCTGAGGGTTCTACTGCTCCTCAAGCCGCTGGAAAAATTCACACTGACTTTGAAAAAGGCTTTATCAGAGCAGAAATTGTGGGTTACGATCATTATGTTGAATATAACGGTGAGCAGGGTGCCAAAGATGCAGGAAAATGGCGTCTTGAAGGTAAAGATTACATAGTTAAAGACGGGGACGTTATTCACTTCCGTTTCAACGTCTAATTAATTCTTGGGGCGTCGCTAGCTAATAAGATTTAGTTAGTGACGTGACGTCTAAATCAGCTTCTTAATCATGTTTTTGTGCTCAATTCCACCGTCATCGTAGCCATCGCCGACGGCGTTAAACCCCCAGCTTTCATAGAAAGTTAACACGTCTATTTGTGCAGATAATTTAATTTCATTCATTTGATTTTTAGTGCATAAATCCATACAGGTTTGTATCAGATGTTTCGCGATCCCTTTACCTCTAGCATGCTTACCAATGACCACACGCTCAATTTTTGCTTGTCTCGCAATTTCATCAAATCTGAGTCTGGTATATCCTAAAAGTGCAAAGCTATCTGGACACATAGCACATAAGTGTAAGGCAGTTTGATCAAGGCCATCCAGATCTGCATAAATACTTTGTTGTTCGATAACAAAGACTTGCTGCCTCAACATCAATATTTCGTATAGCAAGTTTGTGGAAAGTGATTCAAATGAATAGACTGATACTTGCAAGTTAGCCTCAACTGGTCAGATGGTTTTAGTCTTGTTAGCATAGTCGAAATAAACTCATTGAAAAATAGGAAGTTAGATGGAATTTGGAACTAGCCTCGCTTTAGCCCTATATTTTGCAGTTATGCTGGCAATCGGGCTTTATGCGTTCAGAAAGTCTACTTCGGATATACAAGAATATATGCTGGGAGGCAGAACACTTAGCCCCAAAGTGACCGCTTTGTCTGCGGGCGCTTCTGACATGAGTGGATGGATGCTCATGGGCGTGCCCGGAGCTATGTATGTATCCGGCTTGTCTAGCATATGGATTGCTGTAGGACTTACCATAGGGGCATACCTAAATTATGTATTTGTAGCCCCAAGACTCAGGGTTTACACCGAACTCGCAAAAAATTCACTCACTATTCCCGATTTTTTCGAAAATCGATTTGAAGACAATACTCGAGTTCTACGGATCGTATCCTCAATTGTCATTATCGTTTTCTTTACCCTGTATACTTCCAGTGGTGTAGTTGCCGGCGGAAAGTTATTCGAATCATCATTTGGCTTAGACTATATAACTGGGCTCTATATTACCGCGGGTGTAGTGGTACTTTATACCTTATTTGGTGGATTCTTAGCAGTAAGCCTTACTGACTTTGTACAAGGTTGTATCATGTTTATTTCCTTGGTCATGGTGCCCATTGTTGTACTATATGAAGTTGGTGGATTTGCAGAAGTTTCACAAAGCTTACAGCAGGTAAATGGAAATATGATGGACCTTTGGACCGATGCTGCAACAGGCAAAGCACTGAGCATTTTAGGCATTATATCTTTGCTGTCTTGGGGGCTGGGTTATTTTGGACAACCCCATATTATCGTAAGATTTATGGCTATCCGTCACGTCAGCGACATGAAAGTAGCACGTCGAATTGGTATGAGTTGGATGATAGTCGCCTTGTTCGGTGCAGTTGCAACTGGTTTACTTGGTTTGGCGTATGTAACGAAAACGCAAGGTGAAATTAGCGATCCAGAAACCATATTCATTTTCCTATCTCAAGTATTGTTTAATCCTTTCATAGGCGGCTTTTTGCTTGCCGCAATATTGGCAGCGATTATGAGTACAATATCTTCACAGTTATTGGTGACTTCCAGTTCTTTGACGGGCGATTTTTATCAAGCATTCCTTAGACGAGGTGCCAGTCAAAAAGAGTTGGTTTTTGTAGGCCGAATATCCGTTGCTTTGGTTGCGGCGGTTGCCATTGCTTTAGCCTACAATCGAGACAGCACGGTTCTCGACCTTGTGAGTCATGCTTGGGCAGGTTTTGGCGCTGCATTTGGTCCGTTGGTACTATTTAGTCTATTTTGGAAACGCATGACATTATTGGGCGCGATAGCTGGTATGATCGCTGGAGCTACCACAGTGTTGTTGTGGATTTATGGTCTAGAATTGAACAACCACCTATATGCGATAGTTCCCGGCTTTATAGTCAATTGTGCGGTTATTGTTACCGTAACTCTTCTCAACAATGAACCTAGGGCGTCTATAGTCCAAACCTTTCAAAAGGTTGAAAGTGAAATTAACAAGGTTTGATAGAGAAATTGAGTCGTTTTATTAAGAAAAGTATCGGGGTCAAATAGTCACTCAACCTATAATTTCTATCCTAATTGAACAAGATGTTTAACATCTTGTTCATTCTTGCTTTTCTTACTACTTTTTATTTTTAACTAGACAAATATGGCATACAAGAATTTGCCATAAATGTGTTATGGTTCTATGTATATAATCCTTTAATATATCTATCCAATCGCGTAAGGCATAAACATGACGAAAAGCATTCCTTCAGTCACTCACTTAAAGCAACTTGAAGCGGAAAGTATTCATATTTTTCGTGAAGTTGCGGCAGAATTTGACAACCCTGTCATGCTGTATTCAGTGGGTAAAGACTCATCAGTGTTACTCCATTTAGCGCGCAAAGCTTTCGCGCCAGGAAAAATACCTTTTCCATTGCTTCATGTGGATACCACATGGAAGTTTCGAGAAATGATTGAATTTCGTGACAAAATCGCCAAAGAATACGATCTTGATTTGCTAGTACATATCAATCAGGAAGGTGTAGATGCGGGTGTGGGACCATTCACCCATGGCAGTGCCAAACATACTGACATCATGAAAACAGGCGCTTTGAAGCAAGCTTTAAATGAACACAAATTTGACGCTGCTTTTGGCGGAGCGAGAAGAGATGAAGAAAAATCTCGGGCTAAAGAACGTGTTTACTCTTTCCGTGACGAAAATCATCGTTGGGACCCTAAAAATCAACGCCCTGAATTATGGAATATTTACAATTCGCAAATTAACAAGGGCGAGAGTATTCGTGTATTCCCCATGTCTAACTGGACTGAATTAGATATTTGGCAATATATATACTTAGAGAACATCGATATTCCATCGCTCTATCTTGCCAAGCCTCGTCCATGTGTCGAAAGAGATGGCATCTTATTTATGGTTGATGACGATCGCATGCCTCTTGAGGAAGGCGAAACACCTGAAATGCGTTCAGTTCGCTTCAGAACCTTGGGTTGTTATCCTCTTACGGGTGCAGTTGAATCTGAAGCAGACACCCTACCAGAGGTTATTCAGGAAATGTTACTTACCAAAACATCTGAGCGTCAAGGGCGCGTCATTGATCACGATTCTTCGGGTTCAATGGAGAAGAAAAAAATGGAGGGTTACTTCTAATGGCGACTAATGTAGTTTGGCACCAACACGAAATTGATAAAACCAGCCGTGCAAAAGCGAAAGGGCAAAAACCAGCTGTAATCTGGCTAACAGGACTAAGTGGTTCTGGCAAGTCGACTATTGCCAATTTGCTCGAAAAGAAACTCGCGGATGAAGGTAAACACACTTACCTACTAGATGGCGACAACGTCCGTCATGGACTTTGTGGCGATTTAGGCTTTAGTAATACTGACCGTGTTGAAAATATTAGACGTATAAGTGAAGTGGCGAAACTCTTTGTAGATTCTGGCACTATTGTGTTAACTGCGTTTATTTCCCCGTTTAAAACAGATCGCGATTTTTGTCGTAGCCTTTTAGCTGAAAATGAATTTATCGAAGTCTTTGTAGATACTCCGATAGAAGTGTGTGAGAAACGTGACCCTAAAGGCCTGTATCAAAAAGCACGGCAAGGCGACATCAAAGATTTTACCGGTATCGACTCTAGCTATGAAGCACCTGAAAACGCTGAAATCACCCTGATCTACAAGGGGCAATCAGCAGAGCAGTCTGCTTTGGAATTGTACAACCTGCTTCTAGACAAAGGGTATTTGAGTTGATGACTGAGCATCCTTTAGCAAATCAAGTTACCTCCATAGCTCACAAAGCGGGTGATGCGGTTATGGAAATTTACCAAAAAGATTTTGCAGTTTATGAAAAGTCTGATGAGAGCCCACTAACAGAAGCAGATTTGGCAGCTCATAATATTATTGTCAACTCGCTAGAAGAAATCTCAGACTTACCTGTGTTATCTGAAGAGTCTGCAGATATTGATTGGAGCGAACGGCGCACTTGGGACGACTATTGGTTAGTTGATCCTCTTGACGGTACCAAAGAATTTGTGAAAAAAAATGGTGAGTTTACGGTCAATATCGCACTGATCAGCAATGGTGTACCTATTCTAGGTGTGGTCTATGCACCTGTGCTAGAACAAACCTATGTCGGAATATTGGGTCAAGGGGCGTACAAAATTGCTGGACAGAATACACAAAAAATCTCTCCTATCAGTCACTCTAATGGCGATGTTTGGAAGATTGTAGGTAGTCGGTCGCATCAAAGCCCCGAAATTCAAAACTTGTTAAACCAATTAGAAGGTGAGACTGAGCTGGTAGCCATGGGAAGCTCATTAAAGCTTTGCTTAGTAGCAGAAGGCCATGCCCATTTATATCCCAGACTGGGGCCAACCAGCGAATGGGACACAGGTGCAGCGCAAGCCGTCGTTGAAGCTGCTGGAGGTAAAGTGACAGTCATCACTGCAGACGACCCTCTTGCAAAAAACGCTCAACCTTTGCGTTATAACCAAAAAGAATCCGTATTAAACCCTTACTTTTTAGTGAGTTGCTAACGAAATGAATAACGAAAACGAATTACTCCAAACAGATATTTTAAGCTATCTTGATCAGCATGAGAAAAAAGATTTACTTCGATTTTTAACTTGCGGAAGCGTAGATGACGGCAAAAGCACGCTGATCGGTCGTTTGCTACATGATTCAAAAATGATCTATGAAGACCAACTTGCAGCTATAACCAAAGATAGTAAAAAAGTCGGTACTACTGGTGAAAAAGTGGATTTAGCACTTTTAGTAGATGGTCTGCAATCAGAGAGAGAGCAAGGGATTACCATTGATGTGGCGTATCGATATTTCTCTACCGATAAGCGTAAATTTATTATCGCTGATACGCCAGGGCACGAACAATATACCAGAAACATGGTAACAGGCGCCTCAACATGCGATTTAGCGATTTTGATGGTTGATGCCCGTGGAGGCGTCAAAACACAAACGCGCCGTCATTCATTTCTTGTTTCCTTGTTGGGCATTAAACACGTTATCGTGGCCGTCAACAAAATGGATTTAATGGAATATAGCGAAACCGTCTATGAAAACATTAAACGTGATTATTTAGAGTTTTCTAAGCAGTTAGATATACCTGATATCCGCTTTGTGCCTATGTCAGCACTAGACGGCGACAATGTGGTCAATAAAAGTGAAAATATGTCTTGGTATTCTGGTGACACCTTAATGACCACTCTAGAAAACATTGAAATCGCTGATGATTTGAATGTTTCTGACTTTAGATTCCCGGTCCAGTATGTTAATCGCCCTAACCTAAACTTTCGTGGTTTCGCTGGTACTGTAGTATCTGGAGCTATCAAAAAAGGCGACAAAGTCACTACCCTCCCATCTGGAAAGCAGTCGACCGTGAAGTCGATCGTCAATTTTGAAGGTGAGGCTGACCTAGCCTATGCTCCCTTGACGACAACACTGACGTTAGAAGATGAAATTGACATCTCGCGCGGTGATATCATTGTTAAGTCAGATAATTTGCCCCTAAATAGTTCAAGTTATAAAACACATTTAGTTTGGATGGCTGACGACCCGATGATCCCTAACAAGCAATATGGATTTAAATTTGCTACCAAATTCGTACCGGGTTCGATATCTAACTTAGATCATCTCATCGATGTTAATACCCTCGAAAAAACTGAGTCTGTGCATCTAAAATTAAATGAGATTGCGGTGGGGAACATTAAACTTACCCAAACCGTCGCTTGCGACCCCTACTCGAAAAACAGATCAACCGGTGCGTTCATCATTATTGATCGAGTTACCAATGGTACGGTAGGCGCAGGAATGATTATCAGTGAAAATAAAGAGTCAGGTGCAAGTAATCAGCATTCTGAATTTGAGTTGGAATTTAACGCACTAGTAAGGAAGCATTTCCCTCATTGGAATGCAGTTGATTTGTCTAAATTGTAAGTAGGTCAAGAGTAGTGGACATAAATCAACTTTTAGTTGCTGCAATATTTATTGCCACCATTCTGGCGCTTATCTTCACGGAAAAGCGCCCTTCCTTTATATTTTCTTGTGCGATGCTATTGCTGCTTGCCACGCAGCAGATCAATATCACAGAAATCGCTCATAATCTCACTAACCAAGGGCTACTAACGCTAATATTACTATTGTTGGTTAGCAGCGCTGTTGATAAAACATCTCTGATAAAGCGACTTGGGCGAAAACTATTTTCAAATAGTCTGGCAATGAGCTATTGGCGTCTATTTGGGCTTACATTTACCTCATCAGCCTTGCTCAACAATACCGCCATAGTCGCCAGTTTGATTGGCCCAGTAAGCCAAAATCAAAATCATCCTGCATCTAAACTGCTCATTCCTCTGTCCTACTCTGCTATTCTTGGGGGCACTGTGACCTTAATTGGAACGTCTACCAACTTGATAGTAGATAGTTTTTTGGTGGAACACGGGCATCCCGGTTTTAATTTTTGGGATTTTACTTTGTATGGTTTAGTAGCGGGCTTAAGCTGTGGTTTATTGATGTTTTTGTTAATGCCCTTATTACCTGATATCAATATAAAGAAGAGTCAATTTCAAGCCTACTTTATCGAAGCAAAAGTATCTGCTGATTCAGAGTTAGTAGATAAATCCGTTGAGGACAATCAACTAAGAAATTTACCAGAACTGTTTCTCGTTGAAATAATTAGAGAGGGTGAGTTGATTACTCCTGTCACGCCAGAAATCATCATTCGAGCGAACGACAAATTAATATTTTCCGGCAATATAGAGAAAGTTGACAGTTTAAGCCATATCAAAGGGCTAACCTTGTTTGCTGAAACAGATGGGTTACTCAGGGACAATCTTACGCAAGTGATAGTTTCTAACCGTGCTCAAGTAATCGGTCAGACGATTAAAGCGCTTGGGTTTCGTGCACTGTTTGATGCAGCTGTGGTGGCTATCAGAAGAGATGGCGAACAGCTATCTGGAAAGCTAGGTGAAATCAAACTTCAAGCGGGTGATTTTCTTTTGCTTGCAACCGGACCAGATTTTGTTAAGCGACATAATATCACCAAGAATTTCTTTATCCTCTCTGAACAAAAAATCCCGACTCGATTAACTAAACTTCAAGAAATTGTCATTCTTGGTGGTTTTCTATTAACCATTGTCCTAGCAGCAACGTCGACGCTGAATCTAGCAACTGGTTTAGTCTTTTTTATGGCGTTGTTAGTGGCGACTGGTGTGACTTCAAACGCCGAAATCAAGCGCAATTTACCGCTAAATATCGTGATTGTGATTGTCGGGGCATTGAGTTTAGCAACGGCATTAGAAAACTCAGGTGTGTTGCAAACCATAACCCAAGAAGCCTTTCCTCACTTAGGTGAGACGAGTCCGTTCTTAGCATTAGTCATAATTTATATTGCTACTTTGGTATTAACTGAGTTGGTGACTAACAATGCGGCAGCAGCACTGATGTTCCCGTTCGCTTATGGGCTAGTAGAAGTGTTAGGGGTTCCCTTAATGCCATTTGCACTAGCGGTCGCGTTTGCAGCAAGTGCCAGTTTTATATCGCCTTACGGGTATCAAACCAACCTATTGGCATTCAATGCCGCAAACTATAAAGTGAAGCACTTTTTCCAGTTTGGTATTCTGATTTCTATACTCTACTCAAGTATCGTTTTAACTCTATTAAAAGTGACCTACGACTTGTAAATTGACGACAGGCAAATATTGAAAACTCTTGATGTAACAACTGAGTAACTGCAAACAAAAATGCCCTCATAATAGTGAGAGCATTCTGACTTAAAGAAATCTAAACTGGCAAACTTAGATCAACACTTGTTTTGGTATTAGCATCACCTAAATAGCACTTTCTCTTTGTTAAACCAGTAGATACAAAAGGCGATTAACGCGGCGGCGATAATTGCAGTTGACCCAAAAATGGCAAATAGTTGGAAGTAGTCCATAGTCCCTTTAATTAGCTCCTTGATGGCCAAAGCGACGTTAGTTAGAGGTACCCAAGCCCATCCACCTTTCAGCTCCACTCCTGGCAAAGCTGCCAGAATAATAGGGATAATGACTAAAATTACCAGAGTCCCCATATAGCTTTGAGCCTCTTTAAAGCTGCGAGCATAGATAGAAAGACTGAGTAACACAGAAGCAAAAATGGCAACGACCGGAACCAGCATTAGAAACATCAGCACGAAATCAATTGCGCCGATAGATGACATAAAGTTCACCACAAATTCAATTGCCATGCCCTGACTCAAAATCAAACCCCAAATAGCCATGCTTGATACAGTTATCAGAGCAGCGGTGAGCCCAGCGAAGGCCACGGTGAAAAACTTACCTAACACCAATTTGTAGCGCTCTGTAGGTGAAATAAGCAGTGTTTCTAATGTGCCTCTTTCTTTCTCTCCTGCCCCCAAGTCCGTAGCCGGAAACATAGCGCCTTGTAGACACAGAATAAAGATGAAATACGGCACCATGCCACCAATCTTTTCCCCCCAATTCTCTCTATTATCTGCGGTATTCACCTTTTCCAGCACAATCGGCCTTAATAACGCCTTTTGTTGCTGTTCGTTCAACCCTAATGTATCAAATGCAAGCTCTCGTTGGATCTTGACTTGTTCTTTTACGATTTCATCAACTCGATTAAACACTAAGTTAAGGCCAGAGTCATTTAGGTAAAGTTTAACAATGGCTTGGCCTGAATCGAGCACTTGGTCTGAGTAATTCGCTGGGATTTCTAAGATAAAATCGACCGTCCCTTCTGAAATAAGCTGATTGAAATTTTGATTTTCGTCGATATCGACTAAATTAAACACCTCGGTTTCAGACATTTTTTGATTGATTGCTGGCGCATACTGTCCACCAACGATGGCATAGCTCAGCACTTTTGTTTGAGCATCTTCGATGGCCTTAGTGGAAAAGTACCCCACCACACCAATAATCAACGGAAATACCAAAATAGGCAAAGCAATCATAAAAAACAATGTCTTACGATCCCTCACTAGCTCTTTTAATTCTTTTAAGAAAACCAACCACATAATTTTTATTTATCCTTGTGCCAATGTTGATAAAAAAGCGTTGTGAAGTGAACCGTCTGAGAGTTGTTCAAATTCATTTAGACTGCCATTAAACATAGTTACACCTTGATCGATGATAGTAACCTGATCGCACAACTCTGCCACTTCATCTAAGTGGTGGGTTGAGAAAATCACCGGTATTCCATCCTTTTTAAGCCCGCGAATAAAATCCAATACCGTCTGGGTTGCCATGATATCTAGCCCAGTTGTGGGCTCATCCAAAATCACCACTTCAGGACTATGCACCACGGCGCGCGCAATGGCGGTTTTCTGTTTCATCCCAGTCGAAAAATTTTCACATCGCCTGTCTAAAAAACTGTGCATATCTAGCATACTGGCCAGCACATCAATACGTTGGGCTATGGATGCTTTGTCCATTCCATGTAGCTGGCCAAAGTATTCAATATTTTCGCGACCAGAAAGCCGGCCATACAGACCTGTTGAGCCCGACAAAAAACCAATTTTTTTTCTGGCTAGCAAGGGATCTTTTAAGACATCGATACCATTGATGATGACTTTCCCAGCATTAGGTTGCAGTGCCGTAGATAGCACTCGCAAGGTTGTGGTTTTGCCTGCTCCGTTAGGACCCAACAATCCCAAAACTTGCCCATCATCTACGCTGAAAGACACATCTTTCACTGAATGAAAAAAACGCCCTTGTAGTCGAGGATCTTTTTTCTCTTGCTCTGTCAGCTTCTTCGGGTTTTCCACCTCGAACTTTTTAGAAAGCTGCTTAATTTCTATCATTCCATATACTCGCTTTGGATTCTATTTTGAATAATAACGCTACAATACTCTAATACTGTTAGTCAGTGACAGAGTGAATTTGTTACAGTATAAAACACAAAAAATTTTAATAATGTGCCATATAACGTCGTAGATTGTCAGGAATATGTTTAATGCAATACAGTAATAATCCTTTTTCCGCTTGTATCGAGATATTCACCAAGCCCAGTCGCGTATTCGATACTATCAATGAGAAACACAACTGGTCTTGGATTCCGTTTATATTCGTTTCACTTTTTGGGATTTTACCGCTTTATTGGTATATGAACGTGGTCGACTTTAATTGGTATTTGGATGTCTACATCTCAACTGCCATGGGAGAAGTGAGTCCTGCCGAGAGAGATAATTTTCGAGCCGCGTTGACCCAACAAAACCTTACCTTTGGTATGATTGCAGGCGCATTATTTTTTCAACTAGTGACAAATGCGATACTCGCCGCCTATTTGAATTTTGCGACTAAGGCAGATGACAATAACCTGAATGGTTTCACCGATTGGTTTGGGTTCACTTGGTGGGTCAGTCTACCTATGGTGATTGGGTTTATCGCGTCAATATTGATGCTAATTATAAGTTCTAACCCTGAAATGCCGATGGGTTCATTGAATCCGTTAACCCTTTCCTACCTGCTCAGTATTGATATGCAATCAACTTGGTTTGGATTCACCAATGCGATAAGACCAGATTTAATATTAACTATGTATTTACTGGCCGTGGGTATAAGTCGATGGACCGATTTTGAAAGTAAGAAAATTTATTTGATTGCCTTCACACCTTTTGCCTTGTTTTTTATAGTATGGATTCTGGTCCTAATTTAAGCGATTTTAGAGGTCGAAAGTAAGCGGTATTTTGATAAAAACTTGCTTGTTTATTTTCGTTAAACCAGTGGGGAATTCCGAGCAACGGCAATGGGTGAAGACTTCTCTTATCATACAAAGCTTGCTGTGTTGAGAGTTGGTTGCACAAAGCGATATCCAGAAGATGACGTTTTTCTAGAGCTCTGAGTGAAAAAAAACCGTCTTCAACAACAACCGCTATCCACTTGCCCGTAAGACCAATAAATGGATTTAGCAGCATTTCATAGTTAGCGTGACCAAACACAAATGCTTCTATGTCATTTCCCCACTTATGTCTATTTTCTACGAAAGCTTGACTCCAAAGATGTTGCTTTAACAAGGCCAAAATATCCTTTTCACTGTCTCTAACAGCAAGCACTACACCACATTCATCGAAATGCGTTATGTTGTTTCTGCGAATGGTTCTAGGAGAAAGGCCATATTCTGTGATGTCTTGAACATGCCATTGATTAAGCAGCTTTTTGGTCTTTGGAAATTGCAACCACACTAATCCATTGAACAAATCATGCCACGACTCGGGACGCGTCGGAATCTCATTATTATTGGCAATATAAAGCTCGTAATACTGATTCTGTTGCTCGTCTTGAAGTTTTTTATCGAGTTCAGATTGACAAACAAACTGGATTTGAGTCTGGGTCTTGGAATTAGTTTGAAAGCTATATTGCGCTATCAATTTATTTAACCCTTCAGCATTGGGGAAACATTGCCAATCAGATAGTGAAAAAAGGGCCTCAAGTTCAGAAAACGGAGCCCTTTTTAACACATGTGTCCAAGTTTCTTTCCATTTATGTGGTGGCTTATGGAGATCCATGTTGAATTAGTTAACCTAGTAGTAGTGCTCATTGGCAGGATTTTTTATACTGGGGGAAATGTAATAACAAGAGCAATAATATGCAAATACTAAAAACCACAATTACCCTACTGCTCACTACATATCTTGTGAGTGCATGTTCCCATTCAGACAGCAGTAAACAAAATACGGCAGCTAAAAATAACGCCGTTAGTTTTGACAAAGTTTATCAAACTATCAGCGAAGAAAAACTCAGACAACACACTAAAATTGTATCGTCAGATGAATTTGAAGGCCGCTCCCCGACAACTATTGGTGAAACAAAAACCCTAGATTATTTAGTTAGTAACTTCAAAGCTCTGGGTTTAAAACCGGGCAATGGCGATAGTTATCTTCAACCCGTCGAATTGATGAAAACCATTACCAATCCAAATATGACGCTAACCATGGGGAATCACTCTTTTACTTACAAAGAAAATATGGTCGCTTCTTCCAAGCGTGAGCAATCTAGAGTCGAATTGACAGATTCAGAAGTCGTGTTTGTAGGCTATGGTGTTGTCGCTCCTGAATACGAGTGGAACGACTACGCAGGATTAGATGTAAAAGGAAAGACCGTCGTCATATTAGTAAACGACCCGGGCTTTGAAAACCCTGAAAGTGGTAAATTTCAAGGCAAAACCATGACCTATTATGGTCGATGGAGTTACAAATACGAAGAAGCAAGTCGTCAAGGAGCGGCTGGCGCAATTATAGTGCATGAAACCGCACCTGCATCTTATGGATGGTCAGTGGTGGCCAATAGCTGGAGTGGTCCTCAGTACTCTTTGGTCAGTAAAAACGGCAATGCTGATAGAGTTGCTGTTGAGGGTTGGATTAGCCTAGATGCAGCCCAGAAAGTATTCTCAGATGCAGGACTTAACTTCGCTGATGAAAAAGCCAAGGCGCTCAAAGCCCCCTATTCCAAAGCACTAGATCTAACTGCTTCCATTACTATTAATCATACGTTCAAGAAATCGGTCAGCAACAATGTGATAGCCACTTTGCCTGGCTCAAAAGCACCGGATGAGCATATCATTTATACTGCCCACTGGGATCACTTAGGCAAGGATGAAAATAAAGAAGGAGACCAAATTTATAACGGAGCTCATGACAACGCGACGGGAATGGCCGCGAGTTTAGTGATGGCAGAGTCGTTTGCAAAGCTAACTGAACGACCAGAAAGGTCAGTAACTTTTCTAGTTGTTACGGCCGAAGAGCGTGGTTTGCTTGGTTCGAAATATTACTCTGAAAACCCAATTATTCCGTTTGACAAAACAGTAGCAAACATCAACATGGATGCACTTAATTTACTGGGCAAAACCAATGATATCTCTGTTGTTGGTATGGGAAAATCTGAACTAGAAAATTATTTACTAGAAGCCGCAAACAAACAAAACCGCGTACTAACACAAGAATCACGACCAGAAGCTGGACTTTACTATCGCTCGGATCATTTTAGTTTTGCTAAAGTCGGTATTCCTGCCCTCTATGCTAAAGGTGGAAGTGATCCTGTGGATGAAGCAACCGCAACCTACCGCAAGCGTATGAGTGTTATCATCACGGGCTGTTATCATCAAGTTTGTGACCGTTTCAGAGAAAATTGGGACTTCGGTGGAGTGTTGCAAGATACCCAATTGTTATTTGATGTAGGGTATCAAATTGCTAGCGATGACTATTGGCCGAAATGGAATGCAACCAGTGAGTTTCAGCGTCAATAATTAGTGAAAACCTTTGCTTAAAAGGAGGTTATTTATACATCCTTTTTTTATTTTTTCCATTCTCGTTTGGTTCACATGAAAAACAGTATGTTTTGACTTCAGTGTATAAAGCCTGGTTAGTCTAATAATTCCAACACGCTGCAAGACCTCCATGTGCGCTTGGATTACGACATACATGTTTCAACATCGGGGTATAAAGCGTTGCATGGCTTAAAAGGTTTTAACCCGCCGTGAAAGCATCCATGCTGGCTTGATCTCGCCATCCTTGGCTCGGACAGTTAAAATTTTTAATCCTTGTACACTTTCCTATCCAAACTTCGTTGCTATTTTTGTTTGTTTTTCACAATATTATTAATGATATTAGTGGTCGAAATGCCCGTTTCGAAGTTTAGAACCTTAACCTCACCGCCGTTAGCTAAGACTTGCTTTCCGCCAGCAATTTCGTCAACTTGGTAATCGCCGCCTTTTACCAAAATATCAGGGAGTAACTCGCTAATTAACCGCTCGGGCGTGTCTTCGGAAAACTCAACAACCCAGAATACAGAAGCGAGCCCAGCAAGCACTGCCATGCGACGATCACTATTGTTGATTGGTCGTCCAGGTCCCTTTAATTCGGTAACAGACTCGTCCGAATTGACGGCCACAATTAGTTTATCTCCCAATTTACTGGCGTTTTGCAAATAAGATACATGTCCGGCATGCAAAATATCGAAGCAACCATTAGTCAGCACAATCTTATCGCCATTTCGTTTGGCTTGTTTTACCGCCATAGCGAGCTGTTGCTGAGTCATAACGCCTCGGTTGAGGCTAACCTGCTTCGATACCGTTTCAATTAATTCATTGGCACTCACTGAGGACGTCCCCAATTTACCCACAACGATACTTGCAGCCTCATTAGCCAGTGCGCTGGCATCTTCTAAGCTTGCTCCGGCTGCAATGGATACCGCCAAGGTGGAAATAACCGTGTCACCAGCACCTGTTACATCGTACACTTCTTTCGCTTTTGCGGGAAAATGCAATTCATCTTGATTCTGTTGCAGCAGTGTCATTCCTTTTTCAGATCGCGTGACCAACAAAGCTGTCAAATCTAACTGCTGGATAAGGCTGTTCGCTTTGGAAATCAGAACTTCTTCGTCTTCACAATGACCAGCAATGGCTTCAAACTCGCCCATATTTGGCGTGAGCAAAGTTGCACCAGCATATTTGCTAAAATCGGTTCCTTTCGGGTCAACGATTACTGGAATTTGCTTCGACCTTGCTATTTCGATAAGAATGGGAATATGGCTCAAGGCGCCTTTGGCATAATCAGACAAAATAACCAGATCTGCTGCTTCAATAATCTCTTCATAACGAGCTTGAAGCTCTTGTTTATCGACGGAAGCAAAGCTCTTTTCAAAATCTAAGCGAATAAGTTGCTGATTGCGACTCATTACTCTCAATTTAGTAATTGTATTGAAATCAGGAACTCTCAAAAAGTCACAAACGACCCCCAATGAAGAAAGCTTGGTAGTTAGGCTATCCGCAGCTTCATCATCTCCGGTCAAGCCAAGTAAAGTCACCTTGGCACCAAGCGCTGCGGCATTCAAGGCCACGTTTGCAGCACCACCTGGTCTGTCTTCACTATCACTAATTGCAACGACGGGTACAGGAGCCTCTGGGGAGATTCTACCCGTTGGTCCGACCCAATAGCGATCCAACATTATATCCCCTACTACTAGGATTTTAGCCGAAGAAAAGTCTGGAACTAGCATATGTGATGTCCGAAAGTATCAAAAACTAAACTGTGCAGAAGTATAACTCAGTTTTGATCTAGCGCGACTCTTTAGAGAACAAAAAAGTAAACAGAAAAATAGTGGAAAATGCAGCCAGCCAAAACAAATAAATGCCAAATAGCGTGCGTAAACCTTACTTTTTTGGCCATATAAAAAATCACACCAAAACTAAAACACAATCCACCGGCTAACAAAAGTAGCAAGCCATCCGTCGGCACAGAAATGTAAAAAGGATAAGCCATAAATATAACTAACCACCCCATTGCCAAATAGGTAGTGATAGAAATCTTGGGGTATTTTGACCCAGCTTTACACTTAAAAATCACACCAAACAAAGCGATAGACCAAATGACTACCAAGGCTGTCCAGCCAATCCAGCCACCAATACTCAAGACCACAAAAGGCGTGTAAGTTCCGGCAATTAATAAATAGATTGCACAATGATCTAACAGTTTAAAAAGCTTTTTAGTTTTTGGATCCGTTGCACTGTGATAGATAGTTGACGACAAAAACATCGCGATTAGCGAACTACCATAAATAATAGAGGCGAGTAGAACTAGTGCACCCTGGCTTTGGATAATAAGGTAAGCTAACCCAATTACCGCAAACACAACACCCAAAAAGTGGCTTAGGGCATTGAAACGTTCCTCTAGGGGAGAATAACCCGAATCAGTTAGGTTGATACTATTTTTTGAAGCCGTGGATACATCCAAAGGTAATTTTCTTCCTAGAGTGAATACGAAAGGAGCAGAGTCTACAACTTTTAGCGTACACTTGTACACTGAAATATGTAGGTGGAAATTTATATAATTATATTCAGAGACTGAAATTCATGGATGGAAGGTTATCGTCATATTCTGTACACTTTTCCAATTCTATAAGTTCAATTCAATAAGCTTCCGGTTTTATATACAAACATGCCCACTTCCACAGATACAATTTGGTCCGTTTACATTATTGAAAACAAGCTGAATCAATATTACACCGGCATTTGCAAAGATCTCGCCAGACGATTCGATGAACATAATTCGGGTGGTCGTTTATGTGCTAAAGCACTTAAAGGAAAATCACCGTTAACCTTAGTATTTGCAGCGGATATGAAAAACCATTCTGACGCGTTAAAGGCTGAAATGTGGATTAAAAAACTTTCAAAAGATCAAAAGATAAAACTAGTAAATCACCAAGTAACGTTAGATTTTGCTCACTCGCGTCACAAAGACAAGTATTTGAATGAAATTATGCTGAAAGTGACTCAATAGACAAAATTATTTAACCTGATCTCTGGATAAGAAATTAGCTAACACATTGAATCAAAAAATATATTTTTGCAGCGATTGTGCGTTATTTAGGCAATGCATTGCGAGTGTCATGCAGTTGCTCTACTTAAGCGAGTAATAAAGCAGAATAAATAGCGCACAAACACTGCCCTTCAGGTTCGTCCTAATACAAGGCAAATTTGTGCGTCAATAACTGGCCTATTGAAAACAAATTTAATGCAGTGATTTTAAGGCAGTAATTGAGAAAAAGTAATAGGGAAAAACAGCTGCTAAAACGCAAGTTGTTATCCAGCGTTGAGGTTATCTAGGCTATCAAGCCAAGTACGATAAGTGCAATACCGACACTCATAACCAACTCGATACTGGCGACACCAACGTTATGCTGTTGGTCTATTTCCTGCACAACATCCAAACCGGCAAGCACTAATTTTCTGGCAATGGTTACCAAAATAGCCAACATAAGCGTCATCACAGTGCCGACAATTAACCATCCTGTTAAATTACTGACATAAGCTTCTGGGCTATAAATCAATAACGAGCTTGATCCTGTCACAACTAAGGCAGTCCCTAACAAATGTCCTGAGTGTTGAATCGCTAGGGCGAGTTGTCCTTTAGTCAAAGACTTTTGAAAAGTACCGGTTTGATTGTTTTCTTTAAATCTGCGTTCATAAATTCGGGTTGTTCCCAACAAAATCGCTTGCGTCACGACAAACCCTGACAAAATCGCAAATAATGCATTGGCATCAGAGCCCTCAACCCAAAGCATGACACTGCGAATAATGAGCGCTGTGGCGATTGAGCTAGCAGAGTCAACCAACGCAATACTCGTGCTTCGTTTTTTGATTAATTTTTCTTTATCTAATCGATTTAAAATTATTTTATCGTGAGCAATGCGACCAATTTTGATCAGAAAAATGCCGACTAAACCATACATCAACATACTTAGCGCGGAAACAAGATATCCGGATTTATCAGAACTCTCAGCCGCTGCAGATAAGACAATACACAAAGCTAACATACGCCCAGCAACGCTGATGCCAAATGCAAAATTATCTTGTGCACACAATTCGTCTGAAGTACTTACGGATGCCATTCGCCCAGATAACAATCTCATCATAAACAACAAGAGAATCGCCAGCACAATATCTATTGCAAGGTAAACCCATATATCTGACGAGAGTGATATTAAGTTAACTAACAAATGCATATTCAAATTGTAACGCTCCATTCAATGATTATTGGGCTATACGGAAGCTTTACTATGGTTGTATCATAGCCTAAAGAAACTCTTTTAGCATTAGGCTGCAATCGAATTTTATGACTCAATTACTCACTAGCATTCAAATGCGTGCAGAATCACATTTCGCAGAATTCGCAGAGAAAAATCCTGATTACACTGTTTCAAAAAACACCAAAGAAACGCTAATGAAGTTGTTCTCTTTGAGTGATTTTGTTGCTGCCAATATTATTAAAAACCCAGACATCATTGTATTTATAGACTCAGCTTCAGATCTGCAAACTACTTCTGTTGACTATGAAAAAGAGTTAGCAGATCTCATAGCAGATATCACTTTGGAAAGTGAACTCGCTTCGATCTTGCGAAAATATAGACACATAGAAATGACTAAAATCGCGATACTGGACCTGTTGAACCTACAAGATATCAAAATTTCATTGGCTAAAGTCTCGGCATTAGCTGATGCACTTATCGTTGGAGCATACCAATGGTTGTATGGTAATTTGTCTGATCGCTATGGCATTCCTCAAGGTAAATCTGGTCCTCTACCCTTGCTAATTATCGGTATGGGTAAGCTGGGAGGCAGAGAGTTAAATTTTTCTTCCGATATCGATTTAATCTTTTGTTACCCAGAGGCTGGGGAAATCACAAGCGGTAGAAAGCCCATTGAACATCAACAATTTTTTACTAAATTGGCGCAAAAACTCATTGGAGCGCTAAATCAAACCACCGTTGACGGACAAGTTTTTAGAGTAGACATGCGTTTACGTCCATTTGGAGAAAGTGGACCTTTAGTCGTGCATTTTGCCGCACTGGAAGATTATTACCAACACCAAGGTCGAGAATGGGAACGATATGCCATGGTAAAGGCGCGAGTCCTTAATCCAAATTGTCCATATTGCGACGAATTGAACGACATTCTTCGGCCTTTTGTTTTTCGACGCTATCTTGATTATGGTGCTATCGACTCACTTAGGACGATGAAGCGTCTTATTGCCCAGGATATCCGTAGGCGTGGTTTGAAAAATAATATCAAACTTGGCAAAGGTGGTATTCGTGAAGTCGAGTTTATTGTACAAAGCTTCCAACTGATCAAAGGAGGACGAGAAACTGAACTGCAGTCGACTGGGTTATTGGAAACGCTTGCTCAATTGATTCAGCAAGACTTGCTGCCAGCCGAAGACGCCAAAAAGCTTGAAACAGCCTACTTATATTTGAGAAAGGTGGAGCATTGCTTACAACAATTTGCGGATAAACAAACGCAGGTATTGACCGGTGACGCAACAGAATGTGAGCGTTTATGCGATATTATGCAAGTCGAAAAAATCGACGATTTCAATCTAACACTTACCAAGCATATGCAGTTCATACATGAACAGTTTCAACTGTTAGTAGGAGAAGATCCGAAAAAATCGACAGTTGAAGCAAATTCTTACGCCGCTGAATTTGAACATTTGTGGCAAATGAATCTTGATATCGAAGAAATGCAAAAGCTTTTGCCAAGCTGGTTAGATAAACCGCTAGATGAATCGTTTTTTTCGTGCTTATTCGACTTTAAAAAACACAATTTGCGATACGGTGTATCAAAACGCGGACAAGACATGCTTTCCTTGCTGATCCCGAGTTTATTAAACAACGTGTTAGAAGTGTGTTCGCAAAATTCATTAAGTGACTTTTCTGCACAAGCGACGGAACTGCTTCAAAGGTTACTCACTATTTTTAGGCAGATATTAGGTCGAACAACCTACCTACAATTGCTTGGTGAGAACCTCGGAGCTCAAGGCCAACTAGTAAAATTATGTCACGCTAGTCCTTGGATAGCAGAATTAATTAGTCGATACCCTATTCTACTGGACGAATTGCTGCATCCTCAGCATCTATACCAAATCACACCATTTGAAGATTATGCCGTGGAACTCAGGCAAATGTTATTGCGCATTGAGCCAGATGATCTTGAACTACAAATGGAATCATTGCGACAATTTAAGCAAATCTACCAATTAAAAGTCGCTGCCGCCGACGTTACTAATATTTTGCCAGTAATGCGAGTGAGTGATCACTTGAGTTTTCTTGCTGAGGCAATCATTTCTGAGGTGGTTAATCTTGCATGGCATCAAATGATTGAAAAGTATGGCCTTCCCTCTAATGCGAGCGATGATAGAAAAGGTTTTGCCATTATTGGTTACGGAAAACTCGGCGGTATTGAACTGGGCTACGGCTCTGACCTCGACTTAGTTTTTCTGCATAACTGCCGGTCTAGTGATCAGACAAACGGCCCAAAACCCATAGACTCAGTCCAGTTCTACACTAAACTGGCGCAGCGAATTATGCATTTGTTTTTGACTAAGACGCCATCTGGTCAACTATACGAAGTAGATATGCGTTTACGACCATCTGGTAAGTCTGGATTGCTCGTCAGTCATATTGATGGGTTTGGTAAATACCAGAATGAAGAAGCCTGGACTTGGGAGCATCAAGCACTTGTTCGCGCCAGAGTGATTGTGGCGGATTCAAATCTAGGTGATGAATTCGAGAAAATCCGTGATCAAGTATTGAGAATTCCCAGAGATATTAATCAACTAAAAGAAGAAGTCACCTCAATGCGCTTAAAAATGCGTGAACATTTAGTGCAAGGAGATAATGACCAATTTGATATTAAACAAGATGAGGGCGGTATTGCCGATATCGAATTCTTAGTTCAATACTGGGTTTTGGCTAATTCGGCATCTAATTCTGGTCTCACTAAGTGGCAAGACAATGTGAGAATCCTTGAAGACCTAAGTAAACTAGGACTTATTCAGCCTGAATGGCAGGAATCCCTAACTCAAGCTTATTTGGCATACCGAAACGCCTCTCACAGACTAACTTTGCAACAAAATAAAGTACTGACGGGTCAGGATGAATTCGTCGCGCATAGAAAAGCAGTGCGCACGATTTGGGATTCAGTGTTTAGCTGAAACTAATATCACTCTAGCAAGGTGCAGTTTTCTCGTATATATGCTGAAGATTGTTCAGTGATAATAAGTGAACGTTGTTTTGGGCAAATAAATGCAATTACTTCTCCTTCGAAACTGCCATCTATAGCGCTTGCAATTTTAGCTAGAGATCCGGATATGGTGTTTTCCATTTGAAATTGATTTTTAATAATAAAATCTTTATCTAGTTCCCAGATAACCTGCATCCCTTCATTTTGAGCATAATCGGAAATGGCACCTCGTAATGTATTTCCCGCTCTAAAACTACGATATTTATGCTCTCCAACCCAGTTTGAAGATGTGGGTTTCTGAGAACTTTCCATGTTTTTAAGACGTTCATCCAAAGGTTCAGAGGGCGTATTTAACTGCATCACAAAATCGCCAATATCTTCTTCATACGGCTTTCTGGAAGACATTCGGTAAGCGGCATAAAATTCAGTCATCCCCTCAGAAACGCTTCTAGACTTTTTGGCACCTTCTGGCTTTGGTCCTTGGATATTAAAACTCTGTAAGTTCAAAACTATTGCGGCAATTACAATGAGTGCCAATGCTAGTCCGACATATCTTGCCCAGAATAGTATGTTTGATAGTTTTCTAGCCATGTATTACCTTCTTTCCATCAAGGTCTTTTGAAATTCAATATAAAGATGGATCGTCTTCATTAGGTCGAGTTTTAAATCGTTTGTGCATCCACAAATATTGGGTGGGTGCGGTCCTTACTAAATCTTCGACTTGCTTATTAATTCTTGTTATATCTAGTTTATCGTCTCCAGATGGAAAATGATTAAGGCTGGGTAGCACTTTTACCACATAACCACTTGATGTTCTCATGGACATTATAAATACAGTCTCACAATTCGCCCTCTTCGCGAATAGCAGTGTTCCTTTGGTGGTGGCTACTTGGTCGACAGCGAAAAAGGGCACAAACTCACTTTGTGCCCTGCCATAATCCTGATCTGGAAAATAGAATCCTACCTCCCCTTCATTTAGGGCTTTGAGTAAACCTTTAGCATTTCGCTTGTGGATCATATATTTGTTCGATCGTGCTCTGCCATGATATTGGATGTACTCCATAAGCGCATTATTGTGTTTTCTGTACAACGCTACCGAAGGATATCTTAAACCCGCGATACGACACCCCATTTCTAGGCTCATATTATGAATAGCTAGTGCAAATACCCCTTTTCCTTTTGCTAATATGGCTTCAATATGTTCGTACCCTTCAATTTTGCCATTGAGTTTTACGCGCCAATCGGGCCACCACCAACCCATCCCAGTCTCAAGCAATGCAATTCCCGCAAGAGAAATATGCTCTTTCAGCATAGCCTTAATTTCTTCCTCGGACTTCTCTGGGAAACACAATTCAAAATTACGTTTTGCAATATGAACTCTCTTTTTAGCTAAAATAGCGAGTACCTTACCCAATAATTTGCCAATTTGATTTTGAACTATTAAAGGCATCCAGGATATGAAATAGAGAATTCCTATACCTAGCCAGACTAGCCAGTATTTGGGCAGGAAAAATGCTACTTGGAATTTAGGTGCTTGAACTTTGGATTTAGACAAAAATAGGTCTCAATAGTTGATCTATTGCATAGTGTAATGAACAAACGAAGTAGTTACCAATCCCTTTGAATCAAAGGATTTTGAAATGAGTATTAAATATGTTGCAGGTATACAAATAAAAACGGCGTGACAAGCCACACCTGTCACACCATTGGAATTATGAGCATCCTTCTCAGCTATCCGTAGCTATTGAAACCATCCCGGTCAACGTCCATATACGCCCCTTTCCCTCTAATCCCACTATTCCTAAGTGGGTCACTCTCCTTGAGTGTGTCCTTTCCTTTTTTTCCATTAAAGCTGTCCATCCGTATGTTCAGCAATGCTAGTCCTTAGCTTGTCCTATGTCATCCTTGTGTCATCCTGACTCGTCGTGATTCCCTGTGACGTGGTTAAAGATAGCGCACGGGAATATTTTTACTAGGGAGGTATTTAAAATAATTTGGAAGATTATTAGACGAAAGTATAAGGAATGAAATTATATCTATAAATTTCAGTGTCTTATGAATCTTGTAGGTATGTATAATGGTGTTTTTTTATCGTTAATCCTACATGTATGTAAGATATTTCGTACAAATAAAATAGCCGATCTCGTAGAAAGTAGATTTGTGTTATTAAGCAGATTGCTCCGGACGCGGCCGAAACATGAGTTGCCCTTTGATATTAGCAACATCTAACTCTTCAACATGTTGGTAATTGCCATCTTCGAAGAAAGATAGACATTTAGGCAAAGTCACATAAACGCCGACCCCTTCACTTTGTGCTTCTTCCAGCATGACACTGTCAATAGCACTCATCAAAATGTGTCCAAGGCCTCTATGTTGGTGATCTGGATGAACCCCGATGAAAGATAGCATGTGATAACTTTCCATGGGCATGTGGTCTCGCACTTTCTGCTCTTTATCAACCATATGTTTGGTTCCTAGAAAACCAGCGGTCATTAGCATTTTTAGTCTCCAATGCCAGAACCTGCCCGGTCCGAATGCGGAGTTTGGACTGATCAAACACGCCACAGCCAAAAGTCTATCTTCTTCAAATAAGCCAATCATGGGCTGTTTTGCTTGCCAAAACGCACTGAGCTCTTCTCTGATTGCTGACCTTAACCTTGATTCGTACCCTTCTTTCTCACCTTGAAATATGTCAAGAAATAAAGGGTCATCGTGGTATGCAAGATATAAAATTGAAGCGGCAATTTTTAAGTCTTCAGCAGCTAAAAAAACTGCCTTAATATTTTCGTTCAAATCATTCTCTTGTTTAGCAGCGGACATCAGTAATCTCTTTATTTCGCGTTAGCTCTGTTAATTGCGGCTATCTTACCCGAACATATTCGTGCTGTTAATACTTTGTTAATATGCGTATGAGCATAGTAGGGTCGGAAAATTGCAAAATATCTATCTTTCTTCGAAGATGCTATTTATCAGCATGCTTCAAATAACCTGCTAAGATTGGAAGTAACGAGGAGATTTTCATGTTGACAGATAACCTAACGCTAACCGACTTATTCGTGCAACTGGGGCTAGATAGCGATCCCAAAAGTATCGAGTCGTTTATCAATAATAATAAGATATTGGATCAAAGCATCAAAATTGAAGATGCACCATTTTGGACTAGCGCACAGTCCAATTTTTTACGCGTTTCGTTACAGGAAGACGCAGAATGGGCCGAACTAATAGACCAGCTGAGTGCTCTGTTGAGATAGTTTCGACCCCAGTATTAATTAAGCCAAGTTTAAATATCGGAAAACGCAGTTTCTCCCCATCCGTGTAGAACGCCGTTTTTAAAGACTAACGGGGTGCATTCATCTTTTGTGGTGATTCCATCACCTTTAGTGCGCTGAGTTCGGTAAAATAAAACCTGAAATTCTCCACTTTCCCTTTGATACAATTCGCTAAAATCAGGCGTCCCCAAATCACGTTTGACCGCAGCTAATTTCGTTCCTGTTACCAAATCTGCGATGGCACGCCTATTTTCAACTTCTCTATCATCCCAATCTGCATGATGGGAGTAGTCTCCGTCACCATCGACTGAAATGACACAACCAGATAATGCAAGGGGCATGATAAGAGCCGCAATGATCAACGCTTTTTTCATTTTGTTACCTTTTATTTATTTGTTTTAGATTGTCGGTAACAATACAAATTTAGGGCCAAAACGTATCTATCTGTTTTATATAAATATTTCTATTTTCAAGCAAAACCGATACGCGATATTATAAGAAGAATAACCAATTATTAGTCAATTTCATCATGCGCAATAATACTAGTTCTCACAACCTCCAAACGATAGTCTCATTGTGTGATTCGATTGCCAAAAGCGGCGCAACTCCAACAGTAGCGCTCATTAAAAAACACGCAATAATGCCATTACCACTGCCAGAAATTATTTCTGTGTTGAAGAACTGGAAAGAAGATCCCAATCAATTTCTAAATTTACAAGAGATGAACGATCAACTTGACTCTTCCCAACCTAAATCAGCAGATGAAAAAATCGCTGGGTTGGAAGAAAGGGTCAGTAACCTAGAAAAACAAGTCGCTAGCCTGCTGAAGTTACTGGAGTAAGGGTATCAAGAAATTCAGCAAGGCTATTGGCCAGCACATCTTTTGGCGCTAACCCAACTTGTTCCAACATCACTTGTCCAGTTGCGTTGTCTAGACTAATAATAAAATCCTCTTCGTCTGTCACGCCGATAAAAAATGTATCTTCTTGGCCCAACCTGCGCTTCATAAGGACATGGCCAATTAGGTTTTCTTGAAGTTGCGCGAAGTCATCATGATTCCATGGAAAGATAAGCTGCAATTCTCCCCTTTGTGTAGACGCATCCATATTATTACTCAAATAGCGTGTGTAATAGACTATTAAACTCGGATCAATTTCGACTTCTAGCGCCTTTGCCAAGTCGTCTAACCCCTGTGTATTGTTCCAGAGAATTGGCTGCCACTGAATCTCCTCACCTTCGCCAACAGAATCGAAATTATTTCCTTTTAAACAAGGGGATACCCAATCGCGGGTGAATTCAGTTACCATAGGTCTATTATTTAATTTATGAGCTTCAATGTAACGTGAAACAAAATTGTCTAGTGCCGTTTCTATATCCAAATCTTTCTCTATTTTCGCGATATTTTTATGCACAATACACTGGTACGAGAAAATGACAAAAAATTCTGATGCAAATGAAGAGCGCAATCAGCAATTGCTCTCGCAATTATCCTTAGGTAAAGCAGTTGGTTACGCTCAGCACTACTCGCCTGTATTGCTTCAAGGTGTTCCGCGTAGCTTGAGCCGTGATGAAATTGGTTTGGATAATGCCTTGCCCTTTGACGGAATCGATATATGGAACGGGTACGAATTATCTTGGCTAAATGCCAGAGGGAAACCTCAAATCGCGATACTGCGTTGTTCAGTTCCCATTGACTCTGAAAATTTAATCGAATCTAAAAGTTTTAAATTGTATTTAAATAGCTTTAATCAAACTCGCTTTGAATCTCAACAATCGGTAGAAAAAGCATTAACAGACGACTTAAGTCGATGTGCATCTGCGCCTGTAAATGTCGAAATTATCGCGCCAGAACGCTTTAATCAACTAGCTTTAAGGGAATTGAGCGGAACCAATATAGACCACTTAGACATTGAGATCAGTGACTACCAATTGCAACCTGATGTCTTGCAAGTAGAGTCGAACTACGCAAGCGAGACGCTTACCAGTAACTTGTTGAAGTCAAATTGTTTGATAACCAATCAGCCTGACTGGGCTAGTGTGCAAATTAAATATCAAGGACCGAAAATCAACCAACAAAGTTTACTTCGGTATTTAATTTCCTTTCGAATGCATAACGAATTTCACGAGCAATGCGTAGAAAGAATTTTCTGCGACATAAAAAATTATTGTCAACCGGAAAGACTATCTGTGTATGCCCAATATACTCGCCGCGGTGGCCTTGATATCAATCCGTTTAGAACTGACTTCGAATTTGATATTAAATCAATGTCTTCTACACTGAACATGCTGCAACGCTCAGCTCGTCAATAAGGTAATTTATGAATTCTATCCAGTTAAATCCCATAGGTACATTGAGCCAACTCTCACAATCTGAAGTCAACAAGCTAAAACAATCGGTTAATAGTGAACTCTATACCTTGTTTAGAAACTGTGCTTTAGCAGTGCTGAACTCAGGTGTAGAGGAAGATAATTTTGAGAATATGTTTGCTCCTTACCAAACGTTCGATGTCAATCTGATTCGACGTGAACGAGGTGTCAAAATAGAATTGATTAACCCTCCCTCTGTGGCCTTTGTTGATGGCAAGCTAATCCGCGGTGTGCATGAGCACTTGTTTGCAGTGCTACGAGATATTTTGTACATGGGTGTGAAATATAAATCCGAAGAGAGAACGAATAAGTCTGCATCAAGTATTTTAACTGATATTGTTTTTGACATGCTGCGTCATGCAGAAGCAATAAAAGTAGGTAGCGATCCAAATATTGTCGTATGTTGGGGAGGCCATTCAATTAACGAAAATGAATACAAATACACCAAGAAAGTCGGTTACCAACTAGGGCTTCGGGAAATGAACATATGTACGGGATGCGGACCCGGCGCGATGAAAGGCCCGATGAAAGGCGCAACCATTGGTCATGCTAAACAACGGTATTCTCAAGGCCGATATCTAGGCATCTCAGAGCCCTCCATAATCGCTGCTGAGCCGCCAAACGCCATAGTCAATGAATTAGTTATCATGCCGGATATCGAAAAAAGGCTAGAGGCGTTCGTTCGAATCTCTCATGCCATAGTGATTTTCCCCGGTGGAGTCGGCACGGCAGAAGAGCTTTTATATTTGTTAGGGGTGATGCTCAACGAAGAAAACAAAGAGCAAAGATTGCCGATAATTCTGACCGGTCCGATACAAAGCAAAGCGTACTTTGAATCTATCGATAAATTTGTAGGGGCAACGCTAGGAGCGGAAGCGCAGAGTTTGTATCAAATTATTGTCGATGACCCAGCAGAAGTTGCTACGGTAATTAAAAATAGCCAAGAGGAAGTTTATAGGTGGCGCAGAGAAACCGGTGACTCTTACCTATTCAATTGGTCATTGAAAATTGAGCCCGAGTTCCAACAACCGTTTTCACCAACACATGAATCTATGGCCTCTCTAAACCTTCATCTAGACCAACCTAAAGCCCTGTTAGCGGCGGCTTTACGCAAAGCGTTTTCTGGAATTGTAGCTGGAAATGTCAAAGCGGAAGGAATCAAACAAATTCGTGAGATGGGTCCGTTTTTGATCAATGGCGACCCGAAATTAATGAGTTTGCTCGATGAATTGTTGGAGTCGTTTGTAGAACAACAGAGAATGAAACTACCCGGTAGCAATTATAGTCCATGCTATCGAGTAGCGGCGGCATAGAACAAGTGTTTGAATTCGACCAAAGCATATTGGTTTGCGTCGAATTACGTTCTTTTACACGTAAATTTAAGTAAAATAACAAGTGGATTGAAAATAGGAAAATTGCCCAGTTTATGAATGGTAAGATTGTAAAACGTATTGGTATTGGAATGGCCTTGTACGCAGCCATTGTTGTAGGTTTGATTAAATTCAATCCAGATGACTCGTCTGATATGGGATGGGAAGATAGACAGGACTTTAATAAAGTACAAATTAGTAAACTTACGTTAGGCACAGAGCGAAAGGCAATTTTAGAATTGCTCGGTCCACCAGATATTAGCGAAGCGAAGAAGAAACAAGAAAATCGAATTCAAGTAATGTTTTACCGAACCCAACACGTTAAATCTGATGGAATTACAACACAAAGTGAATGTACCCCTTTGCTATTCGAAAACGATATACTGACTGCTTGGGGTGAAGGAGCCTATCAACAATATCTAACGGAATAACCTTATAATGCTGGTCAGTCTCTATACTAGTTTGCCTCCTTTACTAACGGAATTCCGTCGAAACGAGATTAGTGTTGAAACCATTCGGTCCGGCTTAAAATTCAGCGAAAATTTACTCAACGAATTCAAACAAAATCCAGATATCATTGCAGCCCAACCGCTGTTTTATAAGTCTAAACTCAGCTACATCGAAAACTTAACGTTTAACACTTGTGTGTATTTGATGCTGCTTTGTAATGCCAATAGAATTAATGATATCTGCACCCAACAACTTATATCCGGCATACTGTCGATCTATGCAAAACAAAGTGACGCGCTAGAATCTTTTCTAGTCAAAGGTAAATCAATTGTTTCACCAGCTTCCGTTCAAAGCAAAGCACTTTATAATCAGTTGGGAAAGCATCATCAGCATATTTGGCAAAGCTTAATCCAGATCAGCTTGCATTTTCTTCGACTCCCTAAGACAACCAAAACTTGGCCATTGAATCTGTCCAAAATGCAGCAGCTGGCTTACCTAGCGCATTTTATGTCTGTATTAATCACGTTGAGAGAAAATCAAAAACCTAAGAGTTTTGCAGAAGTTATCAAACTAATTTGTTTAAAGTGCCCTGCTCAATGGAGTGAGTATTTAGAGAACTTACTTGACTATCCGACGTCGATTCCGAGCGGAAGTGTCATCAAACATAAATCTGGTAGCAAAACGCTGACGTTGTCGACTAGCCACTCCAAAATACTGGGAGCAGATCTCTCCGTTGGTTCTGCCAATGCACCCTCAATGCTCAATGTAGATAGTCAAGGCGTTAATCGAGTTTATGCCGCCCAAAAAGTGGCGGGTTTAGCGCAAATTGAAAAGTGGTGGAATACACAATGGTTGGAAATATACACAAAGAATAACTATTACGCTAAACCGCACACTGCCCAGTATAAACTCAATAAGCCACCTGCGGTGCTGCTTGAAGTACAAGAACACTTAAATAGTGACAATGTAGATATCGACAAACTTGCCAGGCAAATTAGTGAAGAGCCCTATTTTGCAGATTACCTGAAACAAACGGCTAGCGTCTCTAATCGAAATAAGCTCCCCATTCAGCGGGTAAAACACGGATTAATGATGCATGGATACGAAAGAACAAATAGTTTACTGATACAACAGTTGTTGTTAACCCGGTTGAATCAACATTACTTTCCCTTACAGCAAGATTTTATCCAGTTTACCCGTTTGAGAGGGCAAATCGCCTCGACATTGGCTGAATCCACTAATGTGATCAGCGGAGAGAATGCATCTGTACTAGTCTGTTTCAGTACAGCCGGATTGTTTACTCAGCCAAATATCAAAAGTCACACAAAATGGCGTCGAAACCCACAAGAGCAATACAATATTGCCAACCTTTTTACTCCTGTACACAATGACAATTTGCTTACCCATGCTGTCAAACTTGCTCAAGCTTGGCAGCAATCCGAATTTACGATTTCCTGTCTGCAACAGCAAAAGAAAAGCCCAACGCAATTCACTGAGCACACTCAGCAAAGTCAGGTTGTAGCATTAATGGGCTTAAGTTTAATTGGCGCAATACACGTGTTTTTTGCACAAAATAGTATCGACAACTCAACGAATGAGTATAAAAACCAAGCATTAGATGCAATTGGCTTAGAAGAAAATGTATTTATCGCCGCGACCAATCACGCGTTATCAACATGTCACACCTATCGTAGTATTTAACCTCAACTCGGGATAACAACTTGCGTTCTAGCTACTACTTTCCTCTATTACTGCGTTAAATTGTTAGCTAATTTCTTATCCCGAGTTGAGGTTATTTAAATTTATCTTTTTCGGATTCTTCTCTTTATACGCTAAGATTGTTTCAAAGAATGGCAAGCATCGCCGCTTCGACAATAAGAGAATAAGACATGAGCCAAACTATAACTGTTATTAAAGGCGATGGAGTGGGCCCTGACATTGTCAATTCTGCTTTGCAGATTTTAGATAAAGCGGGTTGTGATTTCAGCTATGACTTTGCTGAAGCGGGACAATGCTCATTGCAATCTCAAGGCGCCTTTTTGCCAGACGAGACGATGGCATTAATTGCCAAGAACAAGGTTACTCTTAAAGGACCGCTGACTTTCCCCGATAAACAGACTCAACATGAAGTGAATGTGTTACTCAATCGGCGATTCGAATTTTACGCAAAACTCCGTGCAGTGATGTCCTTCAAGAGCACCAAAGCAAGATATGATGACATTGATATCATAGCCATCCGAGACTGCGAAATGAAAAGTATCGAGCAATTAGTAACTTTCGCTTATGAATTAGCGCGGCAAGAAGGGCGTAAAACAGTGACTGCTGTTCATACAAACGATATGGAAAAGTTAAATCAGTCTGAATTTATCGATATAACAAAACAAGTGGCAAATCTATATCCGGATATAGAATCCAATGAAATTCAAATTAGCCACTGTTGCATGCAACTGGTTCTCAACCCGAATCAGTTCGACGTACTAGTTGGTGTGGGTCAAGAAGGAGAGATCATCTCGGATCTTTGTTCCGGACTCGTGGGTGGTTTAGGGATGGTTCCAGGAGCATCTGTTGGAAAAGACAATGTTATATTTGAAGCCGTTCATGGCAGTGCACCCAGTTTAGCAGGCAAAAACTTGGCTAATCCAACCTCGGTGATACTTGCGTCTATACAAATGCTTGAGTATCTGAATATGGGTGAAAAAGCACGACAAATCCGAAAAGCATTACAAGAAACCATAGAGTCTGGAGAGAATACGACCCGTGATTTGGGTGGACAACAAGGAACATCCGACTTCACAGAAGCAGTAATAAAAAGGCTCTAAATATACAATCAAACTTAAACTAGACTTTACTCTTTTGCCGTTAACTTCTAGATTTGAACTGTGCCTTGGACGGCACTGAGAAACGAGCTAACTCAAGCTTATTTTTCAAAAAAGTTAACACAAGTCAGAATAAGGAAATTCGAAATGAAAAAATTCATACCCACTATTGTCATCGCCTGTGCACTGCATTTAGCGGTATCAAATGCAGTTCAAGCGGCACCACTCAAGGAAAAGATCAAAATTGCTCAAGAGCAAGTGCATAAGCAAGAGCAAAAAATAAATATCAATAAGGCGTCTGCTGAACAGCTCGAAGGCATACCAGGAGTCGGCGCAAAGAAAGCCCAAGCTATCCTAGATTATCGAAATAAAAATGGCGATTTTTCGTCTGTTGATGATTTAATTAATGTAAAAGGTATTGGCAAAAAGATGATGCAAAAAATGAAAGGTTCAATTTCAATTTGAGTAAAATCATTTTAATCTTTGCATAAAAAAGGCGTCCAAAATACAGTGGACGCCTTTTAAATTAGAAAAATAGTTAGACTAATTCAAGTTAGACCATGGTTTTCAAAAATTCTCTAAAATCTTCGTCCACTTCTGGATGACGCAATGCATATTCAACATTGGCTTTCATATAGCCCAATTTACTTCCGCAATCATGGCTTTTACCTTTCATGTAATAGGCATCAACCTGTTCTTTGCCCATTAAGGTATCAATCGCGTCTGTAAGTTGAATTTCGTCACCCGCGCCAGGTGCTGTGGTTTTGAGTTCATCCCAAATGTGTTCAGACAACACGTAGCGCCCTACTACAGCGAGATCAGAAGGTGCTTCTTCTGTTGGTGGTTTTTCGACCATTCGATGAATTTTTCCTGATTCACCTTGTGCAAGTTCTAAGCCTTCAAGATCAACTACACCATACTTGTGCACTTCCTCATGAGGTACTTGCTCAACCATAATTTGGCTTACGCGACTGGTATTAAATTTGGCTACCATGTCAGCAAGGTTGTCTTTCTTGGGGTCAGATGCGGCATCATCAATGATTACGTCTGGCAATACAACGGCAACGGGATTGTCACCGATCATCGGTCTTGCACACAAAACAGCGTGCCCTAGACCTTTCGCAACGCCTTGACGAACATGCATAATGGTCACATCTTTCGGGCAAATGCCCTGCACCGCTTCCAACAATTGTCTTTTGACACGTTTTTCAAGCGTGGCTTCTAATTCAAAACTGGTATCAAAGTGGTTTTCAATACTGTTTTTACTAGCGTGAGTTACCAGAATTATTTCTTTAATACCAGCAGCTACGCACTCTGCCACGACATATTGAATAAGCGGCTTGTCGACAACAGGCAACATTTCTTTTGGAATAGCCTTAGTTGCAGGCAACATTCTCGTTCCTAAGCCAGCAACTGGGATAACGGCCTTTTTAACTTGACTCATTTAAATACGCTCCTTAATTGATAATCCTCTACCGATGGCGTAGTAATGCAAACCGTATTCCGCCATTAAAGATGGTTCGAATAGATTTCGTCCATCAAACAACAAAGGGGTCGTTAATTTCTGCTTTATTAGTTCAAAATCTGGCGCGCGGAACGCTTGCCATTCTGTACAAATTACTAAGAAGTCTGCTCCTTCCAAAGCAGCTTCTTTTGTTCCCATTAATCTCAAGTCAGAACGTCCGCCATAAATACGTTGAGTTTCTTCCATAGCCTCAGGATCAAAGGCCTGCACAGTTACGCCAGCTTCCCATAACTTTTCCATGAGAACGCGGCTAGACGCTTCCCTCATATCATCCGTATTCGGTTTAAAGGATAGACCCCACAATGCTACAGTCTTACCTCGTAATTCACCCTTAAAATGTGAACTGATGTATTCAAACAGTTTTTCTTTCTGTTTGTAGTTTACTGACTCAACAGATTCTAATATTTTAGCTGTATACCCAGCCTCTGTTGCACTACGAGCGAGCGCCTGCACATCTTTGGGGAAACATGAACCACCGTATCCGCAACCAGGATAGATAAATTGATAGCCAATTCGCGGATCCGAGCCGATTCCACGACGCACATTTTCAATATCAGCGCCAAAAACCTCAGCAAGATTAGACATCTCATTCATAAAACTAATTTTAGTCGCCAGCATGCAGTTGGCTGCATACTTAGTCAATTCTGCACTGCGAATATCCATCACTATTATCTTGTCATGGTTTCGATTGAATGGAGCATACAGCTCTCGGAGCTTCTTTTCTGCAGTTTCGCTGTCAGTGCCTAGGACAATTCGATCAGGGCGCATACAATCGTTTACTGCCGCCCCCTCTTTCAAGAACTCAGGATTTGATACCACATCAAACGTCACTGACTTACCAAGCGAAGAAAGTGTTTCTGTAACTTTTGCTTTAACCTTATCAGCTGTACCAACAGGGACCGTAGACTTATTGATAATAATTTTATGAGATTCCATTGACTCAGCAATGGTCTTGGCAACCGCTAGAACGTATTTCAGGTCAGCCGAACCATCTTCATCAGGAGGTGTACCAACGGCGATAAAGACGATTTCACCATGCTTCACCCCCATATCCGCATCGGTGGTAAATTTTACTCTACCGGCTTCAAAATTAGAGGTAACAAGAGGTGTTAAGCCAGGTTCATAAATGGGAATAATACCCTTCTCAAGGTTATCCACTTTGTTTTGGTCGATATCGACACAAACAACATCATGACCTACTTCTGCAAGTACGGCCGCTTGGACCAAACCCACATAGCCAATACCAAAAACAGTTACTTTCATTGATTTACTTCCTTACAAATTTTAAAACGGGTATCAATACACAATCTGAATTATCAATACGCAAACTATACACAAATCATACCGTAATTTAAGTTAACGTATAAATTTGACATAGGTATGATTAAAAATTAAAAAGCCTCGAGGGAAAACGAGGCTTCTTGACAATTCAATATAATTTTTCTAGTTTAATAAATTCTCAAATATATTTATCTAATTTTTCAACAGCAACATATTTTTACTTTATTACATTTAGTTTAGGAACGGCTGCGACATTATTACCCTTCTCATTCTTAGCAGACCAAACTAAGTCACAAATTCCATCTTTCGGGTTAAAACCAGTTGGTGCTTCGTGAAGTATTTCGCGAATTTTTAAGTGTTCAAAGTCATGGCAAGCTTTATCCAGCTTGTTTAGAATAACTTCTAGATCATCCCAAACCAACATTGCTTCGCTGGCAGTCATTATCCTTTCATGGTACGTATCTTGAACGTTATCTCCAATTAGTAGTTCTTCATATAGCTTTTCACCCGGTCTCAACCCAGTACATTTGATTTCAATGTCGCCGTCAGGATTGTTCTGATCTTTGACGTCAAATCCAGACAATCTTATTAGCTTTTCCGCTAGATCTTTAATTTTGACTGATTCGCCCATGTCTAAAACAAACACGTCTCCTCCAACTCCCATAGCTCCAGCTTGGATAACTAATTGAGCGGCTTCAGGAATAGTCATAAAAAATCGAGTGATGTTTTCGTCAGTGAGCGTGATAGGTCCGCCTTCCTGGATCTGTCTTCTAAACAGAGGGACTACTGAACCAGAAGACCCTAATACATTTCCAAATCGGACCATTGAAAATCGAGTAGTCTTATTAAAGTCAGCAGCAGATAGTGCCTGGAGCACTAACTCTGCCATACGTTTAGACGCTCCCATAACATTTGTAGGCCGCACGGCCTTATCGGTAGAAATTAATACAAACGTCTCTACACCAACATTTATTGCTGCTTTAGCCGAGTCGTAAGTGCCAAATACGTTATTTCGAATGCCTTCTACCACATTGTGTTCAACTAGGGGGACATGTTTATATGCCGCTGCATGATAAACAGTATTAATTTCGAAAGCTCGCATGACATTTTCTACTCGATTAACACGCTGCACAGAGCCTAAACAAGGGTACAATTTAATATTTAAAGAATACTTTTTAATATACTCACTTAACTCTTTCTCAATTTCATAAAGTGCGTATTCAGATAACTCAAATAAAACTAGCTTTGTGGGTTTAAACTTAATAATTTGTCTACAAAGCTCTGACCCAATTGAGCCGCCCGCTCCACTGACCATGACATTTTTTGATGTTATATTTAATGCCATTAATTGTGGCAACGGATTTACAGGCTCACGACCTAATAAATCTTCAATATCTACATCAACAAACTCTGACGGATTAACTTTGCCCTCAATCACATCCTTGATACCTGGCATTGTCTGTACTTGAACAGAAAACCCCTGAAGTTGATTGATTATTCTATTTCGAACACTCCGGCTAGCGCTCGGTAATGCAAGCAAAATACGTTCTGCCTTACCTTGATTAATTAAGTTTTGTAATTCGGTGATACCTATTACAGGGATCCCCTGAATTACCGAACCGTGCTTACTAAAATCGTCATCGATAAATGCGGTTACACAGTATTCCATCCCTGCTGCGATTCCTGTCGCAGTTTGTCTTCCAGCGGAGCCCGCCCCATATATCACCACAGGTTCTTTTTTTGTAATGGTGAATCTGTAAACTAATGCTCTGACGAGCAATCTAGAACCACCAACCGAAACCAGAATTAGCGCGAAATAAATAAGGGGCATTGTTCGAGGAAAAGGGACATAAGAGAAAAATGCGATCAGGATAAGCGCAGAAGTTGAAATGGTAGCACCAGCAACTACTGCCCAAACTGCTTGAGAACTCATGTATCTCAAAACGGCTCGGTAAAGCCCTAGTTTGATAAATGAAATGATACTTAGAGGAAAAAGTACGGCAAGAATGAGCCAATAATTAATTTCACTGAATGTAGAAAAACTATCGAGCCGAATAAAAAGAGCAAACCAAAAAGATATGCAAATAAAAAATGAATCCACGACTAGAGTAATAAGTCGTTTATTTGATCGCTCCGTGTTTAAGACCGACCTTACTATTGTTTCTATCATTTTGCTGCATCCTGCTTGAAGTGAGAAGAATTATATACCAAACCTAGAAAGCTTCAAGTTCTCAGAGAAAGTAAACCTTTACAATTCTTATCAATTCTTATCAATTCTTATCCCGTCACCGGCACCTTTTCCTGTAATAGTCAAAATAATGAATTTAAAGTAATTAGCAATTGAAAGCTCAGTAATCATTTTTCGATCAATTTTAGCCAAGTGCTCTGGTACCGACATATCAACATTGTTTATTTGTGCTTCACCTGTTATTCCTGGACGTACATCAAAAACATCGTTTCTCTCCCTAGCCTCTGTAAGCTCACTTTGGTTAAACAATCCCGGCCTTGGACCAACTAGGCTCATTTCGCCTTTCAATACGTTCCAAAGCTGTGGTAATTCGTCCAGTTTCGTCCGGCGCAGGAATTGTCCATATGGGGTAATCGAAGATGCACTGGCCAAGTGACTAGCAACTGACGCCGTATCTACTTTCATCGTTCTAAACTTTACTAGTGTAAATGGCTTTTTTTTCCTACCCACGCGAACTTGTTTGAAAATAGGCGAACCAGTGTCAAATAAGCCAATCAGAAATAAAATCACAAGAATAGGAAAGCCTAAAGTTAGGCCAATTAAGGAAAACAAAATATCGAATAAACGTATTAACATCAAAAAGACGACCCAATTAATAAAAACAACGACGAATTCCTTCAGAAAAAGAGATTGGAGGGGTCCAGTCTAACATTTTTTTTGTATGCTCAATATCTACTTGTAAAGATCCAAAAAGGCGTTCAGTAATAGCTTTTTTTCCAAACAACCCCGCGGCAAAAGACATAAAGGTGGTAGGTACAGGAAGCAGACGAGGACCTCTTCCAGTAGCAAGAGCCATCTCACAAAGCAAATCTGTTGTAGAAACATCCTGATCGTCACTCACTAGAAAGACTTGATTTGCGGCTTGTGGATGCTCAATACAAGTCAGGATTAAATCTACCAAATTGTCAATGGAAACAATACTTCTCAAATTAGTTTTTACTGAGCCAAGGGGCAGGGGTATCCCTTTAGTTGTATATTTAAGTAAAGATGCGAAGTTCCCTTTAACACCATGACCATAGACAAGTGGAGGACGAATAATAACAATCTGCATTCCAGTTTCATTTGCTAATTTTTTTAAGCCCTCTTCCGCTTCAAATTTAGAAATTCCATAAGGATCGATAGGATTTGGTTTATCATTGCTTTTGAATGGATTTCCGAATTCAGTAGACTCACCAAGTACTTTGATTGAGCTTATAAAAATGAAGCGTTTTACACCGGCTTTGGCTGCGCACCTTGCTAAGTTTAACGTGCCATGAGTGTTAACTTCTCGGAATGCGGTCAAAGGGTCTTGTGACTGGTCCTTCATAATGTGTGCTCGAGCAGCACAATGAATTATGACATCGCAACCAACTAGAGACTCACCCCAATTGGTATTAGAATCAATTGCATCAATAAATATTTCATTTACTTGATTTCTGTTATTACTTTTACGACGATTAATAACGATCGGAATACAATCGATCGTATGAAGTTTGGTTAAAATTGCAGAGCCAACAAAACCCGTTGCACCTGTTAAAGCCACTTTAATCATTTTGGTGACTACCATTAACTAAAGATAATATAGAAGCAGACATTTCTTGCATTATATTTTCACGCAAATACTTTTCAATGAATTCAACTCTATATTCGGATTCATACGATAGACTTTTTATCGCTTGCGTCGCTCCGTCAATATCACATGGATAAAATACCGCCGAATTAGTAACATTGTGTTTAATAAATTCAGCAGAGAAGCCTGACACACCAGCAAGTATAGGCTTATTAAAAGCAGCATACTCAAAAATTTTCGAAGGTAACACTTTTTCAAACGCTTCATAATCGTTTAAGTGAAGAAAAAGGATATCGGCATTTTGATAGTGTTCAATAAGTTCTGAACGACTAATTGGTGATAAAAGTTGCACATTACTTATCCCAGATTCTCTTATAGCATCAATTAATGCTTGTTTTCGTCCTCCGTCTCCAATGATCCGAATAAAAAACGAATCACCAAGTTTGGATGCGAGTTGTGGAACAATGCGATGAAGGCCCTGTCCCTCCCCTAGATTCCCCGCATACAATATGGTTTTTATTTTTTTCTGCGATTCCTGAGATGATTCTTTATTATCTTGGGTCTGTAAAAATTCTTTATCAATACCATTTGTGAAATAGTCATAAGGCACTCTGGGATACCTACTATTAAAGTAAAAATGAAACCCCTTGGAAACTAAATTTATTTTATTGGCTCCTTTGAATGTATAGCTCTCAATAATCTTTAACATCGGGTAAAGCAAAAATAGCAAATTTTTAGATAGTACGTTATTCAATGTATCTAAGAAGATATCTCGAATATCTAAATACAAAGGTAGATCTTTCTTACTTGCAACCCTTTTACCGAGAAATGCAGTAAACAACCTTGAAGACGTGGCAAAAACCAAATCATAATCATTGGCTTTAGTAATTCTGATGGCCTCTCGATAATAGCTAATAAACGATTTCGCTTGATCAAACATACCACTTTTGTGGGTTGGTAGTTTAACTCTATGAATTTTTAATCTATCTTTTTGTTCGAATCTCGGAGCTTCAGCAGCAAAAGAAGCATAGCGATTTGGAAGTGTTGATACTACATCAATCACGCAATTTTCTTCTTTTTTCAATAACTGTTCTACTAATGAGGTGCACCGAAAAGAACCAGCACACAAATCGGGTTCATAGTAAAAAGATAGTACTAGAATTCGCAACATAAAATCCTTTAATAAAACACATTAGATTGAATCACTTGCGCTGCCAAGACAAATCAATAAGCATTCTATTTTTCTCGAAATTAAAACATAGCTTATAGCTTGGTAGTGAAATGCCAAACTCTGGATGCCAAGAAGAATCTACGACGTTAACAATAGCATCGGTTACATTCATGCAGATAAGCTTATCTTTAACAGACAAGATTATTTCAGTATTAGAGTAACTATCAACTTTAACATCTGGGTGCAAATGCAAGTAGCCCGTTGCGTTTTCAAATTTACCTTCAAGTGTATCCACAATAGTCATTCGCTGGGCAGATACAGACCAACTTCTGCGATGAATACAATCGATCCCCTGCTGTTGAAAACCATTGTGAGATGCTCCAAACGAAATATCGTCTCCACTCCGGTTATCGGCAATCCTCTCTATTATTTTTGCCCGTTTTGCAACTCGAAAACCACTCCAAACTTGAGAAGAATCAAGGCCATTCAAAGCTACCGTATTGTGCGCTGCAGTTTTCCTTTGCCTTAACCTTTCCTCACCCAAACCATATTCCGAAATACCTGAGTTAACAAATATACGTTTGCCAAACAAAGATAACTCAAACGATAACGTATCAGCATGAGCATGACCCGGCTGATAACTCGGTCCCA
Organism: uncultured Alteromonadaceae bacterium; assembly: GCA_947503265.1. Classification (GTDB taxonomy): domain Bacteria; phylum Pseudomonadota; class Gammaproteobacteria; order Enterobacterales; family Alteromonadaceae; genus Aliiglaciecola. Next base: position 156,896 of record CANNDC010000005.1, read on the forward strand.
CTTCACTTAAATCAGCAATCAATGAAAAATCATCAGATTTAACTACAACGTAACCACTTTCTGGAAAATCATGAATTTCCAGTTTACTCACCGCATGATTTTTCTCGGTGGGCAAAGTCAGCCCCAAATTTTGGGCGTAGTCAAAAATGATTGAATTCGCGGGCGCGATACCAAAAGCACTATCGTTAAAAAAGCTGATTTTGCCATCTTGGTGACTCATGGCAGCAAGCCAATTGAGCATTTTAGCGGCATATGTTTGAGTAGAAGTGACTAATTTTGCATCGACGCGATCAGAATAAAGATTAAAAAGATTTAACAGATCAAGTAAGTCGACCAACATGATTGCATGATACATAGGAGTTAATTCAAAATTCCCACCATCTTTAAGTACTTGCTCTTTAAGCTCTTTGGAATATATATTTAATCCAGTTTTAAGCCATTTATCCGCGTGGTCACCCTCGAAATAAAGGCCCGCAAATATTAACGCTTTAGCGTTCACAAATAAGTGATTACCTAATAGATGTCGCTCTAAATCTTGGGATAAATAGTCTGCCTGTTTCGCTAAATTATTGTTCATTTTTTGGGTGGGCTCAATGTGGGAAAGAAATGCCTTTACCCAATTAACAATCCTTAATGAAGTTGGATAAGGTTCCCATCCATTCCCAAAAGGGGCTGGATTTTCATTGATCCATCGATTAATCAATTCGACGTGTAAATCATTTCGCTGATGTGCTTCAAATGCATTCAAGTCATCAAAATAGTGTAAATTATATAGCCACAGTTTTTCTTTTTGAGCATCATTCCAAGCATCGCAAGAACTAAGCGCACCCTCGACATTCAAAAACTTAACTACTCCGTTAGCAAATAATTTTTGTTTGTATAAATCGCAACTTCGCCATTCGCCCATTGGCGACGCAATATTGCATACAATATTGCGGGGTTTAGGATGGATAAAGCGTTTAATAATACGATAATAAATTTGGCTAAATTTAAGATGTTTTAACGTATAGTAATAATTTTGTAACTTCATTATAAAAATAGGAACTGCAGAAATCCCTATTCATTTTCCTTAAATAAATTTATTTTCTTAAAGATTCCGCGATATCAACGGAGATCCTAGCAACTTCCATTATCTCATCAAAACTAATGGGAGACGATTGTCCCGATTCAATAGACTCAATAAACGCTTTTGTACAAGTATGCTGTCCTTTATCTTGAGAATTCAATTTATCTTTTCTGAATCCCGACCAATCAAATCCCTCAAGTTTTCTAAAATTATCAAGTTGTAAGACGCCATGATTAGCAAATACTTCAATACGTTCTTTAGCAAAAGCTTTCCCGCCATTTGCCAGATAATGTATGGTTCCGAAAGATCCGTCTTTAAAGGTTAACGTTATCGACGCCTTATCTTCAGTAACTTCTACTCCTGCTGCAGCCCCCATACAGGTTGCAGTGAAACCTGTAATTTCACTACCAGCTAAAAACCTCATCAGATCGATATAATGGCATGCCTCACCAATTATCCTTCCACCGCCAATAGCTTGGTCTTGTGTCCAGTGGTCGCTAGGTATCGCTCCTGCATTCATCGTCATTATAAATGACTTAGGCTCTGACGAACTGGCAAGTAATGACTTCATTTTAATAATGTGAGGCGCAAATCGTCGATTATAACCAACCATTAGTCGGCACTGATTTGCTGCGTTATTACTAAGTTGCTCATTATAAGCATTTTCAATTAAATCTAACTCAGAATGACTTAAAGCAAGCGGCTTTTCAACAAACACATTCTTACCGGCATTTAAAGCACTGACTACTTGCTCAGCATGCAAATTATGCTGAGTTGCAATGACAACGGTATTAATATCTGTATTTTGAAGCATTTGGGATGCATCAGTAGAAGCATTAACAAATTCGTTCTTTTTACCATGATGAACTGAATTCACTCCACCGCTAGTTAATAATGTGTCTAATTTGGCTCCAGCTGACTTAAACGCGGGAATGAGAACTCTTGACGCATAGTTGCCACCACCCATGAACCCACACACAACATCTTGGGCTTGGTATTCTAGAGCGCTGCCGATTTTCACCACTTTCTTCGCTAATAACTCTTCACTAGAGCTACTATAATTGAGTAATATTCCAAGCGAAGAACGGTCATCAAGACACTTGTAGGCATCGATAGCATCATCTATTTCAAAACGGTGACTGATCAACGGCTGCATATTTATCGCACCGGACGACATTAAATCTAAAACTGCTTCAAAGTTACGTTGCTCCGTCCAACGCACAAAGCCTATAGGATAATCGATACCTTTATCTTCATAATCACTGTCATACCTTCCTGGACCATATGAACATGAAACTTGGAACGAAATCTCTTTTTCGTAAAAATCCGCGCGAGAAAGCTCGAGCCCAACGACACCAACTAAAACTACTCTGCCACGTTTACGGCACATATTCGCGGCCTGGCTCACTGGCTCATTGCTTTTAGTCGACGCGGTGATAATTACTGCGTCGACACCTCTGCCACGCGAAAACGAATTAGCTACAGAAATAGGGTCTTCATCTTTCGATAAATCGACTGTTTCAGCACCAAACTGTCGAGCAAGCTCACATTTACTCGAATCAAAATCGATACCTAGCACACGACAACCATTTGCTCGTAGTATTTGCACAGTAATCAAGCCAATTAAGCCCAAGCCTGTAACAACGACTGTTTCACCAATGGTAGGATTTGCAATCCTAATACCTTGTAGAGCTATAGATGCCAAAACTGTAAATGCGGCACTTTCATCATCGACATTGTCAGGGATTTCAGCACAAAGGTTTTGCGGAACTCTGACAATTTCTGCATGATTACCGTTAGAGATAACCCGCTTGCCTACTTTAAAATGGGTACCCCCATTACTCTGTACAATTCCGACATTACAATACCCAAGGGGTAGCGGTTGATCTAACTTTGAACGCACGGTATCAATTGTTGTAATGAGCCCATCGGTTTTTACTTTATTTAAAACCATTTTAACTTTATCTGGTTGTGAGCGCGCTTTTGCAATCCATCCAGATTTGCCAAAATCAATAAGCATACGCTCTGTACCAACAGAAACTAATGACTTGGTTGTAGAAATTAGTAACTCACCATTTTTTGCCTGAGGGCATGGGATTTCAACTAACTGAGTTTCCCCATTAGCTATATTTTGGAGAATTTGTTTCATATTTTGGCTTTTGTTTTCGCAATTTGATTAAAAAGAATTTCACAGTTTTGTTGCTGGTTATGGAGTGCATGATAAATTTTCAAAGTTTCACTTGAGTGATTTTCGATAAGATCTGGATTTTCTAGGTAACAAGTCATTGCTTCGGAGATATTGTGAAGCGAATTATCTTTCAATAAATAACCATTTATCTGGTCTCGAAGTGAATCTGCTACTCCTCCAACGTTTGTGCAAATACTTGGAAGTCCTGATGCAATGGCCTCTAAAAGCGAGTTTGGAAACCCTTCAGCTTCACTCGGTAAAACGAAAACATGTGAACTCTGCAACTTATCAATAATGAATTTTTTGTTCTGCCAACCGTGAACTTGAATATAGTCTTCAAGGCCATTATTTTTCAAAAAAGCTTTGCAATGGTTTTCTAAAGTACCACCACCAATCAAATGCAATTCGAAATCATATTTTTTCGATAACTTTAGAGATGCCTCTAAAAGCTGAGGAACACCTTTTTCTTTCACAAGCCATCCGACATATATGAACTTTAGTCTTGCGTTTTTTTCCAAAACCTTTGTTTCTTTAGCAACGGGGAAATCTGCAGACAACCAATTTCTAACAACGACAATACGATTTTCAAGCACCCCCATCCTATCATAAAATTCGACCCAACCTCGACCTTGCGCACCAATATTCTCTGGAATATTAAGAAGCGACTTCGCAATTATCTTTTTTAAAATGGAAAATTGAATTTCATTGATAAAGTGTCCAGACCGCATGAAAAATATTGAAGGCACTTTGAATAACCTACAAATTAACGACAACACTATTCGTTCATAAAAACTAAATCCTGCGCTACTAAAAATAATAACGCCTTCGATATGGTTTTGCTTTAGTTTTTGCCACAACATTATAACTCGATGTATCCCTCTTCTAATTCGAGTTTTTAAAGGAGGAACCGGAAAACTTGATTGTGTTGTATCTAAAACCTCAATTACGTCTCCTCTTGTCTCAGCGAAATCAATAAGCCCTTCACATGCTGTTAACTGCCCCCCAGGATTTGTTTTCAGCTCGTCAGGAGGTTTAGCACCGACTAAAATATACTTTCTATTCATTAACTATCTACGTCAAATTTATTTGAATTCGCCCACAATACAAAATTTAAAACTTTCCACAACAAAAATCCATAATCCCGTTGGCCAGCTTTATGAAAAGAGTGTAACATTCTGATACGATTCACATTAAAAATATTGGGATTTCTAGCGTCAAATTTTTGCAAATTATCAAATAACAACATACTAAGTGCAGTTGAAATCCAAAATCCGAAAGGTACTCCAAAGCCAGTTTTCTTGCCATAAAGTATTTCGTTAGGCACGATACCATCCAAACTTTTTTTCAATAACCATTTTTGATGCCCATTTGGGGTTTTAATTTTGTTAGGAATGCTTTGGGCAAAGTCAATTAAATCATTGTCCAAAAATGGTACGCGTACTTCTACACTTGCAGCCATTGTTGATTTATCAACTTTTTCGAGAAATATATCTGGTAGGATTATTAATGAATCCAATAGTGCCATTTGATCACTTAATTGGGCTCCATTCACTTCTTGTTGACATTTGATATAACGGTCAAACGGGTCAAATTGAGAAATTTTCGCTCTAAATTTCTCCGTGAAAATTTGTAAAGGTGAATTTTTTCTATCTTCGACGGTCAACAAAAGCGCCATCATCTCTGCTTCTGAGGGAGCGAGTAGAGCATTTATATATCGCTGTCTAATTTGATGACTCTTGTTTTTAGGTAAAAATGCGTTAGCAACATTTGCCATTCGAGCAAAGAAACGCATCTTATTGATATTACCTAAGGTATTGTATCTTTTATATCCACCATACAACTCGTCTCCACCATCACCTTGAAGCACAACCTTGGTTTTATGTTTAACACTATCGCATAATAAATATAGCGGAATATTTGCAGCATCTGAAAATGGGTGGTCGTGATGATAGACCATTTTTTCTACCACATCTGCTACATCAAAGCCCGATATGCGTAACTCATGATGTTCAGTGTTAAATCTATTAGCAAGTGCTTTAGCTTTAGGAAGCTCATTAACTCCCTTGTCAAAATCAAAACCTACGGAGAAAGTCGAAAGTCTTCGACCATAATTTCTAGATGCGAAAGCTGTAATAGCGCTAGAGTCTATTCCACCTGATAAAAAAACACCAACAGGCACATCGCTTACTAATTGGCGCGAGACTGCTTGCTCTAAAAGTTGAGCATTTTTAGCAATTAATTTTTCGATTGCACAAGATTTGTGTAAAGGTAAAGAAGGCTTCCAGTAACAAAATGTTTTCGTTTGCAATGAGGTTATGTCAACTTCCATATAATTTCCCGGAGGAAGTTTCTCTACTCCTTTATATAAAGTTTCTCTTCCAAGCGGACTCCCATAGTAAAGCCACTCGTGAATCTTCGATTTGTTTAAGCTTACTGCACTATTTTTTGATAAGGTTTTAATTGCTTTTATTTCTGAAGAGAAAAAAATTCCCTCTTCACTTTTATCGATATATAAAGGTTTAATCCCGGTTCTATCACGAACTAACCATAACTTTTTTTCGCAAGTATCAAATATTGCAAACGAAAACATACCGTTAAATTCGCTTACTATTCTCGGGCCAAAACGTTCAAAAAGTTCCAACAGTACCTCAGTATCAGAACTAGACCTTAAATTATTGAGCTTATATTTGTTAGCTAATTCTCTAAAATTGTATACTTCCCCGTTGTAACTAATTACAAATCTCTTGCTTTCACTTACCATAGGCTGATGACCTAAGCCAGATAAATCAAGAATACTTAATCGCACGTGTCCTAATAACAAATTGTCAAAGGCTAGTTCACCTCGCGAGTCAGGACCTCGGTGAGAAATACTAGTTAAAGCGGTAGTAAAATTTTCTATAATTTTTGTAGAGTCTACGTTTGGTCGTAAAATCGCGCCAACTACACCACACATTAATCAATTCCCAATAATTTTTTATGTCTTGCGATGTCAATATCACTAAATCGTTGGCTTATTTTTTCTGCTGGAACACCACCGACAATGCTATACGCCTCAACAGACTTTATAACCACACTACCAGCAGCCACAACCGCGCCTTGGCCAATAGTCACACCCTTTAAAATTGTTACATTACAGCCAACCCACACGTCATCTTCAATTATCACTGGGAGATCATTTTCTGGCAATTTTACTTTCACATCAAACATATATTTACCCACCACACTAATATTATGATCTCCGCCCATAATCGTGACATTGGGTCCAAACATTATTTTATTGCCCAAATTAATAGAGCTCTCGCTGGCACTAAATTTAGCTCCCGGGCCAATATAAACATCATTTCCTACAGATATAGTGTTAAAAGAAAACAAATCATTTGGGTCAAATATAAAATTACTTCCAACTTGCTTGAATAGACACCTTCGTTGGATCATTTTCAATCTTTTTATTGCTTTAGCACAAAATATGAAAAATACAGTCAGCCTAATTAACATATTGCCTCCTTATGACCATACTCATATTATTCATTTTATTGTTAGTAAAATAGACTAAAAATACTGCAAACATGCATATCTGAAAAGTGTGTTTCGTAAATATTAATATCTCTTTACTGTTAAAGAACAATGTAAGGAAAAGGAACATCAATGGTAAACTTTTATGTACTATACTTACGTTCCTTAATTTCAGTATTGTATATATGGAAAATATGTAAAAACCATAGTGAAATATCGAACCTAACAATCCATAACCCCAGACAAGTCTGAAATACCCGATATCTGTTAAAATTCCATAGAGAGTATTGTTATTAAGGTAGCTCGCTTTACCGAAAATTAAGTGCATCGCATCATCAGGTAAAATAAACATATTGCTTAAAACTGTTAATGTATTCACTTTAAGTCCTTGACCTTCACCATAGCCAATAAAGGTATCAAATATTCTATTAAAAACGGACATGAACATTGGGTTTTCTGCAAGTATGTCGAAAAGTAAATAAAATAATAGGCTGAGGCTAAGAGCTACCCCTGCAAAAGCGAAGAGAAAATTTTTAATCGCTTTTCCCCCAGCCCCTAAAAAATTAAGATAAAGGAAATAAATTGGGCAAAAAAAGAATGCAGTCAATAATCCGCTTCTACCAGAAAGAAAGATAGAAGCCAAAATAAATTGACACGATAGAAATACAAACAATTTAAATTTTAAGCTTCCTGCAGTAACAAACAGATATACACCCAAAATCAGACCGAAGCTTTGTGCTATAGACAGTTGAGCACCACCTGCTCCTGCTAAACCAGCTATTCTGGTGGCTTGGTAGTTTTGCACGACATATTTAGCAGTTGTAAATTGATAAACATAGTTACGCAACTCCTCATTAAAAAATTGAGAGATCATTAGAACCGCATGAATTAGTACTACCAAAAAGACAAGTTTTAAACCAAGATCAATAACTTCTCTCTCTATTCCATTGTTTACAATATATCGCGCTAAAATACTCACACCCAATATTGTTGGAAGGACTCTAATTGGACGCATAATTGCTCGCGTAGAATGCTCAATATTTTCAACATCCAAAAATATCGCGCTTGTGAGGGCGATAAAGAAAATAAAAACAATAAAAACACATAATACATATGTAAATTTATCTAGTCCTAAACCGCCATTATTAGCGACATGCAAAACAACAATAAACACACAAATCAAGAAACTAATATCAAAAAACGCACCGAATGAGCTGTCAATCAAAGGTCCATAAACCACACAGAAGATCACAAAGCACAGAACAATAGAATTTGTTCTAAACATTAAAATCTACCGTTTTGTTTGAGATAGAATTCGCGGTACAGCTGCGATCTACAGTTATAGATTTTTCAGTTGCATATTGCTTGTTAAAAACGGAATGTTTAAACAAATACATTTGTATTTCGAAATAAAACCTACTACTAGTTAATTCTAGACAAAATAATAATTGGTCAACACAATTTTGCCCAGAAAAAAAATTGTTCATACTATAAAGTTACCGACTTCGAAGAAAATGGTAGCCGCAGAATCTGGAACTTTACAGCTAATCTTCTTGTATCAAATTTTTGTGGTTGCCAATTTGAATTTTGCATAGTCACGATAATAATCTAGCTCATCGTACGCTTCAGATGCCAAAACCAGACAAACAGCCCCTGAAGAGAAATTTGTGATATCTCGCCACATCATCGAACTAACATATAGTCCATAATAAGATCTATTCATGTGAAATCGTTTTTGACTACTTCCATCATCTAAAATCACATCGAAGCTACCACTCGCCGCAATAATCAACTGCTGCAGCTTCTTGTGGCCATGAGCTCCTCTTTCCGAATCACCGGGAACATCATATAAATAGTAAACACGTTTAATGTCAAAAGGGATATGATTTTTCCCCTCTACAAACGTTAAGTTTCCTCTAGGGTCGCTTATTTTTGGCAAATCAATAAACTTACAATCATCTATAGACATTATAACCTCACTACAAACTTTCGACGCAGACTATACCTGAAAGACACGGTTACTAGTACTATAACTTTCAAAAGGTTATTGATTGAGAACATATCAATTCCTTTGTCTAATTTGTTTAAATTTAGTGAGTATATACTTTATATAAAATTTGTAATTGTATGGATTCAGCTTTATCGCATCAGAAAAGTATGATGACGCCAATTTAAATTCATTTTTACTTAGGTAATAATTTCCAAATCCGTACTTTACTAAATAAGCGTACCCAAGCTGAATGGTGCTTTTGTGTTCTGGATATTGCTCCAAACAAATATTAATACAGACTTCCAAATCATCAATTGCCGGTTTTATATTGTTGGTAACATTATTGGCGTGTTTGCGGTAGAGACCTAACCATTCATCCACATAGCCGAATTCTAAATCATCTTTCAATAAATCAATGTATAATTTCCAATCAGATACTATAGGAATACGAGGGTCAAACGCAGGATTTGGCAAATATTCAGTTTTGACAACTATTGAGGTTGCACCAAATAAAGCCCCATGCTCCAACCAAGTCGCTCTGCCGAATCCTTTTTTCGGTAATCTGTGATTGTAGTCTGATGTCACATTTGTTTCAGAGTCGCAAATTTTCAAAGCATGCCCGCACAATGCTCTGTTGTTTGATTTCAACAACCATTCCATTTGTTTTTCTAGCTTGGTCGCGAAGATTACATCATCGCCGCCAACCATCGCAATATATTCCCCTTTGCACATGGCAATACCTCGATTGGCATTTCCTGTTATTCCAATATTCTTATTGCCGATTACTGGCACAATCTTATTAGGGTACAATTCAGCATACTGATTAATTATTTCAATATTACCATCTGTTGAGCAATCATCCGCAATGACAATTTCAGTGCTCTCATAAGTTTGTGCTAAAGCACCCTCAATCGTTTCCCTGATAAACTTTGAGTGATTGTAGGTGAAAATAATGATAGAAACGAGGGGGACATTATTCATAATAATTTTCTTCCAAATTGATATACCCATTTCGTCTAAATAATAAAAAACAAAGTGTAACCCAATATAATAAATAATTTACTGCATACGCTGCTGCTATGCTCTCAAATCCAAAAAAGTTGATACTGATCTTGGTTAACAATACATAAGTAATAGTGAATGTAACTTCTAATGCAATAAACGCCCTTGTTAGCGCTTTAGCGACAAAAAAGTAAGATAACAACCAACTACCAATTTTAAAAAAATCTCCGACCAATTGATAAGCGAAAATATCTCTTATAGGTAGGAAACTCTCAGTGTAAACAAGTAAGATAATAGTATCAGAAAGCAGAAATACAGAACTAAGAAAAATCAAAGTGACTGGTAGAATCAATCTATATCCTTCGATCATTTCACTTATGATGCTCGCTTTTTCTTTTAAAACCGACAGTTTCGGCAGGTAATAAATACCCAACACTGTGGTAAACAAAGATAGATACGCAAAACTAAGTCGTATCATTGCATCCCAATACCCCGCTTCAACGACACCATAATTCTCGATGATTGAGGTTCTTACAATCAATTGCGAAATTGGTATACAACATGCTGTTACTAAAGCCATAAGAAGGTAACTAGAAAGTAATTTGGACGCTAAATACGATGATTTTCCGAAGAAGTTCTTCAACGAAAACCAATCATATTTAACACACAGAAGTAACGTAGCTAAAAAACTGACGCCTTGATAGGTAGCTAAACCTATTAAAGCTCCTTGTACGTCATAAAAATAGGCAAGAATTGCCACTAACGTGACCGAAATCAAACTTCCAAATATATTAGCAAGTGTTAAAGAAACTATTTGATTGAAACCGTTTAGGATAGCTAGACAAATGTTATTAAAACTAAAAAATAAAAATGCCAAACTGAAATAGAAAAGTATATCTTTGTATTTGATATCACCTAAATATTTTACAGCGAGATATTCACCAAAAACTGATACTATACATATAACGATAAGTGAGGTGAATACTGCGAAAAGAATTGCGGCCTTCCATAGCTGTGTTCTTAGAGGAGTATTTTCAAGCTTAAATTCTGCCGAATATTTAACTAAACCATTACTTAATACACTTGTTGAAAAAGCTGAGAAAAGTTGCATAAGACTCATCAACTGTCCCATAACAGCAAAACCACTTGGCCCCAAATAAATTGCGAGAAGTTTATTCAAGCCCAACTGTGCCAACAGCTTAACCAACACGCCAATGCCACTTAAAAAACTAGTTTTAATCAACCCCATCTAAAAACTACGGTACAAAACTGTTAATGCTATTTATAATATATTCTTGCTCACCTGCCGTTAAAACATGTGAATTGGGGATACTCAGCACACGGTTACTTAACATCTCGGCAATTGGCAGGCTGATTTGGCTGTATTCCATGTATGCAGCTTGTTTATGGGGAGGGGTTGGATAGTGGATTATGGTTTCAATTCCGCAATTTGCCAAATGATCCTTCAATGCATTTCTATATTTGGTAGTTATAACAAATAAATGCCAAACGTGCTCAAGATTATTCTTCGGAGCTTCGGGAATCTCTATATGCTCGTTTGTTATTGACTGAAGGTAGAGATCAGCTATTTTTTGCCTATTCGCAATTTCATAATGCAAATTTTTTAATTTTATCGATAAAAATGCTGCTTGCACCTCGTCGAGTCTTGAGTTTATTCCCTTGTAGTTATGAACATATTTTTTATCAGAACCATAATTGGCTATAGCTCTGATAAGCTTAGCAAGTCTTGTATTGTTGGTCGTAATCGCACCTGCATCTCCCAAAGCACCTAAATTTTTTCCTGGATAAAAGCTGAAGGACCCCGCATCACCAAAACTACCAGCTTTTTGGCCATTAATACTTGCTCCGTGAGCCTGCGCGGAATCTTCCAACACCAACATGCCTTCTTTTCTAGCGTATTCCATTATTTCCAACATCGGGCAGAGTCGCCCATACAAGTGTACTGGAATGATAACCTTCGTTTTTGAACTCACTACTTCTTGAATTGATTCTAAAGACAAATTGTTTGAGCATAAACTTGGCTCTGCAAATACAGGAACCATTCCAACTTGACTAACTGCTAATACAGTTGCAACAAAGGTATTCGAGGGTAAGATAACTTCGTCACCTGGTTTGATAAAACCTTGCTCTTTCCAAGCCATTAAAACAAGCTTGAGTCCATCTAGTCCATTAGCAACACCCACACAGTGTTCTACTCCACAATAATCAGAGAATTCTTTTTCAAATCGACTACAGTTTTTACCATTCAGATACCAACCAGATTCTAACAAACTATCTAATGCGACTTTAAATTCGGGATGAAATGGCTTGTTGATTGAATACAAATTTAAGAAGGGAATTTTCATAATTTTTTCTCATAAAATTCATGACATATGGCTCGTGCACCAAAGCCTTCTTTTTGGGATATTAGGCCTTCGTTTAAAAACTTACCTTGCTGCTCATTAGAAATTCCAAAATCGAAAAACCTTGACTTTGCAAATACATCTTTCACCAAATAGTCAATCAATAAGTCCAAGGCTCCTAATTCTCTTCCCCGTTCGGTGTTAAAAAGGTATTGAGCATGTGCTACTTCTTGAGTATCGAATATAACAGCACCAGAAAGAATTTCACCTTCACTTTCACATGTAAATAACTTGATATTTTTAGGAAATTTTTTTAACAAGTATTCTATCTCTGTAACCGAATGAGTCGGTTTAACGTTATGTTTTTCATAGAGCACATTTGAAAGAATCCCCCAAAAAATCTGAGTATCTACCTCGCACTCAACACTAAGGTTACTCTGCTTTGCTTTTTTAACTAACCATTTTCTGCCTTTGGAATAGGTAATTTGATTACTCAAATTAATACTCGATGAAACGTCGCGACGTATCAAATCGAAATCGTGCAAAAACATAGCATATAAGTCTTCATCAGAAGGGATAATGTGATAAATATGAGGCAGTCGTTTGTAGACTATTTTTGAAAATTTGTTAACTTTTGCATAATCCACAATTGCATCGAATATACTATTAACTTGGCTTTGTTTGTTACTCGATTTTGTAATTAATCCACCAAAGGTTAATCCTTGGTGTGTATATAAGACATTTTCGTTTAGGTTTGATGGTAATAAAGCTACTAGTGTGCTTTCTTTATATATTAGAAGAGAGTTGTCTGCGAACCTGTCACTATGGTACTCCATAAAATCTCGATAGAAAAAGAAGTGTCCATTCTTTGCATTCTTTACAAACTCATCCCAGACAATTTTATCATCAATTTCATATTTTTTAACACTGAACATTCTAAGACTTAATCCTTTTTAAAACTTTAGCTGGTGTTCCACCTATTACGCTGTAATCACCGAATGACTTATTTACAAAACTGTTTGCAGCTATTACGCAACATTTGCCGATTACAACATTCGGCATTATAATTGCACCTGCGCCTATCCAAGAGTCGCTTCCGATAATTATAGGACCCTTTTCTATTGGAAAGTACTTTTGCATTAATTGACTGGCATTAGGGCCCGAGTCAGAAATAATTGTTACATTTTGAGCAATACTAACGTTTTCCCCAATTTCTACTTTTGCATTGTATCCATTTATCAGGCAGTTCATACCGATATAGCTACTCTTTCCAATCAATAAAATGAATGACGAAGAACCATAGACCGAACAGTTTTTAGCAATTTTTACATTGTCTTTTATTTCAACATTATTGATTGTCGAACCGTCAGCGATACTGACGTTTTTTCCCAATCCGATGTTTTCAAATATCATTCTTTCCCCGTAGGTAATTTTTTATAAGTCTTGATATAGCTCTCACATCAAATTGGTTTAATCTGTGATGGCACGGTACGAAAAACACACTTAAATTGTAGAATACACTGCACTCAACCCCCCTGTTTTGCATAAACAATTTCATTTCATGAAGGAACTCTACAGGCCTGTTAATTTTGATTAGATAAGCTCCCGCACACTCAGTATCAGTGTATGAAAAAAAAGGTTCACAACCATCTACTTCCAACTCCTCTCGATACCAATATTCAACTTGCTTTCGTTTATAAAAAATCTCAAACAGCTTGGTTTCATATAAACTAAAGACACTTCTAGCTAAATTTGAATCTTTTCTATCATTAATCTTTTTCTTCGAATACTTTGCTGATAATAGTAAACCTCCTTTCAAGATAGGAAGAAACTTACTTAAGCTGAATATTGCATATTCACATTTCAATTTACGATCATAAAAAAGCGCTGAAAATGAGTGGGCAAAATCTTCAATCAATGGAACACCATATTCTGACAGCTTATCTACACCTGAATAAAATTTCCCAAATTCATGAATTACCAGTATTACTCTTGTTTTTTCGGAATATTCGCGACAATAACTACAAAATTTCAAAATTTCATCTGTTACACATGAACTAACATACTCATTCTGAGAAGTAGTGACTACCCAAACCTCATCTGATTTACACAGACCGATGCTAGATAGTGCGATATGTAGAGCACTTCTACCCGAATCACAGAACAGATAGTCATAGTTAGGAAAAAAGTTGGTTAAATAATTACTTTTCCGCCCCTTCAAATCATGATTTCTTGAGTGATCTGCGGTGGCGAATGGGCTTATTCGATATATCGCTTGTTGAAACTTTGAATTCATTAATTTTGTCGTTTATTGGTTTAATCGTTTTTCTATTTTTCGCTAGAGCGAGTTGTTCTTTGTTTATAACTTAAATCGCAATCTTTTAGCAGCTATATCATTATGAACAACAATGAACCACACTATTGGAATTTCTTGCCAACTTATCGTATTGAACGGCTATCAAACAGTACTTTTACTCGATACACTAGCACTTGTATATTTTTCTCTCTATGCCCTATCAAAACGCCTGGCTATCATACATCCCTCCTGCCAACAATGATAATGCTCGCTGATGTGGTTAAATAGCCAAACTTTCCCAATTTACCATGTAGCTTGCTTTATCATGTCTCCGATCGAAATAAAACAATGGCACGCCGCATGTTTGTTCATTGATTAATTCTTCGAAATACGTTTTAGTAGACACAAAAATCGATAAGTAAACATCGCTTAAAAACTTAGCTTCGTATGCGATACAAACTACTTTTCATCATATTTTGTGTTTATATTTATCATCAACGTACCAACAATTTGTGAGTATTTGTTTACACTTTCCAATGAATTGTTAGATATTACAGTTACTTAAATAGAGATATCCGTTCTTACTGGCATTTTCATTCTAGCATAAGCATTAGTATATTGTTGGTACGCTATCTAATTTTCAAAAGAGTAGATAACCTATACATAAGGTAATATTTTTCCGCTGAACATACCCTTTAAACGATTGAAATTTGCAATTGATTTCAAGCTGTTAATGGTTTAAATCTGTTAGCAAGTTCATTAGGTATTGACCGTAACCATTTTTCATTAATGGTTCTGCTAACTCTTTCAATTCTGCAGCATCTAACCAGCCTTGATTAAAAGCAATTTCTTCCAAACATGCTACTTTAAGACCTTGCCTGTGTTCTATTGTCTGTACAAACGAGGACGCTTCTAACATTGAGTCATGAGTCCCCGTGTCCAACCAAGCAAAACCACGTCCAAGAATCTCGATATTCAAATCACCTCTCTCTAGATAGACGTTATTGACACTAGAAATTTCGAGCTCGCCTCGAATAGATGGTTTTATTGATTTTGCAATTTTTACAACATCGTTATCATAAAAGTACAACCCAGTTATCGCATAATTCGACTTCGGATTTCTTGGCTTTTCTTCTATAGACAAAGCTTTCATATTGTTATCAAAATCTACAACACCAAATCGCTCTGGATCTTTTACTTGATAACCGAATACGGTCGCTCCACTGGTGCGAGAAGCTGCTTTTCGAAGCTTTGGCGAAAAACCTTGCCCATAAAAAATATTGTCTCCAAGAACTAAACAGACATTATCGTTTCCAATAAACTCTTCCCCTATTAAAAAAGCTTGTGCTAATCCATCAGGACTGGGTTGCACTTCGTAGGATATGTTGATTCCAAATCTAGAACCATTCATTAGCAAACGCTTATATCCATCTATATCTTCTGGAGTGGAAATAATTAATACATCTTTAATTCCTGCTAGCATTAACGCAGAAATGGGATAAAAAATCATTGGTTTGTCATATATGGGTAGCAGTTGTTTAGAAACGCCTTGTGTAATAGGGTAAAGACGTGTTCCTGCCCCCCCTGCCAATATGATGCCTTTCATAAATTAATCCTCAATCCCTAATCTCTCTAATTTATACGAACCATCTAAGACTTGGGTCCACCAATTTCTATTATTAAGATACCAAAATACCGTTTTGCGTAGACCTGACTCAAAAGTCTCCTCAGGTTTCCATCCCAGCTCCCGCTCGATTTTTGTGGCGTCAATAGCATAACGTAGGTCATGACCAGGTCGATCTTTTACAAACGATATTAAATCTTTGTAAGAGTCGACACCACTTGGTTTGATCGGAACTAACTCCTCCAATAAATCACATAAAGTCGTCACGACTTCTATATTTGTTTTCTCATTGTGACCACCAATATTATATGTCTCCCCTAATTTTCCAGAAGTAGCAACTAAATACAGTGCCCTCGCATGGTCTTCAACATAAAGCCAATCACGAATTTGCTCTCCATTACCGTAAATAGGTAGGGGTTTCCCTTCTAAAGCATTTAAAATAGTTAGAGGAATAAGTTTTTCTGGAAAATGAAATGGTCCATAATTGTTTGAACAATTGGTAATGATTGTCGGCAAATTATATGTTCTATACCACGCACGTACTAAATGATCACTGGCGGCTTTTGTTGCTGAATAAGGGCTGCTGGGCGCATATGAAGTTGTCTCAGTAAATAAATCTTCAGGTTTTTCAAGATCACCGTAAACTTCATCAGTAGAAACATGATGAAATTTAAAAGTAGCTTTCCTATCCAATGGAAGTTTTGACCAATATGCTCGACTGGCTTCAAGCAAAGTATAAGTACCAACAACATTTGTTTCCACAAATGCAGTTGGTCCGTCAATTGAGCGATCAACATGGCTTTCAGCAGCTAAATGCATTACCAAGTCGGGTTGATACTCGTTAAAAATAATATCTAGTTCAACTCTGTCACAAACATCAGCGTGTCTAAATATATATCTTTTACTATTTGAGATAGAAGAAAGCGACTCTAAATTGCCTGCATAGGTCAATTTGTCTACATTAACCACGTTATCTTTAGTATTTTCTATAATATGCCGTACGACAGCAGACCCAATAAATCCAGCTCCACCAGTTACTAATATATTCACGATTTAAATCCTAGAAAATTCATACACCACTTTGTTCAGCTTACTGTATACTTTGAAAACCTATGACGCTTGTTGCGTTAATCTCCAACGTATCAAATATACATTCGACACCAACTCTAAAACCAATAGATTGAGGACGTAATCTCCAGAATACAACTCTTGAATCAAACTACCAAATTCATGAGTATCGCCATCGCTTAAAATAATAACTTTCCAAATATCAGCAGATATAACACCTATGAGCTTACTTGAATTGCGCTGTTCACATATTTCAAAACTACTAACTTTGGGTTTTATAACATTTACTGGAGCCTAAATATCGCAAATTCGAAGGCAGCAAGTACATGTCATTTTTTTTGATTTACTTTTAGTGAACATTTAATTCGCTGTCGTTTTAAGTTAATGAACGAGATATATTTTAAATTTTGTCTATACGATCAATTTCATCGTCTAACTTTTGAGTGCTCGATTTATTCTTATAATATCGAACTAGAATTAAGATCATTGATGATAGGCTACCAAGCATTAAACATAGTATAACAATTAGAGCTCTATTGGGTTTCGCCCTTACTTCCGCAATCACAGGAGGATCGATGATTTTAAAAATGTATTCGTCTCTGACCTCAGCGAACATCAAAGTTTTTGTCTGCTCTTCAATTAGTTGATAAAGCAAAGTCTTATGTTCTAATATCTTTGTTTTTTCGATTTGAGATTGTAAGAACGTGATACTTTTTTCAGCCTCCTGCTTGTCACGATTTTTCATATCTAAATTAATATCTCTCACTAACCAATCAATCCACTGTTTGGCTACATAAGGAGAATAGTGTTCGATACTAATATTAACCATCCCGGTATCATTATTCTGTTGAATTTTTAAAATCCTGTCGAAAGTTTTTTTCGCTTCTTGCAAAGATGGTCTGGCTTGCATAGGTGCTTTGACCTTTCGTACCCACTCGTTCTCATTCTGCAAATATATATCTTCGTCATAGATAACTTCATTATTGTAGATGTCCCAACCCTCAGATGCCATTAAATCAGCCAAAATATCATGCCTCTGCGCAAACTTGCTGAAAAACTCCCGGGATTTAAGGATTTCGAGGGCCATTGTTGTTTTGTCGGCTTTTCCCCCACTCAAATTGACACCAGCTAGAGAAGCTAACCCACCAAATTGCCCAGCCAATCCTCCTAGCCCGCCTTGTTGCTCATCGCTCGCAGGAGCTAGTAGCGCCTCTGAGTTATAGACGTTGGGTAGGCTCAATGCGTAGAAGACAGAACAGACTGCAAATAGTGCAGTTATACTAATAATTATCCATCTACCTTGCCAAATAATGCCCCATAGTTCACGAAGGTCAACTTCGTCTTTGGTCTGGGGTTTGTTGTCTGGTGATACCACATATCTAGAATTCTCATATCGTAGCTCTTTATCTTGATTTTCAGTCATTAACTCACTCGAATATATTTGCAATGGATCATAAACGCCCTATTGCAACCAATGCCACAACGGATTGATAAAAAATCTGTGTAACCGTCTGCCATAAACCTAAACGCTCATAGTTAACCACGTCTCTAGGCACAACTATAGTGTCACCGGGTTCAAGCATGACTACTTCACCATCGAACCAAAAATTATTGTTAGGCACTTTCACCGAACCATTTGCTTTGACTATGTAAATTTTGCTGTCGTCTGCTCTTTGCGTAAGTCCACCAGAGCGCTGAACATATTCTTCTAATGAAATCGTTTCTTCCAGAATGTGTGTAGTAGGAACAAAAACTTCTCCAATAACGGAAACAGAAGGAGATATATTGGGAACAAAGAGCTTGTCGCCATCTTTAAGGGTGATATCGTGAGTTGTATTTCCTGCAATAATCGCAGGCATATCAATGACTAACCTTCCTACCGGCTCCACTGACAACAACTCTTCCAAAATTCCCTTAGCATCTTCATAGTTGACGGTTTTTACGTTTTGGCTACCGGAAACGTTACTAGAAATAATCTGCTGCTTTAACTCTTCGACTGTCTTGTCAAGATTGGCTTTCTCTCGCTCTTTAAGCTCTTCTCTTGTAAAAATCGAAGCTCGAGCGCTAGCTTCGCTGGTAAACCCGCCTGCCCGTTTTATTAGTTGTCCTAAGGTTTCATTCTTCCTGATTTGATAAACACCAGGGAATACAACTTCACCAACTAACTCTACGCTCCTGTTATCATACCAATCAGGAGTTCTGAGAACATTTAGTTTATCTTTACTCACTAAAGGTTGATTGGCGACATTGTCACCTAGCAATGCATCAATCAAATTGATGTCTATATGCTGAACTTTAAAGGAGTTTTGAGCATCAAGCTGAGTTCTCGATATTTCTGCTTTTTGTAAATACGCAGACTCAATAAGTCCACCTGCAGCCATTATGAGATCTCTTACTCGACCATTATTCGATATAGGGTAAACACCCGGAAATTTAACCTGTCCAGTAATTTCTGCCAATTTCACCGGATTAACATGCGTCCCTTCATCTTTTAACCTAGCGATAATTGGTGCAAGTAACTGTTTGCGAGAGAAGCTTTTTGTGTCTTTTAACAATAATTGTTTTTCAGTAAAAGATGATGCTTCTAGTTCTTGCAGATAGTTGGCTTGTTCCGTCTTTAAATCATCTTGAGAAGTTTTTAAGTTACCATCAGTAACATCTGCTTCAACGCTATGTGCCTCATCAAGACCTATTCGATTGAACAATATTATTTGATCAAATTTGTATAACTCCAAATCAAAACTACCAGAAAGAATATCTCTAGGTCCAAATTGAATTACCTCACTTTGCTCCCCAAATTTATCTCGTCTAACGACCAAAGCGTAATCTAAATCGGTGCTATTTAGCAGTGTGTTTTTGCTAATTAACGAAGAAATTTTTTGGCCTTTTGCCCATTGAACCATTCCAGGAGTAGCGTAGGCTCCTGAAATTAGAATAGCGTTAGTAAATTCTTCACTGGCACTTGGTACGTTAATAAAATCGCCGCTCCATAGTGAAAACGCCTCGTTAGCGCCTTTGAGGGTATTGACTGTTTTCACTTCCAAGCCAGAGACTGCCGTTTTGCGCGCAATCTGCAACTTGTCAGCCGCTGCACTGGGCAGTAACCCACCTGCTATCGAAATCAGATCACTTAAATTTTCATCGTCTTTGACTTCATAAATTGCCGGTCTTCTTACGTTGCCATCAATGCTGACTAGTTTTTTGACAGTAGGCACGAAGATTACATCGCCTTGCTGCAACCTTTTGTCACCTTCAGTGGAACCGAAAACTAACAAGTCATACAAGTCATAGGTGGTGATAGTTTTTCCATTGCGTTTTAATTGAATATTACGAAGTGAACCTATCTCATTGACACCACCACTACTGAACAAAGCATGGGTAACAGTTGAAAGCGAGCTGAGCGTAATCACACCTGGACGATAAACCTCTCCTAACAAATACACTTGTATCGTTCGAAGAGAGCCCATCGTGATGTGTGGTGTTACACCTATTACCTGTTGTTTGTATTTATCTATTATTTGCTGTTTCAGTTCTTGATAAGTTAAACCGGTAACAGAAATAGAACCTAGATCAGGTATTTGTACCGAGCCTTCGTTATTGACAATTAGCTCAAAGTTTCCAGTTTCCTTTCCAAATAATAGAACATTTATAGAATCACCAGGACCAATTAAATAATCTGCAGGAACCGGTATATTTTTAGAAGGAACAAACGCACCGCTAACCGAGCCCTCATTGCCGACATCACCATCATTATTGCTTGCTGCTTTCGGTGAAGAAAATAAATCGTAACCAAATGGTGTTAATTTTGATGTTAACTCTTCAGCGACACTTTGCTTTGCAAGCTCCTTAGCAACCTCTTCGTTGTCGACCACTCTCTCGATGACAGTAACATTGTCTGAGTCTTTAGGTTGATTTGAACCTTGGTCTTGTGCAGAAAAAGCCGAAAGATCTACTCCCAACTGTCTTGCAAGAGCTTCTTGCTGCGCTCGCGGCATATTTTTAAATTGTTGGATTTGTTGAGGAGTTGGATTAAATGACTGTGCATGTGCAGTATTGCTTATAGCCAAAGCTAACAACAACATAACATACAATTTTAACTTACTAAGCATTCGGCAATCCGTAACGTAATAAAGGCATGAAGTGAACATTAACATCCGTAATTTTCAGGCGCGCATAATATATGAAGCGCTGCTTGATTTAAATATTTAATTCATCATTCTATCAAAACTAATCAGGATGTGTATTATTGAATTGAGGGTTCGCGTTCACCTAAGTTTATTTGCCTCTTTCTTGTTTTCAAGCATCACCTCTAGTATAAAACATAACAGTTTGCTGGATATTCAATTAGCTAATCGTTAACCAGCTACCATTGACAAGTTTAATAATAACTAAAACAAAAACAGCTCTCAGTGCTCACGATTCCTAAATTGGAATCTGCTGGGAGACTAATAAAGGCAGTGATAATGAATTCTAAGATACCTGATTTTTTTGGCCACCCTGGCGGCCTGCAAACCCTATTTTTTACTGAAATGTGGGAACGCATGAGTTATTACGGCATGCGTGCCCTACTCGTTTTGTTTATGACCGCGAGCATTCAAGAAGAAGGAATGGCGATAACAGTCGCTTCTGCAACAGCTATCTATGGTCTCTATACTGGTGCAGTCTACTTTATGGGACTTCCCGGTGGCTGGATTGCAGATAGACTAATCGGTAGCCAAAAGGCAGTGTGGTATGGCGGTATTATCATTATGTGTGGTCACATAGTGTTAGCAATACCTGCCACTTGGAGCTTTTTCATCGGCTTAATTTTAGTCGTTCTAGGTACTGGTTTGTTGAAGCCAAACGTAGGTATTCTAGTTGGTCAACTATACTCCCCAGAAGACCAGCGCCGTGATGCGGGTTATACCATTTATTACATGGGCATCAATATCGGTTCTCTTATCGGTTATTTCGTTTGTGGTTGGTTGCAAGTCAATGCGGGCTATCACTACGCGTTTGGCGCAGCTGCAATAGGGATGGCAATTGGCTTATTCCAATATCGAGCGACATTGAACAGGTTAGGTGGTGTTGGTGCAGCTCCTTTGCTCAAACTAAGTCCATCAGGCGAGAAGAAAAGCTGGTCGGTAATCGTTGCTTTTTTGATCGGTTTAGCTGTGATTACGTTTAGCATGATGACAGGACTCTTAACCATCGATCCGGTTACGCTAGCACAATACGTAGCCATCGCTATAACCGTTGTATTCCTTGCATATTACGCTGGCATTTATGCTTTTGGTAATTTGACCTCTGATGAAAAACGCGCTCTTGGAGCTTTGTTTTTAGTGTGTATTGCGTCTATATTCTTTTGGTCTGGTTTTGAGCAAGCAGGCTCATCACTGAATTTGTTTGGTAGAGACTACACAGACCGAATGATTGGCACATTTGAGATACCGCCAGCTTGGTTCCAATCCGCAAATTCTTTCTTCATTATCACGCTGTCTCCCTTCTTTGCAGCACTCTGGGTGAACTTAGGGAAACGCATGATTACGCCGTCATATGGCATTAAGTGTGCTGTGGGGCTTGTCATCATGGCTACGGGCTTTATTGTTATGTTCTTTGCTGCTCAAATCGCCGCTAGCGGATTAAAAGCGGCTCCCTATTTCTTAGTAGCGACTTACTTCTTGCACACCGTCGGTGAACTTTGCTTAAGTCCGGTGGCACTTGCCGCTGTAAGTAAATTGTCGCCAAAGCGTTTCGCTGGTCAAATGATGGGCGTTTTTGTTCTAACGTATTCTATTGGCAATGTCACTGCAGGTTTACTTGCAGGTGGACTGGACCCAGATAACTTAAGTGACATGCCGGATTTGTTCATGGGAATCGGTCAAATTACCATTGCAGCTGGAATTGTCGTTGCCTTGTTTACTCTGAAAACACGTAAATGGGAAAAACTGGCAGAGAAAAAATCCTTTAATGGCGGAGATTCTGAAAACGCATAAACGCTACTTTCTGTAATAAAATTACATAAAATGCATAATTAATAACGCCTTGAACTGAAAAACATTCATTTCAAGGCGTTTTTGTTTGTATAATACAAAATCATTTAGGGATTTTATTGAGGAGGTGAATTTGAAATTTTATTTATCTACTCGACAGATCCCTGAATTAAAAGAATTATCTATGCCTGAGCGTATGGCAGCTCTAAGAGCCGCAGAAAACAAGCTAACGGCACCAGAAAAAACCCTTCTCAATATATTAAAACTACTCATCATTGTCCCTGTGTTCGTATTTATTTTGCGAGCCGGAGAAGATTGGTTTGCATTGGTGTGGGCAGGATGTTTTATCCTAGCCTATCCTTTCTTTCTAAAACCGTTTCAATATAGTTTGAGTGTAAAGTATTTAAAATTGAAATCCGAAAATGGAGAACTATCCCAATGAGCGCAATTTTAGTTACCGGAGGTGCTGGCTACATAGGCAGTCACACCGTTTTACAGCTGTTAGAAGCAGGAAAGCAAGTTGTTGTATTAGACAATCTTTGTAATTCTTCCCCTGAATCGCTAAGGCGCGTAGCAGAAATTACTGGAAAACAAGCTGAGTTCGTTGAAGGTGATATTACCGATAGTGAAATTTTAGAGACTATCTTTACCGAGTACAGCATTGATTCAGTCATTCATTTTGCTGGACTCAAAGCGGTTGGCGAGTCGGTAGAGAAGCCACTTGCATACTACAGAAACAATGTATACGGCACCTTGGTAATGTGCGAAGTGATGAAAAAACATGGCGTTAAGAACATTGTTTTTAGTTCTTCCGCTACGGTATACGGCGACCCTACTTCATTGCCACTGCATGAGAAAATGCCTACCGGCCAGCCTACTAACCCCTATGGTCAATCTAAATTGATGGTGGAGTTGGTGCTAAGAGACCTGTATCAATCTGACAACGACTGGAACATTGTAATATTGCGTTATTTCAACCCGGCAGGTGCCCACCCTTCAGGTAAAATAGGTGAAAACCCAAATGGTATACCAAACAACTTGATGCCATTTATCACGCAGGTAGCAACAGGTAAACGAGAAGTATTGTCTGTATTCGGTGATGATTATGATACGCACGATGGTACGGGAGTCAGAGACTACATTCATGTTGAGGATTTAGCAGATGGCCACCTCAAAGCGTTGAACAAGATTGCAGAAAAAGCAGGCTTCGTTACCTACAACCTTGGCACGGGGCAAGGATATAGTGTTCTCGATATGATTAAAGAGTTCGAAAAACAGAGTGGTCAACCCATTCCTTATAAAATCGTACCACGCCGCGGTGGTGATATTGCAGCTTGCTATGCAGATCCCGAATTGGCAGCAAAAGAGTTAGGGTGGAGTGCACGCAAAGGATTATCAGAAATGTGCAAAGACTCATGGAATTGGCAATCAAATAATCCAACGGGTTATTAGGGTCTGTTGCCCTTTGCTGTATACATTTTATAGAGATTAAAAAAAACGCCGACTTAATGTCGGCGTTTTCGTATTCATACTTAAGGTTTTACCTTAGATAGTTACATTTGCTGCTTGAGGACCTTTTTGACCCTGTTCGATATCAAATGAAACTTGTTGTCCTTCAGCTAGTGTTTTATATCCATCAATAGCGATAGCGCGGAAGTGTACAAACACATCAGAGCCACCGTTGTCAGGAGTAATAAAGCCGAAGCCTTTATCAGCATTGAACCATTTAACTGTTCCAGTCGTCTTAGACATAATAGTTTTCCTAATCTTCATAAATAGATAGCGCATGCACGCCAGTTTAGCCGTGTATAACGAAATGTACGATGCATGTTACCTAATAGAAAATATTCAAAACTAACTGGTCAAACAGAGATAGCGAGAGTTTCTTCAAGTACAATGTATATAACGTTTCTGATACACGCTAAACCTAAGACTAGCAGAAAAAAATTTTGAGTATAGAGATTTCAGTATATTTTTCATTGAATTGGCTGCAATTTTCCGTATACAGATTAAGATGACAACTGAGTGACAGAATTATGAAAATAGTTTGGTCAGATTAATTCAATTGTTAAACCGCGCCATTCGAATTTAAAAACGCATAGGAAATAACCATGTTGGTACAGCTTTCAGCCCTGCAATGTCGAGTTATAGGGGTGTTATTAGAAAAAGAAATCACCACTCCAGATCAGTATCCTCTGTCTCTGAACGCTTTAACTCTTGGGTGCAATCAAAAAAGCAATCGAGATCCTGTTTTGTCACTGGAAGAGTCAGAAGTACTGGATGTGGTTAACGAATTGATGGATATGAAATTGATCAATGAGCACTCCGGTTTTGGTAGCCGAGTCTCTAAATATAAGCATCGATTTTGCAATACAGAATTTGGAGATTTGAAGTTTACACGACAGCAATTAGGTATCGTTTGCGTTTTGTTATTGCGCGGTCCTCAAACTCCAGGGGAATTGCGAACACGAACAAATCGATTGGCTGAGTTTACCGATGTCAACGAGGTGGAACAGACGCTTGAGTACATGAAAGCACTAAATGATGAATGTATCGTTGTTAAACTACCGAAAGAACCGGGGAAACGAGATTCTAGGTACATGCATTTGTTTAGTGGCGATCCAGATTTAGCAGAAATTGCTGAGAGATACCCCACGTCTTCACATTCGAATACCCTAGTTACCTCACCATTGAGCGAAAGAGTTCACGCATTAGAAGAAGAAGTGAAAAGTTTGAAAGAGCAAGTTGAAAGTATACACGAAGTAATCAAAGACTTGATGTGAGTTGATCGAGGAACAGATGGTTGTTACGACGAACCACCCTGTGATCTATCCGAATTTTCATTACCTGAGGGACGCCTAGCGAAGTCAAAAAGTTATCCGCTTGGCGAATATCCTCTTTGTTCAAAGCAAAGTAATGATCGAGAATACGCTGTAATTTCCACTGATGAAAACTCGACACAGCGCGTCTTTCAGTTGCTTTTCCAATGCTAAATTCATGTTCACCAAGCATTCTCGGTAGTTTGTCTTTGTTTGGATTATCCATAATCCAATTGTTTAAACATTCGTTAGTACTGCGCAATACTGGCCAAAACTCTTCGAACAACCTTCGCAGCAAAGGCAACAAAGAATCAGCTATCTGGTCGTCTTCCAACCACTCGCCCAAAGGCTGTTTCTGCCTGTTCATTCGTTCTATCCAGCGCACTACATTAGGTGCGATACGTTTTATTAACTTGCCCGGAGCGGGATCGCGATACAAATGAGCATAAAGTGGCCCCATTAAACCAAAATCGCCACGGCAGGGGCGTGTTCCCAGTAGATAGTTATGCTCGGCAAAGTGTTTATCGAGGCAGGTTAACACGTGATTCTCATACCAATCTTCGATTGCAGGAATAGATTTGTCGGTAATACCGAGCAAAGGTACAAACCCTTTGAATTTAGCTCCAGCCTTTTTACCCACATATCGACGAATAAACGCTGGCATATTTGGCATAATAATCTTGCCAAATTCTTCGTGTATAAAAGGAAAATTATCGTGATTCCATCGATAATGCATTGCTGGGATCAACAACCATTCATCACCCCAAATTTCGAATAAGTGACTGACTAAATTTTGTTTTACGCCAGAAGGAACGACCGACCTCTCTGGAAAGTCATCTTCCATCTGATCGATAATAACTGATGTATCTTGAATATAGTGATCGTCAGGGGTTTTAAGAACAGGAATAAACCGCACACCGGTATTCGGCACTATGATTTTTTTATACACCTTGAGCGAAGAAAAAACCTCTTCAAAGGGAATTTGCTTAAATCGCAAATAAGCTCTCGCTTTACCACTATACAAAGACAGTGGGGCTCCATAAAGAGTGTAGGTTTTATCCTTCACCTTAATTTATCGTCCATGGGACATCAAAAAATCGGATAGTGCTTTTAGCATTTCATTATGCAATGGATTAGACCGCGGAATCGAGCATTTCTCAGGGTTTTCCAACTGGCTTTCATCAAATTTCATCTC
Source organism: uncultured Alteromonadaceae bacterium (assembly GCA_947503265.1). Lineage (GTDB taxonomy): Bacteria > Pseudomonadota > Gammaproteobacteria > Enterobacterales > Alteromonadaceae > Aliiglaciecola. The sequence goes on from CANNDC010000005.1 coordinate 183,992, forward strand.
TGTCAGTTGTGCTTTGCTAACTACCACGTCAGCATGACAAACATCGTAAGATTTATCGATTTGAAACTTGGTTGATACTCCGTCATTAGCAGCAAGCAAAGACTCGACCCCCTTCCAGGGGGTGGTTACATCGGCCATAGAGTGCGCAGTAAAAATGGGAAGATTGAGTTTGCTACCCTTAGCAATTTTTTCGCGTATTTCAAAAATTACATCAACTAGTTGCAAGGCAGCATAACGGGCCACGCTTGGATATTTATACGGATTTGGCCCTGTTGTCTTGTAATCACCATCGAGTAAACTGGCTAAGGTTCTTATTCCCCAAACTCCTGCCATGTCTTCTACCGATTCATCTAATGCCAAAGCTCCGGAAAACAACAACAATCCTTCCACCGTGTCAGGATGGTCAATGATGTGCAAAGCACTCAGTGCACCGCCAGTGGAGAAACCACCAATCACCACGTCTTGACTGATGGTATGTGCAAAAGCGATGACCTCGTCAACGTGATCTGACCAACGATTTGCTAGTTGCTCATCTTCCATATCTGCGTCGGCTTGTTTTAATCCGTGACCCGGCAATAAAGCAACGATAACCGTGTAGCCCAATTCATGGATGGCTGGCGCTATTGAGCGAAAAAAGTAAGGCGAGTCACTTAAGCCATGGAAAAGCACTACCGTTTTATTGGTTTTTTCTCCATGATGATAAATATAAGGTGCATTTCCTTCGTTTCTTAATCGAGAGGAACAAATCTTTATTATGTGTGCATCTTGTGAAGTACAGTCTTGAACACCGCCTAAACGACTCTCATAGATCTCAACAAGGGGCTTCAGCCACTGCGGCTGTTTTGCCAACGTGGTTACGGAAAATAAAACGCCGACCAACAACGTAGCTAACCAAATCTTCATAGTCTAATTCCATATCAACAGTGGAAATTACTATAAACAGGCTAGCTATACTTTGCCATAACAATATTTTATTGAGATCTATTTTTAAGCCTTGATACTATTCAAATTACCCGCAAAAACGACATTGATGAGATTAAGTCCCGATGAGATTAAGCCCCTGGGCCGCATTCAATACAGTGTTCTCTTATCGCATCTCCAAGTCGCAAGTTAGCATGTAAGTCTCTTAATGCTGTTCTGACCCCTTCCTCAATAACGGGATGATAGAAAGGCATATCTAGCATTTGCTTGACAGTCATTTTAGCCTGCACTGCCCAGGCTAAAAGGTGAGCGATATGTTCAGCCGCTGGCCCCACCATTTCAGCACCTAGAAACAACCCAGTGCCTTGCTCTGCATAAACGCGAAGCGTGCCTTTGTTTTTCAGCATGACGCGACTTCGCCCTTGGTTTTCAAACGATACCTCACCAGCTGCAAAACAGTCACAACTTCCATAGCGATCTTCAGCCTGACGATATGTCATGCCTACCATGGCGATTTGAGGATCGGAAAATACAACGGAAATAGGTGTTCGGCGTAGGCCAGCTTTGGCTTGATTATCTCGCCCTGCATTGTCTCCAGCAATTTTTCCTTGGTCAGTCGCTTCATGCAAGAGAGGCAACATATTGCTGGCATCACCCGCAATGAAAATATTGCTATCACCAACTTGCATGGTAAATGGGTTGGCAATCGGTACTCCTCTTTCGTCCAAGGTCAAAGAGGTATTTTCAATTCCCAAGTTATCCACATTAGGGCGTCTACCTGTCGCTGCCAGCAAGTAATCAAATGATTCACTAACCTGCTCACCATTTAGATTTTTAAAAGACAATTCGACAGAATCTTTATTCTTACTAATCGAAACATCCTTTACTTCAGTATCTAAGTAGAATTCCTCGCTAAATATTTTTTCGCTTTTTTGCTTCACATTGGGATCAGTCAACGGCCCAATAGCTCCGCCAATACCGAACACTTTGACTCTAACACCCAAACGATGCAGAGCCTGTCCTAGCTCCAATCCAATGACGCCTGGACCAAAAATAGCCACAGATTCTGGCAAATCCTGCCAGTCAAACACATCGTCATTGACGATTAATCTATCTTCGGCTTGATTGAAAAAACCAGGATAAGCAGGCCTTGAACCCGTGGCAATAACAATTCTGTTGGCTTTGATGAGGGTATGTTCATCTACTTGCAGCGTATTATCGTCAACGAAAGTTGCTCTTCCTTTAATCCTATCTTGCTCAGGAAAATTTTCGACCGTATCTACAACAAAGCCAGCAAACCTATCTCGCTCAGACCTGACGCGTTGCATAACTGCCTTGCCATCAATCTTCACGCTTCCTTCAAGGGTAATACCGAAGGGGCCTGATGATGTCATTTCATGAGCTCTTTCAGCAGCGGCAATAAGCAATTTGCTTGGCATACAGCCAACTCGTGCGCACGTCGTTCCATAAGGACCATCTTCGATTAATACTACATTGTTAGTATGTGCCTTTGCAGCTCGATAAGCGCCCATTCCGGCAGTGCCCGCTCCGATAATGGCCACATCTGTTTGAATTGTTTTCATATTTGTTTCCTTCGTGTCCTAGTTACGGGCACCTTGATAAATTTTAGGCAATAAAAAGGGGCGACAAGTCGCCCCCTGTCAGTCAAATCGATTTATGCGCCGAAATGGGCTTCCAAATCATCACTTCCACCGATATGTTTACCGCCGATGAAGACCTGAGGCACAGTCTCACGACCCGTTACCGCTTTAAGTGAGGTAATGGTTGCACCTTCACCCATCACAATCTCTTCATAGTCATAGCCTTTTTCTGTCAACAAGGCTTTTGCTTTTGCACAGAATGGGCAGCCTGGTTTGGTGAACAAACTAACTGGCTCTGAAGCAACCGCATCTGGTGCAATATAAGCAAGCATGGTATCAGCGTCAGAAACTTCAAACGGGTCGCCAGGTAAGTCTGGCTCGATGAACATTTTGTCAACCACACCGTCTTTGACCAACATTGAGTATCTCCAGCTTCTTTTGCCGAAACCAAGGTCGGCCTTGTCTACCAACAAACCCATGCCGTCAGTAAATTCGCCGTTGCCATCTGGAATCAAAGTCACGTTATCTGATTCTTGATCTGCTGCCCATGCGTTCATTACAAAAGTGTCGTTAACCGACATACAAATGATGTCGTCTACACCGTTTTCTTTAAACGTTTTAGCCAGCTCATTGTAGCGAGGCAAGTGCGTTGAAGAACACGTTGGCGTAAATGCACCCGGCAATGAGAAAACAACCACTGTTTTGCCTGCAAACAACTCTTCAGATGTGCGGTCGACCCACTCATCGTTTGCACGAGTTCTGAATGTTACTGCTGGTACTTTTTGCCCAGATTTGTCTTCGAAGTTTGGATTAGCTTGTGTCATGTATATCTCCATAAGGTTAAAAAGTTTTTTTGTTTCAGTGAGTGCAGTATAGCCACAATTATAAATCTTACAAAATGATTAAATAAAATCAATGTAATCTATTTTTTAGATTAAAAGGAGGTTTCAGAATAACTGACAGTGTTTACGTGCTTTGGCTTATAACGGCTCAATCAAATTTACGAAATCTCTATTTCGGAGTTTTGAGACAAATTCACTCGCTAACCCACTAAACTTTAACTTGATTAGCTCAAGCACTTTTGTTTATTACCTTCTTTAATTTAATTTGGATATCAAACCGACCACTGTTTGCTGCAAAACATAACAATTTCAACGGATTAATTGCTAATTAACAAGAATAATCTATTAAACATAAAATAAATCTAAATTTAACCTTGCAATTTCCAGTGAGACTGGCAAATTCACACCTCTAAATGCAAACATTTACCTTCTAGTAAGGTAGAATTTGCAAATTCGTTTCATCAACCTATTGAATTTAGGTTAGAACGGTTAACTATTACTCAAAATCAGCAATAAGAGAGATGTTTTTTTATGTGTGGAATATTCGGCATTCTGGATGTCAAAACAGATGTTTCAGAACTCAGAACACAAGCGTTAGAACTTTCAAAGCTGCTGCGTCATCGCGGCCCTGACTGGTCAGGTATTTGGAATAATAATAGCGCTATTTTAAGCCATGAACGTTTATCGATTGTCGATGTTGATAATGGTGCACAACCTCTGATCAGCCGAAATAACCAACAAGTACTCGCTGTTAATGGCGAAATTTATAATCACAAGGAACTCGCGCAAAACCTAGCTCAAGAGTATGACTTCAAAACCAAGTCTGACTGTGAAGTGATATTGCCGCTATATCAGCAAAAAGGCATTGAATTTATTGACGAGTTGCAAGGTATGTTTGCTTTTATCTTGTACGATGAAGAACAAGATGCCTATCTAGTTGCTCGAGACCATATGGGTATCATCCCTTTGTATACAGGATTTGATGAACACGGCAATTTTTATGTGGCGTCTGAAATGAAAGCCCTAGTGCCAGTTTGTAAAACTGTCCAAGAATTCCCACCAGGACACTACCTGTGGAGTAAGACTGGTGAGTTGAAAAAATATTACCAGCGCGACTGGATGGAATATGACGCGGTTAAAAACAACGAGACAAATTTAGATGATTTAAAAGCGGCTTTTGAGAAGTCCGTAAAGTCTCATCTTATGTCCGATGTGCCTTATGCCGTTTTACTTTCTGGCGGTTTGGATTCCTCATTGGTTTCTGCAATAGCGGCAAAATATGTTGCCAAGCGTGTTGAAGATGACGACCAGTCAGACGCTTGGTGGCCTAGGCTTCACTCTTTTGCGGTGGGCCTTGAAGGAGCGCCAGATTTAAAAGCGGCACAAAAAGTAGCTGATATGATTGGCACTGTGCATCATGAAGTCCACTTCACCATCCAAGAAGGTATCGACGCAATACGTGATGTTATCTATTATTTGGAAACTTACGACACCACCACTATTCGCGCAGCAACCCCCATGTACTTAATGAGCCGAAAAATTAAGGCTATGGGAATCAAAATGGTGCTTTCCGGCGAAGGGGCGGACGAAATTTTTGGTGGATACTTATACTTCCACAAAGCGCCTAACGCAAAAGAATTCCATGAAGAAACCGTGCGCAAACTAGACAGATTGCATATGTTTGATTGCGCCAGAGCCAACAAGGCCACTTCGGCATGGGGCGTGGAAGCACGTGTGCCTTTCTTAGACAAAGAGTTTATGGATGTGGCCATGCGTCTTAACCCTCAAGATAAAATGTGTTTAGACGGCAAAATGGAAAAATGGATCCTTCGCAAAGCTTTTGATAACGGCGAATACTTGCCTGCAGAAGTTTTGTGGAGACAAAAAGAGCAATTCGGCGATGGCGTGGGCTACTCTTGGATTGATTCAATCAAAGATCATGTTGAAACAGAAGTCACTGATCAACAATTGGCAACGGCTGATTTTCGATTCCCAATGAATACACCGGATACGAAAGAAGGTTACTTCTATCGCACAATATTTGAAGGTTATTTCCCGCAAGAGAGCGCTGCTAACTGTGTTCCCGGTGGAAAGTCAATCGCATGTAGTACAGTGGAAGCACTAGAGTGGGACGAAAGCTTTAAGAATATGGCAGATCCATCTGGTCGTTCTGTTATCAGTGTGCATGGTAAAAGTTAATATTAGTTGAAATCCGTTTGCGCTAAAAAGCGATAAATTGATAATTTCAAAGACTGATTATATAAAGTGAAGGGACCCCCAATAGTTGGATATTCCAATTACTGGGGGTCTTTTTATATCTAAACATCACGAGCACTCAAACTTCAACTAGTCAAGTATGCAGAGCATGAGCTCGCTAGCCTTCTCAGCCCTATAGTCGATACGGTCAAGATGTTCACATACTTGTCTAGTCACTTAAAATGCATTGTGGAAAACGCGGAAATCGGCACTGTTATTGAATCGAATATCAGTACCAAAGTTCTTTTCGGTCGAGAGGCGTTTTAGGGGGCAACAAGGGATTATCTAATTCGTAAAAGAAACGGTCTTTCAATTTCGCTTGCTTGATAATGTCGTTAAATTCTAAATTAAACAACATATCAAATTCGCCCGTCTCAATTGCTTTTTCAAGGCCATCGGTAATAAGTCTTGCCAAGGTTTTATTCTTTGCATTCACAAAGAAATACATAGCAGCAGGATATCGAACACCTAATGTAGGCTCGATGATAATATCTTCACCGACGATGCCCGAGTTGAATTCGGACCAGATTTCAACCATTGAACGAGGCAGAAAATCCCCTTGACCTAGGTTAAGCATGGTAAATATTTCGCTATAGTTTCTCGGTGTTACCACATCAAACCCATTAGACTGCAGTATTTTTGTATCAGCCCAATCCAACACTTGAATTGGCTTTAACTGCGCAAGTTGTTGAAGATTGCTGACGTTTTTAAAGCGCGCTTTTTGTTGTTGTTTAATCATGAACATTCGCCAACCAATCAGTCCTTTAAATACAGGAATTCGAATTGGCCTTAATTTTTCTTCATGCTCATCACTGGTCATGATCCAAACCACGCTGATTTCACGGTTTTCCGCGAGCGAAGCAATACTTCTGTGATGTTCCATGACCTTCTCAGAGGGTTCAAGACGATAGTTTACCCCCGTTTGATCTAACGCTAGCGACAGCAGTTTGACCGGGTACTGGTTACGTTGATCAAAATCAGTAATGGGTCGCGGGTAGGTGATTTTCCATATCGCACCACTGGCTGAAAAACCAACTTGCAACAACATAACTATCAGCAACAATCTAATCATTTTATTTCCTGTATCCCGTTTCTCAAGCCAACGAGATAATCCTAAACCTCTTTGTTATCTTCGAATGCATGCTCGAGATTTGCAAGTCTTACTAGAAATTATTCAATACCTATGAATTTATGTGTTTGTAATGAAAGTCGCCAATTTTTTTCGATACATGTTTTTACCGCTAACTCTGTTGCTCTTTTTTGTTGGCTTATTGGCTGCAAATAGACAAGCGGAGAAGGTTGTTGAGTCGCGTTCAATAATAATTTCTCTAAATCGTCGATATGCTTTTGCATTGCTATGGGGTGTTTTATTTCATTGGCTCGTAGTATTGCATCTCGGCGTACCTCATACCCACCTTTCATGTCTACTTTTGGCGAAACCGTTACCCAGGCGTTTTCATTTACGTTAATCGCAAAGGTTCCGCTGGTCTCGACGGAAACATCATAGCCTTGCGCAATCAATCCATCTGAAATGGGGTTTAGATCATATAAGCAGGGTTCTCCGCCAGTCAGAATCACGTTTTTAGCAGTGTATCCTTTTTCCTTGAATAGGCTAATTAGTTGGGTGACTGTTATTTCAAACCAATTCTCCGATTCATACTTCTGTGACATCACTTGCTCAGGAGTCATCTTCAATTCTTCGTCAATTGTCCAAGTGTGCTTGGTATCACACCAAGAACAGCCAACAGGGCAGCCTTGAAGACGCACAAAAATTGAAGGCACACCAGTTAACGCTCCTTCACCTTGAATTGATTCGAATATTTCGTTTATTTTGTATTGTGTATGTAGATCTGACAAAAGATTTTCCATTAATATCGCAAAAAAAAGCCTACGGCTCAGCCAATTTCCAAGCTCCTATGTATAATAACATGCAATAACTAAATATTGAGAGACAGAGTCAATGTCGCAAAAAGCAGTGGTCATATTTTCAGGTGGAATGGATTCCTTTACTGTGCTTAACAAAGTGGTTAAACAAGGATTTGAGGTTTTTGCACTTTCCTTTAACTACGGACAAAGACACAGTAAAGAGCTGGATTTTGCAGCTAACGTCTGCAGGGAGTTAGGAATTCATCACAAGGTGATTGATATCTCTGCAATCAATGAGCTAATAGGTGGCTCCTCACTTACGTCTGATATTGATGTGCCTGAAGGTCATTACGAGCAGGAAAGTATGAAACAGACTGTCGTCCCCAACCGTAATATGATTTTATTGTCGATGGCAGTGGGATATGCAGTTTCGTTAGAATGCGACAAAGTTTTTTATGGTGCTCACTCTGGCGACCATGCTATTTATCCTGATTGTAGACCGGAATTTGTGCACAAAATGAATGATGTTTGTGCCATCGCAAACTATCAGTCTGTAGAAATAGCCTGCCCTTATCTGAGTGTATCCAAAATTGATATCTTGACCGATGGTTTAAAAATGGGATTGGACTACAGTAAAACTTGGACATGTTACAACGGTAGGGAAAAAGCCTGTGGCAAATGCGGCGCCTGCCAAGAGCGCCTAGAAGCATTTGCTAAAAATCAGGTAACAGACCCTCTTCCATATGAGTAGCTAAAAGGATTTACCTATCCAAAATCGGAAATCGTGATCGCTAGCACCATCAGAAATCCCGTTCAGATATCCAAATTGGTAGTTATAACCCGCGTATTTTCCAGAATAAACAGGACCGATTTGATGAGCTTGATCATCAAAACTGCCTGTGTCACCAAAACGACCATAGCTGTTAAACATTTCAACTCCAACCTTATGTCCACCTTCTAAACTGTAAAGCGCGTTGAAACGAGTAGAAACTATGGTTCCACTATTGGCATTATTACCTGATTGCCAAGCGAACAACGCCAATGCACGCGTCGCCCATTTATCATTCAATTTCCATTCATTGGTCCAGTTAAATCCGTAAATTTGGCGTCCTCCACGAGCATTTCGAAAATCGAATCGTACGGCACTGTCCCAATTATCCTGATTTGCCTTTTTAAAATGCCAAACAAGCTCTGCTGCGACATTCTCAAAACGCATTTCTTCACCCGTATTTCCTACTTGCGCCACTACTCGCCAACGGAAATCATTATAAAACGCTTGTTGGTAGTGGATTCGATGACGTATTTGTCTCGGTACGCCATCATCAGAGTCAGAGGGCGAAAAAGCAAAACGATATTGCATTGATCTGTCCTCTGGATTGACCTTGGGACCAAACACACCAGCTATGCTAGCTGCATAACCTATCTGACTGAACAACATCGTAATCGTAAAAAACAAACAGGTTAAAGAACGTTTCAATTTCACTGTTTCCTCATTAAAAAATTAATTGATAACTAACTTATACTTAGTTTATCACTTTGGGTTTAGACAACTCTATATTAAGCGCGGTATTATTTGACTTTTATCGCTAAAGGTCCACCTATGCCGCAAAAAGTTGTACTTGCCTCGGGCAACGCCGGAAAAATAAGAGAATTTACTGCGCTATTAAAAGATTATCCGTTACAAATAGTCCCTCAGAACGACTTTGATATAGAAGAAGCTGAAGAAACGGGAAGCACTTTTGTCGAAAATGCGATTATCAAAGCGAGACACGCAGCTAGATTGACTGGCTTGGCAGCTATTGCCGATGATTCAGGCATTGCAGTGGATGCATTGGGTGGCCAGCCGGGTGTCTATTCTTCACGTTATGCAGGGGAAAATGCCACAGATAAAGATAATGTCGACAAGCTTTTACGCTCATTGAAAGACGTAAATCCAGAGCAACGAACAGCGTGTTTTCATTGTGTCATCGTTTACATGGAAAGCGCTGATGACCCTACTCCCATTATTTGCCAAGGAGAATGGCGAGGACACATTAATACAGAAGTTAGTGGTGAAGAAGGTTTCGGCTATGATCCTGTATTTTGGTTACCCGCTTTGAACAAGACGGCAGCACAACTACCCGCAAACGAGAAAAATCAAATAAGTCACCGTGCCTCTGCAATGAAATTATTGATGAACAGACTCAGCTCCAAATTCAGTGAGTCTGCGAGTTGAACAAAATTCCACTCTCTCTTTATGTTCATATTCCTTGGTGTGTACAAAAGTGTCCTTATTGTGATTTTAATTCACATGGTGTTAAACAAACCATTCCTGAAACGGAATACATTACTCACTTGCTTGACGACTTAGCGAATGATGCGAAAAAAATCGGCGATAGGCAGGTCAATACTCTGTTTATTGGTGGTGGTACTCCTAGTCTATTTAGTGCACAAGGCATCGCCCGATTACTAGAGGGTGTCAAACAAAGGGTGAATTTGTCGGCGCAAGCAGAAATTACCCTTGAGGCTAATCCGGGAACGGTAGAAAGCGAACGATTTAAACAATACCAGCAAGCCGGAGTAAATCGGGTTTCCATTGGCGTTCAAAGTTTCCAGTCTGATAAACTCAAAGCCCTTGGACGCATTCACGACCACCAGCAAGCGACAAACGCAGCAGGGTATGCTCACAATGCGGGCTTAGCCAGTTTTAACATGGATCTTATGCATGGACTACCCAATCAGAAATTGCAAGATGCATTAGTAGATTTGCGACACGCCATCAAACAGCAACCTCCTCACCTGTCATGGTATCAGCTCACCATTGAGCCTAATACCCAGTTTCATTCAAAACCGCCTACACTTCCAGAAGACGACATCTTGTGGGATATTCAAGAACAAGGGCAATTGCTGTTGGTTGAAGCCGGTTATCAGCAATACGAAATTTCTGGATATGCTCAACCCAATCATCAATGCCAGCACAATCTGAATTATTGGCGATTTGGCGATTATTTAGGGATTGGCTGTGGTGCCCATGGCAAAATTACTGATTTGAAAACTGGCGAAATAAGCAGAACTGAAAAAGTTAAGCACCCAAGAGGTTATATGGACTTGAGTAAGGACTATTTGTTTAAGCACCACCAAGTTGCAGATGACGAGCTACCTTTCGAATTTTTTATGAATCGATTTAGGTTGAATGAAGCTTGTGAAAAATCAGAATATGAAAACCTGACTGGCATTTCACTGACAAGTGAAACCATGCAAAAATTAAACAACGCAGCTGAAAAAGGCCTAATTGACCAAGACCAAAATTTTTGGCAAGTGACGGCTTTAGGCAGACGTTATCTTAATACTCTACTGGAACAATTGATTTGACTCAGTCAATTAGGGTCTGTTGACCCTAATGACCGTTAGAAACGTTCCTTGAGCTTGGAACAACTAAAAGTGCTTACTTACGCCAAACCAGTAAGAAATTATTTGCTGGCATGGCAATTCGCCTCGTCAAAGTAAGTTGCTCTGCATGTAGGGCCAATTCTTCAATATCTCGAATGCCACCATAGCCCTGTTGGCGTAGACTAATATCGAACGCTAGATTACTTTCACTGGTGCAATTGCCATCGATTTTAAACGGACCGTATTGACAAAAAACACCGCCTTGGGGCAGATTTCCTGAGACCTCACGCATCATCAAAAGTGTCTCTTCAACCTGCATGATATGGGCGGTATTGGCGGTGAATACTGCGTCAATATTGTCAAAGCTCCATTGATCAACACCAATAAAAAATGGTTTTGGCGGCAGTACGTTTGAGCAGTTAGCCTCAGCAACCCATGCATTAATACTCGAGTGATTTTCCTGCACATCTGTGGGTTGCCAAACTAACTGGGGCAACGCATTGGCAAACCAAGCTGCATGCTGGCCCGTGCCTGAGCCGATTTCGAGAACCTTGCGCGCCTCAGCCAGCTCTCTTTTCAGCTCGGTTAAGATGGGCTGCTTGTTGTTTTCACATGGCTGAGAGAAACGTTTTTCCTCAAACATCATTTAACTTAAATTTGGACCAAGCCACTTTTGTGCTTCGGCTAAGCTCCAGCCTTTTCTTGACGCATAGTCTTCAAGCTGATCTTGTTGAATTTGTGCTACCGCAAAATAACGCGCGTCTGGATGGGAGAAATACCAACCAGAAACTGCAGCTCCTGGCCACATAGCATAGCTCTCTGTGAGCTTCATTCCGGTTCTGGATTCTGCATCCAACAAATCCCAAATGAGTTGTTTCTCGGTATGCTCTGGACAAGCAGCATAGCCGGGAGCAGGACGAATACCTTGGTATTTTTCGCGAATTAAATCGTCATTGCTTAAGTCTTCATCTGTCGCAAAGCCCCATATGTCTTTGCGCACTTTTTCGTGCAGATATTCAGCAAAAGCTTCAGCCAATCTGTCTGCCAATGCTTTCACCATAATGCCATTGTAATCATCGCCGTTATCAATAAAGCTAGCTGCCAGTTCGTCTTCACCAATGCCAGCTGTCACGGCAAATGCGCCAATATAATCAGGGCGTTTTGATTGTTTTGGCGCAATATAATCACTTAGGCAGTAATTGAAGCCTTTAGGTTTGTCAGTTTGTTGTCGCAAATGATGAGCAACACCAGCAATGTCCGAACGGCTTTCATCCGTGTATATCTCGATATCGTCATTCACTCTGTTGGCGGGGAAAATACCCACAACACCTTTGGCACCAAGCTGTTTTTCTTTAACCAATTGTTCCAACATTTGTGTCGCATCAGCAAATAGTTTTTGCGCTTCTTCACCCACCACTTCGTCTTCCAAAATACGCGGGTATTTGCCCGCCAAAGACCAAGTTAAGAAAAACGGCGTCCAATCAATGTAGTCAATCAGTTCCTCAAGGCCAACCTCAATGGTAGAAACCCCCAATGTGGCAGGTTTGGGCGGCTGATAAACTTGCCAATCGCAACTAAAGGCATTTTCCCTTGCTTGCGCTAATGTAATGGGTTTAGAGCGCGGTTTCTTGCGCGCGTGCTGGTCACGAACAGTAGCGTATTCTTTATCTAGTTGGGCAACGTATTCTGGGCGTAGTTCGTCCGAGATAAGTTTTTGGCAAACGCCGACAGCGCGACTCGCATTTGGTACATAAACCACAGGAGAATCATAGTTCTGTTCAATTTTTACAGCGGTGTGGGCTTTTGAAGTGGTGGCGCCACCAATAAGCAAGGGGACAGAAAAGTCTAAACGTTGCATTTCTTTTGCCACATGTACCATTTCATCAAGGGACGGGGTAATCAAACCGGACAAACCGATCATCTCTACCTTTTCATCCTTCGCAACTTGCAAAATTTTTGCTGCCGGGACCATGACGCCAAGGTCAATAATCTCGTAATTATTACACTGTAATACGACGCCCACGATATTTTTGCCAATGTCGTGAACATCGCCTTTCACCGTAGCCAGCAGTATTTTACCATTGCTACTGCTTTGATCCTTTTCCAGCTCTATAAAGGGTTCCAAATGCGCAACGGCTTTTTTCATCACTCGAGCAGATTTAACTACCTGAGGAAGGAACATCTTTCCTTCACCAAATAAATCCCCTACCACGTTCATACCGTCCATGAGCGGACCTTCAATCACGTGGAGTGGTTTTTCTGCATTCAGTCTGGCTTCTTCAGTATCCTCAATAATAAAATCGGTGATACCTTTTACTAGCGCATATTCTAATCGTTTGTTGACTGGAAACTCGCGCCATTCCAAATTCTCTTTGGCAACGACCTTACCGTCTCCTTGATATTTTGGAGCCAACGACAATAAGGTGTCAGTAGCTTCTGGATTGCGGTTTAGAATGACATCTTCAACGGCATCTTTTAACTCAGCTGGAATATCATCATACACCGCGAGTTGTCCGGCGTTGACAATGCCCATGTCCATGCCAGCTTTGATGGCGTAGTACAAAAATACTGAGTGCATGGCTTCGCGAACAGGATTATTTCCACGAAACGAGAACGAAATATTCGATAAGCCACCTGATACATGACAATGTGGTAACTCACTACGGATCTGGCGAGTAGCTTCGATAAAATCAACTGCGTAGTTGTTATGCTCTTCAATACCCGTGGCTACAGCAAAAATATTCGGATCAAATATAATATCTTCTGGTGGGAAATCGACTTTCTCGGTAAGCAACTCGTAGCTTCGTTTGCAGATCTCAAATTTACGCGCTTGCGTATCAGCCTGACCTGTCTCATCAAATGCCATAACCACAGTGGCCGCGCCATAACGTTTAATTAATTTCGCTTGTTTAAGGAAAGACTCCTCCCCTTCCTTAAGACTAATAGAATTGACAATGGCTTTACCTTGAACGCATTTCAATCCGGCTTCGATAACCGACCATTTTGATGAGTCGATCATGATGGGTACGCGAGAAATATCTGGCTCTGATGCGATCAAATTTAAAAATCGTGTCATGGCAGCTTCTGAATCCAACATGGCTTCATCCATGTTGATATCGATAATTTGTGCGCCATTTTCTACTTGTTGCCTGGCAACATCGAGTGCTTTTTCGTAGTCGTCTTCTAAAATTAGGCGCTTAAACATGGCAGAGCCGGTAACGTTAGTTCGCTCACCTACATTGATAAAAGTTGCGCTAGCTTGTTGAGTCGTCTGTGACATCAATAATTCCTCTTAATGTACAAACGGCTCAAGGCCGGATAAACGAAGCTTAAAGTTTGATTCAATAGGTTTCCTAGGTTTAATACCTTGTACCGCATTGGCAATGGCCTGAATATGCTCAGGAGAGCTTCCACAGCATCCGCCGACGATATTCACTAAACCGGATTCAGCCCATTCTTTAATGTGTATCGCCATTTCATCCCCCTCCATGTCGTACTCCCCAAATTCATTGGGAAGACCAGCATTAGGGTGAGCGGAAACCAAGCATTCCGCTTGATTCGATATTTCCTCGACATATTGTCTTAACAAATCTGGACCTAAAGCGCAGTTGAGCCCGAACGACAAAGGATTGGTATGACGCAAAGAGTAATAAAACGCTTCTGCCGTTTGACCGGATAAGGTTCGACCTGAAGCATCGGTGATCGTACCGGAAATCATCACAGGCAAGGTTAAATTCAACTCATCAAATACGCTATCTACGGCAAAAGCCGCCGCTTTGGCATTCAATGTATCAAATATGGTTTCGATTAAAATGAAATCTGCCCCACCTTCAATCAAGCCATGAGTTGCTTCAGAGTAGGCTTCTACCAGCTCATCGAAACTCACATTTCGCTTACCGGGATCATTGACATCTGGCGAAATTGACGCGGTGCGATTGGTTGGCCCAAGAACTCCCGCAACGAAACGAGGCTTATCTGGAGTTTCTAAAGTAAACTTATCCGCCGCCTCTCTGGCAAGCTTGGTCGCAGCGATATTAATCTCTTTGGCGAGGGACTGCATGTCATAGTCTGCCATGGAGATAGTGGTCGCATTGAAGGTATTGGTTTCAATGATATCAGCACCCGCATCTAAATATTCACAATGTATATCATAAATAATTTTAGGTTGTGACAGCACCAGCAAGTCGTTATTACCTTTAACATCGCAATGCCAATCTACGAATCTTTCGCCACGATAATCATCTTCTTCGAGTTTATATCGTTGGATCATAGTACCCATAGCGCCATCAAGGATGAGGATACGGTCTTTTGCTATCTCTGAAACTGATTGTTTACTATTAGTAGGTAATTTTGCTACCGTTGTCGTCAACGCCTTTCTCACTTATTTCTTCAATTAATTGTCAATTTGGACAATTCAAATTCTACCATTTTAATCCGACAAGTCGTCCAGATTAAACGGCGTCGTTTGATATACATAATAATTTAACCAGTTGGTAAACAACAGAGTGCCATGAGAACGCCAGCGCATGATAACTGGCGCACTGGGGTCATCTTGTTGATAATAGTTTTCTGGCACTTTTGGCTCTTTATTGTTGGCAATATCGCGATGAAACTCTTGATCTAACGTTTCAGCTTCGTACTCAGGATGACCTGTCAAAAACACCAATCGTTTGTCTTCAGATGCGACCAGATAAGCACCGGTTTTATCCGAGCTAGCAAGTACTTTCAACCCGTCTATTTGCTCGTACACATCCATCGGAATTTCGCCAAATCGAGAATGGGGTGCATAAAATTCAGGATCAAACCCTCTGACCAATTCATCATGAGGATCACGGACTTGGTGACGAAAAACACCAGATAATTTCTCCGGACGCATGATGCGATTCTTACCGTAAAAATGATAAGCCGCTGCGTGGGCAGCCCAGCACGAAAACAAGGTTGATTGCACATGTTTGCGAGCCCACTCCATAATGCGCGTGATTGTATCCCAATACTTGACGTCTGCATAATCCAAGTGGGCAATGGGTGCACCAGTAATTATCAATCCATCATATTTTTTATGGGCCACTTCATCGAACAAATAATAAAAATTATCCATATGCGCTTTAGGCGTGTTTTTAGGAGCCTGATTATCGATGCGAATCAAATCAATATTTATCTGCAAAGGGGTATTGGATAACAATCGGAGGATCTGCACTTCCGTTTCGATCTTGTTAGGCATCAAGTTTAAAATCGCGACTTCAAGTGGTCGAATATCTTGCCTAGATGCCTGTTCATTATCCATTACGAATATGTTCTCCGCATTCAAGATACCTTGAGCAGGCAGTTCTTCGTGAATTCGAATAGGCATAACAAACTCCAATTAAACAATAATGGCGCAAATTTCCCTTAATTTGGAGGGAAAGTCAACATCTTTACGTCTAGACGTCTAAATGGATGTTTGAAATTAGAAATAATTGCTCTGACTGTTATTTAGTTTAAGTTCAATTGAATAGATAGCAGTCGTAGGCTTTTATTGATTTTTTCGATATTAATTGACAATAAAGTGCCATGAAGAGCCAGTCAAGACTCACTGAGTTGCTTAGCAGACATGACGCATTACTATAATGTGCGTAAAATGCTTGGCTAAAATTAGCGACTTAGGAGCACAAGGTAAGCTTATTGCATCCTTTGCGTAACTTGTTAGTTTGATTTTTTCTTCTTTTTATCAATAACAAAGAAAATACCAGCAATAAAAAAGCTAACTAACCCAGCCCAACCAGCTAAACTACTATTTGAAGCGTAAGCTTCGACCATACTCTCATAACTTCGGATGGTTTTGCCGTCTTTGGTTAATT
This sequence comes from uncultured Alteromonadaceae bacterium, assembly GCA_947503265.1. GTDB lineage: Bacteria > Pseudomonadota > Gammaproteobacteria > Enterobacterales > Alteromonadaceae > Aliiglaciecola. The sequence goes on from CANNDC010000005.1 coordinate 200,684, forward strand.
CATAAATTGTATGATAACTATTTTCGTCAAAAGGCGGAGAATGTGAATCGGTTTGATCATATAAAATTGATATGGCTGAACCTTGGCTTGCCAATGCAGAGTGAGTTTTACTCGTTTGACCGCCGATTGAGTGATAAATTAAATGGGTATCGTTATTTTGAAATTTGAACCTTAAATTGTCACCATGCTTTCCTGTTGCTTTTACCCAGTCTATTTTACCTTGGAGTTGAGTTAATTCTGACTTAGGTAATACTTTACCGCTCACTAAAAATAGAATTAACAAACCTAAACCAAGCAAAGCACAAACTAAAGCTGACGTCTGAATATCATTTAATTTCATATATGCGTGCATTTTATCTCACAATTTGATGAGAAGTATCAAACCTGTTGACCCCCTGTTCTAAAAACCTTTGATGGGTTCTATCGAAATTATTGTCCGTTTATTGCGGCGAACACATAGGAAGAAGGATAAGGATAGTCAATTGCGCTTTGCTGAATCTGCAAATATTCCGGTATTTTAATGTACAGGTGTCCCCGTGAATTCGATTCTGCTCTTCATTAATGGACTGACATAAGACTAAATTGTGGCTTTTATCCGTCTCTATAATAATGTCTTCATATAATTGAGCAATGTTTGAGTATCTACATTATTGGACGTAAAACAGTTTTACTAACTTCAGCTCATTACTCTTTTTTCAAAGCCCAACAACGTTTAATGATCTTGTATCGCTTTTCCCGTCACGCGAAAAGCGATACAAATATTCGATTGCAAGATTACAACCCTAGATACGTGAGATAGCTCTAAATTCTCGTCACTCTATACCAGTGTTCCAAAAAATTAAACTTAATCTTTTGGTATCGTTTTCAGCATACTTACTTCGACTGTGCTCTGGTTCATATCTGGTAACACTATAGCGTAATCGTCAATAACTTGATTTATATTGATAGTTCTACCAGTTGTTAATTTTCTGAACACTACGGTATTTTTTTCATAAATATATACGAGCTTAACGCCAAGTAAATTTTTTATCAGTTTTACCTTTACATACCTATCATCAATAGTAGTAGAAACTTCTGCTGACACTGAAAACAAAAAAGCTAGTAATATACAAGTGAAAACAAAAAGTGTATCAACAAGCCAACTTCCACCGATTTCGAATCGCATTTTGGTGATTAAAAAAACAAATGCAATCAGCGCAATAAGCTTCAAAACATTGGTGAGGTTGTTGTTTTTTAATACAAACTTTTTGTTGTATCTGCAATTAACACTCATTTAATTTTCTTCTTGTTCTTTTAATGTTTCATTTATGATCTCTGCACCGGCGTCTTATAGAGGTGTCGCAATAGTGTTTTTTGTAGCTGGGATAGCCGCTTGTCCAAACGCACCTATTTGCCCTGCTTTAGCCAAACTAGGAGGCTTTAGATTCAAAACAATGAAAAATGTCTAGTCTTCATATGGGACTGTATCCAGTCAAGTATTGTTCATATGCTCTATTTAATAATTATTCGCTTGAGGCTTTCGTTTTATCTTTAGCGCCAAAAGATCCTAGCCACAGAAACAAGAGAGCAAAAGCTAACTTTTTAAATAAGTAAGCGTAATAGCCCCAACCTTCTCCTTTTTCAGTGATCACTCCGCCAGAGTTCGCAATACCTGTTGATAAAACAACATAAACATCTTGTAAAAATGGTATCGACACAATAATCATTGTAATTCTGAACGCTAACAGATACTTTTTATCTAAATAAACTACTAGTGGTCCTCCCTTAGTCATTGTTATCAATCTCTTCTTTTATCTCATTTCTAATAACTGTCTGGGACGCTTCAGAGGCCGCCTCTATACTGTTTTTAACTGCTGGAGAAGCACTTTCAGCGACTCCATTAGCTATTTTTGCAATAGTCCCGACTGATTTCATGCCTCTAACGTGTAGCACAGTTTCAGTTGCAAATTCAGTTACCGTTTCATCCGCTGGTTCAAGGGCGGACTAGAGATTTCGATAGTTAATTCGGGTTAAATTTTCATCATGTTGTTTCAAATAAACAAATCAGTGAAATCTCCTCGCAAGGAAAGAAAAACAGATGTATTCGGCAGAAGTTAGCTTTTTTAAACTAAGCGAAATCATATAGTAAAATAAGACCCGCCGATGTTAGGTTTTGGATTCAGCGGCAATCTATCATTCCAACTTTACAAGTTTAATGCGTAGACAGCATCTCCAAAGTCAAAAAAAGCTAGCATTCCCAATCCAACAAATATCAATACTGTACCAAACGAATTCTGATGACCAGAGGACATTTCAACACTGATATTGCTTCGATCACTTTTTTTTACATAGCTGTTTATTCCACTTGTTCCAGAACTAATAGTTAATTTGATAGGCCTGCTAAACAGCAAAAAACACCCCAAAAGCAAAATAATTATTGCTACCATATCAGAATCAAAAAATGTCATGCTGTCCCCTTAGCTTTCTTAAAGCTTCCATGCCGTGATATCCGGTGATATAAAATAAAACTTCTGATATATGGGCAAATAAACGTGTAAAAAACCGACAAGGCTAAATCTCTGCTATCAAACGTGTGATGATTAATGATCGCGCACAAAAGAGGCATTGACACAGATAAAACTACAAATGGAAAACATATCCATGCAACTAAATATTGTATTCTAAACGAATAAAATAATTGCGTATCAACAATCCCGCTTAGAATAAACAAAATAACCAAAAAGATGCTAAATAAATTACATATTTTCTATATTTTAAGGAAATTCATCATTTATCCCTAAAGCTTATCGAGATCAACTTCAAATTCTATTTTTATCTTTCCTGCGTGCACACCAAGTGTGGCCTTGTTATCCGTAGACACATGCCCAGCCTTACCAGGACCCATTTTAAGGTTTGAGGATGGCCCTTCCATTTTGTCTGTATGTATTCCGTCTACTGGACTAACACTAACCTAAATATCGGCAACTTTACCTTCAATTTTCACCGTGCCTGTTTGATTACTCAATGTTCCCCCTCCAGTCGCAGACAGCTCTATTTTAGGTGCTTCATCTGCCGATAATACTACTGATACCGCTGCTGAATATCCAACTTCCAAATCTACAACTCCGGGGATCTTTCTGGTTACTTGAGCACCAGGTCCATAGCCAACCTTTAATGTAGAGGCTTTGGCTATCTTTCCTAAAGCTTGTCTGCCAGCTTCCTCTTGAGTTAGAAGTGCAGCGTGGTAACCAAATTTGCCATCAGGATCAACATATTTGTATGGGTTGTTGTTGGCATAGGTATATCGGTTGAAACCATGTGCGATGCTGTTACCACGTTGAATATGCCCCAAAGCATCGACAGGATCATTTGAGTAAAACCGCCCTATGACTGGATCATAGTATCGTGCCTGCATATAAAATAATCGGAATCACGATACAGACTATTTTCTTGAGGAAAAACAAGCGGTTTGCTTAAATCAACCTCAACATCCTTTATAAGCGTATAGACATTCGCTTATAGTTCTGCGGTTAATGGCTCTAATTTGTCAAAATGAGCTTCAATGTCGTTTGCAAGCCTTGATAAGAATTCAGTCTGCATTTTAGTGATTCCTCTATACCTAGCGTCCTTAATTTTCAGTTTAATTCCTTATTGGCATTTACATCTCTTGTTTGATAAAGAAATGATCTACAGTTCAGATATAGCCTGAGAAAAAATGACTATCAAAAATTCTAGATTCAGATTCACCCCAGCGATATTGGCATCAATCCAGTCTTGCTGAGAGATTTTAGGCCAGGTTACATCATAACCAAGCGTAAACAATAGCTCTTCAAAGAAAAAGCGCAGCACTCGACCATTGCCCTCACGAAAGGGATGCAAAATATTCATTTCGCAAAACAAATCTGAGACTTTTTCAATTAGCTCGTCATAACTCTCAAGGTGAGCTAGTTCGGGTATAGTGAGAAACAGTTTTTTTGCTTCTGGCTCAATGCGCGTCCAAGTGCAAAAGCGAGTCTCTTCTTTTGAGATATCAACATCTCTGACAGTCCCAGCCCATTCATACAAATCCTGAAAAAGGTGGTGATGAAGATGGTTCAAATGATCTAGTGAAAAATCTGAAAGTGTCTGTATTGAGGATTCGTAAGTGATATAACGGTGTGCTGTGAATTCAGCTTCAGCATCGGCTAGTTTATTAGCATCCCGAATATTTAGAAGATTGACTAGAACGTCTGAGTCGGTGTAACAGTATTTATCTTGAGTTACCCCGTATTTATCTCGCATATTTGCGTTTCAGATCCGCAACAGATTGGTTACCACTGGCTTTTTTAAGCGCGAGGCCTTCATAGCTCAAACTGACCTTAAAGTTACTCATGTCAGGGGTAAACTTTGCTTTTTGCCCGTTGGTTGTTTTAGAAACAGTATTCGACATAACGCCTCCCGTGTTACTGCTATTTTACTCCAATGCCGTATAAATTACCATTCGCAGAGTTCATACAAACAGTGGTAAACCTCCGCTAAGCCGCACCTAACCCTTCCACTATATATAGGTGTTGACGTTAATTCGTATTATCGATCCGCACACCTAAACGATGAAGGTATTCTCTCTCAGCCCAACAACGACATGGTATGCGTCTCGCCAACCCCACCTATTCATTTAAAGCTTGCACCGCCAGAATCTTGATTTTAACATCATTGGGATACTGGCATGCAAAGCAAAGGCGTTGAAAAACCTAAGCTGGTGAAGTTGTTAAAACCAACAGCAACGGCTCCTTCATCCTCTCTTTGTCAGCCAACTTTTGCGGTAAGTCTTTATTGTATTAAATCTTTGGGTTCCATTCATACATCCTATTCCTTGTTAAGTTATTTCAATTTATAGTCCCGCGAGTGCGGGGCTTTGGATAACGTAGTGTTAATCCACTAAAAAAATTGACAAGATATATCACAATTGAGTTCACATAAAATTTGTAAACTTTCTTTAGACAAATCATTTGAATGACCATCTTCAATATCCGATTTTAGTTTATTTATGACTACTAGGAGCTGCTTAGGGGAAATAGATTCAACTATAGGCTTCAATTCATAAATTCCACCAAAGCTGCTAATCAAATCGACCAATTCATCTCCCCAATACCCGTCTTCTTCGACTAACTTTACGAAATGTATCTGGTTCTCTTTGAAAGTACTTTTAGTTCCATGAGCTTCACCCTTAGCACTAGACTCAGATAGAACGCTATACTTTTTAGAAAACTCATGAGGGTCTTGTTCAACCCCTCTTAGTTTGATTCCAACACTTCTTTCGAACCATAAATCGCTCTTATTCAACACTTTCAGATAAGGCGATAACTCCATTTACAATAATGCTATTCCGAGTCACTTACCGTCGTCTCTACTTTGTTTATGGAGTGCATCTTTAACTTTCGCTAATGCGCTTTCGTAGTCAATTGAAAAATAACCAAATCCAGACACCTTTTCACCTTTAATATGGTAAACAGATGAATCTCGATTAACCGAACCATAGAAACCTTTAAATCGATAGTTCGGGTCCATTTTCTCCATAATAATAATGGCCTGACTGCCCAAACAGTTAAATCCTATTTCTGATCCGTGTATGCTTGTATGACCTAGCAATTTAATTTTGTCACCTGTTTTTAAGTTATATATTCCATCAACAACTTCTACCAAAAGCTCCTTTATTGATGATCTCTCAGTTGAATATTTTGCCTCTACAAGTTTAACACGTGCTATTGCCTGTGCTTTTATTATTTGTTCCTCAAAGCTCATTACCGGTAACGATGGGCTAGACGCCACTGGCATGGAAAATAGGTAAAACGAATATAAAAGAATAAACTTCTTCACTGAACAAACTCCTAATCGATATGATTGTTTTTTTACCTATTCTTTTTCTAATTTTACGGTCATTGAAACTTTTATTTAGCTTTTTGTATCCTGTACTAGGGTGACCTTTAAGATAGGGCGACACGTGGTCTGCTATTTCGTGTGCAAATATATCAGCTGGTTTCAAGGCAACCTTCCCTTTTTATTGCGGATACCGGACGTTCCATTTAACGTGGCACCATTGCCACTCATATATACAATATCACCTTCAGGAGTAGTTGCCCCACCACTGTATTTGTCGTCAACGTTTTCACCATCTAAAGTAACACTAGTGACAAACCCAGTTACTCCTTTATTTTTCTACCCAATAATATCATCCAAAGCACTAGTAAACGTTTCAGATTTCCCCTCTCCAGTTGCAACCTTTGTTAAGAAACCAGATTCATTAAATTCGTATGTGCTTGATGAATTTGCGTGTATCCACTTCAGGAATTTTGCTTGGTCTTCTTCACTGGCAACCTGAAAATACTCCCCAGTGGGATCTATATATTTGTATGGATTATTATTCACGTACATATAGCGGTTGAAAGACATCACTGGATTTTGCGGCGTATGCCCCACCGGATCATTTGAGTAAAACCGCCCAATCACTGGATCATAGTATCGTGCCTGCATATACATTTATCGACACTACGAATCATAACCTATTATCAATAAATTTTATGTAATACAGTATCTTAGCAGTATAGCTAGGACAGTGCAGTCTGCATGAATTGTGCTCAAAAAAAGCCCCGCAAGTGCGAGGCTGAGTGTTCAGACAAAGTGACTGGCCTATTTACTCGTTCTTTTAATTTTACGAACTAACTTAATTATTGATTTATCCACTGGTTGTGGAGCTCAATAGCTTCATATTCTTTAACATTAGTTTTATTCCAAAACACATATTTCGAATAAAAACGCAAACAAGTAATAAGTAAAAATAACGCAATGAAAACACGAACAAGACCATGAGTTATAGAGTCATAAACTATCGCTAAAACGTCTTCAACGGTCTCTCCTTGTAAGATTAAAATCAAAAAGCCTAGGACTAAAAGCACAGCCATTATTCGAAATGTATTTAACAATGCTGATTTCAAACAGTAAGGAAGATCAAGAGCATAGTAATCAATTTTTTTCCTTAGATTTTTATCCATTGACAATATACCTCAACAATGGGGATTTGCAGGTAAACATTGTCCCATCCTATCGTCTATGTTTTCCGCAATACTATTCCCAACAGCAAGATTAGCTGCTTCTTTTGAAAGTTGCTGGAATCCACCACCAACAACTCCAGAAACAACGCCATTTTTTATCGTTGTGGATGTCACATTCTGAGTGCTTCCTGTTATTAGCTTTGTCATTTGTCCTTTGAAAGCAGCTTGCATATTTCCTTGTCCACTTGTTATTCCCGGAACTTTAAACTCTGGCAGTTTTCCAGTAATTGCTCCAGTTCCTGTTGCGACTACAACTTTACCGAAACTTGCTTCTTCGCCACTTGCTGCGTTTAATGTTTGAGTTATTCCTTCACCCACGCCAGCCCCCAGCGCATTCGCTGCCGGTAAAGGTACCCCATTAGCTACTGCTGCACCAGTCACGAATCCACCAGCAAAAGAACCCGTCGCTTGCTGCCAGCTTATATCTCCCCCTTTTGAAATGATATCAGAACCCAGACTTACTATTCCTCCAACGAATCCTCCAATAATGGTATTTGCTGCCTCCCCACTAGGATCGTTGTACTTATAAGGATTGTTATTAACGTATGCGTATCTATTAAAACCTTGAACACCTTGCAAGCTATTCAGATGGCCTAGCGCCCCCACCGGATCATTTGAGTAAAAACGCCCTATAACTGGATCATAGTATCGTGCCTGCATATACATTTATCGACACTACGAACCATAGTTAATAGTCAATAAAATATAATTAATACAGTAGCTTATCAGTATAGTTTACTTTGTGAATTTTGAAGTGTTAAAAACAAAAAGCACCGCCAGCTTAATCTGCAAGGCGAGGCTTTGGATTCAAAAAGCAGTAATCTAAAGTTGCGGTGACCGTATTCTCAATTTAAGCCAAAGTTTGATTGATGAGAACATCATCATGATAACTCCAACGATAAACGCACATGTAAAAATAAGAAAATTAGAATTGTAGGATAATAAAATCAAGTAATTCCCTAAAAGAAGTAGCAACTCAAAAAATCCGCCTAAAACTATTACACCAATTCCCTGCATACAAACAATTAAGTATGCGATCGAGAGTTTCTTTTTGTTTTCATCTAACATTCTTTTTTAACTCCGCATGAGTCCGCTACGCCAGCAGCATTCGAAGCAACATTTCCTAGCGCATCACCAACACCAACCGATGTTGAGCTAGCACCACCACCTGTAGCACCTTTAATATGCTGTGCTAGATTTTGATTTGCAACCGAAGTTGAGTTAAATGCCTTTTGTTTTAGTGCAGCAGTACCAGCATCAATTGCATCACCTACAATTGTTCCTGCTGCTCCTCCAGCGGCTCCCAGTAATGCTCCAACCGCAACATTGTCAGTTAAATTTTCTCCATCAATAGCATTATTAGCGACCGTTGATGTAGCACCTATCGCCGCACCTCCTGCTGTATTCGCCGTCACTCTAAGTGCATTACCTAACTGAGCAGTTTTTGTTGCGAGACCAGCTCCAGTAGCTCCTGCAAGTCCAGAAACTAAAGCCTTACCTGCGTTTTTAGCTATTCCAGATAAACTTGTATCTTTAAGCTCACCAGTTAATGCTTGTCGAGTAATTTCTAACCCAACTCCAGCAATAAACCCTAAGACACCAGCTTCACCATTTGGGTCAACATACTTGTAGGGGTTATTGTTTGCGTAAGTGTACCTATTGAAGCCATGAACAGTGTTGCCACGCCCTATGTGCCCTACGGCATCAACAGGATCATTCGAGTAAAACCGCCCAATCCTTGGATCATAGTATCGTGCCTGCATATAAATAATTACAGTTAGCGATCCTTTGCTAATTCAGGAGCTGATCATTTTAGTCTATTTACCCAAGTAGCTGATTAATAACTTCAGTACTTAAAAACATCTTAGCAATATCATCTTTTCCAACACTGCCCAATCGCGCAAAGCCTAGACTCAAACAGAATTCAGTAGCATTAGGAATTGCTTCTAGATATAAGCCAAATCAAGTCGGGACAGCACCTGCCACGCGCCCAAAGTTTAAGGGGTTGATAGCGACTTTATTGATTCAGCTGTATAAGGCGAGTTTTGCGACTCCGTTTTCTTGCGCACTGATTCAACCAACCGCTCTTGAACTGCACTGGCAGAATTTGACCATTCGTTACGGATATAAGTGGCTATATCGGCTATGTCTTTATCGGAAACGCCCGGCGTCAATTTCAAGCCCGGCATGACCATTCCGTTATCATAGGTTTTTCCGTCTACTTCAATTGGCCCGCTGTAACCATGCAGTAGTAGCGCAACCAATTGCCTTTGGTTTCCTGTTACCCATTCACTATTGTCTAACGGTGGGATCAGTTGGCTCCCCTTGCCATCCGCTCCGTGGCAGCCAAAACAGCCAAGCTTTCCATTGTAAAGTGATTTACCCGCTGTAAAGCTTTTCGCTAGTTTGCCTGTGATAGCTTTGTTTGTTGGCAATATAGTGTCGTGTAGTTTAGTAATTTCCACAACAGACTCTTCTGGAAGCGTTTTTCCATATAATTCTAGGAATGCACCTTCATTATTGCTTAGACTTGCCAATACAAAAGGGGATACGCCAAACTTCTTGATGACATTGGCGGTTGCTTGCCACGCTTTATGTGACCCTGCTGCCAAGACTAAAGCGGCAGCGCTTTCTTCATTTGCTGTTTCACTTTGAGCGATTAGCCAAGAGGCAGTGTCTGAATTTGCTGGCAATAACTCGAGCAAGCGATAGACACTTCTCTTCACTTTCTCATCACCGTTTTTAGCGGCAGCTTTTAATGTAGAGAAATCATTGTTTGCTAGCCCTTCAAGCACCCAAAGCGCTTTGATCCTTGCTAATCTGTTTGGGTGTGAATGCGTCATGTTTTTCAACTCATCAACCACAGACATGTCTTGTTTCATCACTAAAAGTTGTTGAGCCATATCCCTATGCCAACCATTTTCGTGGCCAAGGAATGGCAATAGTTGTGTCGCGTTGAGTCCATCTAAAAAGGTCACTTCTGGCATAGCAGAGTTTTTGTGTTTTAATCTGTATAGACGTCCGATATGCTTACTTCGCTGTAAATCTCTAGATAAAATTTGATCGTGCAAATAGCTCGTCATAAAAGTCCGGTGCTGGATAATTCCATGATAGAAATCGACAATCATGATCGTACCGTCAGGGGTATTGTTGGTGTGAACAGGTCTAAACCTCTCATCCGTAGAAGCTAAAATCTCTTGTTGTTCAAATAAGTTTTCACCAGAAACTATGCCGTCTTTTTCCAATATCTTGTTGGCCCGAACCAAATTAGCGGCAGATTCGGTCACCAAACTGATATTTTGATATTTCTCGGGATATTGATTTCCGCGATACACTACTGGTCCGCCTGCCGATGTATTGGCCTTTAACGTGTAGGTATCTTCTCTTAACATACCCTCTATGTACCCACGATTGATTCCTGGTGTCATTCTGATTGGGTAAACATCATTATTGCCAACATTTTGTAGTAGCAACTCCGCAGGAAACTCCAATTTAGGATTGCGTGTGGCTACATTTGGTAGAAAAGACGTAGTTTGCAATGGTGTTGAGTTGTGCAAGAAATAGTGCCTGCCGAAATCATCTTGACTGATTCCCCACTGACCACGAAACTCAGTTTTACTGATCGCCATCTTCCAATATTCGTTACGATAAATTTCTTTGCTTCCAGCGGGAAGTTCTGTTGACAAAGGATAGGGGCGATAGCGATTGTCTGACTTCGCATTGTAATACCAGTTGTCCAAACTGTAGAGCATGCCATTGGGCTTGTGTTCAATGTTGCCGCCCGCTGCGTATTTAGGATCTATAAGGTCAGTTTTAGTCGCTGTAAACTTGCCATTTTTTTCGTCCAGTTCGGTAAAGTACAGACTGGTATGATCGGCCCATAAAATGCCCTTTTCCACGAAGGCTAAGCTTCTTGGTAAAAGTAGCTTTTCGAGTACGACTTGTCTGTCATCCATCTGCCCATCGTTATTGGTATCCGTCAATACCACTATTTGGCTTTCATGTTGCATTTCCCCCGTGGCGAGCTCGTCTAACATGTAGGTGGTCATTTCTAGCACCCAAATACGTCCCGCGGGATCATAGATTGCGAACACAGGATCATAAACCAACGGACTATTCGCTATGGTTTCAATGGCAAAGTCGGGGTGAACTTCAAAGGCATTCAATGCTTCATTGAGTGGTAAAATAGGTGCTTCCGGAATCAGCTCCTTTGGAACTACTTCTTTCATCACATGCCCTTCTCTATCGCCGGGATTTTTCTTCTTTGGTGGCATGTGACGCAATTTAAGACTTTTAATGTGTAAATCACCAGACGCGTTTTCGATTTTTAGCGGAAACGATTGGTTAGCTACGCTAATCTCAGTAGAGTAATCCACCACTTTGATATTGTTGATCCAATGCTCAATTCGATTGTCTTTTACCACCAGCCTAATATGATTCCAATCGCGATTAATGCGCATATTTTTGCTGCCTTTTGGCTCACTGAGGTTTTGCGCAGATACCTTGCCCCAAATTGCTCCCATCGCAGTTTTATTGTTGTTAATTTGATCAAACTGAGTTTCGCCTGAGAGTTGGAACTTATATCCCTGTTCCTCTTCCCCCAACAGGTAGTGAATACCATTGTCAGCTTGCTGAGATGATTTTACGGCTAACTCAAATTCAAAGGGTGCCTTGACCGCGGAAAAATCAATTGTATTTTTGAGATTGCCATCAGATGACGCCTGTAATATCCCATCTTTGACTTGCCATTTTCCTTGAGTGTTGAGTGTAGAAAGTGATTTTCCTTTCCAAAGTAGCTCCCAACCTTGAGATTTTTGGTAGTCAGTTAACCTATTGTCGAGATAATTTAATTGCAGTTGACTTTGATTAGCCAACAAATGCGCTTTGACATTTTCAGTGATAATTTTAGGTTCACGCCACTTCACTATTTTGTCAGCTTTTTTACTTCCAGCACTGTGTATTTGAAAGGCAATAAACCCTTTAGGGCTAAGTTCATCGACTAAATTGCTGCAAGGAACATTGTTGATGTAAGTACGAATTTCATTGCCCAAAGCTTCGATTCGATACCTGTTCCATTGCTCAACTTTAAATTCTTTTTGACAGGCTGGATTGCGACTAAGATTGTAAAGCCAACCTCGACGCCCTTGATCGTATATGCCACCGCTCCACGCGCGTTGTTCCGTGTCAATTTCCATTTGATAACCCATGACAGTGGTGCCAGAGTCATACTCAACTGATTGACTACGAAATTGAATACCTGAGTTCAGCGGGGCTTCAGCAAAAACATCGACTTCAAGAATAAAGTCGGAATAGATTTCGCCAGTAGTAAAATAGGTGGAATGCTTACTGTTGATACTCGTCCCTACGATGGTGTCATTCTCTAATCGGTAATTTGCATCTCCACCTATCTTCTTCCAGTTTTCTAACGAGTCATTTGTGATCAATGATGTCCATTTCGCCTCACTGACTTGTGCGTTTTCCTCTACGCCATCCGATAAACTGCAAGATTGGAGAAAAACAAGAAATAATACGAAAAGTAGCGATGCCGTGAGCGTGGGTTTTATATTCATATGAAGGTGCTCTTATCTTGTTTACACACAAGAAAAATATTAGAAAATTAGCGATAACATAATAGAGTAACAGACATTATATTAGATGAGTTTGATGATAATAATTAACAAAATTATTAAAACTGTTTTTAATTATTTCTTTCGCATGGAGAATAGAAGTTCAGCTTCAGCTCTGGGCAATGAGCATTCGTCCATGAGTTCTTCGACAGTGGCGCCAGAGGCCACCATTTTGTTGGCTTTCGAATACATCCGAGACTCGGGATCAAGAAGTTGTAATTCTTCTATCTTATCTTTGAGCTGAGACACCTGCATTGTGAGTTCTTTTACACGATTTCCTACACCAAGTGCACCAGAGCGGATCTCGTGTAATTCTTCAGTTGAAACATCTCGTTGATATTCCAAATTTTTAACCTGTTTATTGAGTTGCTCCATATCAGACTCAAGCATGCGCATATGCGTGCTAGTTTTAAATGCTAAAAACAAGCTCACAAAAGCGATTACAGCTAGAACAATAATCAAACTAATTACATAAAACTCTGACATTTTTATCAATCCCTTAGGGGGTCAAAGTGCAGCAAATCACAACCCGCTAATTTCTTCCCACTCTTCATCACTTAAGAGCTTATTTAAATCAACTAAAATGAGTAGCTCGCCATCTCGATTGCTTACGCCTTGTATAAACCTAGCGCTTTCTTCAGTACCGACATTTGGTGCACTATCAATCTCGGAGGATTTCAAGTAAACCACTTCTGCAACACTGTCCACCAGTATACCGACGACTTGTTCATCTGATTCGATAATAACTATTCGAGTATTATCTGTAGTTTCAGTACTGGGCAGTCCAAAACGAGTTCGTGTATCAATAACGGTTACTACATTACCGCGCAAATTGATAATACCCAGTACATACTCTGGTGAGCCTGGAACCGGAGCAATCTCAGAATGTCTCAAGACTTCCTGAACTTGCATCACATTGATTCCATATGTCTCTTCGCCAAGACGATAAGTTACCCATTGAAGCACTTCATCACTTAGATCAACTGCGGTATTTTTTGCACTTCGCTTTTCAGTCATGTGACTCGCTCCTTAAAAGCCGTCTTAATGTTCGTTACTTCCCTGCCCTTTATCGAGCAGATTAATTAATTGGTTTACATTTAATAGAGCACACATTTTTTCTTTCACTGTGCCCGCTAACCAGGGTCGTTTGCCAACCGAAGTTCGCCATTTAACATCATCAGTTTTTAGAGTGCTGGTAGAAACAAGCTCTTCGCAGGCTAGACCCCAACTACTTTCTTTAAGCATAACCAAATATTTGTATTTTAATGAATCAGACAATTTTTCATTGATATTGTTGGGCATTACCCATTCAGCTGTATCTACTACATTTAACTTCCTTTCCTTATGAAGCATAACACCTTTAAACCAAGTGGGTTTTCCAAATAGTGGACCAATTTTATCAATTTTGTGAATCCCGCCTAATTCTGTCAGAGGCACAGCTAAAGTGAGCCCGGCAACATCAAAGAACAAGGCCTGAAAGTCAGTAAGAATAATATGCGATTCAGGGGCTTCCTCAACATCATTTTGACTAACTTTGCTATCAACATTTACACTGTCTTGTGTTGATTCTAGATTCCCTGAATCAGTTTGCAAACTTCCCCGACTTTTTGCTGTCGTTAACTCCTGAATTTCATCTGAGTTTAATAATCTGTTGAGTGTTTTGTTGTCTGTATTTAATTCGACTTCAGGTTCCGAAGATACCTCTGTTAACAATGAAGACAGATAGTCTTCCATAATTTTATCTTTAGATTGTATGTACTCAGGCATGGAATTTCACCTCATTGGCCTGCATCTGAAGCAAAAAATTATGATATGCGAAAACTCCCCTTGCCCGTCGATTAAATACGGATGGAGGAAGTTGCACCTGACTGGCATCTCTAAATCGGGTATCAACTGGAATCACACTTTCCCAAACTTGGCCTGGGTAGTCTCTGCACAGGGTTCGGTAGGCTTGGGTGCCAGCTTTGAAGCGCTTGTCAAACATAGTAGGCAAAATTACATGTTCAAACTCACGCTTTTGCGATGTCGCCATAATATCTAGGGTGCGGATCATTCTTTGCAACCCTTTTAGCGCCAAAAACTCTGTCTGAGTTGGAATAATAATTTTGTCGCTAGCGGCGACAGCATTGACCATCAATACGCCTAATACAGGCGGACAATCAATTAGAATATAATCAAAATCATCTTTAATTAGCGCAAGTGCTTTTTTCAGAATTAGTCCCATTCCACCTTGCGTGCCCATGCTTCTATCCAAAGTAGCAAGAGACATACTGGCCGGTAATACGAAAAGAGACTCTAGTTTTGTAGTGCACAAACAGCCAAGAATCGTATCTTTAGTGATATCTGAACCGGCTGAAAAAATGTCGTATACACTGAAACTCAGCGCTTCTGAATCAATTCCAAAATAAAAACTCATTGAAGCTTGCGGATCCATGTCAATCAATACAACACGTTTCCCTTGCTGAGCTAACAACCCGCCGAGAGTCACTGTTGTGGTGGTTTTACCGACTCCACCTTTTTGATTTGTGATCGTCCAAACAATCAATGTGTCACCAATGAATAGTTCATGAAGAGCGCTACTTAACCTGCATTTCAGTTAATATACTTTTTGCTACATCGTTTATGGAGAGACTTCGTTCAGCTATTTTAGCCGCAGTCACTGCTTGCGGCATGCCGTACACAACACTACTATCTTCGTCTTGGGCCCATATTTTTGCGCCGTGTTTAAGTAATTTTTGACATCCTATTTTACCGTCCGCTCCCATGCCAGTCAGAATAATAGCCAAAACATCGCCAGAAAAAACATTGCAGACTGAGTCAAACGTTATGTCGACACTGGGAGTATAAGTGAAAGATTGCGTTTTCTCGGAAGCGGAAATATTGATATTGGCACTCTGAACTCGCCCAGAAAGTGTCATCTGTTTGCCCCCTGGTGCGAGATACGCACAACCAGGTATCATTCGCTCGCCATTTTCTGCTTCTTTCACTTTTATTTTGCACAAATCATTTAATCGTTGAGCAAATGCTTTCGTAAAAGTACCTGGCATGTGTTGAACAATCACAATTGGATAAGGAAAGTTAGCAGGTAAAGCAGTCAAAACTTTCTGAAGAGCTACAGGCCCTCCAGTAGAGGTGCCAATTGCTAACAAGCTGTATTTTTTACCCGAGGTTTTTCTGCACTCTCCTACTTGTTGACTAAAACCTGTGCTTGCATTGGGTTCATTTAACAAACTTGTTGAGCGCATAAAAAGGCCCGCGCTGGGGATTTTTTTGCCGCTAGCCGCAGAGCCGGTTAATCTTTTAGATTCGGCTGCTGCGCGTCTCACATAGGTACGCTTTCTTGCCAAAGCGGCAACACGTTCTCTGAGAGCTAAATTCATTTCTTGCTTGTTAAGTGCAATGTCTTCAAAACGTTTAGATAAAAAATCCAATGCGCCAGAATCAAGTGCATCTAGGGTGGCTTGAGCTCCATCATGTGTCAGTGAAGAAAACATTAAGATAGGGACCGGAGTGGATTGCATTATTTTTTTAACTGCGGTTATACCATCCATCAATGGCATTTCTACATCCATAGTAACGACATCTGGTTTAAGTGATTTAACTTGTTCTACGGCTTCTAGACCATTTCGAGCTTCACCAATGACATTAAGCTTGGGGTCCTGATTAAGAATCTCTTTTAATCTACGGCGAAAAAAGCTCGAATCGTCAACCACCAATACGTTATATGCCATTAAGTAGGGTTATCCTCGTCTCTTTGATGTGGGGGATTTCTTAGCATAACGTTTGAGCATACTTGGAATATCCAGTATCAACGCAATTCCGCCATCACTGGTAATCGTTGCTCCAGCCATACCTGGCGTACCCTGTAACAATGCATCGAGTGGTTTTATCACCACTTCTTCTTGTCCAATCAAACCATCAACAACAAAACCGACTTGTTGTGTACCAATTTGCGCTACCACTACGTGACCAGAATTTTTATCAAGGTCACCCTCGCCGTTTTTCAACCAATCTCTTAGGTAGAATAACGGGATAGCTTTAGAACGAACAATCATGGTTAATTGTCCATCTACGGTATTGGTTTTACTTAAATCCATATTGATAATTTCATTGACGGCACCCAAAGGCAGTGCAAACGTCTGATTTGCCACAATAATCATCAAGGTAGGTAATATTGCGAGCGTTAACGGTACTTTGATTTCAAGTCGAGTACCTTTACCCAGCTCTGAATCTATATTGACTGTTCCGTTCAATTGATTGATCTTGGTTTTCACCACGTCCATGCCAACACCACGGCCAGAAATATCCGATATTTCAGTTTTGGTAGAAAATCCAGGAGCAAAAATTAAATTAAAGGCCTCGACGTCTGTCATACGGGCGGCTGCATCGGCATCGAGCACGCCTCTTTCAATTGCAATGCCTTTTAATTTTTCTGCGTCCATTCCTTTACCATCATCCTCGATAGTCAATAGAATATGATCGCCTTCTTGAGACGCAGCTAACTTCACCGTTCCCATTGAAGGTTTACCCGCGGCTTCCCTGTCAGCCGGCATTTCAATTCCATGATCCACAGAATTCCTGACCAAATGCACCAAGGGATCAGCAAGGGCCTCAACCAGATTTTTATCTAAATCGGTTTCTTCACCTTCCAATTCTAAGGTAATTTCTTTTTTCAAGGTTCTTGCAAGATCACGCACGACGCGAGGAAAGCGACCGAATACCTTTTTGATGGGCTGCATTCGGGTTTTCATCACAGCACCTTGCAAATCACCTGTTACCACGTCTAAATTGGCGATCGCTTTGCCCATACTTTCATCTTCGCAATTCACGCTAAGGCTCAGTAATCGATTTCGAACCAAAACCAACTCACCGACCATGTTCATGATTTGATCTAACCGTTTGGTATCTACTCTAACGGTAGTTTCCGCTTGAGCGGGAGGAGAAGATGGTTTTTTGTCCGCTTTTTTAGGTGCCTCAGTAGGCTTAGCGATTGGCGCTGCAGGTTTCTTGCCGCTTGACTGATTTTTAGCTGAATCCGGTTTTTGCTGCTTATCTGTTTCGGGTTCAATTGTAGGTTGAGGTTTTGCGGGTGATGACGAAGTCGATTGTTCAGACTTAGCTGCCTTTTCAGCTGGGCCTTTGCCTGCACCATGCAACTCGTCTAATAGTGCTTCGAATTCATCATCAGAAATTTCATCACTGTCACTGCTAGAGCCAGTTGACTCGGCACTTTTCGATTTTTCCGCAGCTCCAGCTGATTTGTCAGCGACGAACTTGCCTTCGCCATGCAACTGATCAAGAAGCGCTTCAAATTCGTCATCAGTAATATCTTCTTCAGAATCTGCGGTCGCATTACTTGGGGCCGACACAGGCTTGGGTTCTTCCACTTTAGATTGGCTGCCGGCTCCGGGTGCACTATCACCATGTAGTTGATCCAGTAGTGCCTCAAACTCTTCATCAGAGATGTCTTCGCCACTCGACGCATCTTCAGTTTGTAGCTCAACAGGTTCTGGTTCTGCTTCAACCAAAGGTTCTTCATCTTCTGATTCAGGTTTACTTAAGCGATGCAGGGTATCAAGTAGTGATTGGTCTGCTGCAACTAAAGGCTCACGAGCTTTGACTTTTTCAAACATTTCAACAACTAAATCAGTTGCTTGCAGTATGACATCCATCAATTCAGGTGTAAGTGTACGCTGTTGATTTCGCATTGTGTCAAAGACGTTTTCCGCGCCATGACAAATATCGACTAACTCAGTAAGAGAGAGGAATCCAGCTCCACCTTTGACAGTATGATAGCCACGGAATATTGCATTCAACAAATCTGCGTCTTCAGGATTGTTTTCTAAGTCGACAAGCTGCTCTTGCAACTGAACGAGAATTTCGTCCGCTTCAATCAAAAAATCTTGAAGAATTTCCTCATCAACTTCAAAAGACATCCAAAATGCTCCTAAAAACCTAAACTCGAAAGTAAGTCGTCGACATCATCTTGTCCAGAAACAACATCATCTCGAGAAGCTGAATCAATAATCGGCCCCTCCGCTTTCTGTTTATCGGTATTTTTTTCAGATTGCTTAGTATTTTCAGCACTTGCGATTTTATTATCGCCTTCATGTGCACCGAACATAGTCAACACTTGAACAAGTCCACTTTCCACTTCTTTGACCAATTCAATGACGCGCCTAATGACTTGCCCGGTTATATCTTGAAAACCTTGTGCTACCAGTACTTCGGTCAACAATTCATTAACTTCTGCTGCAGCTTTAGGAGATTCGATTAAGAATGTGTTTAGTTTTGCGCACAAAGCATTAAATTCATCCCCCTGCACCTGTTTTGGCATCAACTTTTGCCATTCGGGCACGACTTCTTGCATCTTAGTGCTTACTTTTTCATTAATACGCATGCACTTTTCTATCGCATCCATTGTCGTATTCGCTGCCGCTTCGGTGGTTTCTATCACATAAGTTAAACGAGATTGAGCATCCGGTATCTCTTCAGTTGCCAAATTGGAGATTCGAGGATCGAGTTGAAAACTATTCAATGAATCATGTAATTGGCGAGTCAATTTACCCACTTCGGCAAACAGTTCGATGGAATTGCTAAGGGTTGTTTCTTCAAGTAAATCTTTGGCAGCTTGGTTTTCACCTGCTTCCAACAACGAAACAAGTTCTTTGGCCTTGTCTAAAGACATTGGCGCTCGAGTTAGACTGGTCATAAAGACGCTCCTGCTATGCGTTAAGTTGCGTTTTATGCTAGTCGCTCAAAGATTTTATCCAGTTTTTCCTTAAGAGTTGCGGCTGTAAAAGGCTTCACTACATAGCCATTAACACCGGCTTGAGCTGCAGCTACGATTTGCTCCTTTTTCGCTTCAGCGGTCACCATTAGTACTGGCAAATGCTTTAAGCTATCGTCTGCACGAATCGCTCTTAACAAGTCGATCCCTTGCATTCCGGGCATGTTCCAATCGGTCACAACGAAATCGAATTCACTTTGCTGCAACATAGGCAAGGCGGTACTGCCATCATCCGCTTCCTGAATGTTTGTAAAACCAAGGTCTTTCAATAAATTCTTGATAATACGTCTCATCGTTGAAAAATCATCAACCACGAGAATTTTCATACTTTTATCCAAAACTGCCTCCGCAGACATCTTTAATTATTATTACTATTGGTTATTGATTTATTTCTGCAAACTAATCTTCTTGTCGCCAAGTTTGCATTCTACTTTTTAGTTTCAACATTGCCTGACTGTGAATCTGACTGACTCTTGATTCACTGACCTCAAGCACTTCGCCTATTTCTCTGAGGTTCAACTCTTCATCATAGTACAGAGATAATACAATGGCCTCTCTTTCAGGTAATGTTGTGATCGCATGGGCCAACGCTTTTTGAAATGAACCTTGAACTAGGTCTTGGAATGGAGTGTCGGAACCTTTGGTTTTTTCGGTGGTAATCACATCTTCGGTAACGCCAAGATCTTCAATACCGATGATTTTGCCAGCATTAACTTCGTTGAGCATTTGATGATAATCAGACAGACTGACTTGCATTTTTTCAGCAACGTCAACATCGCGCGCGTCTTTTCCCGTTTCACGTTCAACGAGGTTAATCGCTTCTGTTATTGCTCTGCCGTTTTTGTGCACAGAGCGAGGCGTCCAGTCACCTTTTCGAATTTCATCTAACATGGCGCCGCGAATACGGATACCTGCGAACGTTTCAAAACTTGCACCTTTTGAACCATCGAAGTTTCTTGCGGCCTCTAGTAATCCAATCATTCCTGACTGAATCAGATCGTCTACCAAAACACTCGCAGGCAATCTAGCAAGCAGATGGTGCGCTATACGCTTTACAAGAGAAGCATGGCGTTCAACCAATTCAGCAGTGTCTAATTGCTGTTGATATACCGCCGCTTTTTTTATCACGCTTAACTACCCACTGCTTTATGTGTAACCAATTGTTCAAGGAAAAACTCCAAGTGACCGCCTGGTTGGTTCGGCACAGACCAGCTAACCACTTTTTCCGCAAGGCCATTGATCGCTTTCGACGCTGGCGACCCCGGAAAGGCATCTACAATCGCTTTTTGCTTTCTTACAGATTTACGAATGTTTTCGTCAAAAGGTACGGTTGCCACTAATTCTAAGGCGACATCTAAAAATCGGTCCGTCACTTTTGACAGCTTCGCAAACAATTCTTGGCCTTCTCGCAGGTCACGAACCATATTTGCTACGACTTTGAATTTAAATACACCATGCTCGCGATTGAGGAGTTTAATTAATGCATAAGCATCGGTAAGTGATGTCGGCTCGTCACAGACAACAACAAGAATATCTTGTGATGCTCTGGAGAAGCTTAGTACCATGTCAGAGATACCGGCGGCAGTATCGACAATTAAAATGTCGATATCTGTTCTTAATTCACTGAACGCGCGAATTAGCCCTGCATGCTCAATGGGGGTTAGCTCAGTCATGGACTGGGTGCCTGATGTCGCAGGTGCAATGAGAATACCGTGTGGACCGAGTACTAGCACTTCGTCTAAAGTGCACTCTCCAGATAAAACATTGGAGAGGTTTTTTTCAACTCTTAATCCTAACATTACATCAACATTGGCTAGGCCGAGGTCGGCATCTAACACCATGACTCTCTTGCCCATTTTTGCCATAGCAATTGCCGTATTTAGAGTGATGTTGGTTTTACCAACACCCCCTTTACCACCTGTAACGGCAATCACTTTTATTAATCGAGATTGATTCATTCGTCTTAAACTACTCGCTTGGTCTTCAATCATACTGCAACCGCGGATTGATTTTCATCCACTGTACTAGCCTTGGCAATACTATCGTGTTTATACAGCTTGGCTGCCATAGAAACCAATAGTTTTGCTTCTGCCACTTTAATATCTTCAGGAACCCTTTGTCCATCGGTAATGTAACTAACCGGCAATCTATGTTCAATTGCAACACTAATTGCTTCACCGAGACTGTAACACTCATCTAATTTGGTGAAAATACATCCCTGCAAAGAAATTTGTTTATACATGCTTATTGTGTGTTGCATGACCTTATATTGCGAATTAGCCTGCAGTAATAGGTATTTTTTAATATTAGCACATGAATTTTGATTTAACGTATCTAACTGTTTGATTAAACGGGAATCTCTTTGCCCAAATCCAGCCGTATCCACCAAAATTAATCGTTTATTACGCAATTGGAATAACACATCAGCCAACTCTGCCTCATTTTGCGCTTTCTTGACGCTGCAACCGATAATTTTTCCATAAGTCGCTAATTGTTCGTATGCAGCGATTCTGAAAGAGTCTATTGTGACCAAAGCGATCTGGTCAGGACCGTATTTTTGCGCATACCGAGCTGCGAGTTTCGCTACCGTTGTGGTTTTACCCGTCCCGGTAGGGCCTACTAATGCAACAACGCCTCTCTCATTAAGAATAGCATTGTCCTCACAGGCTATTTTATTGGACAGAAGATTCAACAGAAATAACCAAGCTTCTCTTTCGTTGGTATCATCCGGCGTGTATGAAACCACTTCTCTGGCTATTTTGTCGCTTATCCCCATGTCTCTTAGTCTATCAACCAGATAACTTTGCAACGGGTTTTCTCTGCGATTGTCTTTCGCTAATAAGCCAGAAACCTGAAATTCCAATACATTTCTAAGCGCACTCAACTCTTCGCGAATTTCCGCGATATCACTACTATCTTGCGACTTTCTGTTGAGATCGACAGCAGATTGAGAAGAACCAACAACACTAGATTTAGCTGGCTGTTCGTTGATTTGACTGTTTGCTTGCTTCTCTAAAAGCTCACGCAAACTATCTGGTCCTGAATCACCGATGATCTCACTGAGACTAGGCGTATCTTTTGTTACCGACGTTTTAGTCTTGATTTTTGGCGGTACGCTGACAGGTTCATTGTCATATGCAGCGACTATCTCAATGCCGTTTTCAACCTTCTTATTTGACATAATAACGGCATCACCACCCAGTTCAGCTTTCACCTGATCGAGTGCTTCGCGCATATTCTTTCCGTAAAAACGTCTAATTTTCATGGTTTCCTCAGTTCCAGAATGTTGGCTTTATTCTGGTTTATTGTTGTTTTATTAAACTGCGTCATATTATTGACCCACAGCACTAACAATCTTGATTTGTTTATCGCTTGGTATTTCCTGATAGGACAGAACATGCAATCCGGACACAGAATATTTTAAGAACTTAGATAAAACAGGCCTTAACATTCCCGAAGTGAGCAGTACCGCAGGCTCACCTTCCAATTCCCTTTGCTGAGCGGCTTCGTTCAATGACTGTTGAAGTCGTTCTGCAAGCCCCGGCTCTATGCCGGCTCCGTCTTCCCCACCCGCTTGCAGCGACTGGTGTAGCATTTGCTCAAGTTCTGGTGCCAAGGTAATGACAGGCAATTCAGACTCACCGTTATTAATTTCTTGCACTATCAAACGTTTTAAGCCAATTCTGACGGCTGATACAAGTACATCAGGATCCTGACTTTTAGGGCCATATTCACACAGAGTTTGCACAATGCTGCGCATATCACGAATTGGAACACCTTCATAAAGTAAGGTTTGCAGCACTTTAACAACCGTACTGAGAGGCAGTACTTCAGGCACTAATCCTTCTACTAACTTCGGCGAATTTTTTGCCAACATATCGAGTAATTGTTGAACTTCCTCATGCCCTAACAATTGATACGCGTTGTTGGTCAGTAGCTGACTTAAATGAGTAGCCACTACAGTCGCTGAATCAACGACGGTATAGCCTAGAGTTTGAGCATGTTCTCTTTGTTGAGGTTTGATCCACACTGCGTCTAGTCCAAACGCAGGATCAGTGGTACTTGTTCCATCCAATTTACCGAAGACCTGGCCTGGGTTTATCGCAAGCTCGTCACCATGGCTAAGTTCTGCCTCACCAATGTCAACGCCCATCATTGAAATCGTATAATTGTTGGGACTTAGATCAAGATTATCCCGGATGTGCACAGGTGGAATCAAAAATCCGAGTTCTTGGGAAAGTTTCTTTCGTACACCTTTAATGCGAGTTAAAAGCTCGCCACCTTGGGTTTTATCTACCAAAGGAATCAATCGGTAGCCGACTTCAAGACCAATTGTATCAACCTGATCAACATCGTCCCAACCAAGCTCTTTAAGCTCTACTGGTTGTTGTTCTTGTTCAGGTAAAGCCTCTAGCGAGTCAGTTTTAGCGGCGTTTTTAATTTGTAGATGATTGAAAAATGCTACGCCAGCAACAACTAAACTGAAACCTAAAAATGCAAAGTGCGGCATTCCTGGCACTATTCCCATGACAAACAAGATGCCAGAAGTAACATAAAGTGCTTTTTGATTACCCAGTTGACGTTTTAGCTCACTACCCATTTCTTGAGAATCGTTTTCACGTGTCACGATTATGGCGGTTGCTACGGAAAGTAATAACGAGGGTATTTGCGCAACTAAACCATCACCTATGGTTAAAAGGGTATAAATTTCTATGGCATCACCAAAAGCCAAATCATGTTGAATAAGGCCGATAAAAAGACCTCCAACAATATTGATCAGCATGATAAACAAACCCGCTATCGCGTCGCCTTTTACGAATTTCGACGCACCATCCATCGAACCGTAGAAATCGGCTTCACTGGTAATTTCCAAGCGTCTTGCTCTGGCTTCATCTTGGTCTATGTAGCCCGCATTTAAGTCTGCATCTATAGCCATTTGTTTACCGGGCATGGCATCCAAAGTAAAACGAGCGCTGACTTCGGAGATTCGACCGGCACCCGCTGTGACTACTTTAAAATTGATAATGAGTAAGATAGCGAAAACAACAATACCGACAGCATAGTTTCCGCCGATAACCACTTCACCGAATGCTTGAATGACCTTACCGGCTGCATCGCCGCCTTCATGACCTTCCAGCAATACAATTCGGGTTGAGGCTATGTTTAACGCCAGTCTCAACACTGTCGCGATAAGTAGTACTAATGGAAAGATGCCAAAATCCACTGGCTTTTTGGTAAAAACTGATACCAAAATAACCATAAGAGAAAGTGCGATATTAAAGCTGAATAGAATATCTAGAAGGAAAGAGGGCATAGGTAGAATAACCATGCCCATTATTGCTAACAATACTATAGGAGCCCCAGCACCCGCTCCTATTTTCTTCGCTGCGTTTTTATCAAACCGATTTAAGTAACCCGCTAATTCCATGACTTATTTTTTGACGCTATGGGTAATTAATATAACCAAAGCAACAACTAAGCCAAATTGCGTGTAAGACCTAAATTACTTTATTAGCAATTAGTCTAATATCGAGTTACGTTAAGGTTTGTTTTTCTCCTCTGCGGTGTGAGTAGTTTGATCTTTATCACTATTTTCAACCTTAGATTCGACGAACTCAGCATCTTCGTTGTCATGATCGCCAACTACGTCTTCTAATCTGACTTTATCAACACTCCTAAACGTATTGATTGGTCCTGCTAACGAATACAATACAAACACCAAGAAAAGCACAAGCGAAGGCTCAGTGGCGACAACCACAAATACCAGCATCACAAGAAGCAAGGCAACAAAAGGTACTTTGCCATGCCAATTCACTTCTTTGAAAGAATTGTACTTAAAGTTACTCACCATCAACAAACCGGTAATACCAGTGATAAATGCCACAATTATCCCTATTTCATTACCATCTATTTGGTATTCAACACCAACCCATACAAGACCGGCAACAAGGGCAGCCGCCGCTGGGCTAGCCAGTCCCTGGAAAAAACGTTTATCAGCGACAGCTATTTGAGTATTGAATCGAGCCAGCCTGAGTGCCGCGCCCGCGACATACACGAAAGCTGCAAGCCAACCAATTTTGCCTAAATCGGCTAAGCCCCAATTGTAGGCAACGAGTGCAGGCGCAATACCAAAGGAAACCATATCTGCCATGGAATCGTATTCGGCACCGAATTCGCTTTGCGTCTTCGTCATTCTTGCAACTCTTCCATCGAGCCCGTCAAAAATCATAGCAATAAATATCGCAATGGCTGCGGCTTCGAATTTGCCGTTCATAGAAGACACTATCGCAAAAAAACCAGAAAATAATCCGGCAGTTGTCAATAAATTTGGCAATAAGTAAATGCCCTTTCGTTTAGTCTCTGGCATGCGTTCTCCTTGTTTGACTAATACGATAACATACCGCATTAAAAGCGGAAATCTACATCAACAAAAGATTAGTTATTTTGAACTTTCTATTATCCATGAGATAATACTGGACAGAAAATGTACCTGATAAATAACAATCACTAAAATCCAGTGTCTGATTTTTTTACAACACAAATATTATGCTGAGCAGCATGACAGGTACTTCATTGATTTATAAGGAAATAAAAAATATGGTTCAATTATTGCTTTCAAAAACCTTAGAAGGTTTGAAATCTGGTTTTTATTCTCCAGAAGTAGCAAAGGTAGATATAAGAATGTCAATCAAGAAAATAATTGTCGCGGCTCTAGTATTATCAGCAGCCAATTACGCGTCTGCAGCAACGCAGACATGGGACTTCGTAAATGGTTCGGGTAGCGGTATTGAAAATGACAATGCTCACGGACTTGGAACTGGTTCGTATATAGACATGACAGTGGGTGGTGTTGAGGTCGTTATTAGCGCGTGGTCCTCTACTGAAGCGGTTAATTGTAACGTTTCTGACTGCTCATATGATAGTGATCCTGGTATTAGCCGTGCAGAGTTGAAAAAGTATAGCGGTGGCTTGGGTGCAATTAACAATGATGAAGTTAATGACAGTCCAAATCATGCGTTCGATAGTAGAATTAGCTACAACCCAAGCAACCCTGATGAGCAATACATCGATTTCGATATGATGTTGCTAGAATTCGATACCGAAGTTGAATTAACAGAAATTGATATCGACTGGTACGGTGGCGACTCAGACATGATAGTCTTAAACTACGCTGGAAGCGGAAACGGTGGTATTCCTTTCGGAGCAACTGATACTTGGAGCGGATTGCTTAATGAAGGTTGGAACTTTGTAGGAGAAAATATGGATGTTTCGACCACTAATAACGCAATTGTTGCAAATTCTTTCGAATCTAAATATTGGTTGGTTGGTGTTTATAACCCCGCTATTGGCAATTATGGCACTAACTATGGTGGCAATGATGCTGTCAAGATCGCGGGTGTAGTAACCAAGACAACAGATCCAAGTACACAGGTCCCTGAACCTGCGACTTACGCTCTTGTACTAATGGGCTTGATAGCGGCATTTAGACGAAAGAGTTAAAACGTAACATTTCATTAATTTTAAAAAGACGGTTCGCCGTCTTTTTTTTCGCCTGTGTATTTGAATATCAGTTTAGGCTGAATTATTGTATTGTATTGCCATAAAACGAACTTGAGAGTGTAGTAGTGTTGAAAGTGTTTATCGGAATCGGATTACGCCAAATTTTTGTTGTCTTGTTGTTAACGATTGTGTCGTTCAATGTACTTGCAAACAAAAGCAGCGAGTTTTATGAAAAGGCAAAAACTTCATTTGAAAGTGAAGATATAGAAACTGCCTACATACATCTAAAAAACAGTCTTAAGGAAGATGAAGATAACCTTCCTGCCAAAATATTAATGGGTAAAGTCCTTTTACGAAGTGGTTATATTTACGAAGCAGAGAGTATTTTAGAAGAAGCATTAAATGCGGGTGCGGATCAAAATCTAGTTGTAGATACTTTGGGTAAAACTTGGTTATTTTCTGGTCAAAACGATAAGATTTTAGATGCTAATTTCAGAAACTTAAGCGGAAAAGATAAAGTCGATTGGCTCATTATCGTTGCCACTGCGAAACTCAACTTAGGTAAGATTGACGAAGCTAGAAAGGATTATATTTCGATTTTAGAAATTGAACCTAGCAGAACGAGCACTATTAATGCATTAGCGTCATTGGAGCTTCAACAGGAAAATTTTGAAAGTTCCCTCAATTATATTGAAAGATCCTTGGCTATTAATAGCAACGACTCTACGACATGGCGAATCAAAGGAGATTTGGCACTTGCGCAGAAACAGATCGACAACGCAATAGAGGCCTACTTAGAAGGTTACAAAATTGACCCTGAAAGCCCGATTATTAAGCGTTCCTTGGTTACTGGATATCTGCAGAATCAGGACATTCCAGCTGCAAAAGAATTATTGGATAATGTGCTTTCGCAAACACCAGGAGATCCTACTGCAACACTTATAAAGGCATGGTTATTGGCAAAAGATCAAAGCTATGATGACGCATCTTCAGAGTTAGAAAAATTGAGTAGTAATCTGGCGGGACTGACTGAAGAAAAGCTACGAGAAGATCCGAGCCTAATATACCTTAGTGCCTTGTCGGCCTTTGCGCAAAATAACTATCAACAAGCAAAAACTTACTTTACCCAATATCTGACATTTGTTCCCAATAATATCAATGCAGTATCTCTACTGGCGCAAACTTACATGCGTTTAGGAAACCCTAAACTAGGACTAGAGAGTATGCAACGCCATGAACGAGAATTACTTGAAGACTTGGATTCAGCTTTGCTTCTAGGGGAATTGTATTTAATTAATGACAAGGCCTTTAAAACTGTTGACCTTATCAATAAATTACAAGCGCAATACCCTGATGAAATTAGAGTGGAATTGTTAGAGATAAAAACGTTCATTGCTAGGGGTCGTACCGAGCAAGCTTTAAAAATGTTGAACGAATCGAAATCGGGTAAATCTCACCCAGCATTTATTATGACCAAAGCAAAACTTTTCCTCGATACTCAAAGGCATGCTGAAGCGTTTGATATCGCTGAACAATTGGTGACTACTGCTCCTAATAATGTTGATTTTTTAAACCTCAAAGCTGCCTCTTTAATAAAACTTAGGCAATGGAACGCTGCCGAAGTAGAGGTAAATAAAATTTTGGAGTTAAATCCAAATTATGATTCAGCTTTGTTTAATCTAGCAACTATAAAAAATGCACAAGGTGATTATCAACAAGCATTGGAATTAATGCAAAACTTGAACGAGAAAACGCCTGATTCAATCAAATACCTATTAATGTTAGCACGCAGCCAAGCAAGTCTCGGGGATACTGAGAATGCCAAGTTAAATCTCGAACGAGTGTTAGAAAAAGACATTGCAAATCAATCGGCAATGCAATTGATGGCGAATATTTACTCTGCAGAGGGGGAATATGAAAAAGCGGTAAGACAACTCAATGCCGCCATTAAAACTGCACCCGATGAACCCCGTTTTCAGTTACAGCGAATTAAACACTATATTCTCCTCGGACAGCAAGAACGCGCAGTTCGAGAACTAAAAAAAGTGAGTAAGTTAATCGATAATGATGCTTCGTTACTAATAGCTTTGGCTAAACTTCAATTGTCTGCAGGCCAAGCCAAGGAGGCAAAATCTAGCGTGACAAAAGCGTACGAGACAAATACTAACAGTATTAAACTAGCGACAGAATATATTCGATTGCATTTATCAGCTTCAGCTCTTGATGAAGCAGAATCAATGACCAATAAATGGCTCGCTAAACAAGAAAACGATCCGCAGATTATTGTTTTATCTGGCGATATATTTGCCGAAAAAGGAAATTTGGAGATCGCTTCGGATAAATATAAGAAGGCTCTCGAAATCGCCCCTGCATATAACCTCGCCTTTGCTAAATTATATAGTCTGACGTTGAAGCAAATTGCTGTTGACGATTTTTCAACTCTTGCAACGGATTTACTGGAAATTAACCCCAATAACAGTTTTCAGCGAAATTTGCTGGCAGACCACTATATCAACATCGGCAAATTTGAGGAGGCATTACCTCATTATGAGATTCTACTGAATGTAGAAAATATGCCCAATAAAGCGTTTATTTATAATAATCTCGCCAATATATATATCGAAAAAGATTTGGTCAAAGCTGAAACCTATATTAATGAGGCTTTGAAACTAAGAAGTAACGAAGGAGCTTTGTTAGATACACTAGGTTGGATTACCTCATTGAAAGGGGATCATGAGGGTGCGTTAACCATTCTGCGAAGAGCTTATGCAATGAATTCAAATGATCCTTCTATTCAGTATCACTTGGCGTACACATTAGACAAGCTAGGTAAAAGCAAAGAAGCATTGGCGACGGTCAATCTCGCTCTCTCATCAAAAGTACAATTCAATGAGAGAGCCGATGCAGAGTTGTTAAAATCCACTCTTTTATAAATTGAAATTTCTAAGAAATCACCAGAATATCGTTCACCACATCTATCCGAATAGTACTATCTGGTTGCATCGCACCAGATAATATTTTTTGCGCTAATGGGTTTTCAATCTCAGTTTGAATAGCTCGTTTCAACGGCCTTGCGCCATAAACAGGGTCAAAACCAGCTAACGCTATTCTTTCCAACGCTTCTTGCGATAATTCCAGTTTGAAGCCTTTTTCTGTTAGGCGTTTTCGCAAAGACAAGAGCTGTATTTTAGCGATAGATTTAATCTGTTCGATTCCCAGTGGATGGAATACCACAGAATCATCTATGCGGTTAATAAACTCGGGTCTAAAATGCTGAGAAACGATATCCATAACCTGCTTCTTCATTTCTTCATACTGACTTTCTGAGTGTTTATCTTGAATCACGTCAGAACCAATATTTGAAGTCATGATAACCACAGTATTCTTGAAATCTACTGTGCGGCCTTGGCCATCGGTTAGTCGGCCGTCATCTAGTACTTGTAGCAATATATTGAATACATCAGGGTGTGCTTTCTCGACTTCATCGAGCAAGATCACTGAATACGGTTTGCGTCTGACTGCTTCGGTCAGATACCCGCCCTCTTCATATCCAACATACCCTGGAGGCGCTCCTACCAGGCGAGCGACTGAATGCTTCTCCATAAATTCCGACATGTCGATGCGTACCAAAGCTTGCTCTGTATCGAACAAGAAGCCAGCCAGTGCTTTGCACAATTCAGTTTTTCCCACACCTGTTGGGCCTAAAAACAAAAAAGAACCTATCGGCTTGTCTGGATCGGACAGGCCTGCTCTGGAGCGCCTTATTGCATTGGAAACGGCTTCAACAGCTTCGCCTTGTCCCACTACCCTTTTATGCAGAACGTCTTCCATGCGAACCAATTTATCTTTTTCGCCTTCTAGCATTTTAGAAACAGGAATACCTGTCCATCTAGACAGAACATCGGCAATTTCGTTTTCAGTGACCTTGTTCTTTAATAGCTGGGTGTCGTCCTTTTCAGTCTCCGTAGCTTGTTCTAACTTAAGTTCCAATTCGGGAATACGACCATATTGAAGCTCCGACATTCGGTTCAGGTCAGAAGCTCGTCGCGCTATTTCTAAATCTAATTTTGCTTGTTCAAGCTCAGATTTAATATTTTGTGTGCCTTGTACCGCATCTTTTTCTGCTTTCCAAATGGTTTCAAGATCAGCATATTTAATTTCTGCTTGTTCTCGTTCAATCTCAATTAACTCTAATCGCTTATGGCTGGCCTCATCTTTTTCCTTCGATAATGCTTGTTCCTCAAGCTTGAGTTGAATTATGCGTCTCGCCAATTTATCCATTTCTTCTGGCTTAGAATCCATTTGTAATCGGATACTTGAAGCAGCTTCATCAATTAAATCGATGGCTTTGTCGGGAAGTTGGCGGTCAGAAATATATCGATGAGACAACGAAGCAGCCGCGACGATAGCCGGGTCTGTAATATCAACAGAATGATGCAGTTCATAGCGTTCTTTTAAGCCACGTAAAATGGCTATAGTGTCTTCAACGCTAGGTTGATCAACCTGCACTTTTTGGAATCGACGTTCAAGAGCAGCATCTTTTTCTATGTATTGACGATATTCATCTAAGGTTGTTGCTCCGACACAATGCAGTTCACCTCTAGCCAGTGCGGGTTTAAGCATATTCCCGGCATCCATGGCACCCTCGCCTTTACCAGCGCCAACCATGGTGTGAAGTTCATCAATAAATAATATGACTCGGCCTTCTTCTTTTGCCAATTCGTTCAGAACTGCTTTTAGCCTTTCTTCAAATTCACCTCTATATTTAGCACCCGCGACCAATGCTCCCATGTCTAATGAAAGAACACGTTTGTTTTTGAGTCCTTCCGGAACTTCCGAGTTAATAATGCGCTGCGCAAGCCCTTCAGCAATTGCCGTTTTACCTACGCCAGGCTCACCAATTAACACGGGGTTATTTTTGGTTCTACGTTGTAAAACCTGTATTGTCCGACGAATTTCATCATCTCTACCGATGACAGGGTCTAACTTGCCTTGCTCCGCTCGCTCTGTAAGATCCATAGTGAACTTTTCTAAGGCTTGTCTTACATCTTCTGCATTTTGATCAGTGACTTTTTGACCTCCGCGCATATTTTCAATGGCGGTCTCAATTTGCTTTTGTGTGATGCCTAGCTGCTTAAGGATTTCCCCTAGCTTACCTTTGTCTTCAAGTGCAGCTAAGACAAAGATTTCCGAGCTTATAAATTCATCTTTGCGCTTTTGTGCAATTTTGTCGCTAAGATTGAGCAACACCACAGTATCTTTATTTAACTGAACATCACCACCAATTCCATCTACGCGAGGAATGCGTTCGATGGCCGTAGATAGCGATGAACGTAGGCTGTTCACATTAACTTGCGCCAAGTCAAACAGTGGACGAACAGACCCTCCCTCCTGATTGAGAAGCGCTGTCATAAGGTGAACTGGTTCGATGTATTGATGGTCTCTGCCAAGTGCAATGGATTGTGCGTCAGAGATTGCCATCTGAAACTTACTGGTAAATCTGTCTAATCGCATAATGTTTCCTAATTCGGTTTTTACATAGGAATTAAGTGGGTCCAACGTTAAAAAATTTCAAGCTCAACAGAGCAAAATAAATTTATAAATATCTATACACCCATTTACAATAACCTTATTTTAAATAAATACCGCATAACATACGACCCGTTGAGCTTTGTCCTTGATGACAAGTTCTACGATGCGAAAAGAAGTCGGCAGAATTGGAATAGGTACACATATCTCCTCCATATATTCTGCTTACCTGAAGGTTGTTTAAAATATTAGTCGTGATTGCAAACATATTGCAAAGGTACTTGTTGGCATTTTCGCTGGGTGTAAATGCATCTAGATGACTTGGAAATGCTTGTCTTACATCTTCTCCAACTTCAAAATGTTTGGCAGAGATATGCGGACCGACCCAAACGATTAAATTTTCGGCTGCAACCGGCATTTTTGAAATCGTATTTTGTATTATCCCCGCAGCGAGTCCGCGCCAACCAGCATGAACTGCGGCAACGCAACTAGCTTGGCGATCACAAATTAAAATAGGCAGGCAATCGGCAGTCATCACAGCACAAACTATTTCGTTTTGAATCGAAAAGCTTGCGTCTGCTTTGCTGGTTTCCAGTGGCAAAAAATAGTGACTGTTAACTTCAATACATCGCGCACTATGGATTTGCTGCAACCACGCAATAGAGTTCGCATTGGGCAGACAACTGCGGTTTTCAAGCACGTTTTGCTTATTATCGCCGACATGTAGCGCAATATTGAAAGAATCATATGGTGCGCTGCTGAAACCATCTTGCCGAGTTGTATAAAAAGCGTTTACGCCATCTGGAACCGGAAAATCTGGGACCTTGATATTGCTCATACAAGTTAACTTTTAATCTTCTTCTATGCCGTGTTCTTGGGTATCTTGTCTTAGAGTTTCCAGCAAGTCTAGAATATCTTCAGGCAATGGTGCTTGCCAACTCATCCACTCAGCAGTTATGGGGTGTACCAACTCAAGTTGCGCAGCATGCAATGCTTGTCTATTAAAATTGCGCAGTACCTCAACCATCTTAGGGCCAGCCGCTTTAGGCAATCTGGGGCGACCACCATAAAGCTGATCTCCTACCAATGGGAACCTTAGATGTGCCATATGCACTCGAATTTGATGAGTACGTCCAGATTCCAGTTTTAATCTCAAATGAGTATGTGCTCTGAACTTTTCTTTCACACGGTAATGGGTTACCGCAGGTTTACCTGTCTCTCGTACCGCCATGGAAGTGCGTTTAGTAGGGTGTCGACCTATGGGTTGATCAACCAATCCACCAGCCACCATAGTGCCATAAACCACGGCTTCGTATTCTCGGCTAATTTCTCTTGCTTGCAATGCTTCTACTAAATGAGTTTGCGCAGGCACTGTTTTGGCAACTACCATAAGGCCTGTCGTGTCTTTATCCAGTCGGTGAACTATGCCTGCCCTTGGCACGCTGGCTACTTCAGGAGCATGAGCCAAAAGCGCGTTTAGCACGGTACCATCGGCATTGCCCGCTCCGGGATGTACCACTAAATCCATGGGTTTATTGATAACCAAAATATGCTCATCTTCAAACACAATATCTAACGCTATTTCCTGTGCTTTATGGTTTTCCTGCACTTCCAGTTTTGCGTTGATCACTATGGCTTCATTGCCGAGCAACTTTTCCCTTGGTTTGGTTACAATATCGCCATCTACTTCAACATGACCTAATAAAATCCAATCTTTTATACGAGATCTTGAATAATCAGGGAACATTTCAGCCAAAGCTTGATCTAAACGTTTACCGAGTAAATTTTCGGGTACATTGGCCTGAAGGAAAATGTCTTGATGTTGGCTCGGCATATAAAGGTAAATCCTGTGTAAATGAAAGTAATAAAAAGTGCATCGGCCGGATCGCTAATGTAGAATGTCGGCGAGTCGTAATTATAAAAGTAGAGAGTTTAGCGGATTTTTAATGTCTGCAGAATCTTAATAATGAATAAGAGTAAAATGATTTTAAAAGATTTAATTGTTCGACCTGTAGTATTCCTTTTGATTGTCACTCTTTTTGGCTGCTCAAGTTCACCAGATGACGAAGAGTTATTGTCAGCAAATAGAGGACAAGACTCCTTATATCAAGAAGCTAAAGAGAGTCTGTTGCAGGGTAATTTTAATGTCGCATCCAATATTCTTAGCGCACTTGATTCACGCTATCCGTTTGGGCCGCATTCTCACCAAGTTCAACTAGATTTGATTTATGCTTACTACAAAGTGGGTAAAACCGATGAATCCCTTGCCACGATAGATAGATTTGTTAGATTAAACCCAAATCATTCAGACGTAGACTACGCAATTTATATGCGTGGATTGACGAATATGGATGCCGATAAAAACTTGTTTCAAGAGTTGGTAGGCATTGATCGTTCAGACAGAGATCCAAGTAAAAGCCGAGAAGCGTTTAATGATTTCAGACGACTAATCAACAAATTCCCCGATAGTAAATACGCTGCAGATGCGAAAAAACGTATGGTCTTTATCAAAAATAGACTAGCAAAATACGAAATCGAGATAGCTAGATTTTATATGCGACGAGAGGCATATGTTGCAGCAGCGAATCGAGGTCGTTACGTGTTGGAATATTATCCTGACTCAACGCAAATTCAACAAGCACTGGAAATCATGGTGGAGTGTTATGATCAGTTGGATTTGAACGATTTGAAAGACAACGCAATGAAAACGCTTAAGCTTAATTTCCCGGAAAGCAGTTTTATTAGTTAATCACTAGTTAGTGAATTTGGTTTGGTTGATTGGTTGATTGGTTGATTGGTTGATTGGTTGGTTGATTGGTTGATTGGTTGATTGGTTGATTGGTTGATTGGTTGATTGGTTGATTGGTTGATTATCTACTGATTTAATTCAGTTTAATGGTTTAATAGAAAATTTCGCTTAATCCAGATACTGTCTCTCAATAAGTAAAAAACGCATTCAATAAAAAAGCAGCCAAGTGGCTGCTTTTTTAATTTGGAGTGGTTAGTACGGTTTCGATATCCGAGTCATTTAAAAAACAAATGGCTGAACGGATTTAATAATCTCGCAATACCTGAAGTGAAGTGTAGTGGCGCATCTACTATTGAGAAAACCAAACAGCCTTCATTAACTTCTGAGTGCGGTGCATGGACGTGATTTTCGTTCATCAGGATGAAGTCACCCGTATCATAATCAGAAACTCCATCACTGAATTCACCGTCAATAACCAGTGTCATCTCATTCCCTCTGTGCGTATGCTCTGGCACACGACCGCCTTTTTGCATGTAAATAAAATTCGCTTTTCCTATTTCACCCATATCAACTGGGGCTTGCCACAAGTTCCCCAGTAGGTGTGACCAACTTCCAGTATTTTCCACGTAACGACCAAGGGCGCGAGGCAGAGTAAATTTTCTGCCATCGAGTTCTATTGTCGGCGCTTCTCTTTTAGATACCGAAATTTGTTCAGCAGCAGGAAGGCTGGTGATTTCAGCGATCATAGAACCAAAATTTACGTTCAAGTCAGCTCCATCAGTAACTGAGTCAATGCTGAGGGCCTGATTCCCAATTGACGCTTGCAAAATGCTTGTTTGCTTTTGACATTTGGGGCACATATCAATGTGGGCTGATACAACTAACGCCAATGCGGCGGAACAATTACCCTCTACAAAATCGACTAGTTGTTCTTGTGTGGGGTGAAAATTAATCATGATCTTTCAACATCTCTTTTAAACGATTTAACGCAAGTCGTGTTCTTGACTTCACGGTGCCTAACGGAATACTTAATTCGTCAGCAATTTCTTGCTGAGATTTTCCTTCGATGTAAATTCCTTCAAGAACGACTCGCTGTTTTTCTGGGAGCTCATCAAATAACCCCCCTACCTGCTCTAATGTAATCTGTTCGTCGAGTGACACTTCATTGGCGTCGGCCGTATGTTCACATAGAACGGGCCAAAGGTCGTCAGAGCAAATGTCCTCTTTCCGATTTTGTTGTTTACGCAACATATCGAATCTGATGTTTCTCGCTATGGTGAAAATCCAAGTGGAAGGCGAGCCTTTTTCAGCATTAAATAAATGCGCTTTTTGCCAAACATTTGACATCGTATCTTGAACTAACTCCATGGCAAGTGCTTCGTTTCCGATCTGTTTCAAAGCGTATGATCTTAGGCGTGGAGCAAAGTAACCAAAGACTTTTGAGAAAGACATTTTACATCTATCCTCAGCAACAGTTTGAAGGTACGCAGACATTTCCTTCGCACATTCTTTAGGCTTCGATGCTTCAGTTCTTTTTGCTTCCAACGGAATTCCGACTAACATATTCGAGCTCACCTGCTTGTTTTGTTATTTATACGCAAGTGGAGCGATTAAGATCACTCCACCAATTGTGACAGAAATTCTAGTGCAATACTGCAATCTTTTTGGTCTAAAAACTGTTGTTTTTGTTCGGCTTTTACTGGTAGTAGCTCCAGCCAACGATAGATTACCCAGATAGGATTATCGAACTCAGGCTTGGGATAGAGGGAGTTAACTTCTGGGTATTTCTCGAAAATTTCTTTTAATCTTTCGTCCATTGGACCAATGGACTTCGCGTCGACCTTACAAGACCAGTTGTCTAGCCACTGGCACTGCCCCGTCCGCAAATCGTCGAACTGAGTTTCTATTGAGTCTATACGCACACATTTATGCCCCTTTACTGTAATCCCAAGAAGGCCATCTTCGAGTAAATCAAAATCCTCGACAGTGGCGAATGTTCCTACCGGAAAAATGTGGCTGTTGGTTTTCTTGTTCCCATTACTATTTAGCATACAAACCGCAAAGCCTGTTTGGTTTGCACACGCTTCTTTAACCATTCGAACGTATCGAGGTTCGAATATTCGTAACGACATCACTCCCCCAGGGAGTATATGGGATGACAGTGGAAATAAAGGTAAAGAGAACGTACTTCGTGCCAATTTCGCTGTTCCGTGATGAATAATGATAATAGTTACGGGGCGTGACGATATTTAGATCTTAATTTTTCAGTGATTAAAACCCTGTCAAATATGTGATCCCTTATGACCTTCTTTTTGTATTGGTTATCAATTATCAAATAATATTTATCTCATACTCGTCAATTTTGCAGATTACCCCGAGTATTTGCAAAAAGGGGGTATTGGCACTTTGGGATTAACGAAATTAAGGAAGGAAAAACGATGGACGTGATAAAACGGTTTGAGAAGTTTTATGAAAACTTGTCCCTTTCCTCGGTAGACGATTTAAGTTCTATTTACCACCCAGATATTGTGTTTGAAGATCCAGTATCTAAGCATAAAGGTTTGGTTGAAGTAGAGAGCTATTTTTTAAATTTGCTTGAAAATACGTCACGATGTGATTGCAAAATACAAGCAATTATGGGCCAAGCACCTCAATTCTCCATCACGTGGCAAATGACGTATGCTCATCCTAAGCTTAATTCAGGTAATGAAATTAAAGTAGATGGTATTACTCATATTCAGACTAAAGACGACCGTATTATCATGCATAGAGACTATTTCGACTTGGGGCAAATGATATACGAACAGTTGCCAATTTTACGCAATGTTGTGAAAAGTATTAAGAACAGGATGAATGCATGAAGACGATTCTCATCACCGGAGCAACTTCGGGTATCGGAAAAGCATTGGCAACACTTTGTGCCTCGCGAGGCTATCACGTCATTGCTTGTGGTCGGAACGAAAAAGTGTTGAAAGATTTAGAAAAAATACAGAATGTAAAAACGCTTAAATTCGACGTTACTGACATCCAACAAAGTCAATCTATATTGGGAAATGTGAAACCAGATATAGCAGTTTTAAACGCTGGTGTATGTGAGTATGTCGATGTTGAAAATTTTGAAGCTGAAATGTTCCAACGTGTTTTCTCAGCCAATTTTTTTGGTATTGTCAATTCTATTTCAGGGCTACTGCCAAATATGCGGAGTGGCAGTCAAATTGTTGTGGTGGACAGTTTGGCTCGACTATTGCCGTTTACAAGGAGCCAAGCATATGGCGCGAGTAAGGCTGCGGTTCATTACCTAACAAAGTCTTTGGAAGTCGATTTGGCGAAGAAAAACATACGAGTGCAAAGTGTATCACCCGGTTTTGTTGAAACCCCATTAACTGACAAAAATGATTTTGAAATGCCAACTAAAATTACGGTTGAAGAAGCGGTTGAAGACATGCTGGACGGAATTGAATCAAGCAAATCAAGTATTTACTTTCCCATGGGATTTAGTTTGCTGCTGCGCTTTTTATCGATACTACCGAGTAAAATAAAAGTTGCACTAAGTAAGAAAATAAAAAATAAGGCAGAAGTATGACCAAGCGCATTGCGATAATAGGGACGGGAATATCAGGATTGACTTGCGGCTACCTTCTTAATAAGAATCAGGATGTGCATTTATTTGAAGCCAATGACTATATTGGCGGACATACTGCAACTATAGATGTCGAACTAGATAATAAGTCTTACGCGATAGACACTGGCTTCATCGTTTACAACGATTGGACCTACCCAAATTTCATCAAGCTGATGAACCAGATTGGCGTGTTAGGTCAAGCAACAGAAATGAGTTTTAGTGTTAAAAATTTAGCTGAAAACCTAGAGTACAATGGTAATACCATCAATAGCTTATTCGCTCAAAGGCGCAATATACTCAGACCGAAGTTTATTCGAATTGTCAAAGATATACTCAGGTTTAACAAAATGTGTAAGGCGCTTTATTCTGATAAATCCGCTTTGGAAATAGGAGATGTAACCCTTGGGGAATTTTTATTAGAGAACAAGTTTAGCGAAGATTTTAATCAAAATTACATTTTACCCATGTGTGCGGCAATTTGGTCGGCTTCGCTAGAAGATATCAAGGGCTTTTCTCTCGCGTTCTTCTTGCAGTTTTTCAATAATCACGGCCTCCTCAATATCACTGACAGACCACAGTGGTACACTATAATTGGTGGTTCTAGAGAATATATAAAACCACTTACCCAAGACTTTGCTAAAAAAATTCGTCTGAATAGTCCTGTACATTCTGTTGATAAAGTTGAAGAGGGTTATCACGTCAGTTTTACAAGCCCTGAATCTGTTGAACAAACTGAATTATTTGATCATGTTATTTTTGCTTGTCATAGTGATCAGGTGTTAGCGATGTTGAAACAGCCTACTGCATTGCACAAAGACATCCTCAGCGCCATGCCCTACTCCCCAAATGAAGTGGTATTGCACACAGACACAAGCATTTTACCAGACAGGAAGTTGGCTTGGGCTAGCTGGAACTATTTGTTGACCGGGAAGGATGATGAGAGCACGTCTCCGACTAGTCTCACGTACAATATGAATATCTTGCAATCAATCCAAAGTGACCACACTTTTTGCGTCACCTTGAATAATTCGCAAAACATAGATCCAAAGAAAGTATTAAGAAAATTCAGTTATTCTCATCCCCAGTTCAGCATCGCAAGTGCCAAAGCGCAGCTTCGCAGAGAAGAAATTTGTGGTGTCGATAACTTGCACTTTTGCGGCGCCTATTGGTACAACGGTTTTCACGAAGATGGCGTCCGAAGCGCTTTAGATGTGTGCAAACGCTTTGGTGCGATGTTGTAATGGATAGTGCACTTTATATTGGAAAAGTGTTTCACCAGCGTTTTGTTCCCAAAAAACACGCCTTCGACTACCGAATATTTTTGTTTTGGCTCAATCTAGACGAGATAGCGACGGTAGAGAGGAATGTCAAAGGCTTCTCTACTCGGCCTTGGTCTCTAGTGCGCTTCAAGCGTGAGGATTATCTAGGAAATCCGAAAACGGCTCTCAAAACAGCCGTTTTGGAAAGAATGTCGGAATTGGCTAATAAACGTCTTGATGGCAAGGTTTTTATGCTTGGCCAAGCACGCATGTTTGGTATGTATTTTAGCCCAGTAAATTTTTACTATCTTCAGCAAGATGATGGCAACTTCAGCCATTTGTTAGCGGAGGTCAGCAATACTCCCTGGAACGAGAGGCACCATTATCTCGTTGACCTAAACAATCAAATCGATTGTGATAAAGCATTTCATGTGTCCCCTTTCAATCCACTAGACATGCAGTATCATTGGAAAATTATGCAACCTAAACAGCAGCTTGCATTAGCGTTAAGTTGCAGTAAAGGCGAAAAGCATTTTGAAGCCAGTTTGAATTTGACGAAACGCGAATTGAACTCAAAAACACTTTCTCGCGTACTAATGAGTATTCCAAGTATGACAATTAAAACGGTTGTTGGTATTTACTGGCAGGCACTTAAATTGTTTCTTAAAGGTACACCTTTTTATGGTCACTCAAGTGAGAAGGATGAAATAAGAAAATGATAGAAGGCGAAAACACCCTAGTGCAAACAGACACGCTTCCTTGGATCGATAAAATATCTCGAGCAATATTACTTAAAGTTTTTAGCAACCTTCCCCACGGATTTATGACGGTTAAAGAAAATGGCGTTTTAGTCGGTCGCTTTGGTGACGAGAATTCGGACTTGCGAGCAGAAGCTAATTTTCTTGATCCAAGCGTATACCGCAGGCTCTTATTCGGTGGAAGCGTAGC
The DNA here is from genome assembly GCA_947503265.1 of uncultured Alteromonadaceae bacterium. Classification (GTDB taxonomy): domain Bacteria; phylum Pseudomonadota; class Gammaproteobacteria; order Enterobacterales; family Alteromonadaceae; genus Aliiglaciecola. The sequence goes on from CANNDC010000005.1 coordinate 241,775, forward strand.
ATCAGGTGAAACCTACACAGAGAATTTATGGGAAACGCCTAACCTAACAAACGTTATTCAGATATTTGCTAGAAACTTACCCATGCTAGACAGTTGGGAAGCCAAAATGAGTTGGCTGGCAACGCCTATTCGCCTCATCAGTCATATCAAAAGACAAAACTCGACCAAACAGGCGAAGAAAAACATCTCTGCGCATTACGACCTGGGTAACAAGTTATACACGCGTTTTTTGGATAAAAGCATGATGTATTCCGCAGCCATCTACCCTACACAAGACACCACACTAGAGGAAGCGCAACAAATTAAGCTAAAAGCAATTTGTGACAAGCTTAACTTGTGTGAAGACGATCACCTGTTGGAAATAGGAACAGGTTGGGGTGGCTTAGCTATTTACGCGGCGAAACACTATGGATGTAAAGTTACCACCACCACGATATCAGAAGAGCAATACGCATATGCACAAGGTTGGGTTAACGATGAAGGTTTGTCGAATAAAGTCACATTGCTCAAAAAGGATTATCGTTTGCTGGAAGGGCAATTCGACAAACTAGTGTCGATTGAAATGATTGAAGCGGTGGGGCGTAAGTATTTGCCAACTTTTTTTGAAAAGTGTTCTTCATTGCTTAAAAAAGACGGGTTGATGCTTCTGCAGTCGATCACTATTGATGATCGGAGATTTGAGAGTTACAGCAAAGATGTCGATTTTATTCAAAAACATATTTTCCCGGGTGGATTTCTACCTTCTCAATTTGAAATCAACCGCCATTTAAAAGAATACACAGACCTAATGATACGAGATCTTCACGACATAGGTTTGGACTATGCAAAAACACTTTCAGACTGGCACAAGCTATTGATGGATAACCGAGAGCCATTGGCAAAAGATGGCTACGACGACCGGTTCATCCGCATGTGGCAGTACTACTTAAGCTATTGTGAAGGCGGGTTTATCGAAAGAACGATTAGCACTGTTCAGCTTGTTCTCAGTAAACCCAGCTTCGCCCAAAATCTAACAAGATAAAGCGGACAACGAATGATGACAAAATTCAGTTTAGCTGTTTGCTTGGCTCTTTATCTAATCAGTGGAAGTATTATGGCTAGTCCTTTAAATGAATTACAAAAAGTAGGTAAAGCAAAACTAGAGGTGTTTTTTTTCGATATTTATTATTCAACCCTCTACACACCGGATGGTAAGTACTCTGAAGATAGCTTACCTATCGCACTAGATATTGAGTACTTACGCAATATTAAATCAAAAGATTTAGTTGAGACTACTGGCGAAGAATGGCAGAAATTGGGATATGAGCAGTCACAAATCGATCGCTGGATGCCTTTTATCGAAAATGTTTGGCCAGACATTAAAAAAGGCGACAAGCTTTTGTTCCGAGTCGAGCAGGACGGGACTAGTGAATTCTATTTTAACGGAGAGTCACTCAAACGCATTGATAACAAAGAGTTTGGTAGTTCATTCCTTGCAATTTGGTTAAGTGAAAATTGTAGCTACCCAAAAGTGCGCAAAAAATTAATAGGTGAATGAGTATGAAACTAGCGAAACAAATTTTGGTTCTGTGCACGGGCGCATTGTTTCTATCTGCCTGCTCGACTTCTCTGGAAGACTACAATGGTAGCTCACCGGAATTTGACCTAAAAGGTTATTTCACCGGAGATGTCACGGCTTGGGGAATTGTTCAAAACTATTCTGACGAAGTAGTCCGAAGATTCTGTGTGGATATCGTTGGCACCTGGGATGGCAACAAAGGTCAATTGCATGAAACCTTTTATTACAACGATGGTGAACAGCAAATTCGAATTTGGGACTTAGAAATTGGCGAAGATGGCACAGTTACAGGAGGAGCCGGAGATGTAATAGGCCAGGCTAGTGGATCTGCGAATGGTATGAGTTTTAACTGGCAATATACGTTAAGAGTACCTGTAGACGGCTCCGAATATGATTTATTCATTGATGATTGGATGTTTATGATGGATAGAAACCGCATGATGAACCGATCTTACATGAGTAAATTAGGTGTCAACGTGGCAGAGATATCCATATTTTTTGATAAGACAGCCCCTGTCCGTAAATGTGAATCCTATCCCAATTGATGCGCTATAATTAAACCAACCCGTTTTCACGTTCGTTGCCGATCATTGGCTTGGGAGGCTGATTGTCGATTTATGAGTTAAAACCAAGCTATTCGCTTTCAGTGAAAGGAAATATACTGTTTTCTGAACCGGTAGGGTCTTGGGATGATGTTATCGGGCTGAGCTATTGCAACCGATTTAAAGAAAAAGCTGCGAAGTTCAAGGGCGCAAATTGGGCACAATTTCTAGATCTTTCTAGATGGCAACTCGGCGCCCCCTCCTTAGAGCCATTGATCATCGATCTTTCTTGTTGGGCTTACGAAAATGGCCTCAAATACACAGCAGTTTTATATTACCCTAATGCTTTGAAAACTTACCAAATCGACAAGATGTTGGCTAAAGAAGCATCAAACTATTCTAGGCGTCACTTTACCAATGACAAAGATGCCGTGGCATGGTTGTCTGGCAAGGGATTCAGAGACGACTTAATCATAAAATAGCGAGTTCAGGTTAAGCTACTCTGGCTCTGTTACTGAAATAGGCTTAGACATCATGGGCTTGCCCTGATTTATTGATATTTCCACTCGCCTGTTTTGGCTTCTGTCTACAGAATTTGCATTGGTAGACAAAGGGGCCGTATCGGCTTTACCAACTACCGACATACGTTGCTCATCAAAACCAGGAGCTGTTCTAATTTCTTCTGCTACAGCGACCGCCCTTTGTGCTGACAGATCCCAATTCGATCGATACAATTCGTTGGAAATTTGTTGACTATCACTGTGTCCGGATATCTCAATTTCCCCCGGCACATCGGCTAAAAGCGCACCTATATCTTGTAAAATAGGCTTGAATTGAGGTTGTAAAAAGGCGGAACCCGCAGAAAACGAACCATTTTCACGAATTCTAATAATAATTTGTTGGCCCAGAGATTCCATTTCAATAGACCCATCCAATATTTGCTTTTCGAGCTGTTGTGCAACTTTTTTAAGCAGCTCATTGGTTTGTTCCTGGTTAGCTTGTTGCGATGCCGTTGCCGAAGATTGATCTGTCGCAGTTTGTTGAGCCGAACCACCTCGTTGTTCACCCCGTTGCTTTTGTCTACCACCAGCAGAATCCTCATCACCTGCTTGAAACTCCAGCATTTCCTGAGTCATATCAATAGTTTGTTGCTGAATATTTTCGATTGGTGTGGGATCTGGTCTTCCGGGGCGAAATTCCATTGCTATCACACTGGTGCCCTTGGGTATGTCTTTTACTTCGATTTTGTTTTGCACACCAAAAGCAAACTTCATTGAACCTGCTATCTGCTTAAACTTGAGTACATCCATTTCGGAAAATGCCAATAATAGTACAAAGAAGCACATCAGCAGTGACATTAAATCGGCAAACGTCCCCATCCAAGCTGGAAGGCCCTCAGGTGGACATTTGGGACATTCTTGTTGCATTAACTAGTCTTCCTCAGTTGCTGTGCCGCGCTTACTCGCAGCCAAGTAACTCTTCAATATACCTTCAATAACTCTGGGGTTTTGTCCATCTGCAATGCCAATAATGCCGTCCAAGACTAAGCTCTGATTTAACTTTTCTTCTTCAGAACGATTACCAAGCTTAACTGAAATGGGCAGGCAAATTACATTGGCAAAAAATGCACCGTATAAAGTGGTAAGTAGTGCAACAGCCATAGCTGGGCCGATAGCTTTCGGGTCATCCATGTTGGATAGCATGGCAACCAAACCAATCAAGGTACCTATCATCCCCATTGCTGGCGCCACATCACCCATACCTTTGTAAATGGTTGCGCCAAATTCATGCCGTTCTGTGGTCATGTTGATATCTTTTGCCAACGTATCTCTGACTACATCCACATCGTGACCATCGACTAACATGTCTACGCCTTTTTGCATAAACTCATTTTCGATTTCCGCTTCTTCTAATGCTAAAAATCCACCTTTACGAGCTGCGTCAGCCATTTCAACGATTTTTTCAATTAAATCATCTGGTGATTCGATTTTGAACATAAATGCTTTAGCGGCAATCTTGCCAGCACCAAAAAATTGGCTGAGAGAAAACTGAGATAAGACCACAAATAAGGTGCCACCAAAAACAATCAGTATTGAGGGCACATTCATAAACATGCTGATGTCACCGCCCATAACCATTGCCATTACGACAAAACCAATTGCACCGAGCATGCCAATTAGAGTAGCTAAATCCACATTGTCCTCCGAAGACGTGGTATGAGCGTTGCGCAGTCGCGCGTTGCTATGTTAATTCAAAGATAAGTCACAGTATAAGTGACTGATTTATGCATTTTTATCGACAGCAAACCACTTTACTAAAGTGATTTATTGTGAAGATACGTTAAGGCGTGTTCATTTTCGCTATCTGATAGTTTTGCTATCTAAATCTGTGCAATTAAAACACCTTCAGATCCTGACTCAGGCTAAAATCCACAGCGACACTAAGCTCAAAGCCATATCCCATGTTAAAAACCCATGTTAGAAACCCATGTTAGAAATCCTTGTTAGAGCCCCTTGTTAGTAACTCTAGTCAATAACAAGGACCAGCAATCACTAATGTCCAACCCGAAGTTCAATATTCAACACTACCCAAAACACAATAGACTAAGGTTAACCGGATATGACTAATTTTTTAACCTATAATTGGTCATATCAGAAAACTATTTGACCCATATTATACGCTCAGGTATCTTCCATGCTGCAAAATCATCACCTAACAAATATTTAGATGATTTACCTACGAGGCCTCATGACAAGCAAAACACCTTCATTTGAACAATCCATGCAAGAGCTTGAATCCATAGTTGATGAAATGGAGAAGGGAGACCTTTCTTTAGAATCAGCGTTAGAAAAATTCGAGAAAGGTATTCATCTCGCTAAAACCAGCCAAAAGATGCTGAAGGATGCAGAACAAAAAGTGCAAATATTGATGGAAAAGAGTGGTGATGAGCAACTTGTAGCATTAAATACTGAAAAAGAATTAGGTTCAGAAGACCGTTAGTCATGCTGCTAAAACAAAAACAGTTAGACATTCAAACTCACATCAATGCGCTGCTAGACAAAAAAATATCCGAATTATCAGATCATGCGCCTATTCTAAAATCAGCCATGTCATATTCTTTGTTAAATGGCGGTAAAAGAATGCGGCCATTCCTCGTGTACACTGTAGGCAGCATGTTAGGGGTGAAAAAGTCAGATCTTGACTATCCTGCATTGGCCGTAGAATTCGTGCATTGCTATTCTTTGATCCACGATGACCTACCTGCCATGGATGACGATGATATGCGCAGGGGGAAGCCCACATGTCATATAAAATTTGATGAAGCGACCGCTATACTAGCAGGAGATGCATTGCAGACGTTAGCGTTTGATGTACTTGCACACGCTGACTTGAGCACGACTGCAGCTGCTAGCCAACTCAAGTTATTGCAGCTACTTTCACAAGCCTCAGGTTATAGTGGAATGTGTGGCGGTCAAGCCATGGATTTAGCCGCGACGAATCACAATATATCCCAACAGAGGTTGCAACAACTTCACGAGTTGAAAACCGGCGCTTTGATCAGAGTATCAGTTATGATGGCTGCTGCACTTTCAGACAATATCCAAGATAGTGATTGGCAAACGTTGGAAAAATATTCGCAGGCGTTAGGATTAGCATTTCAGGTTCAAGATGATATTTTAGACGTTGTTGGAGAATCGAGTGTTTTAGGAAAACCACAAGGTTCAGATCAAGCACACAACAAATCTACCTACCCCGCTTTGCTGGGTTTACAAGGTGCTAAAGATTATTTAGCTGATCTACATAGGCAAGCACTTCACGCTTTAGACGCTTTGCCTTACAATACCGAACTTTTACGGTTGTTCACCGACTACAACGTTCAACGGAATCACTAATATAGTGAGTCGAATTCGACACCTTATAAATAGATGTAATTGATATTAGGCAGCACATGACACTTGATTTAGCGCATTATCCTATTTTAGCCAAGGCGGACACGCCGGATTTACTGCGCAAACTCCCCCAAGATCAACTAAAACAGTGTGCTGATGAATTACGAGAATACCTTTTATCCTGTGTCAGTAAGAGTAGCGGACACTTTGCATCCGGCTTAGGCACGGTAGAGCTGACTGTGGCCTTGCATTACGTGTATAACACGCCTTTTGACAGGTTGTTATGGGATGTTGGCCACCAAGCTTACCCTCATAAAATACTGACGGGTCGTCGAGAGCGAATGACTACGATTCGTCAAAAAGATGGCCTTCATCCTTTCCCTTGGCCGCCAGAAAGTGAATATGACACCTTTGCTGTAGGACATTCTTCAACCTCTATAAGTTCGGCTCTCGGTATGGCCGTCGCAGCAGATAAAGAAGGTTTAGGTCGTAAGGTGGTTGCTGTTATTGGTGACGGCGCTATGACCGCAGGAATGGCGTTTGAAGCACTCAATCACGGCGGTGATATCGATAAAGATTTAGTTGTCGTGTTAAATGACAATGAAATGTCGATTTCAGAAAACGTAGGGGCGTTAAACAGCCATTTAGCCCGCCTATTAACCGGTAATTTTTTCAACTCCATACGAGATGGCGGAAAGAAATTACTGAGTAATGTGCCTCCAATCAAAGAATTTGCCAGCCGTGCCGAAGAGCATATCAAGGGCATGGTCGTACCGGGAACCATATTCGAAGAACTCGGATTTAACTATATTGGACCGATTGATGGGCACGATGTAGATGGCGTAGTCGACACCCTCAGAAATATGCGCAGTATCAAGGGCCCGCAAATCTTGCATGTGGTCACAAAAAAAGGGAAAGGCTATGAGTTAGCCGAGAAAGATCCTATCAAGTTCCACGCAGTGCCTAAGTTCAATCCAATGGACGACGAACTACCAAAATCAGCACCCTGTGGCCCAACATTTTCTAAAATATTTGGCGATTGGCTATGTGATATGGCAGCTATGGACCCTAAGTTAATGGCAGTTACACCAGCTATGCGAGAAGGTTCTGGCATGGTGAAATTCTCACAAACCTACCCTGATCAGTATTTTGACGTCGCCATCGCTGAACAACACTCGGTAACTTTTGCTGCTGGGTTGGCAAAGGATGGGCTAAATCCCGTTGTTGCTATTTATTCAACGTTTTTACAACGAGCTTATGACCAACTGATCCATGATGTAGCACTGCAGAATTTGCCAGTATTATTTGCCATTGATCGAGCTGGTATTGTTGGTGCCGATGGCCCGACTCACCAAGGTGCGTTTGATATTCCCTTCCTGCGCTGTATTCCTAATATGATTATAATGACGCCTGCAGATGAAAATGAGTGTCGTCAAATGCTTTTCACCGGGCACAAATTAGATCAGCCTGCGGCAGTTCGATATCCCAGAGGCACAGGTTCTGGTGTAGAAGCCGTGAAAGTCATGAAATCGCTAGAATTAGGTAAGTCTCGACGTTTACGAGATGGCAAGAAAACAGCAATACTCAATTTTGGAACTTTGCTGCCATTCGCCCAAGAAGCCGCAGACGAGCTGAATGCAACTTTAATAGACATGCGTTTTGTGAAACCCCTTGATACCCAAGTATTAGCCGAACTAGTTGAGGATCACGACCTATTAGTTAGCCTAGAAGATGGCGCTATTATGGGCGGTGCGGGTAGTGCAGTAGGTGAGTACTTATTGAGCCGCAAGCACAACTCACAGTTGCTTCAAATAGGCCTACCAGACCAATTCATTATGCAAGGTACACAACAACAAATGTATGCTGAATTGGGATTAGATGCGCAAGGTATTGTCAAAAAGGTCACAAGTTTTCTAAACTAGAGATTCTTATAAGCCACTTCCTTTGAGGGGGAGTAAGCATGCTAACTCTTAATCGCCGTCAGTTTTTAAAAGGCATCACCGCGGGTGGGCTAGTCACTGCCAGTTCAATACCTATTGTGAACGCAAAACCAAACAAAAAAATTGGTGTTGCCTTACTTGGACTAGGTTATTACAGTCGAGACTTATTAGCCCCTGCCCTGCAATTGACTCAGCATTGCGAGCTTGTCAGTATCATCACTGGCAGTCCTAATAAAATTCCTGTGTGGCAACGCCGTTACCAAATTAAAGATGGCAACGTCTACTCTTACGATGATATGCATAGAATTGCAGACAACCCCGAGGTTGACGTTATCTACGTTGTCACACCAACGGCAACTCATATGCGATTTGCTATAGCCGCAGCAAAGGCAGGCAAGCATGTGTGGTGTGAGAAACCCATGGCAATGACAGCTAACGAATGTCAAATCATTGAAAAAGAGTGCCAGAAAAATTCAGTGTCCCTGTCCATCGGCTATCGAATGATGCACGAACCCAATACTCGAACATTTGCCCAATACGCCAGCACCAGACCATTTGGCGCGATGCAGACCATGGTAAGTCAAGCTGGTTATGCTGGGAGTGCTCCGCCTGCCGATAACTGGAGAATGAAAAAAGCCATGGGTGGTGGCGCGCTTTATGATATGGGTGTGTATTGTGTAAATGGCGTCCGATTCATCTCCAAGTTAGAGCCCATCGCAGTTATGGCTCGGCATGAGAAAAACAATCCTAAATTTGTTGAAGTTGATGATACAAGCTATTTTAGGTTTGAATTTGCAGATGGTATCACAGCAGAATGTGGCACCAGTGTAGTGAAAAGCATGAATCGTCTCAGGGTAAATTGCGAAAAAGGTTGGTATCAACTATCGCCAATGCAAAGCTATTCAGGTGTAGCGGGTTCAGACAGCTCAGGAGTTCGATTAGCGGCATTTTCTGGCAATCAGCAAGCAAATCAAATGGATAACGATTCCCTTGCGTTGCTTGGACCTGGTCCCTTTCTAACGGATGCAGAAATGGCAACCAAAGATATTCATATTATCGAGAAAATATTTGAATCTGCGGCCTCAGGAAAACGAGTGTTGATTTAACCGCAGAATTTTAAATAGAAAGTTAAAGTTGCCGCTGATTATTTTATGGGCCTCTATGGCCCATTAGTTGCGTGGCAAAAATCAGACAAGCACTGAATGTATTATTCCTTAATTTATTGACTCCATAATCGCTTTTTCCAATCCTGCTTTAGACGCTGCTACAGCAGACAGAAAATCAAACCCCTCTGGATGTTCTTCTTGCTCAATGACTAACCAGCGTGTACCTCCGTGAGTCAAATAGGTCTGGACCTGTTTGCCCCAATCAAAGTTATCTTGCCCAATGATAGTGTTTACGCCATTTTTATCTTGTGTGCGTATTTTGATATGTGTGGTCAAGGTTCTTCCAGGGTAACGTTTGACGTAATATTCGGCATCTTTGCCAGCATAATTGACCCATCCAACATCTAACTGCAAGAATACCTCTTCATAGGTATTTTGCGCTATATAATCCCAATAGGTTTGCTTTAAAAATGAGCCAAACTCTTGCGCATGATTATGGTAACCAATACGTAGATTTTTCTTAGCTAGTCTAGTAGATAGTTGGTTTAGGTCGTTTACAAAGCTCTCGATTCCCTCTCCGTCCCAAGCTCTAGCATCGGCGGGGATAATAACAAGCTCAATTCCCACTTCCTTGAGAAAGTCCAAGAACTTTTCACTGTCTTTGTTTTTAAGTAGCTTTAGCTGCACGTGAGCGCCACTGGGTTTCAAACCGAGTGAATCTAAGAACTTTTTTAGCCCTTTAGCGTCATTCTTATAGGGTCCAAAATCACCAGCAAATTCAACACCCTGAAATCCAAGTTGGGATAACTTAGTTAGCGTATCCTTGAAGTCTTGTTTGACGTCTTCTCGAACCGACCAAAGCTGCACACTAATCGGAATAGGGCTAACACTCCCTGCCTCTTGTTGGTTGAGTTGTTCTGATTGCTGAGTTGAACAAGCAGCAACGAACATCAAGATCATCAGTGCCAAAAAACAGTTTCTAAACTTAGTCATTTAATTAACCTTCATTGGTTAAGGCCTGCAGACCTTTGTCATGTAATTTACGATTGATACCCGAGGGTTTGATTCAAACTGAGTATATGTAATTAAGTCTTTATTTTCTATTTTGTCAAAAATTGTTTTTGTCTAAATTCAATGACTAGATTCAAAGACTCCATACAAAGAACCATGCGAACTAGTCTCACTTGGATTGACGTTGAAAAATGATTAGAAAACTTGGAGGTATGCCAAAGCATGCATAACAGCTAGAGATGCGAGTCCAGCAAGGATATCGTCGACCATTATGCCCGTGCCGCCGTGCCATTTCTTGTCAACCAGACTGATTGGCCAAGGTTTTGCGATATCAAATAAACGAAAAAGTGCAAACCCTATCACCACTGAAAGCAAGGAAATATCAATGGCAATCATGGTAATAAACATGCCAGCGACTTCATCCCATACGATAGAGGAATCATCGTGCACTCGCATATCTTGCGCAGTCTTTCCACAAATCCAAATACCCAATATACAAATAACCGCTGTCACAGCAATATAGGTCGTTAGGCTGGCATAAGTTGATGCCACTAACATGAGGGGAATTGCAGCGATAGTGCCAAAGGTGCCGGGCATTTTGGGTGCTAGCCCTGAGCCGAACCCAAAGGCTAGGAAGTGGGTCGGGTTTCGAAGGCTGACGCGCTTTCTTAACTCAGGTTTCACGAGCTAAAATGCTCAAATCCGCCATTCCTTAATTTGTATGGCTCTTCTTCAAAGAATAATTCTAGTTTGCCTTTTTTGCCAGTCAATTGCCCAATGCAAGTGGCAGAAACATTTGAATTGGCGAGAGCAATATCCAAGTTGCCTTTTCGCTCTTCGCTAACCGTGAACAACAATTCATAATCGTCACCTGCACTTAATGCATATTCAAAAGCTTGGTCAGCATTGACCGCTTCTTGAATTGCGATAGATAAGGGTAATTGTTCTATTTGAATTTTAGCACCACATTGTGAGGCCTTTAAAATATGCGCTAAATCGTTGGCTAGACCATCGGAGATATCGATACAGGAAGATGCTATACGTCTTAGAGAAGTGCCTGCTAACAATCTCGGAGATGGATAATTAAGCCGATTGACCAAGAAATCGGAACAGTGTTGGCTAGCGGTTAACCTACCCTGCACTATATCTAAACCAACACCGGCATCTCCAAGGGTTCCCGTTACATAAACCAGATCACCCGGCTTTGCTCCTGATCTCATTAATGCTTGATCATGAGGCACAAAACCATGGGCGGTCACCGTTATGCTCAAGGGACCTTTAACTGTATCGCCGCCGATCAACTGCACAGAATAGTACTCAGAAAGCTCGAATAGTGAATCTGAAAAGGCTTCTAGCCAAACCTTATCGATCTCAGGAAGGGAAATGGAGAGTGAATACCAAGCAGGCTCTGCACCTACTGCGGCCAGATCGCTCAGGCTCACAGCCAGCGCTTTATGTGCAATCGCACCGGCAGGTGTATCTTCGGGAAAATGCACACCACTGACTAACGTATCTGTGGTGACCGCAAGACTTTGACCAAGTGGCATGATAGTGATTGCACAATCATCTCCAATGCCAGTAGCGACGTCTTTACGCTGTTGAGTCTTTCGATTAAAAAAGTACTCGATAATATCAAATTCTTTCACGTTACTTCTTAAACGATAATTCGTGTTTACGTAGCGTTTTTACGGCCTTATCTAACACACCGTTAATGAACTTATGGCTTTCTTCAGCACCAAATGATTTGGCAAGTTCGATCGCTTCGTTGATGACCACCTTGTAAGGGACATCAATTCTTGCGGTTAGTTCATAAGTGGATATTCTTAATATAGCTTTCTCAACAACATCAAGCTCTTCGGGCAATCGACCTAAATAGGGTTTCATGGCAGCGTCGAGTCTTTCAGTATCTTTCGCCACAGCTCGCAGCAATTCTTGAAAGTATGCCATATCGACTTTTTGCATATTGTTGGTAGTCGCAATGCTGAGTTCGATTTGCTCGACATCATTGCCACTCATTTGCCAAGAATAGACTGCTTGAACTGCGAGTTCTCTAGCTTTTCTGCGAGCAGAAGGTTTCACCTATTCGGCTCCTTCAATTTGTGCAACAACATTAACCATTTCTAAGGCGCCCATAGCAGCTTCAGCACCTTTGTTTCCTGCCTTGGTACCAGAACGCTCAATCGCTTGTTCTATGCTGTCGGTAGTGATAACACCAAATGAAACGGGGATACCATATTCTAGAGATACTTGAGCCAAGCCTTTGTTGCACTCACCAGCAACGAAGTCAAAATGCGGTGTTCCACCACGGATTACAGCGCCCAAAGCAATGATTGCATCGTATTTTTTCTGCTCAGCAAGCTTCTTAGCCACGATAGGTAATTCATAGGCACCTGGAACTCTAACTAGCGTGATGTCTTGTTCATTGACTTCTCCTACTCTGTCAAGTGCATCCAATGCACCATCAACCAGACTTTCCACAACAAAGCTATTAAAACGGGAAACAACTAACGCAAATTTTTTGCCTGTCGCACGAACATTGCCTTCGATGATATTCATTCTTTGAGTCCTATAGGAAAAACGGCGCGCATTGTAGCACACCGACTGGTAATACCAAATGGATTAATACACGTAATCAACGACTTCTAGACCATATCCAGAAAGTGCATGATATTTTTTCGGACGGCTTAGTAGCCGCATCTTTCTAACGCCCAGCTCTGCTAAAATTTGGCTTCCCACTCCCACGGTGCGAGAGGTTCCTTGCCACTTGGCTTTGGCTGGCATTTCGCCTTTGTCTTCTGCTTGAAATTGCTGTACTTGCGATACTAAATCTTCGTTCTTACCTAACAGCACAAGCACGCCTCCTTCAGAAGCAATTTTTTGTAATGCTTCTGAAATACCCATACTACGCTCTATAGAACGTTGTGAGCCGAATAAGTCGTTGAAGGTGTTTTGCAAATGTACCCGCACTAAGGTTGGGTTTTCGCCAGTTATTTCACCTTTGCACAGTGCAAAATGTACTTGATCATCAATGACATCTTTGAAAGTTACCAAGTCAAATTCACCAAACTCTGTAGGCAACTTGCACTTTGCGACTTTCTCTATAGTGGTTTCATTGAGATTGCGATATTCAATAAGGTCAGCAATTGTGCCTATCTTCAAATCATGCTTTTCAGCAAACAACTCCAATTCTGGACGCCGTGCCATCGAACCATCTTCATTGAGTATTTCTACTATTACTGAAGCAGGTTCAGCACCCGCTAGTCGCGCCAAGTCGACTCCGGCTTCGGTGTGACCAGCGCGATTGAGCACCCCGCCCTCTTTGGCGATGAGCGGAAATATGTGTCCCGGCTGAACAATATCTTTGTCGCTCGCATCTGACGCAACGGCGGCTAAAATTGTTTTCGCTCTGTCTGCGGCAGAAATGCCGGTAGTGACGCCTTCTGCGGCTTCAATTGAAACCGTAAAATTCGTTGAAAACTGAGCACCATTGTTATCTACCATAAGCGGCAAACTTAAACGCTGGCAGCGTTCCGCAGTCATGGGTAAGCAAACTAGTCCTCTAGCATGCGTGACCATAAAATTTATTGCTTCAGGCGTAACGTGCTCTGCCGCCATAATGAGATCACCTTCGTTCTCTCGATCTTCATCATCCATCAGAACAACCATTTTGCCTTGACGAATGTCTTCTATAATTTCTGCAATACTGTGTAATGCCATAGTCGCTTATTATCTCTTTTGAACTAATTTTGTAGGGTTATTTAAGAAATCCGTTTTCCGCTAAGAACTGCATATCTATGTCTTTTTTATTGTTATTTGACGAATGACTGGCGGCTTTGTCTCCGAGCATCAATCTTTCTAAGTAGCGGGCGATCAAATCAACTTCCAAGTTGACTTTGCTGCCCGTTTGATAAGTTCCAATAATGGTTTCCTGAAGTGTATGAGGTATAAGGGTCAACATAAAACTTGGCCCTTCAACGTCATTCACCGTCAAGCTCACGCCATCAACGGTGATTGAGCCTTTTTCTGAGATATATTTGGCCAGATTGTCAGGGGCTTTAACCCATATTTCCAGCCATCGGTCGACTTGTTTGATGCTGGTTACCACACCGACGCCATCCACATGGCCGCTCACGATATGCCCACCAAACCTAGACGTTGGCATCATGGCTTTCTCGAGATTAACCTTATCGCCAGCAGAGTAATCGGCAAAACCTGAACGTTTAATGGTCTCGGGAGACACATCAACACTATAATGCTGGTCTGAAAAATCGACTACTGTTAAACATACACCATTGGTAGCAATGCTGTCTCCCAGTGCCACATCGGACATATCTAGTTTATTCACTTGAACTGTTAATCTGATGTCATCCCCTGTAGGGATCATTTTTTCGATGTAACCAACCGACTCTATTATTCCAGTAAACATAACTTCCCAATTTATTTGTTAGATACAACTTTATGGTCAATTCACTTGCTAAGTAACAGCTGCATCTTTACATCATCACCAATACGTTTAATTGACGACCATTCTAACATAGTTGCTTGTTGCATTTGCGTGAGTTCTTCCATTACGAACAAGTTCTGACCGCGGTCACCTAACAGTTTGGGCGCTTGGTATAAAATCAATTCATCAACCAACTTATTTTGCAATAACGCGCCCGCCATTAGCCCACCAGCCTCGACCCAGAGGTTGTTGATTTCCAATTTCCCTAGTTCTTGCATCACCGCTTTTAAATCTAGCTTATTGCCATTAGCAGCAACTTGTATTTGTTCAACATCAGTTTTAAGGTTCGAATTTACACTCCGATTAATCACCACTTTGCGACCCGGCAAATCAAATAGTCGAAAGTCACCTGTCAATTGGTTTTTACCATCTAACACGATTCGAATGGGTTGTCTCAACTCATCCTTATTAGGGATCTTGTCCCACTCCCCTAGCTCATCAAACCGCACATTAAGTGAAGGGTTGTCTGCAATGACGGTACCGGAACCCGAGAGAATAGCGCAAGAAGTGGCACGATGACGCTGAACATCTTGTCTCGCAAGAGGGCCGGTTATCCACTGGCTTTTTCCGTTTGCGAGTGCTGTTTTACCGTCTAGACTACTTGCAAGCTTCACGGTCACCCAGGGTTTACCTGTTTTCATCCGCGTGACGAATCCACGATTGAGCAATTCAGCTTGTTCGGCCATTAATCCGCTTGCCACTTCGATTTTGTGCTCAGCCAACAAGGCCAGTCCCTTGCCAGCGACTTTAGGGTTCGGGTCGACCATCGCTGCAACCACCCGGCCAACACCAGCATCAACTAGCGCCTGTGCACAAGGAGGCGTGCGTCCAAAATGACTGCAAGGCTCAAGAGTGACATAGGCAGTCCCGCCTTTTGCCGCTTGGCCAGCTTCCATTAGTGCATGGACCTCAGCATGGGGTGAACCCGCTTTTTGATGCCAGCCGCGACCCACAATTTGATTGTGTTTATCTACAATGATACAGCCAACATTCGGGTTAGGCGTGGTAGTACATATACCTTTGGCAGCGAGTTTGATGGCTAGACTCATCATTTCACTGTCAAATTTGGAAAAACGATACACTGTCATCCGTCGCCCTTTTGCATACAAGAAATATTCAAGCTTAACATTCGAAGTTAGTCACCAAGTTTGGCAATTTCCTCGCCAAATTCACGAATATCCTCAAAAGAACGGTATACAGATGCGAATCTGACATACGCCACTTTATCCAACTCTTTGAGCGCATCCATAATCAAACTACCTAAGAACTCACTGCTGATTTCTCGCTCACCTGTGGCTCGCAATGACGATTTCAGTTGGCTGATACAATGTTCGATTTTTTCAGTATCTACCGGACGTTTTTCAAGAGCGCGCTGTAAACCAGCCCGCAATTTATCTTCATTGAAAGGCTCTCTAGAACCATCACGCTTGACCACTCTAGGCATAACCAATTCTGCTATTTCGAAGGTAGTAAAGCGCTCATGGCAATCTGTGCACTCTCTGCGACGACGCACCTGATGCCCTTCAGCAACCAGCCTTGAATCAATTACTTTGGTTTCTTGTTCAGAGCAAAACGGACAAAACATAACTATTTTTTCTTAGCTGAGTCATAATGCTTTGTAAACTATCAAAAAAACGCCAAGAGCGATATATGATTAGACTAATTCTCACTATCACACTAACGGTAACTTGTTTTTACACTTGGTCGAAAACAAGCTGTGATTCTACATATGATATTGCTTGGATGGCTGGAAACTGGCAACAACAAAAGTCAAATAAACAAAGCACTAAAGTCGCAAAAGAAAACTGGCAGCAAGTCAGTAAAGACACATTTGAAGGACAAGGTTTTACACTAGATTCTCAAGGAAAAATTGTGTTTCAAGAGAGTCTAAGAATGGTACGGATGCAACAACAGTGGTTCTATTTAGCAAAGGTGAAAGACAACAAATTACCGATCGCTTTTGAAGCGGTACAATGCGCAAATTCGTTTGTGCAATTCAAAAATACCCAACATGACTTTCCACAATTGCTGAGCTATTCATTAAAAAACGGCCTTTTAACCATAGAAGCGAAAACCATTGATGGTAAAGGGTTTTCGCTGGTTATGGAAAAATAAACCGAGAATCAAATAGCGGAAAATGTCACTGATTAGAGTCTATTCTGGGTTCGATCTTCTGATAGGCCCATTGTCTCCAACCAAATACATGCGGCGCCAATTCGTACCATCTGGTTTTTCTGCAATGATGATTCGTGCATCAGGGTGTGCATTGCGAATAAACGAACTGGCAGCGGAGCCCGGGCTATCTAAGTTGCTTAATGACTTAGGCCGGCTTTTTTCCTGCTCGACCGGTTCAACTACATAGTCGCCAAATGCTAATAGTTGCTCGCCTTTCTTGAAAGAAACACCCGAGTCGTTGCTGTTCCACCAGCGCACGCTTGTTTTGTTCGTTTGCGGATCAATTCCACTCAACATAAACTTAACCTCTTGGCCTTCGGTTAAAAAATCTCCGCGTCCAATGGGTAAACCACTATCGAAATTACCAATCCATTTATCTCCATTCCAAGAAAAATAAGCGGCACGTTTAGGACCACCAATTTGCCAGCCGATGTCTTCACCAATATATGCAGAAATGCTTGGATTTCCTTTTGCATCCACTTTGGTTGAACCATTGAACGTCCACAATTCACCGGTGTCTACAGCTAATGCTTTTTGGTCAGCAACTTCCTTATTAATCGGGATAGATAGCTTCTCATTATGAATGTTCGACCAAGAATCGTTTATCGTATCAAACTTAACAAAATACAGATTTTTGCGTTCAGTAGAATGACCTCCCCGATTATTGCGAGGAGCATCACGATCCCAACAATAGTGGTAATCGAAACCAATCACAATTTCGTTATTCAGCCCTTTTGAAACATATGCATACCAACTATCACTGCCGATACCATCGTCACGTCGTTTGTGCATTAAAAAAGAAACGGGTTCAGCAAATGTGCGACCATTGTCTATTGATTTTTCATAAACCCAATTGCTGCGGTGAGCACCATGGCGAGAAAAGATATAGATATCGCCGTTATCTGTTTTTATTGCTTGGTTATATGTACCAAATGGAGACACATTATCTAAGTCTTGCCAGCTCGATATATCATATGGTTTGCTAGTTACTGCATGTTTATTTTCGCCCGAATGATAACCGCCAAGAGGGTTCTTCCCATGTATTTCTTTAACTCCTCCGTGACCACCATAAAAGACGTGGATATACCCTTCGTTATCAATTATCAAAGTCGGTTTTCCATGACTATCTATCTTCTTTGTCGGATCTTTACCTAAAGCACTACTACCTGCTTTGAACGGGCCGGACCATTTATCATTGATATGATCATATGCTGCGACATAAGGATCCTCTAAAGGCCCTTGATAGGCGACATAAGTGACACCATTTAAGTGTTCGCCAGCGGGATGCTGCACAACAGCTACTCCCTCGCCATATCCATTTTCAGCAAAAAAATCTGATTCAACTAATTCAACTGGTTCAATATTGTTGGTATTAGAACAGGCAATAACTAACACTAGGGCTAAGCTACTTAATATAAAATTTCTGAACACGTTACAATTCCTCATTCTGTGAACACCAGCCGTTACTTCGTCAATGGCATGATACGCATAAGCTTTTGTTTAAATTTAGTTGCATTTAGTTCTTTCTAAATGCACCGTCGTGCCACAAATACAAACGTTGAGCCTGGCCTTTTCTTACATTCACTACTAGGGCGACTGTATTTTCGGCATCATCCTTTATTGGTTGCATTGAAATTCTTGACTTCCCAACATTGAGGGCGACCTTGTCTACTTGCCATTCATGACTTTTACGACCTTTAACAGCGGAGCTGTTTGCTATTGCAAATACGCTATTCCCGCTTTCGTTTTTGTATATGACGGCTGCTTTCAAGTGTTGCTCGCCTTCTTCGAGCACCTCCAAAGCAAGAATATCAGTTATATAAGTGCCTTTTTTATCGAGCAATTTTCGATTTGTTGTACCAGGTAAAGGATGATTATGACTCCATTTCCCTTCATCGAATTTTGCCATTCTCCATTCGCGGTATCCCTTTCCTCGCGCTTCATAAGCGACACTGTAGCTGCCATCTTTCAGTACTAGTGGTTTAGTGCCAAAACTTGTTACTTTGTCCTTTTCAGAATTGTACGCAAGTGTGTATTTGTTGGCTGAAGATATAGTGAGAGGGAGAGTTAGTTTCTCATTTTTGATATTGTAGAAAGTGTCGTTAGTGGTATCGAGCTTCATGAAGTAAGCATTGAGTCGATTGTAATGTGTTTTATCGTGTGTTTCATAAAAGTTGCATGCGTGCCAAAGAGAGGTAATCACTATCTCAGTATCTGAGACTTTCATTGGGTTGATATAGAAGGTATCTACCATAATGGGATCATTTAATTGTGATGTGGGTAGCGAAATGGTGACAGCGGGCTCAAAGGTTTGTGTACCGTTTTTCATCTTATAATATACCCACGGTGATTTGTGAGTACCTGCACGCGTAAAGAAATAAATATCTCCGTTGGCCATTGTGTAGCTTTTAGCGTAAGACGCAAACGGCGCGATATCTTGTTTTTCTTCGAACTGACTTAGATCGTAGGGCTTAGCTGAAACTACATGCTTCATTCTGCCTCCGGCATGAGGCGTATCGATTGATAACGGGTTTAGACCATCTTCTCTTTCACCGCCGTGCCCGCCAAAAACAATGTGAATATAGCCTAGACTATCCACTTCAAGAATAGGTCTACCATGGCTATCTATTTTTCTATCTCCTTTGGAAAGAGTACTTTGCCCTGCCTTGTAAGGTCCATCCCATTGCTTGGTTTTTAGATCATAGCTCGCTACATGGGGGTCAGTTAGGTGGCCTTGATAGACAATATATATCTTGTCTGACACCAGCTTATGCCAGCCATGATGAGGATTTCCAGGCAAATTATCAGTAAAATACCCATCTGGTAGCGAAGGTAAATTGGTTGGTTCTTGCCATTTTGGCCCCAAATTTTCAGGGGGCAAATCATATATTTCGTTGAAGGATTTGCCTTCAATGTAGGCATTATAGATGGGCTGATATTCGGGGTATTGACCGTATAAATATTGATCAACTCTCCAGCGCCAATAGTCTGGGCTAAAGCTTTTTTGTTTTTGTAATGCATCAAAGGTCTTATCGTGATGAGAATGCTTGATGATAAGAGCTGTGCGTTTATCGAAAAATGCTTCTTTACTCATTTCGGCTTTTGCATAACCGCCAAATATCGAGATAGAAAGTACAACAGCAACTGTGAATCTGATTATTTTAACCATAGCAACTCGAATAACACTAAACCAATTTAGTAGAATTTAGACAAGCGAATATAGCTAATCAACCAACAATAATCAATAACAATCAATTTTAGTCATTTTTAGATACTAAAATACAAGTAGGCCACTGTAACGAGAACTATGTAGGGCAATTTAATTCCTTTATGCAAGGAATAAAGGTCGGGGCATTAAAAAACCGCTATTACCTCTTGGCAATAGCGGTTTTGAAATCTAGCTACGTTTTTTAAATTATGCGTAAACTGGGAAAGCTTCACATAATTCAACGACTTCAGCTTTCACTCTATCAATGGTAGCTTGGTCTTCAATATTATCTAATACATCACAAATCCAAGTGGCTACTTGCTCAGCTTGTTGTTGTTTGAAACCTCGGCGAGTAATCGCAGGAGAACCAATACGCAACCCACTGGTAACAAATGGAGAACGCGGGTCATTCGGAACCGAGTTTTTATTCACTGTGATATTTGCAGTACCCAAAGCCGCATCAGCATCTTTACCCGTAATATCTTTATCAATTAAATCTAACAAGAACAGATGATTGTCTGTGCCGTCAGAGACAATCTTGTAGCCTCGGTCTTGCATTACCTTCACCATAGCTTGGGCATTGGTAACGACTTGCTGTTGATACACTTTGAATTCAGGCTCTAACGCTTCTTTAAAGGCTACTGCTTTAGCTGCTATCACGTGACACAAGGGTCCACCTTGGTTGCCAGGGAATACCGAGCTGTTGAATTTTTTATAAATCGCTTCATCACCACAAGAAGACAGAATTAATCCCCCTCTTGGGCCAGCCAACGTTTTATGTGTTGTTGTAGTAACAACATGTGCATGTGGCAACGGATTAGGATAAATACCAGCTGCTACCAGACCTGCCACATGAGCCATATCAACGAGGAAATAAGCACCTACTTTGTCGGCGATTGCACGAAATGCCTGCCAATCAACAATACCTGAATAGGCTGAAAAGCCACCAATAATCATTTTTGGTTTGTGCTCAAGGGCTAGGGCTTCAACTTGTGCCATGTCGATTTCACCAGTTTCCTCGTTTAGACCATATTGAACTGCGTTATAGGTTTTTCCAGAGAAGTTGACATGTGAACCGTGAGTCAAGTGACCACCATGCGCCAGGCTCATACCCAAAACGGTATCACCGGCGTTAAGTAGTGCCATAAATACTGCTGAGTTTGCTTGTGAACCAGAATGAGGTTGTACGTTGGCATAATCAGCACCAAACAATTGTTTAGCGCGCTCGATAGCAAGATCTTCCGCTATATCCACATATTCACAACCACCGTAATAACGTTTACCCGGATACCCTTCTGCGTATTTATTAGTGAGTTGCGAACCTTGCGCTTCTAGCACGCGAGGGCTGCAATAGTTTTCAGACGCAATCAATTCAATGTGGTGCTCTTGGCGTTGAGTTTCTTGTTGAATTGCATCAAATAATTCGGGGTCGAAATCAGCAATGTTCATGTTACGTGTCAGCATAGTGTCTCCTCAACATCTTGGCACAAAAATTCGAGGGCTTATTCTAGTCATTTTGCCGATTTTGTACATAGTAAAAACAGAATGAATTGTAAGTAGATTAAGCAAACAGGAATAACGACTGTACAAAATGATCTATAGCAATCTTGGCATCATGCTTTTTGCGCGATTTCAAATCGATCAATACGCCGGGGAATAGAATTATGTACTTTCGATGGATTGGTCGTATTTCATCCCAACTTGAGAGCGAATTTCATCCAAAGTTTGCATTACGTTAATGCTGTCATCGTGATTCATTCGTGGATCACAAAGACGTCCAAGCCCTATTGAATCCATGGTAGATTCAATTTGATATTCAAAGCCGTTCACCGGATGCATAAAGTCTTCCTGTTTAACTACTTTTTCGTCCTTAGTTAAGGTGGCACTTTCGCCATTCCAAAACATTGAAGGCAGGGTAATAAACCCCTCTTTACCGTGAATAGTCATGACATTGCTGCACTGCGCACCGATCGTGCAGGTAAACTGACTAAAAATGCCAGAAGGATATTGCATATTGACCAACACGTTTTGATCTACCCCATCACGATTGATACGTCCTAATGCTTGAATGAGTAACGGATCTTCTTCAAGAATAAATTGACTGACACTGACACTATAAACACCCAAGTCTAATATCGCTCCACCGGCTAATCTTGGGTCATTAATGCGATGATTCAGCAAATCGGTAAATGCAAACCCTATTTGAGAAGTTATGTATTGAACTTCGCCAATCTCGCCGTCTTTAATCCACTGTTTAATCGCTTTGAAACACGGCATAAAACGAGTCCAAAGGGCTTCTTGAAAAACACACAACTTCTGCTGCGCAAGCTGTACTAAAACTTCAGTTTGATGTGCGGTAATAGTTAAGGGCTTCTCCATCAAGACATGTTTACCTGCCTCCAAACACGCTTTGGCAAGTGGATAATGAGAATCATGTGGGGTGGCGATATAAATCACATCAATGTTGGTATCATCGATTAACTGCTGATAATCGCCATAGCTCATTTCAGCGTTATATTTTTCAGAAAATTCTTGCGCGCGCTCTAAACTGCGACTAGCAACCGCATATAATTTTCCTTGTTTGGATTGAGCAAGTGCACTGGCAAATTGATGGGCAATGCCCCCTGGACCAATAATACCCCAATTGAAAATATGCAAATTGTCTCTCCTACATTGAAATCATATATTGCCTAAGTCGAAATAGCATAAACTGATATTATGCGGTTGCCAATCTGACTCGCTGCTTTACACTATTACGATATTTTCTAATCGATTAATTATTTACGGGTAACACATGGCGCAATACGTTTACAGTATGCATAGAGTGGGCAAGATAGTCCCTCCAAATAGACACATTCTCAAAAATATCTCTTTGAGCTTTTTCCCAGGAGCCAAAATAGGAGTGCTTGGTCTCAATGGTTCGGGTAAATCTACCCTACTTCGCATTATGGCCGGCATAGACAAAGACATTGAAGGTGAAGCCAGACCGCAAGCGGATTTGAAAATCGGTTATCTTCCTCAGGAACCTCAACTCGACGAAAGCAAAGATGTGCGCGGTAACATTGAAGAAGCCGTTGCCGATGTTGCCCATGCAATTACTCGTTTAGATGAAGTTTATGCAGCTTATGCAGAAGAAGGGGCAGACTTTGATGCACTAGCCAAAGAACAAGGCGAGTTGGAAGCCATTATTCAAGCTAAAGATGGCCACAATTTGGAAAACGCCCTAGAACGCGCCGCGGATGCACTTAGATTGCCACCATGGGATGCAGATGTAAGTAAATTATCTGGTGGTGAACGTCGTCGGGTGGCATTGTGCCGCCTATTGCTAGAAAAACCAGAAATGCTACTTCTTGATGAACCCACCAACCATTTGGATGCTGAATCGGTAGCTTGGTTAGAACGCTTTTTGCATGATTACGAAGGAACGGTAGTCGCTATTACCCATGATAGGTATTTCCTAGACAACGTGGCGGGTTGGATTTTAGAACTAGACAGAGGCGAAGGTATTCCTTGGGAAGGTAACTATTCTTCTTGGCTAGATCAGAAAGATAAGCGACTTGAGCAAGAAGAACGCACGGAAAACGCACGACAAAAATCCATCAAGCAAGAACTAGAATGGGTGCGAACCAATCCCAAAGGCCGTCAAGCGAAAAGTAAAGCACGTATGGCGCGTTTTGAAGAACTTAGTACAGGCGATTACCAAAAACGTAACGAGACCAATGAGCTGTTTATCCCTCCCGGTGAACGACTCGGAGACAAAGTCATTGAAGTCACTGGATTGAAAAAATCTTATGGCGACAGAATGCTCATCGATGATCTTAGTTTTGTAGTACCTAAAGGCGCTATCGTCGGTATCATCGGCCCTAACGGCGCAGGTAAATCTACCTTGTTTCGTATGTTAAGTGGGGATGAACAACCAGATGAAGGCAAAATAGATTTAGGCGATAGCGTTCAATTGGCCAGCGTTGAGCAATTTCGCGATCACATGAATGAAAAAAATACAGTTTACAAAGAAATTTCTGATGACTCTGAAGTAATCAGAATAGGCAACTTCGAACTTAACAGTAGAGCCTATTGCAGTCGGTTTAACTTCAAGGGAACAGATCAGCAAAAGTTTATCAAGGACTTGTCGGGCGGTGAACGCAACCGTGTGCATTTAGCCAAACTGTTGAAAGCCGGTGGTAACGTGCTATTGCTGGATGAACCAACCAACGATTTGGATGTAGAAACCCTTCGGGCACTCGAAAATGCGCTGCTTGAATTTCCTGGTTGTGCCATGGTGATATCCCATGACCGTTGGTTCCTTGATCGCGTAGCCACACACATCATGGATTACCGAGATGAAGGGAAAATCAACTTTTATGAGGGTAATTACACTGACTACTCGGCATGGCTGAAAGAAACCTACGGAGAAGATGTCGTAGAGCCCCATCGACTGAAATATAAGAAAATGAGTAAGTAGGTGGGATCTAAGCTTTTAACTCAATAATAAGTAAGCACAACTGGCCTCAGGGTCAGTTGTAAGCGAGTTGCATATGATAAAGTAACAATCTGCTAGACCATTAAATAGTATTATTTCAAGAAGATCAGGCTTCCATTACCTTTACAAATAGCACCCTCAATATCACTTAAAAATACTCGTTTACTCCTCTCTAACTGCACAATTACTGCACATTGTTTGTTTAAGCTATTTCCAGTAGTTAATTCAATCCATTGGGAGTTTTCATGCAAAATCAAAAAACCGTAGCACCGGCTAAAGTTATATTTTTCTTTTCACTCTGCGTTTCCGTGACACTTACGGGGTGCGGCGGCAGTGATAGTGTGGTTGAAGAAGAGGTCGCACAGGAAGTGATTGAGCAAGCGGTTGAGATTGTCGAAGAGACCTACTCTGACACCGATTTTACAGCTAACGATTGGACAGAGGCAACACACACCAAAGATGTCGATCCCAATTTTGCTGAAGTATTTGACGATAGCCAAGTAAAACGCTTAGATTTTGTAGTAACCCAAGCCCGTTGGCAGAGCATGTTAGCAGATATGACCTCAGTGTATGGGGAATTAGGTCAAGCTGGTGGAAATGGTTTACTCGATACGGACGAAGACCCAATTTTTGTGCCGGCAGAGGTTTTTTATAATGGTACCCAATGGTATCGAGTGGGTATTCGATTCAAAGGAAATTCGTCACTACAAAGTAGTTGGCGAGCAGGGATTCTCAAGTTGTCTTTCAAATTGGATTTCGATGAGTTTGAAGACCAGTACCCTCAAATAGATAACCAACGTTTTTATGGCTTTAAAAAATTCAGCTTAAAAAATAATTTTGATGATGAGTCATTAATGCGAGAAAAGGTCGCTGCCGATGTGTTTAAAAATGCTGGTTTGGCAGTTTCTCATACGGCTTTTTACACCTTATATATCGATTATGGCAACGGCCCTGAATATTTTGGTTTGTACACCTTAGTCGAGGAA
Source organism: uncultured Alteromonadaceae bacterium (assembly GCA_947503265.1). GTDB lineage: Bacteria > Pseudomonadota > Gammaproteobacteria > Enterobacterales > Alteromonadaceae > Aliiglaciecola. The sequence continues at coordinate 267,175 of CANNDC010000005.1, forward strand.
GTCGACGGCACAGTGCTCGATACTCAGTTTTCTAGCGATGACGGCAATTTGTATAAACCCGAAGATGGTGGGGCCAGTTTTGCCCAAGGCAGTTTCAACGAAGAAAACTTTGAGAAGAAGACCAACGAAGACGATGAAGATTGGTCTGACATAATCGCGCTTTTTGATGCCTTGCATGATGATAGCTTTACTAGTGACCCAGTGACTTGGAGAGCCAATTTAGAATCGGTCTTCGATGTTGATGGCTTCCTCAGATATATGGCGGTCAACGGCATTATTCAAAATTGGGATACGTACGGCCGGATGCCACATAACTACTATCTTTACAATAATCCAGAAAACGGATTGCTCACGTGGATCCCTTGGGACAACAATGAAGCACTGCAAGAAGGTAAGCGAGGTGGTTCATTAGCCTTAGATTTTTCGGACTTAGATGCGGATAGCTGGCCATTGATTGGTAAAATCTATGCTGATGAAGTGTACAAAGCCAGATACGATGAGCTTTTATTGGAGGTCATAAGCGATGCTTTTGAAACCAATACAATACAGGCGCTATACGACCAGTATTCAGCACTGATAGAACCGCACGCAACCAGTGAGCAATCAGGCTACTCTTTCCTTGAAAGTTCCAACGACTTTTTTCAAGCTGTAAGTCAACTCAATGACCATGCAGAAGATAGAGAGCAAGCGGTAACAACCTATTTGGACGGGCAATAGCGTAACGCGGTCGCCAGCCAACGACAGTGAATCCGTTAAATACAAGCGACTTTTTGTTGTCTGATACATAACGCAAAACAAACCAACAGACGCTTCTCAAGCAATTGTTGGTTTTTTGTGCTTAAATCATTGTATGGTTTTTCAAATACTTATGTGTATTTATGGAAAAGAGACAATTCAATCGCGTTTTATTCGATACACCTGCACAGTTGCGTCAGGGGAATAATATCTGGGATACAAAGCTAGTCGACTTGTCCATTAAGGGCGCCTTAATTGAATATCCTATGGATTTCGAAGGCGATTTATATGAACCATTTCAACTGGCATTTCGATTGGAAGGCGTACAACTCTTCATACAACCGACTGGCCACATTGTGCACAATGCCAATCATCGTCTTGGATTTTGTATTGATCAAATTGATATCGACAGTGTCACTGAGCTAAAGCGCTTAGTTGCGCTCAACCTTGGAGACGAGGATTTGCTCAATCGGGATATGGAAGCCTTGAGTGAATGTGTTGATTAAATTCTACCCGGTCAACTAGTCAAATGCTGTTAACGGTTTTAAGTAGTCGGGGATTGTCTTTTAGTATGTAGGTGCAGGAAACGGTCTCGCAAAACTGAATGCGTGTTCGCTTGCCCCTTTTTCCTGAATCAGTTTCAGTTTTTGTTTGGCTTCATGCAAGCTGGGTATATGCCCTTCCTTTACCCACCATAGCACTAAGTGAAATTCCATTTTATCAAACCAGTCTTTACGTTTACGCATGATATTTTTATGCTCTTGATTACGGTAAACAAACTCAAACAGAGTGTCTAAATTCTCCCATAGCGACATATTGACTATCATATCTGGGTCGTCAAAGGCTTGAATGTCTGTGGCATCATTACCCTCTCCTACTAAGCGCCATATAAAGCCTGGTTGAGACTCAGCAATTTCATTTATCCTATCAATGTAGTTATGAAAACCATCGTTGTCAGGGTGCTCCGACGGCAAGCGAAACTTGGCGACATTGAGCTGAGCTAACTGATACTTCATTTGTCTATTTCCTTCACTGATTATCTCCTTAACTATTTATTCCCTTCGCTGATTGTGTCACAGCTTTGTATTAAGTAGCTTTGTTTTAAGTAGCTTTGTTTTAAGTAGCTTTGTTTTAAGTAGCTTTGTTTTAAGTAGCTTCGTATTACAAGGCTTCTAGTGCGTCAGATAATCTCGCCACACCGACTATTTCTATACCAGCAATCGATTGTTTTGGTACGTTGCCTTTTGGCACAATAGCGCGTTTAAAACCATGTTTAGCGGCTTCTTGTAAGCGTTCAGTACCGTTAGGAATGGGCCTTATCTCTCCTGCTAATCCCACTTCGCCAAAGGCAATTAGCTCTCTGGGTAAAGCACGATCTCGGAAACTCGACATCATTGCGAGTAACAAGGCTAAATCTGCTGCGGTTTCTGAGACCCGAACACCGCCAACAACGTTGACGAAGACATCTTGGTCGTTCATTTGTACGTTTCCATGACGGTGCAACACAGCCAGCAACATAGACAATCGATTAGCTTCTAAACCCACTGCTATTCGCCTTGGGTTTGCCATTTGCGAGTAGTCTACTAACGCTTGAATTTCCACCAACAAGGGACGTGTTCCTTCCCAAACCACCATAACAATGCTGCCGGGTGAAGGGTTATCTTCTCGACTAAGGAAAATGGCAGAGGGATTATTGACCTCTTTCAAGCCCTTGTCTGTCATGGCAAAAACCCCGAGTTCATTGACAGCGCCAAATCGATTTTTATTGCCTCTGAGGGTTCTGAAGCGGCTATCACTCTCGCCTTCGAGCATCATTGAACAATCAATACAATGTTCCAACACTTTCGGTCCTGCCAAATTACCTTCTTTGGTCACATGGCCAACAATAAACATAGCGATATGGTGTTGCTTAGCGAATCGGGTCAGAAAAGCAGCGCTCTCACGCACTTGAGATACACTTCCTGGAGCAGATTGGACATCGGCGACATGCATTACTTGAATGGAATCGATCACCATAATTTTAGGCTTGTGCTGCAGTGCCAGTTCACAAATAGTTTCAACACTAGTCTCAGCAAGTAATTTGAGCTTCTCTTTGGGTAGAGCGAGTCGTTGAGCGCGCATGGCCACTTGTTGCAAAGACTCTTCGCCAGTAACATATAGTGCAGATAAGCCTTCTGCCAAATAGCACATTACTTGTAAAAGGAGCGTGCTTTTACCTGCGCCCGGCGAACCACCAATAAGCATAGCAGCACCGGGGACAATGCCACCTCCCAGCACTCTGTCGAGCTCTTTAAATCCTGCACTGAATCTTGGCAGCGCTTGTAAATCGATTTTATCTAAGGTTTCAACTTGCGCTGTTGTTTGTCCAGCGTACCCTTTTAAGTTCCTCTCAGGATTGTGAGTGGCAGGGCTAACAACAAATTCACTGATGGTATTCCAGCTATTGCAATCACTGCATTGACCTTGCCATCTGGGGTGTTCTGCTCCGCAATCGGAGCACACAAAAGAAGTTTTACGTTTTGCCATAAGTCCTAGAAATAGTGTTTTTTAACCTCAAAGCGGAATAAGAGGTCGTGCAACAAGTCAGTGTTAAATAATTGTCATAGGGTACGATTTTCTGTGTTCAATCACCATGCTTTATAGCCTAACAATCAGAATTTAATACCTAAATTGGGCTTGTATTCATTCAACAGATTATTTAACGTTGATGTGTGAAGAATATTTCTCATTGAAAAGGGTAAAGGAAAGGTAAAAATCAGGATCAAAGGATATTCAACCGTTGCCGATAACAGACTATGGTAATTTCGCCCCAATAAATGCAAATAACACAGTGGCATGAATCAAGACTTAGCTGAATACCAAAACATCATTGAACAACTTAAGCCGATGATCCAAGAACCTGAGTTTAATCAGGTGCTAGCGCAGGTTGCCTCAAAGGTTCCCAAACAAAAACGCTTTCTGATCAAAATGGAATTGAAAAGACTGGCACGCCCCTGTTTGCGACTGATTGATTTGCGTGGTCAAGTTGCAGGAGAGTGTCGAGAGTACGAATATGGCGGCAAATCTCACTATCTAGATGATGTAGCAATTGATGTTTTTGAACGTCAGGTAAGGTCATTTGGCGAGTACACTATGGGTGTGTATGAAGCCGTCAAAAACACTGAAAACAACTACCGGGTTATTCATCGTAAACAACAAGAAGAGCAACACGAGGAAACGGAAGAAAAAGCCGAAAAATGCCTGCCGCACAATGTCCCATTCGTAAACTTTACTGATTTCGCCAAGCGCAATGAAGAGCGAATGAATTATGCGGTGAATATAGAAATGTTTACCGAGCTTAATCAAAGTATTCAAGCCACCACCATCGATATTTCAGTAAGTGGTTTGAAAGCCAAACTTAACAATGAACATCTATTCAAAATTGGTGAAAGACTCACCATACAATTCAGAGGCTTAGAGGGCGAATACACATTAGATAAGAAAAATGGTGTCGGATATACCATTGTTGATATTGAAACTCAGCAAAAAGAGCAACGTCTCAGTTTGCAGCGAAGCGATGAATTAACCCACTCTTCCTTTGAGAATTTTCTTGAACGCTTTATCCATGGCAACAAGCGCAGATATAAAGTCAACATGGACAATACACTGCGCGCAATTAAGTTAAAGACTTACGAACAATATTTCATTCCTAATTTTACCTCTGTCCCTATATTCGTTGAAAAGCACGACGATATTTATCAAGCCAAATACGCATTGGTGAACGACAGTAATAAAGACCCACTTTATTTCTGGAGTGACGAACAATATGAATTGAGGATAGGTTACTTATTGAGTCATCGAAGGTTGTCTCATCTTATGACTCAACCGCAGAGTCAGCAAGAAACAGTTATATATGCATTCAACCATCTAAAAGGTGATCGTGTTTATTTCTATTCCGCATCTCAAGAGGAATTATTAGAAAGACCGGATTTGATGAAGGTGTTTTTAGGTTTCGGGGCAAGAAAAGCCAGTTGGCGGGTGTTTAAGCTTCAGTTAACAGATATGGACCTGAATCAATCTCACATGCCGCTGTCCATCCCAGATACCATTAGCGATGCGGTTAAACGTCAGAATCAAAAACCTGCACCTCGACTATTAGCCCGAATAAAAAACGTCAGGCATATTGCCTTGGTTACCGATATTACTGATGAAGTAGGCACGCAAAGTTACGAAAAAATTCCAATTAGACGAAATGAAATTGCAGAGTTAAAACTGTTTGGTCATCCGCGAAATAAACCGCCTGCTCAAGTGCAAATGTTTCGATTTAAATACCATAATTTGCGCAAAGAGACCCGCTATCAACTCAGAACTAGAGTGTCTGTTAGATTGGGAGATATCACCTTAGATGGAGTCAGCGAAGATATTTCAACTCGTGGACTTCGGGTAGAGCTTTCTGACTTTTTTCATGGAACTGAAAAAGATGTGGTTCATTTAACATTTCCAGCGTTGCAAAAAGTGACAAAGAAATACCAGTTAGCCCATCTTCCTTATACAGTTAAAGGAATTTCCTACGACAGAAATGTCCTACACTTAAATGCAGTATCCGATCAAAATAACAACACAGCTCAACGATTCTTTGATGAATTGATAAAAACCAATCGATCAAAACTCAAAGCCTACAAAGAAGAGGAAGACATTCCAGGAATTGGCGGCGCATTGCGTAATCTTTATTCAAAAAATATCCTCAACACAGCTTTTTTCATTAAAAAAGAAGGCATTGATTTCGTACCTGATGCATTAGCAACTGCGAATAGTAATAATAGGTTGAACTCAATGCTGTTGTTTAATGCTGATCCTGGCTATTTTAATCTGCATTTTTTGTATTCAACCAATGGAGTGGAATTAGACTTTATTCAATATACGTTGAAAAAGATTAAGACCAATGAAAAGCCGGTTATGCGCGAGATATTTGTCGCCTTTGATCCGAGTAAGGAAAAAGTCGAAGATGCAGTAGTTAGTCGATTCGCCGATCAGTTCCATGACAATAAAGAACGTAAGGACTTTATTGCTCAAGCCATGGCTGCAGGCCAGTTTATTGGAATTAAAGTATTCATTTCTAGAGCCGGTCGTCCTGATATGGATAGACTCCAATCTGAAATCAGTTATGTTGGCTTATATGCTATTCATAGAGCAAAGGTATTGGAAGAGCAACTATGGAACATTGTAGGGGTCGGCGATTTGATCGACGTCACCGATGAAATCATGATCCGCTATCATTTCAGTCACAAACATATATTGGCTAACCACGAGCCACCTGCTCAACATAAAGTAAAGACTGCAAAAATCGAACATTTACTCAAGAGCTAACGGTCAATAACTAACCCAAAATTACATTGCAAGTGAATTGAAAACTGGTAAACTTCGCGGCGAATTTATAGCTTTCGTTCTTTTAAAAATTGGTGGTTAATCATGCATCCTATGCTGAATATTGCAGTTCGTGCCGCGCGCTCGGCTGGTAACGTCATTGCTCGTGGTTTTGAAAATCGCAGCGATCTTATGACTGAGAAAAAAGGTGAAAACGATTTTGTTACTAAAATCGACAAAGAAGCCGAACAAGAAATCATTTCTAAAATACAGCAATCATACCCAGACCATAGCTTTGAGGGTGAAGAAGGCGGCGTAATTAAAGGAGATGAAGATTTCAAATGGATAATCGACCCTCTTGACGGAACCACCAATTTTATCAAAGGCATACCTCACTTTGCCGTATCCATTGCACTTCTGCACAAGAACCGTCTTGATCAAGCTGTGGTGTTTGATCCTATTCGCGGTGAACTATTCACTGCTAGCAGAGGCGCAGGTGCACAGTTAAATGGATTTAGAATTCGTACTGGCACAGCGCGTGATCTTCGAAGCACGGTGCTGGCGACAGCTTTCCCGTTTAAAGCAAAAGAGTCAGCTCCACAATATATGCAAAGCTTTAACAAGATATTCTCTGAGTGTGGAGATGTAAGACGCTGTGGCTCAGCGGCACTAGATTTGGCCTATGTAGCTGCAGGACGATATGATGGATATTGGGAACGCGGTATAAAAGCGTGGGATGTTGCAGCAGGCGAACTATTAGTTCGCGAATCTGGCGGTCTAGCGACAGACTTTAAAGGCGGTAACGATCCTTTATACGCTGGCGAAATAGTTGCCGGTAACCCAAGAGTGGTTCAATCTCTTGTTAAACACCTAAAAAACTGATCTTAAGTGGGCGTTTTGTGATGAGACGCCCTGAATAACCGCCGATAATCAACAAAAGCAACCAGAAAATACTTCCCCCACCACCAGAATTACCCGGAGTTGGTGCCGGTGGTGTGGGTGTTGGTGGCGTAGGTGTTGGCGGCGTAGGTGGATTGGAAGGTTGATACAAATCACTGCCGTCGTCAATCAAACGAAGGGCAACAGACGCACCACCATTATCGGAATCGGGATTTCCCAAAACATCTTCATAGTTTGTCCAAGCCCCCGTTTGCCAATCGACAATCGTAGCGGGATTAGTATCTAGTTTTTGACCAACCATATCCGTGGTTTCGATAGAAAGTGCAAGTCTTGAGTGCGCATTCCAATCAAAGCCAGCAGGCAAAGTGAATGACACCTCAAAAGAATCCGCTTTATACCTCGAAAACCCTTGATTTACTAACCAAACGCCTTGGCTTGCATCAAAATCATACTCAATATCTGAGTTGTTTAACTGGCCTACTAACTTAGCTACAACACCATTTGTTCCGGATAAACTGCCAAAGTTAGTTACTTGGCCATTTTCTAATGCTCTCATGGGTTTATTAAATGTTAGCTTGGCAATATATCTGGTGCTCGCAGACAAGGTGCCTAGCGTAGTGACATCTAGCACTCTTGCACTACCCTGTGTTTGCCAATTGGCAGCATAAGCAATAGATTGATCACTTTCACTACGTATTTCAAGTGACTTTAAAATGGGGACTTCTGAAATGGTGTACAGACCCGCTATTGTTGCTTTGCGAGTTTCTTCGCGCATTCTTGGCACTTCTGCATTGGGTAGGATAAAGCCGTCGTGGGAAACGCCAAAACCACCGTATTCTGTTGCTGAATTCAAGGGTTCAATTTCCAGAGTATATGACACAGCATGATAGGTATTAGCGAAATACTCGTCGGTAGACCCTATGCCTCGCCCAGAAGAAGATGGACCGTACCGATATTTAAAATTGTTTGGCGTGCGCATGATGGTTGCGACACGATCATTCAGATCGTTACGCCGCGTATTGTTGGTGTAAGGGCTAAAATAGATTTGTGAAAAAGAATGTGTGTCTATGTAAAACCTCAGCCTGTCTTCACCTGCAGTTAGCGCAGCCTGCTGCAAAGCTTGAGTTTCTGGCTCAGAAGCCGGCCCTGTGCCGTGATAAACAATACTATCTATGGTTGATTCACTTCTATCACTGGTCGCCCAATAAGGATTGTTATTGCGATTTAGATCTATTCCACCAAGATTGTCATTCAAAGTATCCAAATTTTCATCAACGTCGCGCATGTTCTTGCGGCGCATTCTGCCATCACGAGGGCTCTGCGTGCTATCTGTCACCTGTGAAGCAAATCTCTGGGTTTGCAAAAAGCCATCTATGTTCAAAACTGGGATAACCACCAAGTTAAGATTTTCCAATAAGTACTGCGCCACATGCTGATCCCCTTGATTATCAAATAAATGCTCTATCAAGGCAGTGGTTGCTTCAGGCGTTTGCCATTCTCTGGCATGAATTCCACTGTTTATTAGTGCGGCCCCTTCGACTCCACCAGACACAAGTTGCTGGTCATCGTCCCCTATTTGATAAGCATAAATTGGCCTAGCATTTATCGTTTCTCCTATTTGAATTTGCGTTATCAAACTTGAACTTAGTGACATCTGCAAATGTCGTTGTGAGAGGCTGGCATAGCTGCGAAAACCAATAACAGGCGTTAATGAATCAACAGGCTGAGGAACCTGATAGCCTAATGCTATATTTGTGGGACCTGTTTCGGTATTGGTGAGTGTGAAGGTTATTGCATCAGCGAACAGGCTGAAGGCAAAAAGTGGTATGAGCAAAACACCTTTAATTCTCATTTTTCCACCTGCAATTCGCGTTCGTTTAACTGACCTTGCAGCATTTTTGTAGCGGATACCGCGAAACTCGTTTTTTGCTGTTTGTACTTTGACAACAAATTCTGCTTAAATTCTGGCGCAGGCATATTGCTCAGCGCCATTAACCCAAACCACCGTTTATCTGGATTCTCTAGAGATTGAGCGATGGCTAACTGAGATGACTCGTTTAGCGGGTAATGCGCAGCCAAAGAAAGCAAAGACTGCGATGTTAGCTGGCGGATATTCATGGACTCGATAAGCTGAGCAACCACTAATTCTTCATCATTACTTTTTGGCAAATGATGGATAACCTGATAGGTAAATTCGTCTATTTCACGCTGCCAGAGAATAGCGAACAACTCTTTTGAAGCGGATTTGTTAATCAGTAAGGCGAGAACCTCGTTATTCGGAATAGTCAGGTCGGGATATTGCTGCAAAAAATGCTGTTTAATATTTTCTATTTCGCTTTCTTGCTGATTGAGCCACTGCAACAAGGCTTGGTAGTGTTTAGAGTTTGCTTGAAGCCAATTTGTCCATTGGAATTCGCCACTTTGCCACTGCCGTTCAACCTCTCCTTTGAGCTGTTTGATGTCTAACATATGCAATGTAGCGCGTGCCTGATTAGCGATATTGATCAGCACTATCTGTTTTTCAGGATGGTCTGAATAGTATCCAGCCAACACATCTTCACTGGCAATATTGGCACTTATCCATAGACGATGTTGTTCAGATAATGCCTCTTGATAGCCTAACTCTCGCAAAAATAGGTGTTTTAAAACCGTTTGATCCGTTGGCGAGTATATTGAAATAGACTCATTGATTTCGGCGACTGACTCAAGACTGGATAAAGAGCCAACGTGCTCAGACAACAAGGTGATCTTGTCCTGCAATTGTTGCTCTGAAATGGTTTGGTATAGAGGCTGGGCATAAGTCCATTTGCAACCAATAATGAATAACAGGAAAACCCATTTAAGATAAACACTTTGCGTCATACTTCTAGCCTATTTGAAGACGTTTAACATTCGATGCACTGCTTCGCTCGTAGCGCCAAATATTCGACCACATTGTCATTTATCTAAATATAGAAAGATAAGTGCTGTTTGAAAAGAGCAGACCTAAAAACAAAAAAGCTGATGGTGTAAACACATCAGCTTTTTTGGATAGCTTTTGAAAGAGATAAATGGATTTAGAGTGGATCTAAATCGGCGCCTTCTTTCTCTACTTCAGTTGGCATTAAGTCTTCTTTGCTGATACCTAACATAAGAGCAACCAGACTGGCCACGTAAATAGATGAGTAGGTACCTATTACCACGCCGAACAGCAGCGCAGTAGCAAAGCCGTGTATCAATGCTCCACCTTTGAAGAACAATGCCAATAACACCAATATGGTAGTTAAAGAGGTAATGATTGTTCTGTTCAGTGTTTGAGTCAATGAAGTATTAATTATATCGACCGGTTCACCTTTACGAATTTTACGAAAGTTTTCACGGATACGGTCAGAAACAACAATCGTATCATTCAGTGAATAACCAATTACCGCTAACACAGCCGCTAGTACGGTTAAATCAAACTCTAGTTGCAGTACCGAGAATAGACCCAAGGTTAAAATAACGTCATGGGCCAAGGCAGTGACTGAGCCAAGGGCAAAACGCCATTCAAAACGCATTGCTACGTACATCAAAATACACAGCAAAGCGACTAACATGGCTAGACCACCTTGTTCGGTCAACTCTTCACCCACGTTTGGACCAACAAATTCGATTCGGCGCATATCAACGTTGTCGCCGCCTTCTCTAAGAGACTTAAGTACTTGGTCACCTATATCAACCGCCTTCACGCCCTCTCTGGGTGCTAAACGAATCAATACATCTTCACTGCTACCAAAGTTCTGCACTACCGCATCACCGAAACCCGCGGTATCGAGTTGTTTTCTGATTTCATCTAGTTGAGCAGGCTTGTCATAGCCAACTTCAATTAGGGTTCCACCGGTAAAGTCTAGTCCCCAGTTCAACTGGTTGGTTGCAAGTGAAAACAACGAACCAACAATCAATATTCCTGACAATATCATTGCTGGCACACGCATTGACATGAAGTCGACACTTTCTTTCATCTTTAAAAATTGCATAGTCCGACTCCTAAATCCAAAGCTTCTCTAAACGTTTACCGCCCCATGCCCCATTCACTATGGCACGCGTAAGAATAATCGCAGTAAACATTGAGGTTGCGATACCAATCATCAAAGTAATAGAGAATCCTTTGATTGGACCTGTCCCTACTGCAAACAATATTAGTGCTGCAATGAAGGTAGTGATATTCGCATCTAAAATTGTCGAGAAGGCGCTATCATAACCATGATGTATTGCCTGCTGCGGACTTCGCCCTTCACGCATCTCTTCTCGAATCCGTTCAAAGATAAGAACATTGGCGTCTACGGCCATACCAACAGTTAAAACAATACCTGCCATACCGGGTAAGGTAAGAGTTGCGCCCGGTATCATCGACATCACGCCAACAATCATCACAAGGTTGGCAGTAAGCGCAACGTTCGCCACTACGCCAAATGCTTTGTAATAAACCAGCATAAAAATGAGCACCAATACAAAGCCCCAAATAATGGCTTGCATGCCCAAATCAATATTCTCTTGCCCAAGGCTTGGACCAACAGTACGTTCTTCAACAATAGTAATTGGCGCTATCAAGGCACCCGCTCGAAGAAGCAAAGATAAATCACGGGCTTCTTTTGGAGAATCGATACCTGTTATCTGAAATTTACTGCCTAATTGTGCTCTGATGGTCGCGACGTTAACAACCTCTCTTTTCGGTACAAAGATCAGTTTGTCGTTTTCGTCTCGTTCACCCGTGGACTTGTATTCGATAAATACTGTCGCCATCGGCTTACCAATGTTGCCCTTAGTCGCCTGCGACATTTTGCTGCCGCCTTTGGAATCCAAAGAAATAGACACTTGAGGCATACCGTATTCATCAACACCACTATTTGCATCGATGATGTGGTTTCCCGTTAACATGATTTTCTTTTCAAGTAATTCGGGGGAACCATCTCTTCTGTACAACAATTCTGAGCCGGGAGGCACTCGGCCAGCAACCGCGTCTCTCACATCGTGATCAAGATCAAGCATACGGAATTCTAACGTTGCCGTTGCATTAAGAATTTCTTTGGCTCGAGCCGTGTCTTGAATACCGGGCAATTGCACTACGATACGATCAGCACCTTGGCGTTGTACTAGCGGTTCTGCAACACCAAGCTGGTTAACACGATTACGAATAATTGTGATGTTTTGTTTCACCGCATAATCACGCGTTTCAGCTAATTTTTGCTCTGAAAGCGCTGCGACCAGCAGCAACTCGCCAGGTTCGGTAAATACCAAATCTGGGTTACGATTTTTTAAGAAAAAATCGGCTTTATCTAAGTTATCTTGATCGCGGAATTGGATCTGAACATTGCCATCAGAAACACTTACTCGTCGGTAACGAATCCCTTCCTCTCTCAAGGATGTTTTAAAATCACCTTCTAAGTCTTCTAACGTTTTGGCGATGGCGGAATTCATATCGACTTCCATAAGAAAGTGAACGCCTCCACGCAAATCGAGTCCGAGCTTCATTGGTGAACCACCAATACCGGCAAGCCAGTCTGGCGTGTCTGGTGCCAGATTCATGGCCACGTAGTAGTCTTCCCCTAAAGCACGCTCAAGTTTTTCTCGAGCAAGGCGTTGAGAGCTGTCGTCTAATAATCGGACGAGTATTTGAGAATTCTCAAGGACAATGGCTTTTTTCTGAATTCCAGCCTTTTCCAATTCACTGTTCACTCTATCAAGAAGTTGGCTGTCTACGGCTGCATCTCGCCCCGCTGATATTTGTACGGCGTAATCTTCACCGTATAGATTGGGAGACGCATACAGAGCACATACGGCAACAACGATAATTACCAGTAAGTATTTCCATAGCGGAGTTTGATTTAACACGTAAAATTCCTTTCTTGTTCTTATCAGATTAAAGGGAAAAAGAGCGAACCAAGGTTATGCCCTTATGTAATCCGTTTAAATAGATTTCATAGTACCCTTAGGTAAAACAGCTGACACTGACCCTTTTTGAATAACAATATTGGTGTTGTCGTTAAGTGCGATTTCAATGAAGTCTTTTTCGTCTGTGACTTTAGTCACTTTACCGACCATGCCACCTTGCGTCAGGACTTCGTCACCTTTGCCGATTGAAGAGATCAAGTTTTTGTGTTCTTTCACACGCTTCGCTTGTGGACGATAAAGCATGAAATAAAATATCAAACCAAACACACCCAACAAAATCAACATTTCAAAACCGCCGCCTGCTGCGCCGCCCGCTTCTTGTGCGTGTGCACTGGAAATAAATAAACTCATAAGTTCCTCATTTAAACTATTTTTAATTTTTCAATTCAAAGTGCCGGTACTGGCATATTTTTATTTTGGTAAAACTCTTGTACAAATTCGTCAAGCTTCTCGTCAGCTATGGCGTCTCGCAACCCCTGCATGACGCGTTGGTAATATCTGAGATTATGGATAGTATTTAATCTTGCTCCTAGTATCTCATTACACTTGTCTAAGTGATGTAAATATGACCGTGAATAATTTTTACAAGTGTAACAGTCACATTTTTCGTCCAAAGGACCCGTATCGACCTTATGTTTTGCGTTACGAATCTTAATCACGCCCTCAGTCACGAACAAATGTCCATTTCGTGCATTACGCGTTGGCATCACGCAATCAAACATATCGATGCCACGGCGAACCGCCTCGACAATATCTTCCGGCCTACCGACACCCATCAGGTATCTAGGCTTTTGAGCAGGAATTTTATCTGCGGTATGATCGAGAACTCGAATCATGTCCTCTTTTGGTTCACCTACAGAGAGTCCACCAATGGCATATCCGTCAAAACCGATATCTTCCAATCCCTTTAACGACACATCTCGTAAACCTTCGTACATACCACCTTGGATAATACCAAACAGTGCAGAAGGATTGCCTTCATGGGCTTGTTTACTGCGCTTCGCCCAACGTAAAGACAGCTCCATGGAGCGACGAGCATCACTTTCGGTCGCGGGATAGGGCGTGCATTCATCAAAAATCATGACAATGTCTGAACCCAGATCGCGTTGAACTTGCATAGATTTTTCAGGCGTTAGTAGAATCTTTTCACCATTGATAGGCGAACGGAAGGTTACACCTTCTTCGGTAATTTTCCGCAAATCACCAAGACTAAAGACTTGAAAACCGCCGCTGTCAGTCAAAATGGGTTTATGCCAATGCATAAAATCATGAAGATCGCCGTGCTGTTTCATGATTTCAGTGCCTGGACGTAACATTAAGTGAAAGGTGTTACCGAGACAGATGTGGGCGCCAGTTTCATCCAACTCCTCGGGCGTCATGCCTTTTACGGTGCCGTATGTACCTACTGGCATGAACGCTGGAGTTTCAACAACACCACGCTCAAATATCAATCTACCACGGCGAGCCTTGCCGTCGGTATTATCTAATTCAAATTTCATTAAACTTCCTGCTGACCGGAATACAGTCCAGTGCCGAAAAAAACAGCGTGGATTATAAAGGAATTAACTCAAGGCTTAAATCGACAATTGCAATTAATCATCCACGTTCGATAAACATGGCATCACCATAGCTAAAAAAACGATATTCTTGTTCAATTGCCTGTTGATATGCAGACATCACATTTTCTCGACCTGCAAACGCACTGATCAACATCATCAAGGTAGATTCGGGTAAGTGAAAATTGGTTAACATGGCGTCTACCAGTTGAAACTCAAAACCTGGGTAGATAAAAATGTCTGTATCGGAAAAGAACGGTTTAAGCTTGTCACCACTCTCTTTGGCAACCTTGGCAGCGGATTCCAACGATCTCACTGAGGTGGTTCCAACTGCAATAACTCTCTTGCCATTTTGCTTAGCTTTTTGCACCGCATCGATGACTTCTGGCGGTACTTCAGCATATTCAGAATGCATTTTATGCTCAGTTATATTGTCTACACGAACAGGCTGAAACGTTCCTGCCCCTACGTGTAAAGTCACGAATTGAATATCAACACCTTTGTTTCTGATCGCTTCAAGCATAGCCTCATCAAAATGCAATCCTGCTGTGGGTGCCGCTACCGCCCCCGGTTTTTCATTGTAGACCGTTTGGTATCTTTCTCGGTCGGAACTTTCGTCTGGCCTGTCGATATAAGGTGGCAATGGCATGTGCCCATATTCTTCAAGCAAATCCAAAACCGGCTCAGCGTTAAGTATTTTTAATTCGAACAAGGTGTCATGACGGGCATGCATTTCAACATGAATTTGGTTTTCTAATGTAATTCTAGTCCCCACTTTAGGAGACTTACTCGCTTTCACATGCGCCAAAATCGTATGCTCGTCGATGATACGTTCAACCAGCACTTCCACTTTTCCGCCAGATTCTTTTTGTCCTAACAGCCTTGCAGGAATTACTCTTGTATTATTAAAAACCAGTAAATCACCTTCATTTAGCAGGCTCAGCAAATCCGTAAATTGCGAGTGTTTGACGTTCCCAGAAACACCGTCTAACTGCAACATTCTGCTAGAAGTTCTTTTCTCAGCGGGATATCGAGCGATCAAACGTTCAGGAAGTTCAAAGTGAAAATCGGTTAAGTTCATAACAGGTCCTATTTTATGCGGCCTGCATTTTACGTATTAATATGCATACCTGCAACGCTTTCTCCATACCCGGTTTCTATTGTGAAAAAAAGGAAATAGGCTAAATTGTAACCATGTTTTAGTTTTTTCGACGTTTCTCCCAAACGATTTTACCCAGCATCCTCTGCTGGGTTTTTTTTGCCTGCAAACTTTCATTCCCAAACTTCGGTGCTTCATTCAAGAAGAGATAAATAGATCTGAACAACTTTGCGGGGTATCTGGGGAGGAAATAAATTAGTTGATTGCGATGGCGTCCGCCCACAGGGATGTGGGTGCCGAGCCTACAAGGACGTATTCACGGCGTCCTCGCAATGAACTAGTTTATTCCCTCAATTCTCGTTTGGTTTTAATTCTATACATGTTTAAACATCGGGGTATAAAGGTTGGAAAGTCTAAAAATTTCAACACGCTGTAAAATATCCCTATGCGCTTGGACTACGACATCCATGTTTGAGCATCTGTGTATAAAGCGTAGCAAGGCTTAAAAGATTTTAACCCGCCGTGAAAGCATCCATGCTGGCTTGATCTCGCCATCCA
>CANNDC010000006.1 GCA_947503265.1 uncultured Alteromonadaceae bacterium
TCTAATTCAAACGGACCTTCTTCCGTTTTTACCGTCTTGCTGGTAAAACCGTTTCGCGCGTTATCTGAATCAGATTGTTGGTGTTTGTTGTAGCCTAAATGCTCGTCCATCTCAGCATTCAAGGCAGCTTCAACCATGACCTTCTTCAACGCCTGGCTGAATTCAGTCAAATCTTGCGGGGTTTTGATATTTTTAGCAGCCTCTCTACCAAAGGCTTCAAGTTCTTTCTTGTTCATTTGCCTATCCTCTCCTCAATTAAGAGTATGTTGTGATAGGCAGTTACACAAAATTAATTACAGTCTCAATTGGCTTGACAATTCTTTAACTTAACACTTCTTTCACTTAATAATACTGAATTGTAAGCCAGTACTTGTAAGTTATCGAATTTTCCAGATGCTGTGGTAGTTGTTCTAATTGATTACTTGCCAATCTTGTACTTCTGGATTGATATGGCCAGAATCAAGATACATTTGTTTTATTTCCCCTTTATCTCTCATCAATTTTAGCCCTGTGTCTATCGATTCAAATAGTTTTCTACTTTTCTTGGACTTGTTTGACATGATGAAATGTCTTGAATCAGGCAATATTACTTTTACATTTTTAATTGGCTGTAAACAGATTCCGTATTCGCACAACTCCATATTTGGACTTGTCGAAAACTCAAAAAGCACAAAGTCTGCCCGGTCATACTTTAACATGTTGTAAAGTGAATTTTGGTTTTTGGTTTTGACCACCTTTGAAGTGATTTTTTGCAGTTCTATCCAATCTTTGACCCAAAACTCAAGGCCTAAACCTCGCAGGTTGGATATTTCATTTTTGGTCATGCTCCTGTCGATAAATTCACTGTTGTCAAGAACGTATAAACCCTTTTCAAACTCACCGTTTTCAAATACAGGCACAGATATATGCACATCTAATTGATTTGCTTCTGATAACCAAACACTATCGCTAGATAGATCTGCTATGCCTTTTTCCACTAATTTTTGAGCTCTAATATTATTTGGTACTAGTATCAATTTGATTTTTAACTGTAAGTTAGTCAGAGAAGCAGCTCTGCATATTAACGACAATTCAACTAACGGGCGATCGATTTGGGTGTGCATATCGATGAATCTATTGGCACAAATGTTTCCTCTTAACAAAGATTGATACTTTTTAAAGGTGTGTTCATACAAAGCAACGGTTATTTTACGCTTTTGAGTTTTCTCTAGGTACCGTTCGGTGACTGCATGCAAAGGCAGTGATATCAGAAACGCCAATGAAACTATTTTTGAACATACACTTTTCAAATTAACGATTCGCTATGACCATTCTTGTATATAACTCATGATGATAAATAACTCTCATAAATAAGCTTGTATAACTTCAATTATCAGTGATTTTATTCATATAAACCAATTAATTTGGAGAAATAAATTGGTCGAACAAATAATCTAACTTTTTGATAAGATTTAAAAACTCAATTATTAATATAAATGTTAGGTAAATAGTGACACACAATAATCTAATCGCAGCAGCATATTCCATATCTCCTACATCACAAAAATGGGATGGTAAAGTAGAGTCGGAATACTATAAGTTATTGAAATCAATACCTGAATTAAAAGGTATAGAACACCCATTTTTCGGAGAGCTCCATCAATTTGACGATAATTGGTTTCTCAACAATATCGATCCAAATTGGAAAGTGATTTTTACTGGTATGCCCGGCGTAATGAATAATCTGTCTAAAAATTCGCAGTTTGGTATTGCATCTGATGATCCAGATGGTCGAAAAAGTGCGGTAGATTTTTATTTTAAAGCCAGTCGCGCAATAAAAAAAATGCAAGAGCACTTTGGTAAACAACTAGTTCCATCAATTCAAATCCACACTAGCCCAGCAAGAAAAGCGGCTAATTCTTCAACCGCGTCTTTGATTGAATCCTTAACTGAAATGCAGGCGTGGGATTGGAGCGGAACGGAGTTAGTTATTGAGCATTGTGATGCCTATAAAGAGGACGGAAGTTCGATTAAGGGGTTTTTAACATTACAAGAAGAAATTGATGCAGTAATTGCCGTCAACGCTAAATCAGACAATAAAATTGGGTTTTGTGTCAATTGGGGGCGTTCTGCAATAGAAACCCGCAGTACCCAAGGTCCAATTCAACATATTTCAACATTGAGAGAATTGAATTTATTGCGTGGACTCATGTTTTCAGGTGTAGCTGCTGAAGATGCAACATATGGTAACTGGCAAGATTCACATATCCCTCCTCAATTAAATATTGAAGATGAGTTGTACGACTTTAGTGCTTCTTTATTAGGAGTTAATGAGATAACTGAAAGCTTAAATTCATGTGACTTAGATGAATTAGTGTTTTTTGGCGCAAAGGTTTCCCTGTTGCCAAGGTCTTCCTCTCCAGAAGTTTGTGCGAAATTTAATTCAGCCGTAATTCAGTTGATTGACTGTCTTGCTAAGGATTAGGTTGCTGCCTTGGTAGCTTTAATCTTATATTTGTTTTGTTAAATTTAAATATAAATGAAATTTCAACAGACTAATTAGAAGAGTAAATATTGATTTATATCGTCTCAAGAAGTTGTTAATCCTATGTTTAAAGCCACCTGAATAAAGTAAATAAATATATCGACTTATTAAAAAAATTAACTATTATTGATATTTAGATTTGAATTTTTCGTATGTGAAAAGTTAGATGCCGTTAAATAATGTATAAAAATAACGTGCAAAATAAGATTGGAAAAATTAATGGAAACAGCTGCTACAAAAAAATATTCTGCTCCCGCATTGGAAAAAGGGTTAGATATCGTTGAATTGTTATCTAAGGATTCCACACCGTTAAGTACATCAACTATTGCCGAAAAGCTTGGTCGTTCAAATGCTGAAATATATCGCATGATTTTAGTTTTGCAACAGCGGGGCTATATAGAAAAGAGTGAAGATACGGACGGCTATCAAGTTACAAGGAAGCTGTTGCAATTAGGTACTGAACATGAACCAATAAAAGATATCCTTGAATATGCACAGCCAATAATGCGCGGACTCGCTGATAGAACAAGTATGTCATGTCATATTGCGGTTGAATCACAAGAGCAGATAGTGGTCATCTCTAGAGTAGAAACGCCTAGTAACTTATCTTATTCGGTAAGAGTAGGGTATCGAAGACCATTGATATTTGCTGCATCTGGTAGGATTTTGTTCGTCAATCAAAATGCTGATAAGAAAGAATCTATGATGAAAGTACTAAAAGCTCATCATTCAGAAGACGAAATTAAAACTTTCCTCGCAGATTGTAAAAAAGTTGCTAAACAAGGATACCTAAAAGCGCCAAGTGCTTATGTGACTGGGGTAACAGATTTATCTTGTCCAATTATTGATTCTGATCACGCGGTTGCGACATTAACTATTCCTTATATTCAAAGGATCCCTGAAATTATGGGAATAGACGATGTGTTGGAAGAATTAAAATTAGCTGCAAACGAGATATCAAAGGCATTGACTTATGGTTTGGTTAGAAAACTTTAATTTCGTCTAGTCTAAACCTTTGTAAGGTACCCTTTATTTAAGGGTATCTTTGTTGTTGGTACATGTTTGCACTGTTAAATCTTAAAAAATATCAAGACTTCATTATTTTTAAGCTCAGTTTTAAGTACACTCATTTTTAATTCGTGTATTCCCCCTTTTTAAATTACCTGTCTAATCTAATGTTCTATAAAACACCTCAGCAACTCAAATTTAAATTAAATATATAAACATGCGTATTTGTATATAAATACATATTATTCGTTTTGGTTTAATAATGCATGTAAATTTACTGATTTAGATTGTAGACATAAAGCACGTTAACAGTTAAAGTCAATTAATTGTTAAATTACTTAACATGTGTATATAAATATTAACTATTAAATATAATATTTAAGTGAGATGTAAATGAGCCTTGAAAATAGTGAAGTAACTAGGATTCACCCAGTTTCTGAAGATGTAGTAGAAAAACCTAAAATACTTGAAGCTAGGTTTGTTTTGCCTTTTATTTTAGTCGCGTCACTATTTCCGTTGTGGGGATTTGCAAATGACATTACCAATCCATTAGTTAAAGCCTTCAAAGATATTTTCCTCATCACCAACGCACAAAGTAGTTTAGTGCAATTTGCGTTTTACTTGGGATATGGCGTGATGGCGATTCCAGCTGCGATATTTATTCGTCGATTTTCATATAAAGCCGGTATTTTGCTGGGTTTAATGCTTTATGCGACTGGAGCTACGCTATTTATACCTGCGTCAATATACATGGAGTTTACGTTCTTCTTAGCTGCTTTGTGGGTATTAACATGTGGTTTAGCGCTTTTGGAGACAACCGCGAATCCGTATGTTTTATCCATGGGGCATCCAGATACATCTACTCAACGTCTTAATCTTGCTCAAGCATTCAATCCGATTGGGTCATTAACTGGCATGTTTATCGCCACACAATACATTCTAGGTGAGTTGAAAGTAGAGGAGTTTCGTAAAGAAGAAAAACTCAATAACCCCGAATATGCTGATATGTTGCCGTCTGTAGTGGATGGAAAACTAACCGACGCGTTACAAAATTTTGCGGTAACTAACCCAGTAGATCATCAAGCTATGCAGGCTGCAGATTTACTGACCGTAAGGGGGCCTTATGTGGTGATTGCGGTCGTGGTAGCTGTTTTATTTTTCGTGTTTCTTTTTAGTAAACTTCCTAAGACAATCAGTGCAGATCATCCGTTAACAACGTCCGAATTAAAATCAACTTTTGGGCGATTGTTTAGGAATACTTGTTACTTAGAAGGAGTATTAGCGCAGGCATTCTATGTGGGTGCTCAGATAATGTGCTGGACTTTTATTATTCACTATGGAATGACAGTTGTAGGCTTAACGGCCGCAGAAGCACAACGGCACAATATAATTGCCATGAGTATTTTCTTAGCCAGTCGATTTATTTGTACATTTTTATTGGGTTTCGTAAGGCCGGGGCAATTGTTAATGCTATTAGCTGCCGCAGGGATTTTAACTATTTTAGGTGTTATCTTCTTGGGCGGGTATGCAGGTCTTTATTGTCTAATCGCAACATCAGCTTGCATGTCTCTAATGTTTCCTACCATTTACGGCATTGCATTAAAAGGTATGGGGGATGATGCTAGTTTAGCTTCTGCCGGATTGGTAATGGCAATCGTGGGTGGAGCATTCATGCCATTAGCTCAAGGCACTTTAATCGATATGGAACCCCTTATTAGTAGTATTCCATCTGTTCAAACCTCATTTGTTTTGCCTATGGTCTGCTTTATGGTGATTTGTATCTTCGGGTACCGTGCTCATTACAAATACAAAATTTAACTAATTGAATGAGTTAGCCTCCCAATATTAAGGAAATAGCAGTGCACATTTATAAATTCAATAAAGCGATATTTATTATCGCTTTATTTTTGCTAACGAGTTGCCAAACTGCTCGCCAAGAGCAATGGATTCCGTTACTTGACTCCAATTTAAGCCAGTGGGAAATTTGGATGGGAGTACCTCATACAAGTGTAACCGGTCTGCCATCTGGTACATTTCAAACCCATAATGTGAGTGTGCACGGTGATACAAAACACGCTTTAGGTCTAAATAATGATGTTAAAGAGGTGTTCAAAGTAACATACGAAAATGATCAACCAGTGCTACACATAAGCGGCGAAATCTATGGCGGGTTAACCACACTATCAGAATACCAAAACTACCATTTGAGCCTTATGGTGAAATGGGGAGAGCAGAAGTGGGCGCCAAGATTGACTAAAAAACGAGATTCAGGGGTATTGTTTCATTGTAGAGGACCCCATGGGGCATTTTGGAAAACGTGGAAAGCTTGCCAAGAATTACAAATTCAGGAAAAAGATTTTGGTGATTTCATACCACTTGCAGGTCCAACTGCAAAAGTTCTAATGAGAGATAAAACTGGTGAGAGAAAATATGCCCCAGATGGAGAGTTCTATCGCAAAGTTTCAAATTATACCCATGCATCTTTAGAACCAGATTTGCCCCATGGAGAATGGAATAAAGTGGAGCTATTTGTATTCAAAGATAGGGCGATCTTTATTGTAAATGATACAGTTGTAATGAAAATATCTGAATCAAAAGACAAGGATGGCAAAGTTTTGGATTCAGGGCAGATTCAATTGCAATCTGAAGGAGCGGAAGTCTTTTTTAAAGAAGTTAAAATACGCTCTATCAAATCATTACCTAAATCCCTAGAATGAAAACACTGTTTTCTTCCGTGTTGGATCATTAAATAATGAAAGTCTCTTCATATTTTAAGACAAGCCTGCTGTTGCTAACTCTGTTTATCGTCGCTTGTCAATCGGATACGTCATCAAAATATTCTGCCGAAGCGTTGGATTATCTTGCGATTACGGATCCCGATAAAATGAGTTCGGCATCAAAGCGTGCACTTGAAAGAGGCTATCATCTGAATCAAGAATGGTATGGTCGCTTTCATACAAAAAAAATCACTGGAGATTTAGGCCTAGAAGAAGGAGTAGTGCGAAGAGATCCATCAAAAGTGTTGTTAATTGATGGTTTGTATTTTACCTGGTACACAAAAACCTATGGAGAAGCTGTTGGGTTTGGGACGGGCGACCCTGATGCAAAAGTATTTCCATGGGATCTTTCTGAGATTTGGTACGCAACGTCTAAAGATGGCTGGCATTGGAGTGAACAAGGAAAAGCGGTTGGAAAGGGAAACCGCGGAGATTTTGATGATCGGTCCGTATTTACTCCCGAAGTGCTGGCTCATGATGGTAAATTTTATTTGGTATATCAAGCTATCAAAGCACCCTATCTAAACCGCACTAAAAACACCGTTGCTATGGCTATTGCAGAGTCTCCACATGGACCATGGAAAAAACTACCTGAACCAATTTTAACCGCATCCAATACCGGAGAGTGGTTGGGCAGCGAAGACAATCGATTCAAAGTAAAATCACAAGGTGAATTTGATAGTCATAAAGTTCATGATCCAACATTACTATTTTATAGAAACAAATTTTATTTGTACTACAAAGGCGAAAGGATGGGAGAAAAAATGACGTCTGGTGGTAGAGAAATAAGATGGGGCGTTGCCATTGCTAATAACGTTGAAGGCCCTTATGTAAAATCAGAATACAATCCTATTACCCAAAGCGGGCACGAATTGTGTGTATGGCAATATAAAGATGGTGTAGCAATCATCTCTTCACACGATGGACCTGAAAAACGCACCATGCAGTTTGCTAAAGATGGGATTAATTTTGAAATCAAGTCCTATTTGGAAGATGTACCAGCAGCAATAGGTTTGGTTGAATCACTAGATAAAGATCGTTATCCTACGGCTGCTTTAGAGTGGGGCCTATATCATGAGTATCATGTTCCCGAAGGAAAAACATGGTTGTCGGGGACTAACTATATAGGCCGATTTAGCTTCTCATCTAGTTACAAAAGCGCTGAATTTATTAATAAAAAAGACGATTAGACTTATTGTTTTTCGGTTCAAATTTAGTAGACGTAAAAGCAGTATCATTAAGGAAAAATTCTGAACAATTCTATAAAGCCACTGACTCTTGTGGTCGCTAAACTTCTGGGTAGTACTTTTATCGTATCAGCCTCTACTTATACTTTTGCGACAGAAGAACAGTCTCTCGAAACTGAAAATATTGAAGTACTGGGTTCGCGCATATCAGGCAAACAGTCTGCAAAGATAATTACCGTTAACAATACGCTTTCTCAATCGTTAGAATCGCTGTTATCTTCCGAACCCGAAATCCAGCTCAATTCGAATTCTGGTACAGGAAGTATTAACGAAATTTACCTTCGAGGAGCGGATTCAAATTATACTTTGATGACCTTCAACGGTATTCCACTCAATGATGGAACGAATAACAGAGGAGGAGTGGCAGATATTTCGTTTCTAAGCAATGTTAATATTAATAGAATTGAAATAGCACGAGGTGCTCAATCTTCTGTTTATGGTTCACAAGCACTAGCAGGGGCCATTGATTTTATTGCAGAACCTAACGCCAAAGCAAACGAAGCAAATTTAAGCATTCGAACAAGAGCGGACTCTAAAAGCGGCTATTTGCTCGGTGCAACTGCGGATTATGGTCAACTACTGTTAGATGTAAGTACAAGTAGGGCACCAGAGACCTATCAAAGTAGTAAGTTTGAAAGTCAAACATTTACTGCCGTAGCCGTGCCGAGCTTAGAATCCGGTTTATTAAAAGTTACTTTGTTAGCTAACAAAGCGGAGGCCAAAAGTTTTGGTGATGATAGCGGTGGTACACGTTTTTCTGTGACTGGGGAGTTAGAGAAAAGAGAAAGCGAAGATATCAATTTAGGGGTGAGGTATGACACTGACATTCAAAATGGTCTATTCACCCTTTCTGGGTTTACTCAAGTTAAAAAAGAAGATGTCGCTACCCCCTCTATTCCTCCGGGATTAAGAGACCCTCAAGGTTTCCCCGCGTCTATTGCAGACAATAAATTAACGCGAAGTAATGTCACCAGTTACTATCAAAAAGAGCTTAGTGATTTCAAATTATTATTTGGTGCAGACTACACAACTGAAAAAGGGGAAAGCAAAGGTATTCTTGATTTTCAATTTTTCCAAGCACCCACTGATTTTTCATTGGATAGAGAAATATTCGGTGTATTCACAGAGTTAGATTTTGCCCTGAGTTCAAACATCAATGCCCACTTCTTCGCAAGGTATGATGATGCAGAAGATGAAAATGCATTCAGCCCAGGAGTGAAAATAGCCTGGCAAGTTAAAGAAAATCATGAACTAGAACTTGAGTGGGGTAAAGGATTTAAACTGCCAAGTTTTTATGCTTTAGGCAATCCTCTAATTGGCAACAATGAGCTGAAAAGTGAAGAATCAGAAACGCTAGCTATGAATTACTTCTACACTAACGCATTGGGCCAGTTTACTTTGACGGTATTTGATAATGAATATACTAATTTAGTGGATTTTGACCCTGGTCCACCTCCAAAGCTAGTCAATCGTGATAGTAGCTTTTCAAAAGGAACTGAGCTGTCATTTAGAAGCAATAAAACTGATACTCAACTCACGTGGCAAGCGAATTATAGCTATACCG
Source organism: uncultured Alteromonadaceae bacterium (assembly GCA_947503265.1). GTDB lineage: Bacteria > Pseudomonadota > Gammaproteobacteria > Enterobacterales > Alteromonadaceae > Aliiglaciecola. The sequence goes on from CANNDC010000006.1 coordinate 9,121, forward strand.
ATAGCGGTGCAGGGCAGGGTAATATTTTATTAGGTCGCTCGCGTCATCGAGCCAATATTCAATTGAGTCAATCATTTCCAGTACAACAGATTGAGGTTTCATTGAATCTCAAATATCTAGGAACTCAGTTCTCTTCTAGCATTCCCACAGGCCAGCAAAAGCTTGATGCAAGCCTCAATGCTGATTTGGTGTTAGATTGGCAGGCAAGCTCTAATCTTTTATTGGGAGTGCGCTTGGATAATTTACTCAATGATAAGCTCGAAAATACCATCGGAAATCGTCATACAGGACGTGTATTAGGCGGTTTTTTAGAGTTTACGCTTTAAAACAACGTTAGTTACATTAAAGATTTGATTTCTATAGAGATTTGAATTCGAGCGAGCATGGAGGCCGAATAGGCCCCCAAATTCGCTAAGGAAGTTAACTACTTAGTAATTTTTAGAACTTGTGCATAAGGTGATGGAGATTCTGCTGGTAACTCAACTTCCAAGCCATTTTCATTTTGCGTAAATGAGATTTCGCCATCGTGGCCGATCAACTCAATGTTAACAATGGAAGCGGGGTAATTTGTGCTATTAATTGATTTAATAGTAATAGTTTCTTCGTCACCGGGCCAAGCCATCAATGTTGCATATAAAACATCATCATTTGTTGTAAAACGGATATCACTTTTATTGAAGTCCTTGCGTTTGCTCTCGGCATTATTGGAATGTTTACCATCCTCTATCACAGTCGAGCCTTCACCAAACACAACCCATGGTCGAGTGTTGTATATTGCTTCTCCGTTTAACGACAGCCAACTACCAATTTCTTTCAACATATCAATTTCTTTTTGCGGTATCGTGCCATCTGGTTTAGGGCCAATATTCAGTAACATAGAACCATTTTTACTGACAATATCGATAAGATCATCTACTAAGCTACTTGCTTGCTTATATTGGTGATTTGTCACATAACCCCAGGATGACTTAGAAACAGAGGTATCTGTTTGCCAAAAATGTTCATAAATACCAGACATTCTTCCTCTTTCTATATCGAGCACGGCTGAACCAGGAAGTAACGAGCGAAAATCATGTAAATCTTTGTAATTTAAAGCCGGCATATTTTCCCAACTTTTGCCTTTATTATAAAAGTAACTGGTAAATTCTTTCACATGCTGATGGAAAGGTTCAGAGGCCATCCACCAATCAAACCAAATCAGCTCTGGCTCGTATTTATCGACGATTTCTACCGTTCTAAGCAACCAATCATCAAGAAATTCTTTTGAAGGTGGTGTTTCGCCAGACTCAGATGTTTCTCTGCTTACAGCAGGCCCATAAAGGCCGCGATAATTTTCATCTTGCACGTCAGATGGGAATTCTCTCCCGCCATCATAAAACCACCAATTTTCAGCCCTATGGCTGGATAACCCAAAATGTAATCCCGCTTTATTGGTCGCGACTTTCAATTCTTTAATAATATCGCGTTTAGGACCTTTTTCTACGGCGTCCCACTCAGTATAAGAATTGTCATACATTGAAAAACCATCATGGTGTTCAGCTACCGGAACTATGTACCTGGCGCCAGAATCCTTAATAATAGATAGCCATTGGTCAGCATCGAATTTTTCAGCTGTAAACATAGGAATAAAATCTTTGTAACCGAATTGACTCTGTTTTCCATACTTTTCTAAATGATGAGTAAATTCTTCTTCATCTTGCTGATACATCTTTCTTGGATACCATTCACCATTGTGTGCTGGAACCGAATAAACTCCCCAATGTATAAAGATTCCAAATTTTGCATCCTGATACCAGTCTGGAATGGTGTAATTTGTCAGAGACTCCCAATTGGGTTGGAATGGTCCTGCATTAGCAATTTCACGAATTTCAGATAATTTTGCAGTATTCTCATTTAAGTTTACTGATCCAGACGATTTCGTTTCATCTTTGCTAACGTCCGAGCAAGCAAAAAGAGTTAGCGCTATGCCAATGGCAATATTTGATTTAATAAAGTGATTCATGAGTATCCGTTATTGCAATATATAGACATGTTAATGATGTGTTATCGCGTACTATAATGTTAAACCACATTCGATTTCAAATATTATCATATATAAAAATAGATATTTTTATATGCAAAGTGAAAATCAGTTTGATGAAAATTCGAGAAGGGTTTTGCAACTGAAGGTTAAACGATTGATATTCATGTAATTATTATTTAGACTCGCAAAAAATAATTGTTCTAATATAAAATCATTTTGAATATCAAAGTGATTCAATGTTCTGGCTAATTAATCTTTCATTATTATCATATATAAATATTAACATGTGTATGTAAATGAGGTATTGTTTGTTTCCAAGTTGAAATAATCTCATTTTAATGAAATAGACCCGCTGTTGTTGAGGGCTATCTTTTAACAGTAGGAAGAAAAAATTGCGTCAATTAAACATATCGAATCTTATAAACCTGAAATTAGAAGGCATTGATACACCACTTTATCGAACTGAGCAATCTGCTCCTAAAACAGGCATTGTACATTTAGGCCCAGGTGCATTTTTTCGCGCGCACCAAGCATGGTACACAGACCAAGCTATGCAAAAACATGGCGGTGATTGGGGAATAACAGCTGTATCGATGCGATCACAAGGGGTTAAAGATGCATTAGGTGAACAAGATGGACTCTACTGTTTAGCTGAACTTGATGAAGAAACCTCATTTCAAATTATTGGTTCGATTTGCGAAGTATTAGTCGCCAAAACCGAATTTGAAGAAGTAGTAGAACGATTAATACAGCCAACAACTAAGTTTGTGACACTGACAATTACCGAAAAGGGATATTGTCTCAATGGCGCTGGTCAATTAGACACCAATAATGAAGATGTTAAAGCTGATTTGCTTGAAACTGACAAACAAGTCAGTGCAATTGGTTTGTTAACTAAGGCATTAGGATTAAGAAAACGGCTAGGACTCAAGCCCTTTTGCATATTGAGTTGCGATAATATTACAGACAATGGCATAAAATTAAAAAATGCCATTGTTAATTTTGCTCAACTTGCCGATCCAGGTATTAAGCAATGGCTTGAAAAAGAGTTAATTTGTCCTTGTACTATGGTAGATAGCATTACACCGGCAACTAACGATGAGTTACGAACAACAATTAAAGAGAGTATTGGCATAAAAGACAATTGGCCGATTAAACGTGAATCATTTGTGCAGTGGGTGATTGAAGATATTCTGCCCGAAGAAAGGCCAGCCTGGGATAGAGTAGGGGCTATTTTAACCAATGATGTTCGCGGTTTTGAAAACGCTAAATTACGACTACTCAATTGCCCTCATTCAAGTATTGCTTATTTAGGTGTTTTACTGGGTATTGAAACTGTTTTTGACGCTATGCAAAACAAAACCCTAGTAGCTCACATCGAACATTTGATTGATTCTGAGGTCATTCCGTCCTTTATAGCGCCAAAAGAACTCGACGCATACGGTTACAGCCGAGAGATACTAGAGCGTTTTAAAAATCCCGCCATTCGTCATTTACTTAGTCAGATAGCTTGGGATGGTTCTCAAAAACTTCCCATGAGGATTGTGCCTATTGTTGAACAAAATCTTAAAGATGGTAGATCGATTTCACGATTGTGCATTTCCCTTGTTAGTTGGTTTTTGTTTTTACGTAAACGATACATAGATAATCAAGAAATAATTGACCCATTGGCAGCTGAATTAGCATCAATTGCGTCTAAATGTTGTGACAATCCTAAACATGATATCGCAAAATTTGTCGGCATTTCTGCGGTATTTTCATCGGAGTTAGCTGCAAATAAAACTTTTATTGCAAATTTAGAATTAGCATACGAGCAGTTGCTTCCGCTATTAACGAATACTAATTATAGTTGGTCTAAATCAATTTAACCCGATTCGGATATCACGGATATCAAAATAAAAATAAAATGGATAAGTAAAAATGAATATAACTCTCGATCCTATCGATATTGGCGTTTTCATCGCATATGTCATCTGTTTATTGATGATTGCGTTGTGGATATCCAGAGATGAAAAATCTCATGAAAGAGATACCAAAGATTATTTCCTAGCTAGTAAATCGCTACCTTGGTGGGCAATAGGTGCTTCACTAATTGCAGCAAATATCTCTGCGGAACAAATTATTGGTATGTCGGGATCCGGATTTGCGTTAGGTCTAGGTATAGCGTCTTACGAATGGATGGCGGCAATTACACTGATCTTGGTCGGTAAATACCTCCTTCCTATATTTCTAAAAAACGAAATATATACTATGCCTCAGTATTTAGAACAACGCTTTAACGGCGGTGTAAAAGTCACCTTAGCTGTGTTTTGGTTGGCCGTTTATGTTTTCGTCAATCTAACATCGGTACTCTGGTTAGGCGGATTGGCAATTGAGAGTGTCGCTGGAGTAGATTGGCTTTATGGTATGATATTTTTAGCTGTGTTTTCTGTTGCATATTCAACTTATGGAGGCTTAAAAGCAGTAGCATATACAGATATCATACAAGTGGTATTGTTAGTGTTTGGCGGCCTCCTGTTAAGTTATCTAGCACTCGATCTAATTGCTGATGGTCAGGGAGTTTTCAAAGGGTTCGGCATCCTAACAGAAAAAGTTCCAAGTCATTTTGATATGATCCTGACCCCGGACAATGAACAATATATAAATCTGCCTGGCATTTCCGTGCTAGTTGGCGGTTTATGGGTAATGAATGTCGGATATTGGGGATTTAATCAATACATTATCCAACGAGCGTTGGCGGCTAAAAATATCCAAGAAGCGCAAAAAGGAATCGCTTTTGCTGCTTATTTGAAACTATTGATGCCAGTGATCGTTGTGCTACCCGGTATTGCCGCCGTTATTTTATTCCCTGAAATAGAAAAAGCCGACCAAGCTTACCCGTCTATGATGACGTTGATGCCAATAGGTATCAAAGGATTGATCTTTGCTGCTCTTGTTGCGGCAATAATTTCATCATTGGCATCAATGACAAACAGTATATCCACAATCTTCACAATGGATCTTTATCGTCCTTTAAAACATGACAAACCAGAAAATCACTATGTAAGTGTAGGTCGTGTAGTAACGGTTTTGTCACTGATAATCGCAGTTTGTGTAGCTCAACCTTTAATCGGTCAATCTGAACAAGCGTTTCAATACATCCAAGAGTTCACAGGATTGTTTTCACCCGGTATTACCGTCATCTTCTTAATGGGAATGTTTTGGAAACGTACAACTTCCATGGGTGCATTGTCTGCAGCACTTGGCTCAGCAATTTTCTCTGTAGCTTTTGCGTACTTCTGGCCTTCATTACCCTTCATGGACAGAATCGGAATCGTTTTCTTAATGTGCCTAGCACTTACCTATCTAGTATCACTATTAGAAAGTGAACCGAAAAACGACAAAAGCGTTAGTCTCGAGAAAGTAAGTTTCAAAACTGAGTCTAATTTTAATATCGCAGCTGTAGGCGTTGTAATTATCCTTGTTGGTTTCTATACAACGTGGTGGTAATGCACAAATACTGCCCTTTGGGTTCGTCCTAAGCGCATCCTGCTCTGAGTTTCAGATTTATAGCGTAGAACCGCTAGGCTTTTAAATCAGCGTCGCGATCAGAAGGCGCTCTAGATGGCAACCACGTTGTAGAACATAATTTATACAGCAAACGTCAACAGACCCTAATGTTTGTGAGGATAATTTTAAGTATATGAAAAAAAATTAACTAACGACTAAGGGTTTTTTGTTAGTCGGCGGTCTTAATTTAGTTGAGATAAATTAATTTAGTTAATATTAAATAAGATTATGCTGTGAACATTGATAAGAATAGTACAGGTATGGCTTTAGCTTACAACGAACTCAAATCATCATTAATGAGATTTGCGTATCGGTATTTTAAAAAACCTCATGATATTGAAGATGTTGTGCATGAAGCCTTCGTGAAAGTGATCGAAGCTCAAAAGTCACGACAAATACAACATACACAAACCTACCTTTTTCAAACGGTTAAAAATCTATCCCTTAAGAAGCTTGATAAAAGCGAGAATAAATATACTGATTCAGTAGGGGATCTACTTGATGATTCGGTCTTACAAGAGTCGTTAACGTTAGAACATCAAGTAGAGAGCGATCATAAATTGGCATTGTTTTGCCGGGTGATTCGACAACTCCCGGTTAAGTGCCAACGCGTATATATTTTGCGTCGAGTATATGGTTTTTCGGTTCAAGAAATTTCAGAAAAGATGGGTATCAGTAAAAAAACCGTAGAGGCCCACCTGACTAAGGCTATAGTAAGGTGTACTGATTTAATGGAACAAGAAGAAGTAAGTCCTTCTAGTCAATTGAAGGAGCGTTTAAGTAAATGAATATTTCAGACAATGACAAACGAAATAATGTGACACGCTTGCCAAATAGAGAGCTCGTTAAACAGGAAGCTGGCTCATGGCTAGTGAGAATCGATTCAGGAGACTTGTCTCACGAAGAACAACGGTTATTCCAAATTTGGATAAATCAAAGCAGCTTTCATAAAGAATGCATAGAGAAATTAGCGAAGAATTGGGATTCTATGGGAATTCTTTCTGAGTTGTCAGAATTGTTTCCAGCAAGTGAAGTCAATTTTACATCCGATGGTAAGGATAAAAAACACAGAAAAGTGTTTGCTTATATTCCGCAAACAGCCATCGCAATTTCCTTTGCTTTAATTGTATCCATCTCATCTATGCTGTTCTATTTTGGAACTAACACAGAATTGCCAGAAGTCTATGCCACGACGGTAGGCGAACGGGCAGAATATCTTCTTAGTGACGGTACAAATATTTCAATGAATACTGACTCTAACGTATTGGTCGATTATTCTGGTGATCTCCGGATAGTGACTTTGCAAAAAGGAGAAGTGACCTTCGATGTTGCAAAGAACCCTAATAGGCCATTTGTTGTTTACGCTGGAGAAGGCATGGTTTGGGCTGTTGGAACGAGCTTTAATGTGCGTTACACCTCGCTTGATGTCGATGTAACCGTCACAGAGGGCATTATCAAAGTGTTTGCTGATGTTGCTAAAGAAAGTTTTCGCCCGAAATTCGTAACGAAACATACTAAAACCAATCATCCAGAGCAGAAAGAAGCAATAGTTGAAGCAGGTCAAAGAGTTACTTTCAGAAATACGATCGGTCCAGCTAGTACAATTGAGTCAGAAGTAATTGAGCAGAAACTTGCTTGGCAAAAAGGAGCACTAATTTTTAATGGAGAAACACTAGAGCAAGTCATTGACGAGATTTCTAGATACACGGATAAAAAGTTGGTTATAGTTGACCCTAAGATTAAAAACATTAGGGTAGGAGGGCATTATAAAACTGACGACGTCAATGGATTGCTTGATACCTTGTCAAAAGGTTTCGATATTAAAGTTACTAAGGTTTCAAAAGATCAAATTCACTTATCTGAAAATGAATGGGCTGACTAGCAAGACAATAATTAATGTGTAAATAATGTGTTTATTTTCTGTAAACAGTAAGGGTATTTTTGTCGACATCGGTCTTGTGTCTGTCAGCGGTATAGAATTAGTAAATTTAAATCAATTCTACCGCTGTCAAAGCGAGGAATAGTGGTGGGTAAATATATTTTACGACACACTTTAATCGGCATTGTTGTTAATTTATTGTGTTTAGAATTGTTAATTTTTAACCAGCCTGCGTTTGCAGAAACGTCGTTAAAAACTTCACTAAACAAAACCCATTTCAACATTCCTCAGCAAGACGCAGATGTCGCACTGACTAATTTTGGCAAACAAGCTGACATTTCTGTTATTTACCGATATGACCTAGTGCAAGGTAAAAAAGTAAATGGCATTAATGGCGCCTATTCTGTTCAAGAGGCGATAAACCTTTTGTTAGAAGGCACTGGATTGGCGGGAAAATTAGAACCCGGACATCTCGTTATTTTAAAAAGAAATAATGAGGAAACTACATTGGTTACAAAGAGAACAACACTTGCAACGATTATTGCCGCGCTATTTTCCACAGGGGCGGCAACCCAAAAGACTGAAACGCCAAATACCAACGAAAATTCGTCTGAAAGGTCAATTGAAGTTATCCAAGTATCTGGTATTCGCACAAGTCTAAAAGAATCAATGAGCCTTAAAAAAGATGCTCCTTCTATCCAAGACAGTATTGTTGCTGAAGATTTAGGTAAATTTCCAGATCAAAACGTGGCGGAATCACTACAACGAATTTCTGGTGTATCAATTGACCGTACAAACGGTGAAGGGTCAAAAATCACGGTTCGTGGTTTAGGACCCCAATTCAATGAAGTCAGAATTAATGGACGGACGTTAGCAACGACTGAAAGAGGCCGCGAATTCGATTTCCAAGCATTACCTTCTGAGCTTATTTCCGGAGCCGATGTTGTAAAAGCATCACGAGCAAACATCGCTGAAGGAAGTTTAGGGGCCTATGTCAATATTAATACAGCGCGACCGTTGAACAAATCAGGTTTTCAGGCCGCAGGTTCAGCTCAAGCCGTTTATAACGACATAGCAGGTGAGTTAGGACAAAGGGTTTCAGCTATTGTAAGTAACACGTTTGCTGATGACACCTTTGGTATCTTGGTCGGATTCGCCTATAACGATGCGACAAACAGAATTGATTCTGCTGCCACCAATCGTTGGTTTGAATTCAATGCGGGTGATTTTGGTGCAACTTTCTTGGATGGTACGCCGGTAGCTGCAAATGAAACAATTCATGCTCCCGGACGTGCGGTTTATTCAATTGATCAAGAAGAAAGAGAGCGTGTTAGTGCAAATGTAACCTTGCAGTGGCAACAGGATGAAGACACAGTTCATACCTTTGATTTTCTTTATTCAGACTTAAGTCGTCAAGCTGATAGCAGCGGTATGCAAGTGCCTCTGCAAGGTGCTGCATCTACTTGGCGAGATGTGCAAGTTACCGATCAATTTACTTTGGCGGGCGGCACTCGAGTCGGTCAGCCTATTGATGGACTACCAATTCAACGAGGACAAGATTCCGATACATTTTCTGCTGGTTTAAACAGTATTTTCTATCGGGATAAATGGAGAATTGAAACGGATTTCTCCTATTCAAAAGCCAAAGCAACGCCAGTATTTAACGAAATGACGTTTCATTATGTAAATACTGATCACAACGGTATTGCACCGCCATTTGATGCGTACAATGATGATCCTCAAGTTGCTATTGATTTCTACAAAGACTATTTAGCAGGTAATACAAACTATCTTAATGGATCAACTAAAGGGTTAACCAATGACCCATTTGATGCGGTAATTGATGGCCAAGTCGTCGCCACAAACGGCGATTTTATTTCAATAGACAATACTGGCGATATTCTTAATATTACGCAGACGACGGTCGACTTCACAGACCCAGCAGCGGTGCGTTCTTGGTGGACTAATATCAGGCATGAGGAATTAGAAGACGAAGTAAAAGAAGCTAAGTTAGATCTCGATTATGAGATTGAATCTGGCGTTTTTAAAAGTGTTGAAATGGGTTTAGCTTACACTAAACGCACTAAAACTCGCGATGTCTATCAAATTGCTAATGGTTGTCGCGATAATTCAAGCACAACGCCATGGTTACCTGTTCCCGATCTGTCTGCTGAACTAAGTGATACCGATATTTCTGAAATAGAAGCGCTCGGTGGTACTGCTCAATCGTTCCAGCAATTTGTAGGGCAAAACACCTTTCAATTATTTAATACGTGTCAAAACTTTGATCTAGACGACGCTTTATTTAGCGTTAATAACGAGAATTTCTTAGGCGATGAACCAGGAAGTTTCCCGCGTCAATTCACGCTTATCAATGATATCGAAGCATTTAAAGCAGCAATGGGAGAAATTAGAAATCAACCAGTTGGCAGCGCTAATGATTGGACAACTGAGTCAATTAGACCTTCAGACTCGGTCAAAAACGAAGAAGAGAATACGTCGATTTATGCCCAAGTGAATATGGAAGGAGAAAGCAATCATTTTGACTGGAGCGGTAATATAGGATTACGTTACGTTAAAACGGATTCATTATCGACAGGGAGTCGACAAAATATCACGTCTATCGAAGTTGAGAGTATAACGCCGGATCAAGGAACAATCTTGGAATTCAGCTATAGTCCTGCAGAACCCACTTCATTAGGACGAAGCTACAATAAGTTGTTACCTAGTTTTAACCTGTCAATGGCATTTAATGATAACTTTTTCATTAAAACTGCAGGTGCTAAGGTAATTACCAGACCAGCAATTGAAGACACAGGAGTCAACACCACAACCGTTGATCAAGTGCGTTTGGATCAATATTTTACAACAGGTAATAACCCATTTCTCAACCCGTATGAAGCAGATCAATTTGATTTATCTTTTGAATACTATTCAGATAAAGGCGATGCTTATTCTCTAGGCTTCTTCTACAAAGATATAAGTTCATTCATTTCTACACGGTCAGAGAATATAGACACGGGTTTGACATTCCCTACGTTCGATAACGGTGAACAACCTTTGATTCAAGTCGCGACTCAACCATCTAATCGCCCCGGCGGTACGGTTCGAGGGTTTGAACTGGCAGGATTGCACTTTTTCGATTACTTACCAGGCATATTTAGCGGTTTTGGTATTCAAGGAAACTACACTTACACTCAAACGGAAGATGAACTTGGTGCTAGCGATACGCCAGAGCGTCAAAACGTGAAATCTGCTGGAGATGGACTGGAAGGTTTCTCTGAAAACTCGTTCAACTTAATCGCTTTTTATGACAAAGATGGTTTTCAAGCTCGATTGGCATATAACTGGCGTGAAGGCTACTTAAAAGAGCGTACCGCAGCTGATCTTCGTCTGTTACCTAAGCATGTTGATGATTACGGTCAATTTGATTTCAGTACGTCCTACGACGTATCTGAAAACATCACAATTAGAGGTGAAGTGATCAACTTAACGAACGAAAATATCATTGAGTTTGCTGATATCAGAGAGAGGGTATCACTTATTCAGTACACTGGAAGACGATATCAATTAGGATTGACCGCTAAATTCTAAGCTGATAATTGTAGCCACAGAGAAACCATTTGTTGGTTTCTTTGTGGCATTAGTTTAAGGACTATAAATACCTTTTATGTTAGATGAAAATAACCAGATCTCTCATCGGCCAATCAAATCTTTTGTCATTGTGGGCGGTGGTACTGCAGGTTGGATAAGTGCATCTATTTTGTCTAGAGCGTTACGCCATACCCCACACACCATAACGTTAATTGAATCTCCCGATATCCCAACAATAGGAGTAGGTGAAGCAACAATTCCCTCATTCGTTGATATGTTGGAGTATTTGCAAATACCTTTGCAAGATTTTGTCCTGAAAACCAATGCCACTTTCAAACTAGGCATTAAATTTACTAACTGGAGAACCACAGAAGATCACTACTGGCATCAATTTGGAGAAATAGGAAACAAGATTGATGGCATACCTTTTTACCAACATTGGCTGAAACATTCGTTAGAGCATGAAAAGTTTGCTCTTACCGATTTTTCACCTGCAATTGCTTTAGCTAAGCAAAACAAGTTTTTTATTCCCTCTCCGAAACAGCCAACAAACTTATCTAAATCAACGTTTGCTTTGCATTTTGATGCTTCGAAACTCGCAGCGTATCTAGAACAATATTGTATAGAAAAAGGTGTTAAACATATTAAGGCTAACGTCTCTGAGGCTCATTGCAATAAAGACGGATGTATTCATAACCTTGACTTAGAGAATCAACAACAAGTGAAAGGCGATTTCTTTATTGATTGTTCGGGACAACGGGCATTGCTAATAGAAAAAACGATGCGAATAGGATATCAAAATTGGCAGCATTATCTTCCCGTTGATAGGGCTATCGCCGTCCAATCGGAAGTTTTGAATCCTTTACCACCCTATACAGAATCAATAGCGCATGAACATGGATGGAGATGGCGTATACCGCTGCAAAATAGAACAGGTAATGGCTATGTGTATTGCAGTGACTATTGTAATGATGATCAGGCACGCGAATTATTAGAAAAGAACGTAGATAATATGATTACACAACCTCGGGTTTTAAAATTTACTACAGGCGTTCGTAATAAAGTGTGGCACAAGAATTGTCTAGCTGTAGGGTTATCAAGTGGCTTTCTAGAACCGTTGGAATCTACCAGTATTTACTTAGTAATGAGGACAATGTTGAATTTTGTCCAACGCTTACCCACCTTGCCTATTCAGCAACCGACAGTGGATGAGTTCAACCGCAAGATCATTAACGAATATGAATATATTAGGGATTTTATCGTTTTACATTACTGCGCGACAAAACGAGTAGACAGCCCGTTTTGGAGGATGTGGCAACACAATGAAATCCCCGCTTCTTTACAGAAAAAAATGGCCCTATTTTCCTGCCAAGGACACCTTATGGACAACCATTATGATCTGTTTTCTCACGAAAGTTGGTATGCCGTGCTAGAGGGTATGGGAGTGCGACCTGATAGTTTCGATCCTTTAGTTAATGGCAGTGACCAAGGGTTAATATCTGAGTCAATGGATAAGAGTGCAGCGGCACTGATACATAGCGTAAATCAATGCCTTGACCACAACGAATACATTGAAAAGCTAATTGCTCATCGATAGCACAGGTTACTCTCTCAAAAATTCGATACGCTCCACAATTCCCGGTCCTTTTCTATTGAGCCATGCTTCAGGGATATCATTAAGTTCAATAACGATGGATTTCCCCTGAGTTTGTTTTATTAACGCTAAGGAGTTAAGGATTAACAATAACTCGATTTCATTTTCAGCGTTGTTAACTATTGCTTGAATTAAGTGCCGAGGGTAGTTATCAGTAAACAATGCCAAGTATTCGATAGCTCTTAACCTAACCAAATTACTGCTATCAAGGCGTGACATTTCTTTAATAAGCGATAGGTTTTCTAATGCTATGGTTCCAAAATTGCTGCAAGTAATTAACGCCCAGTATCGTTCTAATGCATCTTTGGATGTTAAGGCGTCATGCAATTCAGACTTTATAGATTGGTATGATTTAAGACTTAGAGACGCGATGTCCATTAGTCTCAAAATATGTTTTGAGTGCTTTTTGCCGTATTCAGTAGGCGATACACTTAAGTTGCTAAATAACTCGCTTTCAGGAATAAAACTGAGATCAGGCAGAGACCTTAGTTTAGTATCAAGATTCGTTCTGAGTTCCTTTAACTTTTCAGCATAGTGGGGATTATTAGCTAAATTGTTCAATTCAAATGGGTCATTTTTGAGGTCATACAATGCTTCTGGTGGCTTAGGTTCAAAAAATAATTTCTGTTGGGTTGTTAGTTTGTTTTGTTGATACAGCTCGTTCCATTCTTGATAGGCGAGCATTCTAAAACGGTATTCGTTAAATAACCCGTTTATGTTGAACGATTGATAGTTTCTAATATAGCTGAAATTTCCTTTTCTTAAGGATCTGACCAAGTCATATTTTTCATCAAACCGATCAGCGTAGCTATAGGTCTGATCGCGCTTATTCAATTCTTTTACAGAAACTCCTTTACCCAGAAAAGCTTGTCCATCCATATGTTTTGGAATGTCCGCTCCAGCTAAATGAAGTAGAGTAGGGGCGAAATCGACAAAACTTACGAACCCGTCTATTCGACTTCCTTGTTTCGCGTCAATAATGTGTTGCCACTTTTTTGGTATATAGACGACTAAAGGTACGTGCACGCCAGTTTGATATACATAGCCCTTACTGCGAGGTAAAACTCCGCCATGATCTCCAAAATAAAAGATGATGGTGTCTTCCATAAGACTTTCTTGTTTTAATTCATCAATAAACGCACCAATTTGGTCATCTAGTTTGACATGCAAGTCTTGATATTTCGCATGGGTGTAACGAAAAGTCGGCGTATCTGGAAACATCGGAAAAAGCGAGACTTTGCTTAGATCAGCTTGGGTTTTCTGGCTAAGTTGTTGTTCCTTTGTAAAGTGCAGTTTTCCTTCATGAGTGGTGTGAAAGTTCCTGACATGAAAAAACGGTTGATTTGGTTTGCGATCTCTCCAATCAGCTTTGGATGAAGATACATCCCATCCTTCAAGTGCATTAACATTGTAATCTTTTTTAGCGTTGTTCGATGTATGGTAACCCGCCCTTTGTAAATACCAGGGAAACATATTTACTTGATTAGGAAAACTAGACTTAGTAATTGCTCGATGATACTGAGTACCCGTTTTATTAGCGTACTGACCACTAAACAAAGTTGTTCTAGCGACAGAACACACAGCTCCATTAGAAAAAGCATGTTTAAATACAACACCTTTTTCAGCCAGTTCAGAAATATTAGGCGTCGCTATTCCATTTTTAGTGTACAAATCCATGTAGTGAATAGAATTGTCTTCAGATGTAATCCACACGATATTCGGTTTATCTTGGGAAATCGCGAGGCTAGCTTTAATAGTTAGTGCTATAAATAAAAAAAACTTTCCAAAATTCATATAAATCAAATATAAATTACAATGTTAATATATGATTTATATTGTTCTAGAGTGTTAGGAAAGTCAAATTTAGTTTTTCATTAGCCGTATTTTACTCGCTAAAACGCTTACCAATATTTACTAGAAAACATAACTTTCTCTATATTAAGATTTGATAGCAAGTACTTCGCAGGTCAACTTAGATAAAATATGATCAGCAGTGTTACCAATTAGCGCGCCCATCAACCCGGTCCTCCCTACTGTCCCTATGACTAAGACTTGAGCTTCGATTTGTTCGCTGACTTTTTTGATGGCATCTTCTACAAATCCTTCACTAACGTGTATTACATCCTTGTCTAATTGATGACTATTTAAAAAAGCCTGCATTTTATCGGCATGCCAGTTTTCTGTGCTTGTCTTTAGTGCACCATAATCTAGGTTAGGTATATCATAGGGAAGAGCAATATTAGGCGCCGTATACGCATTTACCGCATGTAATTTAGAACCAGAAATCGTGCTAAGCATTTTACCCGTATGAACAACACTGTGATTTAGTTTCATATGGGCTGGATCAGTTGTAGTCGGATCAACTGCCGCCAGTATCGGATTAGATGTCCACTGCTT
Organism: uncultured Alteromonadaceae bacterium; assembly: GCA_947503265.1. Lineage (GTDB taxonomy): Bacteria > Pseudomonadota > Gammaproteobacteria > Enterobacterales > Alteromonadaceae > Aliiglaciecola. The sequence continues at coordinate 24,217 of CANNDC010000006.1, forward strand.
GTTGTTAACCAATAGTAGTGGTGCATTACAGTTTCTCAACAAATGTCTATCGATAGGCATGGCAAATGGATTGATACTTGTCGCGTCAGCGCTAATACGCTTTATAACAAGATCGGGCTTTATTTCATCAGTGGCGAGTTCAATGGCTTCATGTAATTCACGATGCCAAGTCAGATGAATCGTGCACTTGATACCTTGTTTTTCTAGCGGCTCAGCTAAACTATCGAGGTACATTCTACGATCCGCTAAATATTGCTTTTTAAGCTCTTTACGATGATCGCTAGAGAGTACGTCGGTTAACTCCATAACGGGTTCATAAATCGAATTGAAAAGATGAATGTGCAGTTGACCAAATTCAGCAAATATTAAAGCACGCTTCAGTGCTGCATGCTTAGTGTGTTTACCGCTAATAACAACGAGAATATGCTTTGGTGTCTTCATCAGAAACTCCTAAAAAAGCGTTAAATTTATTGGATGTAATAGGGCGCGTAGGGTGAATAATGATATGGCTTAATTTTGTACTTAGGTTGTAAAAAACTCACGATATCAACTAACTCTGAAACCGTCATAACATCGTTGTAATTGCGCATTTTAGATAAGGTAGGTGAATCATCTGTTTGGTCTTTGTAGCGCGGCGAAATTTTGTGGGATGGATTAATAATACTTGTCACCAATTCAGCATAAGTGGTTACTTTGGTCAACTTACCACCAAGTTGAACAGGTTGTTTTAATTCAAAACCTGAATTATCACTTTCCATTCCATCTAACTTGTGACAAGAGAGGCATTGGTATTTTAGAAAGGCTTGTTTACCGCGTTCTATATCACCTTCTGGTAAACTAAATCCATCCGGTGAATTTTTATCTACAGTACAAGCAGCTATCGTGGCGAGAAAGATAATCGTAAATAGTATTGTATATGTCTTCATGGTGATATCCCTTAAACATAATCAGTAAAATAAGGGTAGCTAGAAGCACAAGATATTTTTTGACCTAGATCAAATAAAATTCAGTCTTTTTCATAAAATTAAAAATTAATGGTAGGAATCCACTGTTAAAACCATTTTCAGAAGGTCTGCAAGGGAGTCCGCATTCATTTTTTCCATAACATGGGCGCGGTGTATTTCGACGGTCCTTTTGCTTAAATTTATAGATTCTGCAATCTTCTTATTCGAACTTCCTGATACTATCAAATCTAAAATTTGCTTTTCTCTGTGGGTCAAGGTTGCTAGTTTTGATTTTACAGCTTCTATATTTGAAGCATGGTCTTGCTCTTTGAGATTGGCTAAAATCGCTTTTTGTATTGCTTCAATAAGCTGTTGTTCTCTAAACGGTTTTTGAATAAGTTCAATGGCACCATTTTTCATGGCTTCAACGGCTGTTGGCACGTCAGCATGCCCTGTTAAGAATATGATAGGCAATTGACAATCCCACGCCTTTAGACGCTGCTGACATTCTATTCCGCTAATTACAGGCATACGTAAATCTAATAAAATACACCCATTCTTTCTGTCGAAATCCTGCAATGAAAAAGCATGCAATAATGCTTCTGCGTCACTGTAACAGCGGTTTTTCACTCCTATACTGTCTAGCAGCATGGACACAGAGTCCAACACTGCATCATCATCGTCAACAATATGAACAGTGGCGGTTTTAGCTAGTTTATTAGACAAAAATTCATCCATTTAAACACTCCTAACGTTCACTTTTCATTGATGTTGCAGGCAAGCTAAACGAAAAATTAGTGAGAGAATCATTGGTATTTTTTATGTATATCTCTCCTCCATGCGCATGGATTATAGTTTGACTAATTGGCAGTCCCATACCCATCCCAGTTTCTTTGGTTGTGTAAAAAGGGGTGAATACTTGTTTAGAAATATTTTCCTCTAATCCATCACCACAATCTATGACTGATACTTCAATTGTTTGTTCAGATAGCCATTGACTCGTTATCTTCAATGGTGAACCTTCCATTTTTTCCATGGCATCCAATCCATTTCGAATCAAGTTTAAAAGTACCTGCTGAATTTGCACTTGGTTTGCTAGAAGAATTGGCTGATTATTTTCTTCTAGTTCCAGAATGACATTGTGTTGTGAAATTCGTGTGTCTATTTGCGCTAGATTGATAGTTTCGCGGATCGTTTGGTTTAGCTCGATGTGCTTGCGGTCGCCAGTCCGTTTTTTTACAAAGGTGCGTAATTGATTCAACACTTCACTAGTACGCAAAGCTTGGTCACATATTTTATCAAGGGCTCCTTTTACCCTACTTAAATTGCCATCATTTGGAGTCCTCAACAATCTTCTTGAAGCTTGGGCATAGCTGGTAATTGCGGTCAGGGGCTGATTCATTTCATGAGCGATGCCAGCGGCTAATTCTCCTGCGGCATTTAGTCTTGCGGCATGGCTTAAACGTTCTCTGTTCTCTTGAGCCTCAGCCTTAATTTTCTCTTGTTCACTCATATCACGAATAATACCGACAAATTGTCGATGACTCGATTCAAGCACTTCTCCAATACTAATATTAATAGGGAATTCATTACCATCGAATTTCCTCCCCATAACTTTACGGCTTTTACCAATCACTTTTGAATCACTCGTTTGAATATAATTCATAAGATAATTGTCATGCTGAGAAGCAATATCACTAGGCATAAGTATCGCGACGTTCTTTCCCAAGACATCGTTACTCGAATAACCAAACATCATTTCTGCTGCATGGTTAAAGAGTTCAATGGTTCCTCTTTCATCGATAATAACAAAAGCATCAACCGCGGCATTTAAAAGCGCTAGCAGCCTAGCATTAGAATCAATGTCTTTATTCCCAATAGTATTGGATTCAGCTTCTGACATGATGTTGATTTAAGATAGCTTCATTCAAATGAGACATTATTTGCATTTCCTATAGGTAATCACCGCAACATTTTACGTAGTTGTTCGAATAGTAAATTCCCTTATCAAAAGTATAGTATTTAGTCACAATGTGACGCTAGGAATTTAGCAATAACATGAAAATCTCTCATATTTTTGATAACAATAGTCAAATTTGTAAACCACAGGCAACGAAGTACTTTGATTCTGAAAACGACCACAGCTTTCAGAACCACTGCTTTGAGAAACAATTACTTTCACATCGAGTGTATCATCGAGGGGATTTTCTTATTGCTAGTAATCAACGATTCACTGGGTTGTATATTCTTCGAACAGGAACTGCGAAAACTTATACGCTACTAAAAAACGGCGATGAACAAATCACTAAGTTTCTGCATGCCGGTGATTGGCTGGGTTTTGACGGAATGAATTCTGGTTTTCACGATTTGAATGTTCAATTTTTAGAAACCAGCAGCGTTTATTTTATTAATAAATTACAGCTTACGGGTATGTTGAAAAAAGATGAGCTATTTACACGCAATTTTATAAAAAGCATGCATAACGACTTAAATCAATTTCAATCAGTAATTGTGTCTCTAACTCAACTTAGCAGTGAGCAAAAAATCGCTAAGTTTCTGTTGGATATTTCAGAAAAGCAAATTGCAAATGGAAAGTCAAAGCACAATCTTATTTTAAGTATGTCTAGGACAGACATTGCTAATTATTTGGGGATGGCCCTAGAAACCGTTAGTAGAATACTTACTGACTTTCAAAGAAACAATATTATTTCGGTTAATAATAGAAGAGTAAGCATTTTAGATTATCAAAGATTAATCGATAAACTTAGCGATAAAAATTGTTCTCTTTGGTCTCTGCGATTAGACGGTAATACAAAACTCAAAGCATATAATTGATCCCGTTCGTATTTGTTGCAAAATCTAGATTTGAATTAATTTTGTACATATATTGATGAAGATTTATGATGGACTCGTATTTCATCAAAATAAAAATAATATGTTCAGAACTATATACCTGCTTTTATTGATTCAATGTTTCGGTAGTTTCCACGCTACAGCGGCCGAAAATGACATGCTGCGATATGCATTTGTAGTTGGTAATCAAAACTATCAACAAGCTCCATTGAAGCACTCTATCAATGACGCTATCGCAATATCTGATGAGCTAATCGAATTGGGATTTCAAGTCACCACCGTCACAGATACCGATTTAGCAACATTGCGGAAACAGATGAAGTCGTTTTACTCTCAAATCACAGCATCGGCAGAATCCGACACTCTGGCACTTTTTTACTATGCGGGCCATGCAATTCAGATCAATCAAACCAATTACCTTGTGCCACTCAATGTAGATGTCAAAGATCAGCAATCCTTCTTCTCAAGTTTATTTGATATATCAGAATTGTTTAGTGAAATGAGAACGAAACAGAATATTCAAAATATTGTGATTTTAGATGCCTGTCGTAACAACCCTTTTGGCAATAATCTTGTTGAGGCAACGTCAAACGGATTAGCTCCAGTTAAAGCCCCACCACAAACCATGATAGCTTTTGCAACAGAGCCAGGCGGTGTGGCATCTGATGGTGGTAAAAAGAATGGAGTGTATACAAAACACTTAGTTAGGAATATTTCAGAAAATATTACCGTGGAAGAACTCTTTAAGAAGGTCAGGGCAGGTGTATCGCGAGAAACGCGCAACAAACAAATACCCTGGGAGCATTCGTCTTTGCTCAAAGAAATTTATTTTAATCCGCCAAAAAACAAAGATATACCTGATATTGTCGTATTTTAAGGTAAATCCGTTTTCATCATTCAAAATACATAAGCTAAACCGACGTGCAATGAAGTGAAATCCACATCAATGTCGTCAAAACTTTGCCCTTCAAAAGCGATGTCTTGCTGATAGTCATTTACTTTAAAGCGCGTTTGAAAAAGTAGATTATCCGATACAGGCATTGTCCAGTTAACTGCGTAACTAAGGCCAGTTGTTTTACCTTCTACACGTCCGGTCAAGTCGTCGAACTCTTCAATTTCTTCATCCTCTTCTTCTTCATCAGTATTGGCAGTAAATATATTCTCAGAATTTAAATCCGCGTAGGCTAAAGAAATGCTTAAACTTCCCGCTTTAACAAATCGCCAACTATAACTTGCTCCTAAGAAAGGTCCTTGCTGACGATAACTATCGTTGGTTACTTCAACTTCTTCATCCTCTTCTGAATCCCTTGGGTTAAAACGCATTTCGGTTTTGCCGTATTTGTAACCAGCAAATATCGTCCAATTTCTATTAAGTTGATAACCCAAGGTGAAGTCTAAATCGTCTCTTGATGCACTTCCTAGATCTTCTTCTTCAGAAATATCTGCATCTTGCAATGTAGTTTGTAAATTTGCTGATATTTGCCAGCCCTTAGAGGTTATTGCGATAGGAATACTGATACTCGGAAAGCTGATATCGTGGTCGAGCTTTTCAGGAAATGAAAAATTGCTGTAACCGGCAGATAAGCCTGTAACCAGACGTGCATCGTCTAGAAAATCTTCAGCTTGAGCAAAATTCGATATGAGTAGGGAAGTAATAAGGCCTATTTTAATTCTGTGTGTCATAGTTTTACCTTTGTTATTTTTATTTTGGTTTTATTAATATTTCACTTAGACTAGGGTCTGTTGACCTTTGCTGTATGTTTTTGCAGCGATTGTGCGTTATTTAGGCAATGCATTACGAGTGTAATGTAGTTGTTCTACTTCAGCGAGTAATAAAGCAGAATAAATAACGCACAAACACTGCCCTTCGGGTTCGTCCTAAGCGCCTCCTGCTCTGAGTTGCTGACTTTTAGCTTAGAACCACTAGGCTTTCAAGTCAGCGCCGCGATCAGAAGGTGCTTAGATTGAACAAAAATATACAGCAAAGGTCAACAGACCCTAGTATGATTAACCAAACTTATCAAAAAGATAGGGAAGTACAATGAATAATAACTACAAGTCTTACTGTCTATCTAAAAGTGCATTGATAATTTTATTATCACTAACTTTCACAGGATGCGCTTCAACCAAGTCTACTGAAGAAGAACCAGAGTGCAGGCCCAAGTCTGCTGAAGAATGCACGGTAGAAGAGGGTGACGACAGAGGCTATGATCCTTGTCTTGTCAACGCTAGCCTACCGGTTTGTAAAACCTAGTGGATCGTCAAGAACTGCGACTACAAGTCGCTGAAGTTGCTGGAACATGGATTGCTGCCATGGCGGTTGTCATTGGTGGTTTGTTTGGTGTGTTTCAATATCTGGAACATAAGTCAGCAGTCCGAGTGGATCGTACTATGGCATTTGTCGAGCGATATCACAGTGATGGATTACTGTTAGAAGCACGATTAAAAATTTCTGATTCGATGAAGCTAGGTGTGGTTGAAATCAATAAGGTATTGACTGACCCAAATATTAAACCTGAACAGCTTTCTCAAAAATACAATGAAGAGGTCACCAAACTGATCGAGAAAGATGACCTATTCGCATCCTTAGAACAAATTCTAACTTTCTACGAACAAATTATATTGTGCAGGGAATTGCTGTTATGTGACCCGGCAATAGCCGAACAGTTTTTTGATACCGATGGCAGGGCGTTTATACGTACTTTCTACCCCTATGTATGCACCATTCGTAAACAGTGGAACAACCCAGAGAAATTCAAGCGTGTCATGGCATTTTATGTACAAAAATCTGATGAGCTTTGTTAAAAGCTACCTACTGCTTAACTTCGATACAATGTTTTAATCAAATGATAACCAAACTTGGTTTTGATAGGTCCATGTACGGTAAGAATGTCTTTTTTAAAAACGACATTATCAAACGCTTTAACCATAGTTCCGGGCCTGAATTCACCTAAATCACCACCTTTTTTTGCACTCGCGCAGATAGAGTGCTTTTTGGCAAGTTGTTGGAAGTTTCCACCCTTGTCTAATAACAATTTTATCTTTTCAGCTTCTTTTAGCGACTTCACAAGAATGTGGCACGCGCTGGCTTTCATAATATTTCCTAGTTTTTAGTTTTGTTTAGTTTAAAGGAACTGAGAAAAGCAGCCTAACTAAGCGCCTTTTGATCGCGGCGTTGACTTTGTCAATCGCCACGATCATTAGTATTATGGACAGCAAGTGTATTTGCAATTCCAACCTTTCCAGGTCAATTTGTGTAAATGGAATTCATACCGTGTACCCGAAAAAAAATGCCAATCAATGTAAGTACCACTAACTTCATCTACAGAGACCTCCAATACCGCCGTTGCTTTCTTACCGGGTTTGGCTTTGCAGCTATAGTTATTCCTAATTTTGGTACCGCCACCTATACTGACTCCAAGAGATGTTGAAATACTGCCTGAAACTTCAGCAGAACCACTTGCTCCTCCTTGATGACCACCAACTCCTCCTCCAACACTTCCACCGCCCGTTGTAGTTTGGCTAAGGCTGAGGGACCAACTGGATGATTCTTCAAAGAAGCCTTTTACTTCAGTGTTGCAAGGGCCATATGCTTCTCGCTCAGCTGGATATTCCCAGCGATTGTAGGTGATAAAGTCACCCAAAAATGCTAACGAGATTTGATCGCCTGATTTGAATTTTGCATAACCTGACTTTTTCCACGGAGCTGGTGAACTTGGTGAATACGCTTTTGTACCCATTGGATCTATCCAATCAGTAGGGTGGTTTCCTACAAAAGCGTACAGGTTGATACCGTCTTCATACTTAAGTGGATCGCGGCTTATAAAGCGACCGCTATACATGTCGTAATATCGATTGCGGTAGTAATAGAGGCCAGTGCAGTCCTCAAAACGTCTAGCACTAAACAAAAATGGATTGGCATAAATCACTGACCGAACAGAAGGAACTTGTTGTTTTGTATCAACAGCGTTGAAAATAGCACAATTGTCGGTTTTTTCCGGTAAGGTGATAACACTTGGCTGACCAAACACAGTGTATCGGTATGCTTCTAGTAAACGAGTGGAATCATCTGCATCAAGCAATGCCATAACGCTACCCAAACGATTATTCAACAAGTAATACTCTTTATCGCTCTGTTTATTTGGCTGGTTTTTACAACCGTCAGCGCCAAGTTCGCCATCTTTATCTGTGTCGATAGCAGTTAACAGGGGTTCATCAATAAGCCGTCCATGGACGTAAACGCGTTCTAGTGTCGATACCGCATCATCAAGAGTTGCTTCGTCGTTAAACAAGCGTTCTTCCAACACAGTCCAGCCATGGTAGATATATCGACGCGAACTTGAACCTATTTGGCCGTTTTCTTGACTAAATTCGGCGACCCTGCGCTTAAAAGGATCATAACGGTACTGCCGAACACCTTGTTGATCTTGCTCATCTTGTTCAACTGCAAATAGCAAATTAAAGGCATCCCACTGAATATTTGCCAACCCTACCTGTCCGTCATTTCTTTGAGACAAAAAGCGCGAAGTGTTTCCTGCACGGTCGAAATACTGGCTATTGTCTTGTCCATTTCGGGTGATCACTGTGTATTCGTTTGCCTGATTGGCCTGATATTGATCCTGAGTTTTTGCACTTAAACCAAACACATCGCCAAACACTGCTTGCTGACGATTAAAAATATTGTCGTAACTAAATTTGTTAGTTGGAGAGTCAGACATCAATTTACCGGCTACGCGATAATCAACCCCAGTAATGTCAAATCGGTCATTGTAGCGAAATTGATCACATAGACCTTTATCATGCAAAAAACGTTCGTACAGACTATTGTCCATGCGGTCATACTGGTATTCAAAACCTATCAACAATTTATCTGGATTTTGCCAAATATGGTCGCTTATTCTGCGTTTTGCATCGTAAAGACAGTCGAGCAGGGCACCATTACCCAAGCGCTTTTGTACCAATCGGTCTGGTCCCAGAAAGCAATAGGATGCGATACGGTGCATCGGTACATCAAAGTAACGAGCACTGATATTCTTGTGCCGATTGAGCAAATCAAAATCACAGGTTACTGCTAGATCTTGGTTGTCACAATCATTTACTAGGTAAGACGTGTGATTAGATTGTTGGTCATAACCGGATACCACTTCGATAGGGTTCTGCCAACCTTGTTCGAACCCTTGGCCATTTAGCCTGATAGACTGAGTTTCTGTAACAATTCGCGACAATGAATCGAAGGTTTTATCAACTTTAGCAAAGTTATTGCTGGCTACCGTCATACGATTTAGCGCATCAAATTCAAACCTTTGTTGGTCTGTACCCGGCACATTCTGGGGTAGGGTGATATTTTGCTTCGTAGGTCGATTACCCGGATCAAACTGCGTCATGATGATCACACCACGTTGATCTGAAACTCGTAGTGGATTGGAATTTTCATCATAAGCTACTTCTATACCATCAAACTGTTCTTCTCTACCTTGAAGCGACATGTCAAGCAAGTCTTTAGAGTCTGGGTAAATGGTGCGAATGTTGCGGTCGAGATCATCATATGAAAATTGAGTGATTTGTGCACTGTTTGGTGCTTCGACATTCGCCAAAGCGCGCACTTTCACCAAGTTGTCATTCGTATCATATTGCCACTCATAGTGGAGTAACTCTTCGGCTTGCGTAATCAAAGGGTTAGCGTTAAAACGCTGCATCATAGTGCGACGATCCTGATCATCAAAAGTAATCAGCGAAATATTTCCTTCGGCGTCGCGGGTCAGGCGTTGGTTATCGCGAGAATCATAGGCATATAACCAGTCATGATCCAGACTGTTGCCGTTAAGTCCCAAAATATGCTGCTCGGTCATTCGATTTACCTGGTCGTATACAAAGCTGGTCACATAAATTTCAGTATTGGCGATGGCACTAGGACCCGGAACGTCAATGTCAGTAATTTCAACCACATTGGAATTTTTATCATATTGACGTTTTTGCTGATTCCCTTGCGCATCAGTGGTTTGTGTCATGCGGTTAGCAGCGTCATAGGCCATTTGAGTCATATTACCATTAGCATCAACGTTGGCTGATACACGTGAACCGGGATCGTACTTGGTAATAAAGCTTGAATTTTTACCGTCAGCAGGATTAAGGACTTGGTGAAAATCCTGCTCCAGATCAATCACTTCAACACGCTGATAACGCCTACCTACTTCATCAAATCGGTTGTAAGTACGAGATAGTTCATGAGTAATTTGAGCATTTGAATTAGAGACTGCGCATGATGTAGAGACAGCACCATGGGACTCTGTAAGTACATTGTCAGCATCATCAAATTGACGCACCCAACCATTACCATTTGGATCCGAATAAGCAAATTTACGGTTATAAAAATCGTAATAGTGCAGACTTAGATTGCCACGCCCATCCTTAGTGCTCACCATATTCATTCTCGCATCGTAATCACTTACCGCAAGACCGACAAATTGAGTACTACCTAAATTATCTGTACGTTTGTCAGTAGGGTAATCTTCCAATAAATCAGTTGAATTATCTGGCAAGCTTTGTGGTGCTGCCACGCCGTAAAAACGTTTGAATTCCAATCGGCGTTCGTCAAACAAACTAAAATTACGGTTGCCTTTGGGCTTTTGAATCGCTATCTGGTCATCATTGCCATCGTATGCAAATCGAGTTATTAAGTCATTATCGGCAATATCATCAACTTCGCGTCGCTCGGACAAGATATTGTTGACGCTATCGTAGGTCATTGCTGTATCTACCATGCTATTTTTTTCAGCTATACCCTGCACATTAATATTACTCCGACGCTGCAATAACACATTGCCTGCTCCATCAAATATTTGCTGGGTTTGGTACCTTACCTGATTACCGTTAATCAAAGTAACGTAAGGCTTTAACATTACCGTCGTTTCTTGGAGGTCGTTGTATTGATTATCGTATTGAAATCCATTGGGATCGGTCATTCGGGTTACCATTCCCAAGGCGTTAACTCGGTAATTCCAAGTTAAGCGCGTAACTTCATCAGCGGAACCCTTGTCACCTTGAGTTGTGGATTTCAAGTATCCGCCAAAACGTCCCTTGCTATTGATATCGCCACCACTACTTTTCCCGCTAAAATAACGCCATGAAGTGATATTGCCATTGGCATCGGTGTGACTTAGGCGCTGGCCAAAGTCGTTGTAAGTCCAGTATTCGCTGATTTTCTGTGGTATATCCGTCCCTAATGAGACTCGTGGTGCATCGTGTTGTATTTTATTGCCAAAATCGTCGTAGCGATATTGATGGACAAAGTTAACACCAGCGTAAATGGCATTAGTATCGAATTCTCTGGTATCAATTTCTGTCAACATTCGAGAAAATTGATGATTGTCACCAAACGCGTATTGTTGGTAGGCCCAGACTTGTTTAATGCTGTCGTTACCATCGGTGTATTCCCAAGCGGTTTTTTGATGAAATTCATTGTATGTGTATAAGTGCCGTGGATAATTCTGTGGAATTGCAAAATCATCAAAGATAAAGTCATGAATATCTTTACTGGCAAAGGGCTCACTCATCACCAATGGCACCAGACAATCACATTCGAAAACCCAACGTTGTTCCCAATAATTGGGTTCATCCTCTCGTAAAGGAGGATTGCCTTTACCTGTCTCCGTTAAAATAATTTCACGGCGCAAGCCAAATTGCCCAAGGTTTTGATTCGGACCTCCCTGTCTGCCATGAATTTCATGAAATCGTACATTGGTTTCGCGGTCGGTTATCTTGCGTAATATATTGCCGCAATCCAATATTTCCATATCAAACGGGAGTGAATATACGCAATAGTCGATAGTGATGTCTTTGCTGTTGATGCTGGCAGTAACCACTCGGCCCATTTCATCAAACAGATTCTTGCGATAGGTTTCGCCGCGTGGATCGGTTTCGGCACTGATATGGTTAGGAAAACAATCGTCAAGATAAGAAAACAACCAACAGCGCTGTTGATCAACCAATACTTTGTCGAGAAATTCCTGACTGATTTCCTGTCCTGCCGTGACGTTGGCAAATTCCGTGCTGGGAGTAGCTATGCCGCTCAATCGGCCTTCCGCATCGTGAGGAAATTGCCAACTGCGACCAAGGTGATCTTGATAATTAGACAGACGTCCATATCTGTCGTAATCAAATTGCTGGACCTGTCCCAAATCCGTAGTGAAGGTTTGCAGATATCCCGCAGCATCGTAGGTCATGCAACTGGTATTTCCGTTTGGATCGGATATAGAAACTGGATATCCAGGGCAATTTAATTGCGCGTGATAAAAAGACACTTCAAGACCGGAATAATGACTCATTAACCAACGATTTGTCTCAGGCTCAAGACATAAACGTGCATAAAAACCATCTGGTAGGTGCCAATTAATGCCATCTTCTGAAGTTATATCATAGATGCGTAAATCTGGAGTTACCACCTGCCCAGATAACTCACCGGTTTGGACCAACATCATGTTAAAACTATGAGAGAAGTTTTGTCCCATTGGACCGCCATATTTTACCAGCGAAGCATGATGCAAATTAAATTCGAAATTTAGTTTTTGCGTATCAAATTTAGTGATAGGAAAAGCCGCCCTATATTTGCCGCTTGCCGTTTCAACTCCGCTTTCTACTGGCGTAAAACTGTGTGAAAACCCTTCCAAATTGGCGCCCAATAAGGTGTCATTAAGGTAACAGGGTACACAGGTACAAATATTCGGTTCAATTAATTCACCATCATCATCAACAGCACAATTGACTGGAATCGCCTTAGCTGGGTTATCTAAAGATTCTCGGATAGCCATGAATTGTTTAATAGGACTTAAAGGCCTTCCGTCTGCCGAGCCGACAAAGGAACTGATCAAGCCACCTACTTTTCCATTTTTTGTCGTTTGTTTAGGGCTAAACGAAAACGTCATACTGGCAATGCCGTCTTTTGCAACTTTTGTTTTGTATTCGTATTCACCGTCACCATCGGTATCAACAAAAAGCCATGTATTGCCTAATAGTTCGCTATGGAATTCTTTCTCGATTTTTTCGACTATGACAAATTCATCACCGCGATAAAAGATTGTCTGTTGTTTTTCCATTTTCCTTCTCCAATCAGTTGAAAATGTGCCTAACAAATCTGTGCTGTTTGACACAGGAAAATACGCAGAGCAGGGCAGAGCAGATGCAGAAACAGAAAAATGGAGAGGTTTAGGGTATTGCAGATATGATCTAACTGTTTGAATTAATTTGGATTAAAAACTTTAAATTCTTAAGATTTAATGGTCAAAGGAAATGGCTAATTTAATCTGTAACTATCCTTTTTGTTATGGTTAAAAAACGTCAACATACTAAGCTAGGTAACATATCACAATTGGAGTATGTACAAGGAAACGTAAAAACAGCCTAACTAGGTGTCCGAGATCTTTAGGCCGTTACAGTTGACAGGTTGGCATTACCCAAACTCTATGAGCCAGTCATTGTTGACAACCCTGCGCTTGGCGCAAATAGGCAAATAGAACAATGTGCTCATCATCCAGATTTGTTGTCTGCTGACGTCTTTCCTATCAACGACACTGCTCAATTAACATCTGATCCAACGCCAGATACTGCATTTTCTTCCATGCCCGAATCATTCTTTCTTCCAGAGGTGGCAAAGCGTCAAACTAGGACAAAACATGTGTGCCCTGGATGCGATACCAAAATATACGGGAAGTCTTCACTTAACGTTATTTGTGGGGATTGTGAAAGACCGTTTGTCCGTGAAGATTGAATGCTGATAGTCAGCTCATTTACCTTTAAGTGTCAGTAAAATCGGGCAAACATCATTATCGCTGTTCCTACAATCTTGGATGAGCTTTTGTAAAAAATCCTTTGCTGATAGTAGCTCATCTATTTTTTCGTTCAGTTCTTTCAGCTTTTTCTCGGAGAGTGCTCTTATTGTAATCTTGTCTTTCATGTCATTCAGTGATTGAAGTTGTTTGATATTTTCAAGTGTAAAGCCTGCTGACTTCGCTCGATTAATAAACGCTAAAGTATCTACATGTTGCTGAGAGTAATATCGATATGCGCCTTTTGTCTCAGGCACAGGCAATAAGCCTTCTCGATGATAATACCTCACGGTCTCTACGTTAACGCCCGCTTTTTTAGCAAATTCTCCTACTTTCATGTTCACCTCGTTCGACAATTTTTTTGATAGCTCTTGACAGCGTAGTTAGGTACGCAGTTTATCATTGTATCGTATTTTTAAACCTGAGGTGTCTAACAATGAGTAAATCAGCAACGCTATATCGAATGGAAACCAACACACACACTTGTCCATTTGGACTTCGAGCCAAGGACTTATTGCGCCGAAAGGGGTTTCAGGTTGACGATAAAATACTGACGTCACGTGATGAGGTAGAACAAGTCAAATCTAAACTGGGTGTTAAAACTACGCCTCAAATCATCATCGATGATGCGCGCGTTGGCGGGTTTGAAGATTTGCAACGCCACTTGGGAAAAGCGCCGAAAGACAAATCCAAAACGACCTACTTTCCCGTGCTAGCGGTCTTTGGCGTCGCTGCATTATTAGCAGTCGCCATTGCTTATCCGTTTGGCAGTGGATTGGAAATACAAACGTTTATAATGCATTTTATTGGTCTTTCCATGATTGTACTGGGTCTACTTAAACTTCAAAATCTGGAAGGGTTTGTCAATGGCTTTTTGGGTTATGATTTACTCGCTCGTCGCTATGTGCCTTATGCCTTTGTTTATCCCTATGCAGAAATTCTGGGCGGCTTATTAATGGTGGCCGGCACGCTTTCTGTAATATCGGTTCCAATCATGTTGCTCATTGGCGGCTTCGGCGGTGTATCGGTCATAAAAGCAGTGTACATCGATAAACGCGAGCTCAAGTGTGCTTGTGTAGGTGGCGACTCTAATGTGCCGTTAGGTTTTGTCTCATTTTCTGAAAATGCAGTCATGTTTGGCGCAGGAATCTGGATGTTGGTTCAGCAACTGTTTATTTAGTTGCTTTAATTATCTATACTTAACATATGAAAATGCCAAAGCAGTTTGTGACAGTCTTTATGATTTTAATGCTACTTATCACTCAGATAAGTGGAGCATTCGCGTCTGCACAGGTATTTTCTTCGATGTCTGACACGCCTTGTTCAATGAGTAACCCATCTCATCATGCTTTGCAATCTGCTGCAAAGACAGAGTCGATGTCCGAACACATGATGTTAGAACAGAGCAAGACAGCTACAATGGATTGTTGTGATAGTGTTGATATGAATATTTGTTGCGACGGGCAATGCGCTTGTGTTGCTGTTGCTGCAACGGCTGTGTTTATTTTTGGATCTCTATCTGAAGACCATCTACCCAATATAAATGAAACGTTTATCGAGTCCTCGCCACCGCCTCACTCGGCCTTTTCCGCACTGCTCAAGCGGCCCCCAATTCAATCTTTAGCTTAATCAACTCTTTCACGTAGCGAATAGCTGACCAGTCATGGTCGGTTCATGTCTGTTTTCCTATCTGTTTGCATATGCATTGCGCTATGTAGGCAGGTCATAAAATAAGACACTCGCTGATTGCGAACTTTTATAAGTTAAGGATCCGACATGGGCCTACTACATATTTTTAGAACACGGGTGTCTTCATTTAATATGTCAAGATACTCGACAAAACCTGCCGGTCGTGGCGAGTTTGTAACTCGTTCCATAATGGTTGCACTGGCATCGCTCTTCTTTAATTTCACTAGCGCAATGAGCCATGCAAACGAACGAACTGTTTTAAATTTGGACACCGCCATCAATATGGCGCTGACACAAGACGATTGGTTAGTGAAAAGTCAATTTGAGCAGCAACGCCTGATGGCTTTAAGTGAAGGGGCAAGTGCTTTGCCCGATCCTACATTGAGTATCGGCATTCTCAATCTGCCAACAGATGGGTTTGCATTTGATCAAGAGCCGATGACACAGTTGAAAGTAGGTGCCTCGCAAATGTTTCCTCGTGGCGACACTTTGGCATTACAAGAAGCGCAACTTCAGCAAGCGGCGAAGATTCAACCCGTCAAGCGTGCAGACAGACGGCAGAAAGTCGCTTTACAGACAACATTACTGTGGCTAGACGCTTATCAAAATCAAGCAAGCTACGCCTTGGTAAAAGACGCTGAGCCTCTCTTTGACAAATTGGGCGATATTGTCAGCGCAGGTTACGCGTCATCCGTTGGAAAGGCTAATCAACAAGATATCATCAGAGCCGAGTTAGAATTGGTTCGCTTGCAAGACCGCCTTATATCACTCTCAACACAGCAACGCTCTGCGCTCTCAAAACTGATGCAATTTTTAAGTAGCCCAGACCAAGGCGCCACTTATTCAGGCTTAGCTTCTGACTTTGAGGCAGTCGGCGACTTACCGATCGAACAAGACATGTTCCCGCAAGAAAGGGCAACTTTACTTGAATCAAGCAACATCAATGAGCAGTACTTATATACCATTTTGGCTAATCACCCCTTAGTTGTTGCCATCGAACAACAAATCTCAGCTGAGCGCATCAGTATTGATATCGCTGAGCAAAACTTTAAACCGCAGTTTGGTGTTAATGCCAGTTATGCACTTCGCGATGATACGCCTGCTGGTAATAGCCGTGCGGATTTCTTTTCTGTGGGCATGAGCGTATCGCTACCCTTGTTTTCCACCGTTCGACAAGATGCGCAAGTCAGCAGCAGTATTCAGTTAGTTGAAGCCACGAAAACTGAAAAGCGTTTAGTGTTAAGAGAACTAATGGCAGGCTTAAAAAGCAGCATCGACCAGTATCAAGGCGTGTCCCAACGCCTAGCCATATATCAGTCGCAAATTTTACCACAAATGGCACAACAAACCGATGCAGCCTTAATTGCTTACACCAATGATTTGGGCGATTTCGCAGAAGTGGTAAGAGCCAAGATTGCCGAGCTGGACGCACAAATAACTACGATTAGCATAGAAGTAGCAAAACGCAAAGCGCTGGCTTCAATTCACTATTATTTTTCTGAATATCACCTTGATGCTGAGCACCAGAGGCAGGTAAACCAAGCAAGTGGGAGAGACAACAATGACAAGTAAAACAAACAGCATCACGACCAAGGCAGCACTTGGTATTGGATTAGGGCTTGGAATCGTAATGAGTGTGCTTGCATTCCTGGTTTTTTCACCCTCTCATGACATGGCAGAGACATCGGGAAACGATACCAAAGGCGCTGATGAGCCTTTATATTGGGTTGCTCCCATGGACCCAAATTTTAAGCGAGACAAACCCGGTAAATCTCCGATGGGCATGGATTTGGTACCCGTTTTTGAGGAAAGCAGTGCCAACGATTCACCTGGTACGGTATCGATTGATCCTGTGACCATCCAAAACTTGGGTGTAAAAACCAGCATAGTTAAAAGTATAGAGCCTGAAGGCACGATACAAGCGGTCGGCCAGGTGCAATATGCGCAAAATGCGATTGAGCACGTGCATCCTCGTATCGAAGGTTGGGTCGAGACGCTAAGTGTACGCACGCAAGGTGACTTCATTGAAAAAGGTGAAGCCTTGTATTCGATTTATTCCCCCGAACTTGTTAACGCACAGGAAGAATTTGTTATTGCCTTGAATCAACAAAACGCAGCGTTAATCAATGCTGCAAAAGCAAGGCTGCGTGCATTAGCGGTGCCTCAATCACGCATTGAGAGTATTGAAAAGTCGCGCAAGATTTCTCAAACCGTTACCGTGCTAGCCCCTGCAACGGGTTTTGTCGATGCGCTTAATGTGCAACAAGGCATGTATGTCAAGCCAGGGATGACCATGCTGTCGATTGCCTCTTTGGATACCGTGTGGGTGATTGCTGATGTATTTCCGAATGACGCTAGTTTTTTAAGCATTGGGCAACGCGCAATTATTAGCAGCAACGACTTGCCCGGTAAGGTATTTGAGGCCACTTTGGATTACATCTATCCGATGTTAAACAGCGCGACGCGCACGGTGCAAGCACGTTTTGTGGTCGACAACCAAGTCGATAACCTCAGTGAGAAAGTGTCATACTCGCTCAAACCGGACATGTTCATAAAGGTAAAACTTTTTTACGGGGATAGTGAAAGCGTCGACGTGTTAGCCGTGCCTAAGCAAGCGGTGATCCGAACGGGCAAAAGCAATCGCCTCGTGTTGGCCTTGGAAGAGGGGAAATACAAATCTGTCGATGTGCAGTTGGGCAGAGAGTTTGGTGATGTATTTGAAATACTGGATGGCGTTATAGAAGGTGATGCTATTGTTACCTCAGCGCAGTTTCTCATCGATTCTGAAAGCAGTATTACGTCTGATTTTATGCGCATGACTCCGGTTGAAAATACGATAGACGCTGACGCCAGTGCGTGGACACAAGCCACCGTTAATGAAGTGTTAGTAGACCGAAACATGATCAACATCACCCATGGGCCCCTTGATACCTTTGACATGATGGGTATGACCATGAATTTTACCTTGGCTGATGACATTGCGATATCCGATTTCGAAGTCGGCATGGATATCCATATCGAAGTCATTCGTGAACCTACCGGCATGTTTCAAATTAAAACCGTGCATTTTGTCGACGGTCTATCATCTAGTAAAGACGATGAACATCAGCATATGACAGATGAGTCAATCTCGCGTGATGATGACAACAATCAGGCTCATGACGGTCACGCTGAACATATGCAGATGGAAATGCAACAAAAGGATATGCAATCGGAGGAGGCAAGTGCGTGGACAGAAGCGACTGTTGTGGAGGTTGAGCTCGATAGACGTCGAGTCACTTTAACACATGGTTATCTTGATGCCTTTGACATGATGGGTATGACTATGGGTTTTACAGTTGCTAGTGATATCAATATTGATGATTTTGTTGTTGGCGACACAGTGCATGTTGAAATCATTCGCGAAGACAATGGCATGTTTCAAGTCAAAACCTTGCATATCATGGGATCTAGTATGGAACATCATGAAGCGAAAAGAGAAGGTAAGGAGGGTCACGAATGATAAATTCAATCATTCATTGGTCTATTCATAACCGATTCTTTGTTTTATTGGCAACCTTCATGCTGATTGGTGGCGGCCTGTATTCATTAAAAAATACCCCCGTTGATGCCATACCCGACTTAAGTGATGTGCAAGTCATTGTTAAAACCTCGTATCCGGGACAAGCGCCACAAGTCGTTGAGGATCAGGTGACTTATCCGCTAACCACAGCGTTCTTATCCGTACCCAACGCTAAAACAGTCAGAGGCTTCTCCTTTTTCGGTGATTCATATATTTATATTATTTTTGATGACGATACCGATCTTTACTGGGCGCGCAGTCGCGTGCTGGAATATTTATCTCAAGTTGCACCAACCTTGCCAGCTACCGCAAAACCTCAACTTGGTCCAGATGCTACCGGGGTAGGTTGGGTGTATATGTATGCGCTGACCGATTCGAGTGGCCAACATGACTTAAGTGAACTAAGAAGCCTGCAAGACTGGTTTTTAAAATACGAACTACAAACAGTGCCCGGTGTATCAGAAGTCGCAACCGTAGGGGGCATGGTTAAGCAATACCAAATCATGGTAGATCCGCTTAAACTTCAAGCACTGAATATTCCGCTATCTCATGTGCAAATGGCAGTAAAGCGCGGTAATCAGGAGACGGGTGCGTCTGTTATTGATATGGCAGAAGCCGAATACATGATCCGTACGACAGGTTATATCGAGACTAAGGAAGATATCGAAAACATCCCTGTTGGTGTGCGTTCGAGTGCCAATATGGCTGAAAGCTCAGCGCCAGAAAATAGCAGTGTGCCTATTCTCATTAAAGACATCGCGACAGTTGAAATAGGTCCTCAAATGCGCCGAGGCGTCACGGATCTGAACGGCGAGGGCGAAAGTGTTGGCGGCATCGTTGTCATGCGCTTTGGTGAGAATGCACAAGCGACGATTGATGGCGTCAAAGCAAAACTAGATGCGCTTAAAAGTAGTCTGCCAGACGGCGTGGACATCATACCGGTCTACGACCGTTCGGCTTTAATCGAGCGTTCAGTTGATAACCTCACTAAAAAACTGGTAGTGGAGTTTGCGGTTGTCGCACTGATTTGCGTAGTGTTTCTGTTTCATTTGCGTTCATCGTTGGTGGCTATCATCAGTCTACCCATCGGCATTTTAGGTGCGTTTATTGTCATGCACCTACAAGGGATAAATGCCAATATCATGTCCTTAGGCGGTATTGCCATTGCCATCGGCGCAATGATTGATGGTGCGATTGTGCTGGTTGAAAACATGCACAAGCATATGGAAAAGACCGAAATCACAAAGGAAAACCGTTGGGAAGTAGTTGCGAAATCAGCAACAGAAGTCGGGCCAGCGCTATTTTTTAGCCTACTCATCATTACAGTGAGCTTTCTACCTGTATTCACACTTGAGGCGCAAGAAGGTCGCATGTTCAGTCCCTTGGCATACACCAAAACCTATGCCATGGCAGCCGCTGCATTTTTAGCCATTACCTTAGTGCCCGTGCTAATGGGCTATTTTGTCAGAGGGAAAATTGTGCCTGAGCACAAAAACCCGATTAACCGGTCGCTTATCGCTGTGTATCGACCCATATTAAAAGCGGTGTTGCGCTTCCCAAAAATCACCATATTTCTCTCTGTTTTAGTGCTGATAATCGGGTTTTGGCCAGTGAACAAAATTGGTAGTGAATTTATACCGCCACTAGACGAAGGCGATTTGATGTATATGCCGACGACCTATGCCGCGGTGTCTATTGGGGAAGCTCGAGACATATTGCAGCAAACCAATAAACTCATTAAGACCGTGCCAGAAGTTGAAACGGTATATGGCAAAGTAGGGCGCGCTGACACTGCAACCGACCCTGCACCCTTAACCATGATAGAGACCTTTATCCAGTTAAAACCGAAAGACCAATGGCGAGAGGGGGTCACGACCCAAGACTTAATCAATGAGTTTGATAATTTGGTTAATTTTCCGGGGCTAACCAATGCCTGGGTCATGCCGATTAAAACCCGCATTGATATGCTGGCAACAGGTATAAAAACGCCTGTAGGCATTAAAATAGGTGGGCCTGATTTGTCGGTCATCCAATTGATTGGACAGCAACTTGAACAGGTACTCGGTAAAGTTAAAGGGACGGCCTCTGTTTACGCAGAGAGGGTAGCCGGCGGTCGTTATATCACCATCGATATTGACCGCGTCAAGGCTGCACGTTACGGCTTAAATATTGCCGACGTGCAGTCATTTATCGCCAGTAGTGTAGGTGGCATGAACCTAACGACGAGCGTTGAAGGACTTGAGCGCTATCCTGTTCAAGTGCGTTTTCCACAAGACTACCGCGATTCACCTGAGGCACTTCGTCGCCTGCCCTTTGTAACACCAAACGGTGCTCATATTCAGCTTGGGAACATTACTACCATCACCATTGAGGACAGCCCCCCGGGGATTAAGAGTGAAAATGCGCGGCCCAATGGTTGGGTATATGTTGATATTGAAAATATTGATGTTGGGCAGTACGTCAATAATGCGAGGCAAATAGTGACCGAACAAGTCGATTTGCCGCCCGGCTATTCATTGAATTGGAGTGGGCAGTTTGAATACATGGAGCGTGCTAAGGCAAAGCTGACCTATGTCATTCCGCTTACCTTAGGCATCATCATAATTTTGCTATACGCCAGTTTTCGAAGTTTTCCACAAGTCGCCATGATTATTGGCACCTTACCCTTCGCGTTAATCGGTGGCGTATGGCTGATGTATTTAGAGAATTTTAATTTTTCAGTCGCCGTTGGTGTGGGCTTTATTGCCTTAGCTGGTGTTGCCGTAGAAATAGGGATCATTATGTTGGCGTATCTTGATAACCGATTTAAAGAATTAGGCGATGATTTTAGTATCGACGCGCTAAAACAAGCGGTTATGCAAGGCTGCGAAATGCGTATACGCCCGGTCATGATGACCTCAACGTCCATTATTTTTGGCTTAATGCCAGTGATGTACGGCACTGGGACAGGCTCTGAAGTGATGAGTCGCGTCGCCGCCCCGATGGTGGGCGGTATGGTTAGCGCGCTTATATTGACACTTATCGTGCTACCGGCTGTGTATTTTTTGTGGCGAAAATGTCAATGTAATTAATGACTGAGTTCATTCAAAATACCGCACTCTTTGATTGTTTTGTTGGCATCGCAGGACTGAGCCATTTGCTCAAGTGTTAATTTAAGGGAGGATAACTCCTTTATTTTTTCGTTCACTTGGCAAATGTGCTCATCTATGAGTTTGTTTACACTTGAACAGCTTTGCTCTGGATTGTTCTTATTGTGGATCAGGGTTTCAATTTCTTTCATCGAAATGTCGAGTGAGCGGCATTGCTTAATGAAAATCAATTCATCTAACAAGGCTTTATCATAGGTTCTGTAATTGGCCTCGGTGCGCTCGGGCTTTGATAATAAACCTTTACGCTCATAAAACCTGATTGTTTGAATGCTGCAACCTGAGCGTTTCGACAACTCACCAATTTTCATAGTACATCCACTCTTGACTCTATTCTAAGTATAGACTTTATACTTCGCTTTACTGCTTGTAAAGCAAACGCACATTTTCATTAACTAATTATGTCAGTAACAAGAGGATTCATGATGAAAGTATTTTTTGTATTGCTAGGGTTGGGAATAACAATTGTGTCACTCACGCACGGTTTCTTCTCTGATATCAATATGCTTCATAGCTTGCTAGTGCATCCAATCACCGTGTTATTTGGGCTGTTGTTTGTTGCGCTTGGCTTGAAAGGCGCTGAAAAAACCAAAATACAAAGAAATGATTAAGATGGCTTGACCCTGTACCATGTATAGACTTTACACTGTGTCGAAATAATAGCGCTGGGGGCAATATGAGTGGATGTGGATGCGAAGTCACGATTAATGATAAATCACAAAAACGTGTACTTTATTGGCTATTAGCTATCAATGCTGCCATGTTCATCATTGAGCTAACCGTGGGGCTGTTGGCTGATTCCACGGCATTAATTGCTGACTCAATGGATATGCTTGCAGATGCCGTTGTATATGCCATTGGGATTTATGCCGTGGGTAAATCCATTATTCACAAAGCTAACGCAGCCAAAGTCAGTGGATATTTTCAATTAATGCTTGGCGTGATTATTCTCATCGACATTATTCGTCGCTTCATCATGGGGAGCGAGCCTGTGTCCTATCTTATGATGGGGATGGGAGCAGTAGCCTTAGTTGCAAACGTAATTTGTTTATTGATCATTCGTAAGCACAAAGACGGTGATGTAAACATGCGCGCCAGTTGGATATTTTCTGCCAATGACGTGATTGCCAATATGGGCGTGATTGCAGCAGGTGTATTAGTGCAATGGCTTGATAGTCGCTTGCCAGATTTAATCATTGGTATGGTTGTTTCAATCGTTGTACTGCGTGGTGCGTGGATGATACTCAAAGACGCTAAACAAGAATTAAATGAAAATCAAAATGCGAAATCACTATCAGGAGGCCAGTCGTGACTTTTTATCAAGCAGCTAAACCATTTGTACAAGAAAAGCTTAACGCATACTCGAACGCGCTTTCCGAAGGTAGAGCTAAAGACGCATTTCGACATTTAGAAGATGCGCATGTGATTGGACAACATTCTACAAAGCTTCATTGCGTGGCACATTATTACATGCTCAAACACGGACTCAAACATAGCGATAAAAAAGAATGCTTCGGTAAGGTCTTGAGGCTTATCGGCGCATTTACAAAAACTGCTTTTGGCCTAATTCCAAATGGCAATACAGGCGGCGCTAACATTAGCCCGTTTAAGCCATTACCTATCAGCCAAAGTAACCAAATAATATTGGATAAGATCAACCATGCACAGTCACAATCATAGTCACTCACACGGAGGGGAAGCATCCAAACGCATCGGTTGGGCGTTTTTTCTTAATGTGGCGTTTACCATTATCGAGTTTATTGGTGGCTGGCTCACAAACAGCACGGCAATCATGGCCGATGCGGTGCACGACTTGGGCGATAGTTTATCGATTGGTACGTCGTGGGGTTTAAACAAACTGAGTGATAAAGAGGCTAACAAGACTTTTTCATATGGCTATAAGCGCTTTTCCCTGTTAGGTGCATTAATCAATGGCTTGGTATTAATTACCGGCTCGGTATGGATTTTGTTTGAAGCCATTCCGCGTCTATCTAACCCTGAAATGCCACAAGCTGAAGGAATGTTGCTGCTATCTATTTTTGGTATTGCGGTAAACGGTTTTGCCGCCTATAAACTCAGCGGCGGCAGCACGCTTAACGAAAAAGTGCTCAACTGGCATTTGTTAGAAGATGTACTGGGTTGGGTAGCCGTACTCATCGTCTCTATCGTGCTGATGTTTAAGCCTTGGGCGATACTCGATCCGATATTATCGATTGGTTTTACACTCTTTATCTTATTTAACGTAGGCCGTAATCTAAAAGAGACCGTGCTATTGTTTTTGCAAGCCACACCCGATAAGAAGCAATTGGAAGAGGTGCGCAATATTTTATTACAAAGTGATAACGTGGACAGTGTGCATCATTTCCACATTTGGTCGCTCGACGGAGAGCACAATGTGATGACTGCACATATACAGTTAACGCAGAATATTTCATTGCAAACTATGAGCGAGTTAAAAGAAGGGCTTAGGGCGTCTCTTACTAACTATGATTTTGTGCATACGACCATCGAATTTGAGTTTGCTGACGAGGCGTGCAGAGACGAGGCAGATGCGCTTTAGCAGTACAACAAGTAACAGCAACATTCGTGCACAGATAAGGCGTGTGCATTATGCTATGCTTCGCAATATAAACTATGGAAGAACAGTAATAGATGTTTAAAACAAAAGCGACGAGTTATTTAGTGATCATGCTGATGTTATGTCAGTCGTTCACGGCTGTCGCCAGTCTATTGGACTTTCATACGCTTGATGTTACGCATTTGTCTGAAGTACATAATCATGATGAGCACGACGGCCATCATCCTCATGCACTCATTGCGCCTGACAATGCGCAGCCGTCGCAGAATGCTTCTGCTTCAGACGATAATTTCCACAATCCAGCAGATTGCCATCACTGCGGACATTGCCATGGCTCTCATACTCAGTGGGTAGGGGATGCATCAAGTCTCAAACCATTTTTAGTCAACGAAGGTCACGCCTTTTTCTACCTGTCAAAAGTCATTGACGCCCCAATCTCGCGCTTGCTTAGGCCACCCAAATACACCTCCTAGTTATCTCAAATCTTGGTTCGCTATCTTGATAGCGGGAAATATTTTTTGACATAGTAGGATGTAAACAATGACATTTTTATCATTGAAACGCTCGGTGCGCACCTGTGCCTTGAGCGTATGTAGTATGGCTGTTTTTGCGTATTTGCCTGCCCATGCGCACATGCAAAGCAACAGCGAAACAAGGTCAATTAGCTTAGAAAGTGCCATCAAGCGCACCTTGGCAAATGCACCTTATTTGCATGAATTTGCCTTTAAGCAGCAAGCGCTCGAAGGCGAGTTAAAAACAGCGGCACTCAAACCTGAGTTAAACGCCGGTATTGAGCTTGAAAACTTTTTGGGTACTGGTGAGGTCTCTGGCATAAAAGACACCGAGCTTACCTTAAGCTTATCGTCGGTGATTGAGTTTGGAGACAAACTGCAAGCGCGAAGTGACTTTACTAGCGCCAAATCACAAGTGATTGAGGCACAAAAGCAAATACGCACCTTGGATATCCTCGCTGAGGTCACCCGCCGCTATGTGGATGTATTGGCGCAGCAAGCCTTAATTGACGCGTATGAAGAAGCACAAGCGTTAGCGATATACACCTATCAATCGGTTGCAAAACGTGTTGAAGCAGGCGCATCCCCCGCGTTTGAACAACAACGCGCCGATGCGGCACTGGCGCGTGCAAGACTTGATGTACTCACGGCCAAACAAACCCATGTGGGGATGATAAAAAGCCTCGCCATTATGTGGGGCGAGCAAGCACCGCGCTTTACTAAAGTGGAAGGCAATTTGTTTGCATTGTCACCATCGCCCTCCCTTTCGGTTTTATTTGAGCAAGTCGCCAATAGTCCAAACATTGATGTGTTTGCACAGGAATATCGACTGCGAGAGGCGCAAGTCAGGCTAGCGCAATCGGCCAATCAAGCTGATTTGAGTTGGACAGCGGGCATTCGGCGTATGAACGGTATTGATGAAACCGCCTTTGTGGCAGGGGTCAGCATGCCCTTGTTCGCTAGCGAGCGAAACTTGGGCGAGTACGAGCAACAAAAAGCAGCGCTTGATCAAATAGAGCAACAACGACAAGGCGCTGCCTTAGCGCTTTTTCACCAACTCAATACGGCGCTCTTGGCAAGGAATAATGCATTGCTTAATGTACAAACATTGCAAGATGCAATTATCCCTCCACTTGAGCAAGCCTTGACACTGGTGGAGCAGGCTTACCTTGATGGTCGCTTTAGCTACCTTGAGTGGGTGAGTACACGTCAAGAACTGCTTGATGCAAAACAAGCCCTTATTCACTCAGCAAGACAAGCCCATCAGCGAGCCGCTGATATTGAATCGTTAACGGCAACGCCGTTATCTAGCACTTCGGCAACATCGGCGCAGTCTGCTTTACCCACATCATCAGTCCCTAATTTTCAGCGAGTGTCAAAATGAAACGTTCAACACTAACCATCACTATTTTATCCTCATGCAGAGCTGCCTTATTGGTAAGCGCATTACTCATTTCTTTTGCTGCCATCAGTGGCGAGGGCGACCATGACGATGAGAAAAAAGATGAGCATCGCAATGAGTTTGTAACCATGACCCCAGAAATGGCAGCACAAGTGGGTGTAACGACGCAAGCGGTAAGTGCAGGCACCCTTAACATTACCAAGACAGTGTATGGTAATGTTGTGACCGATCCTGCCTCGCTCAGTCATATTCGCGCCAGATTTGATGGCGTGGTCACACGCGTCAATGCCAATTTAGGCGACAAGGTAAAAAAAGGTGCGGCACTGGCTGTAGTTGAATCCAATGAAAGCCTTAAAAGCTATTCACTTACCGCCCCCTTTGCTGGCACCGTCATTGCCAGACATGCGAACGAAGGTGAATTGTCTAATGGACAAGTGCTCTTCTCTTTAGCGAATTACGACGGCGTTTGGGCGCAGCTTAAAGTGTTTCCCAATCAACTCCGTGCAGTCGCAGAGCAACAGGCTGTGCAACTCACACTGGCCGATTCAACATTTGATACCGTTGTCAGTCATATTTTGCCCTCACCCGATGAGCAACCTTATGTGCTTGCTTACGCCAACATTGACAATACGTCTGGACATTGGCCGGTTGGTGCTGCTGTGTTAGGTAATATCACGATTGAAACGCTTGATGTTTCTATTGTTGTACCTAAGGCAGCGATACAAGAATACGAGGGAAGCAGTGTGGTCTTTATTAAAAAAGGCGATGAGTATCATCCTGAGCCTGTCAATCTAGGCAGACAAGACGCTGCTAGTGTTGAAGTGCTAAGCGGTCTTGCGATATCGGATGTAGTGGTTGTGAACAACAGTTTTCTGTTTAAAGCCGACCTGGAAAAATCGGAGGCAGGACATGATCATTAATCATCTGAACTTTCCAATCCAACGCATAAGTGCTTGCCTTGCTGATAGTGATGGCCATTGCGATAGAGGAGCACTTGTATGATTGAATCCATATTAAGGACCTCCATTGAGCGCAAAGGTTTGGTGCTGATGCTGACCTTTTTGGTGATGGGGATGGGCTTTTTCAGTTATAACAAACTGCCCATTGATGCGGTGCCTGATATCACCAATGTACAAGTGCAAATCAATACCCAAGCAACCGGCTACTCACCGCTTGAGACCGAGCAGCGAATTACCTTTGTGGTGGAAACTGCGCTAGCAGGCTTACCGAATCTATCTTACACCCGTTCGTTGTCGCGCTATGGTTTATCACAAGTGACGGTGGTGTTTGATGAAGGCACCGACCTGTATTTTGCGCGTAATCTCATCAATACCAAATTAGGTGCGATAAAAAGCCAACTGCCGCAAGGTTTAGAGCCAGAAATGGGACCGATTGCCACAGGCCTCGGTGAGATATTCATGTACACCCTTCGCGCCGAACAAAACGCTCGGCAAGAAAATGGCGAGGCTTATGATGCTATGGCTCTGCGAGAAATCCATGACTGGATTGTAAAACCGCAGCTCTCATTAGTAAAAGGCGTTACTGAGGTCAATGCTATCGGGGGATATGTGAAGCAATATCACGTCAATCCTGAGCCACTCAAAATGCTCAACTTTGGGGTAAGTCTTGATGATGTTCATCAAGCCCTAGCCCGCAATAATGCCAATCAGGGGGCAGGCTTTATTGAACGTAATGGGCAGCAAATACTCGTTCGTTCGCAAGGGCAGTTACAAACCATTAGCGATATTGAAAACGTTGTGGTTAAACGCGTTAATTCGATTCCGGTCACGGTGAAAGACATTGGCAGCGTGGCGATTGGCAAAGAGCTTAGAACCGGTGCAGCTACGCAAGAAGGGGTAGAAACCGTACTTGGCACCGCGATGATGATTGTGGGCGGTAATTCCCGCGCTGTCGCACAAGCAGTCGCTGACAAGATGGATGACATACAAGCAAGTCTACCCAGTGGGATAGTGATTGACCCGGTCTATGACCGAACAAAGCTTGTTGATAAAGCGATTGATACAGTGCAAAAAAACCTCGTAGAAGGCGCATTACTGGTCATTGTGGTGCTCTTTGTATTGCTGGGTAATATTCGTGCCGCGCTTATTACTGCCGCTGTAATTCCGCTTGCAATGCTTGCGACCATCACGGGCATGGTCAATTATGGTGTATCGGCTAACTTGATGAGTCTAGGCGCACTGGATTTTGGCCTGATTGTTGATGGCGCTGTGATTATTGTAGAAAACTGCATTAGGCGATTGTCAGAAGCCCAAAAACGCACAGGTGGCGTATTGCCATTAAAAGAGCGCCTAGAGTTGGTCTTTCAAGCCACGAATGAGGTGATACGGCCTAGTTTGTTTGGCGTGCTCATCATCACGGTCGTTTACATTCCGCTGTTTTCATTAACAGGCGTAGAAGGCAAAATGTTCCATCCCATGGCCGCGACCGTCATTATGGCACTGCTTGCAGCGATGGTGTTCTCAATCACTATTGTGCCTGCAGCGGTTGCCATGTTTATGACAGGCAAAGTCAGTGAAAAAGAAAGCCCCATCATAGTGGCGGGCAAGTCGGTGTATCGACCCATCTTGCGCGGCGCACTTAAATTCAGATGGTTTGTCTTGGCGGGCGCGGCATCACTTGTGGTGGTCAGCATTTTAATGGCCACGCGACTGGGTACGGAGTTTATTCCGCAGCTTGATGAAGGCGATATTGCGCTTCATGCTATGCGCATCCCCGGCACGGGAATTGAACAAGCCGTGTCGATGCAAAAAACACTTGAAGATAAAATCATGAGCTATCCGCAAGTGAAAACCGTGTTTGCCAAGACCGGCACAGCCGAGGTGGCGACCGATGCCATGCCGCCCAATGTAACTGACACCTTTGTAATGTTACATCCACGTGATGAATGGCCTAACCCCAATCTCTCTAAAGCTGAGTTTGTTGAAATGTTAGAGCAAGACTTACAGGATGTGGCGGGTAATAATTATGAGTTCACACAACCCATTCAGATGCGTTTTAACGAATTGATAAGCGGTGTACGCTCAGATTTAGGTATTAAGGTATTTGGTGACGATTTAGATACCTTAGTCGCCTCGGCTAACGACATTCTCAGCGTATTACAATCCATAGATGGCGTAGCAGATGCACGGCTTGAACAAGTCGACGACATTCCATTATTTACCATTAACCCTAAATCCATTGCTCTAGGGCGATATGGATTGGATGTCACTGACTTGCAAGCGTGGTTAGCATCAGCAGTGGGAGGCAATAGTGCAGGGCTGATATTTGAGGGTGACCGTCGTTTTGAATTACTGGTGCGCTTTGATGAACAAACGCGAAGTAATTTAGAGGCAATTGGGAATATTCCTATCGCGATACCCGATGGCGGTTTTGTGCCTTTGTCGGAGGTAGCTGAATTAGGCTATTCAAGCGTCCCGAATCAAATTAGCCGAGAAAATGGTAAGCGACGAGTGGTTGTCACCGCCAATGTGAGAAACCGCGATTTGGGCAGCTTTGTTGATGAAGCTAAAACCCAAATAGCTGAACAAGTAGATTTGCCAGCAGGCTACTGGCTCGACTATGGCGGTACCTTTGAACAGTTAGAAAGCGCGAGTCAGCGTTTATCTCTGGTGGTACCTGCTACCTTGTTCGTCATCTTGGTGCTCTTAGTGGTGGTGTTTGGCTCGCTGCGAGATGCGTTTATTATATTCACAGGTGTTCCGCTTGCATTGACGGGCGGCGTGTTCTCACTGTGGCTGAGGGACATGCCATTGTCGATATCCGCAGGCGTTGGGTTTATCGCGCTCTCTGGTATTGCGGTACTAAATGGTCTTGTGATGTTGTCGTTTATAAAGCAACAATTCAAAGAAACAGGGGAGCTCATCACATCTATTGTTGAAGGGGCCATCACTCGATTGCGACCTGTTTTGATGACTGCATTGGTAGCAAGCCTTGGGTTCGTGCCTATGGCGCTCAACGTGGGTACTGGCGCAGAGGTGCAACGGCCTTTGGCCACAGTGGTCATCGGTGGGATCATTTCCTCTACGATACTAACACTGATGGTGTTACCGGTGTTGTATCGTATTGTTCATGGGCGATCGACTGCTTAAGTGAAATATTGGCGCCACTTGTCGCGTGGCGCCTCTTTTTTATACATAAGATGTGTAGATGTCATTGATTTTAAGAAAGATGCCCTTAGATATTCGTATATATAGCAAGTACTTGTAAAAAGGATGAAAGAAGAGGCATATGGATGCATTAAACGTTGAAAATGAATTACGTGACGTAGTGTCTCGATTAATCAGCCAAGTAGCGCTAGCCAGTAAACAAGGGAGGCTTGATATAAATCTGGCGATGGAAGATGCATTCATTCCCATCTTAAAAGAGTTGTTTCATCTACCTCGATTGTACAACTTGAATGCTAAACAGAAAAATTTCCCTGGTATCGACTTAGGTGATGAGTTCGACCGTGTCGCATTTCAAGTTACGGCAACAACCGATTTGGAAAAAGTTAGAAAGACACTGTCCATTTTTATAGATAAAAATTACCAGTCTAATTTTGATGAACTCTTTATATTCATGCTTGTTAATAAACAGAAAAGCTATTCACAACAAGCGGTTGATAAAATAACCAACGGGAAATTTTTATTTGATACTAAAAAGCACATTATCGATTGTGCGGATATTCTCTCAAAAGTCACTGGACTGCGAGTGACTGCGCAAAAACGCATATTACATGAATTTAAACTTATTCTTGGTGATATTGATGGATACTTGGCACTGCGCGAGCCGAAAGAAAGTAACAATGGAGTGTTTACCACTAATCTCGCGCCAATAACGTTTCCAAAATCCGTTTTTGTTGCACAAGCGTCTATTGTAAAAAAAGACATTTTAGCTCGTGCTAGAAGTGAGCTCGATTACAAAGGTAAAAAGTCAGATATGCAGTTGTGTATTCGACTAGCCTTAGCGTTAGAGGGATCTAAGTTTGCCGGGTGGGCATTTCATGATGGAAAGATATTTTCCTTTACTGATTTCAACCAACACATACCGTTAAAATCAATTATCGATGTTGGTACTATTGAAAGTATGGGGACTGACGAGTTATACAACTCTGATTTTGTTGAATATGAAAACGTGTTTAAGGTTTTGCTCCAAGGTCAATTGCGAGAGCAATTAACAGATCATTATGTCGGATTTGATAGCTATGAAAAACACTTTTACTTCTTACCGCAAGATGACAAGCAAAGCCATAGAAAAGAGACATGGAAAGGGCTTAAGACCGCACATCGTACTGTTTTTGAGCGTGTAGACAGTAGAAAAGAGCCCGGAAAGATAGCTCACTTTAAACACCTGAGTTTCCAACTAACATTCGTCAGAACGATGGGGCAATATCATGTACTGATAGTACCAAGCTGGTTATACACATATAATACCTATCGTCGCTCAAGGTTTCATGACAAGTTGGTAACAAAGCAAAAAGGTCTTGAAAACAACCAAGCAGTAAGAAATCTCACAAGGTTTGTTGCGTTTTTCTTATCGCAATCGACACTCAAAACTGAGGCGGAGGCGGTTAAAGTCGGGCCATTACTTCAAATGGTATCCGAGGAAGATGAAGATAGCATTGCCGAAACTAATGATGAGCTTGGCGAGGAATAGACGATGAAAATTACCGTTATTGAAGAGCCGTTATTGGAGTTTGGTAAAGGGCCGCATATTTGCCCTAGAAACGGAATAGAACGCTTGGGTGTGTATGACACTAAAGATGAATTGCGACGTTCTGAGCTCAGGCTGGGTATTGTTGGAAGAGGCGAGGGGGTTGATAAGCTCGATGTCTGGCTTGAAATGTGCAGAAGTGGCATCGTTGGCAAAGAAAGTGAACTATCTAACTTATTCAAAGGGTTTGGTGGAGTTTCAGCTGACTATGGCTTTCATACTAGGCTCTTGTCTTCGCCAGCATTTACCCGTGCGATCCAAAAATCGTCGATTGTCAAAGTAAGTCGCATTGCTACCCGTGAAGAACGTGTCGTTGCAGCCGTTGATTTGTATTACGAACAAGTCCAGTTTTTAGCTGAAAATCGTGCTATTGATGTGATCATATGTGTGATTCCTGAAGAAATGTTTGTTTCGTTGACCCAGCGACAAAAAGAAACCGCGCAAGATAAAGGCGAGATAGCCCAATATCTAGAACATGATTTCCGACGTCTTTTGAAAGCAAAGTGCATGCATTTAGGTATACCATTGCAGTTAGTATTAGAGAGCACATTACTGACGGGTAAAGCCAATAAGGGCAACCAAGATGA
This sequence comes from uncultured Alteromonadaceae bacterium, assembly GCA_947503265.1. Lineage (GTDB taxonomy): Bacteria > Pseudomonadota > Gammaproteobacteria > Enterobacterales > Alteromonadaceae > Aliiglaciecola. The sequence continues at coordinate 57,023 of CANNDC010000006.1, forward strand.
CGCGACCCGAGCATGGAATTTTGCAACAGCGCTCTATTATAAAGGCAACAAGACAGTCCCATGGCGATTAAAAGAGGAGCGATTTAAGCCCAAGAGTTGCTATGTTGGCATTGGCTTTTATAAAAGTAGAGACGGCGAAACGATGTCAACAAGCCTCGCACAGGTTTTTGATGAGTTTGGCCATGGCGTAATATTGCGCGGTACGCCGGTCGTGTTAGATAAAAACGATAAACGCCCGTATATGTCAGAACAGCAAGCATATGACTTGCTAAGTTCAGCGTTGTCTGAATACGACAAAGCCTTGATGCAAATGCCTGCAAGGATAGTCATCCACAAGACCTCAAAATTCAGGGACACTGAAATCCAAGGGTTTTGCCGGGTGCTAGAGGAAAAAAATATTCGCTCTAAGGACTTCGTCTCGATCACAAACACCGATATTCGATTGTTTAGTAATAACAGCTATCCACCGCTGCGAGGTACACTATTATCCTTGAGCGAAAGTGAAGGGGTGTTATATACAAGAGGCATGATTGAGTTTTATAAAACCTACCCAGGGGCTTACATTCCCAATCCGCTCAAACTCGACGTCTATGAAAATGATTCATCACTAGAAGAGTTAGCAGAGGAAGTGCTTGGATTGACCAAGATGAATTGGAATAACACCCAGCTTGACGGAAGACTACCTATAACATTGGAGTGCGCGAAGAAAGTAGGTGAAATCATGAAATATGTCGATATCAATGAAAAGCCACAAGTAAGTTATAGCTTCTACATGTAAGCATTTTATAGAGCAGGCATAAATACCCCTTATGTCTAATACGGTTTAGTATTAGACATAGGGAGTTAAGCGTATTATAGTGGGGAACACTAAAGAATTACCTAATCCGTACCGTGGCCACAATAAAACCTACTCCTTTGTTTCCGACTTATATCGAACTGTCCGAGCACGAATCATCAGACTATCCACAATTAACAAAGTTTCTCCATCAAGAGCCTGAGTGGGTACAAAAGCATTGGCATTGGGCCAAAGACTACTTGTTGTATATTGGACGCAACAAATCCCAGCATACCTATACGCGTTTTAGAAACGATATCGAAAAGTTTCTACTTTGGGTGTTTCTCGTCGACAAACAACCAGTTGATGATTTACGCAAAACTGACATTTTACGCTATATCGACTTTTGTGTGGCGCCGCCGGTTAATTGGATAAGCACGCAATTGTACGATCGGTTTTCGCTAGAGAATGGTTACTTTGCTTCAAACCCTAAGTGGACGCCATTTAGACAAACACCACCGAAGTACGATAAAGAACGCGTGCTTGACCCCAAAAAATACAAGCCATCACTACAGACGCTCGAGTCAACCTTTGTGGCATTGAACTCTTTTTTTCGACATTTGATTGATGAAGAAATATGTTTTGGTAATCCCATACCGCTAGCAAAACGTGACTGTAAACACTTAATAAAAGACAGCCAGGTAAAGACGATAAGTCGTTTGACCGAGCAACAATGGCAGTACTTGTTAGATACTGCAGTGGAATTGGCTGAAAACGATCCATTGCTGGAGCGAAATTTATTTATTGTAGCGACAATGAAAACGTTGTTTCTGAGGCTTTCAGAGCTGTCAGAGCGTCAGGATTGGACTCCAATGATGAGTCACTTTTGGACAGATGAAGATAACAATTGGTGGTTCAAGGCTTATGGCAAAGGAAAAAAGATCCGTGATATTACTGTGCCATCAGGGTATCTGCCTTTCCTTAAACGCTATCGGGAATGGCGAGGTCTTTCACCTTTACCGTCTAAAGGTGAACAAACTATCTTAGTTGAAAAAATACGCGGTCGAGGTGGATTAACTAGTAGGCAAATTTCTAGGCTTATTCAGCAGGTATTTGACGCAGCATTTACCAAGATGAAGTCTGAGCACGGCCTTGATGCTGCGCAAAAGCTGAACGAAGCCACAACTCACTACCTCAGACATACGGGGGCTAGTATGGAAATTGAAAGAGATCGTCCATTGAAAGATTTATCGGAAGACTTAGGGCATTCAAGCAGTGCAACGACTGATACTGTTTACGTACAAGTTGAGCGTAAACGACGGGCTTCATCTGGTAAAGACCGCAAAGTAGAATGATCAATAGTAGAAAAAACCAGGCCTTATATTTTTATTTTCAAAAACCGCATACATACATAATTGGGTATTAAATGGACGTTGGGAACAAAAAGCATGTAAAAACACAGAATGTAAATGTCGAAAGTGATAAAGGTACCTTTAAGCAAGAAACAACCTTCTTCGATTTAAGTGGAATGTATCAATCACTAGAGAGCAAAATAAGGCATAAAGACACTAGTTTTACGGGGTTTGGACTAATTGTTTCGCTTAACCCTATATCAAAAGAAATACTTCCCTTGACGCCGCTGGTCAATAATGACGCGACTATTCAGATAAACAGCTTGAATCTAATAAATAGTTTATGGGAGTTGTCCTCAATCCATGATGTCAGACACGATGGCTTTCATGTCTTTTACCCCCATCAATCTGTGTTAAAAGTCGCACAATATGTGGCGCCAGCCTTGCCTAACGACGGTTTTTCACTAACGTATAATGTTGGTGCTCGGATAAGGACTGCCCAACTGGCTTCAATGTATGAAGGAATACAGGAAGTATTGTGCGTCAATGCTAATAAACAGACAGTTATTGCAAAAGTTGGTCAATTACAGGAACTGTATTTATGAATGACAATCAGGTGAAAATATTTGTGTATATCACGGTCGTCTTCGGTGCATGTTTTTGGTTAGCGCTTTATAGCTTTCAGAGTTTTGGTGTATTCAGTGTCGACAGTCTTAAAGCGTTATTTTCTGGCATTTCTTTAACTTTAATGTTTTGGACGCTTTATTTTAAAGCAGGCTGGCGTTGGCCATATTTGCGAAAAATAATGTTCAAACCTGATCTGAATGGTACCTGGATCGGCAGATTTAGCTCTGATTGGAAAGATACAGACGGCAATGCACGAGAGCCTGCAAAGTTTGTACTTGTTGTCAGACAAACTTGGTTTTCATTATCCATACAAGCTTTTACAGAACTGCAGACAACATCATCCAAAGTTGAAAAATTTATTTATGATAAGAACATAGGATTGAAGTTACTTGCATACATGTTTAATGAAGAAGATAAAGATTTCGAAAATAGTATTAGGAAGGGAGCAGCACAGTTGTCTTTGTCAGAATTTGCTGACCGAAAGCGACTCTCTGGTCATTTTTGGACATACGCTGGCACAAAGGGAACATTGGAAGTAAAGCTAATGGATTCGAAAATGGTAGTAGACGATTTTTCTACAGCAATCCAGCATTGGGCTGTGAACGAAGACTGGTTGATTTAGTCTGAACTACTACATCTAAAACAACGGAGACTATGCATCATTGTATAACACTACGCAGTCAATACTTCATTAAAGCCTTTCGATTTGCACCTGAGATTCTTGGCGGACACAAATAGTTATCACAAAAAAGCTCTAAGGAACGTGTATCAAACAATATGTAAATAATTCTCATTTGCTATGCGTGTATTTGGAGTTTTGTTTAGGAAAAGCCATTACTAGAACGCAATTTGTTTATTGTGGCCACAATGAAAACGCTGTTTTTAAGGCTATCTGAGCTGTCTGAACGTCAGGATTGGACACCAATGATGAGTCACTTTTGGACAGATGAAGAGAATAATTGGTGGTTCAAGGCTTATGGTAAAGGAAAAAAGATCCGTGATATTACTGTGCCTTTAGGCTATCTGCCTTTTCTTAAGCGTTACCGGGAATGGCGAGGTCTTTCGCCTTTACCATCTAAGGGTGAACAAACTATCTTGGTTGAAAAAATACGCGGTCGAGGTGGCTTAACAAGCCGTCAAATTTCGAGGCTTATTCAGAGTGTGTTCGATGCTGCATTTGATAAAATGAAGGCAGAACAAGGATTGGAAGCCGCACAGAAATTAAATGAAGCCACCACACATTATCTGCGTCATACCGGTGCCAGTATGGAAATTGAAAGAGATAGGCCTTTGAAAGATTTGTCAGAAGATTTGGGGCACTCTAGTAGTGCAACGACCGACACAGTTTACGTCCAAGTTGAACGAAAACGACGCGCATCTTCTGGCAAAGATAGAAAAGTGGAGTGAAAATGCGTGAAAAGACTTGTTATATGTGTGATGCCCTAGCAACAACCAAAGAACATATTCCCCCTAAAGCAATTTTTCCTAAGCAAAAGGACGTGTTAGGAGATATAAACTTACGGAAAAAACTCATTACTGTTCCGTCATGCGAAATACATAATAATTGTAAGAGTAAAGATGATGAATACCTAGTTTTCTGTCTTTCAACTTGCTTCCACGGGAATGACATTAAGGAACATCTGTTCAATACTAAAATAATGAGAGCAATCGATAGACGGCCCAATACTTATGTTGACTTTCTCGCAAATTATCAAAATGTGATGTTAAAACACCCCTGCGGCAAGATTGAGCATACAGCCACTTACAATGTAGACACCAAAAGGTTTGAAAGCGTCTTGTTCCGCATAGCTCTAGGTTTATATTTTCATCACACCAGTGGAAAGTGGAAAGGAAATTCTATAGTGATGACCAATGAGCTTCGCGATTTCACCTCAAAAAAATCGGATGAAATAAATAGATGGACTGACGAAACAACCGAGCGAGTAACACGCTTTTTCGTTGGAAAACAATCCTATGGTGAGAACCCAGAAGTATTCGAATACAAAGTTTTTGATGACAGGCCTAAAGGTTATGTAATCCTTATGACTTTTTATGGTGCGATACCGATTGTTGTTGCTTTAGTTTCTAGCGACGGCGAGACTGGTCAAATTCTGCATAGCACATAAAAGCAGTTACTAAGAACAACAAGTTATAGTGTTTCGTCGTAAATTAGAGACCTAAACGGTAATTCAGCCAAAATGCGCCTAACAAATCTGTGCTGTTTGACACAGGAAAATACGTAGAGTAGGGCAGAGCAGATGCAGAAACAGAGAAATGGAGAGGTTTTGGGTAATGCAGAGTTGAGCTAACCGTTTGAATTAATTTGGATTAAATATGACGAAAATTAATCCTTTAGTTTTCACTAACGTCTACCAACATCATCGAAACGTTGGTATTTCCTCTTAAAGAGTAAAATTAAACCGAACGCTAATAAATGGATTGATAATGGGCTATCAATGTAATAGTGATTTCCACTTAGTTTTATACTAGCAGAGGTAATATTAAAAAGTTCATTATCTGAAAACAGGGTAAATCCAGTAGCACCTTTGGGCATACTTACATCGAGGGGACCTAATTCAGCTGTCATAAGCACATGGGGTTCAAGTTGAAATATTTTTGTAACACCACTTTGGAATGTAATGTTGTTTGGGGGGGCTATATTAATTCCAGTAGGTCCTCCGAATTTAAAGTTTTGCCAAACCATAGTTCCAACAAACGTAAATTTAACTTCTATCTTAGTAATGTCTGAAATTTCATAATTACAATTTTTTACAGTACTTGGAGGGGGAACCTCATTAAGTAAAGGTGCAAATTGGAATACTTCCATTCCAGCTCTATTTCCGCCAGGTCGATAATCAGCAGGAAGGCTTCCTGTAACATTAGTTGAGTCGATAGAGCCATAAGTTTTAATATCACAGTGTGAATGTATCAAAGCGGAATTAGCTTTATTTGAATAGAAACTCGACATCAAAAAGACAAATAGTATCAATGCGAAAAATTTTAAAGCATTTATCATAATCCCTCAAAATCAAGCCCGTGCCTGTACAATAAACATACAACCAATATTAGTATAAAGTTCTAATTTTTGCTCAACTACTAAACGCAATTAAAATTAAAAGTTCAAACAAATTTAGCAAACGGTTTGTATATATTGTTTTTAAGCGTGTCACTTTAAAGATTAGTAAAAGATTCATTTGGCATTTGTTGGGATGGAACAAAGCAAACTTCAAAATTAATCTTATCTGGAATTTAAACATATCTTAAAAATCTCCATCTAGCTGACCGTCTTCACAACAAGACAGGGGAATTCATCTCAATATATTATATTTAACATAATATACATTATGCGTATATTATGATTATTCAAGATAAAGTCCTTTATCTTTATATGCTCTGGGCTTTGTAGTTTGCGAGTACTTAGTACAATTTGATTAAAAAGTGAAAATTAGACGACTTTAGAATTTCTGATAATTGTATTTGGAATTATGAATTATCTAATTTATATCGAATTAACTCGTGTTGCTTTTACGCTTTAATATTGGAAATTATTGAACTTCCAAAATTTAAAATCTGAGAAGTTTTGCCGTACATATGACTCAGATTTCAAAATAAGGCACATCAAGATTTAAAAAATACATCGATAGATAAAACTAATTTTTAACGATTTATTGCTACTCTTCGCTAGCGGTTAGATTCAATTTAGTGAATGATGAATACCAGAATAAATAATGTCTTCTTTGTGGATCGAAACCATGATTAAACCCTTTATTGTAATGCTTTCATTTTTAACATTTTCCTTCAGTAATGTTTGCCATGGAGATGAATTAAGCATCCCTAGTTTTTCTACAGCGGGTTTTTATGCTGTTCCCTATAGTCCAAGAAAAGTATTCAACTTTAATCCTGGTTGGCGAGTTTATAAAGGTAGTTTAAAGAACGCTTATGCTATCAACTTTGATGATAGCCAGTGGATAGGAGCAAACTTACCGCATGGAATAGAAACGCTGGGAATCAATGCTAGTGGTGGTAGAAACTATCAAGGTGATGTTTGGTACAGAAAAGAATTTTATTTGCCAGAATCTAACGGACCAAAAAAGACATTTATTTATTTTGAAGCCATTATGGGACATGCACAGGTTTGGTTAAACGGTGCGAAAGTAGCCGAACATTTTGGTGGCTATTTGCCTTTTGCTGTAGATATTAGCGCTGTACCTAGCAAAGATGGTAAATATGTAATCGCTGTTTTAGCTAATAATGAAAACAATAAGTTGTATCTACCCGGCAAACCGCAAGAAGGGTTAGATTTTACTTACATGGGTGGTATCTACCGTGATACTTACCTCATCCAAACATCGAATGTACACGTGTCACTAACAGAACTCAGCGACACTGTGGCTGGAGGCGGTGTTTTTGTGGCTACTCTCGATGTTAATAATAATTCGGGCAAAGCTAATGCTGATTTGGTTATAAAAACAGAAGTCATCAATAGCAGCAATAAAGCAAAGGCATTGACGGTACGTTCCGTTTTAGAGAATGCTGAAAATAAAGAACTTTTTGCGTTTAAACAAGGAATTAAAATCAAGGCAGGTCAACGCCAGCAAATAACACAAGAGGCTTTCGTTAAAAACGTTCGCTTATGGCATCCGGATGATCCCTATTTACATTTTATTCGCACGGATATTCTTGAAGGTGGCGACGTTATAGACAGTATGCGCACTCGAATAGGTATTCGACTATTCGAAATGCAAGGAGCTGAAGGGCTATTTATCAATAAAAAATGGATAGGTAAAAAGCTCTTAGGCGTAAATAGACATCAAGACTATGCTTATGTTGGTAATGCACTCCCTAATTCTGGTCAATGGCGTGACGTAAAACTGTTGAGAGAAGGCGGTAGCAACATCATAAGAGCTGGTCACTACCCAATGGATCCTGCTTTTTACGATGCCTGCGATGAATTGGGGATGTTAACCACTACAGCAAACCCTGGCTGGCATTTTTTCAATTTTAATTCGCCCATTTTTGAACAACGACTTTATCAGGATACCCGTGATTTAGTCCGGCGAGACCGGAATAGACCTTCAATTTTAATGTGGGAAACGGCTCTCAATGAGACACCCACGCAACCAGGGCATGCAATGAACACCATGCATAACATTGCCCATGAAGAATTTCCTTTTCCAGGTATGTTTACAGTTACCGATCATCAGGAAGCAGTCAAAGGTGGATTAGATATTCATTATCATGGAGAAGATCCCAACATCAATTCGTTTAACCGAGAATACGGTGATGGCTATGAAGTTGACAGTTGGAAGTCTCAGAATGCAGCTACTAGAGTGCCTCTAGAATGGGGTGAAAAAGCACTATTAAATCAGTCGCTTGTACAGGCTGAATATTTGAGCAATCGCTACCCTACCCCAAAAGTTCGCTTAGGTGGTGCCATGTGGGCGGGAATCGATCATCAACGAGGTTATCATCCAGATCCATTTTGGGGAGGCCAGCTCAACACTCTGCGACTCCCTAAATACACTTATTATTTATACAAAAGCCAATACAGTTCTAACTTTAATTTAGCTGGCATTGAAACAGGGCCAATGTTATTCATTGCACATGAGCTAACTCAAATATCGCCAAGTGATGTTGTAATATTCTCTAATGTAGATGAAGTAGCTATCAGTTTTTTGGATAAAACCTATGGACCAATAAAACCATCTTCTGATCCGCGCTTTCAACACTTGCCAAATCCACCTTTCGTATTCAAAGACGTTTACGATTTCACCGATATTCGTTTGGCATTTCGCAAGTTGGCGAATAAAGATAAAAAAGCAAAACTAACCGCAAATGGCTACATTGATGGCAAATTGGTTATCTCTGAAGAAAAACGTTACGCACAGCGCACTGCAGCTATAAAGCTATCACTCGATTCACAGGGAGTTGGCTTATTAGCTGATGGTACTGATTTCGTGCCTGTTCGTGCTTCAATTATTGATGCTCAAGGCGCTAAAAAGGTATTAGCAGTAGATGATGTGTATTTTTCTGTCGAAGGACCAGCAGAGATTATTTGTGGGCTTGCTACTGACAATAACCCAGCAGATGTTGAGATGGGCATTGCTAGTGCGCTAGTTAAAACCCAGTTGCTACCGGGTACTATCAAAGTTAGTGCATTTGCAGATGGTTTAGAGCCTGACAGTATCACGTTCGAGTCTGTCGCTGCTGCATTACCCCTGCTATATGATAGTGATTATCAAACCTCCTCTGTTGTAGAAGATAAAGACAAAATTGAAATAAAAAATAAGGTTGAAGCAAATCAGCCGCCAAATATTAAAGCCCTGCAGGATGAAATCAAAGAATTAAAACTGCAAATAATAGGTAAGGATCAAAACATCATGAACTTGCGTGGTACAAAAGAAAAATCGAACTAAGTGAAAGCAAAATAAGATAAACCACATGTTACGCGTAACCCTTTAAAGGTAAGGACCGTATAGCCTAGCTGTATAATCTCTGTTTATTTAAGAATGATAGGTTTATTGTTCTGTAGATATACTTGATTCAAAGAATCAAAGGGTTTTATTCGATGAAAAATATCTGTTTTAGTGTGCTATTGTGTTTGTTATCAATAGCAATCCCGTGTTTTGCTATGGAATTTGAGGTCACAGGTACTATCGTCGATGAACAAGGCAAAGGGATTCCAAAAGTAAAGATTAGTGTCGCAGAACAAGATTTTTTAACCAATAATGAGGGTACATACAGTATTAAATTGGCTAACAGGCCACATTTCGCATTTAAACTATCGAAAGATGGTTTTTACAGTATTATCCATACGTTTAGTAAACACGAACTTAATAATTTTGCTAATTCGTCATCTAGACAAGTGCCCCCTATTTCATTGGTCAACAAAATAAAAGGCAGAACTCTATTCGCTCTGGGTGGAGACGTTATGATGGGTAGGCGCTATTGGTCTCCTCATTTTGACGACGCTAAGCTAATTCAAGCTAATTCTGTCGAGCAAGACACTAAAGCGATACTGCAACATATGCGCCCGTACATGTCATTAGCTGATTTAGCAGTGATTAATCTTGAAACTCAGATTGCAGATGAAGAGCCTAAAACCAAAGCTGCTAAGTCAGTAACCTTTATTACTCCCCCAGAGTCTTTAGATGCCTTAATATGGGCGGGAATCGACTATGTATCCTTAGGTAATAATCATACTTTTGATTACCTAGATAACGGGCTTACTTCAACATTAAAAGAATTGAATAAACGTAAACTGGGTTTTTCTGGTGCTGGGTTGAATGAAAAAGTAGCCCTAGCACCTTTTGTTGCAGACTTGAATGGAAGTCAGTTTGCTATGCTTGGTTATGTTGGATGGAGTGGCTCAGCTTTACCTTCTCAAACAGCGGAAAAAGATAAAGGTGGTGCAGCGCTAGGCTCGATGAACAATATCAAAAGCTCTGTGGGCGAAAGTCTGACAAAAGGGTTGCTGCCGATAGTTCAATATCACGGCAGTTTAGAATATTCTGACGAGCCTACCTTAGTTACCGAACAAAGATTAAAAGCGGCAATAGATGAAGGCGCGGTATTGGCCCTTGCCCATCATCCGCATGTTGCGCAAGGATTTGAAATTTATAATCAAAAATTGATTGCTTATTCAATGGGTAATTTTGCTTTTGATCAGTATTTTTACTCTACACATCACTCGTATATGCTCTACGTTTGGATGGACAGTGAGTCTTTTCATCGCGCAGAAATAATACCAATCTATGTAAAAGGCTACAAACCAACTCCTGCGACAGATATTAATCGCTATTCGACACTTAAACGGTTGAGCGAATTGTCTAAATTACGCAGTACTCAACTAACAAGCTCAGGAGGTCATGGCATAATCACGCCATTACCTAGAATACCTGATAGTAAAACTAAACAAATCTCAAAAAGTGTGTCTGAAAGTAAGCTGGCACACTTATACGATCTTCCGTGGCAATACCAAATTAGTCGCATTGATGTGCCCGACGATATTAGCTACCGTTTAGGCGTTGTGCTTTCTAATGGTGGCGATTTTGAGAACCACGCTAGTTTTAACGCCAATGAGAGAGGACGGCTAATTACATCTGATAATCATAAAATTCTGGCTAGTCCAGACAACTCATGGTTATCGTTAAACTTATCTGATGAGCCTGCGTGGTTTGGTATGCAGTATTTTAGACGAGTTTATAATGCCGATTCGCCATCAAGTGTGAGTTTTAAAGTAAACTCCAATAAACCCGCTTCCATAAATGTGTATTGGCAAGGTAGAAAGACCCGAGACAAATTGTTTGATGCGCTGAATTCAGGACAAAAACATCTTATTGGTACCTTTGAATACCAACCTAATGGCTGGCAAGAGGTCGTATTTGATTTTAATTCACCCAGAATTGGCTATAGAAGCTATCGCGTGTTGCTAGAAATTAACGGTGAAGAACAACAGCTAGAACTAGATGATTTTGCACTTATTGAATGGCAAACCGCCTATACTCAAAGCCCTACCCCTCCTCGGCTAAGTACGCTGGCCAAACAAGCTTCATACATTGGCTTTAATAAAGAAATGACTGGGAAAATACAACTAAATTTGTCGCACTAGCTTGAAAATAACGCTAGTGCTTCACTATTTTGCTTTCCCATGCCCCATAAATTTTGAGGAATAGCGGACATTCTGCCATGATCAAAGCGAAATGGGTTTTTGCGATCTTCGGCAACCAAGAGTGGTCCATCTAGATCGACATAATCAGCCATGCCACATAACGTATATGCGGGCGCCATCGCAAGAGAACTACCCACCATGCACCCAACCATTATTTCAAAATTAAGTGCTTTTGCTTGCTTAACCATTTGAACAGCCTCTGTAAGGCCGCCTGATTTGTCTAATTTGATATTGATAGCGTCATATTTGCTGCGAAGATTTTGTAAATCTGATGCAACATGCAGTGATTCATCTGCACAAAGAGGAATAGGAGAACTAAATCCCTGTAGATCATCATCCTGATCTGCGGGTAAAGGTTGTTCAATCAGTGCGACATTACAATTTTTCAGCGGCGTCAAAATCCGCTGCAATATGCCGATATGCCAGCCTTCATTGGCATCAATAATAAATCGACTTTTAGGACAGACCTCATGAATAGCTTGCATCTTTTCAACAACAGAATCGCCATCTAATTTCACTTTTATAAGCGGCGGATCATTGAGCTTTTTTGCTGCGGCTTGCATCGCATCCCTTGTATCAATGCTAATGGTTTGTGCAGTAATACAAGAATTAATTGGCGGAATACCAATCAACTCGTTGACTGTTTTGGACTGAATTTGTGCTTGTAAATCCCACATAGCACAATCCAATGCGTTTCTAGCCGATCCGGCAGGAAGCAAACTATGAAGCAGGCTATGTTGTTCAATGCTTGATATTTCTTCCGCGACTTTCCACAATTGTTGACTCACGCTTTCAATTGTTTCGCCATAGCGACCATAAGGCACAGCTTCGCCCCACCCTATATTTGTTCCATCACTGACAACAACAACTATGACTTCTGCTGTTGTTTTTGCTCCTCTTGAGATCCTAAATATCTGCGCTAAGGGCAATGAATGATGAAATGCTTTAATCGTTAATTTCATAAGAAGTTATCTAATATACCGTCGAGTTTATGGCGAAAAGGATCAGCAACCGGCAAGCCAAGCTGTTTGGAAATAGCATCACATTGCTCCTGTGCTTGATCTTCAGGCAAAGCAGACGTATTAATTGAAATTCCCACGACTTCAGCATTGGGATTTGTCAATTTTGCAGCGGCTTCATTTAGGCTGATAGTTTGCTCAAGTGTAGGCAATTCATATTCTTTCAATCCTCGCATATGCTGTCTTCCAAATGCATGACAAACTACTATCGCATCGGGTTGTGCACCGTGTAATAACCCTAAACTTACTCCAGCAAACGCGGGGTGAGATAAAGATCCTTGACCTTCAATGATATCCCAATGATTATCATTATTGTCCGGAGATAGGGCCTCAACTGCACCAGATATGAAATCAGAAACTACACAATCGATTGCGACTCCAGCTCCGCTGATTAGAATTCCGCACTGTCCCGTAGCTCTAAACGTACAGGTTTGTTGTCGCTTTTCCATCGCTCTTTGTAAACTGAGTGATGTGTACATTTTGCCAACAGAGCAATCTGTACCTACCGTTAGTACTCGTTTACCAGAGCGTTTTCTACCAGTGCCAGTCTTGAATTTATCACTAGGATGACGAATATCAGTCAGTTTGCGATTCAAGCTATTAGCTTTGTTTACAATAGGATCGAAATTAGTGAGCTTTTCATGTAAGCCACTGATAATGTCGAGGCCAACATCCATCGCTTCCAAAATGGCTGGGATCCAAGCTGGATCTAACGTACCGCCACTATTTGCGAATCCCAAAACAAAGCTTTTAGCGCCCGCATTTGCGCCCTCCTGAATTCCCATTTTACTGAGCCCAGTTGTTACCGTGCATCCTGGCAACGCAAATTCGCCAACGCATTGATCGGGACACCAATCTGCCGCGCTCCGAGCCATTTTAATGCTGAGCGGATCGGTTGCATCGCCAATAAATAGCAGATAAGGAGGTGAAATATTCATTTATAACCCCTTCTAGGAAATAAAATATTCATGATAAGTGAAAGTAAATTTTTTTATATAAGGATAACTTTCGAAGTTCATAACGTTAGTCTATGCCCGCCTGCATTTGGTTAACTTCAACTTTTACAAAGTCGATGAAGTCTTCGCAGATCTTCGGTAACGGTTTATTGTCCAAATAAAGGCCTTTTAACTGAAACGAAAGAGGTGGTTCAAACGAAGCCATATTAACTTTTGGTGACAAGTTCCCCAGGGCTGTAAATTTGTCTATGGTGCAACATCCTAGTCCCTGAGAAACTAAATTGGCGGCGATATAGTAGGTATCTACTTGAAGGGTGCTTTGTACCTCAACGTCGCTATCAAGTAATCGATTCCAGACCAAATCTCCCAGTGGGCCACTATCCCAAATTCCGATTAATTCTGAATCTGCTAGTTCGTCTACAGATAATGTGTTTGGATTATCGTTAAAGTAATCTTCTGGATAAAGAACAACCATTTCGCTCTCCCCCAATTCATACTCATTCACCCCCGGCATTGTCGGTGATGAATACAATATGGCGAGGTCACATTTATGTTCAACAAGCGTTTGCAGTGCTTCGTCATTGTGAAGTGTTTGTAATTTAAACTTAACCTTTGGGTGCTTTTTGCGGAAACTAGCAATCGCTTTCGGCAGCAATTGAAAACCTAGTGCTGGAGAAAACGCAATATTAACGATGCCATCGGCACTGTGTTGGATATTTTCTGACATTTTCCGGATGGAATGAATTTGTTTATAAATTTTATCTACTTCTGAAAACAGCATGTTAGCTTCTGAAGTAGGTATCAATTTTCCCTTGGTTCTTTTAAAAAGTTTAAACCCGAGTTGCAACTCTGCATGCGCTAATACCTTACTGACAGAAGGTTGAGACACGTACAATAATTTTGCAGCATTGGTAATTGAACCGGTAGTGTAGATAGCATGAAACACTTCTATATGTCGTAAACGCATGAGTTACCTATTTAAACCAGAATAAGTGTGCAGATCGTCCACAATATGGCAGCTATAAATGCCGCAACAGACGCAGGAAATATTTGAGATTTAACATGGTCCATTAAATCACAACCAGTAGTCATTGCACTTAATATCGTAGTATCTGAAATGGGCGAACACTGGTCACCATAAACGCTACCATTCAGTACCGTAGCGAAACAAATAGCCATATAAACTTCAGGATTTGCTAAACCTTGGCTTTCTGCAATAACCCAAGCAAGAGGCATTGCCAGAGGAAATGCAATCGCATAGGTTCCCCAACTTGTACCGGTAGAAAACGCAATAATCATAGTCAACAATTGCAGAATGACGGGTAAAAGCCAAAAAGGCAATTGCTCTCCGAGTAAATCAATTAAATATAAGCCACCACCAATTTCTTTACTTATACCACCAATTGTAATCGCGAGTATTAACACTACAGACGCGACAACTACGCCTTTGAATCCATTCCCTATGCCATCCAATAACTCATGTAACGTCATGCCTTTATATAGCGCGATCACGCACGATAACAATAAAGCACAACCAAATGCCCAATTCACTTTTGGTGTGCCAAAAGTGATAAATGTACCTACGGCAAGACCAATAAGTAAAACTAACGGAAGCGCAAATTCGAGTACATGGGGAGTGTAATCTTTTGGAACTTGAGGAACATGCAATTCTTTGGCACTCATGGGATGAGCTTCCGGAGCATCCAATTCGCCAGTCTGCTCCGCGCGCAATTTTGCTTTTCTAATTCGTGAACCAGAGAAAAAAGTCACATTGAGACTAAGTAACAAGGTACCGATAACTGCAAATATGCCGTAAAAACTAAAAGGGATACTCGAAAAGAAAAATTGAATTCTATCGGCTTCTGTCGCTAAAAAAGCAACTCCTGGCACAAAGATAAGAGCTTGAATATAAGCAGGCCAAGCGTTGAAGGCGAGTACAGATGCAATGGGGGAAGCTGTTGAATCTACTATATAACTCATCTCTTCATGACTAACTTTAGCTTTGTCAGCCAATGGCTTAACAGTTGTACCCACCAATACTGTGCTTACGGTACCCCCTTGAAAAAAGATAACACCTAACATCCATGTGACTAATTTGGCAGAACGCGGGCCAGAGACAAAATGCTTGGTCATATAGTCTGCAAAAGCTTGCGCTGCACCTGTTTTAGACCAAACGCCCATTAGGCCCCCCAATAACCATAAGTATAAAAGTAAAATAAAAGCTGCGCTGTCAGTAGCTATGCTAGGTTGCAGAACTTTATCAGTTATATCGTATCGACCCAGCATGATTGCACCTATGATCGTACCGCCAAGCAAAGCAGTTATCGGTTCTCGAGTTAATAAACACAGCCCGATGGCGACGATTGCAGGAAGAATAGACCATAATCCAAAGTGAAATCCTGGCTTTAACAAAACTGGTTTTTCATCGGCAGTTTTGACCCATTGTTGAGTAAGAGAGGGTTCAGCATCAAGGTCATTAAGTGCTTGTTGCCTTAAAGGCGAGTCCGAATAGTCTACTAAGGTTGGAATAACGACTTCGGTTCCGCGAAACTTGTAAGCCAAATCACCAGTATGATTAGTGTAGGTGTCATACAAGTAGCTTTGTTCTTTCCATGTACGTTGGCTAAAGTTATCTACATAGATTGCACAGAGCAATGCGGCTAGAAAGAACACTAACCCAGTTTTGTTAGCTGTCATTAGTTTCTGCTCCTAAGTCTTCACAATTACTTTTAGGGTAAGTTGGCCCTAGTTGATATCTTTAACAATGAAAAATTAGGCTAGCATGCCGACTCAAATATGTATCATCACTAATCCAAAACAGATCATAACCAATGGTTATATCGACGGTGAACAGCACTTTATAAATGCGCAATACATCAAAATTCAATGGCTTTACTTGATACTTCTGTTGTTATTAAATTACTGTGTACTAGTATTTTGGGGCTAGTTGGCGCTAATAAAAAAACAACAATATAACCAAACGTTATGAGGCTCAAAAAAACCATTAATTGATTAATTAGCCTGCCTTGTCCATTGTTTTTACCTAAAACAAGAACTATAAAATTAACACTAACTATTAATAATGGAACAAGTATGAAAACAATAAACAGATTGAATTACACAAAATCGTTAGTCGCAATCAGTGTATTTAGCGCTCTTACAGGTTTAAGTTTGAATACATACGCACAATCTGAAAATGCGAATAACGAATCAACAGTAGAAAAAATTCAGGTACTTGGTTCAAATATCAAAGTAAACAGAGATACTGGCGCCCTGCCAGTTACCGCTTTAACAGCAGAAGATATTGAAGAGACCGCTGCAATGACGGGCGATGAGTTAATTCGTTCAATCCCGCAAATGGGTGAAGTCAGCTTTGGAGCGGCAACAGGTAATGGAGGAGTGAATGATGCCAGAGGGGATGTCTCATCAATTAACCTGCGCGGCGTAGGCACGGGGAATACCCTTACTTTATTGAATGGACGCAGATTGGTTACCCATCCTGGTACTCAATCAGAAAACTTTGTCCCTGTTTCCACTGTGAATGCGAATGCTCTGCCCATTTCGGGACTTAGATCGCTACAGATTTTAAGAGATGGTGCGGCGGCAATATATGGTTCAGATGCAGTTGCTGGTGTCATAAACTATCAATTAAATGATGATTATACCGGCAACAAAATCAATTTCTCTTATGGTAACTCCACTGGAACGCCTCTAGATGAAGTAACGTTTAATTATCTTACAGGGTTCGATTTCAATGATGGAAAATCCCACCTAACCGCGTCGTTTAGTTACTATGACCGAACAGGCATGATGGCGTCGGAAAGGCCCTACTCTGCAAGTCATGATTTACGTAATTATCCAGGCCTACCTGAAGAGTTTATTGGTGATACGCAATTGGACAATAGAACCACGGCAACGCCTTGGGGTGACTTTTCCTCCAGTACACTTGGTCGTTTTCATTTACAACCCGACACCGATTCTGGATGCGAAGTTAATTTAGACGGAGGCATTTGCGCTGACAGCGGCAGTTTTCCCAGAGATCTACGATTTGATAGAGGTACAACTCGCTCATTGGTTTCCGATGTCGACAGGCTAAACCTTTATACTTACCTAACCCATGATCTTGGTAACGATATGGAGTTTTTCTCTGAAGTTACTTATTACAGTGCAACCGCGAAACGTGTAAGAGAACAAACACCCAATTTAACAGCTCAACGCTTTACTATTGCTGATAACGCTGCGTTTAATCCTTTTGGTGAACAAGTTTTAGTAAGAAGTTATCGACCCCTTGATGCTGGACCACGAAACGTCGAAGTAGATGATACCAGTTATCGTATCCTTGCCGGTTTAAAGGGTGATATAGACGATTGGTATTGGGAAACAGCCGCTTTCTATACCAAAGCGAAAACTGAAGACAGAGCAAATCGGGTTCAAGCAAGTGCTTTCCAGGCAGCAGTGAATAATACAGATGCAGGTCAAGCTTATAATATCTTTACAGGGGGTGATATAAGCAACCCGAATGTAGGCGATAGCACCCTTAATTCCAGTAGTGTTATTGATCAGTTTATGGTCAATGTATCCAGAGATTCTGAAACCAGCTTAGCTTCAATTGATTTCAAAATGAGCAATAGCGAAATTTTTAGTGTACCTGCTGGAGATGCCGGGATTGCAGTAGGAATAGAATACCGCCGTGAAACTTACGAAGATGATCGAGATGACTTACTCGATGGTTCTAACCCATTCATCGATCAAAATACTGGGGTTGAGCTTTCCGGAAGTGATGTTTTAGGTAGCAGCCCTACTCCCGATTCTAAAGCAAGCAGAAATATAAGCTCAGCTTTTGTTGAACTCATCATTCCGCTCTTAGATTCAGGATCTCAATATGCAGAAATTCAATTAGCGGCTAGATATGAGAACTTTTCTGACGTTGGCGACGCGTTAAAACCGAAAGTAGCGATATTTTATGAACCAACTGAATGGCTGAGCTTGCGTGCCTCGTATGCAGGCGGTTTCAGAGCACCGGGCTTACCTCAAGTTTCAGCTGAAGGGGTACCAAGATCAAATACCCTATATGATCCAGTATTAGATTCGAGTTATGGCATTGTCGACATTCGTAGTGGCACAACAGATCTTAAACCAGAAGATGATACAAATACTTCGTTTGGTATTGTGTTGGAGCCCGTAGAAGACCTCACTATTACAATAGATGCTTGGAAAATTGAACAAGAAGACCTAGTTGGGATCTTACCAGGTTCATCTCACCTTCTTTACGATTCACTTCTCAGAAGCCAAGGGTCTAACAATCCTGCAGTAATACGTGATGCAGGAACCAACGAAGTCATTCAAATCAATAATGACTATTTGAACCTAGGCATTCGAAATATTGAAGGGATTGATTTTAGTGTTGCCTATGATTGGGATACCGATATCGGTGACTGGTCTGTTACGTTAAATGCAGCGAATTTAAAGAAATTTGAACAACAAGCCGATCCAATTTCTGCCCAGCTCATAGCAGCCCAATTAGCCGGTGATCCTTCGGTACCAGCAGATAGAACGGTTGCAGGTGCTGGAGATTTGCTTGAACAAAATGGTCGTCCTAAATGGCGCGCCAGAGCTGCACTAAGTTGGCGTTATCAGCAATGGGGGGCAGGTATTAATGCTAACTACGTAGGAGAAGTAAGGGACACAAGTACTACTGCTACCGTAAATGGTGAAATTGCCCAGCTTCCGGTAGATAGCTTTAGCCGGGTGAATGTCTATTTAGATTACCGTTTCCAAGAAGAAGGTTTTATGGAAGACAGCAAGCTTAGAGTTGGTATCCGAAATATTGCTGATAAAGAGCCGCCTTTAGCAGATGAACTAGCCCATGGTTATTTTGGAAGTTTACATTCGAATCGTGGACGTTATGTATATATGAATTTCAGTAAATCATTCTAGTTAATTCAATCTTCACTTGACCCACGCTTAGTGGGTCAATTTTTATCTGTTCCAATGGGTACTAACCGCATGAAAAATATTTTTATATTGCTAGTGTTGTCCGCACTAGGTTTAGATAGCTATGCGTGTAGCTTCAAACAAGTCACCTTTGTCAGGGACTTTGAAATGGCTAGGTTAGATCATTGCACGCAATTGTCTGATAACCAATTTCAGTTAAAAATAAACGCAGAGAATCGGCCAATAAATCATAGTCCTTGGTATGCTTTCCAAGTTAAGAGTAAAGTTGCTCAAGCCATTGCAATCGCTATTGAATTTGAACAAGAAAAACCACGTTATCTGCCTAAAATGAGTGTAGATGGTAAAAATTGGCAGGATATTCCTTTTACTGTTGACGATAATAAACTCATCATCAAACCCAGCGTAAGTTCAAATCCAATTTGGATTGCGGGTCAGGAACTATTAGGTGAAAAATATTATCAACAATGGCTGAGTCAACATGCCACACGAAATTCAACTAAACTGATTAGATTAGGTCAATCTACCCAAGGTAGAGCGATAGATGCATTGATCAGTAAAAACGACAATAATTCGGAATGGCTTGTGTTAATAGGACGTCAGCATCCACCCGAAGTAACAGGTGCATTAGCTATGTTCCCATTTGCTTCTAGATTATTATCAAACGATTCGTTGGCTAAGAAATTTCGACAGCGATTCAATCTTATTATTGTTCCCCTACTCAACCCTGACGGAGTTGCTCAAGGTCATTGGAGGCATAACATCAATGGTATTGACTTAAATCGAGATTGGATTGAATTTAGTCAGGCTGAAACCCGTTTAGTCAGAGATAAGCTAAATGCAATAGTTGAACAAGGAGGGAAGCTCGTTATGGCAGTAGATTTCCATTCCACTCAGCAAGACGTGTTTTACACCATGCCAACAGATTATGGTCTGCATCCAAAAACCTTGGTTGTAGATTGGCTGAAATTATTAAAACAAAAAACTGCGTCTTCATTTGTAGTGAGAAACAAACCAGGATCTAGTCCAGGTCGAGGCATATTTAAGCAGTATTTTGCCGATACATTTGGTGTACATGCTATTACTTATGAGATGGGAGACAATACCAATAGAATGATGATATCTCACGTAGCCAACCAAGCAGCACTAACATTAATGGAAACGCTACTAACAACTTCGCCTAGCGATTTTCAGCCAGAGAATTAAACTGAAACTTATGAAAAAATTAGTGTTATTCATTAGCTCATTGTTTTGTTTTTCTTGCACACCGAATCAACAAATGCAGAAAATCGACGTGGATACGTTAATTCATTCTGGTTTAGTTTTTGAAGGTACAGATAACCCGCCAAAAAAACTTGATATTGCAATTTGTAACCAACAAATATGTGGAATATCGACCGAAGGACGAAACACATATCAAGCCAAGCGAACCATTGATGCCAGCGGTCTTATAGTGAGTCCAGGTTTTATCGATCCACATACTCACTCATTTGACGAACTTAAAAGCCTAGATAAAAATCACAATTCAAATTATTTATTTCAAGGTGTTACTACGGTAGTAAATGGAAATGATGGTGGTGGTCCAGCAGATCTTAGTGCTGCAATTAGTCAATTAAATGCCAATGGTATTGGAACAAACACCGCCTTTTACGTAGGGCACGGCAGTATTCGAAAAGCAGTAATGGGAACAGCAAAACGCCCTGCTTCATCCGATGAGATAGAGGAAATGAAAGCGCTAGTTGAACGCGCAATGCAACAAGGTGCGTTAGGATTATCGTCTGGTTTGTATTATGTTCCGGGCAGCTTCGCAAAAACTGAAGAAGTTATTGAATTGGCAAAAGTTGCTGCTCAATACAAGGGTATTTATGACACCCACTTGCGAGATGAAAGCACGTTCAATGTTGGCTTTATTGCAGCAGTTGATGAAGCAATTGAAATTGCAAAAAAAGCTGATATTCACCTGCATATTGCTCATATAAAGGCTTTAGGTGTGGATGTGTGGGGGCAAAGCAAAGACGCAATCGACATGATCAATAACGCAAGAGGAGCGGGAATTCGAATCAGTGCTGATCAATATCCTTGGCAAGCATCGGGGACCAATATTAGAAGTGCAGTCGTACCAAAATGGGCTATGGCAGATTCAAATGATGCTTTCTTAGCTCGACTCGATAACCGAGATACTGCTGAGAAAATCAAGCAAGAAATTGCTGAAAATATAAGACGTCGAGGAGGTGCCGAAGCTCTGTTAATTACCGCTTCAGACGATGAAAGCATATTAGGTTTGACCCTTAAAGAACTCTCCGAAAAACTAAACCTGTCGAATGAAGAAACAGTGTTCTATCTGGTTCGTAATGGAAGAACACGTGTCGCATCTTTCAATATGAATAAAGACGATATTATCGCGTTTATGCAACAACCTTGGGTTGTCACCTCATCTGATGGAACCAATGGTCATCCAAGAAAATTTGCTAGCTTTCCACAGAAATATCGAAAGTACGTAGTTGATTTAGAAGTCATAGATTTACAGAGGTTTATTTACAGCAGCACAGGACAAGTTGCAGAAATTTTGGGAATAACAGAGCGTGGCCGTTTGGAAATAGGTAAAAAAGCCGACATTGTCGTTTTTGATCCCGAGTCTTATCGACCTTTGGCGAATTTCAAAAATTGGGATCTACTTACTGAAGGCGTTAAAAATGTGTTTGTGAATGGGCAAGAAACGATTAAAAATGGAGAGTACACAGGGGTACTGTCGGGTCAGATAGTCAAGAGAATATCTTCCAATTAGTTGTATCCCAATACGCAGTAGTATGTCACACCAGAAGAAACTTGTAATATCTGATTTTTATTGTCGGACTTTTTTTGAACACCTCTCTCCAAAAACAACCTACAGGGTTTTAGATTTCTCCTAGCCTTTTTCTTATCCAGCGAACTCTTAATTACATTCATGTCTGAACATACCTTAGTAAATTTTAGACAATTTTAGCACCATTGGAATATATGCACTCATATTGTGTATTTAGGTAACCATAACCTTGTATTATATGTTTAAGTTATGATTTTCATTAAAAAATGAGCCGTAAAACAAATTGGTCTAATTCTTTCAATGCGTTAACTCAAACCAAAGTTGTTTTCTTCCATTTCTTCCACTTTGTTATCGAGTTTTTCCATTATCCGCATCAAGTCACGATACTCACTGATGTCCAGAGAGCTAATTAACTCTTCTTCCCAATCTAATGCTTTGGGAGCAATTTTAGCGTAAATGTCTCGCCCTTGTGTAGTTAAAGATAGATAAGCAGCTCGATTATCTTTTTCGTCTTTCTCTCTAATCAACAAGTTTTTATTTTCTAGCGTTTTTACTGCTCGAGAGACTTTAGACTTGTCCATAAAAGTGACTTTGCCAATATCTTTCGCGTTGAGTTTGTCGTTTTCAGCCAAGCGTGCAAGTACTCGCCACTCGGGGACTGAAATATCAAACTCGGTACGATAGATTTTAGAACAGGCATTACTAATATTCGTGGCAAGATTTACCATTCTGTAGGGTACAAATAAATTTAGCATGACGGTTCTGTTTTCTTTTTCACTCATAGGGCTTTGCTCCGCTTACAGAAATACTGATATGACACCTCTAGTGTCACATATCCTGTAATTAGAGCAAATGTTTGATTAACAGAAATTTTAATTTTGTAGTTGATCCCACACTTTCTGATCTTCTTCTGCAGTCCAAATTAATGGCCAATCTTTACCTTCAAACTCATCCCATAGACGCTTCACGTCAAAAGGTAAGCAATGCTCGAAAATGGGCCACATACCAAATTTAGGCTCTAGCAATTTATGTGTTTCATCAAAAGCCTGTTTAAGCGTTCCACCATTGCGATGCACTTCACCCACTTTCTCTATCATTCCTTTTAGGAAACCACGAGTTTGTTCAATGGCTGAGTCTACATCTTGCTTACCACGAGCTACTGCACCACGACCTCCTACTAGAATTTCTGCTTCATACGCTTTGACTTTGTCCAAGGTTTTGCTTGACCAATCAAAATGGAATGCATCACCTGTATACAAAGCAGCTGCGGCTTCGACTAAATCACCAGCAAACAGTATTTTGTGTTTTGGTAACCAAGCTACGATATCGCCTGCGGTGTGTCCTCGACCGCAATATTCTAAAACTAAGCTGCCTCTGTCACCACCTAAGGGAATTTCTAGACGATCATTAAATACGATATCTGGTTTAGTTAGGCCAGGAATACCATCAGGTTCTCTAAATAAGCGAGGCATTCTTCCAAATTCGCTTGCCCAATCTTGCATGCCACGTTCTTCAATCAAATATTTGGTTTTTTCATGGGCTATTACTGAATCAGCACCGTAAGCAGATGCACCAAGCACTCTTACTGCGTGATAATGTGAAAGTACCAAGTACTTTATTGGCTTGTCTGTGTACTCTCGAAGCATTTCAATCCAATCATTTGCAGCCTTGGGAGTTGCCCTAGCTTCAAATGCGATGACAAAATCTTCAGCTTCAATCGCGCCCACATTCGGGTCACCTTCCGCTGTCAATGCATACACGCCATCGGCGAGTACTTCTAGAGTTTCCGTTTTAACGCCAAGGTCCGCTGACGATGCGAAAGGCTTTTTAGACATGATATTTAACCTCATAGATAGTATTAAGTGAGAACATAAAGTAGCACACGTTAATCTCACATGAAACCATTATCATAAAATTATTTTAAGTTTAAGGTTGAAAAACCTTGTATAAGTGGTGTTTTTACAGTTATATTAGTTGCAGATGAGAGCTTATTAACAATTATTGGTTTCAATAGAGAGCAACCAAATTATGCAAAACACCTATAAAAATCCAATTTATCCCTATATTAGAAGTCAGGATATAGATTCTACTCAACCCGTTCATCATCCAGTTATTATTGTTGGTGCTGGTCCTGGTGGATTGGCATTGTCCATAGACTTGGCATTGCATGGAATTAAAAGCGTTGTATTAGATGACAACAATACGGTAAGCGTTGGATCAAGAGCGATATGTTTTGCTAAACGTACATTGGAAATTATGAACCGTTTAGGTTGCAGTAAAAAGATGGTTGATAAAGGCGTTACGTGGAAGCACGGAAAAGTCTTTTTCAAAAACGAGCTTGTCTACGATTTTGATTTGCTAGCCGAGTCTGGCCATAAACTCCCTGCTTTTATTAATTTACAACAATATTATTTTGAAGAGTATTTGGTCGACCGGACCGAGGACTTTAATGAGGTTGATCTTCGTTGGAAAAGTAAAGTAACAGAAATACAATCATCGGCTGAGGAAACTGAAGTGACGGTTTCCTGTCCAGATGGAGAATACAAGTTGACCTGTGACTTTTTGCTTTCAGCAGACGGCTCCAACAGTAATATAAGACGGATGTTGGGCTTAGAAAGCAAAGGTCAGGTTTTCCAAGATCGGTTTTTAATAGCCGATGTCGTAATGAAAGCAGAATTTCCGACGGAGCGTTGGTTCTGGTTTGATCCTCCTTTTCATCCAAATCAATCAGCGCTATTGCACAAGCAACCCGATAATGTTTGGCGAATTGATCTTCAGTTGGGTTGGGATGCTGACCCAGAAGAGGAAAAGAAGGAAGAGGTCATTCGCCCGCGTATCCAAGCCATGTTAGGTGAAGAGGCTGAATTTGAGCTTGAATGGGCAAGCGTATACACCTTTCAGTGCCGTAAAATGGACCGATTTATCCACAATCGTGTTTTCTTTGTTGGCGATGCTGCGCATCAGGTATCTCCATTTGGAGCAAGAGGAGCAAACGGCTGCATCCAGTCTGCAGAAAATCTGGTTTGGAAAATAGCCAGTGTTCTGCAAAAACAAGCTCCCTACTCTCTTCTAGAAACTTACGATACCGAAAGGCAACATGGAGCAAAGGAAAATATTCTAAATTCCACTCGAGCGACTGATTTTATCACCCCTAAAAATGACATGAGTCGCCTGTTCCGAGACCAAACATTGAAATTAGCGAAACAACATTCTTTCGCGAGGACATTAGTAAACAGTGGCAGACTTTCCATGCCCTGTAGTTACCCAGAATCTCCGCTTAATTCTTCAGAGAAAGATACTTTCGCTAGTGACCTTTGCGCTGGCACAGTTCCAAAAGATGCCCCTATAAAAGTTAAAGGGTTGGATGATTGGCTAATTAATTATTTAGGTAATCAATTTGTTTTAATGGTTGGCGTAAATTCATCATTAAATGCAATTCAATACGAAGAATTAGAATTCATCAAAAACAACCTCAATATTAGCCTCCTATTGGTTAGTGATGAACCTATTCAACATTTCGAAAACGCTCTTGGGATCAACATAATTGATTCTTCAGAATTAATACGACAACGCTACGATCTTAGTGAAGGCACAAATTATTTGTTCAGACCCGATCAAGTTATTACGGGTAGATGGAAAAACTTGTCTATATCAGTAATCAAACAGGCTAAAAACAAAGCATTGGGATATGAACTTGAAAATAACTATGTGAGTGAAAACAACAATCATGTGGAGGCTGCACAATGAGACTTAACACCCAACCAAATTTAACTGACCCAGATACGTTTTACGCAGCATTGACGGATGTTCATCGTCAATTGGATAAAGTTCAAAGTGAATGTGTTAATGCTCGACTAATCTTATTATTAGCAAATCACATTGGCAATGTTGATGTAATTAAAGAAGCGCTAACTATAGCGGAGGAAATAGAATGAAATTCGATCCTTGTAGCTTGATTTATCAAACTGGGTTTGGCAATGAGCATGAAACCGAAGCCCGAGAGGGTGCGCTTCCCATAGGTCAATTTAGCCCACAAAAATGTCCATATGGATTGTATGCTGAACAATTTAGCAGCACTGCGTTTACCGCTCCCAGAAGTGAAAATCGTCGTAGTTGGCTTTATCGAATTCGGCCCTCTATCAGCATGGGGGATTATTCACCGTTAGACAAGGGATTAATTAGAACTGCGCCATTAGATGGTGTGCCATGCCCACCCAATGTAATGCGTTGGGATGCAATGCCGATCCCTGATCAAACAACTGATTTTATTGAAGGCTTAATTACTGTTGCAGTCAATGGTGATGCCAAAACCCAAACTGGTATTGGAATACATGTGTATTGTGCAAACGCAAATATGGATGAAAGATACTTTTACAATGCAGATGGTGAGATGCTCTTTGTGCCGCAACAAGGCGCATTAGTGGCTTACACTGAATTTGGTATCTTGCACGTTAAACCCGGCGAGATCTTGGTTATTCCCAGAGGAGTAAAATTTAAAATCGACCTAGAAGACGGTCCAATTCGCGGTTACATTTGCGAAAACTATGGTGCCCCCTACCACCTAGCTGAGCGGGGACCTGTTGGAGCCAATGGCTATGCAAATCAACGTGACTTTCAATATCCAACAGCCTGGTATGAGGACAAAGATGGGCAATGCCAACTGGTTACTAAATTCAGTGGTGAATTATTCCAGGCAACACTACAGCATTCACCACTAGATGTCGTCGCTTGGGTGGGTAACAGTGCTCCATACAAATACGATTTATCTCGCTTTAACGTAATTAATACTGTTAGTTACGATCATCCTGACCCATCCATTTTTACTGTACTGACATCTCCTTCTGACACTCCCGGTGTGGCGAATATCGATTTTGTCATATTTCCCCCTCGTTGGATGGTAGCTGAAAAAACCTTTCGTCCTCCTTATTACCATCGAAATATCATGAGTGAATTTATGGGATTAATTGAAGGTGCATATGACGCTAAAGAAGAAGGTTTTGAGCCTGGAGGAATGAGTTTACATAATTGTATGACACCCCACGGTCCGGAAGCGGAAGTGTTCGAAAAGGCATCTAATGCTGAATTGCAGCCAGAGCGTTACGACAACACCATGGCATTTATGTTTGAGTCTCGTTATGTCATTGCGCCAACGCAATTTGCCCTCGATAGCGATACTAAACAAAAAGACTATTTATCTTGTTGGGGTAACCTCAATAAGCATTTTAATGAAAATATTTAAGGTTAAATTACGATGTATTCAATCAATGAAACGCACGATATCAACTTAACAAGTTGGGTAGCATCCGCTAATAATGGTAGTGATTTTCCTATTCAAAACTTGCCCTTTGCCATTTTTAAACGCAAAGATTCTACGGAACCGCTGCGTGGTGGTGTTGCTATTGGCGACATGGTTGTCGATATGGCTGCGTTATCTGATTTAAATTTATTTGAAGGCGAAGCAAAATTAGCTGTCAATGCCGCAGCGGAAACGTCTTTGAACAGACTAATGGACCTTGGTTCAGACGTAAATTCTGAATTACGAAAAGCGCTATCAAATGCGCTGAAAACAGGATCTAATTTACAATCAGTAATACAACCAATTTTAGTTTCACAAGATGACATCGAATTTTCAATGCCATGTCAAATTGGAGATTACACTGATTTTTATACATCAATACATCATGCCACAGCAGTCGGTAAGTTGTTTCGTCCTGACAATCCATTATTACCAAATTATAAGTGGGTTCCGATTGGTTATCATGGTCGGTCATCTACTATTGATGTATCGGGACAAATGTTTCATCGACCTGTCGGACAGACTAAGGCGCCTGATGCCAGTATTCCTACAGTTGGCCCCTGTAAAAGACTAGACTATGAATTAGAAATGGGTGCATTCATCGGAAAAAGTACGCGAATAGGCGAAACTATTCCGATAAAGAACGCTGAAGATCACTTGTTTGGTCTATGTATATTCAATGATTGGTCGGCACGCGATATTCAAGCTTGGGAATATCAACCATTGGGCCCCTTTCTTGCTAAAAATTTTGCTTCCACTATTTCCCCAT
The DNA here is from genome assembly GCA_947503265.1 of uncultured Alteromonadaceae bacterium. Lineage (GTDB taxonomy): Bacteria > Pseudomonadota > Gammaproteobacteria > Enterobacterales > Alteromonadaceae > Aliiglaciecola. The sequence continues at coordinate 85,243 of CANNDC010000006.1, forward strand.
GGATAGTCACTATGGAGGCCCTTGCCCCCTTTAGAACCGCTTTTGCCCATCCAGAGGACGATCCTGCGCCACTTCCATACTTGGAATCACAACAAAACACCGATAACGGCGGTTTAGATATTGATTTGTCTTGCTTTATAGAAACACAAGAAATGCGTGAAAGCGGTCAATCGATGGAAAGACTAGCCGATTCTAACTTTAAATATTCATATTGGACACTAGCTCAACTTGTTACACATCATGCCAGTAACGGCTGCGCAATGCGTTCTGGCGATCTGTTGGGTTCTGGTACTCAATCTGGACCAGACCATGAAGAAGCCGGTTCCCTGCTAGAGTTAAGTAAAGGAGGTAAACAACCCATTAGTTTGAGTAATGGAGAGACTCGGACCTTTTTAGAAGACGGTGACAGCATCATTATGCGTGCTTCTTGTTCGAGGGAAGGCGCCATTGCCATTGGTTTTGGTGAAGTTGTATCCACCGTATTACCCGCTAAAACAAGTTAAACAGTCTTAAAGTATCACTATTAGGGGCGGTTGCCCCTAGGGACTTGGATTAGCCGTACTTGTTTACTGCACTATCCATAATTTGTAAAAAGCCGAAACCTTTTATCCAAGTCTCAACTTACGTGGATAAAATTTTGATTTGTAGGTATTACCTAAACGAGGTTTAGTTCTAATATGTGTACCTTACATTCTATACTTTTAGTACATCCGAATACGATTATCTAAATTGGCTGGGGCTTTGACCAAATCGTTTTTTGAAACATCGTGAGAAATGTGCAGCACTGGAAAAGCCCACATTAAACGCTATCATCTCAATGCTATGTCCATGATAAGACGGGTCTTGCAATAAATGTAAACTGCGTTGCAATCGTTTCTCTAAAAGTAATGAATGAACACTTTCACTTTGTTCTTCAAACAGTTTATTGAGATATCGAACGGATATTCCTTGCGAATCTGCAATCAATTGATTATTCATTTCAGGGTTACACATATTTAGTTCGATATATCGATTGATTCTTTGCTTTAAAGATTCCTTTACAACTGAATTTTTACCTACCTGCTCTAGCATGACTGAACTACTGAATGCCATTGCAATCATGTTAATCAGATTGTCAGATAATTCATCAGAGGTTTGATTAAAATGCCCAAGTTCTTTCGCTAAAGACAAAATAAAATTAGTTAAAACCGCTCCCAGCCCTTCTCTACCAGACATTTGGATGGCGGTATATTGTTCGGGGTTCATGAGATGTTGTGACAGTACATTTTTTGGCATCTGAACGATGAGTTGATGGAAGTTTTCTTTAAATGACAAGGTATAAGGTTGGGTACTGTCGTACATGGCGAAGGTACCAGGAGTAAGAATTGCCTCCCTTCCATTTTGCCTCACAATACCCTGTTGAGCGAGTTGGAAGCTTATTAAGAAATCTTCCTCAGTTGAGCGACTTATTTGCTGCTTTGAACGATAAACTTTATGCGGATCTGCTAACACCTCTGCAAAGCGAAGGTTAGACAGTGAGCCACCACCTCGTAATTCTGCATTGAACTGGCCTTGATTATTAAAATCTAATTCATTTTCACAATCTAATTTGACGAATTCGTCACAAATAATGTCGTTCCAATAGTCGAAATTGTGTTTTTCTTCACCAGAATCTTTAGCTTGCTTACGATATCCATCAGAGATAAAAAATGCCATAGATTGACTACAAGTTAACCAAAACTAGGTTGAAATTACACCTTTACTAGGTGTAATTCAACAATCCAGTCTCTTGATGACAAGACAAATATTCGAATTCGCAACCGCTATTAGGCAAAACGACTACTTCATGCCAGAGTTTTAACTGTAAATCTTCTCCAAAGCCTACCACCATTTCCATAAATCGATCTAATATTGCAAGGTGAGTTGCATGACTTTTCGCCCATTCTTCAAACGCATAAACATCTTTAGCATAACCTAATCCAAAGCTTTGACAGGTGTCTTTCCAATCGTCAGTTTTGGTATCTGCAAAGCGCATTGAATAGCAATACGTTTGTTCAGGGTTATCTCGTAAATACTCCATACCTTTTATTAATACTGGGTGGACTTTTGACAAATAGAAAGAGCCTTGCTCTTTATCACAATCAGTCCAATTCTGACCGGAGCGGATCACACAGGTATTTTCTGGTGGTGTTACTAACACCCGCTTGCCATTGCATGTTCTAATGGCTGGTATCTTAGAAAACGTATCGTGCTGATTACGCAAGGATTTAGAGTCTGAGAGTTCAATTCGGTCCCGCATTCCTCCAGGATAACCATGTTCTTCAATCGGACCCGTTAAATTATCTGCAATTTCACTGACACCGTGAGGTTGCATACTTGAATTAAGCGTTTCTAACCTTTCATGGGGCATGGTGATGATTTCTCGCCAATAACCCACTCTTTCATTAAGACGCTTATCGTCTGCCCACCACTCATTATACTTAGAAACTTCCCACCATCGCTGATAATCAGACTGCAACCAGTAACAAGCGTAAATAAAATTTTTGACCTTGTTTTTGTCTACAAAGGAGGCTTTATCAACTTTCTTCGGTTTGAAGTCACCATAAAAAGCTTTATTGGCCCAGTTTTCCAAGTTATCAGGTACGTCAGCTTGAATTCCAAAATAACCAACAACAATAGGCTCTGAGCTATTTTTCCAGTCTGCTTGCCAAGCGGGGGCTGGCGGTTGCCAGTCCTCAGGCATATTATTTCTAGGCATAGTAAAACTCCTACGTTTTTACACTGTTAATCAGATTCGCTTTGTTCATCATTCACTTCGTTATCTTGCTCTTCAAATTCAATGCTGGAGAACGCTTCAACTGGATTGTGTGGTTCACGATTTAACATCAGCCTCAACACATCAGGTCGTGAATAATGCCCAACGGGATCGGCGAACGATTTTGCGACCGCTATTGCGCCAAGGTCAATTTCAGCAAACAACAAGCCTTCTTCGTCTTCTGGAAGATGTTCACACATTGCTTGTCCATCAGGACCAAATATTTGTGAATAACCTCCACCAACACTAATCAATTCAGCTTGAGTTTCATTTTCTACAAGAAACTCATACATTTCAGGGGAAACCGTTGCTGTGGGAGCGAGCACAAAACACTGGCCTTCAAGGGCATATACACTTGACGCTGCCAAATTAGCTTGGGCACCCAACGAATACGCCATAGGATAAGTGCTAAAAGATGGCCAGGCCGCAATATGCACTTGTTCATGCATACTGAACATAGCGTATTTGCTCAATGGTTGTAGGTGCTCCCAACAACACAACTGTCCAACTCTACCAATATCAGTATCAAACACACCAAAGTCACTTCCATCACCGTCACCATACACAGTTCGCTCCATATGGGTGGGTTTAAGCTTTCTGCGCCCCTGAATTAACTCGCCTTGGTCACTAAACAGGAATTGAGCGAGATAAAGTGAGCCGTGGTCTCGTTCACTTGCCCCAAAAGATAAAAATATATTATTGTCTTTTGCTGCTTGACCGAGCCGTTTAAATTGTTCGCTACCAACGACTAAACTGTTTTCATGATAGCGTTGAAAATGTTGAACATTGTGCGCAGTCGGTGATAGCCATATCCACCAAGGGTATCCGGGAAACCAGGCTTCAGAAAAAGCGACTATTTTTGCTCCTTCTCGTGACGCTCGTTGAATTAATCCGATTGCTTTTTCAATGCACGCATCCAAGTCCATAAACACTGGGGCCGCTTGAACCACTGCTGCTTTAAATTTAATAGCCATTATTTATTCTCCAAAAAATCAAAATTTTATTCAGTAAACAAGTTAGTAGTGTCTTAGAATTTGTAGCGCACGGTTACGCCATATTCTCTCGGTCTATTGAAACGAGCTTCATGGAAACCTAAACCAAAGTTTGAATTGCCACTTTCCAAAATTCGTTCATCTGTCAAATTTTCAACAAATAATACGATATCTAAGTCGTAATCTATGGTGTAGGTAATAGAAGCGTTGACCAAGTTGGTCGCATCCTGAAATAAGAAAGGTGAGTTTTGTGAATCGTTAAATATGTCGTCTGTATAAGCGTAATCAATGCGTGCCGCTATCTCATTGTCACCTAATTCTTTGCGGTATTCCAAACTGGCATTCAATGAATTTTCTGGTGTATTCACCAACTTAGCTGTTTCATCGATAGTTAATGAAAGGCCTTCAACTAAATTAATACTGGTATATTTAGCATTCGTATACCCATAACCTAGTTCAAACAAAAGTCCTTCTGTGATTAAAGCGGTTAACTCTAATTCGATTCCTTTTATTTCAGCTTCACCTGCATTCGCGGTTATCGGCCCACCTAAATTATCAAAAAATGTCACTTGAATATCGGTGTAATCAGTATAAAAAGTCGCCGCGTTCAGGCGCACTCTTTTGTTATCACTCTCCCATTTGATGCCTAGTTCGTGAGCATCAAGTAGTTCTGGAGCAAAAGAACGAGGTGCCTCGACTACTTCTACGTAGCGTAAAACGAAACCACCGCTTTTAAAGCCTTGTGAGAAACTGTAGTAAAGCAAGGTATCATCATCGAGTTTATAATCAGCACCTAATTTGAAAGTTGTCTCATTGAAACTGTCGTTATCGACACCAGTTCCGGTTCCTACCAGGGGAAGAAGCCCGGGAACAAAACTACCGTCATTGATAACAGCACCTGGGAAAAACGGCAGTCCATTTGGCACTCTGTCAGCACCGATGAACTGTGTATATCCATATTCTTTTTCGTCTTTGGTGTAGCGAGCTCCAGCTGTAAGGTTTAATGCTTCTGTAGCTGCCCATGTGGTTTGGAAATAGTAAGCTTGGCTTGAATTGTCTACCGTCGCGTAGTTGTTAATAACAGCTTCAAATCCTGCTGAAACATCAGGTGTAGGTAAAGATACTGGTACAAAAACAACGTCTTCACCATCTTCGTCAAATCGATAGATTCCTGCTACATACTTAATATCACCGCCATTGATATCACCGGTAATTTGCAGTTCATGACTGACTTGATCATGTTGGTAATTTGGATTGCTCAAGCCCGTGATTTGAAAAGGAGAATTATCAGCGTCAGCTTCAAAGGTTGCGTCTGTATTTCTAGCCGAACCTGTGTACTTAATTTCAAAATTATCACCCAGATAGTTGGCTATAAAAGAAACACCTTTCGCTTCTACCGTGCTTCCATTGCCAGCGGTGCCAAAAGTAATATCATCTCCTGGGCCAGTGACATATTGCTGCAGATCAGCAATTCCAGCAGCGATAGCGTCACCGGGTGCCATATCTGAAAAACGAATTAATGAATTACCAATAGTGCCAGCTCCAGGAGTAAAACCGACAGAAACGCCGGCGGCACTCTCTTCATCATAGTCAGTGATGTCAAAAGCCAATTGAAAATTTAGATATTCTGTCGGTTCATAGTGAAATGCTGCTCTAAAAGCAAGGCGGTCTTGACCACCCAATTTATCACCTACTAAAACTCTATCAACATAGCCATCGCGCTCTTTCTTTGCAATAGCGAAAGTTGACAGTAAAGTATCTGTTATAGGGATATCAATGGAACCACGAAAATCTAATCGACTGAAATTGCCAGCGGTTAATTCTACCTGCCCTGCTAATTCATCATACGGCTTTCTAGAAGTAATATTGATTGCGCCGCCAATGGTGTTACGACCAAATAGTGTGCCTTGTGGCCCCCTCAGAACTTCAACTCCAGAAACGTCCAGTACATCTAATACACCACCGATTGAACGAGAGACATAAATGCCATCGATGTAAGTGCCCACGCCCGGATCGGTAGTTAAGCTAAAGTCGGTATTACCGATACCACGTATAAAGACAGCCGCCGCACTTGATGCTCCTCCAATTGGCGTGTGCGTATCGAACACGAGATTAGGCGTATGTTCAGCCAACTTAGAAATATTATCGATCCCTTTGCGATCTAGTGCTGTTGGTGTAAATGCAGTAATAGCGATGGGGGTTTCTTGAAGAGGTTCAACACGTTTCTGTGCTGTTACATTAATAACTTCCAGCACCTCGGCTTCATCGTTGCTAGTTTGTGCTGAGTTGTTTTCTTGTGCAATAGCACCATAGTTTAGTGCCATTGCAACGAAACCTGCGCAGGTGGATATTCTTGTTCGTAATGTTTTCATAATAAATTGCCTGTTGGTTAATGCTCTTACTTAAGAACATTATTCCAATAAACAATTTATTGACATGCACAAAACAGAACAACAACTTGACTATTTGTGCACAGGGTATGATTAGTTACCCATATAATTTCAATTGCAACCTGTTTTAGTTTGAATCCTGCTTTGCTTCTCTTCTAATTAGCTCAGTCATAAAGCGGACACCCCAACCTGATGAACCTATTGGCGTTGTATCCGTAGATTCTGACAACCAGTCTACACCTGCAATGTCTAAATGAACCCAAGGTAAATTGTCATCAATAAAAGTCCCTATGACCGCAGCACCTATGCTGGCTCCTGGGTTTCCTGCTCCAGAGTTTTTAATATCAGCGATATCTGAACTTATTTGTTTGAAGTGATTTGGATGCAAAGGAAGAGGCCAAACGTGCTCGCCACTTTGTTTACCTATGGACATCATTTCTACGGATAGCTCCCAGTCTCTCGTTATCACTACTGCATACTCATCACTCAGTGCTCTGGCTGCCGAACCTGTTAATGTAGCGATATTTAATAGCATTTTAGGATTGAACTCTTGTTGGGCATAATAAACAGCATCGGCTAAAACAAGACGCCCTTCTGCATCAGTGGACAAGATTTCAATTGTTGTACCTTTCATAGTCTCAAGTACATCACCCGGTCTTATCGCTTCTGGTCCAGGCATGTTTTCAGCTAATGCCATCAATCCGACGATATTGATCTGTTCTTTTCTTTTAGCTGCAGCATAAATACTACCTGCGACGGCAGCGGCACCTGCCATATCAGACTTCATCGCCCACATGCCAGAGTTTTGCTTGAGGCTGATACCGCCTGTATCAAAGGTGATTCCCTTGCCTACCAACGCAATAGGTTGTTGTTTTTTATCCGCTCCCGAGTACTCAATGACTAATAGTCTTGGATCGTGAATAGAGCCTTTACCCACCCCCATTAACGCTCCCATATTGCGTTTTTTCATATCTCGCAAAGTCAGCACGTCAATATCGATATTCTTCACACCTTTGAATTGTTTTTTGACTTCATCGACAAATGACTGAGGATAAATCGTTTTTCCGGGTTCAGATGAGAGATTGCGAGTTAAATAAACACCTTCAGCGAGGTGTGCTAAATCGTTTTGGTAAACCTGTCTAGATACTTCAATGTCATCGCCCACAAAAATTATCGAGCCGGTGTCGTTAGATGCATTTGATTTGTACTTATTGAACTGATAACTACGTAATTTATATCCAAGAGCCAAGTGGGCCTCAATAGCGGCTTCATCGGCATTAATTGATTGAGAATAAACAATAAACTGATTTCCGTTTAGTTGATTATTTAAAATTTTTGCGATTTTTCCACCCAAATTGTTTAATTCCACCTTGCTTAACATGGAATCCGAGTGCTCAATAACAACTAATTTATCAAATTCGGCGATGGCATATAGTTCTAAATAGTGCTGGTTGGGGGTATTTTCTGAATGATACTTTAATGTTTTGCCTAGAAGACCATTACTAGCTTGGTCGATCTCTTTCGCCTGACCTTCAAGGTTGCTGAAGTCGGTTACAAATAAAACGCCATGATTTGTTTCATCTGGGACAGTTGATATAAATTCTATGTTAGCATTTGCAAACACAAGCTTGCTTGTAATACAAATTGATATAATGAAAGTGATGGATATTATTTTTTTAGACATAGCTACCTCAAATAAAAAATGACTACAATTAAAACGTATTTTAATTGGTTTTGGCTCACACTCTGACAGCTAATATGTTTCAATGTATTTTTACCCGTTAACAGATACAAAGCGCGCCTTAGTACCTACAATTAAGATAAGTAAGAGAATCATTTAAAAGTATGATGATGAATAATATCATTTCGAGTTTAATCCTCTCTCACAAGGGGAAGCAAGTCATTGTTAAATGTCAGTATTACACTGTCTTTGCGCTGCTTTGCTGTTATTCACTCTTTGCATCAACTCTTTATGCTCAAGATAAAGAGAGAGTAAGTGTCGCTATTCTATCTACTAACGACGACCAGATGGTGACGTATCAACAATTATTTAGACAATTCGAAACCGCCACTGGAATCAGAGTAGATTTACAGTTTTACAATGACTTCACCTATAAACAAAGATTCGATGGTTGGCTTGAATCAGGTAATCACGACTTATTGTATTGGCAAGCAGGGGAACGATTAAAACGACTAGTGGATAATCAGTTAGTTGTGCCTATAGATACGTTAATTGACAAGGAAATGTTAGACCAACAATATCGCCAGAATGCGCTTGATATCGTTACCTATGATGAACGTGTCTTTGCGCTTCCCCTAGGACAATATATTTGGGGGTTTTACTATAATAAAACGATATTTGAAAAACTTGATTTACGTCCTCCAAATAATTGGCATGAATTTACCGTGCTTGTTTCTGCTCTGAAAGAAAATGGGGTAATGCCGTTAGTTCAATCATCTTACAATGATTGGCCTGTGTTAGGTTGGTTAGATTATTTTGCAATTGATATTGGTGGTGAAGCTTATAGAAACGAATTAGTTCAGGGAAGATTCGGAGATGCCGAGCAGCAAAGAAAGTTGATTGACGCTTTTACTTACCTTGTAGAAAGTGAGCTATTTTTGGCTCCAAAACACGTCTGGCGCTGGGAAGAAACCATTCCAACGCTTCTACATCAACAAGTTGGAATGACATTAATAGCCCAATTTGTTGAAGGTGGCATTCCATCAGCAGCATTAAACAGTATTGGTTTCTTTCCTTTTCCATACTCAGACGAGAATCAGTCTGATGCTGAAGTTGCTCCTATGGAAGTAATGATTGTTCCTCGTGCTAGCAACAGAATCGAAAATACCACCAAACTAATCAACTTTATCATTCATTACACGGCCATTGACTCATTTGCACCTAAATTAGGTTGGGCTTCAGTAAGCAATCTACAAATGGAAAACAACCTTGTATCTTTGCGAACAGAATCTGCTACTAAAAGATTAGAATCAGCCAAAACACTTTTGCAATATTTTGACAGGGAAGCTTCACCAAGCCTTTCAACATTATGGGCAAAAACTATCAGTGAAAGTATCTCCAGTCGTTCAGTAAAACCGATAACAGAGTTGGTTACGGGAGTAAGGAAACTCAATAAGCTAACGGATTCAGCGGAAACAACTAGTGAAGTCAGTATTAAGGAAAATAAATCCATTCTTAATTTTTCAACAATGGCCAGCTTTAAAGGAAGCTTTATGGCTTCCAAGATTCTTTCTAAGGTTTATTTAAATCTAGGATATGAAACTCACATTAACCGGTTTCCAAGTTCTGAAAGTGTTATCAAGTCACTTTCAATGGGCGCGGATGGTGACCTTGTGCGTGTTGCTACGTCAGCAGAAATAGAGAAACATTCTATTCGAGTGCCAATACCCATCGCTGAGACGGACGTTGTGTTAATTGGTAGAGATAAAGAAAGTTGCGCTCTAAAATCTCAAACCCTCGATAGTAATTCAAAAATTGGCATTTCTGGTGATGCCCTAAAATTGCATGAGTGGTCTAGAAATTTGGGCGGTCAGTTTGTTGCTCAAGAAGGTGTGCCGCTTGCGTGGAGAAATCTTGCAGACGGCTCTATTGATTTTCTAATCGCTTTTGAACCAGAAATTTATTTTCGCAAAAAACAACTTATTCGCTATTGCTTCAAAAAATTGGAAACTATTCCGGCTTTCCATCATTTAGCTAAGAAAAATGCGGATTTAGTGCCTAAAGTGGCGAGTGAATTAGCATCCTTCAAGCAAACCTCTGTCTATAAAGAAATGTTGCAAGAGTTTGGCTTAGGAAAATTAGACTATACTCATGAATAAATTTATTGGCAGTAGCTTAAATGAAAATATTTGATTCTTTTCACACTCTTCTTGTGTTGGGATTAGCATGTAGTTTCTTATTGATAGGATGCTCTTCTAACTCAGTGCGCATTGATTACAATTCTGCGATTGATCTATCCAAGGCAAAAACGTTTGAGGTGTCTTCTGTTAACCTCGAAGACCCCATTTCTGCCTCACGACTCATTTCACAAACAACCAGAATACTAGAAAATAATGGGCTGGTACCGAGTCTAGAGGGAAAAGTAGATGCTATATTTGAACTTGATCATTTTATGGAAGAACGTCCAAATGATTCCCGTTTTTCAATTGGTTTGGGCACAGGATCGTACGGCAGATCAGGTGGAATAGGTGTAGGTGGTAGCGTCGACCTACCCCTTGGCGAAGATCTTATTCCTTTTGCCGTTGTCATTGTTAACGTTATCGCTAACGATACACTAGCTTGGACAGCAACTCATAGCGTAGAAGTAGATCCAGATAAATCTACTGGATTTGCAGACGCACAGCAAAAAGCCCTTAAAGAAATATTTGCAAAATATCCTTTTGCTGCCAATACAAATTAAGTTTTGCCATTGCCATTACTGTTGCTATTACCATTTGCAATTTCATTCCCATTGGGTTTCAAAATAAGACTAATGATTCGCCAGCCTGGCCTAGGGGTAATTTCTTTATTTGTTGTAAACACCCCTACTCGTTTATCTGACACGCAGATTAGCGGAACAAGCTTATTTCCATATTCATTTAGATAGTCTGCGTAAGTAAATTCGTCGGTAATCGTTGTGGTTTTGATGACCGCGCCTTGGTTAATTGCTTGAATTAAATAAGCGTATGAGATGCTTTCGTTAAACAAGGCCAGTTTCTTAGCATAGTTTTCTGAAATTTGATGGCTTTCTCGTTTATTTTTGTCATTGTTAGATAACCCTAGCACAGTACTTTCTTTGCCAAACTCGTGTACAAAATGTGTTAGTACTAATGGGTTTAATTGTCGGTAAGGAGATAAAACTAATACGTTGCCAATTCCCGATAAATCAAGATGTCTAGAAGCATGATCTGAAATCGGATTTCCGAAGTAAGTAGGCGTATTCTGCATCCTAGCTTTGCTAATGGATTCCCAGTTAGTGTCTGAAATTATCACTTGAATATCGTTGTTTTTCATTTCAGCTGCGAGCGCTCTGGCAAATTCACCACCACCGAACAACAAAAAACCATTGGATTCAGGCGAGCGTAATCCAAGCAAATCAGCAACTTTAGCAGACGTTAAGCTTTGTAAAATGACCGTGGCTATAATGACAAGAAAAACCATAGGAACGATAAGCTCAGCGCCTTGATATCCTTGCTCTTCTAATTTCAATGAAAATAAAGCTGAAACTGCAGCGGCGACTATGCCACGCGGCGCTATCCAACTGAGCAACAACTTTTCTTTTAAATTTAAATCTGTTCCAAAAGAGGATAAGAATACTGAGATCGGTCTTGCTATAAAAACGATGCCTAGGATGACAATTATCGCTCCCCAACCAACGGCTTGAATGGACGCAAAATCAATTCTTGTCGCCAGAAGGATAAATAAGCCTGATATAAGCAACACACTTAAGGTTTCTTTAAATTCAAGAATATCATCAACATCAACCCCCTTCATATTCGCCAGCATAATGCCTGCTATGGTAACAGTAAGAAGGCCAGACTCATGTGCCAACGCATTTGACAAAGCAAAGGCAGCTAACATCAGGGTCAAAACAGCTGTATTTTGAAGATAGTGTGGTATCCAATGCTTTTTAAGTGCTGTTCCCAATGCATAGCCAGAAACCGCACCGAAACCGCATCCAGATAAGACAGTTAAGCCAAATGCATAAAGTGTGTGTGTGAGTGCATCTTGTTGAGTAAGCAGGAATTCAAACACCAGTACAGCGAACAAAGCGCCAACGGGATCAATGACAATCCCCTCCCAACGTAAAATATTGGCTATTTTTGCACTTGGTCTAACCGTTCTTAGCATAGGCACAATCACAGTTGGGCCAGTAACTGTGACAATGGCTCCGAACAAAGAAGCTAATCCTAGGGAAATATCAAGGGCCAAATAAGCGATGGATGTTGCGACCAACCAGGTAACAATGACGCCAATACTACACAGGTTTCTAACCATCTTACCGTGGCCACTAATATCACTGAATTTAAGCGTGAGCGCGCCTTCAAAGAGAATAATCGCAACGGAAAGAGAAACGATTGGGAAAAGTAAGTCGCCAAACAAACTATCAGCATTCAGGGTGCCGGTAACCGGACCTACAGCAATCCCAACTAGTAATAAAAACAGAATGGCTGGAAGTTTGACTCTGTACGCAAGATATTGGCAGGCAATAGATAAGACTCCGACGACGACTAGCGCAAAAGTAGTGTCTAACATTCACTATCCTTTATAAGCAATAATTTGAAAAATCAGTAATATAGCTCAATACAATAGACTAGAATGTCGTAACATCAAAGTTAATCCTTTGATAATTTAAGAAGTCGTTGGGATACCTGACTTTACCAGTAAGGAACAGTTTCAAGTGTTTAGATCTTGTTTTACCGTTTTAGCCGTTATCAGCGTATTGATTATACAATCAACTTGCTTTGCACAAGATGAAGACGAAATCGATAGACAAGCCAAGTTAAACGAATGTCTGATAAACGCAATTAAGATTGCTGACGGAACGAAAACGGTCGATGAAATTCGCAATAGTTGTGAGCATGTTGAAGCTAATCGAGTAAAAAAACGGGTATTGTTAGAAAAAAGGGCCTCTTCTAATCCTTTTGCTATCTTGCCTCACAAACCAAACTATTTATTGCCTCTGACAGTCTCAGCAATTCGAGACGAACCCTATGAAACAATTCCAATCGGCGATCTTTATCATGATGTTGAAACAAAGTTTCAAGTTTCCCTAAAATATAATGCGCTGGATAAATTTTTCTTTAATGATTTGGGTGTGCAATTTGCGTTTACCGCAACAAGTTGGTGGCAATCGTACAATGGTGAAATTTCCGCCCCATTCCGTGAAACCAATTACGAACCTGAAATTATTTTTAATTATAATCATTCTTGGAAACTTTTAGGTTTACCAGTAGAGCAAGCTTACATTTCGTTAAATCATCAGTCTAACGGTCAAACTGGCGTGTTATCACGTAGTTGGAATCGAGTTATCGGCGGGCTAGTTTTTGCGCAAACCGATGATATCACTTGGGGATTGCGCGGTTGGTTTAGAATACCGGAAAAAGAAAAAGCCGACATCAGCGAGCCCAAAGGTGATGACAATCCTAATATCGAAAAGTATATCGGTTATGGGGAAATAGGTGCGGTGTGGGTACTATCTGATGATCACACCCTTGATGTTCAATTCAGAAACAACCTTCGCAAAAATAACAAAGGCTCGATTCAACTTGGGTGGTCGTTCCCAATCAATAATCATTTATTGGGTTATATTGAATACTTTAATGGTTATGGTGAAAGTTTAATTTACTATAATCAGCATACGCAACGTTTGGGTATAGGAGTGAAACTGACCAATTGGTTGTAACTTACTATATGTGATTTTGACTCATTTACCTTTCATGATCTTTAAGCCATTCATTGAGTAACTTAATTTGCCCACATTTATAAGCTGCATAGGTTATGCGTAACGCATTTGATAGGACTTCATTGTCTGTCCACGACGTCTTATCTCTAATTTCGTCGTAACATTTCATTGCATCTTTTGAGATATACCCTCTCACCTGTTTATTACCAATTTCTTTTTGGCGTTGACGATAACGTCGTTGTTTATCCGCGTTCTTTTTCTTGTCCATTTTTTAATACTTAGTGGGCTAATTCTGTTGATATTCTACATTAAGAAAGAAAAATGATTCAGCAAAGTTCCGCTTTGAAATAATTGTTGATATTAAAATTCAAAAAAATCGCTAATTTAGCCTAATTATTCACTGTTCAGAGTTGTTAAGCGTACAAGTGTTCGCTAAATTATACGTTCTTATTAACTACAATGAAGATGACATGAGTAAATTTAAATCCAGTTTCAGTAAAGAAGACCTTTTAGCATGCAGTGAAGGTGAACTATTTGGACCCGGTAACAGCCAACTCCCAGCACCTAACATGCTTATGATGGACAGAATAGTGACCATCTCTGAGACTGGTGGAAAGTTTGACAAAGGCTTCATTCATGCTGAGTTAGACATCAATCCCGACTTGTGGTTTTTTAAATGCCACTTCCCCGGAGACCCGGTTATGCCAGGTTGCCTAGGACTTGACGCAATGTGGCAGCTTGTTGGTTTCTTCCTAGGATGGTGTGGTGGCCCCGGCAAAGGGCGTGCTCTTGGTGTAGGAGATGTTAAGTTTACCGGTCAAGTTTTACCGACCGCATCAAAAGTAACTTACCGTATCGATATGAAACGCGTTATTAAGCGTAAGTTGTTTATGGGTTTAGGCGATGGATCTGTTGAGGTCGATGGCAGAGAAATATACAAGGCTGAGAGCTTAAAAGTTGGTTTGTTTCAAGATACAAGCAGCTTCTAAATTACAAAAGCCCCTTTTCAGGGGCTCATTTCTTATCGGCTACTAAGGCCTAAACTTCGATCCTCTAATGCTTCGCGCCAACCACCTAACCACTGTGAACGTGATTCTGACGTCTGAAAGGGACAATTATCTTTAGAACGGCCTGTAATACCTGCTTGATAGCCTTTTGAATGAGCTCTGGAAAGTTTATCGCGTTTTTGTCTTTTCATTGATTAACCTCTTTAAAAAGTTGAAAACAGTAGCTAATAATGTGCTCGGGAAAGGCACAGCGATTTAACCACAGGGATAAGACTATAGAAAGTTAGCTTAGGTTCAATGCTGTTTTTAATTCAAAGGTATGAAATTTGAGTAAGACAATGAAAAACAGTTGTTTTTTCTTTTACATTAATTTTTTATAAAATTTTAGTTTTAATGACAAAAAATTATGTTGAAATATGAAAAGATGGCACGCCTAAAATTAGTGGCTTTGGAGTGTGCCTTTTCATTTCTTTGCGGCTATCTCTAATTTGATGTCGCCGCTTTTTTTACCCTATCTCTTATTTAAGATAACGCTTATTTCTAAATAAGGCGATCATTAACAACGGAATCATAAAGAAAATCCCCCCGCCTTTTCTTTCTATTTTTTCTTCGACCAACTGGCAGTTGTCAATTGAACCACCGGGAATCGGCTCCAATTTCACTGCAACCGAGACATTTCCAAAAATTGGATTTCCTTTAGTATCAAGAGCTAATTCACCAGTTACAGAGGCTTGTTCTCGGTAGATCACTGCCGTTGCCGCAATTTCTTCATTGTCATTAATGTCATTTGCCTGAACGATTGTGTAAGGTGAATCACAACTAAGTAAATCGTTAATATTAGTAAATTCACCGCTATCGTAATCATAAAGGAAGGCTTCACGACGCCTTGAGCCTGTCAGGCTAGTATCAACCTCTCCATCACCAACAACTTGATCATTGTTATTAATGGCTCTTGCCGTGCTTGATGAACTATCAAAAAAGTCATCTGGGAAAGTGGTCACTCCGCTCCGATAATCGTGCACAAAAAATTTCGATCGTAAACTTAAACCAATTTGCCTAAACATATGCCCAACGACAATATCGTTATCGTTTATGTCGAAAGCTTCACTTTGCCGGTAGGTTTGTTGTTCGGTAAAACCAATCACTTCGTCGCCATCAAAAATAGCTGCGTTTTGTACTACGGCGCCAACAACATCTTGGAAAAACGCATTGGAAACACCCACAGCAATACCATTGTTATTTATTGCATTCGCTGAACTTGAATAGAAAGTGGTACTGCCCACAGGAGGCGTTATTAAGGTGCCTAATTCTCGTGAAGAAAGCTGTTCACCTTGAGCATTGAACTGCCAAATCATCGCTCTACGTTTGAAACTCGTATCAATAGGACGTCGACCACTGGTTCTTCTTGACGCAATACTCTGATTATAAAGATCAAATTGTCGACGAACGCAATATTCCTCGGGCTCATCAAACCTCAAATCAGGATCAGCGCACGTTTCTAATAAATTCTCAAAGTTCTCTGTGACATCCACTGAGCCAAAGCCGGTCACTTCAAAGCTATCATTGATATCTGTAGCGACGCTTATTCCACCTGCAAAATCTTCATCTGGCAATACATCAAAGGCTTGTCCATTGATTTCAATGAATCCCCTGACAAGAAAATCTCTGACTTGATAGCGTAGATTATTACCATTCTGGTCGCGGAAATTAACTTTATAAAATGGCGCTTCTGCGGCCCCGACAACAACGGAAGCACGATTGATACCTTTTACTTGCGTATCAGCACTCTTGGTTAATCCACCTAAATCAAAATCGATCACATCAAACCCAATGATAGGTTCAACTTCAAAACGCGAAGTTATAAAACTTTGTACATCAGCTATTTGCTGTAGAAAAGGATTTTGAACTTCAGGACTTTGTGGGAAGAATTCGCTTGTATCAGTACCACTGGAAGTAATGAAATTATATAGAATAGCCAGATCATCATCGCTAATATTACCCACACTGGCTCCAGCAGGATCTTCTAAGACATTTAACAGTGCAGGGTTTTGGAAATTAATTATGTCTATATCTATGGGCGGATCGAAAGGAGTTTCAACCGAAGCGGCTACGTCACCACGTTGATTAATAGCCACTGAAAATCCATTTACACCTTTATCCCTCAAAGGTAGTTCTACTACTCTATATTTCGCCGCTTCAACCGAAGTGATGGCCAAGAGTGAAAGGGTTAGCGCGCTCGCCAGCCTACTTATTTTCATTAAAATTCCTGTGTTTTACTACTTTCTTAATATCAATTTCTGATATCAATAATACTTTTTACTCTTTTTAATCGCAGATTGTCATTAAGCAATTCTATTTTGCAGCAAGTTCTTCAAGTTCATCCCATCTATCATACGCTTCACCCAGTTTCTTTTCACTATCAGCCAACTCACTTAACGTTTGATTTGACGACTCCGCAGATTGTTTAAAAAAATCAGGGTCACTGATCTGCGTTTGTAAATTGGTTACTTTTTCTTCTAGTGATTCGATTAAAACCGGAAGTTCGTCAAGCTCCAATTGATGCTTGTACGAAAGCTTTTTTGTTTTACGCTGCACTGACTGGGGTTTAGGACTCGCAGATTTTACAGAAGTTTCTTCAATAACGACATTTTTTTCTGATTCGTACCAATTTTCTATATCGGTATAGCCTCCAACAAACTCTTGAAGCTTACCCTCACCTTCAAAAAACACGCTAGTAGTCACCACATTGTCAACAAATTCCCTGTCATGACTCACTAATATCAAGGTTCCTTGATAATTAGCCAAAATATCTTCTAATAGTTCTAAGGTCTCTACGTCTAAATCATTTGTCGGTTCATCAAGAATCAAAAAATTGCTTGGTTTCAACATCAATTTCGCTAACAACAGACGATTTTTTTCACCGCCAGAAAGTGACCTGACCGGAGCATTCACTCTGTCTGGTGTAAATAAATAATCTTGCAGATAGCTAATGACGTGTTTGGGATGGCCATTGACCATGAGATCTCGTTTACCTTCACCCACTGCATCGATAACCGTACTGTCTAAATCTAACGCTTGTCTGTGTTGATCAAAATACGCAATTTCTAGATTGACACCGCGCTTAACTTTTCCGCTGTCAGCTTCTAATTCACCTAAAATCAGTTTTATTAAGGTGCTTTTTCCACATCCATTCGGTCCAATAAAACCAACTTTATCGCCTCTTAGTAAATTGAATTCAAAATCCTTAACCAAGATTTTGTCACCAATAGAATAATGCAATTGAGACGTTTCAAACACGATCTTGCCAGAGTTGGACGAAGTGCTTAGAGTAACTTTCGCTTTGCCCTGTAATTTACGGCGTTCTGCATACTCTTTACGTAACGCTTGCAAGGCTCTTACGCGACCTTCATTTCTGGTACGGCGCGCTTTAATTCCTTGTCGTATCCAGGTTTCCTCTTGACTTAATTTTTTATCAAACAATGCATTCGCGTTGGCTTCTATTTGTAAATCTTGTTCTTTTTGCGTCAGATACATTTGGTAATTACCGGGGTAACTTTTCAATGTACCTCTATCTAAATCAATTATTCGTGTTGCGACGTTTCTAATGAATGCCCTATCGTGACTTACAAATACGACCGCACCTTTATATTCTTTGACGACCTCCTCTAACCATTTGATCATGTTGATATCAAGATGGTTTGTTGGTTCGTCTAACAATAAAAGATCAGGATTACCTGCCAATGCTCTTGCTAATGCCGCTTTCCTGCGCCAACCACCTGACAATGAAGACAATTGTTGATTAGGCTCCAAGCCTAATAATGTCAAAACCTGTAAAATCTGTTGTTCAAATTGCCAAGCATTGTGATGTTCTAGTTCATTTTGCAGTACTTCTAAGCGTTTTAAATTTACATCAGAGGGGTTTTCACCGACCAACGTCGTTTGATGAAAATAGTTTTTAAGCAACTCCCCTGTTTCTGCCATTCCCTCTGCAACATAATCAAACAAGCTGGATTCGACACTTTGTGGTGGATCTTGGGGAAGTCGAGATATTTTAACGCCAGCGCCCACTATTCTGTGGCCATCGTCAAGCTTATGCTCGCCTTCAATCACCTTTAGCAAAGTCGATTTACCGCAACCGTTGCGACCGACTAAGCAGACTCTCTCTCCGGCATGAACGACCAATTCAACTCCATCCAAAATAGGAGGGTGACCAAAGGTTAAATTTGCGTTTTTAAGCTGTATAACACTCAACGTACAAACTCCCGCAAATCATTCATATCAAATGGCCAACCAAGCTCTTGATCGTTATCAATACGTTTCAACACGGGTATTCTAGCTCCGTAGAGGTGAAACAGTTGATGATCAGACTTCACGTCAATTTTGGAAACTTGTAAGGATGATGCCGTATCTAGGTCATCTAGCAGTTGCTGAGCTAGATCACACAAATGACAGTGTTCGCCTGAATAAAAATGTATGATCATTGTGAGTTTATTTCCTTCATCTCACTCGTTATTTTGTTCAAAATCCAACAGTGGTGAATCTTGGTATTGCGTTTAAAATCCTCTGGGATCGTTTCTCTAGTTATATCTTTTACCGCAAACCCTTGATTTTGAACTGCTTGCTCATCAAGTTTAAAACTGCGTAAATTATTAGAAAATACAATGGTGCCCTGCTCTGTTAAGCATTTTGATGCATCGGATATAAGTTTTAGATAATCACGCTGCACATCCCAGGTGTCACTCATGCGCTTAGAATTTGAAAATGACGGAGGATCGATAAATATTAAATCATATTGTTGTTGGTGCTGGCTAAGCCATGTCAAACAATCTGCTTGAACAAATTCATTGGCATTGGTTAACTGATTGAGTTTGATATTCTCTTTTGCCCAGTCAATATAGGTTTTCGACATGTCTACCGTAGTTACAGATCTTGCTCCCCCTAACCCCGCATGAACACTAACGCTACCTGTGTAGGCAAATAAATTTAATACTGTCTTGTTTCTTGCCATTTGTTGGATTTTCAATCGTGTACTTCTATGATCCAAGAACAAACCAGTATCTAAGTAATCTGTTAGATTGACGATAAATTTGGCGCCATTTTCATGCACGATTAACTGTTGCTTCTTTTGAGCCACTTTTTGATATTGAGCGCTGCCTTTTTGCTGCTTACGCGTCTTCAATACAATTTTGTCTGCAGAGATGCCTGTCACTGACGGCAGTGTAATCAATACTTCATGAAGTCGCTTTCGGGCTTTCTGTTCAGGAACGTCTTTAGGGGCTGCGTACTCTTGCACGACTAACCAATCTGAATACTTGTCTATTGCCACATTGAAATCAGGCAAATCTGCATCATAAATTCGATAGCAATCGGTGTTTTGTTGCTTTATCCAGCGTTGCATCTTTTTAAGGTTTTTTGCCAAACGATTAGCAAAGTCGTTATTGATACTTTGACTTTCACGTATCTCACAATTCTTCTCATCTAAGTGATAATTAACTAAAACACACTCAAGCGGACCGTTCATCATTTTGTATTGCTTGTTGGCAACAAACTTTAATTGCCTGAATAAGTCACGGTTGGAGGTTAGCAAACTCATTTTCCATCCAGCAAAATGTTGTTTTAGATGCATACCCCAATCTTGAAAAACGGGTAAAAGCTCGGTCAACTCACTTAAACGTTCGCCATAGGGTGGATTTGAAACTATAAATCCAGCTTCAGAATCTAATTGTAATTTTGTCGCATCGCTATTAAAAAACCGAATAGCATTAAATACATCAGCGCTGTCTGCATTCTGTTTAGCATGGTTCAACACACGTTTGTCATTATCATTAGCAAAAATCAGCCCCTTAGCCTCGATTTGACCTGCTAAGGCATCGTTTTTAACACTTTCCCAGAGATCTTGGTCGTGTTGTAACCAGCCATAAAAACCCCAATTTTCGCGTTTCAAACCGGGGGCCATTTTTCGCGCAATCATAGCAGCTTCAATAGCAATCGTGCCTGAACCGCACATAGGGTCATAAAGCGTTTTTTCTGGTGATTTGGTCCAACCGCTTCGCATTAACATTGCACACGCGAGATGCTCCTTAAGTGGAGCTTGTCCTGTATTTTGGCGATAATAGCGCTGATGTAAGCTGCGGCCACTTAAATTAACATATATTGACGCCGTATCTCGATGAACACGTCCTTGAATACGGATGTCTGCGGCACTTTTACTAACAGACGGACGTTGTTCAAACATCTCCGAGAACTGATCAACTATTGCATCTTTAATCTTTAACGCACCAAATTGAGTGTTGTTGATAGTTCTATTGGTACCGGTAAAATCGATTACGAATGTATTTTCGACAGAGAAATGAGTAGACCATTGCACTTTGGAAACAATATTGTAGAGATCCTCAGCACTATCGATCTTGCCTTCAGATACTTTCAATAAAACTCTGTTAGCTAATCGAGACCACAAACAAATTTGGTATGCATCTTTCAACGAACCTTCAAATACGACTTGGCCAGGATGAGTACGAAACATACGTTCAGGGCAAATTTCGCCCAGTTCTTCCAACAACAACTCGTCCAAACCGCGTGATGTCGTGATCAAAAATTCATATACAGTGTCTAAATCGGGCGATGACATAAATTACTCAGTAGCAAAATCGGAGCGAATTATACGGGAATAATCCAGCCACTTCATAAACTTCTTACAATTTGTTTGATCAGGGGCGGACCTTGATAGATAAAGCTAGTATACAGTTGCACTAAGGTCGCACCGGATTGAAATCGATCTTTCGCGGCTTGTGCCGAATCAATACCGCCAACACTGATAATTGGCATAGCTTTGTCTATATATCGATTAAGTAACTTTGTAATTTCTAAACTTTTTTCAGTTAATACAGAACCGCTAAGCCCGCCGGCCTCATCAGCATATCGCTGACCAATCACGCTAGTTCTATCCAAGGTGGTATTAGTCGCTATGACCCCATCCATTTTGGCATCTACCAGTGACTTTGAAATAGACTCAACTTCTGGCTCTGTTAAATCAGGAGCAATTTTCACCACGATGGGAACATATTTACCGTGGGTTTCCGCTAATTTTTGTTGTTCGGTTTTTAGGCCAGATAACAATGCATCCAACGCTTCACCGTATTGAAGATTTCTCAAACCTGGCGTATTGGGTGAGGAAATATTAACAGTCACATAATGTGCATGTGTGTAGACTTTTCTTAGGCAGATTAGGTAATCATCTAGCGCGTTTTCTTCAAGGGTGATTTTGTTTTTACCGATATTAATGCCTAAAATTCCGCTATAACTGGACTCCTTTACGCGTTCAACAAGATAGTCAACGCCCTTGTTGTTGAATCCCATTCTGTTAATTAGCGCTTTTGAGTCAGGCAAACGAAACATTCTAGGCTTATCATTACCTGCTTGCGCTAAAGGTGTCACAGTGCCAATTTCTACAAAGCCAAAGCCCATTGCTTCAAATGCACGAATACAATCGCCGTTTTTATCCAACCCAGCAGCCAAGCCAACAGGGTTTTTAAAAGTCAAACCAAAACATTCCACAGGTTTGTTGGGCAGGTTCTGTTGATAACTTAATCTCAAAAGGTTGTCTTGACTGCGGCTAAGCCAATTTAAGGCAAAATCATGACTCCATTCTGGGTCACAGTTAAAAAGTGCTTTTTGCACGATTGGATACATAGTTTTCTCTTTTAGCGTTGCTGGGCGCTATCGCTTGTCCCGAGTTGGGTTAATTATAAAAAAGCCCTGAAAATCAGGGCCTGGAATTACTCTATTGAAAGACTATCTCGTTTGTTAGCTACTAGCATTAATACTCAGTAACATAAGTTCACGTAACGCCACTGAGAATTTAGCAAACTCATGGGTACTACTAGTTTTGAATTCAGACATCATATGATACCAGCGATCCAACAAGATTGAATTATTATCCATCCAATTTTTCAGAATATCTTCTGCATTTTTATTATCAGGAGAAGCAACCAACAACACAGTTGTTAAAGATCGTTGCTGCCAATCTAATTCTTCACGATATGATGCACGCGCCAAGGCTTGCCAATGATTGCTGACGGTTTGTTTGTTGATTTGATCGAGGAACCAATGTAACTCGAGTTTAGAACCTAATTTAAAGTACAAACTAGCAACCACTTCAATCTCTCTATTCTCTGCACTTGCTGTCTGCGCAAGATCTAAGCAAGAGAACATGTTACTTAAGCTAGCGACTCGATAAGCAATATGCTTTGGCACCCCTTGTTTGACTAAATCTGAAGTTCCTTTTTCAAGTTGCTTGTATTCTGAGTCAACAAGATAATTCTCTAAATTCTTATTCAAATCATTAAAAGTTGGGAGGTAGGCGTTAATAGCCTCTTCAATCGGCAATGATTTCTCGCCGTGCCGCAAGAACCAACGTGACGCTCTACGAAGGGTTCTGCGCATTTTGTCGAGCATATCCAACTGTGTTTTAGCCGTAACCTTGTTATCCAGTTGCTCAATTTCATCCCAAAGCGTGTCCATGGAAAAAATGCCTTTTATCACTGAATAAGCTGTCGAAACCTCATCAACGCTTGCACCAGTTTCTTCTTGCATTCTAAAGACAAAGTTTAACCCCATGTCGTTGACCATATTGTTAGTCAATTTGGTCGCAATAATTTCGCCACGCAATGGATGGAATTCCATTTGCGGTACAAACCTTTCTTGCAAAACTTGAGGAAATGCACTGACCAATAACTGCTCATGATAGGGATTATCGGTAATTTGAGGAATATTTAATCGTTCTTTTAGTACCATCTTGCCATAAGCAATTAACACTGATAGCTCTGGTCGAGTTAAGCCTTTTCCAGACGCTAATCTATCTGACAATTCGTCATCTGAAGGAATAAATTCTAGATCTCGATTTAACGCACCTTCTCTTTCTAGACCATGAATAAAGCGAAGCTGCTCTTTCAATAATGCAGCACCACCCATTTCCGTAATTGAAATAGATTGAGTTTGACGGTAGCAATCTTGAATAACCAAATCTGACACGTCGTCTGTCATGGAATACAGCAATTCGTTACGTTGTTTGCCTGTTAAGTCTCCAGAATTGACGAGGGCATTTAACAGTATTTTGATATTAACTTCGTTGTCTGAGCAATCAACCCCACCGACATTATCGATAAAGTCGGTATTGACTCTACCGCCGTTTGCGGCATATTCGATTCTTCCTAATTGCGTAAGGCCCAGGTTGCCTCCCTCTCCCACAATTTTCGCTTTAACATCTTTACCGTTAACGCGCACATCATCATTTGCTCTGTCACCCACTTCTGAGTGACCTTCTTTAGAGCCTTTGACATAGGTACCAATACCACCATTCCAAATGAGATCAACTGGCATCTTCAAAACGTTATGAATCAACTCGTTAGGCGTCATCGTTTGCTGGTTAGTTCCTAGCCATTTTTTCATTTCAGACGTGAGTTTTATTGATTTTGATGCACGACTAAATAGACCTCCTCCTTTCGATATCAGGTCTTTATCATAGTCATCCCAAGACAATGACGGATTTTCAAACAGTCGTTGACGTTCCTTGTAGCTTTTAGCAACATCTGGACTTGGATCGAAAAATATATGTAGATGATTGAACGCACAGATGAGTTTGGTGTGCTGTGACAACAGCATACCGTTACCAAATACATCTCCTGCCATATCCCCTACCGCAACACAGGAAAAATCGGTTGTTTGACAATCAATGTTCATTTCTCTGAAATGGCGTTTAACCGACTCCCATGCACCTCTGGCGGTAATCCCCATCTTTTTGTGGTCGTAGCCAATACTGCCACCGGATGCAAAAGCATCGCCTAACCAAAAATTAAATTCGTCTGAAATGCCATTGGCGATGTCTGAAAAAGTTGCTGTTCCTTTATCAGCTGCTACGACTAAGTAGGGGTCGTCATCATCGAGTCGAACTACATTTTTCGGATGGACCACATTGCCATCAACAATATTGTCAGTTATATCCAATAAGCTTCGAATAAAAATTCGATAGCAAGCTTGTCCTTCAGCTTGGATTGCCTCTCGCCCTTGTTCCATGGGCAAGTTTTTACAGACAAAGCCGCCTTTTGCTCCTACAGGCACAATGACGGTATTCTTAACTTGTTGTGCTTTGACAAGCCCGAGTACTTCGGTTCTAAAATCTTCGCGTCGATCCGACCACCTCAGACCACCACGAGCAACTTTTCCTCCGCGAAGATGAACACCTTCAATGCGCGGTGAATAAACAAATATCTCAAATTTTGGTAGTGGCAAGGGCATTTCTGGAATCAATTCAGGCAGCATTTTGAATGACATGTAGGGTTTTTCGTCACCATTGGCATCAGGCTGGTAAAAATTGGTTCTAAGGGTTGCCAAAATCATATCTAAATATCGACGGATGATTCTGTCATCGTCTAAATTGGATACTTGTTCTAATCTTTCTTTTGCATCTGCTAGTAGTGCTTTCTCCTTTTTCTCTGAACGAGAAATAGTTGGATCAAATCGCTGCGCAAATAAATCAATAAGTAACATGGCTATATTGGGATATTTGGCCAAGGTATTCGCCATGTATGTAATACTAAACGAGCTCCCTGTTTGGCGCATATATTTTGCATATGCACGCAAGATAGTAACGCTGCGCCCTGTTAAGCCTGCACCTAGAACTAATCTGTTAAAGGGGTCATCTTCTAGTAAATTGTGCCAAACTTTAGCAAATGCATCCTGAAACAGTGTTTGTGCTGTTCCCATATTTAGCTTCTGCTTGTTGCTATGCAACATTGAAAAGTCCATGATCCAATGAATCCCACCTTCACGGCAGGTAATTTTGTAAGGACTTTCATCAATGACACGCAACCCAAAATTTTCCAACATGGGGAGAACAGCGGAAAGGTGGATTGGTTCGTTTCTGTGGAACAGCTTAAGTTTTACCGCTTTACTCTCAGGACCTTCTTCCTGCGGGCGATAAAACAACATGTCTAAGCTGTGTTGTTCGCTTAACTTTTCCAGTTTATCAATATCAACTAACGCAGCACTTGGAAGGTTTTGCTCAGTGTAACTTCGAGAAAAGGCATTATCATATTTTTGTTCTAATATTTTGCCTGCGGCTTCACCATGAGCTGATCGAATTGATGAGGCAAGGCGATCATTCCAGCTTTTAGTCAGTTCAATGATATTTTTTTCTATTTCCTTCACATTATAATCCGCGTTGTTGTCTTTCACCCTAACAATATAGTGAGTTCTGGCGTAAACCGACTCAGAAAAGTACGTTGTAAATTCGATTTGTTCGTCGCTGCCAAAAGACTTCTGTAGCAACTCTTGAGTCTCTTTCCTGAGTTGTGTGTTGTAACGTTCTCTGGGGACATAGACCATACAGGAAATGAACCGACCGAACGCGTCTTTACGCGCAAACAATCTTGATATCCCGCGTTCTTGCATTTGGAAAATGCCAAGGACAATATTGCCTAATTCTTTTTCATTTGATTGTAATATTTCGTCTCGTGGATAGGTTTCAATGATATTCAAAAATGCTTTATATGCGTGAGAACCTCTCTCGAAACCTGATTGCTCACAAACACGATCTATTTTGCTTTTTAAAACGGGTAATTGAGTTGCACTGCTATTGTAAAAAGAGGCTGAATATAAACCTAAGAATCTATGTTCACCAATCACATTGCCCGATTTATCGAAGCATTTGATACCTATGTAATCCATATAGGCTGGGCGGTGTACACGAGCGCGGCTATTTGTCTTAGTTAAAATTAATGGTCGCTTGCCTAACGACTCAGTGCGAGCAGACTGGGGTAAATTTGAGATGATACGCTCTCGATCACTTATCGAGTTTTTCATCAACCCAAGACTAGATTCATTGATGGGCGACCACCTATGGTCACCTTCTATGGCAATGACATCATAGTAACGATAACCCATTAAGGTAAAATTGTGATCATACAGCCAAGAAAGAAACTGTTTAGCATCCTGAATTTCTATGTCTGTTCCAGGGCAATTGTATTTATCAAATTGTTTGACTATTTCCGCTAACTTTTGGCGCATTGGTTGCCAGTCAGCAACGGCCAGGGAGACTTCTCCAACAACAGATAACAATTCAGACGCCAAATTATCTAGTGCTTTTTTACTAGTCTGGCGATCAACCTCTATTAGAAAAACGGTTTCCTTTATCTGATTTTTGGCGCTGACGTCCGCCTCTCCAAATGATGTAAGCTGATTGTCTTTATCTCGGTTCAGTTTAATTGGGCAATGCAATAACAAATGAGGAGTGATTCCCAATCGATTCAATGTCATACGAACAGAATCAACGAGGAAAGGCATATCCTTTAAAATTATTTCAACTATGGTGTGAGATGATTGCCATCCATGTCGCTCAATCGCTGGATTGAAAACACAAATTTTAGGTTCTGCGGAATCGTACTGAGTAAAGTCATTCCAAAGACTTAACGTCGCACCATAAAGATCACTATCAATACGATTTTCAAGGTCATCAGCGGATATGTTATTGAAAAGTAATTTTGCAAACTGCTCTACTAAAGGAGCGTGTTTTTTGTCGACTTTCTTATTAATTAACTTGTAAACATTTTCTAGCACTACGGAATGTTGACTGTTAGCGACGGTCATTTGTGTACCCTGTAAATTATAAATAGATGGCCTATCACCATCAAAATTAATATTAACTCTTATAGACTAGTCAAAATACTGAGATATATACAGTTTTTAGAAAAAAACGTCTGAAATTTTGCGTATTCTCGCTAATAACAGCGGTTTAGGGAAGGGCTATTTTTTACGAAGATTTAACAAATGTTATAAATATGCAAAGAAACCAAATAAAACGCATGATTAACTGAATAGCGAGAAATATTGCGTAAATATTTATGCAAAAATAAATTTTTAGTTTTTTATCCGTTCAAAGGAATGAACTTTATTTTGTTCTGTGATCATCAAGCGAAATCGCCCATGAATACCATCTTTGGTAACAAAAGGTCTTAAGTTTAGGCTAGGTATTTGCACACTTTCGCCTGATTCAGCTCTGACCACCACAGCATTATTGGTGGCCAGATAGAGTTTTTCGCATGCACCATAGCTAGCGTTTAATGAAAAGAAAAATGTCCTCATTTCGGGCCTGTTATCTTCGCAGTAAAAATTTCGCTCAAATTAGCCTTGTTGGAAATTCAGGCTTTTTGTTACTTTTTCAATTAAATCCTTGCTCAAATTAGGTTTTTCGAGAAGTCTGGCTAATTGATTCTTTACCTGTGATTGTCTTGCTACATCAAGTTTCTGCCACTGGGTTAACGGGGTGATAATTCTGGCTGAAACTTGAGGATTGACTTCGTCTAACTCAAGCAAATAATCCGCTAAATATCGATATCCGCTGCCATCCTCAGCATGAAAACCTGCGGTATTAAAATAGGCAAATGTGCCCATTAAAGACCGGACGCGATTTGGATTCGAAATGGTGTACTGATTGTGGCTTTTTAACAGTTCGAGACGGCTCAAAATATCATCACGCTTTGTAGAAGCATGCAGCGCAAACCACTTATCCAATACCAATGGATCCTGATGCCATTTTTGTTCAAAATCTAACATAACATCATCAAACAATGACAAATTACCTTGTTGTGCAGCTTTAAGTGCACCCAAACTATCCGTCATATTGTCAGCATTGTGATATTGCTCAGTAATCAATGCATCCCCTTCCCCGCTTATTGAAAGATAGTGTAAGGCAAGGTTTTTAAGCTTTCTTTGACCAATTTGCGTCTGCGCATATTGATAATTGCTCTTGGGTTGTTTTTTATAGATCTCATGCCAATTTGCTTGAAATTCATTGGCAATGGTGTCACTCAGTTTTTCTCTTGCTGCACACAATTCTGAAACCCAAAAAGTAGATACTTGTTGGACGAGCGTCTCTACGCTAGGTAGTGAAAACATTTCGGCTCTTAACGACAGATCCTTAATATCCGAACTTATTAAACCAGAAATCAATTCGACTATATCCTTGTCACTAACCTGAGTAGATAGGTCTGATTTATCAATGGGGGTATGTCGATGAATATATTGGCTAAATAAAGTTTGTGCAGCATCCCAACGAGAAAACCCATCATTGGATTTTAAAGCAATGTGAATAAGTTCTTCAGCACTTTGGGCGAATTCTAACTTCACTGGTGCTGAAAAATTTGCCAACAAACTTGCTGTGGGCTTTTCTGCCAGATTATTAATCACTAAACTTTGCTTGGCTTCTTTTAAGTTAAACAAATGGATGTTTGCATACTCTGTCGGCAATCCAGCGTTTTCTTCTGCTAACAATTCAATATTGACGGGAATGTGCAATGATTGTTTTGTTTTTTGATCAGCCGTAGGTAGATTTATCTGATGAAATTCCAGCTGGTAACACTGGCTTGACGAATCATAGTTTTCCGAGACTTTTAGGGTCGGTGTGCCAGATTGACCATACCAGCGTCTAAATTGATCTAAGCTAACATCATTCGCGTCTTGCATCGCTTGCACGAAATCATCACAGGTCACAGCCTTTCCATCATGCCGCTGGAAATAGAGATCCATTCCTTTTCTGAAACCATCTTGGCCCAACAACGTATGCATCATGCGAATAACTTCAGCGCCTTTGTCATACACAGTTACAGTGTAGAAATTATTCATTTCTATTACTTCATCTGGTCTAATTGGATGAGACATTGAGCTAGCATCTTCAGCAAATTGATGCTCTCGCATGACTTTGACATTCTTTATCCGATTGACTACGGGTGATGTCATATCAGAACTAAATTGCTGATCCCTGAATACGGTAAGACCTTCTTTTAAGCTCAATTGAAACCAGTCTCGACATGTCACTCTATTTCCAGTCCAGTTGTGAAAGTACTCATGGGCAATCACGGCTTCAATGTTAAAATAATCTTCATCGGTTGCGGTTTCGCTATTCGCAAGTACAAATTTGCTATTGAATACGTTTAAACCTTTGTTCTCCATCGCCCCCATGTTGAAAAAGTCTACTGCAACAATCATGTAAATATCTAAGTCGTATTCCAAACCAAATACGTCTTCATCCCATTTCATTGCTTTTTTAAGTGAGTCTAACGCATGTTGTCCGCGATTCGCTTTTCCTTTATCAACGAACAACTCCAACTGAATTTTTCTGCCACTTTGCGTAGTGAAATTGTCTTTCACTAAATCAAAATCACCTGCGACTAAAGCAAATAAATAGCTCGGCTTTTTAAACGGATCATGCCATTTAACCCAGTGAATAGAATCATCAACATCTCCCGAATCCACTTTATTTCCATTTGAAAGAAGAAAGGGATAAGACTGTTTGTCAGCATAGATTGTGACCGTGTATTCAGATAATACATCAGGGCGATCGAGTGCATAGGTTATCTTTCTAAACCCTTCAGCTTCGCATTGGCTACAGAAAGCATCAGACGCAAAATAGAGCCCTTCTAAACTGGTATTTCCTTTGGGGTTTATTTCGTTATAAATTTCTAAATAACACTCATTCGGCAAATTATTGAGGGTCAAATGGCTTTCACTAAATTGATAATCCGTAAAGGCTTTACCATTGACTTTAACTTCAACCAAGGTCAATTGCTCACCATTGAGTACCAGCGGATTCTTATGCTCACCTTGCCTAAATACATGCGACACACATTTAACTTGTGTTAATTCTGGATCCAAATTAAATGACAGCTCGATATCAGAAACTAAATATAAAGGTGCCTCGTAATCAGCACGCCTTTTTACTTGAATATTGTTGGACATAAAAACCTATTTTTGAGAAAGCGCTTCAGTGGCATATTTTGGCGGTTCAATTCTTAATATTTTAATGCCTAGAAATGCATAAATTACAGCCATAACTGGATTAATAAGATTGAAGAAAGCATAGAATAAATAGTCGAATGGACTGACTCCGAGTACCTTGTGCATATACGCCCCGCAAGTATTCCAAGGAATGAGAGGAGAAGTTAAGGTTCCTCCATCTTCAAGGCTTCGTGACAAGTTCAATTGATTCAAACCCAATTTTTCGTATTCATGTTTGTACATTCTGCCTGGCATAACAATCGCCATGTATTGATCCGCTGTGATTACGTTAGTGACAAAACAGGTTAATATTGTTCTTGTAATCATGTCTCCAGCCGTCTTTACTCCATACAACAACGCACTGACCATGCGTTTAAGTAAGCCGACTTTTTCTAGAACAGCACCAAAAGTCATTGCACAGATGATTAACCAAACGGTATTTAGCATATTGGCCATACCGCCTCGGCTTAACAAGTCATTTAATACGTCACTCGGGGTTGAAAACTCAACGCCAGCGTACAAGGCAGTCCAAATTACCGTGATATATGCCATCGCACCTTCTCGTCCTTCAGCCGCCATTCCGAATACGACTTCTGGTTGAAAAATAACTGCCCAGATACCGCCTAATAAGGCGCCGATGGATACCGCAGGAAATGCTGGCATCTTTTTAAATGCTAAGAACAGCAAAACCGCCAAAGGAACTAGCATATGTATTCCTAGATTAAACTCCTGCTCTAACATGCTCTGCATTTCCAATATTCTTGCAGACGAATCTTGTTCTGATGCATTGAAACCAATCACGGTAAATAAAATGAGTGTCAAAATAATACTGGGGACGGTTGTCCACAGCATATATTGGATATGTTGAAAAAGTTCGGTACCTGCAACCGCAGGGGCTAGATTGGTTGTTTCTGATAACGGAGAAATTTTATCGCCAAAATAAGCACCTGAAATAACCGCACCGGCTGTCATGGCTTCAGACATGCCCATGCCATTGGCAACTCCCATTAACGCCACACCAACTGTGGCAGCGGTTGTCCAAGAGCTACCGATACTCATAGCGACTATGGCACAAATAATACAGGTTGCAGAGAAAAATAGTGACGGGTTAAGTAGCTCTAATCCGTAATAAATCAAGGTAGGAACCGTTCCGGATAACATCCAAGAACCAATAAGCGCGCCGACCGCGAGAAGAATTAGAATAGCACCTAGGGACAATGAAATTCCCTTCACTATCCCTTGTTCTATTTCTTTCCATGTATAACCATTTTTCAACCCCACTGAAGCCGCTATAAACATAGCAAACAACAGAGCGATTTGATTCGGACCATAGGATGAATCGCTGCCGTACAAAAACACCGAACAACTAAGTAAAACAACCAACAAAATGATTGGCACTAACGCATCTAATAAGGATGCCTCTTTCGGAATATTAGTATTATTATTTTCCATTAAATTGCAGTTCCTTAAATTAAATTACAGAGCGGTAAAACATTATCGCAATGACTATCGGACAGACAAACTTGACGTACCAAGGCCATATCTTCCAAAACAGCCCATGCTCTACGTTTTCATTACCCTCTTTCAATTCATTCAGTATTTCATCACGCTTCCACACCCAACCCGCAAAGATACAGAGTGCTAGACCAAGTAATGGTTGACTATATTTGGTTGTCAGATTAATCACCAGTCCAAATAAGCTGCCCATATTAAAGGCGATAATAGTGCTCACCACTAGAATTGCACCGATAAGCATCCAGACAGCCCTTTTTCGGCCAATACCTTTACTTTCAGTAATATAAGCAACAGGTACTTCCAACATCGATATAGAAGAGGTTAACGCTGCTATCAGCATTAAAGCAAAAAAAGCGAAGGCGACGAAAAGACCGATAGGCCCCATACTGTCAAATAACGCGGGTAATACGGTAAAGATGAGACTATCACCTGCTATCAGCTCGCCAGATTCAGAGAATATTTGCACGCCGTTGTGTAGAGCCACATACATAGCAGGAATAATCAACATGCCGGCTAGGATAGCAACGCCGATATCAACAAGCGCAACATAGGCACCCAGAGACGGTAAACTTTCCTTCTTACTGACATAGGAACCATAAACCAACATGGTTCCTACACCTAAAGACATGGAAAAGAACGCCTGGCCCATGGCATTGACCAGTAAATCAGGATCCATCACCCGTTTAAAATCGGGCAATAAATAGGCTTTCCATCCTTCCAAGGCTCCTTGTTGAAAAGACACATAAATAATGAGCAGCGCAACGATAATAATCAACGTAGGCATTAATCTTACTGACCAACGTTCAATACCGCCGCTGACACCACCAGTGACAATCCCCGCTGTCATCGCCATAAAGATTGCACAAAAGATGACATCTCTTTCTATAGAAGATGTGGTTAACCAGAGAGAAACTGCATCAAAACCGAGAATTTGGCTAATGGTTTGAAGGAAATATGCCAGCATCCAGCCGGCAACTAAAGAGTAGAACGCCAGAATCAATGAGACTGTGATAAAGCCCCATATGCCCGTTGCTCTGCCGATTTTGCTATTGGATATTTCACCCAGTGCATCAACCATATTGGCGCGGGTAGCCCGGCCTATCACCAGTTCTGCCATCAATACTGGATATGCCAAGACAAACGCTAATATGACATAAACAAAAACAAATGCTGCACCACCGTTGCTCGCGACTTGTGTAGGAAAGCCCCAAATATTGCCTAGTCCCACTGCTGAGCCAGCAGCCGCTAAAATAAATCCGAGTCGTGAGGAAAACTCTCCGCGTGCAGCCATTTTTTATTCCTTTGTTATTATTATTTTATTGTTTTACACCAACAATGAAAAAAGGGCTATTAAATATTAATAGCCCTTTGTTTATAGATTGAAAGTTTATTTCTTTTCAGATGCATCGATCGTCGATGCATAGTTGCCGCTGTTAACATAGTCAAACATAACACTAGCCGCTTCAACTAAGAATGGGTCTACCGCTTCAAAGTCTTCAGGTAAATCATCGATATTTTCAATTTTTTCGAGCCCTGCTCTTGCTAAGCGCTCGTTAGCACGCTTGAGTCTCAATGTTTCACGTTCTTTTTTCTCCGCCAAACGTTCAGATTCAACAAGTGAAATCGTCTTTTTATCCTTTTCAATCTTATATCTTTCAATATCTTGGAAAATATAGGCAAATTCTGGATCTTCTGACATGCGCTTCTCATGATTCTGTCTCATCGACGACAGAACCGGCGTCGCGTCTCCAACACTGGCATAATTGACTCTGGGGATACTGTCCCAAGGCAAGGCATTTTCTTCCTGACTTTCACCCCATTCATTCGGGTCAATGGCAGATGGGAACATAATGTCTGGTACCACACCCATGTGTTGTGTACTGCCACCGTTAATTCGATAGAATTTAGCGATAGTATACTGGATCGAACCTAGTGGATTACTGTAAAGATCATAGATTCGGCCTAACGAACGATGTTGCTGAACTGTTCCTTTACCAAAGGTTTGCTCACCCATTACTACGCCCCTGCCATAATCTTGCATCGCTGCGGCAAAAATTTCAGACGCTGACGCACTATAACGGTCAACGAGAACAGTCAAAGGGCCGTCATAAAACGTGACACCATCAGTATCTTGTTCAATTCGCGTTCTACCAGCTGACGTCCTGATTTGCACCACTGGGCCACGGTCGATAAATAACCCCGACAACAAGGTGGCCTCAGTTAATGAACCACCACCATTGCCTCGTAAATCTACAATGATGCCTCTTACGTCTTGCTCTTTTAATTTTGCAATTTCTTTCTTAACATCTTGGTGCAAATTGTTGTAGAAAGATGGAATCGTAATCACACCCAAATTTTGCCCTGCATTTGGACCTGTCTCAGGTGTGTGGATCTCTGATTTTGCAGCCCGATCTTCGAGCTTAATTTTGTCTCTAGTTAAACTAACTACTTCTGGAACTGTAGATTCCGAAGAACCTTTTACAATTTGTAATTTGACGACACTGCCCTTAGGGCCTTTAATCAATTCAACGACTTCATCCAGACGCCAGCCAATGACATCGATAAACTCATCATCGTCTTGTGCAACACCAACAATTTTATCTTCTGGTTTTATCTTTTTAGATAGTTCCGCTGGGCCGCCGGGCACAACGCTTCGAATGACTGTAAAGTCATCTTCACTTTGCAGAACAGCGCCAATGCCTTCAAAAGACAAATTCATTTCCATTTGAAATCGTTCAGCATTTCTTGGCGATAGATAGCTGGTATGAGCTTCTATGCTTCGCGCAAAAGAATTCATTACCGTTTGGAAAACGTCTTCACTCTTAGTTTGCTTTAACCTTTTAATCGCACGTTCATACCGCTTGGTAAGCAGTTCTTTAATTTTTTCTTGGTCTTTACCGGCTAGTTTAAGGTTTAACGAGTCATATTTAACACGTTGACGCCAGAATTCATTTAACTCGTCAGTTGTTTTGGCCCATTCTGCATCTTCTCGGTCATATTCGAGAACGTCGCCCTTTTTTTCGTAATCAAATGTCTCATCTAATAATGAGATGGCATATTCATAGCGCTCAATTCGACGTTTTAGGTTTAACGAGTATATTTCATACGCGTTAGACAAATTACCACGCTCAATAGCGTCATCGAAGTTAAGACGATACTTTTCCAAGGCTTTAATATCGGACTCAAGGAAGACATTTCGATTTAAATCTAGCGAACGTATGTAGCGATCGAACATTTTTGAAGATAAGACATCATTCAGTTCGATTGGCTTATAGTGGGATCGTAAAAAGTGGGAGCTTATTCGTTTTGCAGCTGCTGAGTGCTGAGACTCTTGTTCTAAGTTTGGCAGTTCATCAACTGTCTTGGATGAATTGACTGCCATTGCGCTTGCGCTTAGACAAAAAAGTGCGCTATATGCAGAAGCGCGAATAAAATCTTTCATATTACTACCTCTTGGGACGGGCCAAACGTAATTTGTCAGCTTGTACTTTAACCACCATGCCAGTATCTAATTGCACGGATATTTCACCTTTTGTGCATTCAGTAATGGTTGCTGGCATAGGCGATTTACCTATTTTCACTGTGACTTGAGTGCCTACAACCATGTCTGTTTCAGACAATTTTTCAGGTGCTGGCAGTTTGTTTGGCTTTGGTTTCTGTAATTTAGTTCCCTTAGTGGGTGATTTTCCAGAATTTGTTGCTTTATTTTTGTAACTTTTCTTTTCAGTAGCCAGTTTGGCCTTCTGTTCTTTACGTTTTTCTGCGGCTTTTGCTTTACTCTCATTTAATTGCTGCAAAGCATGTTCGGCATGTTCTTTTTCAATCTCAGCATCTTTTTGACCATCAAGGCCTATGCGGCTAGCACCTTCTTTAACGCTATGTAGGTAGCGCCAGCTATTGGTATAATGTCGCAAACTTGATCGGAGCAAGGTTTTACTAACTCTTTCATCATCTTTTAAGCGTTCTGATAATTCTTGGAAAATACCAATCTTTAATGGTTTAGCTTCTCCTTCAAGGGTGAAACATTTTGGAAATGATTCCACTAAAAAGGCAATGACTTCTTTGCTATTCGAAAATTTCTGTTGGTTTTCCATTAACTCTACTATTTAATTCTATTGTTCAAATTGTTGCTCATGGTCCGCATCATCCCAAGTTGCTAGCAGATGGTCAACCCAGTCTTGCAAATCTACCTCATCAATTTCGAGAAGATAACTGTCCTGATGCCAGTTTTCCCAAATATGCTGTAAAATTCTTTCTAATTGTTGGGTTTCGATATCATCATCTGCGTGATCATAGGTCATATGCAAAATGAGGTTGAGTTTATCTGCCGCTTCTTCAGCCAACTCATCCCAATACTCCATATCTTCTGCCGTTGCTAAAACGACATGGATATCAACTAGATGTTTCAATCGATTGAAAGTTGCAAAATATCAACGATATTTTGTAACCCTAGGCCATCTATTGAACAAAATCGGGATAGTGAAGGACTGTCGATATCTAGTACGCCGATCAAACGCCTCCCAGATAAAACGGGAATCACTATTTCTGATTTGGAATCAGAATCGCATGCAATGTGACCATCAAATTGATGTACATCGGACACAATTTGCGTTGTGCGCTGTAAAGCCGCCGTACCACAAACTCCCTTCCCTAAAGCGATGCGATTGCAAGCAGGCTTTCCTTGAAACGGCCCTAACACCAGCTCTTCATCTTTATATAAGTAAAAACCGGCCCAGTTAACATCTTCAAGATTATTGAAAAGCAGTGAGCTAACATTTGCCATATTTGCAATGAGATCTTTTTCACTACCTATCAAGCTGTCAGTTTGTTTAGCGAGTTGTTGATATTGTTCTGTTTTATCAATCGTATTTGCCATTGATTAAAGGTTACCGTAAATAATGAGTTAAAATGTTTATCGCGAATGAAGGTGCGATATACGAAAAGTAGCAGTGATATTTGCACTAATTTCTGAACTGCCGGGTTGAAATGAGTCTGATTCAGCCATGC
The DNA here is from genome assembly GCA_947503265.1 of uncultured Alteromonadaceae bacterium. Taxonomy (GTDB): domain Bacteria; phylum Pseudomonadota; class Gammaproteobacteria; order Enterobacterales; family Alteromonadaceae; genus Aliiglaciecola. Next base: position 122,182 of record CANNDC010000006.1, read on the forward strand.
TTAACATCCTTGCTTTTTGCGGCATCACCGAATAGGAAGAAGTCTCTTGTATCACAGTGACTTCCTGTAACGACACTTGAGAAGCCTCGGCAAGCACTTCAGCTCGGTTTCTTGCATTGACAAGGGCTTTTTTCAAGGCTTGTTTGTAAGCTTTTTCTTGATCTTCAACTTCGTATCTAAAGCCATCAATTCGGGTGGCTCCTAACGCCAAAATATCGCTTAATATTGTTGGATAGCGTGAAAAGTCTCGAAGGGTGACATTGATATTTCGACTGTAGACAAAGCCACTTTGCTGCCTCGTTTGCCCATTTCTTTCGTACCATGGAAATAAATTAACTGCCATAGAACTAACATCTTTTTCTAGTACACCTCGATCAAATAATGCGTCAATCATTTGAGCGATTTTTTTGTCTACTGTGTTACTGATTTGGTCAGCACTTTTGCCTTTTTGTTCCACATTAATACTAAATCTTAAAACATCGGGAACTTGACTAACACTTGCTTGGCCGTAAGTGGTAATGACATCAGTTAATACTTCGTCCGCAACAGAATACGAAGTCATACATATCGACATTAAGCACGAAAGTAGAATTTTTTTCATAGGTGTCCTTTACATTATTCCAAACCATCATGACTAAATACAGATGCACGACCGGCAATAAAGCTGATTTTAATATGCCGACCTTCTTCTTTTCCCCAAATACAGGTATATGTGCCAAAGTACTTGTCGCAGCTGTCAGCTGTACCGAGTAAAATCTCTATATCTGATTTAACCATTCCCATTTCAATTTTGTCATAATTTGCTTTTGTCAGTTTTGTACAACCTGACAGGTTCAAAATGCTAATCAACAAAAAAGCAAACAAGCCGACTCGATATGTAGACATGATTTGTCCCTAAGAGTTTCCTATAAAAATTTTTTGCAAGACTATCATATAAAATGATTGTTATTCTGATCAAATTACCGCTTTAAGACAACTCAAACAATAATCTACATTTTTTTGGTTTGAACCATAACCCATCAATCCAATCCGCCATACCTTCCCTGCTAATTCACCTAATCCGGCACCAATTTCCAAATCAAATTCATTGAGTAATTTAGAGCGTACTTCCGCATCATTAACACCGTCAGGAATTCGTACCATATTAAGTTGAGGCAAACGACACTGTTCTTCAACGACAAATTCCAATCCTAAAGATTCAAGGCCATGTTTTAGTAACTGGTGGTTTTCGGCATGTCTTTGCCATGCTTGTTCTAGCCCTTCCTGTTGAAGAATTAACAATGCTTCATGCAAGGCGTAAACGCTATTGACCGGTGCAGTGTGATGATAAGCCCTTTTGCCGCCTTGACCCCAGTAACCCATGACTAAATCCATATCTAGAAACCAACTTTGTACAGGCGTATTCCGTTCTTTGATAGCTTTAATAGCCTGTTCACTAAAGGATACCGGTGATAAGCCAGGTATACAGGACAAGCATTTTTGTGTACCCGAATAGATAGCATCAATTTGCCATTCATCAACCCGCAACTCAATGCCTCCTAAGGAAGTCACTGCGTCCACAACAGTCAAACAATCATGGGCTTTGGCCAATTCACAGAGCGCTTTGGCATCATTTCTAACCCCAGTCGAGGTTTCAGCATGCACAAATGCCAAAGCTTTGGCATCAGGATGACGCTGCAAAGCGTCTTCTACTTTGCTTAAGTCTGTTTGAGTCCCCCAAGAATCTTCAATTAAAATTGCATTGCCACCACAGCGAACGACGTTTTCTTTCATTCGACCACCAAATACGCCGTTTTGACACACGATTATTTTATCACCCGGTTCAACTAGGTTAACAAAACACGCTTCCATACCAGCAGATCCTGGTGCGGATATCGGCATAGTCAAGGCGTTTGTTGTTTGGAAAGCATATTGAAGCTGTTGTTTAACTTGATCCATTAATTCAATAAAGAGCGGATCGAGATGACCTATAGTCTGTCTTGCAAGAGCCTGCAATATTCTAGGATCGACATCAGAGGGCCCTGGCCCCATGAGCGTGCGTTGTTGAGGTGAAAATGAAATAGATTTTGCTTGAGGTTGATACATAACTACTCTGACCAGATTAAACACATCCCTAGTGTTGCAATTAATCTTCAACCTAACAAGGTTTCAATACTCAATATTTATGCAAAAAATGGTCAACACACCCTAATAAACAACTCATTTTTGGTTGTGGATAGCATTGTGTATAACTTTGTGGGTAACTATATGGATAACTGTGTGGATAAAAGATTTATACTTGTTGATATTATGTGAAAGAAAACGTTGAAAAAGCCTGTATATGCTGTGGATATCTTTTTTCGGTAAAATATTTATACACTACAACTTATTGATAAATAATGACTTTAAAAAATATATCGATTATTTGTTTAATATTCGCACAAGCTTGACTACACTTAATATCCACATTTTTTTTGTGTAGTAAATGTCCTCTCCCTGAGGAATAGTAAGTTAGCGCACGGCTCACCGTAAATGAGCCATTCCCCTAAGCCCGGGACTAGTAATAGTGCCGGGTCTTTTTTATTTCTATTCTACAATATTTAAATGTGACAGGTAATTTTGTGCGTTTTCTACGTAGTGCTGAGCTGACGCTTCAAGTAATTTATAATGTTTTTCTGGTAATTGTTTAACCACCTTAGCAGGGCTCCCCATCACAACTGAACCGTCGGGAATTTGCATATTTTCAGTCACCAAGCTATTTGCACCAATTAAACAATATTTGCCAATTTTAGCCCCGTTTAGCACAACTGCATTTATACCAATAAGGGAATAGTCACCAATTTGACATCCGTGCAGCATCACTTTGTGTCCCACAGTAACGCCCTTTCCTATTACCAACGGGACGTTTTCATCTGTATGCAATACCGAACCATCTTGAATGTTGGTGTTCTCACCCACGGTAATTTGATCGCAATCACCGCGCAAAACCGCATTAAACCAAACACTGGAACCTTTCTTCAATTCGACTGAGCCAATGATATGACTTCCGGGTGCGATAAAGACATCGTCAGCTTTAACTACCATTCGTTCGTTTAAAGAATAAATCATACGTTTTTTTCCACCTTTCGCATTACCCCTTCCTGCATTGTTGATGCTACCAATACACCTTGCTGATTAAAGAATTGTCCTCTGACTAAGCCTCGCGCATTGCCGCTAAATGGGCTTTCAGTACTATAGAGAAGCCATTCATCAAAACTAAACGGGTGATGAAACCACATGGCATGATCGATTGTAGCCATGCGTAATTGCCTGTTACGAACCGAAATTCCATGGGGCTGCAACGATGTTGCTAGAAAGTGATAATCAGACGCATACGCTAACATGGCTTGATTTAAATTGATCCCACATTGCGTTTTCTCGTTTGCTTTCATCCAAATATATCGTTTAGGCTCTGATACTTCTGGTTTCATGGGGTCGATAGATTGCACCGTTCGTATATCAAGTGGTTTGTGATAGCTAATAGCTTCTTTCATTCTATCGGAGATGATATCTAGGCTATCTTCATAAAATTTAATATCTGCTTCAACATCTTCAGGACACGGCACCACAGGCATATCTGCAAATTGATGAGATAATCCATCTTCTGTATGTTGAAAAGAGGCAGTTAACACAAAAATGTCCCGCCCTTTTTGGATCGCTCTCACTCTTCTAGTGGAAAAACTTCGACCATCCCTGACATTCTCAACGTCATACAGCACTGGCATATTGGCATCACCGGGCAGCAAAAAATAGGAATGGAAGGAGTGCGTGGTTCGGTTTTCTGGCAAGGTGTTTTGAGCCGCCGCGAGCGCCTGCCCCATGACTTGCCCGCCAAAAAGTGCGCGATATCCTAGGTCCCAACTTTGACCTCTATAGAGTAATTCTTCAATTTTCTCTAACTTCAATAAATCTGCGAGCTTTACGTCAGCCATAATTCCTCATTTCGGTCTACGTGGATAGAACTTTTCTGGTAAACATGATGCATGTTCAAAATATCGGGTATCTTTATAAGGTAACTTCATGAATCCAGAAATACCTAATCCTTTTATCGACGGAATCAAATCCACAATCTCTTGCAACAGGGTTTTAAACTCAAGTTCTCGAGAATGATCAAGCAAAGTATAATAACTATGGATCTTAAGATGCATCGGAAGAGCTTCGAATATGATACAGCCTGTATGATGAATGTCATTTAGTCGTGTAATTATAGTCATCATTTCTTCCGGCAAAGACAGCAATTCATCTGGATCATCACCATCTTCAAAATAAGAATGTTGTCTGCTGTGATCTTCCGGTATTGAGACTTTGCTCTTTTCATATGACAAGCGAATATTGTCAGCAGGCGTAAATGGCTGAGACTCGATTTCTCGCTCAACATGCAATGTATCTCGCGCGTTGAACATACAACTTTTAAATATACCTACCCTGTGTATCGCCCTAGAAAGGGTTACAACATTATTCACCGACATTTCAAAAGAGCGTTTTAAGCTGGGATCGTATAAATTTAAACTCGAATCAATATACACTCCTTCCGCTTCCCAACGAACTACCAGACCGCCAACAACAGGAAAGCGGCCAAGTCGTCCTACTGCTGCAATAAAGGCTTTTTCCGTCTCACCCATACCCTGCATGTAGTTTTTATAATACCTTTCGAATTGAGCATCATTGAGATAATGCAAATCGCTTTTGGTATCGCTGCCTTCGACGCGCAAAAAAGACTTTCGCGAACTATAAACCACGGTGTCGATTTCTTTCTCTTTGGTGTGTGTCCAACAGGGAATCAGTGCTTGGTAAGTTTCGTCGTCAACATCTGCAAATACCGTATTTTTAATAAATTGCATATTGTTGATTAGGTAATCTCCACCTTTACGTTGCAATTGAGGGTCATCACTCAACATCGCCGTCAGTATTTCCGCGAGTTCTTTGGGTAAGCCAAGTGAGTTAGGTTTGATCACTTGTCGACCAAACCGGCTAGATTGCCCTGAAGCTAGTGCATAAAGCGTACTTGCGAGTCCTTGTTCGTCAAAACGAGGACTGGATAACTCGCCATTTAGCTGATCGTCACCGATAAAATAAACATCGCCAAGGCGTGCATTGGTTTGTTGCATATCACCAGACATTAAATCCATGACATTGTTTGCCACAAACTGCCCTGTCTCATCTAGCTGTGCATAAACCGATGAACCCCAGTCAATTAGTCCAATAGATTCGTTTTCAGCATCAAATACGATATTTGACGGCTTTATATCACCATGTACTATGGGTTTGTCTAAATTTTTATACTTATTACTACGAAGGTGCACTAGCACTTGTGTCAATTGCACAGCAATTTTGACAATTAAACGCGCTGGCATAGGACCATATTTTAAAGAATAGGCTTCCAAATCTATACCTGCAGCCCTTTCCATCACAAGAATGGCTTGTTTGCCAATTCGTTGAAATTCAATCAGACAGGGAACAAAGGTGTGATCTATTAGACTCAACATATAGGCTTCTTCTTCCAGCCTATCTTGAACATGTTGTGGCAGGTTAATTCTGGAAAACTTGAAAACTAAGTGATTATCTTCGAGATCAATACCGGCAAACGCAAATCCAAAGGCGCCTTTACCTATCAATTCAATATTTCGGTAACCCAGCAATTCCAATTGTTTTTTACATAATTCGAACCAATCTTTAAGTTTTTGCGCATCCTTGTGGGAAAGTAGGTAAATAGACTGTTCGTCAGGAATGTAGAAATGCTTTAAATCAGCGATAGACAAGTTATTCTGCCTGAATTTCTTGTTTCAGCCATTCGACACTGAAACCTTTTTGGTCATCTGATCCCTCGCTAGCAGTAGCTAGCAGTTTATGTAAATCTGGAAGAACGTCGGCTAGCGATTCATCGACTTGCCAAGGGGCATTTATGATAACTAATCCAGAGCCATACATGCCACAGTCTTGTTGCAGGTTATCAACACAAAGCTCAACATTTAAGCAATTCTTCACGTCTAGACTAGCTAATTTTTGTCGCATCCGCTGACTTTCTCCGGATTTAATTCCGGCACGTTTAGACAATAATGGATACCAAATCATAAAGGTGCCAACTCGCCATTTTTTGATCGTTTTTTCGAGCGTTTCTGCAACTTGTTGGTATTCAGAAAACACTTCATAAGGTGGATCAATCAATACTAGCCCGCGACTTGGTTTTGGTGGGCTTATTGCTAGCAAACCCTCAAATCCATCTCTGTGATGAATAGCTATTTTACCTCGGCTGTTACTCTCTCTTACATTGTCTTTGAGATTTTGAATTTCAGTGTTGTGAAACTCCATTAACACTAACTTGTCCTGCTCACGCAAAATCTCATTGGCAATAACTGGTGATCCAGGATAAACCTCTTTATCTATGTAGGGTTTGATAAGTGACTGATAGCGGCGAACTACCGCATTATTGCCATCATATTGTAGAATTTTACTCACACCTGAGAGGTATTCTTTGGTTTTATTTGCTTCTGCACTAACCAGATCATACAGCCCCGCACCGCTATGCGTATCAATATAAATGGCGGGTTTGGCTTTGATTGTGAGTTTTTCTAGCACGAGCATCACGCATAGGTGTTTTAACACATCAGCGTGATTGCCCGCATGAAAACTATGACGATAACTGAGCATCCAAGTCCTTAACTATTAAAAAACTAGACTCTAACGCAGCTCAGTCAACATCACTAATGGATTTTCTAAATAAGACATCCATAAGTTGTTGAATCGAACCATAGTGGCTCCATCTATAATTCGATGATCTCCAGACCAGCTTACATGCATGATATTTGCCGCAATCACCTTATCAGTCTCATCAAATCTGGGTAATCGTTGTATTTTACCCAAAGCGACAATCGCTGATTCAGGCTTATTGATAACCGGAGTTGCGACGGTTCCTCCTAATACTCCAACGTTAGATATGCTAATGGTGCCGCCTTTAAGATCAGCACTGGTTAACCTACCTTCTCTGCCAAGCTCAATCAAACGATTGAGTTGTTGAGCGACTTGAAATAAGGATAAATCTTGTACTCGTTTAATATTGGGAACCAGCAAACCAATCTTCGTATCAATAGCAATGCCAATATTGTGGTCAGCCAAGTAGGTCATTTCCGTACAATCAGCATTAACTTGACTGTTTATGACGGGAAATTCATTCAATGCCATTGAAAGTGCTTTTATGAAAAATGGCATAAAACTCAATTTAACATTTTTACGTTCAAATTCAGTTTTCAACTGGTTTCTGGCATCAATCAATTTGTCCATCGAGACTTCATCACTGACAGAAAAATGTGGAATACTGAAAACAGCCGCAGACATTTGTTTTGCCATTGCAGCCTGTATTCCTTTGATTGGCACAGTTTTATTTTCCGAACCTGAAGCAAGTGTTTTGTTGCTTACCTTACTAGCACTGTGACTGTCTGATTGCTGAGATGAATGCTTACTTAAGTCCTCTTTTAATACCCTGCCTTTTTTTCCTGATCCCAAAACACTCGAAATATCTATACCCTGTTCTCGAGCTAGTCTTCTCACTGCTGGACTGGCAATTGCTTTTCCTTGAGGAACAGTTCTGACGACATTTTCATCTTTATTGTCAATAGTGGTTTTAGGTTTCTCCTTGGAAATAGTCGGTGTATCTGCTGACTGGAGCCCATCACTTTCAACCAACATGGCGAATAGAGGCGTATGGACTTGCGCAGTTTCCCCTTGAGCATAATAAAGCTTTGTCACTCTGCCAGAGTGTTTAGCAGGAATTTCAACCAAGGCTTTATCTGTCATCACCTCGACCACAGCTTGATCTTCAGTAACATTTTCTCCTTCTGCAATCAGCCATTTAACCACTTCGCACTCAACGATACCTTCGCCAATATCAGGCAAAATAAAATCTTCTTCGCTGGATTGTTTTGCAACAGCACTTTTGGCAGTGTCAGGGCTAGTCGTCTTGACATTTTCTTGGTTTTCAGTCGGTTCGTTTTGATCTGCTATTTCCATGGCAAACAAGGGTTCGTGAACTTTTGCTATATCCCCTGCTTTATGGTGAAGTTTCACTACTTTTCCAGAATACATAGCTGGGATCTGTACCGTCGCTTTGTCTGTCATCACTTCGGCAACTGGCTGATCTTCTTCAACCATATCGCCTTCGCTAACAAGCCATTCCAATAACTCGCACTCAACAATTCCTTCACCAATATCAGGCAAAATAAAATCTTTCATCATATTCTCCTGCTTAAAAATTGACTGAGCGTTTTATCGCTTCATAAGTTTTTAAATGATCTGGCATATATTCTTTTTCGTGGGCAAGTGGATAAGGTGTATCTAGTCCACAAACCCGAGAAATTGGCGATTCTAGGTGCAGAAAACATCTATCTTGTACAGTGGCCGCTATTTCGCTGGCAAATCCACCGGTCAAGGGCGCTTCATGATTCACCAATAGACGCCCTGTTTTAATCACCGATTCACAAATGGTATCTGCATCCCATGGCAACAGACTGCGTAAATCAATAATTTCACATGAAATACCTTCTTTTTCTGCCATTTCAGCCGCTTTTTCAATGATTTCCATCTGCGCTCCCCAAGCAAGCAAAGTAATATCGGTTCCTTGCTTAACGACCTCGGCTTTACCTAGTGCCAATTCATAGTCTTCTTCCGGCACCTCGCCGACTGACGCTCGATACAGTCTTTTCGGCTCCATAAACAGCACAGGGTTATCATCACGAATTGAAGCTAACAACAATCCCTTTGCCTGATAAGGATTTCTTGGAATAACAATCTTCATACCGGGAATATGCGCGAAAAACGCTTCCGGTGATTGTGAATGGTAATGTCCACCAGCGATACCACCTCCGTATGGTGTGCGTATCGTTAACGTACCGCAACTAAATTGCCCCCCAGAGCGATATCGCCACTTAGACGTTTCATTCACAATTTGATCGAATGCAGGGAAAATATAATCAGAAAACTGAATTTCAGCGATAGGGATAGAGCCCTGCGAAGCCAATCCGTTGGCAAATCCTAAGATACCTTGTTCAGTTAAAGGTGTATTGAAACACCGATCTCTGCCAAATTTTTCTTGAAGGTTACTAGTGGCACGAAAGACCCCTCCAAAATGCCCCACGTCTTCGCCAAACACCATGGCTCTCTCGTCTGCTTCCATAGCTGTGATTAACGCGTTATTTACAGCTTGTAGCATATTCATCTTAATCATGGGTGATTCTCCCAGATGTCTTAGGATAGGCGTCAGGATATTTGGCTATATGCGCCTTTAGATCGAACAATTGTTGCTGTAAATGCCAAGGTGGAACATCGTAGACATCTTCAATCAGCTCATCTATCTTACAAATAGGTACTTTTTCGGCTCTTTTTACCTCTTTTAAAACGGATTGGCGAGTATCTTCAATATAAGATTTAACTTCTGCTTGATTAAACCAACCTTTGCTGTCTAGCCATTTTTCGAATCTAGCAACCGGATCTTTTTGTCTCCACCTTTCTTCTTCGTCTTTTGAACGATAACCGCTTGGATCATCTGATGTGGAATGCGCCGCTAAACGATAAGTCATGGCTTCAATCAAAACCGGACAGTTTTTTTCTAATGCTATCTCACGTGCTTTCTGCGTCGCTGCATAAACAGCTAAGGTATCATTACCATCGACTCGAATGGTTTTCACTCCATAACCGATTCCTCTAGATGCAATACCATCTCCTGCAAATTGTTCTTCCGAAGGAGTAGAAATAGCGTACCCATTATTGCGGCAAAAGAAGATGGCTGGACAATTCAATACAGCAGCCATATTTAACCCCGCATGAAAATCGCCCTCTGACGCTGCTCCTTCCCCAAAATAGCAAATTGTAATAGCAGATTGCCCCGCCATTTTTTGACCGTAGGCATAGCCTGAAGCTTGGGGTATTTGCGTACCTAAAGGTGATGATATGGTCATAAAATTAAGCGCTTTATCACCATAGTGGATAGGCATTTGCCTGCCTTTATTGGGATCATTTTCGTTACTGAACATTTGATCCATAAACTGCGCGGTTGTATACCCGCGATAGGCTAATGCGCCTTGTTCGCGATATTGCGACATGATCATATCTTGAGGCTCTAAGGCTGCGGCGCTGCCTATTATTGATGCTTCCTCACCGGTACATGCCAGATAGAAACTGATTCTTCCCTGACGTTGTGCAGCGACCATTCGCTCGTCCAGCACACGAATAAAATGCATGGTTTCTAATATTTTATTGGCCTTTTCTTTACTCAGATCAGGAACTGTAGATTCCTTATGGATAGTCCCGTCAGGCTGCAGTATTTGTAGCATGGGAATATCTATTAAGCCGTTTTCAATAATGTCGACATTTCGAGACATTGCGATATCAGCGAGATGATTTCTGTCTTTCATCTTAATTCCTATTTAATCGTATTTTGTTAATCAAAATACAATTAGTTGTTGAGGGTAATTTATTATTGTTGATTTGATGTTAATTCTAGACGTAGAACAGAAATAAGGTGTTGCTATTTGATAGGAATGAAGAAGAAACTCAATGTATTTTTCTGATTAGCTCCCCAATAAATTAGGATAGTTATCCTAATTTGTATCAAGAGAACGAAATGACCATGTCTGATTAAAAAAGCCTGAGTCCGATAGCATATCGAAATCAGGCCTTATATGCACAAGCGGTTTATTATTCGAATTTTCTTTCGCGTTTCGTTTCTATGGCATCAATATAACCGTGCCAAGTAGCATAACCAATCAATGGCATTAAGAAGATAAAGCCAACAAATCCAGTGATAAAACCGATAAATACAGTTGTCACTATGATTCCGCCCCAAAATAACATAGGGCCTTTATTTAACCATACGGCGTTGACACTAGTCAGTACAGCAGTCGCCATATCGACTTTTCTCTCCATTAGTATTGGTTGGGTGAAGGCACTGAGGAAAAATACTATTGCGGTAAAAATGGCTCCTACCACGGTTCCTAAAATTAGAAATGGTAAAAGTTCTTCTAAGTTGTCTCCATAATAGGAAGGGTAAAGTGCGTGGATCATTGAAGCGACTCGCAACCAAAAGATCATTAGCACCATTAACATGATACCAAAGCCCCATTCATTTACCGCATTTCGGCTTACCGCTTTAATGGAATGCCAAAGAGAAGGCTTATGACCTTTTTCTAGTTCCCAGCTAATATCATAAAGTCCTGCGGCCAAAAACGGGCCAATTAACATAAAACATACCATGGCGGGCAGTATGACCAGATGCCACCCTGTTAATGCGACAAGGTAAGTAATAAACCAAGGAATTGCAGCAAAGAACAAGCCAAAAAACACAGTCAAAAAAGGTGCGCGAAGTAAATCTCTTAGACCTAAGGCAAGCCATTTCAACGGATCTTTCATCTCAAGCTTTTTGCATGGAATAACGCGCGCGATACCGCTGTCAGTAATCGCATTGTGGGGTTCTTGCTCAAAATGTTCTGACATAGTGCAACTCCGTTTATATTATTTTACATTTATAACCCTAATTTTTGTCTGGTTTATATTTATATTCAAGCTTTAATGATCATTTTTATCGGTAATAGGTGAAAAATTGACTTATTGGAGGCCTTGCCAACTCAACGGACATTGAAAATAGTGAAATAGGTGATGATTGAGCTCGCTAAAACTCGTTATGGTTTTATTTGTTCCTGTCACACAATGGTATACAAAGCGATGGCAATTATTTGAAATCACATGGTAATCACTGTAAGTAAAGAGTTTGTTAATAGCATTATTCTCAGCTTCAGCACTGATCAAAGGATTGGTGTTTAGATCGCATAAAATAGATATATATTCGCCACTACGATCAGCCATAAAGCGTGAGGGCGAAATTCCCCGAATTAAACCGTTTCCTTTAAGCTCAACAATGTTGCCATCTATCCAGATACCAGTGTGTTCAAATACGCCGTAGATACCGCAACAGACAATGGCACCGTTGACCGGTTTGACTAACTCTTTACCTTCTCCGGGAAAGTAATGAACTCGTTCGCGACTGACTGCATTCACCTTTGCTATCTTATCTCCAGCGTAAAGCGCTGCAATTCCAGCACCGAGCCAAATCAGAGGTGCAGGCATAGGTAATCTCCTCACTATTATCCTAGCTTCTTATAAAAAGTGTGACACAAAGTATATTTTTCACACAATTAAAATAATGTAATGAGATATTTTTGGTAAAAGGGTTATAAAAATATTGCGAATTATTACTTAACAGTATTGGGGTGCCTGTATTACCCTGTAGGTTCAATGAAGTGGTAATAGCAAAAAATGAAAATTATTAGAAAATCCAACAAATTAGACGAAGTCTGTTATGACATTCGCGGTCCGATTTTAACGGAAGCGAAAAAAATGGAAGACGAAGGGCACAGAATACTAAAACTCAACATTGGTAACCCTGCCCCATTTGGATTTGATGCGCCAGAAGATATCCTCAAAGATGTCATACATAATTTACCAAAATCGCAAGGCTATTCAGATGCGACTGGCATATATGCTGCACGAGTCGCCGTCATGCAATATTATCAGCAAAAGCAAATTCAAGGCGTTGCTGTAGATGATGTCTATATCGGTAATGGGGTCAGTGAAATGATCGTCATGTCTATGCAGGCGTTATTGAACAGTGATGACGAAGTGCTTATTCCCAGCCCGGATTACCCCTTATGGACAGCCGCCGTCTGTTTATCGTCAGGCACACCCGTGCATTATCAATGTGATGAAGATTCGGGTTGGTTTCCTGATATCGATGATATCAAATCTAAAATCACCGAAAACACCAAAGCTATCGTTCTGATTAATCCAAACAACCCAACTGGCGCTGTCTACAGTAAAGAAGTCTTGCTTAGTGTTATCGAAGTCGCTAGAGAGCATGGATTGATTATATTTAGCGATGAAATATATGACAAAATTTTGTACGACCAAGCACAACACCATTGCATCGCTTCTCTTGCCAAAGATCTCTTCATTATTACGTTAGGCGGCCTCTCTAAGAATTATCGAATTGCCGGTTTTCGAGCTGGCTGGCTAGTGGTTAGTGGCAATAAATTAATCGCCAGAAACTACATTGAAGGTCTGAACATACTGTCCTCTATGAGAATGTGTGCGAACGTCCCCTGCCAACATGCAATTCAAACTGCTTTAGGTGGTTATCAAAGCATCAACGATTTGATCATTGATGGGGGTAGATTGAAGGAACAGCGTGATATTGCCAGCAACATGATAAATGACATTGATGGTTTGAGTTGTGTAACGCCAAAAGGTGCCATGTATTGTTTTGTAAAGGTCGATGCTGAAAAATTCAACATCACCAATGATGAACAGATGATCATGGACCTGCTGCGTAAAGAGAAAATATTATTAGTCCATGGCAGAGCGTTTAATCTCAAAAAAGGATGCTATTTTAGATTAGTGTTTTTGCCCCACAAAGATGTATTAGTTACGGCAATTGAACGTATTGCTAATTTCTTTTCTTATTACAAGCAAGTAAATTGATTACATGAAAAGCACACCTGAAAGAAGTCACTTTTTTGCTCATTTGGCTAGAATGAAACTGATTAATCGCTGGCCATTGATGCGAAATATTTATACAGAGAATGTGCAAGAACATAGCCTCCAAGTTGCTATGGTAGCCCATGCTTTGGCCATCATTAAAAATAAGTATTTTAATGGCAACATTGATGCCTACAAGATCGCCACTATTGCTCTGTTTCATGACGTGTCTGAAGTACTCACTGGTGATCTGCCAACACCGGTTAAATATTACAATCCAGCCATTCAAGATGAATATAAGAAGATTGAAAAAATTGCTGAACAAAAACTGATCGATATGGCACCGGATGAATTTAAGCAAGATTACGCAGAGCTTATCGATGGTCATTTCCATAGTGAAGATGAAGCCTTTCTCGTAAAAGCCGCGGATGTAATTTGTGCTTATCTGAAAACCTTAGAAGAACTATCTGCTGGCAACAAAGAGTTTGAACTGGCAAAAAAACGTTTAGACAGTATATTGGTTGAGTATCACTCTGAAGAAGTCGATTATTTCTTGAAAGCCTTTGTCCCTAGTTTCACGTTGAGCCTGGACGAAATTACTCAAGACTGAAATTACCCAAGACTTAAGTTACCCAAGATTAGGGTGAACTGCTCTTTGCTTTGCTAGTGCCTTGATTCGCAGGGATCATAAATTTAAATAACAGCAACCATATCGGGCTAACAAACAAACTCAGAACAATAACCGATATCGTCATTTGATACGCAAAATCAGAAATGATATTGCTATGCTTACCAATGGAAGCCAAAATAAAACTGAATTCGCCAATTTGGGCTAACATGGCTCCTGCATAAAAACTGTCTTTCCAACTTACTCTGAGCAAACGTAATGTCACGGCATTGATCAAGGTATTACCGATGAGAATTAACAACAAGAAACCCACTAGCAAAAGCCAATTTTCAGCAATAAAGTTAAGTTCTAATAACATACCGACTGACATAAAAAACAAAGCAACAAACACGACATGAAACGCTTCTAGCTTTCCCTTTACCCAATGGGTTTGTTTGATATTTCCGACAACCATGCCCCCTAGAAAAGCACCAAAAGCTGTGGACAAAGCAACCAAACCAGATAATAAACTTAATCCAAAACAAAAGATTAATGCACCAAACACTTGTAAGTCGTGATTCTTGCTGAATGCATCAAGAAACGGGATAGAAATCAGTTTCTTATTCATCAATTTAGCGACAACAAAAATGATCATTGTCCCAGCGACGATTTGCATGACCAAGGTCGAAACACTGAATCCATTATTATTCAACAAACCCAAAATAATGATCATTGGAATAACGGCTAAATCTTGTATTAAGGTGATCCCTAATACATGTTGCCCGCGAACAGTATGCATTTCGTTGTGATCTTTCATCATGGTAATAATGACGGCTGTGCTGGTTAAACTGATAACAAATCCAAGTAGGACAATTCTAGCCAATGACCAATCTAGGAAAAAACCAAATGCAAAGACGGCAAGGACGCTGAACACGATTTGAAGAAAAGTACCGCCAATTGAAATTTTCCAACTTTGCTTTAATTTATGCGGATCAATTTCCATTCCTATAAAAAACAGAAGCAATATCACGCCTAAGCTGCCTAATTGCTCAATAAGCAATTGATTTGAAATCATTCCAAGAACTTGCGGCCCTATGATCACGCCCGCCGCTATATAGGCAAGTATCTGCGGTTGTTTTAACAGTCTAAAAACAAATATCAAAATAACTGCGATAAATGCTGAGCCCACTATGATGGGCAATATAGGATCAATATTCATATTTGTTCAGGAAACCGCAATGCAAACTATTCACCGATTATCCCTCTACTCTATTGTTTTCTTTAAATTTAACCGTAAAGTAACCATATTGATATAAGAAAAAAGGTTTTCATGGTGGTTTATGCAGTTATTCACTAAACGCTATCATTCCCCTGGCACTAGACCAGGCACATTAGCACCACCAGAAAGTGGCGGTTTTAAGATGGATTTAGTCGATTACAATGAATCCACACTCTCTGAAAAAAATGACATTGACGTAACTGAATGTAGACCATTTCTCGACAATTCAAACGTGACTTGGATTCATGTTCAAGGTAACCCCACTCATGACGCATTAAGAAGCCTCGCAAAAGGCTTAGATATACACGATCTCTACGTCGAGGATGTGGCAAACACAGGACAAAGACCAAAAGCTGAAATTTCGGAAGAACAAGTCTTTCTAATATTGAGTTTAGCCATCAAAGACGAAGAATCAGTTAATATTGAGCAAGTAAGTTTATTCTTAATACAAAATACCGTTATTTCGTTTTGTTCGGGAAACTACGATCCTTTTGAACCTGTCATTCAGCGCCTCAGAGCAGGAAAAGGTAAAGTCAGAAAACTTCAGGCTGACTATTTGCTCTATTGCCTTGCTGACGCAGTAGTCGATTATGGTTTTCCTCTGATGGAATCTTATGCTGAACAGATAGAGATTTTAGAAGACAAACTACTTCATTTTAATAACACTAAAATGCTCAACTCTGTACATAAATTACGTAGGGAATTATTACTTTTAAGAAGAAAGCTATGGCCCCAAAAAGAGGTGTTCTCGGAATTATTACGTGCAGAAGACAATGCCAAGCTGTCATCTGTGACTAAGATGCATTTTACAGACTGTCACGATCACATCGTTTCCATAATGGAATTACTTGAAACCTACTACGAAATGACGTCAGGATTGATGGAACTCTATATGATTAGAGTAAATCTGAAAATGAATGACGTTATCAAAGTGCTCACCATTATATCTACCGTTTTCATCCCCGCTACCTTTATCGTTGGCGTCTATGGAATGAACTTTGACACCACAGCTAGCCCCTTTAACATGCCTGAATTGAACTGGAGATATGGCTATTTGATGATTTGGGGAGTCATTGCACTATCATTCACCGGCATTTTAATATTTTTTAGGAAGCATAAATGGATATAGATTCTAAATCTATGTGGTCACAGCGCAGAGCTAGCAATCAATCACAGCGACAAGGTGATCATAGAAATCCATTTCAAAGAGATAAAGCAAGAATACTTCACTCTGCTGCATTTAGGCGCTTACAGGCTAAAACTCAAGTACTTGGTGTTGGTATGAGTGATTTTTATCGAACAAGGCTCACGCACTCTTTAGAAGCATCACAAATTGGTCAGGGTATTGCGGCACAATTGAGAAGCAAATATCCCACTTTGACTGAAGAACTCGATTTGAATGATCATTTGATAGAAGCGCTTTGTTTAGCTCATGACATAGGTCACCCTCCTTTTGGTCATGGTGGCGAAATTGCGCTGCATTGCATGATGCATGAACACGGAGGGTTTGAAGGGAATGGTCAAACTTTTCGAATTATCAATCAACTGGAGCCTTATACTGCCGAAAATGGTATGAATCTGAGCCGCAGAACTATTCTAGGATTAGTGAAATACCCCAATTATATTGATAATTTAAATAATTCACAGATTGCAAAGAACAGACCTGAGTCGTTAAGACAAATTAAGGCGGGCGATTGGCACCCACCCAAAGGTTTGTATTTATGTGATAAAGCCACGTTTGACTGGTTGATCTCCCCTCTATCACAGAGAGATCAAACACAATTCATGGAATTTAGTGCCGACGAGAACAAGCATAGCAAGACACGTTTTAAATCATTTGATTGCTCCATTATGGAATTAGCAGATGACATAGCCTATGCGATTCACGACCTTGAAGACGCTATCGTCATGAAAATAATCAATCAATCCCAGTTTCACCAAGAAGTCGTTATCCCACTACAAGATATGCACAAGTTGCCTTTATCCACACAAATTTCAGAGCTGTCTAACAAGCTTTTTAGCCAGCATCATTTTCAGCGAAAAGATGCCATTGGTGCTTTGGTAAATTGTTTTATTACGAATATTGATATTGTTGAATCGGAAGCGAAATTCGACAACCCTTTACTGAAATACAATGCAAGCTTTCCTCATCAACTAGCCTCAGCTCTCAACCTATTTAAACAATTTGTATACAAGCGCGTCATTTTAAAGCCAGAATTACAAATTATAGAATACAAAGGTCAACAAATTGTGATGGAGCTATTCCAAGCATTTGAATCTGATCCAATACGTTTACTTCCTGAAAACACCCAGGAAAGGTGGAGAAAAGCGAGTTCAAACGGGTTCGGCAATAGAGTGATTTCGGATTATATTGCCGGAATGACTGATGGATATGCGTCAAAGCTCTACACCGACTTGTTTTTACCTAAGAGTGGAAATCTAAACGAGAATCACACGATCTAGTGCTGTTTTGCATTGCTGTGATAAAAATGTGATGCAATTTTAATGCTATTTCCTCTATCTGTTCGTATAGATACTATGAATTTGTAACATTTCGACGAAAAGAGTGAAATATGTTAATCAAAACCCCAAAAAAAAGTGAGATAAAAGAGAGCTTAGTAACAGATGAATCTGTTTATAATGATAGGCGTCGTATTCTCAAGTCACTGGGATTTATTGGTGCAGCCGCACTTGCAACTAGCCCGTCTAGCCAGGCGTTTAATTTGTTTGGTAGCGATGACGATGATGTATTTGAAACAGCACCTTTGCAATATAGTCAGGCAGATAAATACAAGACTGAAGAAACGTTGACACCTGAAAAAAAGATTATCAGTCACAATAATTTTTACGAGTTTGGAACAAGCAAGTCTGATCCAGTTGAGAATGCACAAGAATTCAAGGTGAATCCGTGGACATTATCAATTGAAGGTTTGGTAGAAAATCCGATTACGCTGGGTTACGAAGATCTCACTAAAGCCTTTGCCCTTGAAGAGCGTATTTATCGACTTCGTTGCGTTGAAGCTTGGTCAATGGTAATACCTTGGATAGGTTTTTCACTTGCATCCGTAATCAAAAAAGCAAATCCACTGAGTAAAGCCAAATATGTCGCATTTGAAACTGTGTACGACCCTAAACAAATGCCTGGCCAACGCAATCGTTTTGTTGGTGGTGGAATCAATTACCCTTATAAAGAGGGTTTACGTCTTGATGAGGCATTGCATCCACTGGCCTTTTTATCCGTTGGTTTATATGGAAAAACTCTTCCCCCTCAAAATGGTGCTCCTATTCGACTTGTTGTTCCATGGAAATATGGATTCAAAAGTATCAAGTCCATCGTTAAAATTCGCCTAACAGACAAAAAACCACCGGTAACATGGAATATTCTTGCGCCGAATGAATATGGATTCTATGCCAACGTCAATCCAGCTGTTTCTCACCCTCGTTGGAGTCAAGCCAGAGAAAGAAGATTAACGACCGGGGGTTTATTGACCCGCAATCGAATTGAAACCCAATTGTTTAATGGCTATGACGAAGTGGCTGATCTATATGCTGGGATGGACTTGCGGAAAAACTTTTAATGCGATTAAGGCTTTTACCTAAACATATATTTGGATTGAAGCTAGTTATTCATCTTAGTGCCCTTCTACCACTAGTATTCACTTTTTATCAAGCAATCAGTGATCAATTGGGAGCGGATCCCGTTGAAGATTTGTTGCATTTCACTGGCATATCAGCATTTAATTTGTTGTTGATTTCGTTAATGGTATCGCCATTGGCTAAGACGTTTAAAACGGCAGCGTTAATTCGAGTTAGAAGAGTGTTGGGCCTTTACGCCTTTGCATATGCGCTAATTCACTTTCTAGTGTATATCTTTTTTGAATTACAACTAGAATGGCAATTATTAATATCAGAAATTATAAAACGCCCATATATTACTGTCGGATTTGTCGCCCTGTTAATCTTGAGTGTGATGGCAATTACCTCAACAAAAAAATCACAAATTAAATTAGGCCGTAAATGGCAGTCTCTACACAACTTAGTTTATCTTTCGGCAATATTGATTGCGTTGCATTATATATGGTCAGTTAAGTCAGATATGGTCCAACCAATCATATATTGGATAGCCCTTTTCATTCTTCTTTATTTCAGACTGAACAAAATTAAATCAATTTTTATTAAAAAAAGACTTGCATGATGATTTATACAGTACTACTGTATGTATACACACTGTATATAAAAACATATCATTGTTCTCACAGGAGCTATTATGACAAGTCTAGTTTTGAACCAACCAGCATCATCAGAAAAAAATATTCGTTTAGCTGATATTGATTCATTGAATCACGATGCCTTGAGTCCTGCATTCAGTAATATGTTACGCCACAACAAGTGGACTTATCTTGTAGCCAACACGATTAGCTTTAGCAATAAGCTTCCCCAAGCTATCAAGATGAACCGCCCAGATGATGATACACTTTATATATGGTTAGATAAGATTGTGTTAGGTGGGCAATGTTCAGTGTTATTCGTCGAATCCCTAAACATGGATGACTTAAGAGCTCAGCGTCTTAAGTTGTTATGTGAAAATATGCAGGTAACTTTGGTGAATTTGACATTGGACAGAAACATGCCCCATAACCTAGTCGAGGGCCCTTGGAACTAATTTGCTAGACTCGCATGATTCTTGCCCCTGTGGCACTTCTCTTCTATTCGAAAACTGCTGTAGGCCGTTGTTGACAGGCAAATTATCTGCGCCTACAGCTGAGAGTTTGATGCGCTCTCGCTTCTCTGCCTATAAAACGCAAAATTATCAGTATATTCTTGATACCTATACCCCTGACAAACAACAGTCTCTCAGTACAGAACAACTAGAGAAAAGCGATAGGCATACCAGGTGGTTAACACTTGTAGTAAATAGCCATTCACAGCGTCAGGATATAGCTAATGTTGATTTTTCAGCCTACTTCCGGGCCGACGGGCAATTTCAGGTATTGCATGAATTGTCGAATTTTAGATTAATTGAAGACAAATGGTATTACCTTGATGGAACAATTCACCCTCATTCCGGAGTTATTACTTTAGGCAGAAATGACCTTTGCCTGTGTGGCAGCGGTAAAAAATATAAAAAGTGTTGTTTGTAATAACCTCAACTCGGTATAAGAAATTAGCTAATAAATTGACTTGCATAGCTTAATTTTATCTTAGGTTCTTGCTAGCGGTTTTTTTCTAGTACAAGGAAAATTTGTGCGTCAATAGCTGGCTTTTGCAAACAAATTTAACGCGGTAATAGGGAAAAACAGCAGCTAGAAAGCAAGTTGTTATCCCGAGTTGAGGTTAATTAACCCTATAAACAATCGCTCAATTTTTTAGATTCAGCAATTTCTTCTCTTTGCCGTTTAGCTTTCCTATCTCCAGATTTTGCTGACTTGGTTAACCAACTTAATCCTTCAATTTTTTGATCAGCACAAAATAACTTTTCACCTAAAATTCCTGATGCTCTTACGTGTCCCTGCTCTGCTGCCTTTTCCAAATAGGTGAGTGCTCTAATCTCTTCGCTAGTTTCAACTAACAAGTTATACATTTCGAAAGACGCGTCTGCATCATTAAATTTGTCAGACATGACATGAAGAATATCTAACACTTTTTGCGTATCAATTGAAACATCAATGCTATGCATTTCTCGTCTCACGTTATCCTCGACATCTTCGAAATCAGCAATATCGTAAAAATACTCACCTTCCTGCAAGGCGTATTTCAATTTTTCAAGATCATCATAAGACAAGGTTTCTGGAGAACTTAACTTTTGGCGATAAGAAGTAAGTACATCCTCTTGTGTGGTTTTACTCGCTGATTTTTCTAACAGCCGCGTTGCATCATCTAGCCCAAGGGACTCTAACTCTTGTGCATACTTAGACGCCAACCGTTTTTGCTCTACTGTACTCAAGCGACGTTGTAAATGCTGAATTATATAGGCTTTTTTAGCTAAAACTGAACCAGAGGATGCAGCAGAATTTAACCATGAATCTGCTTTTCTATTGTACCGCTCTTCCCCAATACGTTTTATTACTGAGAATTCATTTCGGTAGATCTTGTCTAAGATAAACCACCATATATATTGGAACTCTTTATCTCCTTCTTCAGCTTTACTTTTAATTAATTCAGCTTCAGCTGTTGGAGTAAAATAATTTCCAAATTTGTGCTCCTTAGTGGCGTCGTATTCGTCTACTGCACCATCAAGTGATGCACAGTTAAATAACACGACTTCATAATCATTATTTTCAATGTCTGTAAGACACCCCTGATCCACTTTTAAAAGAATAAGATTACATAAAATGGCAAATACTGCTGTGAATGCTATCGGTACAAGGAGTAACTTTTTGTGTGATGGAAACTCTATGGTAAAAGGTCTGATGATGTTCTCATCAACTGCATAGAGTTCAATTCGTGACAATTTAATATCACTGGCAATAAAAACAATACCAAGTGGTAAAGGAATCAATAAAAACCATAAAATTTGTGGTTGGAAAACAATACCCAAAATAACATAGGCGCTACCAACCAATAAGGTGACGGGCAGTCTAGCGCCAGCGGTGTGCAGTCTAGAAACAAAACGAGAATAGAGTGCAACACACGCCGGATAGATTAACGCAGCAAGAAATAAATTGATGATAAAATATTGATCAAAGAACGCTATCCATAGCGTTAACGGAATAAGTCCAACTGACGCTGCGATTAACGCCTGCGCAGGTTTCTCATTAAACGTCAGCCCCTTAAAAGCATTTAATAATTCTACTCTTTCATATCTCATGAAAGTATTCCTAATAAAGATTTACAAACAAAATGCATTTATTCCACTAACTTACTGGTTCAATTCATACCGTAGTCTTTTTCAATTTTCGCTATTCGTACACGAAACTGAGTATACCATTTTTCCCGCCCCACTTTTTGCGCTTCCATGTGTTCAAGGTTCTTTTTCCACATTTTAATGGATTCCAGATTTTCCCAGTATGAAACTGTGATACCAACCTGCTCTCTAGCTGACTCAATCCCAAGGAAACCCGGTTGCAATGCGGCCAATTCAACCATTTTATTAGCCATTTTTGCATAACCTTCTGGGTCATTTGCACCAAGTAGCGAGGTGAAAACCACCGCATAATAGGGTGGTTCGGGTGTCTTTGCAATATAACTCAAATGACTTCCTATTAATCTTTGACTAAATTAAACAATTCGTAAAAGTTTTTCGTTGTCTGCGCGGCTATTTCTTCAACCGATACCCCTTTCAATTTAGCGATAAATTCTGCCACCTCAACTACATATCCGGGTTGATTTTGTTTACCTCGGTATGGAACCGGAGCAAGCCAAGGCGAATCAGTTTCAATCAGTAATTTATCCAGAGGAATCGCTTTAACGACCTCTCGCAACTCACTAGCAGAATTGAAGGTGACAATTCCAGAGATGGAAATATATAAGCCTAAGTCTATTGCAGCTTGCGCCATATCCAGAGATTCAGTAAAGCAATGAAGGACTCCTCTTATATGCCGTTCCTTATACTTTTTTAATAGTTCTATAGTGTCTTTCCTGGCGTCACGCGTATGAATGATCAAGGGTTTGTTAAGTTTGTTTGCAACTTTGATATGATCAACAAAAGACTGAAGTTGAACTTCCTTGGTTTCAGCACTATAAAAGTAATCTAATCCGGTTTCCCCGATTGCTACCACATCATCTTGAGATGCCATTGTTAATAATTCATCATAGCTACATGCATCTTCTTGATGCAGAGGATGCACACCGCAAGACATGGATACTTCTTCAAAATGACCGACTTTTTCCTGCATCTCGCAAAATTCATTTACAGAAACTGCGACACAAAGGAAATGTTCAACGCCCCTGTTCTTAGCAAAATTAATTACTTCAGCCAGTTCGGTTGGGGTTTTATCTAATCGATCTAAATGACAATGAGAGTCTACAAACATACTAAAACCATACGATTTTTTAATTACCTATCTAGTTTAGCTATTCTATTGAGCAAATTAGTCAAAATAATAACTTTATTTACTCCTGGGTTGGTTATTGCTTTAACTGCCAATTTGCAGTCTTGATCACACTGCCAATAAGCATCGTTCCGAAAATGATTATCTAGGTTTTTATACAAATCATATTGCAGCCACTGAATTATTTTATCAGCGTGCTTCTGCCATTTTTCAGCTAGTTCTGCTGAAATCTTTGTATTACTTCGTAAATCGCTAATGGCACGAGTAAACTCATCAAATGAAACTCCCTGATCATCTTGTAAGGCTTCGAGTATCAAAAAAGGTGCATTGGAGTGAGCTTGAATAAAATCAATACTGACATCACTATATCCTTGCGAGATTAACCATTGATGACACTGTTCTTGACTTGGAGAAGGTAAGCTAACTTTTTCACATCGACTTAGAATAGTCGGTAAAAGTCGTTCAGGACTGTCTGTAACTAATAGTAAAAACGTATTTAACGTTGGTTCTTCAAGGGTTTTTAATAACGCATTTGAAGCAGATTCTGTCATGGTATCAGCGTTATCTATCACCAATACTTTATTACCAGACAACTGCGATGTGCTGGTCAAAATCTGTATAGCATCACGGATCAAATCAACCCCAATCTGCTTGTCTGACTGAATCAGATGCCAATCGGGATGAGATTGAGCCTTAAATAACTTACATGATTGGCATTCACCACAGGGTTTTTCATCAGTCGTTTTGCACAATAACGTTTGGCTTAAACGTCTTGCAAACCGTTTTTTTCCGATACCAGATTGCCCTTTTAACAATAAACCATGATGTAAGTTATTGCGCAAAGCTCTGTTGCTGAGTTCTGTATATACAGTGTCTAACCAAGGCATTTTCATTGAGCGACCATATATGCTTGTAACGCGGTTACTATGTCTTGTTGAACCTTTTCTAACGGCTGCATGGTATTGATTGTTACAATGCTATTATCTGCTTCAGCTAAAGCTAGGTAACGTTGTCTTGTTCTTTGAAAAAAGCTCAGCCCTGCCAGTTCTATTCTGTC
Source organism: uncultured Alteromonadaceae bacterium (assembly GCA_947503265.1). Classification (GTDB taxonomy): domain Bacteria; phylum Pseudomonadota; class Gammaproteobacteria; order Enterobacterales; family Alteromonadaceae; genus Aliiglaciecola. Next base: position 146,652 of record CANNDC010000006.1, read on the forward strand.
AAGTTCTCCCCTGCCTCTCGCTCTTTTTAGCCCTATCTCTGCATCAACATCTAAATACAGGGTTAAATCCGGTTTAAATCCAGATAATGCGATATCTCTTAGTGCAGTCATTTTTTCAGCGGATATTCCTCTACCACCACCCTGGTATGCTTGGGAAGATAAGTCGTGCCTGTCACCTACTACCCACTTCCCCTGCTCAAGGGCTGGTTTAATGACATTTTCTAACAATTGTACTCGTGCAGCGTACATGAGCAATAATTCTGATTCTTCGGTTACCGTTTCTTGCCAATCGTGCTTAACACAATCTCGAATCGCTTCCGCCATTGGAGTGCCACCGGGTTCCCGGGTACAGATTACGGTTTTCCCAAACTCCTCCAAGCATTTTTTAATACAGGCGATAGCGCTACTTTTACCTGCGCCTTCTAATCCTTCTATAACGATAAACTTTGCTGACATGAATAATTTCTTATGACTTAGTGTGATTACTTTTTGAGTTGATATTTTCGCACTGCTTTATTGTGCTGATCTAAGGTAACAGAAAATTGATGGCTACCATCACCTTTAGAAACAAAATATAGCTCGTCCGTGACCATGGGGTTCAATGTAGCGGTTATAGCCAGTTTACTCATCATTGAAATGGGAGTGGGAGGCAAACCCTTGATTACATATGTATTGTATGGCGTTGCCTGTTTTAAATCCTTGCGTCTAATATTGCCATCGAATTTATCCCCCATACCGTATATCACAGTGGGATCTGTCTGCAAACGCATGTTTAACCTGAGTCGATTAACAAACACCCCCGCTATGCGACTCCTTTCGCTCGCCAGTCCAGTTTCTTTTTCAACTATTGAAGCCAATATCAACGCTTCGTAAGGCGTATTGTAAGGCAAATCAAGTTCGCGCATTTGCCATTCTGTCTGCAAGAACTCAGTTAACGCTAAGTGCGCTCGGTTAACAATATCTTCAACCTTACTACCCGCAGTATATTGATAAGTGTCCGGAAGCAACATGCCTTCCATTGAAGTTGCCTCAAATGAAGGTTCTAACAGAGCTAACCATTGTTCGTCAGTTAATGTTGAAGGTATCAAGTTTGCCGTGCTATTTAGTTGTTCTAACCAATCCTTCCAGGTTAAACCTTCGATTAGCTGAACCATAAAGGTCATTTCTTTGCCATTGGATAGATTGAAAAAAAGATCTCTCACTGACATGCCGAATTTAAGCTCGTAGGTTCCGGCTTTGATTTGAGACATCTCTGGTTCCATCTTAAGGGCAAGTTTTATCAGAAGCGGGCTTCTCAATATCGAACGCTCGGACAGATCTTCAATAATGCCATTTGCGTACATGCTTGAATCCACAGTAAGCACTTGGCTATGACCAATAAGCAAAGGTTTATGAAAAGCAGAGTTAACCGAATAAACTAAGGCGGAAACACCAACGACAATCAGTAAACTTAACGCAGCAATCACTTTAATAAGAATATTCACGTGCAGCCTTAATTATCTTTAGTAGATGTAAAGATTGATTGAATATTGGAAAGATTATTTGACCAATTTTCGTCATTTGTACCTTTAAGGCTTCTTACAGGCACCCAACCCATCAAACAATTTGAAATAGCTATCTCATCGGCTAAAAACAACTCATTCACTCCAGCAACCACTTGTTTTAATTCAATATTATTTGATTTCAATAAATCAAAAACATGGTTACGCATAACGCCAATCACTCCACTGCTTTCGAGATTTGGCGTGAACCAGGTGTCGGCTTTGCGCCAAAACAAATTACCTGCGCTTGTTTCAATTACATGCCCATTTGTATCACACACAACCACGTCATCATACTCAAGTTTATCTAGTTCGCGCTTAATTAATACCTGTTCGAGTCTGTTAAGGTGTTTGATACCCGCTAGCAAAGGTTGAATGGCTAACTGAATCGAACTAATTCCCATTGAAACACCATCTTTTCGCCAATTTGAATAGTGAACTGGGATTGACGATAACGAAAGGTAAGCGGTCGAATTAATACAGGTTGTAGGGCTATAACCACGACCACCCTGACCACGAGATATGACAACTTTAACGACATCATAATGCTGTGTTAATGAAAGTTCTAAAATAGTTTTTTCTAAATCGGTCCAGTCATTAAACTGAATAAATAACTTATCGCAATCACGTTTAAGTCTTTGAAGATGCAATGCTAACAATTCTGGCTTTTTGTTAGAAACAGCGATTGTGGTGAAACATCCATCACCATAGAGAGCAGTTCTGTCATTGAACGGGATTACACTATCTTGGTCTAGCACCACTACGGTCGTAATTTTAATATACCCCTAGATACAAAAAACCCAGTAAATTTACTGGGTTCAATGTAAACACTTTGACGACAACTTTCAATAATGTCTAACTAGACTTTCTTGAATAATAGAGAGCCATTTGTGCCGCCAAAACCGAAAGAATTACAAAGTGCATATTCCATGCTCACTTTTCTTGCTTTGTGTGCGACAAAATCAAGATCACACCCTTCACCCGGATTATCAAGGTTGATAGTTGGCGGCGCAATTTGATCGCGGACAGCCAACAGGGTAAACACACCCTCAATGGCTCCTGCAGCGCCTAAAAGGTGACCTGTCATAGATTTAGTTGAACTTACTAACAATTCGTTAGAATGCTCAGCAAAGACGCGTTTTACCGCTGCCACTTCGGCTACATCACCTGCAGGTGTAGAAGTACCGTGGGCATTAATATATCCAATTTGTTCTGGTGCAACATCAGCATCATTTAATGCATTGACCATGGCAGCAGCAGCGCCTTCTCCATCTTCAGGTGGAGAAGTCATGTGATAAGCATCGCCACTCATACCAAAACCAACTAGTTCTGAGTAGATTGTCGCGCCTCTCGCTACCGCATGTTCATACTCTTCGAGCATAACCACACCAGCCCCCTCACCCATGACAAAACCATCACGATCTTTATCCCAAGGACGACTTGCTTTTTGTGGGTCATCATTACGAGTAGACAAGGCTCTTGCCGCAGCAAATCCACCTACACCAAGTGGTGTGATAGAAGATTCAGCTCCGCCAGCCAGCATCGCATCAGCGTCACCGTATGCAATAGTTCTGGCTGCAACTCCGATATTGTGCACACCCGTAGTACAGGCAGTAACAATATTCAGGTTGGGTCCTTTTAATCCTTCAAAAATCGACAAGAAACCCGAAATCATATTGGTTATAGTGGCGGGAACAAAGAATGGTGACATTCTTCTTGGTCCATTGGCCAATAATTTCTTATGATTTTCTTCGATTAAGCCTAAACCACCGATTCCAGATCCAATCGCAACACCAACTCGTGCTGCATTGCTTGCATCTATGGTTAGCTTAGAATCCTGTAGCGCCTGCATACCTGCGGCAATACCCATTTGAATGAAGCGGTCCATTTTTTTACTTTCTTTTCTCGGAATATATTTTTCAACATCGAAATCAGGTATTTGACCGGCAAATCTCGTTGAATATTCGGAAACATCAAAAGATGTAATAGGACTAATGCCGCTCTTGCCTGCTAGTATTGCATCCCAAGTAGAAGAAGAGTCTTCTCCTAAAGGAGTCAGCATGCCAAGACCGGTAACTACAACGCGACGTTTAGACACATTGGCCTCCGCAACATAAGAATTGGAATAAAGGAAGGAATAAACGGCTCAGAAAGAGCCGTTTGAAATATCTTACGCGTCTTTATTTGCGTTAACGTAGTCAATTGCAGACTGTACAGTAGTAATTTTCTCTGCTTCTTCGTCTGGAATCTCAGTATCGAACTCTTCTTCTAGAGCCATAACAAGTTCGACAGTATCCAATGAGTCCGCACCCAAATCATCTACAAATGACGCTTCTGCTTTCACTTCTTCTTCTTTAACGCCAAGTTGCTCGACGATGATTTTTTTAACGCGATCTTCGATAGTACTCATATTCTAGTTTTCCCTATTAAGTAGCTAGATAAAAATTTTGTGTAGTTTATTCAGCAAGTCATTAGCTTGCAAGCACGTATGTTAACTTTATATTCTGGTCAAACCACGTATTACGAAAGTCTAATAAACAATTATTTGACAATCAAGCGATAAAGTTGATTGTCATAGTTTATTTAGCTCATGTACATCCCGCCGTTGACCTGTATTGTTTCACCCGTTATGTATGCAGCACCATCACTGACTAAAAAACCAACGGTAGCAGCAATTTCTTTCGGATCTCCCAAACGATTTGCTGGAATATCCTTAAAGATTGCTTGTTTTTGCTCATCTGTCAAAGATTTCGTCATATCAGTATCAATAAAGCCAGGAGCAACTACATTGACTGTTATGCCGCGAGATGCCACTTCACGCGCAGTGGCTTTGCTAAAACCGATGACACCTGCTTTCGCAGCTGCGTAATTAGCTTGGCCCGCATTACCTGAACAACCTACAACAGATCCAATGCTTACAATTCTGCCAGCACGTTTTTTCATCATTCCACGCAAAACAGCCTTGGTAAGCTTAAAAATAGGCGTTAAGTTGGTATTGATAATATCGTCCCACTCACTGTCTTTCATGCGCATCAACAAATTGTCTCGCGTGATGCCAGCGTTGTTTACCAAGATGTCGATATCACCGTGTTTTTCTTTTATTTCAGCTAATACTGACTCTAGCGAGTCCTGATTGGTGACGTTCAGAACCATACCGCAACTTGCGCCAGCTCCCATGTATTCAGAAATTGAATCTGCTCCATTTTGCGAAGTAGCAGTACCAATGACAGTCGCACCATCAGATATCAATTTTTCTGCAATCGCTCGGCCTATTCCTCTGCTAGCACCTGTAACAAGGGCAACCTTTCCCGATAAGTCACTCATATTATTTGTTTCCTTATAAAACTAAATTGACTGAATCTGGCGTATTAATCGCATTAACCGTCAACGATTTATCAATACGCTTGATGAGTCCGCTCAATACTTTACCCGGACCAACTTCATAAAGTTCTGTTACCCCAGCATGGGCTAAATACTGCACTGTCTCTGTCCAACGCACTGGGCAGAATAGTTGTCTAACGAGCGCATCTTTGATGTCAGCAGATGCGCTAGGAGACAATACATCAACGTTATTGATAACCGGAATGACTGGAGTTTGAAAATCCACTGAATTCATTAGATTAGCCAATTCATCGGCAGCCGGTTTCATTAACGCACAATGAGAAGGTACACTTACCGGTAGTGGCAATGCACGCTTCGCTCCTGCTTCCTTACAGTATTCTCCTGCTTTATCAGTTGCCTGCTTAGAACCTGCTATCACCACTTGGCCGGGTGAATTAAAGTTTACGGCTGACACCACTTGATTCAACTCAGAAGCGGCTCTTTCACAAGCGTTAATAATACTCTCATCTTCTAAACCAATGATCGCATACATGGCACCTTCGCCCTCAGGCACAGCCTGTTGCATAAATTTACCACGAGCTTCAACTAATTTAACGCCATCTTCCAAAGAAATAACTTGAGCACAAACTAACGCAGAGTATTCACCTAAACTATGGCCAGCAAGGAAGTCTGGCTGTTTTACGCCTAATTCTTGTAGCAAATTAAAAATAGCGACACTCGAAGTCAATAGTGCGGGTTGAGTAATATGAGTTTGGTTGAGTTTACCTGTTTCATCATGTTGAATTAGCTCCCAAAGATCATAGCCTAACGCCTCTGAAGCTTTATTAAATACTGATAAAATGGAATTGTGCTGTGTCGCTAACTCAGAGAGCATTCCTTTAGATTGAGAACCTTGCCCAGGGAATATAAACGCACTTTTAGACATATTAATAACCTTATTAAAAATTGTTGGAAAAATTAATATTTAACTAACGCTGATGCCCAAGCAAAACCACCGCCAAATGCTTCTAGCAACAAATTTTGTCCACGTTTAATTCGACCATCCCTTATTGCCGTGTCTAAGGCCGTGGGGACAGTAGCAGCAGAGGTATTACCATAGTCTTCTAGTGTCAACACGACTTGGTCAAGAGACATCTCTAATTTTTTAGCGGTTGCTTTGATAATGCGGAAATTAGCTTGATGTGGAACTAACCAATCTAGTTCTGATTTTTTCATGTTGTTAGCTTCGAGGGTCTGCTCAACAACTTCACTCAGTTTGGTGACCGCAACTTTGAATACTTCGTTTCCTTTCATTATCCCCCAGTTTTCGTGCACCGACTGTTCATCGCCCCGTGTCGGATTACCAACTTGAAGTAAGTCACCATATGAACCGGCAGCATTAATATGAGTTGAAAGGATTCCCGGTTCTTCACTGGCTTCAATGATGGTTGCTCCGGCCGCATCGCCGAACAAGATCACCATTGAGCGATCCTTTGGATCGATCAGTCGAGATAAACAATCAGTACCTATTACTAAAATGCGCTTTGACATTCCAGAGCGAATATATTGATCAGCGACACTTAATGCGTAGCAATATCCTGCGCAGGCTGCTGCAACATCGAAGGCAGGAATATTATCAATGCCTAAACTTTTTTGAATTTCACATGCTGTACTGGGAAGTGAGTATCTGCCGCTGGTTGTAGCACAAACAATCATATCGATTGAACGTTTATCTATGTTCGCAGCTTCTATGGCCTTTAGACTTGCTTCATACCCCATAGTAGCAGCTGTTTCATGCTTGCCAATTATGCGTCTTTCTTTGATACCTGTGCGATCAGTAATCCACTTATCTGTCGTATCAACCATGCCTTCCAAATGTGCATTTGTTCTGATATCGCTTGGATAATAGCTGCCAGTACCAATTATTTTTGAATACATATTTTATGGACGCTCCATTAAAACCATTTCTATTTTATCTTTTATTTTTTTCGGTACTTCACGTTCTACTTCTTTTACCGCTTCTTTGATCGCTACTAAAAAAGCCTCACTCGAAGCATTGCCGTGACTCTTTACCACAATTCCGCGCAATCCTAACAGACTCGCCCCATTATACTGGTCGGGGTTCACTCGTAGATAGATTTTACGCAATAAGGGTAGCGCAACGCGAGACAAAATTTTATTAAAGAGAGTTTGTTTCGATACTCTTTCGGCTTCAGTCTTGACCAATTTTGCAAGCCCTTCACAGGATTTTAGTGCGATATTGCCTGTAAATCCATCCGTAACAATGACATCAGCACAATCAGTGAATAGATCGTTTCCTTCTACATATCCAACATAGTTAATCGATTCAGTTTCGGCCAAAAGCTTGGCAGTAAATTTAACCTGGTCATTGCCTTTAATTTGTTCTTCGCCAACATTTAATAAAGCCACCCGAGGAAAATCAATTCCTGACACCTCTTGTGCTAAAACCGACCCCATAACAGCATACTGAAATAGTGTATCAGAATCGCAATTAACATTAGCACCAAGATCTAGCATAACGGCTTTGCGCTCGGAATCACTTGGTAAGTTGGAAATAAGAGCAGGTCTATCGACACCAGGAATCATTTTTAATGTCGTGTAGGCCATTGTTAGTAACGCCCCTGTATTTCCAGCACTGACACAGGCCTGCGCTTCATCACGCGCAACTCGTTCAAGGGCCCGTTGCATTGATGAGTCTTTTTTAGTTCGCAACGCAACTGTTGGACGCTCATCCATAGACACTTGCTCGCTACAATGTTGAATTTCTATTCGAGCCATTAAGCTGGCATCTGTGGTTTGAAGATAATCTTCAATCAGTTTAGATTCACCGCATAGAATGAGATGTAAATTGGGTATTGCCTTGAGTGCCAGAATGGCAGCAGGGAGGGTTATATGGGGGCCGTTGTCGCCCCCCATAATATCTAACGCAATGGTTAGACGGCTAGAAATCATTGCTATTATTCAGCGATGACTTTTTTGCCTTTGTAGTAACCGTCAGCAGTCACGTGATGACGACGATGCGTCTCACCTGATGTTGAATCTACAGACATTGTCGCACCAGTCAATGCGTCGTGTGAACGTCGCATACCACGTCTAGAGCGAGTTTTTTTACTCTTCTGTACAGCCATTACTTTACTCCTAGTCTCGCTTAAGTTCTTTCAAAACCGCGAAAGGGTTTGGTCGTTCATCAGCCGGTTCAATCTTACCAAATTGCATTTCATCTTGCTTGATTTCGCAATCCTCCTCTGCATGAAGGGCTACGATCGGCAAAGATAATATCAATTCATCCTCAAATACTTTGAGTAGATTGACTTCTCCATGGTCATTGACCTCGACCGGTTCATAAACTTCCGGTAATTCAGTCGCATCTTCTTCTGATAACCCAGTGATCGGGCTAAAACAAAAATCTGCCTGAATCGAATGGGCAAATGGCCCACCACATCTTTCACACAGTAGTTCTACTCTTGTCGACATTTGACCTTGGAAAAAGCTCAGACCCTGCGCGTCTTTATCAAACTTAATCTCAATATCAATTTCATCGGCAATTTTGGCAACAGCACCAGTCAATCTTTCCATATCTGATGCCAATAAGACACCCGTATAATTAGAGCGTTTAGTGGCACTTTTGACAGGATCGAGTTGCTTGGGCAATTTCACTTTCTGCATAGGGCGCGCATAATATAGATTCCAGACCCTATAGTCAAAGGAAAAGATTGTATTAAAAGCACTAGGGCGTGTTGACCTTTGCTGTACAATTTTGCAGTGGTTTGAGCTTTATTTATACAATGCAGCGCGACTGCGGTGTAGTTATTCTACATAAAGGAGCGATAAAGCAGTAGAAATTAAGCTCAAGCCACTGCCCGAAGGGTTCAACCATAGCTTGTACAGCAAAGGTCAACACGCCCTAAATATGCTTAGATTTCAATGCGTCGAGAGCAACGGAGAAGTAAAGTAACATGGTATCGACAAATTCAGTTCCCATTATTCTGGCCTCAACGTCGAAATATCGGCAATCTCTACTAAAAAAACTGCAACTTCCTTTTGTATGTCAAGCACCTGATTGTGATGAAAATCACCTGCCCAAAGAATCAGCAAGCGACATGAGTTTGCGACTTGCTGTTGAAAAAGCCAAATCGGTAGCCGCGCATCATAAACATGGATTAGTTATAGGCTCAGATCAAACCGCAACAATTTTAAACAACCAAGTTAACAACTCAATATTGGGTAAACCCGGCACGAGAGAAAATGCCATAAACCAATTACTAAATTGCAGTGGTAACACGGTAAGATTTTTTACTGGGTTATCGGTAGTCAATGCGCAAACTAACGAAATTAAACATCATATTGAACACTTTGATGTCATTTTTAGAGAGTTAACTGAACAACAAATTACCCGATACATTGATAAAGAAAAGCCGTTTGATTGTGCCGGTAGTTTCAAAAGTGAAGGATTAGGAATCGCGCTTTTTAGTAGACTGCAAGGAAATGACCCAAATTCGCTTGTTGGATTACCACTTATCAGTTTGTGCAATTTATTAAATGAATTTGGTGTTGAAACTTTATGAGAATTGCACAGTAGAAAAATGCGGATTAGGTATTTCTGCAATCATTGATTCGATAGCAACAACCTCCACTAATTTAGTATATTCACCTATGAAAATTTCGATACATTCTTGCTGCGTTTCATTGCGTTTAATATCGTTCGCAGTGCCCGATATACTGCTGTGGTCTTTCAATACCAACTTGATAGGTAACTTATACAGGCATGCGATTTCGATATAATCATAAGTAACACAAGAAACCACAATTTCACCTCTTCGAAAGCATTTGATTCAAGTCTACAAGTACTGATGCAATTGAGAACATGAGTCAACAATGGCAATGGGCGAATGTTTTTCTAGTTGCTCGGGTTTATGTGCCCCATAGCTAACTCCAATTCGATCCATGCCAATTGCTTCAGCCATCTGCATATCGAAATGCGTATCTCCAATCATGACAGCGTCTTTGGGATGGAAGTTAAACTCAGTCAGCAATTGTTGTAGCATTTCGGGATCGGGTTTAGATCTGGCATCATCAGCACAACGAAAAGAATGGAAATAGTGCGCACTATCACTTTTTTCCCACGCAGACATCAACCCCTTCTTTGCCTTCCCAGTAGCAACAGCCAAGCTTCTCTGTGAATCAGATTTTAACGTTTCCAGCAATTCTCTTGCACCTGAAAACAAGGGATGCGGCGTGCTGTCTTGATTGGCATAAATATCTTTGTAGAAGGCGACAATTTTTTCTGCCACCCCATCAGAACACTCAAACAACATTTTTGTGGCAGGCAGCAGGCTAACACCGATAATTTGTCTGACATCATGTTCACTTGGAATACTCACTTGGGCCATTTTGGCAGCTTTTTGCATACAAGCTACAATTTTGGGAGCCGAATCCATCAGTGTTCCATCCCAGTCAAAGATGACTAATTTATACTTCATTTTGCAATCTCTTTAACGTTTTGATTAAGGTTTTATCTAATTCAGCTTTGTGCCGCATTTGTTGCCCGGAGACTGGGTGAACATAGGATAGTGAATGAGCATGTAAAAACAATCGATTTAAACCTAATGCTGATACTCGCTTATCAAACTCTTCGTCCCCGTATTTGTCATCACATGCAATAGGGTGACCGGCATGCAGGCAATGAACTCGAATTTGATGCGTTCTACCCGTAATAGGCGAAGCTTCTACTAGCGTTGCTTGGTGAAACGCACTGAGAATTCTAAAACGCGTCTCGGATTCTTTTCCATCTGCTGAAACAGACACCAAGCGTTCACCAGATTTCAATATATTTTTAAGTAATGGCGCTTTAACTTTGAATCGGTTTTCAGGCCACTCACCCACCACTAACGCTTGATATCGCTTATCGACTGTCTTATTTCTAAGTTGTTCATGCAAGTGCTTTAAGGCTGATCTTTTCTTAGCAATCAGTAAACATCCAGAGGTATCACGATCCAATCTGTGAACTAACTCTAGGAATTTGGCTTGAGGACGCAAAGAACGTAGTGCTTCGATCACGCCAAAACTTAATCCACTGCCTCCATGGACAGCCATACCTGACGGTTTATTCACAACGATGAGTACGTCATCTTCAAAGATAATGTGTGATTCTAACGTGGCTACCCTGTCCAGTTTTGTCGATGGTCCTGCGTTAGGTTCAGAGACGCGAACTGGGGGTAAACGGAGTTCATCAAGCGCACATAGTTTGTATTCTGGTTTGACCCTCTTTTTGTTTACCCTTATTTCCCCTTTGCGGATAATTCGATAGATCATGCTTTTAGGCACGCCTTTTAATAGCGTCCGCAAAAAATTATCGATGCGTTGACCTTGGTGTTCAGCATCAATAGTGAGGAATTGTACTTTATCGAATCGAGTATTAATCATAGCGGCGCTATTCTATATCAATTAAATCAATTATTTTTTAATATTTTAATCCCTTGCCACAAAGACAAATTTAGTGAGATAATCGCGCCGTTTTTGAATGACTTTAGTAATGTTTTATTAACACTTTTGTCACAAAACGAATGCGATGAACAACGGATTTGATTAAGTGTCGGTGAAGGATGAAATTCACGTACAACCCAATACGGTTGGGGTATTAGTGCAAAACATTAAGTCACTAATTAACTTTGACACAATGCCACTATCGAAGTGAGTATTTTTTCGAAAAGTCAGGCTAACAAATCCACAAGTCATCATGCGATACACAATAATAATGTGCCGTTCGCTGGTTAAAAGAATTGAATTTTGGCAACAAACTGACAACGTTTTTGCGCTGTATACGAGCCTAATCGGGTCAGTTTGTAAAATAAATATACAAAAATTTGGGGTGACGCGTTGCACCCGGGGTGTACTTAAGTTGGTACTTTCCTCAATGAAATAGGATGCATCTGTTGAAATTTTCAACATAGTTTTTGCATTTGAACAATCTGTATAACGCTATTGATAGCCTTCTATCTCCAGTCGTGAGACTGCACTTATAGACAGCTTGACTGCCTGTAGTTTTCGCTCTTTGATACCCGCCATCGGTACTAAAACCGAGTCTTTAATACATGAAAAGAATGTTAATAAACGCTACTCAACAAGAAGAGTTGCGTGTTGCATTAGTAGACGGTCAAAAACTATACGATTTGGATATCGAAAGTCCTGGCCATGAACAGAAAAAAGCAAATATTTACAAAGGAACCATTACCCGAGTAGAACCAAGTTTAGAAGCAGCATTTGTAGATTATGGCGCCGAGCGTCATGGTTTTCTCCCCCTCAAAGAAATCGCTAAAACCTACTTTCCTAATGACTACCGTTTCGAAGGACGTCCAAGCATCAAGGATGTCATCAAGGAAGGTCAAGAAGTTATAATCCAAATCGATAAGGAAGAGCGCGGACAAAAAGGTGCGGCTCTTACAACCTTTATTAGTTTGGCTGGCAGCTATTTGGTATTAATGCCAAATAACCCTAGAGCGGGTGGTATTTCTCGCCGTATTGAAGGTGATGAAAGAACGGAATTGAAACAAGCCCTTAGCAGTCTGGAGTTACCCGATGGTATGGGTTTGATAGTGAGAACTGCGGGTGTTGGAAAATCTTCTGAAGAATTAGCGTGGGATCTAAGTGTGTTAATAACGCACTGGAATGCCATTTATGAAGCTTCTCAGTCTAAACCTGCGCCTTTCCTGATCCACCAAGAAAGTAACGTTATCGTTCGTGCAATTCGAGATTATTTGCGTCGTGATGTTGGTGAAATTCTAATAGATAAAAACGACATCTACGAAAAAGCGTTAAATCATATTCAATTAGTTAGACCAGATTTCGCTAGTCGTGTGAAGAAATATCAAGGTGATGTCCCGTTATTTAGTCATTATCAAATAGAAAGCCAAATTGAATCGGCCTTCCAACGTGAAGTCAGATTGCCTTCTGGCGGCTCAATTGTAATTGATCCTACCGAAGCGATGATTTCTATCGATATCAACTCTGCTAGAGCGACAAAAGGCGGTGATATCGAAGAGACAGCGTTAAATACGAATTTAGAAGCCGCTGATGAAGTAGCACGTCAATTACGTTTACGTGATGCTGGTGGACTTGTTGTAATTGACTTCATTGATATGACGCCTATCCGTCACCAACGTGAAGTCGAGAATAGATTAAAAGCGGCAGTAAGCCAAGATAGAGCACGAATACAATTAGGCCGAATTTCTCGTTTTGGCTTACTTGAAATGTCACGTCAGCGCTTACGCCCGTCATTGGGTGAGTCTGCACATATTATCTGCCCTCGGTGTAGCGGTCAGGGTAATATAAGAGGAACCGAGTCCTTGGCTTTGTCCGTTCTTCGTATTATGGAAGAAGAGAGTATTAAGGACAATACAGGGCAAATCGAAGCTCAACTTCCGGTTAATGTTGCGACTTATCTTTTAAATGAGAAAAGACATGCTATCCAGTCTATCGAGAAGCGACATAGTGTCAGTTTATTAGTTATACCAAACCCTAATTTGCAAACACCTCATTACCATGTTGCTCGTCGTCGCCCAGACGATACCTTAACGGAAGTAAGTTATGCTGTAGATTTGATTGAAACTGAATCTGCTGAAGCGGACAAACCGACGCAGGAAGCAAAAGCAAAAGAGCAACCTGTGCTGCAAGGACTCACCGCACCTAAGCAGGCCCCGGTTACGCCTAAGGCAGTAGTGAAAGAACCTTCACTTTTGGCTAAAATAGCGAAATGGTTTGGTGAACTGTTCAAGAGTGAGCCAGAGCCAGAACCCGTTAAGCAAAACAACAATCGCAAACGTCCTAAACGTCAATCTCGAAATAGAAATGATCGTTCTGGAAATCGTAAACCGCGTAACGACTCGTCAAGAAATGATTCGTCTAAAAATGATGCAAATCGTGATGACCGTTCTGCTCGCAACAATAACCGTCAAGACACTAAACGTCCTCAGAAAGGTAAAGGCCAAAGAGACACGCGTAACAAGGCTGAAGCGACGAATAACGAAACGCCAAATCGTCAGAGTTCACCTAAAACTGAGCAGGTCAATGAAAGACGTAAACGCAGAGACAGTCGCAAGAATGTTAGAGGTGAAACTAAGCCTCAAGTTGCAGAACAAGCCGCAAGTGCAGAGCTAGAAGATAAGGTTGTCAATCAGCCTGTTGAAAGCGCTACCGATGCTAAGCCAACTAGTCAAGTGCAAGAGGCAGAAGTATCACAAGTTAGTGCTGAATCAACTGCCGCTACTGAAGCTACTGAAAATGACAATAAAGACACGGCTGCTGATAAAGGCAGAAGCCGTCGTTCTCCGCGTCATATTCGAGCAGCCGGGCAAAAACGTAAAAAAGAATCTGCTGAAGATAGTGTTGAAAAGCAAGATGAATTAACGTTTGAGCAACCGCAGGGCGAAACAACAGAAGTAGCTGCGGAAGCACCTGCTGAAGCCGAAGCTAAGCCTAAAGCTAAACCAAAGGCAAAGCGAAAGCCCAGAAAAGCGGAAGAGGCTAAGGTTAAAGATGAATCTGCAGCTGTAGAATCGCCTAAACAAGTTGAAATAGAACTGTCAGACGACGAACCAGTTAAAGAAAAGCCCAAAGCTAAACGTGCGCCAGCAAAGCGTAAAACAGCGACTAAAGCGAAAAAGGCAAAATCAGAAACTCAGACTGAGTCTGAAGAAGCTACTGCTGAATCGAGCACCGAGACGGTTGAAAAAGCGCCAGAGGCAAAACCGGCCAAGCCAAAAGCAGCCAGAACAGCCAAGCCTAAAAAAGAAGCTAAGGCCGCAGTTGCTGCACCAATGGCTAAACCAAAAGCGGTAGAAGATGATTTTAAAGAAGTTGAAATCACTTCACTGGCAGCGAGTAAAAGGCCTACCATTAAGCGCTCTAGTAAGGTCGCTTCAATGGCAAATACGGCTAGCAGTTCAGCTGCAGCCCCTACTCGTCCATCATCTGTCGACTAATAACAAATAGTCAATCAGAATTAAAAGCGCCTGAAATTAATCAGGCGCTTTTTTTGTTTAAATGTCTCCTACCATATCTACGATTTTGTCTGGAGCACCTTTTAAAAATCGCTTTTTTAATGATTCGGAAATCGCAGTTTTAGTAAAATCAATGGTTGATACCAGAACATAGGTCAATTCTGCCGTTGCTACCAAATCGTTGTTGTGATGCAAATACATCCCCACAGTCATGGTAAAAGATGTGTTTCCGACTTTGGTTATTTGAGGTACTAGTCTCAAGACATCGTCAAATCTTGCGGATCGATTCCAATTAATATTTAAATTGACCACCTGTGTATCCAAATTGTCACCAATTAGCGTTTGATATCCACCAATAGTTGCTCGCATTAATTCGGTTGACGCAATATCTGCATAATCAGCATATCGAGCGTTAAACACAACTTGTTGTGCATCGCACTCTCCATAGCGCACCCTCAATAGCAGTTGAAATGGCTTACTCATCTACTCTTTCCTTTCGATCTTCGTTACTGCGTTGCTGAACGAGGGTTTCCTGATCTGTTTCAATTGGGTTTCCATTTTCGTCTACTTTCCAATCATTGCCAATAACAGGGTCATCTTCGTTCAATTGATTCTCCCAAGCATAGGTTTTTTCTTTAGGTTTGGGGTCAAGTTTACGCCACATTAGCGCTGCCAATGTACCCGCAATGGCACCAAACAAGTGATATTCAAACGAAATTCCTTCTTCCCTTGGGAATATGGTCATTGTCATTCCACCATACATGAAAAATGCCACCATCATGATAGCGATGGAGCTTTTATCTCTGCGAAAAATACTCACTACAAACAAATAGAAAAAGATGCCATGCGTTAATCCACTTGCTCCAATATGCTGCGCTTCTCTGGCGAATAACCAAACACCCACTCCAGAAAGCAGCCAAATCAATCCAATCACTCTCCATCTGGATTTTGGATATCCATAGAGCAAAAACGAACCTAAAATTAGCAAGGGTAATGTGTTATTAAATAAGTGCTCTAACGAACCATGTACAAGAGGTGCAGTAATAATACCGACTAATCCAGTAAGCGACTGAGGATAGACACCTAACCACAATAAGTCAGTGTCGAACAACAGCTCAAATGATTTGACACACCATATGAAACCCACCGTAAATAGCGTCACAAGTATGCTTTTTTTTAATGAGTATGCTTTATTTTGTTTAATTTTCATTTAAAGTAGGTGTGGGCGAGTTAGCAAATATCAAAGTCATAAAACATCTATAATATATTTTGCCAATCCACTAAGTCTTGTTGGTAATCAATATCGACAGATAAATCTTCACAATCCCAAATGATTAAATCATTGGTGTATTTGTGTAATATTGACCTTGCTCCTTTGTCACCGCTTAGTTTTTCCAATTGTGTTACGTAGGAGCGAGGGAATATTGCAGGGGCGCCTAATGTTGACTTGTATCTTGTAGCCACAATTTTATCTGGGTGTGCGTTAGCTAAACGAATCAGATGATTCAGGTGTTTTGCTTTGATATTTATTTGGTCTGCTAAACCGATCAAAATATGGGAGTTGTCTTCACTGACTGCGGCAACTCCCGCTTTTATACTCTCTGACATACCCATTTGCCAATGCTCACAATAGATTGTGTTAACGTCTTTATTAAGGGAGGATTTTATTTCATCATGATGGGCACCAATCACGACGCAAAGCGAATTGACGTCTGACAACTGATATTGAAATACAATTTTATTGAGCAGGGTTATGCCTTCAACCATTGCCAATTGTTTAACTGCGCCAAAACGACTTCCCTTACCTGCTGCTAAGACAATAGCCGACAATTTAATGAGTGACACTGGTATCATTCATCGTAATATCACTAATAGAACGACCGTCAGCATTTTCCAGAAAAGCATGAATTTCAGAAATCATCGACAGCGCGATTGACTCTGGTAATTCGCCTCCTAACCTTAAGCCTATTGGATTTGCTAAGGGAATAATCACGTCACTTCGTTTAATTTTTGCATGTTGAAATATGCGATCTGTACGATGGATCGGCCCCAAGATGCCTAGATATCGAGCTGAAGAACGTTGAGTTAGTAGCAAAGCTTGCGCGTCTAATTCAATATTATGATTCATCAGAACTGCCGCATCGACATTTTTTAACCAAGAATGATTTTCAATTTCCTGCTCTATCTCTTGCAAAGGTGTCTTAACAATATGATTGGCATTAGAAAAATGCTCTTTTCTAGCATAGGTGGTTCTTGGGTCGATTAACGTGACTTTCCAACCGACTGATGAGGCAAGGTCCACTACCGGACGAGCATCAACACCTCCTCCATAAATTGCTAAATGAAATGGCGGCCGCAAAGTTTGTTTCAATTGGCTAGCATCGTCTGCTTCATTTAATTCAACACTGTGATTGTTGATAGCGTCAAGGGAATTGCACTGATTAAGTGGCTGCCCCTCACTAACCTTTTGAACATATTCACAAGAACCATTCTGATTGAGGATTGAGAAAACTTTATCGAGTTCCAAATATCGATTTTGGGCATCAACGGGTTGAAGTAAAATTCTGACTAAACCACCACAACCTATTCCTAACTTCCATGCGAGATCTTCTTCTTCGCGCATATCATATTGAATAATGCGGTTTTCACACTTTTCCCAACAACGACGAGCTTGATTCATAATGTCTGACTCAAGACATCCACCACTGAGCAAGCCAAAATATTGGCCAAGATCATTGATCAACATTTGCGCACCCATTTTTCTATAAGATGAACCTTCCGTCCCGACAATAGTAGCGAGAACCCAATTATGTTCGTCTTTTTTAGGATGCCAGATATTCAGAATTTGTTGGAAATGATTTGCCATTAAACTTCGTTACTTCCATTGTTTGTGTTGGTCTGGTGCGGTTTTCGAGTATTAATCACTAGTGTTTCTGATATTTTATCTTGTATTGCTTGTCGATTTGGATCCCAGAAAATTTGCAAAAATCCAAGTAATCCAGTCGCTATTCCTGCGCCGTAGCCTCCGTAGCGACCAAAACTCTCCCATGTACTCATGGCACTGCCATCAAGTTTGATTATTTTAATGCCTAATAATTTCTTGCCAATAGTTTGTCCTTTGAACAACCCAGTTAATGCGGTGAAATACAGGGCAGCCCAACCAAATCCAATACCTAACTCTGCGGCCAATCCTTTTATCCAATTTAGGATGCTATATTTAGACTCTGAGGGTTGATATTCCTCGGCTTTTGTAACAACCGCTTGTTCAATGATTTTATCGATCTCTTTAAGTTTTTCGATTTTTTCGGATTTTTCAGTTTCCACGTTTGTTAGCGGTTGAGTGGGTTCAAATTTATCCAACACCCTTTGAGTAAATGATGCTGCTTGTTCAGGAGTCAAGGATTCACTAATTAATTCAGCAAACTCTTGCATAAAGATGGTGGCTTCATTGTCAGTAAGATCCATTTGAGAAAGATCAATGGCCATATCGTCAGCTATTGATTCAAGACACAACTGTTTTGAATCACATTCGCCTGTTTCAATCGATTCTGGAATTTGATTTAACCTGTATAAATAAGCTCCCCCAACCGCTAGTTTTTCTATTACGTGTTGGTTACTTCCGGCGCTTTCTTGTTGTCCTGATTGTTGAAATTGATCGTAAAAACCGAACATCGCCAGCAGAATCATTAAAATACCTAGGCTTCGCAGCAAATTGATTAAAAAAGCAGGTTTACCTTTGCGTTTCAAGCGGCCGCTGACAAAAATCATTAATGCTGCTGTTAACACAGCTAGTGCGTTACCTGAAATACCTGATAGTAAACCAACGCAAAAGAGATCAATCAAAATAGCCAAACCTCTACGAGTAGGAGAAGCCAATGGTTTTCCAAATAGATCAGGTGAAACTTGAAAAGCGTATGGCGTAATAATCTGCCGATTTTCTTTTTGAACCTGCTTTGCCGTTTCTTGAGATTCTGTGCTTATCTCATTCATCGTTGTTATTCTTGTATTAGATTGCTATTTTTTGGTCAGCGCTTTGATTGCGCTCCCCAAGCCTTGAATGGTTAAAGGATACATTTTGTCTTGCATGATTTCTCTAATAATTTGAATTGATGCGTAGTAATTCCAATAGTTTTCCATCTGTGGGTTGAGCCATACTGCATGTTGAAATTGATCTGTGAGTCGCTTTAACCAAATCGCACCGGGTTCTTCGTTCCAATGCTCAACACTTCCACCTGGATAAGTAATTTCATATGGCCCCATAGTCGCATCGCCGACAAATATCAGTTTATAATCTGCTCCATATTTATGCAGAATATCGTAAATTGAAATAACTTCTTTGCCACGTCGCTGATTGTCTTTCCAAACGCCTTCATAAACACAATTGTGAAAATAAAAGTACTCTAAATGCTTAAATTCACTGTGGACCGCTGAAAACAACTCTTCACAAGACTGTATGTGGGCATCCATCGAACCACCAACATCAAAGAACATCAACACTTTAACGGCGTTGTGACGTTCTCTCACCATATGAATATCAAGCCAGCCCGCATTCTTAGCGGTTTTACCAATGGTAGTCGGTAAATCAAGTTCTTCATCTGCACCAGTACGAGCAAACTGCCTTAACTTTCTTAGTGCTAGTTTGATATTGCGAGTACCTAATTCAACATCAGTGGCTAGATTTTTAAATTCTCTTTTATCCCATACTTTTACGGCTGAAAAATTTTGATTGTCTTGTTGACCAATGCGAATACCCTCAGGATTGTAGCCATGAGCGCCAAATGGCGATGTGCCGCCTGTCCCCACCCACTTGTTGCCACCTTGATGACGTTTTTCCTGCTCTTCTAATCGTTTCTTGAGGGTTTCCATTAGTTTATCGAGACCACCCATTGCCTCTATTTCAGCTTTTTCTTGTTCACTAAAATGACGTTCCAGTTGTTTTTTAAGCCATTCTTCTGGAATGTCTTTGCCGAACAAATCGACTGATTGGACACCTTCAAAATAGTCTGCAAATGCGCGATCAAATTTGTCGTAATGACTTTCATCTTTAACTAAACAAAGACGAGAAAGAAAATAAAAGCTTTCGGTATCCGCAAATATAATTTGTTTTTCAAGAGCACGAAGCAAGTCGAGAAGCTCTCTCAGGCTAGCCGGAACTTGGTATTCTCTAATTTTAAAGAAAAAATCAATTAACATTAGCGACGTGCCATGAAAACCAATTTCTCAAACAAATGAATATCTTGTTCATTTTTTAACAAGGCGCCATATAGAGGTGGAATAGATTGTTTGCCATCTTTATTTTGCAGCGCCTCAACTGGTATATCTTCGGCTACCAACAATTTTAGCCAATCTATTAACTCAGATGTTGAGGGCTTTTTCTTGAGTCCAGGAACCTCGCGCAGATCGAAAAAAGACTCCAATGCCACAGTAAGAAGGTCTTTTTTCAAGTTGGGAAAATGCACATCTACTATTTCCTGCATCTGTTCAGAATCTGGAAATTGAATATAGTGAAAGAAACACCGTCTTAAAAACGCATCGGGTAATTCTTTTTCATTGTTCGAGGTAATAATTACGATCGGTCTGTTCGTTGCTTTAATCGTTTCTTTCGTTTCATAAACAAAAAATTCCATTTTATCGAGTTCTAACAACAAGTCATTGGGAAATTCGATGTCGGCTTTATCTATTTCATCGATCAATAAAACAGGTGGTTTTTCCGCATCAAAGGCCTGCCATAATTTTCCTTTAACAATGTAGTTTGAAATGTCTTTCACTTTTTCGTCGCCAAGTTGAGAATCTCTCAAGCGCGAAACGGCATCATATTCATACAAGCCTTGTTGTGCTTTGGTAGTTGACTTTATGTGCCATTGAATTAAATCTGTGCCTAAGCTTTTGGCCAATTCTTCAGCCAACATGGTCTTACCCGTGCCGGGTTCACCTTTGATCAGCAGCGGACGTTGAAGCGTTATAGCAGCATTAACTGCCAGTTGAAGTTCTTTACTTGCAATATAATTTCCGGTCCCGTTGAACGACATCCGCAACTCCAGTGTGTTAAAAATGTAAATATGATATAGCGAAAAGCACTTTGAAAAATCACATAACGCCTTAATCATAAGAGAGTAATCAAATTGTAGTCATGCAAATAATTAATTGGGATTTCTTGAAAGAGATTGTGGATTAATCATTTCTTGACTAAAGGTAATATAAAGTAACTCTTTATACTTATTCAAATCATCAATAAGTATTGGGGTTTATAACTCAAAATTTGCCTTAACAGCCTCTAATTCCAAAGGAATAAATATGAAAGTTTTTGACGACAATTCTCTCGCTATTGGTAATACACCATTAGTAAAACTCAATCGAGTGACTGGCGGTAATGTTTACGCAAAAATGGAAGCTCGCAACCCTAGCTTTAGTGTTAAGTGCCGTATTGGTGCAAACATGATTTGGGATGCGGAGAAACGCGGTGTACTAACTCAAGATAAAGAACTAGTGGAGCCAACGAGCGGAAACACTGGAATTGCACTCGCATTCGTCGCAGCCTCTCGTGGATATAAATTAACACTGACAATGCCTAGCAGCATGAGTTTAGAGCGACGTAAATTGCTAAAAGCATTAGGTGCAAACGTGGTTTTAACAGAACCACCAAAAGGAATGAAAGGTGCCGTTGCAAAAGCCCAAGAAATAGTCGCCTCTGATCCTTCCAAGTATGTGTTACTTCAGCAATTTGATAACCCTGCAAACCCAGAAATACATGAAAAAACCACAGGTCCAGAAATCTGGAATGATACCGATGGCAAAGTCGATATCTTCGTGGCTGGAGTTGGTACAGGTGGCACAATCACAGGTACAAGCAGATACATCAAAAACACCCAAGGTAAAGCGATAACAACCGTAGCGGTAGAACCTGTCGATTCGCCTGTCATCACTCAGGCAAAAGCAGGTGAAGAATTAACGCCGGGCCCTCATAAAATCCAAGGTATTGGCGCGGGCTTTATTCCTGGAAATCTTGATTTGGACATGGTTGATGCCGTTGAACAGGTAACCAATGAAGAAAGCATGGAAATGGCTCACAGATTACTGAAGGAAGAAGGAATCTTAGCGGGTATTTCTACTGGCGCGGCTGCAGTAGCTGCCAAACGTTGGGCAGAGAAGCCAGAAAATGCGGATAAAACCATTGTCGTTATTTTCCCAAGTTCTACTGAAAGATACTTGAGTAGTCCACTTTTTGCCGGTGAATTCTCAGACGCTGAAGAAGTTCAATAAAACGCAAAACGTTTGATAAGGGAAGCGAATCGCTTCCCTTTTTTCTTTTAACTCATTAAAAAGCAAGCTATTCTTTACCTAAGATAATTAATGAGTGTTGTGTGATCTAATGAGACGTATTTCCCATGTATTCTATTATTCTTTTATCCTACTTGTTTTAGCCTTACAAGGTTGTGATAGTGCCTCGAATAAAAAAACTGGGGGTGGCAAATTTGGTATGATGGATACCAATACACCTGAGTATGCTGCGGTTGAATTTTTTGAACACATCTATAACGACAAAAAGCTCGATAACGCGCTCGCCATGAGTACACCGCGAATGGCCAAACTATTGAGGTCATATCACACTAACCGCAACGTTCAACGACATGTATTTGACTTGGTGTATGACGAAGTAGATATTCAACCTGAACCTGGTAATAGCTTTGGGCGAAACGAATACGCAAAATCGGCTGTCGTCACTTTATTTTTCACCGGAACACTGCACGATGACAGAGTGGAAGACATTAGAATCGTCGAAATGGTCAGAAATGATGACGAATGGTTAGTTGATTTAGTACAGGCAGATAAATACCTTTGAGTTCACTTGAAGTCAGTAGAAATTGGCTTGAACGTATCAAGAAACTCCATGCTATCGCAGAATCTGGCTTGGCATTTTCACCAGAAGAGTTCGACAAAGAACGTTTCGAGGAAATCTCACTCATTGCCAGAGAAATGATGGCAGACCTTGCCAATTTACCACTTGCCAGTATTTCTGAGTTAGTTACCCCTTTCCACAAACGTTATGTAACTCCGCAGGTAGAAGTACGTGGCGCGGTGATCCACAACAATCAAATCCTATTAGTCCAAGAAAAGTCTGATGGTAAATGGACGCTACCAGGCGGTTACGCTGATGTCGGACTAACGCCTGTTCAAAATATTGAAAAGGAAATATTAGAGGAATCAGGACTTAGAGTTTCTACCACGACGCTCTATTCTGTCAGACATAAAGCATCTGGAGAGTATCGACCCGATGTAAGAGAATTTTATAAATTATATTTCCTTTGCGAAGCTGACGATGAAAAACCTCGACCAAAGGCTAGTATGGAAACTTCTGATGCGGGATTTTTCAGTATGGAAAATTTGCCTGAACTCTCGACTGGTAGAGTAATAGAAAGAGATCTCTTAGATGCCTTCTCTTTCCACCAAAAACGGCAACAAGTCACAATCATCGAATAGACGTGAGGGACTGGGCTATTCCCCCATTGCCACGCCTTCTCTTCTTGGGTCAGCACCACCAATCAAGGTTTTATTTTTAATTTGAATTCCGTGAAGCCCACTGTTTAAGTCAATCACTTTTACATTATGACCCCAAGCTTCAAATTGCGCTTTAAATGTTTCAGCATCAGTTCCTTTTTCAAGTGCAGTATAATCATTTCGATTAGTTACTTTAGGCAGATTTATTGCCTCTTGAATATTCATTTGCCAATCCAGAACGCCGATCAAGGTTTGGGCTACATAACTAATAATGCGGCTCCCACCGGGTGACCCAATCACTAGTATTAATTGGTCGTTTTCATCGAATACCATGGTTGGGCTCATAGCGCTACGTGGACGTTTATTGGGTTCTACTCGATTTAATACTAGCTTTCCATTGGCTGACGGACTAAGTGAAAAATCTGTAAGTTGATTATTCAATAAAAACCCTTCCACCATTAAACCAGAACCAAAAGCAAACTCGATACTTGATGTCATTGAAACCGCATTTCCTTTGGCGTCAACAATAGAAAAATGGCTGGTATTGGGCAATTCAAACGACGTATCTACAGCCAATGATGAAACGTCAAAAGGGTTTCCTGGGTCAGCCTTACCCAAATCTCGAGTTGTCTCAATCAGATTCGCTCGCTGTGCCAAATACTTAGGGTTAACCAAAGCACTAAAAGGTAACTGATAGAAATCTGAGTCTGCGATATAAACACTTCGATCAGCATATGCTAAACGCGTTGATTGTGTGTACAAATGCATCAAACTTACGCTTGCAGGTGTTGATTTGTGCAACTCAAACTTTTCAAGGGTTTTCAAAATTTGCAATACATTTACCCCACCAGAACTAGGAGGAGCCATGCCGCATACTTTAAATTTTCTATATTTTCCACAAACTGGGGGGCGCTTAACCGCTTTATAATCGGCCATGTCTTTTGCGGTAATCAAACCAGGATTAATAGCAGATGACTGCGCAGAATTCGCGATTTTCTCTGCCAAACTCCCTTTATAAAAAACATCAGTTCCAGTGCTAGCAATATCCCTAAACACATTAGCGAGAGGTTGGTTGGTTTTTAATGTACCTTGCTTTAAAGCTTCGCCATTAGGATAAAAATAGTCTTTTGCTGGTGACATAGTCTCTAGCCCAGGATGAAACTTCAAACCGACTAGGCGTTCGAGTCTTGCTGAAACAACAAACCCCTCTTCAGCCACTTTAGCAGCGTCTTCAAAAAGTGTACTCCACTTCAGACTTCCGAATTCTTGATGTGCCATTTCCAAAGACTTTAAAACGCCAGGAACACCAACTGAGCGACCACCGACAACTGCATCACGCCACTTCATTGGCTTATCATCTTGCATAAATAGGTATGCATTAACGTTCTTGGGCGCAGTTTCACGACCATCGAAGGTATGTAACTGTTTGTTTTCATTATCCCAATACAACATAAAGCTACCGCCTCCTAAACCCGATGATTGCGGCTCTACTAGGGATAACATAGCTTGAATGGCAACGGCAGCATCAATTGCCGAACCACCATTTTTAAGGACATTGACACCCGCTTGCGTTGCATACGGGTTGGCTGCACTCACCATGAACTTTTTAGCAATAACAGCCTGTTTGTGTTCGTAACCTGTTGCTGCTTCAGGCTCTCTGTCCTCTCGTTTGACCTTTTCGGCGTATAAACTAGTTGATGGAAATACGAATACAGAGCAAATAAATAAAAGGCTAGAATACCTGAGCATGATCAATGAAACTTCCAGAAAAAACCATATAAAAATGCAAAGATAGCGACCTAACTGTTGATATGCAAGCCTTCTAACAAGTTAATCTGAGAGAGTGGGTTTCTACTAAATTTCCTTTACCTAAACAACATGACTAACGTATATTCACCCCACTGATATTGTTCACTTATAGAGGTCTAATTGAACCTTCCTTTACGGTTTGTACAATACGCTGCACCGGCAGCGGTAGCCCTGATCAGTCTGGTGTTTTTGTTGTTGGAGCCCACTTCTTCAGAGCTTCTCGCTTATCAAAGGGAAGGAGTCGCATCCGGTCAGGTTTGGCGACTAATTTCGGCTAATTTAGTTCACACCAATGCTGCCCATTTTTATTTAAATCTTGCTGGCGTCGCACTACTTTGGGCGATTCATGGATTCTACTACTCTATTTCGAATTATTTTCTACAGATATTAGGCTACTCAATAGTTGTGACTCTTGGCATATATATTTTCAGTCAAGATATGTTGTGGTATGCCGGACTTTCAGGAGTGCTACATGGCATTTTTGTATGGGGCGCATTTTGTGACATTAAGCATAAAGTGAAATTCGGCTGGATTTTAATGTTAGGTGTTTGGCTGAAGATCGCCTTTGAACAATTTTTTGGACAAGATCAACATATCGCCAACTTAATAGGTGCTGATGTTGCGGTTGATGCGCATTTGTACGGCGCAGTAGCAGGAGTGTTTTTTATCTTCACTTCTATTCTTAAAAATAAGTACTCAATACAGAGATAGTGTGCTGCCTGTTTCGCTGCGCAAATCGCAAGCTCAAAAACTTAACAGCACTCTTAGTAAACCTATTCTCTTGGGTATTTCAACAACTTGCTTGTTTTAGCAATTCACTTGTTATGAGCAGTTACTACAGATTCTGTTCAAACAACTTATATATCCTGCGGTATTCATCTAACCATGAACTAGGTTCCACAAAACCATGGGACTCAACCGGATAAATTGCAGTCTCAAAGTCCTCTTTTTCAAGTTCTATTAGCCTTTGAACTAACCTCACGACATCAACAAAAAATACATTCGAATCAACCATAGGTGCATTTATCAATAAGGGCTTGTTCAATCCTTCCGCAAAATAGATTGGGGAGCTTCTCTCATACGCTATAGGATCAACATCAGGCGTGTTTAAAATGTTGGAAGTATAACCATGATTGTAGTGAGCCCAATCTGAGACAGGACGAAGCGCAGCACCTGCTTGAAATAGTTCTGGTTCGGTAAATAGCGCCATAAAGGCCATAAATCCACCATAAGATCCACCATAAGTTCCTACTCGTTTTCTATCTACATTGGCGTTTTCAACCAGCCAATTAACACCGTCTACTAGATCTTGTGTTTCTGGTTTGCCCATGTGACGATAAATAGCGGTTCGCCAGTCTCTTCCATAGCCAGCAGATGCCCTATAGTCCATATCCAGAACTACATATCCTTGCTGAACTAACATATTGTGAAACATAAACTCTCGGAAGTAGCTAGACCAACCTAAGTGAGAATTTTGCAAATACCCTGCCCCATGATTGAATACAACAGCTCGCTTTTTTTCTCCTTGAAGATGATTTTCCGGCAAATAGACTCGGGAAAAGATCGGCTGACTCGCGTGAGATGACGCAATAGGCACTATTTTTGGTGCTAACCAGTTAATTGCTAGGAATTCATCGCTTACCGTCTTAGTAATTTTGCTAGCTGGTGAATCGCTGTTTAGGTCTTTAATATACAGTTCTGGGGGTACAGTTAATTTTGAATGTGTTAACAGTAGCTTGCTTTCGTCGTGACTTAATTTATAGCTAATTTGCCCATTCAATTCCGTAAGTTGCTCTAATTCGCCAGAATCGACCGACACACGATAGACTTCGTAAATGCCTGGGTGTGTCTTATTAGCTTGAAAATAAATATAATTTTCATCTTGAGACAACACAAGCCCATTCACTTCATACTGACCTGACGTCAAGGCTCTACTTGGACCAGTCAAAGATTTAACGTATAACTGTGAATAACCCGATTCTTCCGATAAATAATATAAATCACGGGTTTGTCTGAACCATCCGTAGCTGTTAAATCGATAGTTAATCCAAGCTTCATCGTGCAGTCTATGCTGACTTTTAAGCGTCTTAGTCTTCCAATCTACCGTGGCTAGCCAACGGTCTTTGTTATCCCACGCCTCTAACATAATAGCCACTTCTTCGCCTGATGGATGCCATTGGATAGCACTTTGCTGCCAGCTCCAATCGTTGAGAAGCTGAATATCTCTGGGCAGTCGATTTACTTCATAAGTCTCGCCACGAGCCTCGGCATTTTCTTTTTTCACATCGGCTAAAACATCGTCGTTGTATCCGGGCAAGTCGGAGTAAGACAACTTTTTCTTGGTGTGTTTAGTGAGATCAAGCAGCCAACTAATTTGGCTTTGTGGTTTTGCATCAGCAACACGTTTGCGAACGGATTGAGCCTCTATGCGTCCAGAATCAACCACGTAATTGGGCATGATATCGGTTTTGTCTCGTCTCGGGGTATCCTTTTCTTCAACTAAAATGGCAAATTTGCCATTAGGAGACAAACTGACTTCAACTAATCTATTTTCAGCAGAAAAATAAAAGGGATTTGGCTGAATTGATGGATTAGATTTAGCAATTTGTTGTTTATGATCGAATTGTATTTGGCGTTTTTGTCTTCGCTCAGACAACACAGAAATGAGTTTTATCTGCTCTTTTGCGATGTAATCTTTTGATTTTTCTAATGCTTTGGGTTTTTCAGAAAATGTCCAAGATGCTAGCTCTTCGGTAAAACCAGAAGAAATATCGACAGCATAAAACGTATATCCAGATAAATAACTTAAACGTCCATCCGTTAGGAATTGAAGGTTCCTAACATTGCCACTGTTACGGGTGATTTGATGATTCTGATTTGATTTCAAATCCTTAACAAATGCATTATTTTCGAATATCCAAGCCACCATCGACTTTTCGGAGTTATAGATTGTTTGTTCCAATGAGTGGATATGCAAATCTTGTAATGGAACTTTTGTGGGTGGCTGAGATAGATCAAGGGATTGATTCCAGAGATCCTTAATGGGCGAACCTAGGCGTTTTTGTGAATAATAAATAGATTTACCGTCAAGAGACCAATAAGGCTTTTCAGGCTGCCTACCTATCCAATCTGGGTCTGACATGATTTTCTCAAGTGTGAGTAATTGAGAATTTGACAGCTTTTGAGTCGATTGAGAATTGATAACTTTAAAATTAGTTTTTAGCGCAGGTGAATGTGCAGATTGGTTGGTATTTTTGCCCCGTTCTCCTGTAGTAGAAGTATTTTGTGTTGCAGAGCAAGATAGCAAACAGGTGGAGAAAATGACTAACAAGGTGTTTTTAAAGCTAGTTACCATAGGTAATCCCTATTTTTATTATTTATAATCTTGGCGGAACTCATAGAAATATGCTGGAATTAAAACGCAATCTGTTGCTGAGGTAAATAAGTGATCTTAAATAGATTCTGTTCGTTAGTAATTAAATCCTTCCGAACAAAGCTATTTACCACTCAACCTAACAATATAATTATATATGGAGATAACAATGAAAAGCCCGCTCGTACTCTTTGTACTTATGTTTCTATCAATACAAGCAAATGCCGCTAGTTGTCCAGATCTACTCAAGTTTATGAAACGTAAATTGAATTCCAGTGAGACGGTTAACATGTGTAGCGAATACAAAGACAAGTCTATCTTATTTGTTAACACAGCAAGTTATTGCGGTTTTACAAAGCAATTTTCCGGATTAGAAGAGCTTTACAATAAGTACAAAGACAAAGATTTTGTGGTTCTCGGGTTTCCTTCTCATGATTTCAATCAAGAAGATCAGGACGAAAGTAAAACAGCCGAATTGTGCGAACTGACTTACGGAGTTAAATTCCCGATGTTTGAACCCTTGTCAGTTCGTGGAGACGAGGCAGACCCTTTGTATAAAATGTTGGCAAAAAAATCAGGCACCTCTCCAAAGTGGAACTTTTACAAATACTTAATGGATAAGGAAGGGAATATTGTTAACTCATATTCTTCGAACACAAAACCCATGGACAGTGATTTGTTAGAAGATATTGAATCTACATTGAATTAATTTTTACTCATAAAAAAAGCCCCGCACTAGGCGGGGCAAATAAGCACACATAACTTGGAACACACACATAGTTTGAAACTGAAAACCAAAGTTTAGCGACAAACTACACAGAGTTAGTCAAATTAATTTCCCATTAGTTCCAATAAAATTAAAAATATTTTAAATTATTTTTATCAAAGTAAAATCGTCGATGGTTATTTACTTTACCGAACCGTTTATCACGTGTTTGCCCAATTCTCCAAGACTATCTCGTTTAAACTTTGTTAAAGGCCTGCTCTAAGTCTTCGACAATGTCATCAATGTCTTCAATTCCAACCGAAAAACGGATCATATTGTCATTGATTCCCATTAATTCTCTTTGCTCATGGCCGTTTTCATAAAATATGGTGGTTGCTACAGGTAATGCTAGGGTGCGAGTATCGCCTAAATGAGTGGCACAAATTATGGTGTTTAAATGATTCAGAAACTCGTGTCCGTCAATATTATCTTCGAGATCAATACTAAAAATGCCTCCATAATTTCCACCGAACAATTCTCGAGCAATATAGTGCTGAGGATGATCGGAAATACCGGGATAATATACGTTTTTGACTTTATCGTGCGCATGTAAATAGGTTGCCAAGCGCAGCGCATTTTTACCAGAACGTTCAATTCGCAATGCCATTGTTTCAAGGCCAATGGAAATTTCGCTTGCAGCCTTAGGCGACAGAGTAGCACCGAGATCACGTAGACCTTTTTTCTTAATTTGAGTCAATCCCCATTGAGCGGTATCGCTGGTTTTATAGTGGGTTGAAATATTGTCAAAATTAGACCAATCATAAAGGCCTGTATCAACCACCACACCACCTAATACATTACCGTGACCCGCAAAGTACTTAGTCAAAGAGCTAATCGTCAAAGATGCATTAACGCTTTTTGCATCAAATAGAATTGAAGGTGTCATAGTATTGTCAATGACATAGAGTAATTTATGTTTCGCACAAAACTTCCCTATTGCCGCTAAGTCAGCAACCTGAGTAACTGGGTTGGCAATCGTCTCAGTGAACACCATTTTTGTATTAGGCTGTAACGCTTTTACGACTGAATTAATATCAGTTACGTCTACAAAACTGATATTCACACCAAAATTTTGCAATGTTTCAAAAAAACTGCGGGTATTGCCAAACAAATAGCGACTAACAATAATGTGCTGTTCTTGTTTGAGTAAAGATAAGAAAACGGCGCTGATGGCGGCCATTCCCGTTGCAAAGGTAACAGCCCCAATACCATTTTCGAGTTCGGCTAAAATATTTTGTAATGCCGTATTAGAAGAGGATGAGGAACGAGAATAGACGTGCCCTACTTTCTTTCCTTGAAAAACGGCAACCAATTCATTCACATCTTTATATTCAAATAAAACAGAATTACTGGTTGGAAAATGGATTGCGCCATCAGATGAAGGATTAAGGGTTCTGTCAGAGTGAACTAATCGCGTTGTAAAACCTTTATTTTTCAAACTTTGTCTCCGCGGGAAAGGCTACCTTATGGGGAAATTTTGCGTGAACTCTAGCATAAAATTCATAGACCTTCTGAATTTCTAGCGGGATATTTTCTGATGGCATAAATTTCGGGCCTAATACGATGCTTTTCTTCTTATAATCTAACCCGATCATAAAGACAGGCACCTTAGCCTGAGCAGCAATATGCAAGAACCCCGTCTTCCACGGAACCACTTTACTGCGAGTGCCTTCGGGAGCCAAACACAATAACATGCTATCTCTTGATTCAATTTCATCAATAATTTGTGCCACAACACCGTGCTTTTTAGTTCTATCGATGGGAATGCCACCCCAGCGTCGCAGGAAAAAATCAAATGGGGGGATAAATATGCTGTGCTTGCCAAAAAACGATATGTTTAAACGTAAGCAAAACACTACTGCAATACCAATCACAAAATCCCAGTTTGACGTATGCGGGGCAACAGTAATCACCATTTTAGGATCGTCTTGCCATTGCCCTTCAAAACGCCATCCGAGGAGTTTCAAAACACTACGACCCAGCCATGCACTGAACGCATTGCCCTGTCTTGGCGTATTTTGTGCGATTTTTGGTCGATTCAACATATTTATTTGATAAATTGTATTTAAGAAAGTTTAATTGGTGCGATACTCTCCTATCAACTCAATTTTGTCGAGCAATCGCATCATAAAACAACGATTTAAGGATCACGTGATTAAAGCAATAGTTAAATCAGGTGCTATGTTTTTAATATTATTTAGCACTTTTGTGTTTCCACAAGAGACAGCTCAGAATCTTTTTAGTCAATATCGAAATGCGCTTTATCAAATACAGATGATTGATAAAGAATCCGGTAACAAAACTTCTATTGGTTCTGGATTTAGAATCAGTGATCATGGCGATATCATTTCAAATTATCACGTTATATCTGATTACGTTTACAAACCTGACAAATATCGAATTCAGTACTTAGATTCGCGAGGCAATACTGGCGATCTTAGAATGATTAACTTTGACGTCATTAATGACATTGCGTTGTTGCAAATAGAAGTGGCAGAGATACAAGGCATTTCTTTCACTCTAGCTGACGACTTACCGCAACAAGGCTCACCCATATTTTCACTTGGTAACCCTCATGACTTGGGTATGATCGTTGTCCCCGGTACCTATAACGGGCTAAAGAAAAACAGTTTTTATAAACGAATACACTTCACCGGCTCGATTAATCCTGGAATGAGTGGCGGACCAGCAGTAAATCAAGATGGGCAGGTAGTCGGAGTGAATGTTGCAACCGCAGGCAATCAAATCGGTTTTCTGATTCCTCTACCAAAAATAATAAGCTTGTTTGCCACTAAGAATGAGCCGCATTCTGAGGATTTTAAGCAACGTATTGAAGTGCAACTTATCGCTAACCAAACAGAAATGGTTGCTCAATTACTCCAAGCTGATTGGCAATATACGACTTTGGGAAAAGCAAGAATTCCCGAAAAAATCGCTAAGTTCATTACTTGTTGGGGTGGTTCAAATGCTGAAGAAAAAGACGTTAAATTTCTTTCCGTCGCGAATCGTTGCCGCCTGGGTCAAAGAATATTTTTAAATGGCCAATTGCAGACGGGCGAAGTTGAAGTGGAGTTTGAATGGCTTGAAAGTCAATCTTTGAATCAATTTCAGTTTAATCAGTTTTTATCGAGACGCATTTCTCATGCAAAAGCGGGAAACAGTGCCGGAAAAACCGATGTGACGAATTATCAGTGCCACTACGATCAAATCAAGAATGCAAACAACCTGCATCAAAAAGCAGTTCAATGTATTCGCGCCTACAAAGACTTTGATAATTTATATGATGTGCTTTTCATATCAGCCACGCTAGATCATAAACAGGCAAGTCTCATTAGTCACTTTACCCTAGCGGGAGTGAATCGAGATTCAATCGATCTTTTCACCTCTGCATTTTTGGATTCAGTATCATGGCAATAGTGGTAGAGCTTCTATCAAGAGATGACAAAGTCATCAACCATTTTTTCGTCGATAAACCTTCGGTTTCTATTGGTAGAGCGTATGACAATGATGTGCGTCTCGAAGACCCATATGTGAGTCCCTATCATGTCTCGTTTGAAGACAGTGAAGAATCAATCAAGTTAAGTGATAAAGAATCGTTGAATGGCGTTAAAGTTAACAAAACTGCCGTTATCGAAAGCCAAGTTAGCCCTTCTGATATCATTACTATCGGTCGAAGCAGGCTAAGAGTCTTTCACCATCATAATTCTGTCGCCCCTACAATTCAGTTAAGCCAATTGGAAGAAGACATAGAGTGGATGTCGAGCAGAAAAGTGTGTGCAGCGCTTCTTGCCGTGTTCTGTGTGTTGGCAGGTACACAATATTTCGTCAATAGCATTGTAGATGTGAAGACCTTCGTGTTGATTAAAGTGGTTTTAACCCTTGTTGGCGCTGCTTGTATATGGCCGTTTTCATTTGCCTTGCTATCTAAACTTGCTAAAAAAGACTCCCGTATTATCAGTCAATTTAGTCTTATCTGGATGTTTTTGATAGGACTCGAACTGACAGACTATGTTTTCATTTGGGCTGAATTTAACTTTAATCCGTCATTGGTGCTCAATATTCTTAGTCTACTCACCAAAGGGATACTGTTCTTTTTGTTATTTTGGTTCTCTTTATTCGTCGCATTCCATCAACCTGCTAGGGTTCGAAATCGAATAGCACTGCTCGGGTTATTTTTAGTCTCAATCCCCACATTATCGCCCTATTTTATTGGACAAGATCAGTTTAGAGCCAGTCCAGCTTACTCTATCGTTATTTTACCTCCTATGTTTAATCTTGTATCTCCAACGGATACCAATGATTTTATCCAAGATTCATCAGATATATATGAATCTTTAGCATTAGAAAAAGCAGAAGAGAGATAACGAGCGACTATGTGCATTCTTTTTATCGCGGTTAGTCAACATCCTGATTTTCCATTAATTATTGCGGCTAACAGAGATGAATTTCACAACCGCCCCACAGCGCAATCGCATTTTTGGCACGAACAACCGCACATGCTTGCAGGCAAAGATTTGCAAGCACTAGGCACTTGGATGGGAGTGACAAAATCTGGCAGAATATCTGCATTAACCAATGTTCGTGATCCGCAAAAAATAATGCCAGATGCCATCACCCGTGGCGAACTCGTCACTCGCTTTTTGTTGGAAAATGAAAGTCAGAGTGACTACCTGAATCGTTTACGTCAAAGCAAGGACAACTACAATGGTTATAATTTGCTATTTGGCGATTGGCACGACCTTTGGGTATATAACAACCACACCGATCAAGTCGACAAACTGTTACCGGGTTTCTACGGGTTATCGAATGCCGATTTGAACAGCCCTTGGCCTAAAATCAATCAAGGCGTTGCTGAATTAAAAACCCATTGCAAAGAATCACAGCGCATTAACACAGATAGACTTTTTGATATTTTACTTAACCAAACCCAATCTACCGACGACCTTTTACCTGAAACTGGCGTGCCTATTGAATGGGAAAGAAAATTATCATCAGTTTTTATTAAGTCTCCTGACTACGGCACGAGATCGGCAACGTTATTGTTGATCAATCGTGAAAACCAACTTAAATGGATAGAGCATACATTTAATCCAGACGGTGAAAATATCGATCAACAAGAGTTTAGTTTTAACTTAGGTTGAATTTATTGCCAATTTGGCTGATTAGTGCTCGAAATTCTACCCACTAATGGCATAATACGTCCCCCACTTTGTCGCCACTAGTTTATTGAGGATATAATGTTCGAAGTTTTGCCCAAATTACCCGCCGATCCTATATTAGGTTTATCTACTGCTTTTAAAGCCGATTCAAGTTCTAAGAAAATCGATTTAGGAGTAGGCGTTTACAAAGATGAACAAGGCAATACGCCAATTTTGTCTTCAGTGGCAAAAGCTCAAACACAATTGCTATCAACTGAGACTTCTAAAACCTATATCACTCCTCAAGGGGTTGTTGGTTACATAAGCGGCATGTTAGAGCTGTTATTGGGTAAAGGTCACCCTACTCTTCTAGAAAACCGAGTTGCCGCCGTTCAAGCACCTGGAGGCTGTGGTTCTCTTCGCATTTTGTCAGAATTATTGAAGCGTTGTGATGGTGAGTTAACCGTTTGGGTGAGCGACCCAACTTGGGCAAATCATATTCCTCTTATCGGTAATGCCGGCTTAAAAATAGAAATTTATCCTTACTTCGATAAAGAAAATGCCAGTATTAATTTTGAAGGCATGGCTGAATGCTTAAAATCCGTGCCTAAAGGTGATGTAGTTCTACTTCATGGATGCTGCCACAACCCAACGGGTGCCGATCTCACCAAGGAACAGTGGAATACGGTTCTTGAGTTGGCTCAAAAACAAGGTTTCATTCCTTTTGTAGATATTGCCTATCAAGGATTTGGCGATGGTTTAGAAGAAGATGCCTACGGTTTACGCCTGTTAGCCAGCAATTTACCTGAAGTTATTATTGCTGCGTCTTGTTCGAAGAACTTTGGTTTATATCGCGAACGCGTGGGACTAGCCGTCATGATAACCGAGACTTCTGCAATTCGTGATAGTATTCAAACTCAAATTCAGTCAATTGCAAGAGGCATTTATTCGATGCCGCCTTCGTATGGTGGTGCATTGGTAGATATCATACTAAATGACCAGCAATTAAAGGCTGAATGGATGAATGAAGTTGAAGAAATGCGGGTTCGTATGCAGAGTCTTCGACAATTGCTTGTTGATAAACTGAAAGAAAAAGGTGCAGATCGCGATTTTAGTTTCGTAACAAAACAAAAAGGTATGTTCTCTTACCTTTGTATCTCACCTGAGCAAGTAAGAGAAATACGCGCGAAACACAGTGTTTATTTTGTCGAATCCAGTCGTGTCAATATCGCTGGAATCAGCCAAAACAATATTGATGCGCTGGCAACAGCATTGGTCGACATACTGTAATTATTATTTTTTTGGAGTTGGCTTTCAAATAGCCAACTCTGTTTTATCCTCGAATTCAAGTCTTTAAATGAGACCTTCCTTCCCTAAACAAAGTGAGTAATAAATGAGTTTTGCGTCTTTGGGTTTATGCCAAAATATCGTCAATGCAGTGATAGAAAAAGGCTATACCGAACCCTCTCCTATTCAGGCGAAAGCCATTCCGCCGATTTTGGAGGGCAAGGATGTCATGGCCGCAGCGCAAACAGGGACAGGGAAAACCGCTGGATTTGTGCTTCCAATTCTCGAAAAACTCTATCATGGAAAGAAAGTCAAAGGTAATCAAGTCAAATCTTTGATATTAACGCCGACACGAGAATTAGCCGCACAAATTGCTGAGAATATTAATGTCTACAGTAAAAATTTAGCCATACGTCATACAGTTGTATTTGGCGGAGTTGGCATTAATCCGCAAATGATGGCGCTGCGAAAAGGAGTTGATATTCTAGTAGCGACACCGGGTCGACTTTTAGATTTACACAGCCAAAACGCAGTGAAATTCGACCAACTTGAGATACTGGTTCTTGACGAAGCTGATCGTATGTTAGACATGGGCTTTATTCACGATATTAAACGAGTTCTTAAGCTACTCCCTCAGAAAAGACAAAATTTGCTTTTCTCTGCAACGTTCTCCGATGACATTCGTAACCTAGCTAGAGGGTTAGTTAATGACCCTGTTGAGGTTTCCGTCGCCCCACCAAATCAAACTGCAGATAGAATTGAACAATGGATTTATCCGGTAGATAAAAACAAGAAATCCAACTTGCTTACGCAAATAATCAAGCAAAATGATATGCAGCAAGTACTGGTGTTCAGCCGCACCAAACATGGTGCTAATCGTCTAGCCAAGCAACTTAATGCTAGAGGCATTACTGCGAATGCTATTCATGGCAATAAAAGTCAGGGAGCGCGTACAAAGGCGCTTGCTGAATTTAAATCCGGTAAATGTAGGGTCTTGGTGGCGACTGATATCGCGGCTAGAGGCCTAGATATCAATTTGTTACCCAATGTGATTAATTATGATTTACCTCATGTTGCCGAGGACTATGTGCATAGAATTGGACGAACAGCTCGAGCAGGAAATGAAGGTCAAGCAATTTCGTTGGTCATTGCTGAGGAGTTTAAGCAGCTTAAAGCGATCGAAAAGTTAATAAAACAAGTGCTCAACAGGAAAACCTTGCCTGGCTTTGAACCGACTGAAAAAGTGCCAGAGTCAACCTTAGACACTCGCCCGATCAAACCCAAAAAACCGAAAAAGCCCAGAAATAGACAACCTAGACCTCAGCAATGATGTTGAGTCAACAGCCGATCTAAATGGTTAGCAAAATTTTGTCTGTCCGTCTGATTAAGTGCAGGCGGGCCCCCTGTGTTGACTCCGCTGGAACGCATAGTATCCATAAAATCACGAATATTTAATCTGGAGCGAATATTTTCAGACGTAAATAATTCGCCTCTTGGACTTAATGCCAACCCTTTTTTGTCAATTATTTCAGCCGCCAATGGAATATCACTGGTGATAACCAAGTCTCCGGCTTCTGAGCGGCGGACAATTTCATCATCAGCTACATCAAAACCACTGCTCACTTGCAATGACTTAATATTCTTATTTGGAGGTACTCGAATATATTGATTCGCAACCAATGTCATTTCTATTCCTGTGCGCTGCGCAGCTTTGAACAGGATTTCTTTTATGACATTTGGACATGCATCGGCATCAACCCAGATTTTCATATCGTTACTTTGCTTATGGCAATTATCACCAAGTTAAATCGTCGGGTATCTCAAAATCAGCGTACCAATCGTTTTCTTCATCAGTTGCTTGATTTGCCGCCTCAGCTTGTTCAGCCGCATCGGCCCGATAAACCACACAGGATTCGTCTCTCAAACTGATTTTATCTGCGACTGGCATAGGGACAATTTCATAGCCACTTCCCAATGACACAATGGCGAGTTTACCCTGACTAATACGAGTTTGCGTTTTTTGATCGACATATAAGCGTTTAACCACATTGTCGTGGGGGAAATTACAAGCTATTTCACCATTGCCTTTTGTCTGCTTGTTCAGTTCAATTAGCTGCTTTATCTGTGCTTTTATAGCCTTTTTCTCTGCAATTTCTTTTGCTTCCAAATTTAACTGTCGATCTCTTTCAAGTTTTTCTGCACGTGCTTTTTCAGCAGCTAATTTAACTTCGTCAACTTCTTCAACTTTATGTTTCTGCTGATGTTTAACTTTCTTATGTCGTGCTTTTTTGGCTTGATTTGCTTTTTTCTTATCGGTTAAGCCGGCTTTCAAAAGCTGATCTTGTAAAGACATTGCCATAGTTATCTGCCTACTTCGCTTTTTTACGTTTATCTTCTACTTGCCACTTTCCATCGCGATACCAAGCTGACCAACCACTCGCTTTGCCTTCCTTATTTTCAGACATCACGTACTGCTGCTTAGTTTTACGACTGAAACGCACTAACGTTGGATTTCCATCAGGATCCTTAGCGGGTGCATCTGCTAGATAATAAAATTTTGGAGAAATTCTATCTCTAAACCTTGCCAATTCATGGACCATTGGCGCACGTGTCTCACGGGTTTTCGGGAAATTATGCGCAGCCAAGAATATACCCGACGCTCCGTCTCTTAACATAAAATGTGCATCCGATTTTTCACATTCTAATTCCGGAAGATCAACAGGATCTTCCTTAGGTGGAGCCGGTTCTCCGTTTTTCAGCAGTTTACGGGTGTTTTTACATTCTTCATTTGTGCAACCGAAGTATTTGCCAAAGCGACCATTTTTAAGTTCCATATCAGAACCGCATTTATCGCACTCAATAATGGGTCCATCATAACCCTTAATTTTAAAGGTGCCGGACTCAATGAATGTTCCTTCACAAGTCGGTGTATTACCACAAACATGCAGTTTATTTTGTTCATCAACTAAATAGCTATCCATAGCCGTTCCGCAAATATCACAACGCCTCTTCGAACGCAGAACTTCGGTTTCTAATTCTTCTTCATCATCAACCTTAACCACCTCATCTCCAGGTGTAAGGTTTTTTGTACCTGTGCAACGCTCTTTAGGAGGCAGGTTGTAACCAGAACAACCTAAAAACACACCTGTACTTGCGGTGCGAACATTCATGGGACGCTCGCAAAGGTGGCATTTTATACCCGTTTCCACCGCTTGATTAAGCCTCATCCCGCCTTCTTCAGGCGATTTTTCGGCTTTCAACAAACGTTGATAAAAATCATCATAAAATTCATCTAATACGTCTTTCCACTCGCGCTTGCCATTGGCAACATCATCGAGTTGCTGCTCCATATTTGCGGTAAAATCGAAACCAATCAGGTCAGTGAAGTTCTCCACTAAACGATCATTAACGATCTCACCCATTTTTTCGGCATAGAAACGCTTGCTTTCCAATTTCACATATCCACGATCTTGAATCGTAGAAATGATACTGGCATAGGTTGAAGGCCTGCCGATGCCTCTCTTTTCCAACTCTTTTACCAAAGATGCTTCATTGAATCTTGCCACAGGCTTAGTAAAATGCTGCTTAGGATCTAATCCTTTCAAATCGAGCTCTTGGCCTTCTTTCACATCGGGAAGCGTCAGTTCATCTTCCCCTTTTCGCTTAACTTGAGTTTGGACACGCGTCCAACCATCAAATTTTAAGACGCGTCCCTTAGCAGTTAATTCGAACTCTCCGGCTTTCACTCGAATAGTACTTGCATCATATTTTGCAGGTGTCATTTGACAAGCCACAAATTGACGCCATATCAATTCATATAAACGCTGAGCATCACGTTCCATACTGGTAAGAGATTCAGATTTGACCTCAACATTTGACGGCCTAATTGCCTCATGGGCTTCTTGAGCACCTTCTTTACTGCCATATTTGTTGACATTTTGAGGCAAATATTTGCTACCAAAATTACTGTCGATATAGTCTCGACATGAATCTACCGCATCTTGACTCAAATTGGTTGAATCCGTACGCATATAAGTAATATGGCCCGCTTCATATAAACGTTGAGCCATTGTCATTGTCTTCTTGACGCCGAACCCCAGTCTAGTGCTTGCTGCTTGTTGCAAGGTAGAGGTAATAAAAGGAGCTGACGGCTTGCTTTGCGTAGGTCGAGATTCTTTGCTTACCACAGTATATTGCGCGTTCTCTAGCGCACTTACGGCCTCATCGGCTTGAGATTTATTGACCGGTTTGAACGCACTTCCGGCTTTTTTAGCGACCAGCATTCGAAGCGGTTTTTGTTGGGCGGCTAGATCAGCATGAATATCCCAAAATTCTTCTGGGACAAACGCTTTTATCTCTCTTTCGCGATCTACGACAAGACGCACAGCCACAGACTGGACACGACCCGCCGACAACCCTCTAGCGACTTTTTTCCATAATAAAGGTGACACCATAAAACCAACAACACGATCTAAGAAACGCCTTGCTTGTTGCGCATTGACTCTATGAAGATTAACGTCTCCCGGTTCGGAAAAAGCGTCCTGTATTGCATTCTTAGTTATTTCATTAAAGACAACGCGATGATAGGTCTTATCTTTTTTGCCAAGTAATTCTTGTAAATGCCACGCTATGGCTTCCCCTTCTCTATCCAAATCCGTCGCGAGATAAATTGTGTCGGCATCTTTAGCGATCTTCTTCAATTCATTAACGACTTTTTCCTTGCCTTCAAGGACATGATAATGCGCTTGCCAATCTTTTTTCGGATCTATGCCCATGCGATCCACTAACTTTAAGTATTCGAACTCGCGCAAATACTCTTCGCGTTTCTTTTCAGGCCATTCCTTCAGTTCTTTGGCAGGTTTTTTTGCCGGAGCTTTACCCAAAGCTTTATGAGGAAGGTCGCGAATGTGCCCAACACTAGATTTAACAATAAAATTTTTGCCGAGATATTTATTTATCGTTTTAGCCTTGGCAGGTGACTCGACAATAACCAGTGATTTTGCCATAAATTACGTATTAACCTTTGATTTATATGGGTTTAATGAGTTTTTAAAGGAGTTATCATGTATTTCTCCCCCCACATTCCTTTTTTTACATATATCGACAAAATGAATAGAAAACAAGTTCTTCTTAATAGTTATCTACAAACTAATTTTTCTCACCACCTAAAACTGCTCAATTTTTAACCACCCTCATTGGCAAGCACTTTAAAAGCCGTATAATGCACCGGAAATCGGGGATTCGTTAAGATAAATGAGGTATAAAATGAAGCAATTTGAAGCAAATTTCGATGGATTAGTTGGACCTACGCACAATTATGCAGGGTTGTCATTTGGCAATGTTGCTTCATTTAGTAATGCAAACGCAGTCAGTAATCCGAAAGAAGCGGCAAAACAGGGTTTGGCAAAAATGAAAGCGCTGCACGACCTTGGAATGGTTCAGGGCGTGTTAGCACCCCAAGAGCGTCCTGATATTGACACATTAAAGCGATTAGGATTTACCGGAAGCGACAAACGCGTTTTAGAACAGGCTTCTAAGCATGCTCAAGAGGTTTTCCTTGCTTGTTGCTCCGCTTCTAGCATGTGGACCGCAAATGCTGCCACAGTGTCTCCAAGCGGCGATACGGCAGATAACAAAATTCATTTTACGCCAGCCAATTTGACCAACAAATTTCATCGTTCATTAGAACCACAAGTAACGGGTCGGATTTTAAAAGCCGTGTTCAATAATGATAAACATTTTTCTCATCATACCCATCTTCCAGATAACGAACACTTTGGTGATGAGGGCGCAGCAAACCACACTCGACTGTGTTCTCAGTACGGTGAAACAGGAGTCGAAATTTTTGTCTATGGTCGACATGCTTTTGATACTAGCAGGCCTGCACCGAAAAAGTTTCCTGCAAGACAAACCTTGGAAGCCAGCCAAGCTATAGCGAGACTTCACGGACTCAGTGAAGAAAATACCGTCTATGTTCAACAAAATCCGGACGTCATAGATCAAGGTGTTTT
Organism: uncultured Alteromonadaceae bacterium; assembly: GCA_947503265.1. GTDB lineage: Bacteria > Pseudomonadota > Gammaproteobacteria > Enterobacterales > Alteromonadaceae > Aliiglaciecola. The sequence goes on from CANNDC010000006.1 coordinate 188,410, forward strand.
TCATAATGATGTCATTTCTGTTGGCAACCAAAACGTACTTTTCTATCATGAACAAGCTTTTCATCAAACCCAAGCCGCATTGGATGAAATACAGCAAAAATTTGGCCAAGAGAAAGTCCATTTTATTCAGGTCAGCACTGACGCTGTGCCTGTATTGGATGCGGTTAAAACGTATTTATTTAACACCCAGATAATTACCCTACCTTCTGGGGAGATGGCAATCATCGCGCCCACTAATTGTGAAGAGAACTCAGCAGTTTCTAGTTATCTTGCCGATTTGGTAACGCAAAACACGCCGATTAAACAAGTTCACTATTTTGACGTTAAACAAAGTATGAAAAATGGCGGTGGACCAGCGTGTTTGCGATTGCGTGTTGCGATGACCGAGACTGAACTTGCAGCCGTCAATCAAAATACCATTATGTCTGAATCGGTATTTTCTCGACTTAATCAATGGGTCGACACACATTACCGAGACCAATTAAGTATCGATGATTTACGTGATCCAAGTTTGTTGTATGAATCGAGATCGGCGTTAGATGAGTTAACCCAAATTCTTGCGATTGGCTCAGTTTATCCCTTCCAGCAATAATCGATGAAATGAAACAAAATTGCCCTCAACTATGAGGGCAATTTTTTACAATTTTCAATATATTCTATAGGGTGTCAGTGCAATTCGCGCCAGAACCGTACGGATTCCCTGGAGGAGGAGACGCTTCCTCGCTAAGATCTGCGGCAGCGACTCCCAAAGTGTAATTCTGACTTTCAATCGCCTCACTGCCAGCCGATTGACCAAATGCGCTTATTTCAACATCCACCCAGTTACCAAACGCTTTTGGATAACGCACTTCTAACTTCGCTTGACCATTCGAATTGGTCGCATTTTCTCCGTCAGTAAAACTGATGGTACCGATAATTCCAGGTGTTAACTTACCATCACCATTGGTGTCTTCGCCTGCATCTAGTGAACCGTTGCCATTTATATCTTCATTGGCACAATTAGCCGTAGTGACAGGAATCCATACGTCTAGTCCGGTATCAAACTGCCAAAATCCCTTACGATATTCGCCACCTGCAGTGAACTTAACGGGAGTCGATGATACTGTCAGTTCAACGTTTTCAACTGGGCGACCTACAGCATCACTGACAAACACTGAAAACTCTTTTAAATAGCTAGATTCATCAGGACTTTGTATTGTTCTGCCAGTACCTAACGAAATATCAAATGCTCTGTCACCCACAGTCAAGGTAGTAAAATCGGTAACACTTGGATCTTCAGCGACGTCAGCATGCACGATTACCGCGTCTTCGCTACTAACCGCATTTGATGTGTAGACAGTTGATGCGATGCCATTGCTATCCGTCGTTGCATTGTTGGGGGAAACAAATCCACCACTTACATCATCAACGCGGAAGTTAATAACTTTGCCTTTGACCAAATTGCCGGTAACGTCTCGAACCACCGCTGAAATCGTTGTTGTTTGCCCTTCTGGACCTATTAAGTCTGGAGACGCGTCTACAATAATGGTCGCTGCCGAAGTAGCAACAAATTCAAACTGAGTGCGGGCACTGACAGTATCGCCATTGCCGTCTGTACCTTCTGCCGTTATCGATGTAAGGCCAGCGTTATTAGATTGAATGGTAAAAGTCGCAATACCATTTGCATCTGTCGTGGCTGTTGGTGCCAGAACATTACCACGAGATGCACTTAAGGTGACTTGTCCTCCGGAAAATGGGGAATTGTCTTTTAACCAAGTGATATTTAATATCGCATCATCGCTTAAAGCAACATCGCCATTAGGTGTTGTAGTAAAGCTAAAGCTGTCTTCCTGAACGGTAAAATCTAAACTGCCTTGTGCATTCAACGCTGTGGCAGTAATGGTATTCAGACCTGAAACTGAAGCTTGGTATTGAATAGTCACCTGCCCTTCATTGTCGGTAGTCGCACTCGAAATTATGCTGCCTTGTGAAGCGTTCAGCATAACTTGTCTGCCTGCTAAACCCGTTCCATCTGAATCAGCCACTTTGATTGTAATATTGGCTGTATCTCCTAAAACAACAGAAGTTGGACCATCCACATTCACTTCTGTGCCAACAATGTCAATGTCTAAGGTTTCAGAAAAGGTACCTGAAGATACAGTCGCCGTGATTACCCTATTCTCAGGATTGTTCCGACTAGTTAAGATTGCCCGTGCCGTGCCGTCTGCTGCGGTAGTATTGCCATTTGCATCTACTCTTAATTCTGCGCCGTTTGTTGCAGCAAAGGAAACTTCAACGCCTTCAAGCAAAATATTTTGTTCATTTTTAACCACTGCGATCAATTCTATTTCATCGGAACCACTTGACGCCAATTGAGTAGAACTGGCGAAAAACTCTAGTGAGGCAGGCATTGCTCCGGCCTGAGAATTACCGGTTGAACTAAACCCTACTTGTCCGCTTACTCCACCATCAATATTCGCAACTACCAAGCCATCTCCTGAATTGTTTCCAACTAATAACCCAATTGTGGCTACACCGGATGCATCAGTCAGCGCCGTTCCTGTATCATTGCTAAAGTTTGCAAGATCAGTTTGGCTAAAAGTGAAGGTTACAAGCTCGTCTGCTAACACGCCTCCATCAGAGCTTGTCACAGTAGCGGTAACGGTTAATGGTGTGCTTGCGCTCAAAGTATTAACCGCACTTCCAGTGCCATCAGCAATCGTGACTTGAATACTCACTGTGGGTGTTGCCCCCCCCCCGCTCGTGCCTCCACCTGAGCCACCAGTGCCACCACCTGTTGTTGGCGATCTATCGACACCGCCTCCTCCGCCACCGCAAGCCGCTAATGTTAGCAACGCAAAACAGTAAAATAGGGATCTCACAAATGTGGTCAGGCTGGATGTCATCACTGTATTCCTACGCATAATTTTCTCAACTTGGTTTACTGCTTCATCTACTTTCTAGTTTTGCTGACGATATAAACTTGCTAGTCTATAAGTTGTGTCATACAAAATTAGGAATCATATGCAGCAGTCTCCTCAAAAACTTGGTCTCACGGCTAAAATCTTTATCGGCATGGTGGCCGGAATTCTTACCGGAGTTTTTCTTCAATGGTTAGCTGATGATAGCGGAGATATATCGTTTAGTGTATTTGGGATGGGCGTTTCTACGTATGCAATTTTAGTCGATGGTATATTTCACGTATTAGGACAAATATTTATAAATAGCTTGAAAATGCTAGTTGTCCCCTTGGTATTTATCTCTTTAGTTTGCGGCATTGCTAACCTTTCTGATCCGAGTAAGCTGGGCAGATTAGGAGGAAAATCGATTGCCTTATATGTTGGTACCACGGCAATTGCAATTACTCTAGCAATGACTGCGGCTCTAATCATACAACCAGGTACAGGCGTCCCTCTTCCGACAGATGCCGAATATGCTGCCAAAGAAGCCCCTACCTTAGCTAATGTCATTATCGATATATTTCCGTCAAACCCGTTTGCCGCTTTTGCAGAAGGTAAGATGTTGCAAGTCATCGCGTTTGCGGTGTTGTTTGGATTAGCTATGGCAATGTGTGGTGAGTCTGGCAAACGTATTTCTTCACTTTTTAATGACATGAACGAAGTGGTTATGAAACTCGTTACCATTTTGATGAATTTGGCACCCTATGGCGTGTTCGCGTTACTTGCAAAGTTATTTGCTTATATAGAAGCGGAAACAATCTCACGATTAGTTTGGTATTTTGGTTGCGTGCTGGGTGTATTGTTTATTCATGCACTCGTTACCTATCCAATTTTGCTGAAATTATTAAGCGGCCTCAATCCGCTAATGTTGTTTCGCAAGATGCAAGACGCTGCGGCCTTTGCATTTAGTACGGCAAGCAGCAGTGCAACCCTACCCGTCACCTTAGAAACGGCTACAAACAAACTAGGCGTCAAAAAATCCGTTGCCTCCTTTACCGTTCCATTAGGCTCGACTATCAACATGGATGGCACCGCAATTATGCAAGGTGTGGCGACTGTGTTTATTGCCCAAGTCTATGGCGTTGATTTGTCAGCAACTGATTTGATGATGGTTGTTTTGACAGCAACATTAGCGTCTATAGGCACAGCGGGTGTACCGGGTGTCGGCTTGTTAATGCTTGCTATGGTACTCGCACAAGTAAATCTGCCCGTTGAAGGCATCGCGCTGATCATTGGCGTAGATAGATTGTTAGATATGACGCGCACCGCAGTCAATGTCACAGGCGATTGTATGGTTGCTTGTATTGTTGGCAAAAGCGAAGGCGAGTTTGACGAGGAAGTGTTCAATGACATTGATGCTGGCGAAGCGCAAGAAGAACTCGACCTACATGATTTTAAAAAAATGTCAGACTGATAAAATCTCAGTGTTGTCCTAGTGCTTCAGCCGGATTTATTCTAGTGGCTTTGATCGCAGGATAAATTGTCGCAATCAAACTCAAGGTGAGCGCGATTGCGGCAGTGAATGCCACTTCAGACCAAATTAATTGAGAAGGTAAAAAGTTTATAAAATAAATATCGCCAGACAAGAATGCTTTGCCGGTGATGGATTCTATAACGGTAGCAATTGCAGTTAAGTTTTGAGCCAGCAATACTCCTAAAATGACCCCGACCAAGGTACCGATGACTCCGTTGATTGCACCTTGCAAAATAAAAACGGTAACAATCATTTTATCTTTCGCTCCCATGGTTCGCAGCATGGCTATTTCCGCTTGTTTTTCATTCACAGCCATAACTAACGTTGACACTATATTAAAACAAGCAACTGCTAGCACCAGTGTAAGTGCCACATAGACTACCGTTCTAACCAGTTGGATATCTTGATACAGGTGTCCTTGAGTTCGGGTCCAGTCAGAAATGTACACATGTTGTTCAAATGCGAATCCTATATCTCGCATTACTTCAGGCGCAGAGAAGGCATCCACAAAGCTAAATCGAATACCTTGTGCGCCCGTTAGGGTGCCAAGAGTCTCAGATGCGGTAGACAGGTGCATAAACCCTATTTGGCTATCAAGCTCACCACCAATGTTAATTTCACCTACTACAGTCAACCAGAGCGTTTCAGGTGGTCGAAAACTTAGGTCATCAGACAATTGTGGCAGTAATAGCTGAACTTTATCGCCAATTTGCAATTGTAAATGCGATATCAATCCTTTGCCCAACAGAATCCCTTGCTCATTTTCAATGAAATTTTGCCAATCTAAGGAATCTAATTGTTTTACTAGGCTATTCTTCATCGAAAGTGCGGGATCAATGGCAACCAGCTCAGAGATCGCTTTCATTTTATTGCCCTTTTGCAGTAATCCTGACGCTTTACTGTAGGGCTCAACATTTACGATACGCGGATCTTGTTTGAAGCTTTCGAGATGGCTTTGCCAGTTTTCTATTCCCGAGTTGTTAAACGCAAACAATTCGCCATGCGGAATAAATTGCAATAACCGGTCTTTTAATTCACGTTCAAATCCGTTCATAACAGATAGTAGCAAAATGAGTACAAGGCAGCCAAGGGCAATGCCCAGTGTCGAAGAGGCAGACACAAATGAAATGAATCCGTTTTGGCGTTTGCTAGATCTAAACCTCAGTGCAAGCTGCCACGCTAAACTCATGGTTTATTGCTCTGTTCTGTTAATTTTCCGTCTACAATGTGCAGTATTCTATCGAGTCTTTCGGCAAGCGCAGTATCATGCGTAACCACAATAAAACTGGTATTGGTTGTTTCTCTGAATTCGTTAATAAGTGCATAGATACTTTGACCCGTTTTTTGATCCAAGTTACCGGTTGGTTCGTCTGCAAGCACTAATGCCGGTTCAGTCACTAACGCCCTTGCTATCGCCACTCTCTGTCGTTCTCCGCCAGACATTTCAGAAGGCTTGTGAGATTCTCTATGGGTCAACCCCACTCGTTTTAGCATGCTAGCGGCCTTTTCGAGTGCTTCTGGCTTTGCTAATTTTCCGATCATCAATGGCATAGCCACATTTTCTATGGCGGTGAACTCTGGGAGTAAATGATGAAATTGATAAACAAAGCCAAGAGAACGATTACGAAATTGAGCTTGCTGGTTCTCATTGAAAGAAAAGATATTGTTATTTTCAAATAACACTTCACCTGAAGTGGGTGTGTCCAATGCTCCCAATAAATGCAAAAGCGTACTTTTCCCGGAACCAGAGCTTCCCAATATGGCTACCTGTTCAGCCCGATTGATTTGAAACGAGACATTATTCAGTACTTCAACTGTGGTATTGCCTTCCTGATAGTGTTTAGAGACGTTCTGACACTTTAATAATTCCATTAACCTTAAGATCCTGCTTTCTTGCTACTTTCAACCTTGCTATCAGATTGGTTGAATAATACTCTTTCACGCCTTTTCCACATCAGTTTAGCCAATTTACGCATACTGATATTCTTATCTTTCTCATCGACAATTTCGAACCCCAGAAGACTCTCGAGCAAATCTTCCATGGTTAAAATTCCATCAAGTCCCCCATACTCGTCAACGACTAGTAGCATATGCGCCCGATTACTCAAAAAGTGCGGGAATGTCTCTGATAGCGGCACTGTCCGCAACAAGGTCACCATGTCTTTGCGGTATTCAATAAGTTGTTTTTCACCGTTACCGCGTGCTTGAGCCAATAACAAATCCGACTTGAGCACAAAACCACTGATATTTTCTGAATCATCTCCTTCATATACCGGTATTCTAGAAAAAACCTGGGTCGCATGCTTGTGATAAAACGTTTCCACAGTCATTTCTTCTGATACTCGAAACACTACAGTGCGGTGAGTCATGGCATCTTTAACTTTCAAGTCATCCAACGTTAACAGGCTTTGCAATATATTGGCTTCTTGCTCTTCAAGTTGTCCTTCTTTTCCTGATAGTTCCGCCATAGCCATTAATTCACCTCGACTAAGGCCTTTTAACGGACTTTCTTCGGTGAACCCACTGGTCATTTTCTGTGACATTTTGACAAACGGATAAAGTACGAGCACGAGATACTTTAAAAAATATGCTGTTGCGGGAGCAAGCTGACGCCAATATGTCGCGCCGAGGGTCTTAGGAATAATCTCTGAAAACACCAAAATAAGTAGCGTGAGTACTGCGGAAGCCACTCCTAAATAGGCATCTCCAAATACCACTGCGGCTTGGGCTCCTGCCCCAGCAGCTCCCATGGTGTGCGCTATAGTATTGAGAGTAAGAATCGCTGATAAAGGACGATTTATATCTGCGGTTAAATCATGCAATATTTGACCTGATTTATTGCCTTTTTTCATCGCTACCGATATATGGGCAGATGAAATACTAAGAATAACCGCTTCTGCGACTGAACAAATGAACGAAAAGCCCAACGCGATAAAAATATATATCAGCAATAAAACCATGATTTTTGCTATTTCTCCTAATCAGACGATGAAGTTGAAGCATGTTTATCAAACCACCACAAAATATATTCGACTTTTGTCATTAAATTGCTTGGTTTTTTATAGATACCATGTGAGGCACCTGGAATTCTAACCATTGCAGTATCTACACCTTGAATTTTTAACGCTTGATAATACTGCTCCGTTTCAGAAATAGGAGTCCGATAATCTGACTCCCCCGTCAATAACATAGTAGGTGTGGTGACATTCCCAACTAACGTGATGGGTGAAAACTTCATATACCCCTCAATGTCTTCCCAAGGCTTGTTATTGAACCAGTATTGATAAAAATAGGGATAGATATCTGCAGTAAGCACAAAACTAAACCAGTTAATCACCGGCTTTGCTACAACAGCAGCTTGAAAACGCTCTGTATTGCCAACAATCCAGGCAGTCAGAACACCGCCGCCCGACCCGCCGGTAACGAATAGGTTTTCTTTATCGATAAAGCCCCTGGCAATCACCTCATCAACGCCAGACATAAGATCATCATAGTCTTGGCTAGGATAGTTTTTATCAATGGTATTGGCGAATGCTTTACCATAGCTGGAGCTGCCTCTTGGATTGGTATAGAGCACAACATTTCCCGCGGCTGCAAATAACTGAATTTCCATGGAAAATTGTGGGCCGTAAGCTGTGACGGGACCGCCATGAATTTCTAACACTAATGGGTACTTCTTGGTCTTATCAAAATTAGGAGGATACGCTATCCAACCCTGTATATCTTTACCATCGGCCGATGATTTGTACCAGATTTCCTCTACTCGTGCGAGCGTCTTATGACCCAGTGCATCTTCATTGAGATTGGTGAGATTGATGACCTCACCGTCATCCAGAAGACCGACATCTGCAGGGCGCAACGGATCAGAAGTCGAAATGATGACATTGCCTTGGGGGCTAGCTGCGAATTCACCACTGGTGTAAGGACGACCATAGGATTGGCCACCAATTTTGTCTGTTAATATTTTACGTTTTTCACCATTTTTGAGCGACTGTAAGGCCAAAAATGTACTGCCCTTATCGTCATATTGGATATACAGGTTATTTCCACGCTTATCCCAAGCAATACGCGATACACTGCGATCTAATCCTTCACTCACTTGACGTTTGTTGTTTCCATCAATGTCCATAACATACAACTGAGCATTTTCGTAATTAGTATATTTGTCATCAAAACCTAAGTACGCGATGGATTTTCCATCTGGTGAGACAATTGGGCTACTGTCAGGGCCATTTCGGTCCGTTAGTTGGGAAATCGAGGAACTCTGCACATCTAAAGCAAAAACATCGGTGTTTAAAGGGGTAAATTCACGATTCTCAGAACGAAGTGCTGAAAAATAAATAGTTTTGCTGTCTTTTGCCCAACTCAGTGCACCACCATTGTTGAACTCATCTTTAGTCAGTTGACGGGCAGTCCCCCCTTGTGCAGAGAGTAAAAAGATTTCGGTGGAACCTTTGCGGGTGTAGCCACCACCATCAAAACGATAATAAACATCGTCGATAAAAGTTGCACTTTTGGCCCATTTTGCGCCTTTGGGCTTACCTTTGAGAGAGACGGGGTTGTTTGCCGGCCCTTCAACAAACATTGAAAAAGCAATGTGCTTACCATTAGGGGACCAGCTTAACTTTGAAGGTGACGAGGTTAAATTTGTCAGTTTAGCGGTATGCCCTGTTTTCAGCCAAGTCACATAGATTTGAGGTTTGCCTGTGCGGGTTGATACAAACGCCAATTGAGAACCATCCGGTGAAAGTTGCGGGTTAAAATCTAGATGATCGCCTATTGTAACGGGCAGGATTTCACGACTTTTAAGGTCAATTTCCCAGATATTACCCAACTTTCTATCAGTTTGTATGTCCATATAATGACGTACAAAGTATGCCTTTTTACCGTCTTGGCTAATAGTTAAATCAGCGGCATATTCAATGTCGAATATATCTTTCGACTGCAATACATCACTTGCGGTAACAGCAAAGCTGAAACTGATTAAGAGAAAACAAACAATTGATTTCAACATATTGTTTCGAGGTTTTAAAAATCGACAAACTAGGGGCATGATTTGAATCCGTTATTATAATTATTGTGTTAACTAGGGTGTGGAACTTTGCTCTAGCTTATCGCGTTTAAAAAGCAATTGGTAATACTAACTGCAACCACCTTTTTGTGCTTGTCTTGCATCATACGCAGCCATTTGTTCTGGCGTAGCTTTCGCCTGATATTTTGATTTCCACTCTGTATAAGGCATTCCATATATCCGTTCTCTAGCTGCCTCATAGTCAATCTCAATGCCATTTTCACTGGCCGCTGCCTTGTACCATTTACCAAGACAGTTTCGACAAAAATCTGCCAAAATCATCAAATCAATGTTTTGCACATCTTTGTTTTCATCAAGGTGCTTAAGTAAACGTCTAAACGTTGCGGCTTCAATTTCTGTTTGTTGTTGCTTATCCATACCAGACCTTTATGTTAGTTCAATAAAAAAGGGAGCAATTGCTCCCTTTTAAATGGTGTCTATTGTTTAAAAATCAACAATTAATCTTCAGACGGTGTTTCCTGAGGAGCTGGTTTTTCTAGTAGCTCTTTTATACTCAAACGAACACGATTCTGACGGTCGATTTCCATCACCTTAACGTCAACCATTTGGCCTTCAGAAAGGTAGTCAGAGGTTTTAGCTACTCGCTCATGGGCGATTTGTGAGATATGTACTAAACCTTCTTTTCCAGGCAGTACTTCTACAAAGGCACCAAAATCAACGATACGGGTTACTTTACCATTGTAAACTTTGCCCACTTCGACTTCAGCAGTGACTTGTTCGATCTTACCAATTGCAATTTCAGCTTTTGCTAATTCAGTTGCAAAGATCTTGATTGTACCGTCATCTTCGATTTCAATATTACAATCAGATGCTTCAGTAATGGCACGGATCATTGCCCCGCCTTTACCAATTACGTCACGTATCTTGTCTTGATCAACCTTCATAGTGTAAATACGAGGAGCAAACTCAGACATTTCGTCGCGGTGTCCGCCAAGCGCCTGATCCATTACCCCTAGAATATGCAAACGTGCTTCTTTAGCTTGTTTAAGCGCTTTTTGCATGATTTCTTTGGTAATACCTTCAATCTTGATATCCATTTGAAGTGCAGTAATACCTTCTGTGGTACCCGCTACTTTAAAGTCCATATCGCCTAAGTGATCTTCATCACCTAAGATGTCTGAAAGTACCACAAAGTTATCGTCGCTTTTCACTAAGCCCATCGCAATACCTGCAACAGAAGCTTTAATAGGAACACCAGCGTCCATCAACGCCAATGACGTACCACATACTGAAGCCATTGAAGAAGAACCATTAGATTCAGTGATTTCAGAAACAACACGAACCACGTATGGGAACTCTTTCTCTGATGGCATTACAGCTTGAATACCACGTTTTGCTAATTTTCCATGGCCAATTTCACGACGCTTTGGAGAACCAACGAAACCTGTTTCACCCACACAGAACGGAGGGAAGTTGTAATGCAACATAAAGCGGCTATCAGTTTTTCCATTTAAGCCATCGATCATTTGCGCATCACGCTCTGTGCCCAAAGTTGCTGCAACTAACGCCTGAGTTTCGCCACGTGTAAATAAAGCTGAACCGTGAGTTCTAGGCAATATACCCGTGTTAACATGAAGTGCTCTGATCATATCAGGTTCACGACCGTCTATTCTCGGGTTGCCAGCAAGGATGCGAGAACGAACCACATCACTTTCTAAATCGTGTAGTAATTCTGATAGTTCTTTCGGGTCTTGCTCAGGATCCGCTTCTAGAATTGCTGCTGAAGCACTTTCAGTTACCGCAACAACGGCGTCTTTACGCTCCATTTTGTCAGAGATTTGATATGCTTCAGTCATACCTGCTTCAGCGAGTTCTTTCACTTTTGCTTTTAGCTCAGTATTTTCAGCAACTGGCTGCCAGTCCCAGCTCGGCGTGTTTACGTCTGCAGCGAATTCTCTTATTGCTTCAACAACAACTTGGCTTTGCTCATGACCAAACATAACAGCGCCTAACATTACTTCTTCAGAAAGGATGCTTGCTTCAGATTCAACCATTAGCACTGCGCTCTCTGTACCTGCAACAACTAAATCCAATTCAGTCGTTTCTAGCTCAGAGGTCATAGTATTAAGAATGTATTGTCCTTCAGAGTAACCTACTCTCGCTGCACCCACTGGACCGTTAAATGGAATTCCAGAGATAGCCAATGCAGCTGAAGTACCGATAAGTGAAATAATATCAGTTGGGATTTCAGGGTTAGCTGAAAGAACAGTAATGATGATTTGTACTTCGTTTTTAAATCCGTCCGGGAATAATGGACGAATTGGTCTATCAATAAGGCGAGCAATTAAGGTTTCACTCTCTGCTGGGCGGCCTTCACGTTTGAAGAATCCACCAGGTATTTTACCTGCAGCATATGCTTTTTCTTGATAGTTAACCGTTAATGGGAAGAAATCTTGGTCAGATTTAGCTTCTTTTTTACCTACAACACTTACCAATACTGAAGTGTCGTCCATGCTCGCCATCACGGCAGCTGTGGCTTGACGGGCAACTACACCCGTTTCTAGTGTTACAGTATGTTCGCCATACTGAAAAGTTTTAGTAATAGGAGTCACTATTTATCCTTTGTTTGTTTTTTTATCGCTTATTTAATGCGGCGCATAGTATAGCTGCATCAGATAGAAATCGACAGGAAATTCTATAAATAATAGTGTGTTATTCGCTGATTTTAGTCATAAAGATACATTAGCCTGCTATTTGTTGCTTTTTATCTTTTAATTTCCATTCAAAGTGTCAGAACGAGCAAAGCTAGTAGTATGCTTTTAACTCTAACAAGCCTTGTTTTCACTTGAGTTAGAATGAAGATCTGGCTGGCACTAGGTGGCACAAGCACTTAAGTAATAGGCAATTATTTCAACGTTTTAGTTGGCGATATCCATCTCATTGAGCTAAGTTTTAGTGTAAATAAATCGTTTAGCACCTTTAATTTGAGCATTCATATAAAAAAGCAGCTCAAATCACGGTTTTTTTGGCTGAAATGGATTCCATCTGCAGAAGTGAATATTAACTGTTGGGCTAGATTTCCTAAATTCCCAAAAACAAAGAATTAACCTTAATAAGGAGAAAAGGATGTCGAATATAGCGGGCAAATCCTATGCTATGAATGTCATCACACCTGTCACAGGATGGGTTTATTACTTCAATCGATTAAAATTTTGGGCGGTACAACTATCTGTTTCAAGAAAGTTAGGAACCACGGGATTCTGGGGAAACTTATTGCCAATGAAGTTGGCGGATTTAATTTATACCAGACTCAATGGTTTGCAAACTCTCTCTCTTATTCATTACGCACGATGGGCCATGATCAAACAATTCCCTCATCTCGATGCGTCGCAACCCAAAGAACAACTTAACTATCATTACATGTTATTTTTTAGCAACTTTAACGGCAGTTGGAAACAATATGTCGACTCATTTCACATGGCAATACCCAGTGGATTAGATTTACTCTGGTATAAAAATGTCAAATATCCAAACTCGGTTCCCTTGCAACCCTTTCATGATTACATTACTTACAATCAGATTTGGACCAATCATTACTACAATGCCTATCCACTTGCCTCTTCAAACGACATAAAGGGAGCTCAAGAACTAAAAGAAGAGCTTGAAGTATTTATTAAGGAAAGCGATTTAGACTCTGATCCTGAATTGTTTGCTCGACGGTTTGAAACATTTTTGGTCTACCAACAACGTAATTTAGGATTAATGGCCCCTACCCCTATTGTCAGTCTCTCTGCCAAAGCAGTTATGGATCGGGAGGTTTAACATGGGAAATCGATTTGGCAATGCTTACGGACTGACAGTTCTTATACCGATTAAACATGGCACCTTGGACAACCGAGCATACGACAAAATTGTAAGAGACCAATTGCAGCAGTGGCCTTTAAATGAGACATCACCATTCGCCAGTGTGCCTAACACCTATTTGGCAAGAGTTTTTCTCTTACAGGATGTTTTTTATGAGGGCGCTCCAGCGGTAGAAGAACATTTAAAAAATAAATACCTAGTGTTTACCAGTAATTTTCACGGAGAACTGGAACCTTATTTATATGGCATGTGGGAAGCAATTGATGACATTTTACAGACCTTACTTAAATTCTGTGTCGGATTTGATAAAGTGGTTTCAGCCGCTGATTTTGTGAATTACATCAAACGTTGCCAAATCAAAACCAGCTTATTTTTTAACGGTTCTAATGACAAGCCTTTACCTGAGCAACTAAAAGCCTTGTACGTAAAACAGGCTTTTATCCATTTTGCCTATTTAACTCAACATTTTAGGAATCAAGGCAGTGCGGGTGCCAAATCGCTGCAACAATCATTCAAAAATTTCACTTCGTTAATCGATATCAATAATTTGAAAGTGAACACCTGGCCTGTAGCGACCACCGTAGTGCCTGAAAACATTGAATCAGACGTAGAGAAGACCCTAGTTAACGAAAAGGAGTTGGCAGAATGAGCCAAACTGAAACAACACTGGATTTACATGATATCCAAGGAAATATTGTGTTTGGCTACGGGCGTTGGGGATACCCACTTTCGAGGTACCTTTTCTTCAAAATTAACGATAAACGCAAAGGAATGGAATTTCTAGATTCTCTGATCCCGCTCATTACTAGCTCAGCGCCGTTAGTCAAACAGAACAAGGGACAAGCCCCCACGGCGACAACCAATATTGCATTCACCTATGCTGGTTTAAGCGCACTCGGATTACCCGATGATTCTATGCGCAGCTTTCCAGAAGACTTCAGAATGGGTATGAAAGCACGTAAAGATATTTTAGGGGATGATGGGCCAAGTGCACCTGAAAACTGGGACCCGATTTGGCAAAACAATTATGATGTCCATATGTTCATGAGTATTAATGCGTCTTCTGAGGCAAACCTTAAAAAGCGTTACGATGCTGTGCTATCACGTCTAAAGAAAACCGGAAATGGCGTAAAATTGCTCGATGGTCATCGCAGTGGTAAAGGGAAAAGGCTACTTCGATATCAATCGGGCAATGCCATAGTTTTAGACGGCAAACCAACTGCAAACGAACATTTTCATTATACCGATGGCATTAGTGACCCGGTTTTTAAAGGGCAAGGTCGAACTCCAAGCGATACCATTGGTGCGGGCAAACCGACAAGAGGTCCCGCAAACACTGAAGACGGCTGGGAACCGTTGCAAACCGGAGAGTTTGTTCTTGGTCACAGAGACGAAAGCGCGGAGTATCCCATTGCTCCAAATCCTCGACTTTTATCTTTCAATGGTAGCTTTATGGTGTATCGCAAACTACACCAAAACGTCGGGAAATTTACTTCGTATTTAGAAGCAACAGCCAAAAATTACGGTGACAAAGAGTTATCAGATGATCAAAAGCAAGAAACATTGAAGGCCAAATTTGCCGGTCGTTGGTCCAACGGAGCACCATTAGCCACCTATCCAGATTATGCTTCTGCACAAAAATTTGGCCAGCAATGGCAAGATGCGGTCAATACACTGTTTTACGATGCAAATGCCACAGCAGAACAGAAATCAACAGCTCGTGAAATTTACCAAGATTTGAAAATCAAACGAAGAGCATTTAATTACAATAACGATATCAAAGGAGCGAGTTGTCCTCTTGGCGCACACACAAGGCGAACAAATCCGAGAGGTTCGCTTGAATTTGATACACCGGGGGCCTTTGATACGCCGGGTGCTATGGTTGATCGTCGCAGAATATTGCGCAGAGGTCTTCCTTATGGAGACTCAAGCGACAGAACAGATGATACAAGTGAGCATGGTATAGTTTTCATGGCAATCAATGCCAGCATTGAGAGGCAATTTGAATTCGTTCAGCAACAATGGATCAATTACGGCAACGATTTCAAATTGAGCAATGAAAAAGACGTTTTACTCGGAAACCATGCGCTAGACAAAAAAGGTAATCCGCAAGGCAGAACCGTGATTAACGCCAATCAATCGCTAAATCAACCTACCTTCATGTGCTCAGGCATGCCAAGGTTCGTAGAGACGCGAGGAGGAGACTACTTCTTTATTCCAAGTTTGACAGCGTTACGAATGATTGCTGAAGGTATTATTGACCCAACTTAACTAAGATTGAAGTTTGATCACGTTTAGGCATTTTTTCGACTACCAGTTGAAAAGAATTATCGATCATTCTTTCAATCTCTCCTGCTGGAATAGAACCATCCAATGCCAAGGTATTCCAGTGTTTTTTGTTCATATGATAGCCTGCTGATACAGCTGAAAACATATCTCTAAGTATAAGCGCTTCATGAGGATCACATTTTAAGTTCATTCTTCCCTCCGGCTTACCGAACTCATCTGGTTCGGTACCCAGAGTTGCAAACATTTTTCCTTTTACTTTAAACACGGCCACATCGGGCCCAAAAGGGAAGTCTTCGCTACTTTCGGGTTTTGACAGCAAATAGTCTCGCGCTGAATCATAATTCATAAAAAATCTGCACCCCGGTAATCCTATTCTTTATTGGGATTGATCAAAAATTTCTCACCTGTTTTCTTAGCATTGTAGCGCATAATATTTTCAGGTGTCATTGCCTGTTCAAATGATAATTCTTCACTAAATTCGATAGCAAATGTAGTGTTAATCTCATCAGCCACTTTTTTATGCAGCGCCATTATTTTTTCAACGCTAAGTTTGGATAAAAACCGCATCAACAGCCACCCACCTATCCCCCAAGTCATGCCATATGCACGATTGAGTGTTGAAGGAGAAATATTTAGGCCCCCATAAATATAGACTTGTTTGTTAGTATCTGAACCATATGTATTGAAGCCTTTCGCGTCTTTACTACCCACTTGTTCCATCGCCGTCAAAATATCGCTGACCACAGTTCCACCACCAATAGCATCAAATGCAAGCGTAGCCCCGGTTTCTTCAATTGCCTGATACAAATCACGTTTAAATGAATCGCTAGACGAATTACAAATATGTTTAGCCCCTATTTCACTCAATAAATCGACCTGTTGTTGTTTCCTGACGATATTGACTAGAGGTACGTCTTCTTCAATACATATTTTATTCAGCATGATCCCTAAACTTGACGCTGCAGCTGTATGAACAAGTGCTGAGTGTCCTTCCATGCGCATAGTTTCAACCATGCCTAATGCGGTTAACGGATTAACGAACGACGATGCTGCTTGCTTTGCTGACGTATCTTTGTGATGAACTAAGCACGCCTGAATAGGCACACAACAAAATTCGGCATAGGTCGCTCCAGTTAATATCGCAACTGTTTTACCAATTAACGCTTGCGCCGCGTCACTATCTCCCGCAGCAACTACGGTGCCGGCCCCTTCATTGCCGATCGGTAGAACTTGATCAAGTCTGGAAGCGATCCGCGGCAACATACCTTTGAAAATTGGAGCACTCAGACTGGTTTTACTGTCATTTAATTTTGCTTTGGAGAGATCTGCAGGACCAAACATGGGCCACATGTCAGACGGATTTATGGGTGCAGCTTCAACTCGCACAATGATTTCATGGGGTTTCGGATTGGGTAGTTCATGTTCCTTCAGCGAGATTTCGAGGGTTCCTGCACTTGTTATTTCGGTAAAGAGTTGTCTTGAAGTAAGCATGAATAGCGTCCTTTAAAGTAAACGATTTTTTATTGTTTGATAACAAATAAAACTAGCACAAAGTAATGTAAGTAATAAGTCATTAGAAATGTTAGTTAACCATCATCTAAACCAATTCCCTGTTGAAATAGCGATTTTTGATGTTGCAAATAGGTAACAAAATTGGCCAAAATATGAGATTAATCTTTACCTACTGTCTCTAATCGTATACCTTTTGAACATCCAAATTGGGTTAAGGTCGCTACGATTACAAGAGACATGCGACTAAAGTTGGGGTTAACCTGGAATCCATATTTAGGTAATCATATTCTGGCTATGAAAGCATTCGTGCATTCAAGAATGAAAAAGTGGAAACAATGCAACAGCTGAGCATGGAAGTGGTTCTACAACTATTTGATAAGTCGTGTAACTTTAGATTTTTCGGCTAACAACATGATTTCTAGACTTTTTACGTCACAATGGTTATTGAACTGGTTGTTGGTGGTCGTGTGCGTATTGCTGGGTATTTTTACCTTTACCACCCCTTTCCTTTTTGATGAAGTCAGCATTTTAGTTTTTATAATAATTTTGGTTAGTTTTCGACAAAATACCAATATTGTTGGCTTATGCTTGATTTTAATCATGGCAAAGTTAGCGATTTTGATTTTATATTTCTCGTTGACCAACAACGAGTATTCGCAGAGCATATTTTTTATAGTTGCGAGTATTGTAATAGGATGGACCCACAGAGATAAGATAAATCGGCTAGTTATACCCGTTTTCGTTATTTCGATTTTTGCACAAATTTATTGGCATATCGAAGATTTCAAGAGCCCGATGATCTATTTTTTCTTTTTAAAAATATCGGTCTATTTGATGATACGACGAGCCATTGTTTATCGTCCAGAATTTCAGACCAAGTATGGGAAAAGTGCAGCCGAATACATACCAGGTGATTGGCTCATTTACAAAGCAATAGCCATAGTTTGTGTCATTGACTGTCTAATGGTGCTTGAGTACTTACTAAGAGCGTTTACTGGTTCAAATGCTCTATATCTTTACAATAGTTACGAATATTTCATGCAAGGATTTGGCGTTTGGGTTATGTGGGTATTGTTAAAAGAAGCGAAAGATCAATTTGAAAGAGATTCAATTTCTGCGTAACGAATTAAAGGTTATGGCAGATAGATTAATATTGAGATGTGAAGAAACTCACGTCGATAACAGGAGTGACTAATGAAGTCGTATAGAAAATCCGTTTGCGCTATCGCATTTGTCGGGACTTTGGCATGTTCAGGACAAGCTTTGGCAATCAGTGGAACAAAGCCCCCGCCAAATCAGGTTATCATCGTGATGGGGATCGAACTTCCGTTGTGGATATCGGATCTTATTAGATAAGTTTGGTGCGCTATTTTATACAAAGCTCGAACTTTTCCATATATAAAATACATCATGGATAGGAGATGACTTTGCAAGTATAGTTGTCTCCCAGCGGGCAAATTTATTGATATTTCATTTAAGTTATATTCTCTTTAATCTATAAAGCGGATTGTTTCACCGAAGCACTCTAATTCACTTTACCTTAATTATCATAACGCATTCGACACACGGGGTTTCGAGCTATCAATTGCTCTGATATTAGAAAGCTAATAATCTCAAATTAGACTGAATCAAACTTTTCAAGAATCGAATTATCTTGTCGGCTCAGTTCAATCCATTCTGACACCAACGGATGAGACAGTATCGCTTGCTTATACATCAATGCACCACTTTCCAACGGCACAGAATAACTTTGGAAACGTGTGGCAATAGGAGCAAAGTAAATATCGGCTGCACAAAACTCACCGAATAGCCAAGGTCCCGGATAAGCGTCTGAGCAGTTCTGCCAGATTTGGCATACCCTATCGATATCTTTTTGAGTTTCTTTTGAAACAACTTTTGCTTTCTTTCGAATTCTGATATTGACCGGAAATTCATTTTTTAGCGCACTAAACCCTGAACTGACTTCACTACAGAAGCTTCGAGCCTTGGCCCTTAAAGCAGGAGTTGAGGGCCAGATGCTTGGACACTTTTCATAAAGATATTCAATTATTGCATCGGTTTCCCAGATGGCACACTGCCCGTCAACCAATAATGGGACCAAGCCAGTTTCCCCTCCAAACGCTCTGACTTTTTCTTGCGCACCAGATTCAAATAAAGCGATATTCACTTCTTTAAAAGATAGATTTGTAAATCGCAAGGCTAGCCAAGCACGCATAGACCAAGATGAATAATTTTTGTTTCCGAGCACTAGGGTCAGATCTTCATTCATTTATATTAACCTCAGTTATTTCTATATACTCACGCTCAATTATAGCGTCAAGCGCCAGAAGGATTTGTCTTACCACTCTTATTCTCCTTAAATCACTCTTGAAAACCTATCATCAATAGCATGTGTTTGTGCTTTGGCCGCAAGCCCCTCAATTTCAATTAACCAGTCTTTTTCCACTAAGCCACCGACTATAAAGGTTGTTACCGCAGGCGCGATACCATTTAGGAGCTCAGTTCGAATGCGACTGAGTTCTGGAATATGCTTTCGGTCTACCAAATAAAATCGCATATGGACAAGATCTTGTAGTCCCATGCCAGCTGAGACCAGCACATTTTGTAGGTTCTCGATGGCTTGCTTCGCCTGACCATTGAAGTCTTTTGGTGTTGCTCCATCAGGACTGACGCCAACTTGGCCTGAAACCGAGATTTGTCGTGAATCTAAGGGAATTTCAACGCCATGTGCATATATACCATGATAAGGGCTCTTTACAGGAAACGGATTATACCGTTGATTTATTCTCATTGTGGTTCACCTAAAACAATCAAAGAAATTGATCTTAGCGAATATTAATAATTTTATTAGTGCAAATAAATCAACACATTGTTTCTATACAGCAACAATATACTATTTGAATAAGCCTGATAGACGAGATTCAATATGACTAATAATTGACTTCAATTTCAAGGGTAATGGGGTTTGAAATGGAAAAACTAAGTAGACGGGCCAGGGCTGACCGCCAATATTTGGGAGGAGTCGGTTAATTGTTTCGCCATCTTTGCTCAGATCTTCACAATAATTGGGTAACCACGCAATACTTCGATTACCGAACAATAGACTTGTCGCAATTTGAAACTCACTGACCTGAATATAGTTTTTGAACTCTATGCTAAGAGCCTTGGAACCATCAAACAAATTTAACTGTTTGTCTTGGTTTAGAATTAAATTTTTTTCGGTTATGTCATCTAAACTTAGTTCAGAGTACTCAGGCATATTTCGTGATGAAGTAAAAAAGCCCTCACGAAACTCACCTAAAAGCCTTGCAACCAAAGTATCGTCAACTACACTGCCGGTTCGAATCGCTAAGTCCACTTCCGACTCAATCAACTTCATATTTTCGTTGGTTGGGATCAACTCGAATTGAATATTAGGAAATTCTTGTTGTAGCTCTAATAAAAGCGGCGCAATGATAAAGGTGGAAAGCGAAACAGGTGCAGTAATCCTAAAATTCCCTGCTAGTTTATGCTCTTCAATGCGAGTACGGTTATCGAATTGCCGGACTTCATCGTAAATACGCATGGCCTGAGATTTGAATCGGCTTCCAGCTTCAGTCAGATAAACACTGCGAGTAGAACGCTGCAATAGTTTGGTTTCCATGCGTTTTTCCAACGCCGTAATTTTCCTACTCACGTTCGCTTTAGAACATTGTAAAAGTGCTGCAGCTTGAGTGATAGAGCCAACTTTACACACAGCTGCAAAGCAAACAATTTCTTCAAAATTGGTTAACATCAAAAGTCCATTCAGCCACTAGACACCCCTTGAAACAATTATCTATCTAGTTAATAGCACCAGTTTAACATAACTATGGCTTAGCCTATCAATCCGCTCAAGAAGGGTTGAATTGCAGTTAATGAAAAAATTTGAAATACATTTTAGCTAGCTATTCATAAGTGTTTGGCGATGCAAAATTGTCGTTGCAATATTTCATTCGGCTAATGTATTGAACAATGATGGACGTAGAGCGCATGTAGAAAAAGCTCGACGTTGATGGAGTAGAGCCGTAGAACTGATAAATCAGTTTCCAAATAATTGGTGCGGATGGAGAGACTCGAACTCTCACGGCCGAAGCCACAGCCCCCTCAAGGCTGCGTGTCTACCAATTCCACCACATCCGCGCGCAAATAAACTCGTTTAATTAGTTAGGAATGTCGCTAGGTTCCTGCTTTTCAGCAACTGGGATATCAGAATCAGCAGGTTGCTCTATGACAGGTACTTCAAGGTTTTCAAACTCATTTGTACCTTCCTTGTCAGCAGTCTGATTACCTAAAATAAGACTAATGATGAAAAACAAGGTAGCTAAAATGGCCGTGGTGCGTGTCATGAAGTTTCCAGAACCTGTTGAACCAAATACGGTGTTAGAACCACCACCACCAAAAGAAGCGCCCATATCGGCACCTTTACCTTGTTGAATTAGCACCATACCAATCAACATCAAAGCAACAATCAAATATACTACAATTAAAATTTCGTAAAAAAACGCCATATTCTATCTCTATTCCTTTGCTGCTAAGCAAATCTTTAAAAAATCTTGTGGGTCTAAACTCGCCCCACCAATTAGGCCGCCGTCAACATCTGTTTGCGAGAATAATTCGCCCGCATTTGCTGCTTTAACACTGCCACCGTATAAAATTTGTATCTTTTCAGCTATTTCACTATTCATTTTAGCCAAGTGTGAGCGAATAAATGCGTGAACATCTTGTGCCTGCTCTGGACTTGCTGTTTTCCCTGTTCCGATTGCCCAAACCGGTTCATATGCAATCACAATGTGTGCAAAATTTGCGATTCCAACCTTCTCTACAACTGCATCAATTTGCGCAGCCACAAATTCGAAAAAGCTGCCTTCTTCACGAATTGACTCTGGTTCACCTACACACAACACCGGAACTAGTCCCTGGTCCAGCGCAGAGGCAACTTTATCTGCAACCAGAGTGTTTGACTCGCCATTATCTGTTCTGCGTTCAGAATGCCCCACAATAACATGAGAGCATCCTGCTTCTTTAAGCATTCTGCCAGCAACTTCACCTGTATGAGCACCAGACTCAAATTCACTGAGGTTTTGTCCACCAACGTTAAACCCTGCACCGATAAAATGATGCAAATAAGGCATAGGAGGACAAACTAACACGTCGACATTGGAGAGTTCAGCTTCAGAAAGCACAGCTTGCATTTGTGCAGCTAACTCTGCGTTACCATTCATCTTCCAATTTCCAGCGACTAACGGTTGTCTTTTGGTTTGCACTTTCATGTTCCTTAGCCCAGTGAAAAAGCGGGCGTGATATTAACTAACCCGCAGATATTATACAAGTGGCGGGACGAAAATCTTTTTATATTTTAGTCTAGCTAACCGGTGACTTTCTTTACGGCTTCGGTAATATATTCTGCCCACTTAGTCGAATCTTCAGTCTTTTCGGCTTCAACCATCACTCTAATCAAGGGCTCTGTGCCACTCTTACGTAATAATACACGGCCTGTTTTGCCTAACTGCTTTTCAGCTTCAACTACTGCAGCCATCACTTCACTATCTGACAGTGGGTCTTGACCTTCTTTAAATCTCACATTGATAAGCGTCTGAGGATAGAGCTCCATTCCAGAACATAATTCATGTAACGACATATTGGCGCGCAACATTGCAGTCAGAACCTGCAAGCCAGCAACTATACCATCTCCCGTTGATGCCACTTTTAGGTTCAGAACGTGCCCTGAGTTTTCACCACCAATCGACCAGCCACGTTCTTTAAGTATTTCCATTACATAGCGGTCACCTACATTACTGCGAACAAAGGCTACACCTAATTTATTTAGGGCAATCTCTAGACCTAGGTTGCTCATTAGAGTTCCTACAACACCACCGTCAAGACGGCCAGATTTGAGACAATCTCTAGCAATAATAAAAATAAGCTGGTCGCCATCTATTACATTGCCCTTGTGATCAACCATCATTATGCGATCGCCATCGCCATCCAATGCAAAACCAAGATCAGCACCTTTTTTCAAAACTGCGTCACGCGTCGCTTTCATCGAAGTCGCACCAACTTTGTGGTTGATATTCAAACCATCAGGATTGGTTCCAATCTCAATTACTTCTGCGCCTAATTCAGATAACACATTAGGGGCAATGTGATAGGTTGCACCATGAGCACAATCAACAACAATTTTTAATCCTTTTAGGGATAAATCTGACGGGAATGTTCCCTTACAGAATTCGATATAGCGCCCTGCAGCGTCATCTATTCTGTAGGCTTTGCCCAGCTTGTCTGAATCAACACAGGTCAAGGGCTTTTCCATTTGCTTCTCTATTTCAAGTTCGATTGCATCGTCGAGCTTATAACCTGTTGCAGAGAAAAATTTAATGCCATTATCATAATAAGGATTGTGAGAGGCACTAATTACGATACCTGCTTCTGAACGAAATGTTTTGGTCAAATATGCGATTGCGGGTGTTGGCATTGGGCCAAGTAAACCGATGTTTATGCCGGCAGCAGACAAACCTGCTTCGAGCGCTGATTCAAGCATGTATCCTGAAATTCGAGTATCTTTGCCAATCATGACATTTTTCGTACCTTGACCTGCTAACACTTTACCCGCAGCCCAGCCGAGTTTAGTCACGAATTCTGGAGTTATTATGCTTTCGCCAACTTTTCCGCGGATTCCATCAGTTCCAAAATATTTACGTTCACTCAATTTAATTGATCCTTAAAAGCACTTAGCGCTGATACCACTTTTACAGCGTCAGCAGTTTGTTGCACATCATGAACACGCAAAATGCGAGCTCCTTTCATTAACGATATTGTCGCAGCAGCAATGCTGCCAGCCAGCCTAGCGTCTAGTTCGCGATCTAACAATTTTCCAATCATTGATTTGCGCGATAGCCCAACTAATAATGGCACATGCAAATTTTGCAATTCTGCAAGACCATCAAGTAACTGGTAATTATGCGCTAAGGTTTTGCCAAAACCAAATCCGGGATCGACCAAAATTTTGTTTCTTTCAATTCCTGCGTCGATACAAGACTGAATTCTATGTTCCAGAAAGCTGCTGACGTCTTTAATCACATTTTGATAGGTTGGCGAGTTTTGCATCGTCCGCGGTTGGCCTTGCATGTGCATCAGACAGACTGCTGATCCACTCTGAGAAGCCGCTGAAAGCGCTCCGTCTTCCCTCAGCGCCCTGACATCGTTGATAAGACCAGCACCAGCGTTACAAGCCTCAGTCATCACTAACGCTTTACTGGTGTCAATGGAAATGACAGTGTCAAACCTAGCGCTTATTGCTTCAATGACGGGGATAACTCTATCAAGTTCCTCTTCAACAGATACAGCTGCAGCGCCTGGACGTGTTGACTCACCGCCAACGTCAATGAAATCGGCTCCGTGATTAATCATTTCAGATGCTTGTTCAACTGCGGCTTCAAGGGTGTCGAAGCGACCACCATCAGAAAACGAGTCAGGGGTAACATTCAGAATTCCCATCACACGTGGGATTGAAAGATCTAACTCTTTGTTTTTAAACTTCATAGAACCACATGGCTAAATCAACAACAAAAAAGGTCGAAACAGCAGCTCTGTCTCGACCTTCATAAAAAACAACCTGTTTACCTAGCTCGGCAAATCACCCGGTTTACCCACTGACGGCGGAGTATCTTTCTTGCTCTCCTCGTCTTCTTTGTCAACGGTTGAACCGCCTGTAGGTTTATTGTCATCACTTTTATTGTTTTGCTCCCAATCAGCAGGTGGTCTCACGTCTGTTCGGGCCATCAAATCATCAATTTGTTTAGCATCAATGGTTTCGTATTTCATCAAACAATCTTTCATTGCATGCAGCACA
Source organism: uncultured Alteromonadaceae bacterium (assembly GCA_947503265.1). Lineage (GTDB taxonomy): Bacteria > Pseudomonadota > Gammaproteobacteria > Enterobacterales > Alteromonadaceae > Aliiglaciecola. Next base: position 213,390 of record CANNDC010000006.1, read on the forward strand.
TCGATATTGTCTTCAAGGATTTGTTTCGCACGTGCATAATTACGATTGATAATATCTTTGACTTCTTCATCAATAGCTAATGCAGTTTGATTAGACATACTCATGGATTTCTGCGAACTACGACCTAAAAATACTTCGCCTTCTTCTTCAGCGTATAGCAAAGGTCCCAGTTTTTCAGACAAGCCCCATTGAGTCACCATTTTACGCGCTATTCCAGAAGCACGCTCAATATCGTTTGATGCACCTGTTGACACTTTGTCTGGTCCGTAAATAATTTCTTCTGCAATTCGTCCACCGTAAAGAGAGGATATATTGCTCTCTAGGTGTTGTTTTGAATGGCTGAATCTGTCTTGCTCAGGCAGATACATGGTGACACCGAGCGCCCTGCCCCGTGGAATAATACTAACTTTGTAAACAGGATCATGATCTGGCACAACCCTACCTACAATAGCGTGGCCCGCTTCGTGGTATGCGGTCATTTCTTTTTCTGCTTCATCCATCACCATAGACTTGCGTTCAGAGCCCATCATGATTTTATCTTTTGCTTTGTCAAATTCTTCCATCGCCACTGAGCGTTTGTCAGAGCGTGCAGCAAATAACGCGGCCTCGTTAACTAAGTTGGCCAAATCAGCACCAGAAAAGCCAGGGGTTCCTCTAGCAATCAAGGATGCCTCTACATTGTCTGCTAATGGTACTTTACGCATGTGAACTTTTAATATTTGCTCACGACCACGAATATCTGGCAATCCAACGGTGACTTGTCTGTCAAAACGACCAGGACGCAACAATGCAGGGTCGAGTACGTCAGGACGGTTAGTCGCGGCTATTACAATGATACCTTCGTGACCTTCAAAGCCATCCATTTCAACTAGCATTTGGTTCAAGGTTTGTTCACGTTCATCATGGCCACCGCCTAATCCAGCACCACGTTGACGTCCAACTGCATCGATTTCGTCAATGAAGATAATGCAAGGAGCAGATTTTTTGGCTTGTTCAAACATATCACGCACACGTGATGCACCGACACCAACGAACATTTCTACAAAATCAGAACCTGAAATAGTGAAGAAAGGTACTTTAGCTTCTCCTGCAATCGCCTTAGCTAGCAAGGTTTTACCCGTTCCAGGAGGACCAACCATTAATACGCCTTTAGGGATTTTACCACCAAGCTTCTGGAATTTGCTTGGATCGCGCAGGAAGTCGACTAATTCAGATACATCTTCTTTAGCCTCGTCACAACCCGCAACATCTGCAAATGTCGTTTTGATTTGGTCTTCACCCAATAGTCTGGCTTTGCTTTTGCCGAAGGACATGGCACCTCGGCCACCACCACCTTGCATTTGACGCATGAAGAATATCCAAACACCAATAAGCAGTAACATGGGGAACCAAGAAATGAATATCGTTGACAATAGAGAAGGTTCTGCAGGCGGCTCGCCCTTAACAACCACTCCCTCTTTGACTAAGTCAGATACTAGTTGATCATCATAATAAGGAATATAGGTAGTGAAGCTTTCACCACTTGTTTTCATTCCTTTTATTTCACGTTTTTCGCTATCAATACGGACTTCTCTTACCGAGCCCTGACTCACTTCACGTAAAAAAGTTGTGTAGTCAGTCTGCACTTTGTTTGACTCACTAGGAGAAAAACTTTGAAACACTGACATCAACACCACTGCGATGACTAGCCACAAGATTAGATTTTTTGCCATATCGCTCAACGCTATTAACCTCTGTTAAAATAAATCATAATAATTAATGTCAGATATAAACCTAAGATTACTACAGTTTATATCCCGTCGCCACCAGATAAACTTCACTCGATCGCGCTCTAGAAGAGTCTGGTTTGCGCGTTTTAACCACCTTAAATGCATTCTTCAATTCTTTAAAAAAAATATCGAACCCTTCGCCTTGAAACACTTTAACTGCAAAAGCACCATTCTTTTTAAGGACCTGATGACACATGTCAAAAGCTAGTTCAACTAAATACATCGAACTCGCTTGATCCGCTGCTGCATTGCCACTCATATTAGGCGCCATGTCAGACAACACTATATCTACGTTTTTACCATCAATTCTGTTCAATAAAGCATTTAAAACATTTTCTTCTCGAAAATCACCTTGTAAAAAATCTACGCCGGCAATGGGGTCCATCGCTAAAATATCGCAACCAATCACCTGTCCTTTGTCACCTACTAGTTTAGTCGCGTACTGCGACCAGCCGCCCGGGGCTGCGCCCAAATCAACCACCGTCATTCCAGGTTTAATTAGACCATCCTTGTTCTGGATTTCTTCCAATTTAAATACGGCTCTAGAGCGCCAACCTTGTTTTTGTGCTTTCTGAACATATTGATCATCAAAATGTTCCTTTAACCAACGCTGACTGCTTGCTGATTGTTTCTTTTTCGACATTGAATCAGTTTCTAATTAGGAATACGTAGAAGATGGCGTTAGAATACTGGTTTTCAACCGTTAATATTCAATAAAATTGTAAGAAAACATACTTAATGAAGCTATCCAACAAACAAAAGCAATACTTAAAAGGCCTCGCGCACTCCCTTAAACCAGTCATTCAACTCGGAAATAATGGATTAACAGAAGGAGTGCTTGCCGAAATTGAAAATGCTTTAAGTCACCACGAACTGATCAAAATCAAAGTTCCTACTGACGACAGAGATGAAAAATCGCTTATCATGGATGCTATCATCCGTGAGTCAGGAGCCATTAAAATTCAAACGATTGGGCACACTATGGTGATGTATAAGCAAAGCGAAGATAAAAAAATCTCTGTTCCCAGACTTTAATGCACATAAGACTTGGCAATAGCGTTTAAGTGACTCGATCGTTACTCATACCAATCCACAATCTTCTTGCTCTTGGTGATTACACAGCCCAGGTTTACGTTGGTGAAAGCAGCAAACCTCTGAATTTAATTCTTGATACAGGAAGCAGCTCCCTCGCAATTAGGGCTTCTGCGGTGGAAAACAACAAGGGCCTGATTGCTACATCATTGGCCCAACATGTTTTCTATGGTAAAGGCCAGTGGTATGGCCCTGTCGTGAAGGAAACGATTTCAATGGGTCATTCGGAAGATTTACTAGCGTTACCAGAGGTTAATGTCGCACTTGCATACGACAATAAAAGTCATGTATTTAGTCAGGCCGACGGGATATTAGGACTCGCATACAATGCGCTAAACAAGGCTTATGACCTGACGTCTATCTTAGTTGAAAACCAGATTACGCCTCATGAAACCTTTCCGTGGGCCAGATTAGAGGGTTTGGAAATCAGTAAATTGAATTTCAATGTGAATGACTTCCCATTGCAACACATCAAACCCTATTTTACGCAACTGGAAGAGCACCAACTCACAGCAAATAAATTTGCTTTTATTGTCCATCGTTCCAGCACTTACCAGATGAAAGCATCGAGTCAGCTTAGTGCTTCTGAGCATCCTCTCAACCACGGTATTTTTGTACTAGGAAACCCTGAATCACAGCAGCATTTCCATTGTTCAGAATTTCAAGATGTAAAAGTAGTTCATGACAAATATTACAACATCAATATTAAATCGGTATTTATAGATTCAACCCGTAAAATCCTTTTTCCATCATTGCAATCCAAATATCAAAAGGCCTATATTTCAAATGGTATAGTTGATTCTGGAGCCTCAGCCATGGTGTTCCCAGCCAGTGTGTTTACTCAGCTACTTGAACAATTCATTGATTTTAATCCTGATTTCGAAGAAATTTTGTCTGCTTTTAGAGAGTTTACTGGGGAAGAAATTGGTATCCCTATCACTAGCGTAAATCTCGATAGCTGGCCAAATTTGTTCATTGAAGTCCAAGGTATTGATGATAACTTAGTCACATTGAAACTCGATCCTCGCACTTATTGGCAAACTCACGCACCGCAAGCAAATGAAATTTCGTTTAAGATCACTACCCTACCGAATTGGCCAAATCAAGGTATTTTAGGATTACCTCTAATGAACAACTATTACACCATATTTGACCGCGAATTTGCGCTAAAAGCGGACCACCTAGGAAGAGTAAGATTTACATCCAAAGCGTTTGCGCCTCATATGCTTTCCGATACCGCCCATCAAGATATAGAAAATATGCACCTTCACTTTAAGCAAAATAGGCACAAGCTAATGGCCCTCAAAAAATGACGATAAACAAGCAAACTTTTCAATTTGCATCACGTCGTTTTTATTTCACTTTATTAGAGGAAAAGCATCGGTCATTTTATCAATCTTTGTATACCGACAAAGTGGTAATGGAAAAGATTGCCGCAGCGCTCGATTCAAAGTCGGTTTCAACTCTATTTGATCAGGTGCTAAGAAAAAACGCCCTTTCTCTTACGGCAAATAGTAGATCACTTTACTGGGTAATTGTTGATTCTGAGACTGGAAATTACTTAGGTATTCAGGGTTTTATCCAAACAACCACAGTGCCTCAAGAAGCTGAGTTTGGAATCATGTTGGCACAAACAAATTATCAAAAAGGAATCGCTAATGAATCAATTTCAGCATTAATTCGTTTTGGATTTGAACACTTGAAGTTTGAGAATTTGTTTGCGCATTACACTAAGCAAAATGCCGCCATTCAACGCATTGCCGAAAACTTAAACTTCAATATAAAAACCTCAGGGATTGATTCCGAAGATAGATATTGCTGGATGACGGATTCTGAATTTAGAAAAAATATCGCTCTATTCAAAGGTGAGAAACATGCAGCAAGGTAGCATAGTCAGTGTCGGGTTAGGGATGGTACTTGGGGCGCATATTTCCCCATTGTGTCGTAATTTTATTGAACAAGCGGATGTTGTTTTTGTTAGCGCTTCTGAAAAGCTGGTTGAGATGTGGGTAACAGAGATGAATGCCAACACAATCAGCCTGCAGCAATATTATCAGGAAGGCAAAAATAGACGAACCAGCTATCAACAAATGGTTGACGCTATGATGATGGAAGTAAGAAACGGTAAGAACGTGGTAGGTGCTTTTTATGGTCATCCTGGTGTATTTGCATGGGCGCCACACAAGGTGTTGGAAATTGCCAGAAAAGAAGGGTTTCACGCCCATATGGAACCTGGAATATCTGCTGAAGCCTGTCTGTATGCTGACATGGGGATTGATCCAGGTAAGTTTGGCATCCAGCACTTAGAAGCGACTCAATTTATGATGTTTGAACGTATGTTTGACCTAAGTGCTTATCTTATACTTTGGCAAATAGGATTTGCGGGCGACCAAAGCTTTTCAAAATACGTAACTGATAATCAGAGTCGAGGTTTGTTAAAGGATTTACTACTAGAGTATTATCCATCACAACACAAAATAGCTATCTATGAGGCTGCGACCCTGCCCACTGAGCAATGTCGTCAAGAATGGTTGCCGTTGGAATTGCTAGATCAGGTATCTGTTCGACATCATTCTACGTTAGTCATTCCCCCACTAACTAAAAAGTTGCCTGACAAAAGAATTCGTGAGTTATTGGCACAGTTACCCTAGGCAAACACTTTAGGTCAATATAATAAACTAGGTGTTTTTGATTTTGCAGTGTGGAAGTGTATGAATCTTCGTTAAATTAGTTATGGGAAAACGTGTTTTTATGTTGGGCAACACTCTTCTAGCATAAGGTCAACGGATAGTTAATATACAAATTTGGCGTCATTTGTGACTGTTTTAAAAATTATTTAATTTGCCTCTTCCAGTCAAGGAACAAGTGTTTAATAATGGCGCAAAGATTTACCCACCTCCAATAGGAAAAATCATGACCGCAATTCAATTATTAGAACAATTAGCGACTAACCCAACCCATAAACGAAATCTAGTTGCTGATTCTTCGAAAACGCCAGAGTTAACCCAGCGCGCTCAAGCAGAAATTTCTGATTTGATGAAAGAACAACGTAAAATTTGGTGTGCTCTGCTTCCGGCAGAAGACGAAGAACCCAATACAAATGATGAGCCAGGCAAAGACTCTGACGACAACGCGGAAGATGAGAAGCGGTCAGATAACTAGTCATGCAGTTTACCTATATTATAAGCGCCTTTCTTGGATTGGCGCTTATTTTTTCGGCAACGGCCACCACTTCAGATCCGGTATCACTGCTCAGCGAAGCTGATATTGTTAGAACGTCTGACTTTGAAGCTTTCGAAAATCTGATGGAGCAAATCGAAACTTTAGACGCTGAAAACAACCGCTTCGCACTTTCACAACAACAAAAGTTTTTCTTCCAGTTTCTACGCGGATATCAAAACACCTTTAATGGAAATGTAGATGAGGCGATTCGAATCTATCAGAGTATCGAAGATAGCACTGCCAATGATGCCCTTAAACTGAGAGCTCTTTCCTCTTTAGTTAATAACTATGCGATAAAACGAGACTTTCTGGCAGGCGCTAAAGCAATAAACCGTTTATTTGAATATCGAGAAAAAGTCGCTGATGACGACACGGTTAATGGTAGTTTTATAGTTGCCGGCATTTTCTACAATCAGGCGCAACAATTTGAATTAGGCTTGAGTGTTGCAAATCAACTGTTGCTGCGAAATCTAGAAAGTCGACATGCCTGTTTTGCCAGACAACTCAAAATTGAAGCCGAATTGGGATTAACAGAACTACTCTCAGACTATCAATATGCATTCGATAGTATAGAATTTTGTGAAGATGCTAATGAACAGCTTGTAGCAAATATTATTCGTACGTTTGTAGCCGAGTCTATGACAACGGAAAACCGCTTAGAAGAATCTCTCGCGCTGCTCAAAAGAGCTGAAAAAACTACTTTTGAAGTCAGGTACCAGCCATTAATTGGCATTCACTACTCCTTACTGGCGAAGAACTATTTACTTCTACAACAATATCAACTTGCAGAACAAGCTGGTGAGAATGCATTACAAGCCATTGATAAATATGGTAATACCAAAGCACTAGTAAAAGCACTGGAAATACTTTATCGCTCAGCTGAGCAACAACAACAATATGAAAAAGCGTTAAACTATTTGGAGCGATTCAGCCAAGCAGAAAAAGCCTATTTGGATGATGTAAAAGCAAGAGGCCTCGCTGTTCAACAAGCTAAATATGAAGTATTGGAACAAGAAAATAGAATTGCTCTTCTTGATCAGCAGAACGCATTGTTAAAAACAGAAACAGAGCTAGCTTCAAAACAAACACAAAATGAACGATTAGCGCTGGCGTTAGCCACCAGTCTGCTAGTGATCTTATTCGTCTGGCTTTACCGTAGCCGCAAAATTCAACGCAAGCTTCGGAAACTAGCAGAAACCGATGAGTTGACTGGAATAAGTAATCGACATTTCTTTAATTCACGTGCTAGACATCAAATCAAACAAGCTAGAATGCAAAACCAGCCCATTAGTTTCGTATTATTCGACCTAGACCATTTCAAAAAGGTGAACGACTCTTTCGGGCACCTGACTGGAGATTGGGCACTTAAAAAATCAGTATTAGAAGCTAAGTTAGTTTGTCGTAATATTGATTTAATTGGACGAATGGGCGGCGAAGAGTTTGCTATTTTGTTACCCGGATGCGGTATCGAAGAAGCCTTAAAAATTGCTGAAATTTGTCGTATTGCAATTGAAAACATCGACACCAGTGAATCTGACCACAAATTTAGAATAACGGCTAGCTTTGGCGTAACAGATGCGCAAATAAGTGGCTATTCCCTCGAAAAGCTCTTTGCTGGTGCTGATGCGGCCCTTTACTATTCGAAAGAAAACGGCCGTAATCAAGTCTATCAGTATGATTCACAGCAAATGGTGTTAGATAACACCTAATATACCAAAGGCGTTTAGAACGCTTCATTTTTTGGGGCCTATTTGGCCCTAATTTATGTCACCAAGCTGTTTAATTAGCTCTTTATTCGATGTTTTTTGCTCGTAAACTCATTCCTTTCATCGTTCTCCCCTCACAATTCTCGGCATTTTCAAAAAACTAGAAGTGGATTCCATTTCAATCAGGTAAATATTTTTCCGTTATTTTTCATAAAGTAACCTGAAAACCACTGAACAAAGCCTGGTTAACTTATAACATTTAATACCTAAGTTCTGAGTTTAATAATGGTAATTTTTATTCTTCAAGCTGTTCAATTTACTTTTGTAACTTTTAACATTTTCGTAATAGAAATGATTTATCTCTTTGATATATATACATTTTTATATTTTCATCATCATTTCGAAATAAATTTCTTTCAAAACGAAAAATCATAGTTTTAATAAAATTTCAACTAGCCAAAAGTCTATTCTGATTATTAATTACACAAATTTTACTTTTTCGTGAATTTTAAAATTTCTTCATTCTTTCAATCACTTATGTTCACATATATCCCAACGTTGACGAGCTAGAACGGAAAAGCGAGCGACTTTAACTAACAATTTATTAACTTTATGACTCCGCAACAGTAGACGTTTTTACGAGTCCAAACAAAACACTTTAAGGTACAAAACATGAAAAAGATTTTAACAGCAACTTTACTAACTTTAGCTTCTACTTCTGTTCTAGCAGCTTCTGAAACTTACCAAGCTACAGTTGATGCTTTACAAGAACCCACTCTCACACAAACTTCTGCATTAAACTTTGGTGCAATCGTTCCAACAGCAACATCTGCTTGTACTATGGATAATGCAGGTGCGGTAACTGGACAATGTGACGTATCTGATGCTGACATCTTAATTGGAGAGGTAACCTTGTCTGATCTGGTCGCGGACACAGCTTTGACAGTAACGGTTTCAGGGAGCAGCAGCGCAAACCTAACGTTTGCTTCTGTTTATGACATCAATGCAGCAGCAACTGGCGGTTCTGATGGTATCGCAGATGCGACTGCGACTAACATTACTGTGGATAATTCAGCAACTGACATTACAGTTGACGTTTATGGAACAGTGACGGTAGATAGCGCATTGACCTCAGGTGATACCTACACTGTTGACTACACTGTGGATGTCGTTTTCCAGTAAATAATCAACAAATCGAAAAGCAGCAGTTTTGCTGCTTTTCTTTCGTTTTATCAATTCCACTTTTTGATTTTATAATTCACTTATTAGAAGACAAAGCAACCATGTCTAAATTCATTTCCTTTTTCTTGATCCTAAACTTAGTCACTTTTGCTGCACAAGCGAACGTTTCTCTATCGAAATTTCGCTTGTATTTTGATAACAACAACCGCAATGATGCCCTTCAACTTCGTAATAAAGGTAGCAAGCCGGTTCGCTATTCTGTCGAACTTGGATTGGTTGCAATGACAGAAGAAGGCGCCCTTCACCCTGTCGATAGCGACCCATTTTCAGCCATCGGACTACTTCGCTACTCCCCCAAGCGCGGCGTAATTCAACCAGGTGATAGGCAAGCCTTGCGCTTTTCATTACGCAAACCAGCCGGACTAAAAGACGGTGAATATCGCGCGGTATTGAAAGTGACTAGCAGTGAAATAGCAGATGCCGGAAGCACGGTCGCCTTACAATCGAAACTTGCATACAATTTACCTATTATTGTTAGGCATGGACGACTAAATGCAGAGACATCACTTCAAGAAGCAAAATTGGTACGTGTGGGAAATGTTGCCCATGTGGAATTTTGGCAAACACTTGATGGCAACCGCTCGTTGTTCGGTAATTTCATTTTAGAAGATGAAGATGGCAATGAGGTTGGTGTCTTAAATAACTCTGCGGTATATCAACCGCTAGATCGTAAAAAGGTGATCATCCCACTTCAATCTGAAGTGCAAGGAAACGTCACGATTAAATTCAAAGAGATAGCCAAATATGGCGGTGATCTCGCAGCTGAAACAAACATTACACTAAACTAATTCCTTGTTTAGCTTGCTTCAACAAGCGGCGCGTTTGGTCTTAGTCGTCGCGTGTTTTCTCTTCCTCAGTCAAAATGCGTATGCAGACTCCTGCGTCGGATTGACAAAATGGCAGCAAGTCTCTGTGGATGAAGACGACTTGCTTATTGGCTTGGTGCGAGTCAACGCTAAACCACTGTCTTCCGGTTTTGATGTGTATCCAGCTGAAAACACCTACCTGATTCCACTGCAAAGTTTGGAAGATTTACTACAGCTAGGTTGGCAAATTAACCAAATTTCAGCCTCACTCCATTCAAATTATTCAATTGAAAAACCAGGGTTTTGCGATTTTAATCTAGACCTAACGAAGGTATCCGACGACCAAGAATCTTTGTACTGGACACAAGATGATTTTGATATTTATATCGATATTCGTGCTATTTCTCTACTTGTTGGCGGAAGCGCAGTATTCAATTTTGAACTTCAACAACTGCAAATTATAACTGATACGTTTATTCCTGGAATAGTCGATGGTCATGAGGTGTATGTTCCTTCGTTTACCGCTTATCAGGAAAAGGTTCCAGATCGCGTTATCTCAGACGCCTATCGTTTAAACAGTATGCCAATCATTAATTATCGATTGGCTGCACGCTATGATTCTAAAAGAAAGAAAACCCGTTTAACCACAAATCTGAACAGTTTTTTTGATTTAGCGCATCATGCGACTGAAGTTCGTGTAAATAATTCCAATGGAAATACCAAGCAATTTTTACGATTGAGTAAAAACCTAGATATTACCGGTGAGAACGAAGCGATTAATTATTTGCGTTATGAATTTGGAGATATTCTATTACAAGGAGACGAACTTGTTTCACGCGCCAAGCAAGCAGCAGGTGTGGCAGTTTTCAATTTTGATCCAAATTATTCTCGCTCGTTCTCCCAAGTTACTATTGAAGAGACGGTACTGCCTGGCTGGAGAGCCCAATTGTTTAGAAATGGTCAATTCCTTGCGGAAACATTCACAAGTGACGACAACCGTGTGGTATTCGAAAACATTGCGACGTTTTATGGCAACAATCTGTTTGAAATTAAGCTCTATGGCCCCGAGGGTCAACAAGAAGTCAGGCAACAAACCTTAAATGTTGGAAACGAACAACTCAGCCCAGACAGTGTTAATTATTATTTTAGCGTTTCTGACGCTAGCATCAGGACTATCGATGACAATGCCAATGAGGCTAAGTATGATAAAAACATCACTGGACTAGTCTCTTATGGTCTAGCACCAAACGCAACGGTTGAAGCATCATTTCACTCTCTAAGAGGTTTAGATGTTGAAAACAACTATGTATCCACTTCTGCATATCTGAACATAGAAAATACCGCTATTAAAACGCAAATTGTCAAAGATATTGATGCAGGCAGCGCATTTTTTACGGGATTGAGCACCAGTTTTGGCACAGCCTTCAAAGCGAAAATAAGTTCTCGTCTATTCAATAACTTCAGCAGCGACGCTTACCAAGCTAGTCAAAATTTAAAAAGTGAAACGCGAATCGGGTTTAATGGCCGTTCTGATTTATTTGGCGGTTTTGGTTGGAACGGAAATATTCTGAATCGAAACTTTCAAGATTTACCGGATTCATCAAGTGTAACGATTGCCGTGAATAAAAACTTATTGGGAGGCACTTTCTCTTCTTCACTCACTCATAATTCAAGCCTACAAAATGAGAAGTTATTACACAGAATTTATTGGTCAAAGAATATTCTTGGTTGGAGACTGTCTAATTCTTTGGAGTGGCTGCCGATGGATGATCAGAAAATACGAAATTACTACACCAATATCCGCTGGCCGCAAAAATATAATACCTTTAATGAGACCAGAATCGATTACAAAGCGAATCAAGATGACAAGTTTTCTGTCAGCCATAAGTTCAATTGGCGAAGAGACGAGTTTAACCTTCAATTTGGCGCGACCCTTGATACTGGGGGGCATTGGAATCTCAATTTTGGTATAAGTGGCGACATAGATTTTGGATTCTCTGATAACAAAGTGAACTTTTATCGACCCAGAGGCAATAACTTGGCGAACATCCAAGCCTTCGCTTTCCTGGATAACAATCGAAACAGTGTTTTTGATGAGTCAGATACTGCATTAGCGGATGTTTCGTTAACCGGCAATCAAGGTTGGAAGAACAACAAAACAGATTCAAATGGTAAAGTGCAACTCTCGACTAACAATCGTTCACAACTGCTAAAAATTGATGAAGCCACCTTGCCTGATCCCTTTATGCAAGCGGTGGATGAACTAATATTAGTCAATACCCACAAAGGCGGCATTAATGAAGTTCATCTACCAGTAGTGACCTTTAGTGATTTTGAAGGCGCTGTTTATTTGGTAAAAGGGAACAATAGCAAAGGAATTGGAGGGATTACTATTACCTTCAAAGACGAACTTGGTGAAACAGTGTCGCAAACGCAAACAGAAATAGATGGCTACTTTTTTGTATCGGGTCTAGCCCCGGGTAACTATGTATTGGAGCTAGACCCCGAATATCTTCAACAAAACAATTTGGAAATTTCCAATATGCCAAACGCAATAGTGGCGCCAAAAGAAGGCGATTCAATTAGACTAGATGACCTTCTGATTGAGAGTAAAGCGGTATAAGTCTGAGCTAGCTCAATCTATAAGCTTTCTAGGTAACACTGAGAGATTTAACCAATGTGTTATATCTTCGATTGAACTGACAGACGAAAGTGGAATTACATTATTTGATAGCAATGTTTAAAACATATTACGCGTCTTTACCGCAATGCAGGAAAAGGACTGTATCGTTGCACACCTTTGCGCAGGTATAGGAGGTCACCGCCTACGCGATACTGCATTCATGGAGTGGTTATAGGAGATCACCGCCTGCGCGGTGATGACGGAAGGTGGTTATGATGGAAAGTGGTTAGAATGCACGAAAACTATTGCACTCCTTGCGCAAGTATAGGAGGTCACCGCCTGCGCGGTGATGACGGAAGGTGGTTATGATGGAGAGCAGTGATGATGGAATGATGGAATGCAGGAATTAGGGAATGAGGGAATGCAGGAATGAGGGAATTTGGTGAAAGCTGAAAGCACTGTTTAAAAGATCTTTTACGTCTTTACCGCGAAGGCGGTAACCCCCTAATAGCCCTGTCAAACTCAATCAAAATAAAACAGCTTGAGTATGTTGGATTCCTTATCCATTGATGTACCAGCTTAAGTTTATTTGCCAAGACCTGAAAGGATCGTTTTATTTCACTCATGGTGGTGGGTTTAGGAGGTCACCGCCTGCGCGATACTCATGCATGGAGTGGTTATAGGAGGTCACCGCCTGCGCGATACTGCATTCATGGAGTGGGTTTGGGAGATCACCGCCTGCGCGATACTGCATTCATGGAGTGGGTTTGGGAGGTCACCGCCTGCGCGGTGAAGACGGAAGGTGGTGATGACGGAGCGTGCGCCTAATCCTGTTGTATTGCAGCTGCTAGTGGTGATGCCCACCTACTCCGTGAGCGTGACCATGAGAAATCTCTTCAGGTGTAGCATCTCTTATGTCATGAACGCTAAGCTCGAAATTTAGCTGCTTGCCTGCCAATGGATGATTTATATCAATCGTTGCCATAAATTTACCGACCTTGACGATAGTAACTTCTCTGTGACCTTGGTCAGTTTGTAGTACCGCAGTCATTCCGGCTTTCCATTTTTTTGCTCCTTGCAAATGTTTGATGGAAACTCGCTGTTCTGCATTTTTAATGGTTTCACCGTAAGTTTCCTATGGTGGCAGTTGCACCTCTTTGGTTTCTCCAACGGTCATTCCTTGCAACGCTTTTTCAACCCCAACCATCATGTTTTGATGACCATGTAAATAGGCAACAGGATCTTGTCCAATATTAGTTTCTAACTCTTTTCCATCCAAATCTTTGATTCGGTAGTGGAATTGCACAACTTTGTCTTTTTCAATTTTCACAGCGGTTTTACTCATTTGAATTTCGTAATTCTGGCAATTTGATGCCAATTATTGTTGGTGGACTAGGATTTATAGATTTAGTCTTCACCCGCACCGTTGACGATATTAGCGATATTGTACAGGCGGTTAACCGCAATGTAATTAACCGAGCCTTTTGGATACCGCCCTTTACTGTTTAATTCGCCAGCTTCTCTATTCATTATTAATTCGAGAGCATGGTCGACAGTTGCAACGGCATAAATATGAAATTTCCCTTCTTCTACCGCTGTTATAACCGATTTATTTAGCATTAAATTTATCTGATTGGATCGTGGGACAACAACCCCTTGCGAGCCGGTTAACCCTCGCACTTGGCAAAGCTTAAAGAAGCCTTCAATTTTTTCATTTACGCCCCCAACGGATTGGACTTCACCATATTGGTTAATCGAGCCCGTTATAGCTAAATCCTGTCTCGCAGGTAAATCTGTCAGCGCTGAGATCAAGGCAATTAATTCTCCCAGAGAGGCACTGTCTCCGTCGATATGTCCATAAGATTGTTCTAATGCGATATTTGCCGATAAAGTCAGTGGAAAATACTGGGCATACTTATGACCCAAGTAGCCTGTTAGCAACATGACGCCTTTCGAATGTATAGGTTGGCCAAGTTCAACTTCCCTTTCGATATCTACCACGCCATTGGCACCAGCGTAAACGGTGGATGTCACGCGTGCTGGTGTTCCAAATACGCTATCACCAACCTCGAGCACCGTAAGACCATTGACCTGCCCTACTGAAGTTCCGCTGGTGTCGATAAGTATTTGCCCTTGTTTAATGTCATCAAGTAGGGCTTGGCTAACTCTGCCAGTTCTAAGCGTTTTGGCCTCTAAAGCGGTCTCGATATGGCTTACATCCATTTCGGAAATTTGTGCTTGTTGACAAAAATAATGTGCTTCATTGATAAGTTCAATCACGTCTGAAAATCGCGCAGATAGATTTTCTTGATGCTCTGCTAGACGCAGACTGTACTCTACCAAACGATACATCGCCTTTGCCGAGATGCCGTTTAATCCCAAACCCAAAATATGATTTTTAGCTCTGCCAACAAAATCGAATAATGACTGTTTGTTGAGGGGGATTTCATGGTCAAAATCCACTAACACTCTAAATAGCTCGTCAAATTCCTCATCATAATCTTGCAATAAATAGTAGAGTTCTCTGGACCCTAGCAATATGACTTTTACTTTCAAAGGAATACGCTGAGGGTTCAATGTCATTGAATTCACCATACCCACATCCATTTGCGGTAATTCCATTTTTAACTCACCAAACTTCAAGGCGAGTTTCAATGCATCCCAAACATAGGGTTGATCAATCATTTTGTCTGCATCTAACAACAAATATCCACCATTGGCGCGAGACAAAGCCCCGGGGCGAATCATGCGGTAACTGGTGTAAACCGAACCTTGAACATTGGTATATTCAATCTTGCCAAATAAACTTTGGTGGGTTGGATTAGGCTCGTAAACAATAGGCGCACCATCGTTTAGCCCATGAGATACGATAATATTCGGCAAATATTGTTCTTCAAGAATAGAACGCTTATCAAATTCATCTTGCTTATCGTCTTTACCTTCCTGAGCTAACACTTCGACGATTGTATCGACTAAATGCGGACGAAGTTGTCTTAAAAACTTCAGGATCCCCAGTTCTCCGTTGTATCTGTGTTCAAGATCTTTGAGCAAAGGTTTTATGCCTTGTTCTGCCGTATCACGCTTTAATTGACGTAACTTCTCTGATGATTTGCGTTTCCACTGTGGCAATTCGATTAGTGCTTCATTTAGCTTATCTTCTAATTGATCAATGAGTTGGTAGTAACCTTGACGTTGTTCATCATCTAACTTGGCAAAATCGGCGTCCGCCAGCGGTTTGCCATCAACAATAGGGGAAAAGCTGATTGTGCCGTTCTCTTCATACAAAGCAACGCCTTGCGATTGGGCAAGTTGTTCAACTTTGTCAATTGCGTGATCATAACGCAGATCAAATTCGCGGCTTATAGCTGACTTTTTACGTTGATAGCCCGGATTATCAAATGCCGCGGGAAAGGTATCAAGTAACTCATCGATGAGATTTTCTAACTCTTTATGGAGCTTCTTGCTTTCACCGGGAGGTAAACGTAGCGCATAGGGCTCGCGCTCTTCATCGAAATTATTAATATAACTCCACTCATCAGGAGTCGGGTCTGTGAGTACATTTTTAGCAATATATTCGTGCACAAGGGTATACCTACCCGTAGCGTGCTCGCCCATCACGTACAAATTGTATCCAGTGGATTCAATTCCCAATCCAAAAGATAAGGCAGCGCGTGCTCTTTCTTGTCCTATAAAAGTCGCTTGCATGACTTTTTCGTCTTTTAGAGCTTGGTTGATAAATCGTCGACTAGGAACCGCCGAAATTTGATGCGTTGCTAAAGCAAAGTTGTTTGACATAACCCGAAAATTGTTACTAATTTCCCGTTAGTGAAACCCGTAAAAGTCTAAGAGTCAAGATAGACTCGGTTGGGAAGCTTGATTTTTGTACACAAGCGCGTGCATGTCTTAAAATTTACTAGCAGATTCCTTTATTAACTGTTGTTTGCATGCTACCTGCTAAGGTATTCTTAACAGCTAATTATCTTATTCGTCACTCACCCTTTTGGAAGTTCGTTTTAATGTCCGTTTTTAGTATCAAGAACCAGTACGACCCGCAACAAATTGAAAAACAAGTTCAAGCATATTGGGATGAAAATAACGTCTTTTCCGCAGTGGAAGACGACAGCAAAGAAAAATTTTACTGTCTTTCAATGTTTCCATATCCAAGCGGACGTTTGCATATGGGGCATGTGCGTAATTACACAATCGGTGATGTAATAAGCCGTTTTCAACGAATGCAAGGCAAAAATGTATTACAACCTATGGGTTGGGATGCTTTTGGGTTACCAGCTGAAAATGCAGCGATAAACAATAAAACAGCCCCCGCCAAATGGACTTACTCAAACATTGAGTATATGAAACAACAATTGCGTTCTCTTGGATTCGGATACGACTGGGACCGTGAGGTTGCCACGTGCAAACAAGATTACTATCGTTGGGAACAATGGTTCTTTACGCGACTTTATGAAAAAGGCTTGGTGTATAAAAAGAATGCCACGGTCAACTGGGATCCTGTTGATCATACTGTGTTGGCGAACGAACAAGTTATTGATGGAAAAGGATGGCGATCTGGCGCTGTGGTTGAGCAAAAAGAGATACCACAATGGTTCATCAAGATTACAGATTATGCTGAAGAACTTTTACATGACCTTGAGCAACTTGATGAATGGCCAGATCAAGTGCGCGCCATGCAACGTAACTGGATTGGTCGCTCTGAGGGCATTGAAATCACCTTTAAACTTCAATCTCAAGTAGCGGGTTTGAAGCAATTCGATGTTTATACAACGCGTCCAGATACTTTGCTCGGTGTAACCTATGTCGCGGTTGCCGCTACTCACTCAATTGCGCTTGAAGCAGCAGAAAATAGCCCTGAATTAGCCGCATTCATTGAAGAATGTAAAAATACCAAGGTCGCAGAAGCGGAATTGGCGACTATGGATAAAAAAGGTTGTGCAACGGGTCTGTACGCAATCCATCCGATTTCAGGTAATAAAGTGCCCATTTGGGCAGCCAATTTTGTGCTAATGGATTATGGTTCAGGAGCAGTAATGGCCGTACCCGGGCATGATCAACGCGACTATGAATTCGCTAATAAATACGACTTACCCATTTTACAAGTGATTAAACCAGCAGAAGATGCCAACCTAGCATGTGATATTTCTGAGCAAGCTTTCACCGACAAAGGCATCTTGATAAATTCAGGACAATTTGACGGATTAACTTCTCAACAAGCGTTCGATAAACTTGCCCAAGAATTAGAAACTCAAGGTAAGGGAAAGCGCAAAGTGAATTATCGCTTGCGGGATTGGGGAGTTTCACGTCAACGCTATTGGGGAACACCCATTCCCATGTTAAACCTCGCTGATGGCAGCTCAGTTGCTGTGCCTGAAGATGAACTACCCGTTGTTTTACCTGAAGATGTAACAATGGACGGGGTAACCTCTCCCATCAAGGCCGATCCAGAGTGGGCAAAAACCACGTTTAATGGTCAAGAAGCGTTACGAGAAACTGACACCTTTGATACTTTTATGGAATCGTCTTGGTATTACGCCAGATATACATGTGCACAAAATGATCAGGCCATGTTAGACCCCAAACAAGCAAATTACTGGCTCCCAGTGGATCAGTATGTAGGTGGGATTGAACATGCCATATTGCACCTTTTGTACTCTAGATTTTTTCATAAATTACTCAGAGATGAAGGTTTAGTGAGTTCAAGTGAACCCTACAAGCGTTTATTGTGCCAAGGAATGGTATTGGCTGAGTCTTATTATAGAAAAGATGCTAGTGGCAAGGAGCACTGGTACTCTCCAGCAGATGTCGAAATTGAAAAAGATGAAAAAGGCAAAATTACCAAAGCAGTCTTAGCAAAAGATGGTCAGCCTGTAGAGATTGGCGGCATGACAAAAATGTCGAAATCGAAAAATAATGGTATCGACCCGCAACAAGTTATTAATGTGTATGGCGCTGACACCATTCGATTGTTTACTATCTTTGCCGCTCCACCTGAACAAACTTTAGAGTGGATTGATTCAGGTGTCGAAGGCGCTAACCGGTTTCTAAAACGCTTATGGAAATTAGTTCAAGATCATGTCGAATCAATCGAGTCGAGCGATTTACAAGAACTTGACGTCTCCTCACTGAATGGTAACCAAAAAGCGCTGCGTCGTGAGATACATAAAACCATTGCAAAAGTGACTGATGATATCGGTCGCAGACAGACATTCAATACCGCTATCGCGGCCATTATGGAACTGCTAAATAGGTTGCAAAAAGCCCCGCATACTGGCCAACAAGATCAAGCGTTAATGCGAGAAGGCATTAATGCCATGGTGCTGATGCTTAATCCTATTACACCACATATCTGTCATGTGATTTGGCAACAACTAAGTGGAACCGATGCAACAGGCACTATGGATTGGCCAAAACTGGATGAAAGTGCTCTTGTTGAAGATGAGAAACTATTGGTCATACAAGTCAATGGTAAAGTAAGAGCTAAAATTACCATTGCTGCTGATTTAGATGCGGAAAAAGTCAAACAATTGGCCGTCAATCAAAACAATGTAACCCAATTTACTGAGGGCAAAACAATCAGAAAAATCATCTATGTACCGGGTAAGCTGGTTAATATTGTGGCAAACTAAATTCATGGGAAATTTGAAGCCTAGATGTCTGAGCAATGTCATTCAATTGATAATTGGGGCATTGTTGCTATTTGCTATTTTATCTAATGCAGGGTGTGGGTTTAAGTTGCGTGGCGGGCAGGCATTGCCTGATGGGATCACGCAAATTTACCTATCTAGTCAACAAGACTTCACACCTTTTAGGCAATCAGTAGAAAAATACTTAGACCTGTATCAAATACCTTGGGTAGATACGATTAATGGCAATACAAAAGACTCCACAGTGGGAATTTTTCTCATGCCTGATAGCTTGGACCGTCGGCTTCTTTCATTATTTCCGACAGGACAAGTAGCCGAATATGAGTTGGTGTTATCTATACGATACCAAGTTGCTTTTCCAAATGAGGAACCGCAATTTGTCGAGTTCGATGTCACACGAGAATACCAAGATGACCCTGATGCAATTTTAGCTAAATCAAGAGAACTTGATTTAGTCCTGAGTGAATTGCGACAACAAGCCGCCGATAAGATGATTCGTATGCTGCCTAGCCTCTCACGCGCTAATCCAGCAAGTGAATGATACCGGTAGGATACAATTGAACAGCCATGCAAGTTTATCCTAATCGATTCGCTCAACATTTAGCACAATCTTCGCAACAGGGATTGTCCCCCTTCTATTTGATATTTGGCGACGAACCGCAACAAAAGTTAGACGCGATAGAACAAATTCGGCAACTCGCAAAACAACATGGGTTCGATGAACGTCAATCGTTAGTGGCAGACGCACAATTTAGTTGGTCAAGCCTAGTTGAAGCGACTCAAACCCTGTCACTTTTTTCTTCAAAACAATATATTGAATTGGAACTACCAACGGGTAAACCCGGAGCAGAAGGTAGTAAAATCTTGCTCTCATTAGCAGAGCAAACTAATCCAGACACATTAATCGTATTGCACGGTCAAAAAATCGGAAAAGACGTGCAAAATACTAAGTGGTTCAAGGCGTTGGACAAACAAGGTGTGTATGTTCCTTGTTTCCCGTTAGAGGGCAATCAGCTTATTCAATGGTTAAACCAATATGTTCGCGAGGTTAAACTAGGTATACAAGCTGAATCAGTAAAATTAGTGGCCGATTTTTGTGAAGGGAATTTACTCGCGGCAAAACAAGAAATAGACAAACTTGCGTTATTGTTTCCAAAAGAAAACATAAGCTTAGAGCAGGTAGAGTCATCTATTGTTGATCAGTCTAGATTTAACGTTTTTCAGCTCATCGATGTACTCTTATCTGGCGATATGCAAAGAACGGTAAAACTTTTGTACCGATTAGAAGCTGAAGGTATTGAACCGACTATCGTTCTTTGGGCGTTAGTAAAGGAATGGCATACACTCACTTTATTAATAAACAAACAAAAAACCGGTCAAGCTATCAACTGGAATCAGTTGCGAATATGGAAAAATCGACAGGGATTGTATTTAAATACAATGCAAAGATTAACCAGTAGTCATCTTGAAACCATTCAGTATAAATTAGGAATATTGGATCAGAAGATAAAACAGGCAGTCATTACAAGACCATACATAGAACTTTGTCATATATGCATGTTGTTTATCCCGTTTGATCTAGATGCACTGCCCTTAGATAGTGAATCCTGATATAGTTGCGCCAACTGGCATAAGGCCATCTCAATTAAATTCAGAGTAAATTTACTCAAGTAAGGTATAGATTTTTGGATAGTAAAGAGTTCAAACAGTTCGTTATAGAAAAAATGGAAGACTTAAAAGCAAGGGATATCGTAGATTTAGATGTATCGGGGAAATCGACCGTCACAGATACCATGTTGGTATGTTCAGGCAACTCCAAACGCCATGTATCCTCGATTGCCCAAAACGTTGTATACGAAATGAAGCAAGCTGGGCATGCCCCTTTAAGCGTCGAAGGGCAAGCAACAGGCGATTGGGTTTTGGTCGACCTTGGTGAAATAGTAGTACATGTTATGCAGGATGAAGCGAGAGATTTCTATCAACTCGAGAAGTTGTGGAGTTAGTAGTAAAGCACAATGCGTATCCAAATTATTGCCGTTGGTACAAAAATGCCAAATTGGGTGGAGCAAGGCTATCGGGAGTACGAACGTCGATTTAGCCAAGATGTAAGCCTATCTCTCACTGAAATTCCGGCTGGAAAACGCGGAAAAAATGCAGATATTTCGCGTATTTTACAAAAAGAAGGGGAACTAACCCTTTCAGCGATACCCAAAGGAAATAGAATAGTTACGTTAGAAGTAACCGGTAAACCTTTGACCACACCACAACTAGCAAATCATTTAAGCAAATGGAAAATGGATGGCAGAGATGTCAGCCTTCTTATTGGTGGTCCTGAAGGTTTAGCGCCAACGTGTATTCAAGCCAGCGAACAAAAATGGTCTCTTTCAGCACTCACTTTACCCCACCCTATAGTGCGGATTGTCGTCGCAGAAAGTCTGTATCGTGCATGGTCTCTAAATTCAAACCACCCTTATCATAGAGAATAACTTTGCGTTTCCAACGAATTACAATTAAAGACCACACGGCGGAGGCAAATCTATTTGCCCGCAGGTGCTTTATCGCAATTCTATTTGTCGCTGTGTTGATGACTTTGTTAATTAGTAATTTGTATTACCTTCAAATTGAACGATATGAAGACTATCAAACCCGTTCCAATGGCAATCGTATAAAGGTTCTTCCTGTTGCGCCTAATCGGGGCTTGATCTTTGATCGCAATGGCGTTCTGTTGGCTGAAAATAAGCCAGTATTTTCGTTAGATATTATTCCTGAGGAAATTGAGAATCTTGAGCAAACCCTGGCAGACTTGTCTGTGTTACTTAACATTGATAAAGACCAGATAGACGATTTTAAGGACGACCTCAAAAAACAACGTCGCTTTAAACCCGTTTCTCTGCTTAAAAGACTTAGCAATCAAGAAGTATCCATTTTTTCCGCAAATCAATATCGTTTCCCGGGTGTTTCAATTGAGGCAAGATTAGCTCGATTTTATCCTTACGGATCTGCCCTTACCCATGTACTGGGTTATGTAGCCCGGATAAATAAAAAAGATCTGCAAAAACTTAGCGAAGCCGGACTCGTTGCCAATTATGCGGCTACCCACGATATTGGCAAACTAGGGATCGAGAAATTCCACGAAGATAAGTTACACGGAGAAGTGGGTTATCAAGAAGTGGAAATTAACAGCAAAGGACGAATCATTCGTACGCTAAATTTCCAACCGCCTATTCCGGGTCAAGATCTCGTCCTCAATATCGATATTAATTTGCAATTAGAAGCACAAAAATTGTTGAATGGTAAACGCGGCTCTATTGTCGCCATGGATACCCAAACTGGTGGAGTTTTAGCGCTCTACAGCAGCCCTAGCTACGATCCTAATTACTTTGTACATGGTATCAGCAGTAAACGATATAAGGTACTTTTAGACTCTAAAGACCGTCCTTTGATTAATCGTGCAACACAAGGTCAATACCCCCCAGCTTCAACCATCAAACCACATCTAGCCCTTGCTGGATTAGAAAAAGGGGTGATTTCTGCAGAAACTCGCATGTTTGATAACGGTAAATACCAGTTAAAAAATGTTAGTCATGTTTGGCGCGATTGGGTGCCTTGGGGTCATGGGTGGGTCGATGTAAAAAAATCAGTTGAAGTATCCTGCGACTATTTTTTCTATGACTTGGCCTATCGTATGGGAATTGATCAAATTAGCGAAACCATGAGCGAATTTGGATTTGGTGATTACACTGGGATTGATTTGTATGAAGAGTCGGATGGCAACATGCCGAGTCGAGGCTGGAAAAGAGCTAGATTCAATGAACCCTGGTACATTGGTGATACCATTTCAGTTGGAATCGGACAAAGCTATTGGACAGCAACCCCCCTACAACTCGCACAATCCGTCACAACCATAGTTAACAAAGGTCGTAGGCTAGTACCACAGGTACTCAGCGGTAAAATGATTAACGGCAAAATAAGTATTGAGCCAGAAAAAGAATTACGGCCTATCGCAATAATAAACGAAGATAATTGGGATCTTGTACTTTCCTCTATGTTAGGTGTCATTGAAGAAGAGCATGGTACTGGCCGTACCGCATTTAAAGATACGGATTACCGCTCTGCGGGTAAGACGGGGACTGCCCAAGTAGTCAGTATTGCTCAAGATGCTGAGTACGATGCAGATAGTTTAAAAGAGGAACATAGAGACAACGCCATGTATGTGGGTTATGCGCCATACGATACACCTGAGTTTAGTGTTGCACTTGCGCTGGAAAATGCCGGTGGTGGAGGTTCTCAAGCTGCTCCGATAGCCAGAAACTTAATGGATTATTATTTTGAAAATAAAACACAACAATTGAGCAAACATGACTGAGAATTCTGCTTGGTTACGCACAAAACTTACCCCTAATTCTCAACCATGGTTGGCGCGAATTCACGTAGACGGGCTGCTACTGATTGGCTTACTAGCGTTAATGGGAGTTGGACTGGTAACCTTATATGCTGCCGGTGGACAAGATATGGATTTAATTCAACGACAACTTGTCAGACTAGGACTTGCCATGGCGGTGATGTTTTTTGTTGCTCAAATTCCTATTCTTGCCTTTCAGCGTATGTCGATATATTTCTATGCGGCAGGTGTACTCATGTTACTCGGAGTATTGTTTTTTGGTGTGATGGGAAAAGGTGCTCAACGGTGGTTAGATCTTGGTTTTGTGCGATTCCAACCCTCTGAAATAATGAAACTCGCTGTTCCTATGATGGTTGCTTGGTATATTAGTCGATTTAATCTTCCCCCCAAAATACGTCATATCATTCTCGGCTTTATTTTTGTCGCAGTACCAACTTTACTCATTGCAAAGCAACCGGATTTAGGTACATCTTTACTGATCGCTAGCTCCGGCATATTTGTTCTGTTTTTAGCCGGAATGAGCTGGCGCCTGATCTCCTTGGTAACGGTTCTTGCTTCACTGTTTGCCCCTGTCATGTGGTTTTTTTTGATGAAAGAATATCAAAAACAACGCGTTTTAACTTTTTTGAATCCCGAAAGTGATCCCCTAGGCTCCGGGTATCATATTATTCAGTCAAAGATAGCGATAGGGTCAGGCGGAGTACAAGGTAAAGGCTGGTTGCAAGGCACTCAGTCACAGCTTGAGTTTTTACCAGAGCGCCATACAGATTTTATATTTGCCGTGTTCAGTGAAGAGTTTGGACTATTGGGAATTTTGGCGTTATTGGCCGTCTATTGTTACATCATTATTGTTGGTTTACTCATTGCTATGCGAGCCCAAGATGCATACGCTAAACTTTTGGCCGGTAGCCTTACGCTAACGTTCTTCGTATATGTGTTTGTTAATATTGGCATGGTTTCCGGGCTTCTACCGGTCGTTGGTGTACCTTTACCTCTGGTCAGTTATGGTGGAACCTCAATGGTAACCTTGATGGCAGGATTTGGCATTTTAATGGCCGTCAGTACGCAAAAACGACTGGTTTCTCGACAATAAGCATATTGGTGATTAAATGCGTCCCTTAGTAACTTTTATTTTTATCTGTTTGTCTAGCCTATTTTCCATAAATGCACTAGCGAACAAAAAGCTCGAAGACTTCGCGAATCAACTCGCAGATAAGCATCAATTCGACCTTGACTATGTTTCCAACATACTTAAACAAGCGAATAAAAATACCGACATTCTTGAATCCATACAAAAACCATGGGAGGCGAAGCCATGGCATTTATATCATCCGATATTTCTTACGGAAAAACGCATTGATAAAGGTGTGAAATTCTGGACTAGGTACGAGAACGAATTGCAACGGGCCGAGGAAGAAACCGGTGTTCCTGCGCAAATTATTGTCGCTATTCTCGGTGTCGAGAGCTTTTATGGCACCTATTTAGGAAAGTACTCCGTTTTGGACGCTTTGTATACGCTGGGTTTCCACTATCCAAGACGCAGTAGCTTCTTCAAAAAAGAGCTAGAAGAGTTTTTTTTACTCACACGAGAAGAAGGTTTTGATCCTACCGTTTTAAAAGGGTCTTATGCGGGCGCGATGGGATGGGGACAATTTATTTCCTCGAGTTATCGACATTACGCAATCGATTTTGATGATGATGGAGTCAGAGACCTACTCAATAATCCCATTGATGCAATAGGTAGTGTGGCGAATTATTTTAAAAAGCATGGCTGGAAAAAGAATCAGGACATCGCCTACCCCGCTACTATCGCCGACGAAAATCAAGGTCGACACCAAGAGTATATTTCCCGCTCATTGAAATTCAAACATCAATGGCAACAACTAGAAGCCGCGGGTGTCATAATCGATTCAAATTTCACTTTACCAACAGACAGCAAGGTAAAATTGTTAAAAATGGATGTTGGACAACAGGACCAGAAAACGACTAGCAGCCATGAAGATTGGCAGGCAGAAAATCAATCTTATTGGGTGGCGCTGCCGAATTTTTACGTAATTACACGCTATAATCACAGTCCGCTGTACGCTATGGCCGTGTATCAATTGAGTGAATCCATTTTTCAAAGAAAGAATGACCAATGAAACTTTTCTTCCTAGTGTTAATTTTTTTGTTGCTTGTAGCATGTGCTGATACAGGCCGTTATAGCCAACGGCACGATTCAAAACCCGAATATATTAGTGCGGATATCGATTTCAAAGACGTAGAACCTCAATATGAACCCTATCTGCCTGCATCAATGCGGCCCTACACCGTATTGGGTAAGTCCTACACACCATTAAAAACAGGCAAAGGATATTCGAATACTGGAATTGCCTCTTGGTATGGGAAAAAATTCCATGGCCACCTAACGGCGAATGGTGAAATATATAATATGTTTACCATGACTGCTGCACATAAAACCTTGCCATTACCTTCTTTTGTCAGGGTAACCAACTTGAATAACGGCAGGCAGGCAGTTGTCAGAGTCAATGATCGTGGCCCGTTTCATCAAAATCGTATCATTGACTTGTCTTATGCCGCAGCGATGAAGCTTGGCGTTCTGGACACAGGCACCGCGAAGGTAAAGGTCGACGTATTGCATGTAGACCAAAATGGCCTGCTAACCGTTGGCAATCAAGTTAAACCCATTATTGAAAATCCGATTTCAGAAAACCGTGTGTTTATTCAAGTTGCAGCGCTATCCGACAGGATAAAAGCACAGCGACTGGCTAAAGGACTTAAAGAACAATATGCGATTAATGTTGTCACACCAAGTAAGGATGGTTTGGTTCGTTTACAAATGGGCCCAATAGATAAACAAAGTGAGGCTGACATATTGCTTGAGCGCCTCAAAAAAGATGGTTTTAAGCAAGCCTTTACCTTGCTCGCACCACCTTAATTCAGGACAGTTGAAAAGCTTACAAAGGGGCGACATATTCTAACCAGAATGGTATATTACGCTTCGTTTTTATTTCGATTTAACATCACAAACCAAACGGAAAATTAATGCGCAATCTTAAAATTTTATTTGTAGGTATAGCTTCAACACTAAGCACTATGCTTGTGTCCTTACCTGCCTCTTCTGCGGTGGTTATTCCACCTCCACCGAGTGTTGCTGCAAAGGGCTTTATTCTGATTGATTACGAAACAGGAAACGTCATTGCTGAGCAAAATGCGGATATACAGTTGCCACCCGCCAGCCTAACAAAAATGATGACTAGTTATGTTATCGGAACTGAAATTCAAATGGGAAACATCAGTGAAACTGATATGGTAACGATTTCTGAAAATGCTTGGGCGGCAAAATTTCCAGATTCGTCAAAAATGTTTATCGAAGTCAATACACAAGTTTCAGTAGCAGACTTGAATAGAGGAATCATTATTCAATCGGGTAACGATGCATGTGTTGCCATGGCAGAACATATTGCGGGTAGTGAAGACGCCTTTGCCAGTATGATGAATTTACACGCGCAAAAACTCGGTATGACGACGACTAACTTCGTTAATAGTCACGGATTACACGATGGAGATCACTATACGTCTCCGCGCGACATGGCCACTCTAGCAGTAGCTTTGGTGAAAGATGTACCAGAAGAATACGCGATCTACAAAGAAAAAGAGTTTACTTTCAACGACATAAAACAATATAACCGAAATAGCTTACTTTGGGATAAAAGTCTAAACGTTGATGGTATTAAGACCGGTCATACCTCCGATGCAGGTTACAGTCTTGTCTCTTCTGCTACTCAAGGCAACATGCGTCTTATTGCTGTTGTGATGGGAGCAGAAAGTGAACGTTCACGCAAGAACGAAAATAAAAAGTTACTTAAATATGGCTTCCGTTTTTTTGAAACCGTCACTCCATTCAAAGCTGGCCACAGTTTTGTATCACATCGAATTTTCATGGGTGACAAAGAAACAGTTGATTTAGGTATCAATCAAGACACCCCGTTGACGATCCCCAGAGGTCAGGTCAAAAACCTGAAATCAAACTTTGAATTAGACAAAAAACTTGAAGCCCCTATCGCCAAAGGGACAGTAGTAGGTAAATTGTACCTTCAGTTGGAAGGCGAAGATGTGGCTGAGTATCCATTGGTGACACTCCAAGAAGTCAAAGAAGGTGGATTTATTGATCAAGCAGTAGACTTTATTAAATTGCAATTGGGGTTTGATTCTTAATGGATACACATTTCGACGAGTTGTTAGAGTTCCCTTGCTTCCAAACGTTTAAAGTGATGGGTTTGGCAGATCCTCAGTTGCCTGATCAAGTGATCAATCGATTACAAACTCTTGCGCCGGGTGACTATCACCCGACCATAAGACCAAGTTCTAAAGGCAAGTACCATGCGCTATCGCTAGAAGTGAAAGTGACAAGTAAAGAGCACATGGAGAGTATCTATACCGAGATTGCTAAACTTGACTTGGTTAGAGTTGTGCTTTGAGCCAACAACAAAAACTCATTATTCGTCAGTTGGGATTGCAGCCTTACCTTCCAATCTGGCAAGCAATGCAAGACTTTACAGATAGCAGGGATGAGTCGATAGCGGATGAAATTTGGCTAACTGAACATCAACCCGTTTTTACCCAAGGGCAAGCAGGGAAAGAAGAACACTTGTTAGCACCAGGAGAAATTCCCGTTGTAAAAGTGGACCGAGGTGGACAAGTCACTTATCACGGTCCCGGACAACAAATGTTGTATGTATTACTTAATATAAAACGACGTAAATTGGGTGTACGTGACTTGGTAACGGCTCTGGAATCCTGCGTGGTTGATGCGCTCAAAGAATACAATATTGAAGCTTACCCAAAGAGCGATGCGCCCGGCGTTTACGTTAATAGTAAAAAAGTGTGTTCAGTGGGGCTAAGAATAAGGAAAGGATGCTCTTTCCATGGCTTAGCACTCAATGTCAACATGGATTTGAGTCCTTTTAATCGTATCAATCCGTGTGGTTATGCGGGTTTAGAAATGGTAAATTGTGCGGAATTGGGCGGACCTGAAAATCTTCAGCAAGCTGGTAACAAATTAATTGAACATTTTTGTAAACTATTAGATGTTCAGAAAACAGAATTCAGAGTAGGTTTTGATGAGTAACTCTCAAGCAGATGTAAAGGTTCAAACTCGCCCTCAAGCAGGGGTGAAGCTTCGTGATGATGAGAAAGTAAAACATATCCCGATTACCATAGTGCCTACGGAAAAAGAACAGATGCTCCGTAAGCCTGAATGGATAAAAATCAAATTACCCAGCTCTACTAAAAATATCGATCACATAAAAAAAACGCTAAGAAAAAACAATCTCTATTCAGTATGTGAAGAAGCGAGTTGCCCTAACCTTGCTGAATGTTTTAATCACGGCACAGCAACCTTTATGATTTTGGGTGATATTTGTACCAGACGCTGTCCGTTTTGCGATGTAGCCCACGGCAAACCACTTCCACCCAGCGCAGAAGAGCCAATAAAACTTGCTAAAACGATTGCGGAAATGAAGCTAAAATACGTGGTGATCACCTCTGTAGATAGAGATGATTTGCGAGATGGAGGAGCTCAACATTTTGTCGATTGTATCAACGCAATTCGAGAACATAGCCCGAGCACTAAAATAGAAGTATTGGTGCCCGATTTCCGCGGAAGAATGGACCGAGCGCTCGAGATTTTTAAGCAGGGTGTCCCAGATGTGTTCAATCACAACCTAGAGACCATCCCTCGCCTTTATCGCGAATGTCGCCCGGGTGCAAACTATCAGTGGTCGTTAGATCTATTGAAAAAGTTCAAACAACAACATCCAGGTATCCCAACTAAGTCAGGATTGATGATGGGTATGGGTGAAGACAAGCAAGAGATTTCAAAGGTGCTCGATGATTTACGTGCACATGATGTTGATATGCTCACTTTAGGGCAATATTTGCAACCAAGTAAACATCACTACCCTCTTAAACGTTATGTACACCCAACAGAATTTGACGAGTTAGGTGATTATGCTCACAAAATAGGCTTTACCCATGCAGCCTGCGGCCCTATGGTTCGTTCAAGCTATCATGCGGATAAGCAAGCAGCCGGTGAAGAGGTCAAATAGACCTCTTCCTTTTCGTATCTCCTTACGAAGACTGTTCGGCAATCCATCTATCGATTTTTGACTCCAATATCGGCATAGGTAAAGCACCATCAATCAGAATTTGCGTGTGGAATTTCTTCACATCAAATTTATCGCCTAATTTTTCAGCTGCACGATTGCGCAACATACGAATATGACGTTCGCCCGTCTTGTAGGCGAGTGCTTGACCAGGGATAGAAATATATCGCTCTACCTCAGCGACTATATCACTTAGCGCCATGGAGGAATTGTCGCGCATAAAGTTGATGGCTTTTTCTCTAGACCAACCAAAGGCATGTAACCCTGTGTCTACAACTAAACGCATCGCTCTAAGCTGTTCATCTGACAATCGTCCATACCACATGTAGGGGTCGGTAAATAAACCAAGTTCTTTGCCTAAACTTTCAGCATACAACGCCCAACCTTCAGCAAAGACAGTATAGCCGCCAAATTTTCTAAACATGGGTAAAGATTCCACTTCTTGCTGTATTGCAATTTGAAAGTGATGACCAGGCGCTGCTTCATGAATACTTAGCGTTTCTAGGCCGAACTTTGGTTGAGCCTTCAGATCACGGGTATTGATGTAGAAAATACCTGGACGCGAACCATCCGGTGCAGGTGCCATATAACTAGCTCCTGCTGCAGATTCTTCACGATAAGCTTCAACAGCTTTAACGACGTAGTCTGCTTTTGGAAAGACTTCGAATAACATCGGTAAGCGTGCATTGATTTTATCTTTCACTTGCGTGTAACCATCGATCAATTCTTGCTTAGAGTTGAAGTAGAATTGATCGTCGGTACGCAAATGTTCGAAAAATGCCGCCAGATCACCGTCAAATTCGACTTGTTTTTTGACTTTTTTCATTTCAGACAGAATACGCGCCACTTCCTGTTGACCAAATTCATGAATTTCTTTAGCGGTTAACGGCAAAGTAGTATTGGTTTCGATCATATATTCATACCAAGCCTCTCCGTTGGGTAAAGCTGATAATCCTACTGAGGTACGAGTATTCGGTAAGTAGTCTTCAACAATAAAATCATGAACTTTCGAATAACTTGGAATAATGACATTTTCAATTGCCGCAATGTAGGCTTTTTTGATCTTGTTCTTAGTTGCGTCATCAAGCCCAGTATTTTCATCAAGTTTTGTAACAGGCCCATAGAACACGCTGTCGGTAATGTCTTCTACAACATGAGCACTAAGCTGAGGAACCAACTTTTCGGCGATAGGTTTAGGATGAACGACCCCCTGCTCTATTCCTTCGCGCATTGCTATAATGACACTGTCCATGTAGGCGGAAAAACCATCTGCTCTTGATATAAAATCATAATAGTCTTTTTCTGTATTGAAAGGCTGAGCGCTGCTTCCTGAACCCAACATAGCGAAGAGACTATGCGCACCTCCCATTTGACTGATAGGGATTAGGTCAGAATCAAATTTATCTCCTTTGATGGCCATTTCGCGATCACGTTTAAATATTTCATAACTCAAGAGACTTTGACCGCTTAACAAAGTTGAATCGACCTTATTGATCGCTTCCAAGTATCGTTTTTCAAACGCTAACTCTTTTTTAGATGATTCTTCACTGATGGGGTCGCCAAACTTATCGTTGTATCCTTCGATACCAACAAAAGTGGCATAAATTGGGCTCAGTGCCATCAATTCTTCGAAATACTTGGCGACAAGAACCTCGACTTTTTCAGCTTCTATCTTTTTTGCTGACTGCAAAACAACCGCAGCGGACGGTTTTTGCAATTGAGAATTTTGAACGCTTTTGGATTGGCAAGCGCTAAGACCAAAAATTACTGCCGCGCTGACAAGAGCTAATTTTATTTTTTTATTATTGTTGGCTGTCATTTGGGTACCTGTTTTTAATCGAAATATAGGGAACTGATTTGCACCATTCTAGCAATATTTTGTCGCTCACGTAGTAGCAGACAAATTCTGTAACAAACTAACTTGTACAAAGACCTGTCTTTTATTCTCTGTCTTTTGGCGTCTAAGCGTTATCCGAATTTTCTGCTTACATCTGTGCGATTTCATAGCAAACCTGAGTTGTAAAACTTTCTGGACTTAGCTAAAACCTAACAGCACTGTATGGATGATGCTTAACTGTCTAATACAGGTTACAATCTCTTATTAACATCGACCTGCCACAATAATAAAAACAGTTCAGGGGTAACATGAAAAAACACATTTATGTAGCCTATACAGGCGGCACCATTGGTATGCGCCCATCTAAACAGGGCTTTGTACCGGTTTCAGGCTTTCTCTCAAAAACATTGCAGGAAATGCCAGAGTTTCACCGCCATGAAATGCCAGACTTCACTATTCATGAGTATGAAAGTCTTATCGATTCATCAGATATGAGTCCTGATGATTGGCAAAAAATCGCCGATGATATTCAACAGCATTATGCAGAGTATGATGGATTCATCATTCTTCATGGCACTGACACCATGGCTTATACAGCCTCTGCTTTATCCTTCATGTTGGAAAATTTGGCTAAACCTGTGATAGTTACCGGCTCACAAATTCCGCTGGCTGAACTGAGGTCAGATGGTCAGGTAAACCTATTAAATGCTTTGTATATCGCTGCCAATTATCCAATAGCTGAGGTCTCTTTGTACTTCAACAACAAGCTCTACAGAGGTAATCGAAGCCGTAAGGTCGACGCTGACGGCTTTGAAGCTTTTGGTTCTCCCAACTTTCCACCTTTGCTTCGTGCAGGCATTAACATTGAGTTAGAAGCAGGAAAAATTACCAACCCAAAATCGAACGATTTGAAAGTAAGCCGTGTTTTTTCACAGCCGGTTGGCGTCGTTACTCTGTACCCTGGAATTAGTGCGGATGTAATACGCAACACGCTGCAACAACCAGTTAAAGCGTTAATACTGCTGAGTTATGGCGTGGGAAATGCACCTCAAAACCCTGCCCTACTAGCACAGCTACAGCATGCCGAGAAGAATAATATAATTGTATTAAACTGCACTCAATGCGCGAGCGGCAAGGTCAATATGACGGGTTATGCGAATGGCCATGTCCTGCGAGAGGTTGGCGTGGTATCCGGCAATGATATGACACCGGAAGCCGCATTAGCCAAATTACATTATTTACTCAGTAAGGAATTGCCAATTAAAGAAATTAAAAGGCAATTACTTAGAAATTTGCGTGGCGAACTATCTTAACTAGCCTCGCCATGCACTAGCTGTAAACGCTTTTTGGGTTCTCTTTAATAAAGTTTTTTCACCGCTTTTCAGAGGCCCATGCTTAATCCACTCTTGAAGTAAATAAGTGACGTCATGATTTTCTCCATCTTGGAGTCGACTGGTCATGAGTTTAAGTTGTAGCGTCTTTCTAATCTCAGCATCTTTATCAGGTGAGGTTAAATCAGCTAAGATTTCCATCATGATGGTTAGCTCTTTGCGCGACATTTCATTGCTCGTCGGTGCTTGTTTAAAACATTGTTGCCACACATTCGGTAATCTAGATTGTACTTTTTCGTCTAGTCCGTCTTGATCCCATTTGTGTAATTCCTCAAAAATGTCATCAAAATATTGGGTACGTTGATTTTCCTCAAGCAATCGTTTCTTGTCATTTAGCAAATCACTCAACTTAGCAAGTGCTTTAAGGTGTTTAGAGCCGGGGGGATTTCTATCTCCTTCATCGGGGAAAGCATCATTGATACTGACTTTGGCCTCCTCAATGGAAAGGCTTAACAAGTCAAGTTGAGATAAATCCGTAGAAGCTTCAAGTTCAGTTTTGATTGAATCTAAAGTTTCTTTGATCTCAGTATGTTTTGCATCAAGCTGCTTTTTGCTTAAATCATTAAGCTCTTGGCGTTTGTTAAATATTGCATCATTTAGCTTTCTAAATTCGAGCCAAAGTTGTCTTTCAGCTTTTTGACCAGCATGATCGATTTCTTTCCATTTACGCTGAAGATTTTTTGCTTGTTCTACCGCTTCACTAAGATCTTCAAGCTCAAGTAATTTCTTAGCTCTATCTACTAAGTCTTGTTTGTCTTGCGCGTTTTGTTGATAAAACCCATTTACCTTTTGTTTAATGGGATTGACAGTCGCATGGTATTTTTCGTTAACTTCATCTAATAATTTAAAATCGATTTTGCCAATATCCCGCCAACGCTTTTGCAATGTGGCAAAACTATCGGTGATTTTTCTTGGATTGGATTCAAAATCTTGTTTAGATAGATCTCTCAATTCAACCAATACGGCTTCTTTAGCAACAAGGTTTTCATCTCTGATCTTTTCTAACTCAGCATAGTGATGTCGGCACGGTTCAAAGGCTTTTTCAATAGCAAGTTCAAAAGCACTATTAAGAGCAAGGTCTGCTTCTGTTTCTCCTACTCCTAAATTTAACCATTCAGATCTCAAACGTTTAATGTCATTTGATAAACTTTTAATCTCATCTTCGGTGGTTGCATTAATCGTCGTTAACGCAATGGCCTCATCCAATAGGGCTGGTTTTCGAGGACGCGAGATGTATTGTTGCCAATCCTTTATATTTTCGACCTGATCTTTAACTTTTGAAAAATTGCGGCTTAAAAAATCTTGCGAACGTTCAGGTAATTGCGAGTACCAACTTTCGACTTTGGCATACAATCCAATTGCTGCTTTAAATTTGCCTTGTTCAATTAGCCGCTCTATGGCCTTCATTTTGGAGCGACAACGACTTTCATTTTGTCTTACTTGTTCTTTCAATTCAGTAATCGCTTTCGACCACCTTTTATGAGTTGATTTCCATTGAGAACCAAGGGATTCTGGCCAATTAGTTTTGAACGGGAATACCAGTTCTTCCCACGATTTTCTTTGTTCACTCAGGTAACTCTGAGAAGCTTCAATTTGACTAATATCGTTGGGCAAAGATAGCGCAGTGAAAGAAGCCAAAAACTCATTGGCTTTTTTTACTGCACTTTGGAACTCTGGGAGGCGCTCTAATGTTGCGCGACATTGATTGATTTGATTAAACAAAGTTTCAGATTGTCTGGTTAGTTCACCATTACTAGATTTAACTAATTCAGTTAGTTGCCTTGTTGCGTCTTGTAACGTTTCTTCGAAAGTTTCAACTTGGCCAAGGGTTATTGAAGATATATCGCCCGCTAAGGAAACGCTGACTTCGTTTATGGTCTTTTCAATAATCAACTTTAGATTAGTGAAATCCTCTTGAAGCTCTCGGCGTAGTTGATTGTTTTGCCACTCTGGTTCTAACTGCTTAATGTGACTATCAATTCGCTCGGATATTTCCTTATATCGCTTATTTAAATGCTGCTGAGCCGGTTCACTGAGATAAGAAAACTCTAGTTGTAATTGCTGAAATTGCGTTTGGAACTTCTCTTGTTCTTGTCGCACAACCAATAAATCTTTCTTTTCTTTCAGAGCAAGTAATTGAGATAAGACAAGTTTAGAATTCTTTTCAATTTCAATCGGCTTGCTGGTAGCGATTTCTATTTTTTCTAACTTGGTGTTTATCAATTGATGGACTGAAGGGAACTGGGTTTTCTTGGCTAGTTTATTTAGGGTTGCACTATCAGCAATATCCGCCGCCAAACTAAGTTGAACCTGTTCGCTTCCAGAGTTCATCAATACTTGACGTTTAATATTAGGCTTACCAATACGCTCTAAAAGTTCGACTAACAAATCTGGGTTGTCAGACTTAATCCAAGGTAAATTTATCAACTTTTCTAACATTGGAGTACTTTTGCATTCTTTTACAAAAGTCATTCTTTCCTGCTCAGTGATATTTAATTTACTTTCGCCAAATAATGCGTTTTCCACCATCACTTGCGCTTTTTTCTTTAATCGCTCAGACTTTGCGGTTTCTGCTACTTTGCTCCACAAGGCAAAGCTATTTAACTTATCCAATGCCGCAATATTGACGCCATAATCTTCATCATTGAACGCCAGTTCATGCAGTCTTGATTTCTGTTCATTTTCTTCTGGCGAGAGAGATGCTATTGCTTGAATTCTAATCTTCGGATTTGGATCTTGGTGTTTAGGTCTAAATAACTTCTTAAAAATCATTCTTTTTGAACCGTGCGATAGTGTTGGTTTCTTCTGGTGTGTTTTGAGACATCTCAGCCTTTAATTGCTGTCTACTCTTATGGATGACTTCGCCATCTTCACTGATTGTCATATGCTGATCTGGCTTGAGAATCTTTGCTTGATACAACATGACGGCCTGCATGCAAGATTCACGTTGAATGTCAGTAATAGGAGAACCGTCAAGCCATTTCCCTGTTTCAACCGCTTGTAACAATTTTTCATAGACGTCTGGAGACATAGATGCCACTAAGGCTTCAACATTCATTAGTCAGCTCTTTTGATGAAAATAAGTCGTATACGATTGACTACATACCAAACAAAGCCAATGACTGAACATGCAATAGCTAACCAATGCTGAATGTCGCCTGGTTGAGCCCCGCCCCAGTACATAAATCCAAAGCCAGATACAAACATCAACATGGCTAACATTGATTGATTTTGGACACTGTGTTGTTTCTTAAATTTATTCAGATTCTTTTTACGCAATAAATCTTCTGCACTAGCGCTTCCCACTCCGAATCCACAATGAGAGCACTCTTTGGCCTTGTCCGAAATCGTTTTACTACACGAAGGGCATTCTGTTAACGCCATCAATAACTCCTGTTCTTTATACGCCGAAAACGCGGCAAAGCCGCGTTTAATCAATTACTTTCTGAGACTAAAAATTTGTCGTCAGGATTTATGTTCTTTATTGAAATCTTCCCAATAGGTTTTGACTGAAGACTTCATCTCTTTACTTAGCATTAAAATACCAAAAAGGTTAGGTAAGGTCATGACGACTATCGCAACGGCAGCCAACGCCCAGACTAATTCTGTATCCGAAAACGAAGCCCAAACGAAACCAGCTACATACACTACTCTGTATGGCATAACAGAGCGTGGGCCCAACAAATAAGTCATTGCCCTATCACCATAATACGACCATGCTATTGCGGTTGAAAACGCAAATAGCAGTAATCCTATTGATACAATGTATTTACCATAGTCGCCAAAAAAACCTTTGGTAAAAGCAATCGTCGTTAGTGTCGCAGAATGTACCAAGGACTTTCCACTCAAACTAATGTTCTTCTTCACCAATTGACCGTCTTTGACCTTCAACGTACCTGAATACAAGTCTTCGTCAGTGCCGACATAAAACACCACATCTTCTGCAAGAGAACGTGCGTGCATGATGGTGAAACCTTTGCTTATTGCTTTACCCGATATGACTTGGATTTCACCGTTATATTTCTCGACTTTGTGATCATTGATATCGTTGATAAATTTATAAAGTTCTAACCTGTCTTGTTCGTTAGTTTCTTCATAACTGCCGGCTAGAATATGCAAACTCGAACGTTCGAATTCGTTTTGATGCTTTTCTTTCCATACTCCTGAAGACAAGATAACCAAACCGGTAATAGTACAAATAACTATGGTATCTATGAATGGTTCAAGAATAGAAACCATACCTTCTGACACGGGTTCATCCGTTTTTGCCGCAGCGTGAGCTATAGGTGCTGAACCTTGTCCCGCTTCGTTGGAAAATAACCCTCGGTTAACACCTCGATTAAATGCATAGGCGATAGAAGCACCCAGGAACCCACCTGTGGCAGCTGACCCAGTGAACAAATCACCGAGAATAGCAGCGAAAGAAGGTCCAATATTGCCTAGATTGGCGAAAATGACTGCAAATGCCCCAATCAAATAAACCACAGCCATAAAAGGAACTATTTTCGACGTGACTGCTGCAATTCGTTGTATACCACCTAAAATAACCAGCGCTAACAAAATACCTAAAATACTACCAACAATCCAAGGTTCAAAACCAAAGGTGGCTTCAATACTGGTTGCTATGCCATTACTTTGCGGTAAATTGCCGGTTCCAAATGAACTTACTACGGTCGCAATGGCAAATGCTACAGCCAACCACTTCATGTTAAGTCGTTTGTCCATATAGTACATTGGACCACCGGCCATGGTTCCATCAGGAGTTTTATCTCGGTACTTATGAGACAAGGTCACTTCTACGAATTTAGTCGTCATACCCAGAAATGCCGTTGCCCACATCCAAAACAAAGCAGCAGGTCCACCTAAGAAGATCGCAAATGCAACACCACTAATATTACCGGTTCCAACTGTCCCGGAAAGTGCCGTTGTTAGGGCTCTGAAATGGGTAGTGTCGCCGGGAGAATCGGCTTTATCGTACTTACCTGTTACAACTTTCCAAGCATGCTTAAAATATCTAATTTGCGGAAACTTAAGATAGATAGTAAAAAACAGACCCGTGCCGAGAAGAATGAATGGGAACAGTTTATTCCCACCTAACCAGCTATCGAGCAGATTCAGAAAATCATGCAAAGCGTCCAAATTGTTCCCCTTTATTATTGTTGTTATTGTTGAATACTAGCGAAGCGAGTCAACCACCGCATTAACAGCGACGAGTACGTCTTCACCAAGTTGTTTGCATCTAGCAGGTGACCAGCCATAAGCAGGATCGGGTAAAAGCGCATTGTCTTTAAAAGGCATTTCAAGCGTGTATGCCAAACAATCATATTTTTCACCAATCGCATTTGTGGCAACCGTCATGTTTGCCTGACCCGGCTCATCTTTGTCGTAACCTTTGTCATCTTGGAATTCTGGCGTCACAATCAGCAACGCATTTTTAAATGCGTCCTCTAAGCTCTTTATGCGTTTTGAATAACCTGGGTTTCCTTCGCTTCCGGCGACAAAATTGTAAGGTAACGCCTCGTCACCATGCATATCCAAAAACAAGTCGACACCAGTCTCAGCCATTTTTTCCATGACCAAATAGACTTCGGGACTATTCTCCATGCTAGGAGCATCCCATTCACGATTTAAATTTACACCTTTTGCATTGGTTCTCAAATGCCCTCTTGCGGCACCATCAGGATTCATGTTCGGAATTATGTAAAACACTGCTTTATCGAGTAAATTTCGCGAGACACCATCATCTTCATCTAGCAGCCTTTCCAATAAGCCCTCTACCAACCATTCCGCCATAGTTTCACCGGGATGTTGCCTAGCCGTTATCCAAATGACTTTTTTATCTTCTGCTGGATGTCCAATCTGCAATAAAGACATATCCCGACCATCCAATGTTTCGCCAAGATGATGCAGTTGGCAATCAAATGATGTTTGTGCAATGGCAAGTAAGTCTAAATGTCTCTCGTAACTGTACGGCGCGAAGTAGGCGAAATAAGTATGATTATGCTCTGGTGTATGTGAAATGGTTAAGTTGTCGCCATCAAAAGAAGTCTCTACGCGAAACCACTCTTGACGATCATATGACGCAACGGCTTGATAATCTGTCCAGCCCTCTGGATATGCAGAGCGGGCTAAATCACCAATGTTAATAGTGTGTTCCGTAAAAGGAGTGGAATCCAACTTGAAATAGAACCATTGATAAAAATCTGACTGGTTGTCATTGCGGATACTAAGTTTAATATTATCTGGCGAATCTGCAGCTAAAACACGAATATTACCAGCATCAAAATTGGCGCTTATTTTCACAAAAATAAATCTCTTAATTCTTATGTTGTAAATTTATCACAACCACTGAAAATGTCACACCAATTAAACCAAGGAATGACAAACCTTGAAATCTATACTTGCTGTGTTTGAAATTGTATCTGGTGAGTTTTCCTCTCAGCGTCTCCGAACTTTCAATTGAACCATACCAGCATAAAATAGATGCCTGTAACGTAGCAACCTAGCGTAAAGTTCACAAATCCACTTGGCTTTTGTCAGCTACTTTATTGGCTATTCAAAAATTCGGTGATTTTTAACCCTATGGTACTTGAGTAGCCCATTGAGCTAGCAATGATATTTTGGTTTGAATCCAAAATATAATAGGTGGGGTAACCGGGAATATTAAATTCGCTTTTCAATTCATCGTTTCCCAACAAGATTTGACCTTCCACATGGTTATTATCTACGAATTTTTGTACTTCATTTGTCGACGCATAATCAAGAGCAATGCGAACAACATTGGTTTTTTCTTCATCTAATCCGTCAAGATTACCGATACTAAAGGCACAAACGTTGCACCAAGGAGCGAAAAAATAAATCAGGGTATTTTTACCTTCACTCGCAGATTCAGCAAAAAGTGTGTCCGTCTCTCCATCCAAGGTCACTAACGTTTGATTTCGAACCTTTATACTGCCGTTGTCTTCCAATAAGTTGCGGCTCTGCCATTGAGTAACGGCAAAAATAATCAGGGCTAAAACGGCAATGTCTCTGCACAAAATCAGCAATCTTTTTGATAACGGTTTTGACGTCTTTGGCACTGGCAAAATACCTAATTAATGATTGGTTATTGATAGTACCGGAAATTGTCAGATTAAATTGCAAAAACTTTTGCCTTCCTTGGCAGTTTGTCATTTTAAGTTTTGAAGATGTATGGAATTTCTCAAGCAGGTAATAAAGGATAATTTAATCCAGCCATACACTGGACGACTCGCATTACCTGACAGCTGTAACCAAATTCATTATCATACCAAACGTAAAGCGTTGCCCTGTCGTCGGCTACTATTGTTGCTTGAGAATCAACCACTGCGGCAGCTCTGGAACCGACTAAATCAGTTGAAACAATTTCTCTTGAAGACGTGTAATCGATTTGGTTTTGCAAGTTTGAAAATAACGACATATCTCGTAGGAAATCATTAATTTCGTCTTTATTCGTACCCTGCTGTAAATTCAAATTTAGTATTGCTAATGAAACATTTGGTGTTGGTACACGAATAGCGTTGCCTGTTAATTTTCCTTCAAGCTTAGGATACGCTTTAGAAACAGCTTTTGCTGCGCCAGTTTCCGTTATCACCATATTCAAAGGTGCACTTCTGCCCCTTCTCTCGGCTTTGTGGTAGTTATCAATCAGGTTTTGGTCATTTGTAAAAGAATGTACTGTTTCAACATGACCATTTTTGATGCCATACCTTTCATCTAAAGCTTTTAGCACGGGTGTGATGGCATTGGTGGTACAACTTGCCGCAGATAGAATGTCATCTTGCTCACTAATATCGTTATCGTTTACACCAAATACGATATTTTTTACGTCACCTTTGCCCGGTGCCGTTAATATTGCCTTTTTGGTCCCTTTGGCTTTTAAGTGCAACCCTAGACCTTCTTTGTCACGCCAAATACCGGTATTGTCGATTACAATTGCGTTATCGATACCGTACTGGGTGTAATCAATGTCATCTGGTGAGTTGGCATAAATAACTTGGATGTAAGAACCATTGGCTTTGATGGCATTTTTTTCGGTATCAACCGTAATTGATCCGTTGAAAGGACCGTGAACTGAATCTCTGCGTAAAAGGCTCGCGCGTTTTTCCAGATCACCCTCTTTTCCGCCACGTACAACGATAGCTTTGAGACGCAACTTATTGTTTTTACCCTGACGCTCAATAAGAAGTCTAGCCAATAGGCGACCAATTCGACCAAAACCATACAGAATTACGTCTTGAGGAGGGTGTTTATCTACCTGCCCTACTATTTCTGACAGCTCAGACTGTAAATATTCTTTTAGGTCTTTGCCTTTATTCGAATCTTTATGGTGGAAATTATATGCAAGCTTACCCAAGTCAATTTGAGCAGGCGCCAAGGTCAATTGACTAAGCTCTTGCAGAACTGGCCAACTTTCTCTTAGTTTTAATTTGTTACCCGTATGCAAACGTACTGTGCGATGCGCTTTAATAATATCAATAGTATTTGCGCCCAACATAGGACGGCCAAATATGGAAACCTCGACAGCACTTTTTCTATATAATTGCCCTAACAACGGAAGCATGAGCTCCGCATACTCTTGACGCTCTTGCCAACTGCCCATGAGTTCTTGTTCAAACTGCTGATTCATTAAATTTCACCCTAAGAAATGTGCCTGTTAAAATCGGGCGACATTCTAAAGGTAAGTTGGACTAGCAACAAATTGGTATTAAGTTTCAATAAGTTGCAATTTTAATGAAATCGGTTAGAAATGTATGAATGTTTTCGACATACTGGAATAAACTGGCAGGAAGAACAAAAGAAAGAGGTCTAAAACCCACAAAAACATGTAATTAGATTACAAAAAAAATATTAATTTTTTTCTTTAAACTTAATAGATACAGAATTGACACAGTATCTTTGTCCAGAAGGTGCAGGCCCATCTTCAAACACATGACCTAAATGCGCATCACAGTGTTTGCAAACAATTTCGACTCTGGACATACCGAGACTATTGTCTTCTATGTATTCAACATTCTCTTCATCACTCTGTGCCGAGAAAGAAGGCCATCCGCAACCGGAATCAAATTTTGCCTCAGAAGTGAAAACACGGTTGCCGCAGCAAGTGCATAAATAGTCTCCGGACTCTTTATTGTGGAGCAGTTCTCCGGTGTAAGGGCGTTCCGTTCCCTTCTGCCGAGTAACTCTAAATTCTTCGTCAGTTAACCGCTCACGCCACTCTTGATCCGACAACTTCATATCTTTACCTCAATGATTGACCTTTTTGAATATGCTCACTGTTCGATAGGCTTGTAAAAACACATCAGATAACCACACAAGGGGCAAATGCTCGACCTTCTTATATCTAGTGTCCAACTGCAATTGCCAAACACCCGACTTTAATCTTGGTAAATGAAAGCGCACGTCTTTGTCAAATGCATTAAAGATTAAAAACCAATGTTCATCAAGATTATTTAGACAACTCTTGAGCTCTACAGCAAAGGCTTTGTTATCAGGATCCTGCCAATCCTGAGCAACTTTTATTGCTCCATCTGGTCGGTACCAATGTACCTCATCAACGTTGTATGTGTTATGGAAATTATCATCTTTTAGTGACAAATTGCTGAGTAATTCACTACTTTTACGCAATTGAATTGTATACTTACAAAAGGCTAGAAAGTCTTTTTGTTTAGTATCAAGGTCCCAATTTACCCAACTAATCTCGTTATCTTGACAATATGCATTGTTATTACCATTTTGCGTTCGACTGAGTTCGTCACCACCCAGTATATGGGGAATTCCTTGAGAAAAAATCAAAGTAGCAAACAAATTACGCTTTTGCTTTTCCCTCAAGATCGCAATGTTTGGATTGTCAGTTTCGCCTTCATTCCCATAATTAGCAGATAAGTTATGGCCATGCCCGTCCCTATTATTTTCGAGATTGGCTTCGTTATGTCTTTCCGAATACGTCACTAAGTCATGCAGCGTGAAACCATCATGATAAGTGATATTGTTAACCGAAGAATGAATCGAACGTGCACCTTTTGGAAAAATGTCTCGCGATCCTAAAAAGCGCGTTGCAAAATCCCCGGTTAAACCACTATCTCCTCGCCAAAAACCTCTGACGTTATCTCTAAACTTGTCATTGCATTCTTGCCAATTTGACGGAAATTGACCGAGTCGATACCCGCCGTAACCAATATCCCAGGGTTCTGCAATTAACTTGGTTTGA
The DNA here is from genome assembly GCA_947503265.1 of uncultured Alteromonadaceae bacterium. Lineage (GTDB taxonomy): Bacteria > Pseudomonadota > Gammaproteobacteria > Enterobacterales > Alteromonadaceae > Aliiglaciecola. Next base: position 256,534 of record CANNDC010000006.1, read on the forward strand.
GTAAGTATTGGATCTTGTCTTAACGTTCTAAAGAAACCTGATAACGCAGAAAACTCATAAGGGTCACGCCCTAAACTAGCCGCAAGATCAAATCTAAAGCCATCAACTCCCATGGTAGAAACCCAATAACGCAATGAGTCCATAACCATTTTTTGTACATAAGGGAAGGCAGTGTTAACACTATTTCCACAACCAGAGTTGCTGATATAGTGGTTATAATCAATTACCCCATATTCACTGCGTTCAAACAGGTAGAACGAAGGGTTATCAAATCCTTTAAAAGACAACATTGGGCCATCTTTAGCCCCTTCAGCCGTGTGATTAAATACCACATCGATAATAACTTCGAGACCAGCTTCATGGTATGCAGCCACCATTTGCTGAAATTCACCGATAGGATCCTCAATAGCATAGCGAGAATCGGGGGCAAAATAATTGATTGGATTGTATCCCCAATAATTTGTTAGCCCTTTTTCAGTAATAAAGGGTTCAGCCATGAAAGACATGACCGGCATGAACTGCACAGCGGTGACTCCCAAAGATTTTATATGATCTATAATGGCTGGGTGGCTCGCACCGAGAAATGTACCCTTGTGCTCGTCTGGCACGCTCGGGTGGAGCTGAGATAGTCCTTTGACGTGTGCTTCATACAATATTGTTTCTGACAATGGCGTGACTTGTTTATCAAAGTTTGGTGCCAAGGCAATGCGCTTTTGATCCACCACTACAGCTTTGGGGATCATCTTTTCACTGTCACCTTCGTACTGCTTTGCATCCCAGATTACGGGGCGATTAAGCTGCTTTGCATAAGGATCAATCAATAACTTGTTTTCATCAAAACACAGCCCATGCTTAGATTCGTTGTTACCTTTAGTCCGATACGCGTAAAGCTGTCCTTCTTCGATGTTTTCGATGAATCCGTGCCATATTTTGCCCGTCTTAGTGGGCAAATCTATTGAACTAGTAAGTTGTTCTGTGTCTTTATCGTAAAGGCACAGAATCACTTTTTCAGCATCTGGACAATGAACAGCGAAATTACATCCTTTCTTGACCAACGTTGCCCCAAGGGGATGGGGAAACCCTTCCGATTCCTGCAATTTTAACCTCTATAAATGGTTTATTTTCGAATAATAAATAACGTAGATAATGGCGGCAAATTAACGCGAAGTGAGAACTTCTGTCCATTCCATTGCTGTTTATCTAATTTGAGTTTAGTGGGTGTTTTGTAACTACTGCCCCAATACTTCTCATCGTCCGTGTTAAGCAGTATTTCATACTCACCATCTTCTGGAATCCCTAAACGGAAATCGTCTCTCGGCACAGGAGTAAAGTTACTGATAGCTACCACAATCTGCTTTCCGTCCTTAGACCGTCTCGCCAATGACAATATTGATTGGTCGGCATTGTCATGGTCAATCCATTGGAAGCCAGAATGATCGTGATCAGTTTCATGCAACGCAGGGACTGAGCAGTATATTTTATTCAAATCTCGGTAAAGTGATTGAATTCCAGTATGTTTTTCAAACTCAAGTAAATGCCAATTGATCGAACCATTGTGATTCCATTCGGAGGACTGTCCAATTTCATTGCCCATGAAGTTCAATTTTTTACCTGGGTGAGCAAACATAAAACCAGCATAACATCTGTGGTTAGCGGCTTGTTGCCACTCATCGCCCGGCATTTTTTGAATTAGCGCACCTTTTCCATGCACCACTTCATCATGAGAAATGGGTAACACAAAACTTTCGGTAAAGGAATAAACCATGCTAAAGGTAATTTCACCATGGTGGTAGCGTCTGTATGAAGGGTCCTTACTGATGTAATGCAAAGAATCATGCATCCACCCCATATTCCACTTAAATCCAAATCCCAAACCGCCCTCAAAAACAGGCTTAGAGACTTTCGGAAATGAAGTTGATTCTTCAGCAATGGTAACGGCATTCGGAAATTTCTCGTAAACAGCACGGTTCATCCATTGCAAAAGACTAATGGCTTCATAGTTTTCATTACCGCCATCAACATTTGGAATCCATTCACCGTCTTCACGGGAATAGTCTAGATATAGCATTGAGGCTACTGCATCGACTCGCAGGCCGTCGACATGATATTTTTCAATCCAGAATAGTGCATTGGCTACCAAAAACTGTCTTACGGTATCTTTACCAAAATCATAAATACAAGAATTCCAATCAGGGTGCCATCCTTTTCTTGGATCTTCATATTCGTAGACGTGAGTTCCATCAAATCGCGCCAAGCCATGCCCATCTTCTGGGAAATGGGCAGGAACCCAATCGATTATGATACCAATATCATTTTGGTGACATTGATCAACGAAGTATTTGAAATCGTCTGGACTACCGTGTCGACTTGTTGGAGAAAACATGCCAACAGGTTGATATCCCCAAGAACCATCAAATGGGAACTCAGAAACAGGTAATACTTCAAGGTGTGTGTACCCCATGTCTTTTACATAAGGAATTAACTCTTCAGCAAGCTCATGATAAGTCAGGAACTTTTTGCCCGACTCTTCTCCTGGGCGTTTCCATGAACCCAAATGCACTTCATAAATACTCATGGGTTTGGTGTACTTGTCTGATTTATTTTTCTTTAACCATTTATCATCGTTCCACTGATACTGATCATGATCAAATACCACTGAGGCATGAGACGGAAATTGTTCGGCGCTGAAACCTACCGGGTCTGCTTTATGCGGCAAGCTATGACCATGCGAATCTTTGATTAAATATTTGTATTTGGTACCAGCTTGGATCCCAGGGATTACAAGAACCCAGTAACCCATGGACGTCTTTTGCATGGGATGGCAAGTACCATTCCAATAGTTAAAGTCTCCCACTACTGAGACAGCGGAGGCATTTGGAGCAAACACAGCGAACCGAGTTACTTGAACCGGCTTGTCTAGCCCGACATCCAGTTCCATTAATTGAGCACCCAATTGGTTGTATACATTTTCAGGCGCGTGGTCGACATAATGTACGGCATGAAACGCTTGTTCTTGGAATTGGTAAGGGTCTATTACCTCATAGTTAAATTCACTATTTTCAACCTTAAAACCATAAACAAGATCTTCACTAACATCTTTAACTGACGCAGAAAACAAATCACTTTCATTTTGTCGATTAAGCTCTCCAACTACCTTGCCAGATGACAAATCAAAAACACTGACTTTTTTTGCATTAGGTAGCCAAGCGTTAAAATTGGTCACTTTGCCGTCCTTTTTCTTGCCTAAAAATTCAAAAGGATGTGTGCAAAGAGCGTACTGTAGTTGTTCGTGTGCCTGCATATTATCGCCTTGTGTTTCTCATGTAAGAGGGAAAAATCAAATCTGATTTTTTTTACTCGCCTGTTGGCGAGCAGTCGTTAGTTGTTTTGCTAATTCTGTTAGTTCTGGATCGCTAAATATATTTTCTAGGTTGCGGTTTAATTTCCGCTTCCAATTTGGATATTCTTTAAATGTACCTGGAATATTAATTGGCTTATCCATTTGCAACCAGTCTTCCAATTGTAGACTCAACAATGCGCTTGAGCCACTCGCCATGTGAACCTGCATGCCGAAATTAAGTTCTTTACTCATAGGAAGCTGATCAACTTGTTTTGGTATCCATTCTGCTATCGAGTTATGCCCATGTAAACTATCGAGTATTTCTTGTTTATTATCATGTCTACTCTCGTACAAAGAATGCAAAATTTCGTCCGTTGGATATAGACCCAACTCTTTTCCTAATGCTAGATCATCACAGTGCCAATATCCTGTCAAGGTCGGCATATCGTGAGTCGTCAAAGTTGCCATTGATTGTTCAGGATAATGGCTTGGTGAGAAAAAGCCACCATCTTCAGCTTGTTCAAAGAAAAATACACGGTATGAATAAACCCCATTTTCAGCTAATTTAGTTCTAATTTCAGGTGGTACAGTTCCTAAATCTTCGCCTATGACCAAGCTTTTATGGCGTTGACTTTCCAATGCCAATATTCCAAGTAAATCTTCTACGGGGTAGTAAACATAGCCACCATCATTGGCTTTATCACCCTTGGCGACCCACCATAGACGAAGCAAAGCCATAACGTGGTCAATTCTTAAGGCTCCCGATGATTTCATATTGGAAGCAAATAAATCGATAATGGGCTGGTATTGCTGCGTATAGAGCCTATCTGGATTCATCGGTGGTAGCCCCCAATTTTGACCCAAAGGACCCAATACATCTGGTGGTGCTCCAACACTGGCATCCACACAATAAAGATCTTTATTACCCCAGATTTCAGCGCTGCCTTCACTGACGCCAACAGCCAAATCTCGATAGATACCAATAGACATATCAAATTTACTTGCTACGTCATTCGCTTGTTCTAGTTGTAATGCAGCTTGCCACTGTAAGAATAGATAGAATTTAATACGTTTTGCGTACTTTTTAGAAAATTTCACGACGGCTGGAGATGAAAAATCCGAAAGATCTTTTGGAAATACAGGCCAACCCCATGATGGTTTGCCCTCAGCGCTCAAATGTTCTTGCAAAGCATCATACACAGCTAACATTTGTAGACTTTCCCCACCCTCTTTCACAAATGCTTTAAATGCTTTGTTGGTTTTGGTGTTTTTACTCAGATAGGTTTGGTTTTGATATTCAAATATTGCCTCTAGGGCCTTGATTTTTAACTTTGTGACAGCTTCATAATCAACATAATCTACCGTCCTTGCATATTCTAGGCTGGCTTGAAAGCTGGCATCATTAACTACTTCTTGCACACCGGCTGAATCAAATCCTTCCAAAGCAGTCACATCAAGATAAATAAAGTTTAACCAGCGCCGTGAAGAAGGCCCATAAGGACTACAGACTTCAGGATTGGCAGGATAAAGCGCATGGATAGGATTTAAGCCAATAAAATCAGCACCTTTTTTAGCCGATTCAGCCACTAAGTTAGCTAAATCAGTGAAATCACCTACCCCCCAATTGTGTTGACTCCGCACACAATAGAGTTGCACGCTCAATCCCCAAATTTTATTGCCTTGCTGAATAGACTCGGGCTGATAACAGGCTTCAGGAGCCATTATTAAACGCATTGATGCAATGTCGTCACCATCATCTGAAAGCAACTTGAGTGTGTGATACCCCATTGGGAGTTGCTGATCGATTTTAACCAAGTATTCTTGAAATTCGCTATCGTCTATATGAGAAGTATTGATTAGGTGATGGTCAACGGCGATACATTTTTGCCTAAACTCATCTCCTTCTTCTGTGATTATTTGCAATTCATGGTGGTCGTTCACTAACTCAATAGGCAATCTCAAGGCCACAATAAGTTCATCGGACACTCTGTTAACCTGCACGGGATTCAAAGGCGACATCCACATTTGTTGAAACTCGTTTTCGACTTGGTTTTCTAATGCAGAGTCATCTTCAATTTTATAACCCATTACTTGAAGCAATTTCTTTTTGCTTTTGTCCGATACCTGAGTCGGTTTTCCCCACGCATCCGTGTAGTTTGTTTCTATGCCCTTTAACTCGACAAGTTTTTCGATTAACGGAGAGGTCATACTTATTTAATTCCTGTAAAATTGAGCTAGCTATTCAAGCCCTAATTATCAGTCAAAGTGTTAACAAAACGTTATTGAATACGTTTGCAATGTAATTTTCGTAATAAAATAACATTTATATAGGTTTATTTTGCACTTTTGTTGGGTTTGATCCATAATTTCTGTAATTTATTTTCATATAATTATGACATTGAGGTTTCTTCATGGCTACTAAAGTAGGTATTAATGGTTTTGGCCGCATCGGGCGATTTGTATTTCGCGCAGCATTTGAACGTTCTGACGTAGAAATAGTTGGGATCAATGATCTTCTCGACGTTGAGTATATGGCGTATATGTTGAAGTATGACTCAACCCACGGAAAATTTGACGGCACGGTAGAAGTATCCGATGGTGCATTAGTAGTAAACGGTAAAACCATTCGCGTTACTGCTGAAAGAGATCCAGCAAATTTAGCTTGGTCTGACGTAGGCGCAGAAGTTGTTGTTGAAGCAACGGGATTGTTCTTAACAGATGAAACAGCTCGTAAACATGTTCAAGCTGGCGCCAAAAAAGTGGTTATGTCTGCTCCATCTAAAGATGCAACGCCTATGTTTGTTATGGGTGTGAATCACGATAGCTATGCGGGTCAAGATATTGTCTCTAATGCATCTTGCACAACAAATTGCTTGGCTCCATTGGCAAAAGTTTTAAACGATAACTTTGGTATTGTTGATGGTCTTATGACCACAGTACATGCTACAACTGCAACCCAGAAAACTGTAGATGGACCTTCTGCGAAAGACTGGAGAGGTGGACGTGGTGCATCTCAAAACATTATCCCGTCTTCGACTGGCGCAGCTAAAGCAGTAGGTAAGGTTATACCTGAGCTTAACGGCAAATTGACAGGCATGGCGTTCCGAGTTCCAACTGCCAATGTTTCTGTTGTCGATTTGACAGTAAACCTTGCAAAACCTGCTTCTTACGAGCAAATTTGCGAAGCAATGAAAAGTGCATCTGAAGGCCCACTAAAAGGCATTCTAGGCTACACCGAAGACGCTGTTGTATCTCAGGATTTCATCGGTGATGCACGTACTTCTGTATTTGATGCTGATGCCGGCATAGCGTTAACAGATACTTTCGTTAAAGTGGTCTCTTGGTATGACAATGAAATTGGTTATTCAAATAAAGTACTTGATTTGGTTGCCCATATTTCTAAATAATATAAAATGTATTGTTGAAAGGCGGCTTATAGCCGCCTTTTTTATAGGTTAAAAAATGAATCTCTCTAGTTCAGTAACGTGCTCACAAAAGCAACAAATAAAAACCTTAGTGGTCGACAACGAATTTGCTAAGGCTCAAATTTCACTATTTGGCGGCCATGCACTCAGTTTTATACCCAAAAAAGATGATCGCGACCGCTTATGGTTGAGTGAAAATGCGATATTCGATGGAAAAACGCCGATCCGTGGTGGAATTCCTGTTTGTTGGCCGTGGTTTAGTAATGATCATGGTCAAGGCGAGGTGAATTTGCCTTCTCACGGTTTTCTGCGAACTCAAGATTGGGCCGTTTCTTCCTGTGAAGACGTGCCACTAGGTACGCTAATAATACTCACTCCCATCGATACAAATGTAATTGGCTTTGATTATATGGTTGATGTTGAGCTGTCTATTTTTGTAGGGGAATCTTTAGTTATTTCGCTCACCACAACTAATCGAGATAACCAGGAAATAAAAATAAATTGTGCGTTTCATAGCTATTTTGCAGTTTCAAATATTCAACATGTTGAATTAAACGGAATTGGTGGGAAATATCAGGATAAATTGCAGTCTTGGGCGGAACTTGACACCCCGATCCCCTATAAATTTGATCAAGAAACCGACCGTATTCATTTTTGTCAGCCAAAAAACGTCGAAATAATTGATTTGCACACTTCTACTAAAATTGAATCTGCGGGCCATGATAGCCTGGTCGTTTGGAATCCCTGGTCTGCTACCTCTCTCAAAATGAAAGATATGAGCGAAGAAGGATTTAAAACGATGTTATGCGTTGAAACGGCGTCAACTCAATGGACTAGAATTCAACCAAATCAATCACACACACTTAAACAAATAATCTCATAGTAGATCATTACATCAGGTTAATGACTATTCGGAATTTGTTGGCTAACGCTAGGACAATCTCTTAGCGTTGCTTTAAACCCCCAGCCTCCAAAACTATCTGCAACAATTGCTCTTAAGCGGTTTTTACCTACTCTTAAAGGTAAAAACACCGTCAATTGCTCATCATGCAACAATCCTTCTTGCCGATTCTCGGAATATCGATAACTCGCATCGGCAAAAGCCAGAGTCAGCCCATTGAGTTGCAAAGTGAGCGTATCACTAAAACCCAAAGATATTGCACAGGTCTTTGCAGTTGGGGAAATAAGTATGGTGTCTGCCGCAACGGCCCAGGTGCGTACACCATCAGGAATTTGACGCGAGCGCAAAAACTCGTGCATCCCTGTCTTAGAGGCAGCGACTGTTTGCCATTCGGTATCGCTAATCTGTTGAGGTAAATTCGTTATTGGATTCTTGTTCGCCTCAAACGCCGGTGAGACAGAAAGTTTTGATAAAATACCGGCCTCTTTACTTGAATCTCTCTGAGTCGCTTTTTTGGCAAACTCATCATATTTTTCTGGAGTAATCTTTATATTCCGAAAATAAGTACTGTAAGTAGCTTTGCTCACTCTGGGAATATTGCCACGTAAAGTGACACTGCCCCCCTTAGTAGGACCGGTCAATGGGATATTGTCTAAAGCGGGTTGGTCACTATTTCCGACCCAGACACTTAGCAAGCCACCTTGAATTTGTAACTTAACTGTAACCCAGATCTCGGCAGGAAGATAAGCTGCACCAGTTCCGTTTTGACCATGATAGAGTTGCCAGGCACTTCGCCCTTGAAAAACAGGTGTATATTGGACGGTATCTGGAGAGTTTGATTTGTGCGTACGTAAGTATACAACTTCGGATTCTTGTTCAGATTGCTCGCGAAAGTAAACATATACAAAAGCGCGTTCTCCGCCAGTGAACATATCAAATTCAATTATCCCGTCTTTAAACAGTTCAGCGTCATAGGTGACTTCACCTCTATTAATAAAAAATGCTGACTGACCGTCTTTTTCGACTACCTCGACACCTTTTGAACTGATTTTCCAATTCGCACTGTTAATGGGAATTTGTGCGCTATTGACCTTACTTGAGATTAACGTGAGCAAAGCGATGAGAGTAAAAACTGAGCCTGATTTGGTAAGAAACATGTTATGAGCCAAGTTATGTTTAATGGCTTTAGGCTAGGACATAGAACGCGAATTTTCTATCAAGGTACGATGAGACAATGAATATTTTCGATGAAAGGCTATGGGCTGTTAACCCTAACAATTAGGATGATGATAACGAAGTGATTGGGCTAAATTCAAATGGCGGAGTGGACGGGACTCGAACCCGCGACCCCCGGCGTGACAGGCCGGTATTCTAACCAACTGAACTACCACTCC
>CANNDC010000007.1 GCA_947503265.1 uncultured Alteromonadaceae bacterium
TGATTGCTTGATTGCTTGATTGCTTGATTGCTTGATTGCTTGATTGCTTGATTGCTTGATTGCTTGATTGCTTGATTGCTTGATTATCAAAAATGATAACTTTGGATAAAGTTTTATCCTAATTGTTGTTCGTTAGGTGTTAGGCTATGCTAACTCTATCGCGCAGCCGCGCGACTCGAATTCTGGCCTAAGAGTCAATCTAAGAGACAAAATATGCGTTTGAGTTTTTACGGCGTCAGGGGGTCAATTCCAGCTCCGGGACCTGAGTACATCAAATATGGTGGCAATACCGCTTGCGCCCATGTCCGCTTGAACAATGGCACGGATATCATTTTGGATGCTGGAACAGGCATTCGAAACCTCGGGCAGGAGTTGATCAAAACTACGACGGATATTCACCTATTGTTGACCCATAACCATTGGGATCACATTCAAGGTTTTCCCTTTTTTGCGCCAATTTACCAACCTGATCGCAACATATTTATTACTCCAGGGTTAACCAGTTTTGACGAAAACGATGCTGTATTGCAGCAAATGACTGGGAGTTACTTTCCCGTTCACCATCAAACGTTACAATCTAATATTGTCATCCAAGAAATTGCCAGTGATATTGATAGTTGGGAAATTAATGGGGCTACCATTACTCGCTTAAAAATGAATCATCCGGGAAGCGGCAGTTCTTACGTCATTGAAGCCGATGGTGCAAAAGTCGCTTACATCACAGACAATGAGCTCTACCCACCGTATAAAAAAGAAACTGACTTTTTAGATTGGGTTTTGTTTGCGATGAATGCGGATATTGTCGTACATGACGCTCAATATATGCTTTCTGATATGCCGGCTAAATCTGGTTGGGGTCATTCTGTAGCAGAAGAAGCGGTAAAGTTAGCACTAGCATGCAGAGCCAAACGGTTAGCACTTTACAGTCACGACCCTACTCGTACCGATGCAGATATTGCTGAGGTAGAAACACATTGCCAAGAAGTTATCGAAATAGCAGAAGATGACCTGAGAGTATTTGCTGCTGCCGAGGGCATGTCGATAGATTTATAAACTCATTTTTAACACTTAACTTTTTATTCGCGCTAGCACGGTTGTGAGCGCAAGCTGTAATTCCACATTAAGACGTTTAGGAAACCATGTTAATTAGAATTGCAAACAGCTCAGACGCAGACCAAATCTCGCAGATATATAATTACTATATCAATCATAGTCACGCCACTTTTGAACTTGTTCCCGTTTCATCAGCTATCATGAAAAATCGACTTTCTACTGTTCAAACTAATGGACTTCCCTGGCTGGTTGCGGAAGATACAAGCGGTGAAATTGTGGGCTATGCCTATGCAAGCAAATGGAAAGAGAGGCAGGCCTACCAGCATTCGGTTGAAATCACTGTTTATCTGGCTCATGACAAATTTTCAGCTGGAATTGGCACCCTACTCTACACTGCTCTTTTTGACGAGCTCAAAACCCGTTCAGTGCATGCAGTAATGGGTGGTATATCACTTCCCAATGATGCAAGCATCGCGTTGCATGAAAAATTTGGTATGCAAAAAGTAGCGCATTTTGCCCAAGTGGGTAGAAAATTCGATAACTGGATAGATGTGGGTTACTGGCAAATCATTCTCCAATAACGCAGCGGTGATGGTCGTAGCGGTGATGGTTGTAGCAGTGAGTATTATCGCGTTATTGTTATCAACATGATAACTGTGGGTGGTGATAAAAGTTAATGCCCTTCAAGTAAAAAGCTCTCAGCCCTTTCCACTCGTCTTGGTTTTCCCGAAATAACAATCACATCATTGGCTTGGAGTATGTCTCTTTTATCTGGATTGGCGATTTCCTTATTGTTTCGGCGCAATCCATGAATAGTAATTCGCATACCTTGGACATTCAGTTCGTCTAAGGTTTTTCCAACGGAATAAGCATCTGGCGTTAGAATCACTGCGTGCATAAACTCTAATTTATCTTTGGTGCCATGAGTAATTTCAGTGGTTTCCCCAGGGAAAAAACCGTGCATATGTTGATAATGTGCTTTTCGTTCCTTACGAACCCGTTTAAGAATACGCGACATGGGTACTCCGGATAAATGCAGTACCTGAGTCACTAACATCAGGCTACCTTCCAAAATCTCCGGAACCACTTGAGTAGCGCCAATAGATAAGAGTTCTTCCAAGTGATAGTCTTTTCTGGTTCTTACCACCACAGGTAACTCAGGGTTCAATTCTTTAATCGTTTTAATCACATTCAAGGCTTTCTCATGTTCATCAAATGTCAGCAAAACTAACTTAGCATTGTCAATTCCTGCGGCCCTAAGTATGTCTTTCTGTGTAACATCGCCATAAAAAACTGGCTGCCCAGCGGAGCGACTTTCCTGAACGCGAACGGGATCAGCATCCACCACAACGTAGGGAATAGCTTCGAATCGCAATAGTCGACTAACAGATTGACCTACCCGCCCAAACCCAAGAATAAGCACATGATCAGTCAAGCCTTCCTGCGGGACAATGGCTTCCATTGGCTCATGGTCTGGAATCGGCTGTTTGACTACTTTTTTGGCTAAGCCGAGACTGTTATCTACTAACCAAGGGGTTATAGCCATACTCAACACGCCAATGGCCAACAATAAAGAGCCTTGCTCTGCGGATAAAATTTGATTGTTAACGGCTAATGCCGCGATAACAAAACTAAACTCCCCCATCTGACACAGTTTGATACCGGCTGCCCACGAATCAGTGGGATCACTACGAAACACATAGGCACAACAACGAATAATGACGATTTTCAGCACAATAATCAGTACCAAGCCCATCAGTACCCAATGAAATTGATCAGAGACGACGTGGAATTCGAATCGCATACCAATAGTGATAAAGAACAATCCCATCAGGATGTCTCTAAAAGGCCGAATATCCGCTTCCAATTGATGACGATATTGGCTTTCACTCAACATCATGCCGGCTAAAAAGGCGCCCAAGGCCATTGAAAGACCAAAACCGTAGGTTAAACCTGCCGCCATCAAAGTAACTAGTATGGTAGTCAGTACAAAGAGCTCATCAGTGCGCGTACGAGCTACTTCATTGAATATTTTTGGCAAAACCCACTTGCCTGCAGAAAGTAAAATAACCACAACAAGTACACCTTTTAGCAATGCCATCACAATTGCGATAGATAAACTTTGCTCAGAATCACTTGCTAGTAAGGGAATCAAAATAAGTAGAGGCACTACCGCAAGATCTTGGAACAACAGGGTACTGACAACCATTTGTGCTCGGGTTGTATTTAACGTGCCACGTTCGCTCATTTGCTTGATCACGATTGCTGTTGAGGACAAAGCAACCATACCACCTATGACCAAGGAGGCTTTGGCATCGAACCCGAGAAATATGGCGATTCCCATAAATACTAGCGTTGTCACAACCATCTGTGCCAGACCTATGCCAAATACGAGATGGCGCATGGCTAACACTTTGGGAAGTGAAAATTCCAAACCAAGTGAGAACAACAGGAAAACAATACCAAGTTCAGCGATAAAGTGGATTTCTTCAGGATTGTCAATTATTGCCAGTAGTTCGGGACCAGCGATTATTCCACATGCCAAATACGCCAAAATAGGAGGTAAATTGACGCGCTTAAATAACCAAACCGTAAAAACGGCAACGGTCATAAGAAAAAGGATACTGACAAAACTCACATGCATTTAAATAAAACTCTCCATTTTAAGTACCGTCAAGATGCGTTCAGTGTCGCTCGAAATATGTACTGGCATAGCAATTGCTAATTCTCATCCGTTGATATCGAAATTTCGCCAATATTTTGGCAGGAGCTATGTTTTTGGAACAGTTTAACCAACTATACGACAATGGTACGAGTGAAGCACTGTATTCCGTTGATGCCCAACCCGCTGGATTGAGTCAAGCAGAAGCCCATGCCACAGTACAAAAGCTGTCGTCTAGCATCGATTTGCATAGACTAGCAAACATCTACTTTGAACAACTTAAACAAAAATTGCACCTTGATGCAATGACGATTAAGTTTCCGATGAATAGCATAACCATAGGGGACTCTTCCCTTTCAAGCAACCAAAAATCAATGGATTTGGTCAACAACCACCAAACTTTTGCGACTGTTTATTATACTTTTAGAAAATCGTTAAATTTGCGTGAAAGCACCATACTAAATGAGCTTCACCGGTACTTTAAGTACCCATTAAACAACGCAGTAGAGCACTACTCTTTGAAACAGATGGCGTTGAAAGATCATCTTACCTCACTGGGCAACCGAGCAAGTTTTGAAGAGGCGCTACATCGACAAATTAGCGCCTGTAAAAGGAATTCGCAGACATTTGGTCTATTGGTTATAGATATGGACAAGTTCAAAAAAGTAAACGATAGCTATGGTCATCAAGAAGGAGATAACGTGTTGATGGCGATGGGTGATGTGCTGCTCCACTCAATACGAGACATGGACTTTGCGTTTAGGTTTGGGGGCGACGAATTCTGCTGTTTACTCACTGATAGTGACAATCGCATAAACAGCATTATTGCCAAGCGTATTCAACAACTTATGAGTAAAAACACGATCCTCAATAAGCATCAAATTTCCTGTAGCATAGGCTGCACCACCTATTTAGAAGCAGATACGCAAAAAGACTTGTTTAACCGAGCTGATAAGGCGCTTTATTTAGCTAAGGAAAGCGGAAGAAGTTGTTTTAGAGCGGCATAAGGTTGCCGATTTTCACCATATTTTTCAGAGTCTGGTTCGCTTCTTCTGAGCCTTTTTCGGCCAGTACAATATTGTTTTTTAAAATTATCGCTACCAATTCATCATCAATATAAAGCAACGGAATATGCTGACGATGCCAAGGCTCAATATTCCAGCGTTTAAACCATTGTTTGATCGGTTTGGTCATCGATTCACCTTGCGGTTTAAATCGAGTAGCGAATCCTCCAAATCGTATTTCGAATAGCGAACTTGCATTGCTATTTTCCGACTCCGCAACGCATACCCATTGATTGGTCAAGGGTAATTGTTGTTGCACTGACGGTTTAATAATTAGATTTTCCGGTTTAGCCGATTCAAAATCAGTTAAACAATAGAGATAGTCTTGAAAGCGTCGAACTTGCCATCGCTGCCATTGCACGACCGGAGTAGCGTCCTCGCGGGCGCGCAGCACCGCCTGAATTTCCCCTAACACCGCTTCTGTGGGCATTGAAGCTTGCATCGAATCCAACCAGTAGCGAATAATTTGCTTTTGCCAAAGTACCGTGCATTTATTCAACTTAGCGATGTGAAGACGCTTGTCGTCATCCATTACATCCACTAGTTTTGTTTCGGTTACCTCGTCCAGCAATTGCTGTTGTTGAGCACATAGCTTGGCAGAGCGACTAACCGCAGATGATAACTCTGGCCAACGTTGCGTCAGCAATGGTAAAACTTGTTGACGCAAAAAGTTTCGATCAAATCTTGTATCCAGATTAGACTCGTCTTCAATCCAATTTAGGTCATTCAACTCAGCATATTGCTCTATTTCCCTTCGACCAATTGCTGGCTTTTCAGCGCTTAGAAAAGGTCTAACTAGCATAGTCTGATCCATTGATGTGGTTACAGGCATGGAAGAAAGCCCTTTTGGGCCTGCCCCGCGCTTGAGCTGCAATAAAAACGTCTCTAATTGGTCATCAGCATGTTGCCCCAACAATATCATACTATTGTCAGGAGCTATGCGGTGCAAAGCATCATACCTAGCAGCTCGAGCAGCCGCTTCTATCCCTTCATTCATTGCCAAATCAATCTTAACTTTGACTCGTTCAAATGGAATTGAAATATCATTACAGATGGCTTCACAATGTGATAACCAGTCATCCGCTTTGGGGCTTAATCCATGGTGAATATGGACTGCAAGGTAAGTATGTTGTGGGAATTCGTCTCGAAGGCCAGAAACCAAATGTAAAAGCACGTGGGAATCAACTCCACCACTGTAGGCGAGGACAATATTCTTTGCATCCGTATCTAATATTTGACGAACTGCGTTGTTCAGGCGTTCTGCAATGTTCATAACTAAAAAAACCGCCTTGAGTTACCAAGACGGCTTTGTAGATAGATCGAAATACAGCTTAGCAATAGCCAAACGACATCAGTCGCTCATAACGCTGTGACAATAAGTCGTCTTTCGATAAGGTCATTAGCTGAGAAAGTTGCTGTTTAATGCTCGCCTTGAGATTGGCAGCCATACCGTCATGATTACGGTGGGCACCTCCAAGGGGCTCCTCAATAATACTATTGATCAATCCTAGCTCGTGAATTTTGTCAGCGCTGACTCCCATAGCTTCAGCTGCTAAAGAGGCTTTTTCTGCACTTTTCCACAAAATAGATGCGCAACCTTCTGGCGAGATGACTGAATAGGTACTGTATTGCAGCATGTTCACACGATCGCCAACACCAATTGCCAAGGCACCGCCCGAGCCACCTTCACCGATTACCGTACAGATAATAGGCACAGTTAACTCAGCCATTTCCTTCAAATTACGCGCTATAGCTTCACTTTGGCCGCGCTCTTCGGCTCCCACACCTGGGTAAGCTCCGGGTGTGTCAATAAATGTGATGATAGGCATATCAAAGCGTTCAGCCATGTGCATCAATCTAAGTGCTTTGCGATAACCTTCAGGCTTAGGCATACCAAAATTGCGTCGAATCTTTTCTCGAGTGTCTCTGCCTTTTTGATGACCAATTACCATCACAGCCTGACCGTCTAGGTCAGCCAAACCACCTACTATCGCTTTGTCGTCTGCATAAGCTCTATCACCGGCCAATTCGTCAAATTCGTCGAAAATTCTTGGGATATAATCCAGTGTATAAGGTCTCATAGGGTGACGTGCAAGTTGAGAAATTTGCCATGCACCTAAATTGGAAAAGATTTTTTGAGAAAGTTCGGCACTTTTTTCGCGCAACTTAATAATCTCTTCTTCCATGCTCACGTCGAACTCGCCACCTTGATTGACAAGACGAAGCTCTTCAATTTTTGCTTCTAACTCTGCAATTGGCTTTTCGAACTCTAAAAAATGTAAACTCATTCCAAACCTTACTTAAGTCAATGCGTTAATTAACATTCAATACTGTAATTACTTTACTTAGTGGTATTGCAATTTCACTGCCTGATTCGGCAATATTTGTTGCAATTCGTATATCAACTGGTCTTCTGGCGTCACATACCACTGGGCTCCAAATGCAAGAGTCACTTCCGCATCGGGATGAATCATGCGCATATTAACAGGACAACTGCCACCTTGATAGTTTTGCAAGATTGCTTGAAGTTTAGACACAGATGGCGCATTACACCAGTCTGACTGCACTTCTAACTGCAACCATTTCACATTTTTTTCTCGCGCTTGGACAATATCCATAACATCGCGCCCCGATATTGTATTGCCACCAGAGAAATCATCAAAGCTGACCTGTCCAGTTACAAGCAAGATCTTGTCAGGTTGAAGAAGTTCTTCGTACTTTTCATACATATCGGGGAAAAAACGAGCGTCCATACGCGCACTTTTGTCATCTAACGTCACAATTGCCCAGCGACGGCCTTTCTTATTGACCATAACTCGAACACCCAAGACAAGGCCAACAGCGACGGCAGTACCTTCTTTACCTGTGGGTTTTAGATCAACTAACCTGCCCGTTCTGTAATGTTTTAACTCAGATTCGTATTGGTTGATTGGGTGCCCTGTTAAATATAAGCCTAGGGTTTCCTTTTCGCCCTCAAGCCAAGTTTTCTCTTGCCATTCGGGCACGTTGGCAAACCCTTGTTCTACTTGTTCGGGTTCAGTGTTCAACAAACCAAACATGTCTGATTGGCCATGCAATTCAGCTTTCGCATGCTGATCCGCGGCTGCAAGTGCTTCGGGCAAGGTTGCCATCAAGCAGGCACGATGAGGACCAAGATTATCCATGGCGCCCGATAAAATTAGCTTCTCTAGCACGCGTTTGTTAACTTTTTTAATGTCTACCTTGTTACAAAAGTCGAAAATATCCGTAAAGAATGATTTGTTGACCCTAGCTGCGATTATCGCTTCAATTGGGCCTTCCCCCACTCCTTTTATCGCACCAATGCCATAAACAATTCGACCTTGTTCATCTACGGTAAACTTGTATTGGCCGGCATTTAGATCCGGTGGCAGTATGGTCAATCCCATACGATTACATTCATCCACCAGAGTCACAATTTTGTCGGTGTTATCCATATCAGCTGACATTACAGCAGCCATAAACTCAGCTGGATAATGTGCCTTCAACCACAATGTTTGGTATGAGACCAGAGCGTACGCAGCAGAGTGAGACTTGTTGAAACCATAGCCTGCAAACTTCTCAACCAAATCGAAGATTTTGGTAGCTAGGTCGGCATCAATATTATTATTCTTCGCCCCTTCAGCAAATACACTGCGTTGCTTAGCCATTTCTTCGGGTTTCTTTTTCCCCATGGCTCGACGAAGCATATCAGCGCCCCCCAGACTGTAACCAGACATGGCTTGGGCAATTTGCATTACCTGTTCCTGATACAAAATAATGCCGTAGGTTGGCTGGAGAATCTCTTGTAGGCATTCATGTTGATATTCAGCATCAGGATAAGAGATTTCTTCCCGACCCAATTTACGATCAATAAAATTGTCTACCATTCCCGATTGCAATGGCCCCGGCCTAAATAGTGCTACTAAAGCGATAATATCTTCGAAACAATCCGGCTTGAGTCGTTTGATTAGGTCCTTCATGCCCCGAGATTCGAGCTGGAACACGGCGGTTGTTTCAGCGTTTAGTAAAACTCGAAAGCTCTTGCTATCTTCAAGTGGAATAGCAGAAATATCAATTTTTTCGCCACGCCCTTCGGCGATCATATCAATTGCCCATTGAATGATTGTCAATGTGCGAAGACCTAAAAAGTCGAACTTCACTAAGCCCGCAGTCTCAACATCATTCTTGTCAAATTGCGTAACGGGATTATTCCCTTCGTCGTCGCAATACAATGGCGCAAAATCGGTAATCTGGGTCGGAGCAATAACCACTCCACCAGCGTGTTTACCGGCATTTCGTGTCACCCCTTCAAGAATTCTCGCCATATCGATGAGATCTTTAACTTCTTCATCTTGATCATAAAGTTCTGGTAAGCGGGGTTCTACTTCAAAAGCTTTTTGCAGTGTCATGCCGGGATCAGGCGGAATCAGTTTGGAAATACGATCTACAAAACCGTACGGATGCCCTAGCACCCTACCAACATCACGAACAACGGCTTTTGCGGCCATCGTACCAAAGGTGATGATTTGCGATACCGCCTCTCGACCATACATTTCCGCAACATGATCGATGACCTCATCACGTCTATCCATGCAAAAATCAACATCAAAGTCAGGCATTGAAACCCGTTCAGGGTTCAAAAAACGTTCGAAAAGTAAGTCAAATTCTAAGGGGTCAAGGTCGGTGATATCCAGTGCATAAGCCACCAAAGAACCTGCACCCGATCCTCGTCCAGGGCCTACCGGTATTCCATGATCTTTACTCCACTGAATGAACTCCATTACGATAAGGAAATAACCGGGAAAACCCATTTGGTTAATCACGTCTAGTTCGATTTTCAGACGATCATCGTATTCTGGCCGTTTGGCAATGCGTTCTTGTTCATCAGGGAATAAGAATGCCAGCCGTCTTTCCAGCCCTTCCCAAGACACTTTGACTAAATAGTCTTCATCAGACATACCGCCCGTCGGAAACTTAGGTAAAAAGTATTCACCTAGTTTCACGGTGACATTGCATCGCTTAGCTATTTCAATGGTATTCGCCAAGGCCTCTGGGATATCTGAAAACAGCGATTTCATTTCTTCTGCAGAACGCAAATATTGCTGCTCATTGTATCGCTTTGGACGACGTTTATCTTCTAGCGCATAACCATCATGGATACTGACTCTAATCTCGTGTGCGGCAAAGCCTTCTTTGTCGATGAAACAGACTTCATTGGTCGCAACCACAGGAAGGTCATATTCAGTGGCCCAGGCTGTGGACTGATGAATATATTCTTCTTCTCCTAAACGACCAGTGCGGACAAGTTCGATGTAATACCGATCGGGGAAATGTGTTTTGTAAAAATCACTGAGCTGCTCAGCAATTGGTAAATTACCTTTAACCAAGGCTTGTCCAAGATCACCAGCAAGACCACCTGACAATATAATGATGCCTTGATTGTGTTCTGCTAACCACTCCTTATCAATCACGGCTCTATTTTGAACATGTCCTCTTAAATAGGCTTTGGAGATCAACAGCGTAATATTTTTATAGCCATCATTATTCATCGCCAAAAGGGTCAGGCGAAATAGCTGTTCGCCTAATTCTTCGCTCTGTACCCAAAAGTCGGCGCCTATAATGGGCTTAATGCCGTTGGCATGAGCCTGACTATAATATTTGACCAAACCACACATATTCATTTGGTCAGTTATTGCGACAGCCGGCATACCAAGTTCTTTGACTTTCGATAAGATAGGCTTAATTTTATTCAACCCGTCCATCATAGAGTAATCGCTGTGAACTCTTAAATGAATGAACTCAGGATCAGTTGGGTGTGTGAAGGCGTTATCAGACATTGACCATTCCGTTGTGATGCTGCAATGCTAATTGTACAGGCTTAAAACTCATTCGATATTCTTTCAGCGGTCCTAATTCTTGCAGTTTTTGCATATGTAATTTTGTTGGGTAACCTTTATGTTGATCAAAACCATACTCCGGATAGCGTAAATGCAATGATTTCATTTCTTCATCGCGTGTTACTTTGGCAACAATCGAAGCCGCAGATATTTCGGCAACTAGACCATCACCTTTTACAATGGCCTCTGAACGATATTGCCATTTGGGCGTCCGATTGCCATCTACCTTAACGAATTCTGGTCGAATTGATAGGCCTTCAACAGCACGCGTCATTGCAAGCATGGTGGCATGCAATATGTTTAACTCGTCTATTTCAATTGGGCTAGCTCTGCCCACAGCCCAACATAACGCTTTTTCCTTTATCAATTCGAATAAGCATAGGCGTTTTTTTTCACTCAACTTTTTCGAATCGTTTAACCCCGAGATAGGATGTTTTGGGTCGAGAATAACTGCGGCAGTAACAACGTCACCTACCAGTGGCCCTCTGCCAACTTCATCTACACCAGCAATAAGTTGCATCATTATTTCCCAATCAAAGCGAGAACTGCCTTAGCGGACTGCACATCAGCGTCTTGTTTTAACACTGAATGTAATTCCATGAAACGATTCGTAACCTGCTTAGTATCGCCTTTCAACATAGGTAAAAGATAGCTTGCAATATTGTCAGGGTTAACTTCTTCTTGCAGCAATTCAGGCACAATTTTCTCATCCGCTAATAGATTGGGTAAAGCAAAATAGTTGGCTTTGTAGAGCACTTTCATCAATTGATGCGTAAACCACTTTAATCGATAAGCAACCACCATTGGCCTTTTGCACAACATAGCTTCTAAAGAAGCGGTACCAGAAGCCAACAAAATGGCATCTGATGCTATCATTACATCGCGAGATTGGCGCAGCACGACACTGACTCTAAGGTTGTTTAGCTCAGTATGCAAAGCAAGAAAGTCAGTGGTGATTTTTTCAATTTGCACTTTTCTGACTTCGCTTACAGCAGGAATCACGACATGGAGATTGTCCAGATCTTGACAGAGTACTTTCACGCTCAGCAGAAAAACGTCTAATAGCATATTTACTTCACTAGCACGGCTTCCTGGCAGTACAGCTAACACTTTCTCCGCTGCACCTATCTTAAGTTCTTGTAGATTTTCTCTAGCGGTGAGTTGATCAGGCTGCATGGGGATATCATCAGCCATAGTGTGCCCCACAAATTCACACGGGAAACCATGTTTGTCATAAACCTGCTTTTCGAAAGGAAATATGCTCAGAACTAGATTGGTTGCAGCTCCAATGCCAAAAATACGGTTTTCCCGCCACGCCCAAACAGTGGGACTAACGTAATGCACCGTTTTAATACCTAAAGCTTTTAATTTCTTTTCTAACGGAAGATTGAAATCAGGAGCGTCAACGCCGATGAAAATATCAGGAGGGTTGTCTTTAAAATGTTGAAATACAGATTTGCGAATATGCAACAATCTTCGAATATTTGATAGCACCTCAACCAATCCCATGACTGAAAGCTCTTCCATATCGAATAACGTGCGACAGCCTTCTTCCAGCATATTGGCGCCTGCAATGCCTTCAACGATTGCGTCAGGGTAACGTATTTTAATTTGACGAATTAGACCGGCTGCTAACACATCGCCAGAAGCTTCTCCCGCTACTATTCCAATTTTCAGCGGTCGATCACAATCTGTAGGTGCCATGCTAGCGAATAATGCCTCGTTGAGAATTTGACAGGAAGTCTACTAGCAAGGTTAGTTGTGGTGTTTCTTGGGCCATTTCTTTAATGATCTTCAACGCTTCTTCAACTCGATTCCCGTTACGGTAAAGCACTTTATATGCCCTTTTAATTTGCAGGATAGCGTCTTTGTCAAATCCTCGGCGTTTTAGACCTTCAGAATTAATGCCAGAAGGTGAAGTTTCCACCCCACCCACCATAACATAAGGCGGAATATCTCTTAGCACGATAGAACCACCCGCACTGAAGCTGTAGGAACCAATTTTGCAAAATTGATGGACGGCCGTTAAGCCCCCCATAATGGCATGATCACCAACATGCACATGACCTGCTAGGGTTGTATTATTTGCACAAATATTGTCATTCCCAACAATACAATCATGGGCAATATGTACGTATGCCATAAACAGATTTAGTGAGCCAATTTTAGTCAGACTCTGGTCTTGAATGGTACCTCTGTGGACAGTGACACACTCTCTGAAGACGTTATTATCGCCAATTTCTAAACGGGTGGGTTCACCAGCATACTTTTTATCCTGACAATCTTCACCTATAGAGCAAAACTGGAAAAATCTATTATTTTTACCAATTTTGGTGACACCTTTGATTACCACATGTGATTCGATGACTGTACCACTGTCAATTTCTACATTTTCGCCTATACAGGAATAGGCGCCTACTTTAACGTCGCTGGCTATTTTCGCAGAAGGATGAATTATGGCAGTAGAATGAATCACTATTTACATTTTCCTCATGGCACACATAAATTCAGCAACACAGGCTTCATTTCCATCGACACTAGCCACACCTCTAAACTTCCATATTCCTCTGCGTTCTTTAATCAAAGTCACTTCGAAATCTAGTCGATCTCCAGGTACAACCGGTCGTTTAAATCGTGCATTGTCAATTCCCGCGTACAGATAGAGGTCGTCGCTATTACCGGCGGTTTTAAATCCAAGCACTCCGGCTGCTTGCGCTAATGCTTCTAGAATAAGTACGCCAGGAAATATTGGCTTCCCAGGGAAGTGCCCTGTAAAACAGGGTTCATTAAAGGTGATATTTTTGTAAGCAGAAATTGATTCACCCAACGTGTAGTCGGTGACTCTGTCGAGCAATAAAAAAGGATATCTGTGTGGAAGTAGCTCTAGAATATCTTCAATTTCGAGCGGTTTTAAATTGTCGGCCAAAGGCTGATCTCCTCTTTGAGAATGTTATTTTTCTAGTGCTTTGACGCGCTCAGCCATTTTATGCAATTTGCGCAATGTTACAGCGTTTCTTCGCCATTCACTATTGCTGATTGCAGGCATTCCTGATGAATACACGCCTGGCTCAGTCACACCTTTCGTCACCATGCTCATTCCAGTAAAGTGAATATTGTCACCAATTTCCACATGCCCATTTACACCGCAAAGGCCCGCGAATGAACAGTTTTTACCTACTTTTGTACTGCCTGCTATCACTGAGCAAGCTGCCATAGCTGTGTTTTCACCAATTTGCACGTTATGAGCAATCTGTATCTGATTGTCGAGGATAACACCATCAGCGATAATTGTATCTTCTAAAGCGCCACGATCGATACTGGTACAAGCACCGATCTCCACTCTGTCACCAATGACTACTTTACCCAACTGAGGAATTTTTATCCATTTCCCTTTGTCATTAGCGTAGCCAAAGCCGTCACTGCCAATAACAGTAGAGGATTGTACTAAGCAATCACGTCCCATTAGGGTTTCGTGATAGATAGTCACATTGGCCCACAACCTTGTACCTGCGCCAATTTTAGCATTCTTGCCAATAAAACAACCAGCGCCGATCTTTACTCGATCTCCTAACTCTACCCCAGTTTCTATCACGGCGTTTGGACCAATACAGACATCATTACCGAGCTTGACATCATCAGCGATGACCGCTGTTTTTGCAATATCCTGCGCTGGTTCAGGGGTTGTATCTAGTGTCTGAGCAGCAATAGCAAACCCAACGTAGGGGTTTTCTAGCGTTATAGCAGAACTAGGACAATGAGAGAGCTCTTTTGGATGAATAATTACGCACTGAGCAGAGGTTTCAGTGAGTTGATGGCGATATTTGCTATTGGATAGAAATGAAACTTGTCCAACACCTGCATTAGCAAGTGTGCCCAAGGAGTGGACTTGAGTGCTGTCAGTGTCTTCACCTTTGAGGTGAAGTTGTCCACCTAGTTTATCTGATAACTCTCGTAGACTGATAGACTGCATGAACACTCCTAGGCGTTGTTATTGCTACTATTGCTGGATTTGGCTTACTTTCTTCAATACCTTCTCAGATATATCTAAACTGGGGCCGACAAAGATGACTGATTTTCCATCTAGAATGACATCAAGTTTTTCTTCCGTTGCAACGGCTTGGATAGCTTGATTTAACATTTGCAATAGTCTGTCGTTTTCTTCCTTACTACGCGTTTGCACTTTTTCTTGGAAAGGTTTTACTTTCGCTTCAAATTCAACACGAGCTTGATTGATTTTAGTCTCACCTTCTTTAATTTGTGCTTCGCTCAATGTAGGCGCATCTTTTCTTAACTTTTCGATGTCTTGAGCAATCGCTAAACGCATTGCTTCAATTGCGGCTTGCTCGTCTTTAAATTCAATACTCAAAGACTGTTGCGTCGCGATTGCTTGAGGCATTTGTTTAAAAATACCCTCAACATTGACTACACCAATTTTATGTTCAGCCATAGCTGCAGAACTCAGTAGTGCGCTACCGAAAAGGGCTGCTGCGAAGATATTTTTAACTAATTGTTTCAAAGGGTACTCCTTGCTTATTTTAACTTTAAAATGTTTGACCAATGTTGAAAGAGAAGAACTTAACATCATCCCCTTCACGATCTTGAATTGCTCTAGCGAAACTGAACACCATTGGTCCCATTGGTGACAGCCATTGTATCGAAAGTCCGGCAGAAGCTCTATAGCGAGTCCAATCACTGTAATCAGCAACGTCATCTTCACTCAACACGGTTAGATCGCGATACAAGTCATAATCGTATTCTGTATCCCACACGTTACCGGCATCAATAAAGAAGCTGGAGCGAACTGAATTATCGAATTCTTCGCCGACAAATGGGGTTGGTACTATTAACTCTATGCCCCCTAATATCATTGCGTTTCCGCCTAAAGAACGAGACGATGCTCTAACAAAATCAGACTCAGGGCCTAGGAATATTGTTTCGCCATTTGGTCCTGTTATTGACCTAGGCGTCAACTGGATACCACGAGGGCCAACGGTATTGTTTTCGAAACCACGTAGAGTATCGCTACCACCCGCCGTAAAGTTTTGGGTAAACGGTAATACCTGCTCTATGCCATTAGTTTCGCCGTAGCCATTACCATAACCAGCTCTGAACCGAGTCAAGAAGGACCAGCGTTGATTCCTGCTTAACGGATAATAGAACTTGCTATCGAAAATCGTTTTGAAATAGTTTACATCTGAATTTGGTGTCGTAATGCTAAATGACGCACTTTGCGATGACCCAGCAGTAGGAAAGATACCTCGGTTTAAGGTACTTCGGCTCCAAGATACTGATGCTAAGAAACTGGAATAATCTATTGGTGCATCGGGATCATTACTATCGATAAATTGATTGTAGAATCGATCCGTTTGTTCAAAAGAACTACGTCTAGACAACTTCACATCACTGTAACTCAATCCAAAACTAATTCGATTGAATTCATTGATTGGGTAACCAACATTCGCCCCGATGGAATATTGTTTAGTATTGAATTGGACAAGGTTTGCACTACCAGCATCAAATTCACTGTAAGACAAACTTCCGCCAAGGCTGATGCCATCGATGGTAAAATAGGGGTCAGTGTAAGATAACTGCACGCTCTTCTGAAAAGAGACCGTACTGATGTTGAACGCCAGTCTTTTACCTGTACCAAGGAAGTTGTCTTGCTGTATACCTGCTTGCAAACTCAACTTAGTGCGGTCACCGTAACCGATACCGGCATTGAAGGATCCAGAAGGCTGTTCTTTAACTTTATAGGTAATATCAACTTTATCTTCTTCACCTGGAAGACGCGTCGTCTCGAAGTCCACTTCTTCCATGTAGGTCAAGCGTGACAATTGATTTTTAGATGACTCCAAAAGGCTATTAGATAACCAAGTGCCTTCCATCTGAGAAACAGATTGGCGCAACACTTCGTCAGCAGTAACGGTATTTCCCTCAAAGTTGATACGGCGAACATAAATTCGTTTGCCCGGGTCGACTGACAAGGTTAATTTTACTGTCTTATCTTCATCGTTAATATCAGGAATAGTGGTGACTTCAGGATAAGCGTAACCAAATCGCCCCAAATAATTACTAATGAATTCTTCTGTGTAAGTAACCTGTGCTTGGTTATATAAACTTCCTTTAACCAATGGCAAAATTGCTTTCATGTATTCTTCATTGCCCAGCAAATCACCGACCAGTTCAACCTCTGAAATAGTGTACTGCTCACCTTCAGTAATATTCATGGTGATATAAATACCGTCTTTCTCAGGCGTCATAGAGACTTGAGTTGAATCAACTTGATAACGTAAGTAACCTCTATCCATGTAGTAGCTACTTAATGTTTCAAGGTCACCTGATAAGGTTTGTTTCTGGTATCGCGTTTCGGAAAGAAAATCCCACCATGGAGTATTAAACTTCAACTCCATTTGTTGAAACAATTCGGCATCGGAAAACACTTCATTACCGACAATGTTGATTTGTTGGATTTTGGCTGAATCGCCTTCTTCAAATAACAGCTTTAAATCGACACGGTTTCGCGGAAGTGGCGTGATAATGGCACTGACATCTGCATTATACTTACCAATACTGTAAAAGAAGTCTTTTAAACCATTTTCAATGCCAGTCAATACCGTTTTATCGAGAGGCTCTCCAACTCGAATATTGCTGTCATCCATACTCTCTTGAAGCTGCTCATCTTTAATATCATCATTTCCTTCAAAGATGATATTACTGATAGTAGGACGTTCCTTTACTTTGACAACTAGGGTATTGCCATCACGCAAAATTTCGATACTTTCGAAGTGAGTAGAAGAATATAGAGACCGAATCAACTGAGCCGTTCTGAAACTATTCATCTTATCACCGACCTTTATCGGTAAATAAGTCAATGCCGCACCAAGCGCAACACGTTGCAAGCCTTCAACTTTAATGTCGGAAACTACAAATTCACTATCGGGAGCTGCTTGCGCAAAGCTAGCACTGGATAATATCAATCCGGCTGCTACTAACTGTTTAAACTTCATTTATTAATAATCTTCCTAAGCACTCAATGCCGGGCGAGTGACTATCTGCGCCAACTACTTGTGTTATTTTTTTCATATTATAATCGCGCTATATCGTTAAATATCGCTACTGTCATCAATAACAGTAAAGCTACTCCACCTATCTTAAAGCCCACTTCCTGAACAGACTCTGAAACTGGCTTTCCAGTAAACAGCTCTACAAAATAATAGAGTAAGTGTCCGCCATCAAGCACGGGTAAGGGTAAAAGGTTAATAATGCCCAAATTCACACTAATAAGAGCTAAAAAGCTCAAAAAAGTGACAATACCGTAGCTGGCACTCATGCCCGCACCTTGTGCAATGGAAATGGGGCCACTCAAGTTTTTAACCGAAACATCACCAGAAAATAACTTGCCAATCATAGATATACTAACTTCTATTAATCGCCATGTTTTCTTAGTGCCCTCTATTAAGGCACCAACTGGACCATATTGTTGCTCAAAAACATATTCTTCTGGCCAAGGTGATTGAAAAGGGTAAATCCCCAATAATCCTACCGTCTTGCCGTTACGCTCAGTGCTTCCCAAAACAGTGGTTAGCTCAATTAAGTTTTCGTCTCTAAGAACCCCTAGTGTGACTTCTTGAGCCGCTCTAGGTTCAATAAACTCCACTATTTGTTCCCAATTTTGCACAGTAGTTCCATTAAACTGCACAATAAAGTCGTTTTCGCGCAATCCAGCTCTCTCTCCAGCCGAAGATTCTTCCACTTTACCAACTTGATTGGTAATTTGAGGACGAAATGGAATAATCCCCAAACTTTGCAGCCCAGACTCTTTATCAGGGTCAAATTTCCAGTTGCTGATGTCTAACGTTAACGTTCGATCCACACCCTGAGAACTGGTGACATTTAATAGCAATTCTCGTTCGCCTATTGCCGAGATGATTTCGAGGTTAACTGCATTCCAATCTTCGGTGGCATGGCCATTAATGCTGTTAATTATTACATCTTGCTCCCTGCTTGCTTTTGCATAAATTGAGTCTGGCTCGGCGTTTGCGATAACAGGCTTAACCGATTGTACGCCTATCATGAACATTAGCCACAAAGCGACTATGGCAAACAGAAAGTTCACTCCAGGGCCAGCAGCAATTATAGCGATACGCTTCCATACATTTTGACGATTAAACGCCATATGTAATTCTTCTTGTTTAACTTGCTCAACGCGTTCATCAAGCATTTTTACGTAGCCACCTAGGGGAATGGCGGCAACAACATACTCGGTTCCTAATTTATCCTTACGACTCCACAATGCTTTTCCAAAGCCGATAGAAAAACGTTGCACTTTAACGCCACAACGGCGCGCAACCCAGAAGTGTCCCCATTCGTGAACCGCAACGAGTATTCCCAATGCAACGATAAAGGAGCCTAGATTCCAGATGAAGTCAATCATGCGCAGTCTCGCTGCAAATATTGCGTTGCAAGGGCTCGTGCTTGTTCATCGACTGATAATATTTGTTGCAATTCTGTCAAAACTTCAGGTTGAGTATGTTCTACGACATTTCGATTTATTTTGGCGATATCAGAAAATCGAATAATTCCTGAAAGAAATGCCTCAACAGCGATTTCATTGGCTGCATTTAATGCCGTAGTAGCGTATTGACCTGCTTCACAGGCTTGAATAGCGATTTCCAAGTTGGGGTAACGCACAAAATCAGGAACGGTGAAACTGAAATTCACAATGTCGGCGAAATCCAATGCTTTCACACCTGACTCGATTCGATTTGGATACGCCAAGCAATGGGCAATCGGTGTGCGCATATCTGGGTTTCCCATTTGCGCAATCACTGAACCATCACTGTACTGAACCATCGAATGTATGATGCTCTGAGGATGAAGCACTATGTTGATATCGTCACTATTCAAACCAAACAACCATTTGGCTTCAATAAATTCCAGCCCTTTGTTCATCATGGTGGCAGAATCAACCGAAATTTTTCGTCCCATATCCCAATTGGGATGAGCACAAGCTTGATCTGGTGTAATGGCATCAAATGTAGATAAGGGAGTATTTAAGAAAGGGCCACCCGATCCCGTCAACAGTATTTTAGAAATCCCTGAACTTGCAAGGTCACCATACACAAAAGAGTCGGGTAGACTTTGGAAAATGGCATTGTGTTCACTGTCAATTGGCAAAAGCTTGGCACCGCTTTTTTGCACTTCGTTGATAAACAATTCTCCACACATCACCAACGCTTCTTTATTAGCCAACATGACTTTTTTGCCCGCCTGAACGGCAGATAATGTCGGGAGTAATCCTGCAGCACCGACGATGGCAGCCATCACACTATCCACTTCAGCGAGCTTGGCAACTTCAACCAATCCTTCTGGGCCAGATAAAAGCTCAACGTCAATTTTTGCTCGCGATAATCGCGTCTTAGTTTGCTGATACAGATCAGGATTGGATATCACCACATATTCAGGCTGGCATTTCACTGCAAGCTCAACCAACAAATCAAGGTTGCTATGAGCTGTGATCGCGATGACTTTAAATTTGTCAGGATGACGGGCCACTACGTCTAATGTACTTTGACCGATTGAACCTGTGGCGCCCAAAACGCAAATTCGTTGCATTATGCCATCCACATCACGTAACAGTAGGCAAATACAGGGAAAGCGGCAGTCAGACTATCTATTCGATCTAAAACACCACCATGTCCGGGTAATAACTTTCCGCTATCTTTAATACCAGCACACCGTTTCAGCATGCTTTCATTCAGGTCACCTAAAGCAGATACTGCAACCGTCAAACCACCTATCATTAAGTGCAACCAAATTCGACTCGGGTCAACTTGATAGTGCAATGCTGCAAACGCAATGATAGCAGTAGATGCCCCTACACCACCGAGCAAGCCCTCTAGCGTTTTCCCCGGCGATACATTAGGGCGTAATTTATGTCGGCCAAATTTCACTCCAACAAAAAACGCGCCTATATCAGCTGCCCAAACAATACCCAATACATAAAAGATTAGCGAAGCGCCATAAAATGGGTCAATACCGTACATGTGCGAACGAAGTGATACAACAGCAACCCAAGTAGGAATAAGCGTTAGCAAGCCAAACAGGCAACGGATTAATTTGCTGTTGCGCCAAACTGCAGTGTAACGTGGGTATGCAAGAATCATTAATAGAGAGACTATCCACCAAATCACCGCCACGCCCAAAATATATTTATAAAGGCCATTTAAGGCACCTTGATACCAAATTTGATTGGTAGGAACCCAGTAAATTAAAAAGAGCAGAGAAAATAAAATAAGTAGAGCAAATATGACTTTTTGAGGCCGGGGTTTGATACCCGACATATTTGCCCATTCATAAGCGCCCGCAGCAACGACAAAGGCGATGAATAACTCGAAACCCAACAAAGGTAAAAACAAAATCGCACACAGCGCTAGTGGTGCAAGAATAACAGCTGTGATGATTCTTTGTTTTAACATGTTCTGCCTCGCAGTCTCATCATCAATGGTTTCAAGCCGATACCTGCTCGCCTGTCAAACCGAACCGTCTTTGTCTTTCACTAAAATCATCAACGGCAAGTTGAAATGCGTCTTCATCAAAGTCTGGCCATAACGTCTGGGTAAAATACAGTTCTGCATAGGCACATTGCCACAACAAGAAATTACTGATCCTACGCTCACCACCGGTACGAATAAGTAAATCAAGTTCCGCTTGATCAGAAAGGCAGTTCAACTGATTGAATTTGCTTTCATCAATGTCATCAACGGCCAATTTTCCTTCTTTTACTTCAGATGCAAGTTTTTTAGCTGTATCGACAATATCCCAACGCCCACCATAATTGGCGGCGATATTGAGAATGAGAGACGTGTTATGCTTGGTAAGCTCTTCCGCTTTATTAATTTTTTTAACGAGTTTGTCATCAAACCCAGATTTGTCACCGATAATTTTTAACTTAACGTCGTTCTTATTGAGCTTTTTTGCTTCGCTATTAAGCACGAAATTAAACAAATCCATTAGCACACCAACCTCTTCCGCAGGTCGATTCCAGTTTTCACTACTAAACGCAAATAAGGTAAGGGATTCGATACCGTTTTTACGTGCAAAACTCACAGCAGCTCGAACAGATTCAACTCCGGCCTTATGGCCGAAGGTTCGAATTTTACCTTTGCTTTTAGCCCATCGACCATTCCCATCCATGATAATGGCGACGTGTTTTGGCATCTTTGTTTGAGTCATATAATCAAAATTTAATAGTAAAAAACATTAAATTTCCATCAACTCTTTTTCTTTATCTTGCAACATACCGTCTATTGTTTTTACGAACTCATCGGTAAGTTTCTGAATATTATCTTCTGCCTTATGACTTTCGTCTTCACCAATTTCTTTTTCTTTAAGCAGCTCCTTTATATCGGCATTCGCATCACGGCGAACACTTCGTACTGAAACTCTACCTTGCTCAGCTTCTGCACGAACTACTTTAATTAAATCTTTACGACGTTCTTCGGTCAAAGCTGGCATTGGGATACGGATAGCAGTGCCCGAGCTCATAGGGTTAAGACCAAGATCAGATTGCATAATGGCTTTTTCAACTGCTGCAGAGGCGCTCTTATCGAACACGGTTAAGGCTAACGTGCGAGAATCTTCTGCAAATATATTGGCAAGCTGTTTAAGTGGAGTGTCGGTTCCATAATATGGCACCATTATACTATCTAACAATGCAGGGTGGGCTCTACCAGTACGTATTTTACTTAGCTGATTTCTAAGAGCACTGATACTTTTATCCATGCGCTGTCTAGCGTCTTCGAGAATTTCGTTTATCAATCTAGTCTCCCTATTTTTATTCTTGGTCTGAATTTGCGTAATGAGAGATAGTTGTTCCCTCATCATCACCCATTACCACACGCTTTAATACGCCGGGTTTGTTCATATTATAAACGCGTATGGGCAAACTATGGTCTCGTGCCAATGTAAATGCGGCCAAGTCCATCACTTTAAGTTCTTTTTCTAACACTTCTTGATAATCAAGCGTTCTGTGTAGCACAGCGTCTGGGTTTTTCACCGGATCGTCACTGTAAACACCGTCAACCTTGGTTCCTTTGAGAACAGCGTCGGCTTCTATCTCAATTCCTCTCAAGCATGCTGCGGAGTCTGTGGTGAAAAAGGGGTTGCCTGTGCCAGCAGAGAAAATCACTACTCTACCAGATTTAAGCATACTAATAGCGTCTGCCCAATTGTAAGGGTCACAAACGCCATTAAGCGGAATAGCAGACATAAGGCGGGCATTAACAAATGCTCGATGCAGTGCATCTCTCATTGCTAGACCATTCATGACTGTGGCTAGCATTCCCATATGGTCGCCGACCACTCGATTCATTCCGGCTTTAGCAAGACCTTCACCGCGGAATAAGTTACCGCCTCCCACGACCAGTCCAACTTGCACTCCCATTTCGACTAATTCTTTGATTTCTTGAGCCATACGGTCTAGTACTTTTGGATCAATACCAAAACCTTCTTCCCCCATAAGGGCTTCGCCACTCAATTTCAATAATATTCTACGATAAGCAGATTTGGGGTTGATACTCATAGACGGGCAATTCCTTAATAAATACAGTTCATATAAAAAGGCACCTCAATTTGAGGTGCCAGTAGTTTATATGACATTGGCTTTAGGCAAAAGCTAAAGGCGCAATTATTTCTTTGCTGCTTCCATTTGTGCAGCAACTTCTGCCGCGAAATCTTCTTCTTTTTTCTCGATTCCTTCACCAACTTCAAAACGGACGAAGTTGATTACATCAGCGCCTTTAGATTTAAGAAGCTGACCAACAGTGCTGCTTGGGTCTTTAATGAAAGGTTGTCCTGTTAAGCTAATTTCACCAGTAAACTTCTTCATGCGACCAGTAACCATCTTTTCTGCTATTTCAGCAGGTTTTCCAGATTGCATAGCAATCTCGATTTGGATGCCTTTTTCTTTCTCAACAACTTCAGCAGGCACATCTTCAGGCTTAACAAACTGAGGGCTAGCAGCAGCAACATGCATTGCTATATCTTTTGCTAATTCTTCATCACCGCCATTTAGGATTGTGATAACGCCAATTCTGCCACCGTGAACATATGCACCAAGGTTCTCACCTTCAACACTGATTACACGACGTGGAGAGATGTTTTCGCCAATCTTAGCAACGAGGTTGTCACGAAGTGTGCTTACTTTAGTGCCATCAATTTCAGTTTCGTTCAAAACGTTAATGTCATTGATTTTGTTTGCTGCGGCCAACTCAATTAATTGAGAAGAGAAAGCTAAGAAGCCTTCATCGCGAGCAACAAAATCAGTTTCACTGTTGATTTCCATCATTGTCGCTACGCCACCATCAACTTTCGTCAATATAACGCCTTCAGCTGCAATACGGCCTGCTTTTTTAGCCGCTTTCGCTTGCCCAGATTTGCGCATATTTTCAATCGCAAGTTCGATGTCACCATCAGTTTCAACTAGTGCTTTTTTACAATCCAACATACCTGCGCCGGTACGTTCACGAAGTTCTTTTACAAGGGCTGCTGTTACTGCCATTTTCGATTCCTCAAATAGAGAATAGTAAATAATGTATAAAACAGGGGCGGTATTAAAATACAGCCCCTGCAAGAATATTTTGGATAAAGAAGGTAGCGAACTTACTCAGTTGCTTCTACGAAATCATCCTGCTCAGCTTGAACTTCTAGGTTCTGCTCGCGGCCTTGAGAAACAGCGTCTGCAGCAGCATTCAAATAAAGTTGAATTGCGCGGATAGCGTCGTCATTGCCGGGGATGATGTAGTCTACGCCATCAGGGTTAGAGTTAGTATCAACAACAGATACTACTGGGATACCTAGATTGCGAGCTTCTGTGATAGCGATATGTTCGTGGTCAGCATCAATGACGAATAAGCAATCAGGAAGGCCGCCCATATCTTTGATTCCACCTAAGCTTGATTCTAGCTTAGTCATTTCGCGTTGAAGCATTAATACTTCTTTCTTAGTTAGCTTCTCAAACGTGCCGTCTTGAGACTGTTGCTCAAGATCTTTCAAACGTTTGATAGATTGACGCACTGTTTTCCAGTTAGTCAACATGCCACCCAACCAACGTTTGTTTACGTAAAATTGGTCACATTTTTGTGCAGCTTCTTTAACTGCATCACTTGCAGCGCGTTTGGTACCAACAAAAAGTACTTTACCTTTTTTAGATGATACGCCACCAATGTAGTTAAGAGCGTCATTAAATAAAGGAACCGTTTTTTCTAGGTTGATGATATGAACTTTGTTACGAGCACCAAAAATGAAAGGCTTCATTTTAGGATTCCAGTAACGAGTTTGGTGACCGAAGTGCACGCCCGCTTGGAGCATGTCGCGCATAGATACGTTTGCCATTGTGTTTTTCCTCAAATTGGGGTTAAGCCTCCATATATCCCATTTATCGATCCGATTCGGCGGCAAAACCGTTTCAGACACCCCGACAAATGTGTCGATATATGTGTGATTTAAATTTCATGTTTCGCGTCAATTCAATCAGTATATTACTACCAACTAAATTCGCGGTGCGTTTTATATCATGAGCGCACCTGCCAAGCAAGTGATCTGGCTAAGTTATTGTACAAACAGCGCTCGTTCGCGAGCACGTCTTTTCTCTTGATGACGGTTAACTTTTCCCCTCACCATTCGCCAGACTAAAAACTGATCAGCTGCTTGGCCAAAATCACCTTGGTTTAGACGTGATAACAAAGTTGAGCTGCCAAAATTTCCCCAACCAATATTGTAGGCTAAACACACCAATGCACTGAATTGGTTTCGGTTGAGTTTCACTTTGACCAGACGGTTTACATTTTGCTCTACCTCCGCCAAATCAGATTTTAAATAGTCTTCGGCTTGTTCTTGGGTGATCGTCATGTTTGCCGTGACGCCGGCCTTGTGCCCGTAACCGATTAACAAATGACCACCCGGCCCAGTGTAAGCTTTTAATCTAACACCTTCGAATTCTTTAATGATATCGATACATTGCTGATTGGTTGTGTAGTTGTTTTGTGCATTTGAAAGGACAGGTTTTGGTGGGTCTTTTTTGGTTGAGCAACCTGTAACAACAAACAAAAGAATAAAAAGGCTCAGGGTAAATTTGATTGTTTTTGTCATTTTAGCTTACCTCAGTGTTGAGGTGCAGCGGGCTGGCTACACCATGAAGTAATTAAAACGTGTATTGAGGAATATGCAAGGATTTGCACAAACCTATTTGATCACATATTTCTCGGTCTATTAGGCAATGTGTGTCGATTCAGTACTCTTTCTCCTTCACGCTGCACATCCTCTCTTTTCTGGAATCCCCAAAGTTTGTCTCGCGCCTGCTTCGCATTCTGGGTTAATTCTATAATAGGGTGAGGGTAATCCTTCCCTAATGTCACACCACACATACTTTGCTCCATTGGCGTTAACTTCCAAGGTGTATGAATCACTTCATTGGGTAAATCGGCCAATTCAGGAAGCCACTTACGAATAAACGCGCCATCAGGGTCTTTCTCTTGCGATTGTTTAACTGGGTTGTAGATTCGAATCATATTGATACCAGTGACACCCGCCTGCATTTGAAATTGTGGATAATGGATGCCCGGCTCAAAATCAAGGAACAAGGCGGCGAGATGCTCTACACCTTCTCGCCAATCTAGGTCTAACAAATGCGATAAAAAGCTAACTAACATGGCTCGCATTCGAAAGTTAATGTATCCGGTTGCCTTTAAACAACGCATATTCGCATCCACCAGCGGAAAGCCAGTACAAGCATTTTTCCATGCATTGAGCCGCGACCTTGCTTCTTGACCTTGTAAATAGGGATAGGCTTGGTATGCCAAATTAACCGGTCGGAATTGCATATCTGATTCACTTTCGAATTTCTGGATGAAATGGCAATGCCAATGCAATCGTGCGGTTAAAGCAGAAATCGTGCGTCCCCATCCCTTTTGCTGATGCTGTAAAACAAACTGGTACATTTGCCGAACGCTGATGTTTCCCCATGCTAAATAAGGCGAAGTGCGAGAGCATGCCTTCCTACTTTCAACCGGGCTGGACAGCGAAGTAGAATAGCTTTTTCCGCGCCCCGCAAAAAAGTGATGAAGTGTGTGCCACGCTCGCCTCTCTCCTCCTTTCTGAAACAATGGAGCATCCTCTTGCCACTCTGCTGATTGAGGAATAGCAGAAGAACAGTTTTCGATATTCTCAGCCGACTCCCACTGAATCGATGATAAGTCAGGATCATCACACCCTTTCAATATTTGCTGACGCCAGTTTTCATCCCATTTTCGCCGACTAGTAAGCCCTCTGATAACTCCTGCATAAGGATGCTCAGTCCACTCGACCTGATTGTCCTTGCACCACTGTTTTACTTGGGTATCACGCTTGAATGTATTGTCTAATCCAATTTCTTGGTAGCTATGAAGTGTTGTAAATGAGATTTTTTCTTTAAGATTGTTGAATGCTGTAGGGAGATCGTCATGTAAACATAAAATTTTCGTATCAAATGGAGTCAGTTGAAAATTGAGATCTTGAATAGATTGCCAAATAAATCGCCAATGTCGCAGATCATAATGAGGATCAGCTAAGAACATGGGCTCAAACACATAACAAAGAATAAGCTTACCGGGTTTTTGGGCAGCGGATAAAATCGCGGCGTGGTCACGCAATCGTAAATCTCGTTTTAGCCAAACTAGATTGATCTGATTGCGAGATCGTTTCTCCATATTTAAAAAATGCATCCAAGTGGCGGACTGAATCGTTTTTATTATGGCAGCAAAGTCAAAAGGGATCATTTGATGCACGGCAACAAATCTAATGAGGGTAAATAAATCCCTGACTATCGAGCATGTGTGCTTAGAAATTTGGACAATTTAGTTCGCCATACCGTTGATTAATGTCCATAAGACTCGATCAAAATCACCTGAAATGAGATCAAAATGAAGAAATGTTTAAAGTTGCATTGGCACAAATTCAATGGCAAAGTTTTCATTGTTCATCTAGTAAACAATGGAATCTCGATGTTGCGGTTTAGATGCTTACAAGGCAAATACATTGCTTGGCTCACCATTTTAGTACTCAGCCCTTCAGTTTCCCTCGCTCAAGAAAGTGGAAAACAGCAAAGCGGTGAATCGGAAATATCCGACGTGGAAAGAGTGACGATTGAAAGCCGCCGGACAAACCTGTTAGGGCAAGCCGTATCGGCGTCTCAAGGGATAGTTAAGCAAGATGAAATTGGCATACGCCCTATGTTACGCACAGGTGAAGTTCTGGAACTTGTGCCGGGAATGGTGGTGACTCAACACAGCGGCACGGGTAAAGCTAACCAGTATTTTTTACGTGGGTTTAACCTTGATCATGGTACTGACTTTGCCACGTTTATTGATGATATGCCGGTTAATATGCGTACTCACGGGCATGGGCAAGGTTATACAGATTTAAACTTCATCATTCCCGAAACCATAGAGTCTCTGGAATACTTTAAGGGCGCCTACTATAGCGAAATTGGCGACTTCAGTGGCGCTGGCAGCGCAAACTTCAAAACGGCTCGACAGCAATCTCAAGGCTTGGCTGAGTTAACGCTGGGTGAAAATGATTATCAACGCCTAGTCTTAACCAATTCAACCCAACTGGATCAAGGAAACTTATATTACGCCGCTGAGTTAAATTATTACGATGGACCTTGGACGGATATCAAAGAAGATTTAAAAAAATATAACGGGCTATTCAAATATACTCAGAAGCTTGGTGATGGTGAATTGTCTGTCAGCTTTATGGCTTATGATAATCAATGGAACAGCGCCGATCAGATCCCTCTTCGAGCCGTAGAGCAGGGCATAATTGATGAATTTGGTTCATTAGACACGACAGTGGGTGGTCAAAGCAGTCGATACAGCATTAATACTCAGTGGCAAGATGACAAAATAAAAGCCAATATTTACGCCATTCGTTACGATCTCAATCTTTGGTCGAATTTCACTTATTTTCTCGACAATCCAATCAATGGCGATCAATTTGAACAAGTTGATGAACGTTTCATTATCGGTGGCCAATTAAGTTATAACTTCAAAATCGGGGAAATGAACAGTCAAATTGGCACACAATTCCGAAGCGATGATATTGGCGAAGTTGGGCTTCATAGTTCGGAGGCAAGACAGCGTTTAGGTGCAATTCGAAGCGACGAAGTAAAACAAAACAGTATTGGCATATACCTCGACAACCAGGTTGAATTAACCAATCAGTTACGAGCTCAGTTTGGCGCTCGATACGATTACTATGACTTTGACGTGCAAAGTTTGGTTGCAGAGAACATTAATGGTGTGGATTTAAGCAACAATGGTGGAAACCAAAGCGACGGTAATTTTTCTGTCAAAGGCAGTCTTATTTATGCCATCAATGATCAATGGGAAAGCTACTTCTCGGCTGGACAAGGGTTTCACTCCAACGATGCTAGAGGCACCATTAATCAGGTTGATCCCATCGATGGTTCGGCAGTTACTCCGGTCGATCCTATTGTAAAGTCTTTGGGATATGAGATCGGCGTCAGCACCAATATCAGTAATAAACTCAATGCATCTTTGGCCCTTTGGTATCTGGAATTAGACAGCGAATTATTATTTGTTGGTGATGCGGGCAATACTGAGGCATCACGAGCGTCTCGACGTCAAGGGTTAGAACTTACTACTTACTACCGTCTCGATGATGTCTGGACATTTGATTTAGAATACTCCTTTGCTGATGCTGAATTTACCGATCAATCCGAAGATGGTAATGCGATTCCAGGCGCTATCGAACACGTTATTCAAGCTGGTGCTAGTGCGCAATTCAGCAACGGCTGGTTTGCGAATGCAAGAGTAAGGTATTTCGGCGAGAGACCGTTAATTGAAGACAGCTCGGTAGAATCAGATCCGAGTACTGTGGTTAATTTGCGAATGGGCTACTCTTTCAACAATTTAATTTTTAAAGTTGATTTGCTCAATGCACTTGATAGTAATGATCACGATATCGACTACTTTTACGCATCTAGACTTCAGAACGAACCCGCTGATGCTGAAATAGAAGATCTCCATTATCATGTGCTTGAACCAAGAATGTTGCGCTTTTCAGTGTCTGTATTGTTCTGACGGATGAGCCTTAGCTAGTACCATATTCGCTAGAAGTTAGATCGAGATAGGCCACAAATTTGCTCGCCCAACTCTCCATTACTGTGTTAAATCTGGCGTAGTTGATGGCATTGTCTGCCTCGACAAAAAAACTATCAAAACCGCTAATATTCTGCCGGTCTTCTATTTCAAAAATTGGGTTTTTATCCGCTCCGTCGACGGTGACCAATATAGATGACTTACCTATATTAGACACAAGTACATGCTCACGCGTTAACTTTTGAGGTCCTTCTAAATATAAATCTTTTAGCACTGCATTAACGACCAACACGCCTTCCTCAGGTGTATCTATAACCTTCCAACCTGACTCAGCCAGTTTATCTTCCAGATGCGCTTTAAGTACCTTACTGTAATCCCTTAACACGCGTGCTTTATAATTTTTGCTTGTTTGACCACCAAACTCCATCTTCCAACTTGCAGAAAACTCAGCGGTGATATCCTTTACGTAGATTTTCCTAGAGGCAGGCAACACAGCGTGCTCTGCAACACGAAAAATATCAAAATGAGGACTAGCTATAGCCGACATAGCCCCGTTATCACTATTTGCTAATGCCGATGCACTCAGAGTAATGCATAACGCCAAAGCTAGAAAAGAGGGTAGTTTTGCTGTGTATAGCTTGGATAAGCACTTATTAACACTTTTAATTCGTTGAAATAATGAAAGTTTCATTTTCAATGCCTGCCAGAATTTAAAATTTCGCTTTGTTTCGCCTAGTTTTGTTTCACCTTAGTAGAATAGAGTTATATCTACGCATGTGCCCGACTGATAACTCTAATTTACTCAGCAACTCAACTAAGTTAACTATAATCTAGGAACTAAAATTTGGCGAATTTTCGCAGCTAATCTCTCTGATAGCTAGGTTAGTTGCCGAAAACCAATGTAATAACAACATTGGTCTTGGTTTCCTAAAAAGAGTCTAAATCGAATCAAACAAATACCTAGTTTTAGCTTATTTTTGCAAGTAGCTTTTGTCCCAAGGTTGACTGAGAAGCTGAAGGCTTATCTAGATACTGTTTCAAATCTGAAGATACCCTAATTGCATCGGCGGCAATTCCGTGAATGTAGCTTGATTGCCTTGTTCTCATTGATGGCAATCCGAGAGTGAACATCCCCGGAGATGAAACGATTCCATTTGTCTGATTAAGCATGCCTTTGTGGTTTAATACCGGGACTTTTAGCCAACTGTAGTCAGGTTTTAATCCAGTAGCCCAAATAACATTTTGTACGTCAGTACAAGCTACTGACAAGTTTTCTGTTTCCGACAATACTGTACTAGAAAACCTTTCTGATTGAGTAAGAGTGTCTGAATAGCTTTCTATTTCAGGTAGACTGTCAAATTTATCGAGTAGTCTGTTCAACTTTAAATCAGCCAACTTACAGGTATTCTTCAAGGCTCCAGAAAACTGGTAGTTGCCATTGCTAACCCCAGATAGTTTGCCCACTAACTTAACTCCTTTTTTACTCAAATGAGTTAAGTCAAATATGGGCATCAAATTGGAACCCGTTAATTGTGGCGAGGGCAAATTTTGCAACCTCAATCTGTCTAACACGTCACCAGTATATTCGGTAGCGAGTTTACTGATATCTAACCACCAAAATATATCTTTACCTCGATAGTTTCGAGGAATTTTCACGTGTTCACCAACCGAGAGGGTGACGTCAAAACCACTATCAACGAGCTCATTGGCTATTTGCAATCCAGAAGCAGATGCACCAACTACCAGTACCTTTCCAGGTTGCATCTGGGCTGGATTTTTATACTGCTTACTATGCAAACTCAACGTATTTTTCGGGAGGCTCGAGGCAACAGAAGGGGTCACAGGATTGCCAAAAGCGCCATTCGCTAGTACCAAGGTACGACAAAACCAGGTCGCCCTGTTTGTAACAACTCGATATCCACCTGTTACTTTTGTGACTTGGCGTACACTTGTTCGATTGTGAACAGGTGCATCACACAATTTTGCAAATCGCGTTAAACGCTCTACCACTTCATCCTTTTCCATAAAGCCATTTGGATCCCGACCAACATAACGGAAGTCAGGTAAATTGAATTTATAGTTGGGTGTAAGCAATTTAAGAGAGTCCCAGCGTTCAGTCTTCCACGAGTTGGCTATTTCCCCCCGTTCAAATATAACGTGGTCAATAGATAATCTTGACAACTGTTGACTGAAACTCAATCCTGCTGGACCAGCACCAATAATAATAGTGGAAACTTTTTTAAAGTTGAACATGTGCGAAACTCCCTTAAATAGACTTTAAGCTACTTCAACATGGACAGAAGTAGGATTAGTAAGGGCATCAAATACTGCAGAGCGTTTTTGCGATTGAGCAACCAAGGCTTCAATGTCTTCCTTGCTGGCATCAGCTTCAATGTGATAAACGACTTTGATGCTGTCGAAACCATTTCTGATGTCGCTGTCCATTCCTAAGATACCTTGAATATCCATTTCTCCTTCCAGACTCGCCTTCACAGAGTGCAATTGAATATCTCGATTTTGTGCAACCGCTGCAATACCAGAACTTAAACATCCAGCTAAACCTACCAAAACATATTCTACTGGAGTTGGTCCTTTATCTTCAGAAGCAAATATTGCTGGATGGTCAGTATCAAACGTTGAAGCTGTCTTGTGATTGTGTTCTTCGCCCAAACCAAAAAATTTGTTAATCGTCGTTTGGCTATGAGTGCCGTTAATCCATTTAGACTCTGCACGCCATTGAAATTTAGCTGCAACAGGTGTTTCGGAAAGTGCTTCTCTTGCACCTAAAAGCGCTTCTACGTTTACACCATTGTTTGTAATTTCAGTTTGCATACTCGTATTCATAATAAATTCCTTAGTTTAAATTATTGTTTAATGTTTAGTTTTTCGTGCCATGGATTCGTTGACTCCATTTGACGATGAGAATTCTAGCTATCGGCTCAAGGATTAACTTGCAGATCTCTTGGTCTTTTCCTGATCTTTCTTTGAATTTCACGTTCACAAAGGGCTAGAACGTCATAGCTGAACATATTTACAATTTTTAAATTTAAGGTTGTTCTATGATGAAAACTTTCATCGCTTTGTAGTTAACCTGAGGTTAGTTATTTTTCCTGTGAATCCATTGAGATTGGGCGTCCAACAACAAACAACTTTTTAAATTCATCATCGAATTTTTCGAAAATACTGTCTGGGGATGCACCTAAACTATCGTTTAGTTTGCTGAAAAAACATCTTGCCGCAGCAGCACTAACAATATCGAAGACTTCTTCATCAGAGAAACCCGATTCTTTAACTTGATCAATATCAGTCTGTGTAATTTGGTCAGCCCTACCCGCCACTTTTTTCGCTAGCGTGATCATATTTTGCTGTCGTAGCGTCAGTGTTTTGCGTCCTTGATTGTGCACAATATCTTGCAATTCTTGTTGACTAAAATATTTTTCCATCAACATTTTCCCATGAGCTAAAGAGCAATAGGAATTGCGCAATTCAATAGCAGTTACAAGTACAATTAGTTCGTAATCAAGCGTTGTCAAATGTGTTTTGATACTAGCTTGCAAATGCGCCCAAGAATCCATTACATCAGTTCGATTAGCAAACACCTTGCTGTAATTAGGTACATAGCCGTATCGAGTTTGATCCTTTGAAAACATATCTTTGGTAGGTTGATCAATATCCAACACCAATTGTTTATGTATAAACGTCATGGATTGAGCTCCTCTACTGAATGGTTTGTTGTTCAGATAATACTTTGGCTGTTACAGGTAACATAAATCAGTGTCTTTATTAGCACCAGAAATAGTTGATCTAAAGAATGCTAATGCAAAACAATTAGCCCTTATATTTCAGATACCTTAAAAGCTCCACAGGATCTCCACGCTTTCTTCAAGTTAAAAAATAAGATTATCCATATGATTGGTTCAGCATTACCAAGCAGCCACATTCAGCGCTTGGTGATATTTCATAAGACTATAAAAATGAGGAAGAAACTAAAAATGGATAAATGCAATATTACGAAGATAAAGAGATTCTGTGCTTTTAGTG
The DNA here is from genome assembly GCA_947503265.1 of uncultured Alteromonadaceae bacterium. Taxonomy (GTDB): domain Bacteria; phylum Pseudomonadota; class Gammaproteobacteria; order Enterobacterales; family Alteromonadaceae; genus Aliiglaciecola. Next base: position 33,878 of record CANNDC010000007.1, read on the forward strand.
TTTTATTTCTAATGGTGAGCACACAAAGTATGGCTGGTGTAATTATTAGTGCTATTGATGCTAAGGTGAATTCTGGAGGACCAGGATACGGTGGGATTGTTCATTCGCATAATCAAGATGGCCTTTACGATAAATATATCAGTGGCGTAACAGATTTCGATGAATATATGGCAACAAACCCTTTTCACACCAGTGATTACTTCGGATTTGAGTGGTTTAGCGAAATAGGAACTGGGGCGTCTCCTGTCTCGGCCAGCGTTACGTTTGATTTGGGAAGACCCACTACGATTGACGCAGTCGCTCTCTGGAACGAGGAATCATCGGGAATTGGTGTGTTAAATCTATTTGGTTCTCTTGATGGAGTTAATTTTTTTGATATTGCACATAAATTAATGCCTCAAGACAATCCGTTTGATGAAACTAGACCCAACGATGATTATCGATATTCTGCCGAAGTTTTTGAAATCGCTAAGTTTGATCTTCAATACATAAGATTTGATATGTCTGCATGCCCAAATCAACCTAGTTCATTTTATTCTTGCTCCATTGGAGAAGTGGCTTTCAGACAAACTGACATTCCTGAACCCTATACACTATCCTTATTCCTGATCGGCATTGCACTATTCCGTGTTAAACACGTTTTAAAATCATAAATTAGCTAGGGCCTGTTGACCTTTGCTGACAGTTGAAACTCATTCAGAAAGGTCAACGCATCGAACAAGAAATTAGTACAAGGAACAAAAATGAAAGCTTCTCAGATACAGAAACTATTGGCATTGATATTTATATTGCTTGGTGGATGGTGCCTATTTTTCCCTCAAACCGTTGAATCTCTGGTGTTCAAACCTGAATACTATATTGGCAGTACATCGTCATCCATACTAATGGGTTGCTTTGGTGCTCAAGCTGTTTTAGGAGGTATAGTAATATGGACTAGCGTTTTTAAAGCGCGAACATTTCTTATTTTTGGTCTCATTGGTTCGGTGCCATTTTTTGCTTTTAACTACTATTTCTATTTTGTGGCTCAAATTTTCAGCCATTGGATGTTGCTGGACTTTGCTGGAAACCTAGGCATTTTAACTTGTGGCATCCTAGGCTATCAATTAGCCAAAAAAGAAAGTACCCAATGAGGTGGGTGACTATTTTGAACTAGTTTGAATTGCAATCAACTAGGGTCTATTGACCTTTGCTGTATGAATTTTTATCTACAACGTGGTTGCCATCTAGAGCGCCTTCTGATCGCGGCGCTGATTTGAAAGCCTAGTGGTTCTGAGCTAAAAGTCAGAAACTCAGAGCAGGAGGCGCTTAGGACGAACCCGAAGGGCTGTGTTTGTGCTTGATTTTAATGCTTCCCTTGGTTCTTGTGCTTTTTATTTTTGTGTTTATTAAACGGTTGATCATCACTAAATCGCGTTAACCCTTTTTGCGCTTTGTTTGTTCCCTTACCTTTTGCAATGGCTTTGTTTACTGAACGTTTGGCATAGGTCTTGTGGTCTTTGCCTTTCAATTCGTTTCTACTTTCATAGGGAACAAGATGTTTTGCACCATTCCCAATCAAATGTGCTTTACCCATTTCTTTTAGTGCTTTACGGATTATCGGCCAATTTGCGGGATCATGATATCGCAACAAGGCTCGATGGAGGCGCCGGTGAATTTCACCTTTAGGCACTTCAACAACTTCGCTTTTGTGGTTTACTTTATGAATCGGGTTTTTATTGGTGTGGTACATGGTTGTGGCGTTAGCCATTGGCGACGGATAAAAATTCTGTACTTGATCCAACTTAAAGTTACGCTCCTTCAACCACAACGCCAGGTTAACCATATCGATATCTTTTGTCCCTGGATGGGCAGAAATAAAATATGGGATCAAGAACTGTTCTTTGCCCGCTTCTTTGGTGTATTTATCGAACATTTCTTTAAATCTGTCATAGGTTCCCATACCAGGCTTCATCATCTTATCTAATGGCGCTTTTTCGGTATGTTCCGGAGCAATTTTTAAATAACCTCCAACATGATGCGTGACCAACTCTCTAACATAGTTAGGATCTTCGATTGCCAAGTCATAGCGCACGCCCGATGCAATCAGTACTTTCTTGACACCTTCGACTTTTCTAGCTTTTCGGTAAAGTTCAACAGTTGGCGTCTGGTCTGTATCTAGGTGCCCGCATATGTCTGGCCAAACACAGGATAAACGTCGACAGGTTTGCTCTGCTTTGGCGCTTTTACAGCGTAACTTGTACATATTGGCTGTGGGGCCACCCAAGTCAGATATCACACCAGTAAATCCGGGCACTTTATCGCGAATTTGCTCGATTTCGCGCACAATTGATTCTTCTGAGCGGCTTTGTATCACGCGTCCTTCATGCTCAGTGATAGAACAGAAAGTACAACCGCCAAAGCATCCACGCATGATATTGACCGAGGTTTTAATCATGTCGTATGCAGGTATTTTTTCTTTTCCATAACTCGGATGAGGTACACGCGCATAAGGTAAATCGAAAACCGCATCCATCTCTTCTGTTTCAAGAGGAAATGCCGGTGGATTAATCCAAACGATGCGGTCACCATGTCGTTGAGCCAACGCTCTGGCACACCCTGGGTTGGTTTCCTGATGCAATATTCGAGATGTATGCGCATAGTGAGTTTTCTCTGCTCTAACCACATCGTAAGGAGGCAGCATCACATACGTTTTTTCCCAAGGTTTGCGCCGTTTGGTTTTTGATGTAAACGGCTGCACAACTATGGGTTTGGCTTTTTGCGCTTCTTCGGCAGCTAATTTGTCTTGTTCATTGATTGCGCAACTGTCTTCAATGACTTGATACGGGCTAATAATGGGATCAATTTTACCAATAACATCTACGTGGGTTGAATCGACACCCTGCCACCCAGGTAAGGGCTCTTTTCTGAGCACAGCCGTTCCGCGGATATCTTGCATTTCTGCAATGGTCTCACCTGCAGCAAATCGATGGGCCATTTCAATTAAAGGCCGTTCAGCATTGCCAAACATCAGCATATCGGCTTTAGAATCAAACAAGACTGAGCGACGCACTTTATCAGACCAATAGTCGTAATGAGCAATTCGTCTTAAGCTGGCTTCGATTCCACCAATAACAACGGGCTTTTTGTAGGCTTCTTTACATCGTTGAGTATAAACAGTCACGGCTCTATCCGGACGCTTTCCCCCCACGTTTCCAGCAGTGTATGCATCGTCATGACGCAGTTTACGATCAGCCGTGTAGCGGTTGATCATTGAATCCATGTTGCCTGCCGTGACACCAAAGAACAGGTTTGGCTCGCCTAAGGCCATGAAGTCTTTTTTGTTCGTCCAGTCTGGCTGGGAAATGATCCCAACCCTAAATCCCTGAGATTCAAGCACCCGGCCTATTACCGCCATGCCAAAACTCGGATGATCTACATAGGCGTCACCTGTAACGATAATAATGTCACAACTATCCCACCCTAACTGATCCATTTCTTTTCTGGACATAGGCAAAAATGGAGCAGGATCAAAACATTCCGCCCAATACTTAGGATAAGAAAACAAACCTCTGTCCGCTTTCATTCGCTGAACAACTTGACGCGTTACAGTCATTAAAATACCAAATTACGTTAGGGTGAAAAAAACAGCGCGATTATAGCAGAAAACCCCAGCTTAAATACTTTTTACAGGCTTTCCGACTTTGGCATATTCGAATCGATCTATACGCCGTGTGCTGTGATAGGAATCCAAACCCGAAATAGTTGCAGTGTCTAAAGATTCAATATCAACATATCCATCATCCCTTATTGCATTTTCTTCGATAATGACTTCGACAATTCGTCCTATCAGCAGCTCAGTATTATTGATTTCTAGATTCTGAATAGACTCTAACTGCATACCGAGCTTTACGTTCGATTCCATCACATAGGGGGCTGCCATGGAGTCTGAAAAGAATGGAGTGAGTCCTGTTTCTGCAAATTCACTAATGTCGGCATCAAACCTAGCAGACGTTTGGTGTGCTTGTTTGATGATTTGACTATTTACATGATTGATTGTGTAGCTACCCATTTGTTGAATATTTTCAAGGGTATCTCGGCGAACAGAATGCGGTCTCAATATCATTCCCAGCAAAGGCGGATTTGCGCCAACATGAAATATCGAGCTGATAATAGCTAGGTTGTCATTGCCCTTTTTATTATGAGTTCCTACCAAGGACGCACTTTTGAATCCTGACAGCGAATTGATAAATTGCGCTCGATATCGAGATTCCATGCTTTGAATATCACAAGACTTAAATTTCATTTTCTATTCATCATCTCGTTTCGCAATAAGCTCTAAGCCAAATCCATGATCAACAATGAGGATTTCTATTGGCTGACAACATATTTGGCAATCCACTATCTGCTGTTGTCCAATGTCGTTAGCTTCATCTATTTCAATATCATTGTTCGTCATACAATAAGGACATTCAAAACTTTCAGCGTCGGTTAAACTCATAGCTGCTCTATTACCACAATTAGCTCGGAAGGATTTTAATAAGTCTAGTACGCCATTTAGATATGTTTAGATTTGGATAGTATCTAATTTTTATTTATACTGAATGGATATACAGTAATTATTAAAATAACCTAGCCCTATGAAAGAGCTTCCAAGCAAATATTACTTAACCCACTTCACTGAGTTCTTAGATTTTATCCGAGGACCATGTAAACACTTACTGGATAAAGAGGACCAGGCATTTTTACACCGTTTTGAAAATCTGCCTGAAGATGCTCAATGTCTTTTTGTTCGCGGGTTAAACCGAAAAACGCCACTCATAAAGCGAGCTAGCTTATATTACGACGAAATCGAACATCATGAACAAAATTTATCACTTTTACTAGCTAAGGGTTTTTATAGCAAAATTGCAGAACCAGACTATGACATGATGATTGCGGCATTAACTAAGCCCCAATTAATTGAATTGCTTGGAAACACACAAGTCACTTTCAAAGCCTCCGATAAAAAACAATCCTTATTCGAGTTAGCGCGATGTTATTGTAGCTATTCACACCTTAGTCAAACTGGGCTGACACAAGAGTTTGTAGTGAGGGGATATGAGCAACACATCCGCTATTTTTTGTTTCTATTTTTTGGTGACTTGTACAGTAGCCTGAATAAATTCTCAATGCGCGATATGGGCATAATGCGGACAAAAAGCGGAGTAAGCAGTGATGCAGCCAGATTCGAGTTTTTTGATGAAGGTAAAAGTGCCTTTTTTTACGCTCAACAAAGAAAATATGTTTTTGATTGTGATAGCGAAGAATTAATCACATTAGCGGAAAATATAGATTCAAATCCGGTCCCCGTCGGAAACGTGGCGATCACGCATTATGATAAATTTGTCTACAAACTTGGTAAGCGCCTATTGCCGTCTCACCAAGATCTCGCCCTTAAAACCTTGAATAAATCAGCTTATCCTGAGGCACAAGAGCGTGTTATCAGAGAAAGGTTTAAGTTAGGCGATAAGGAATGGGTACTCGGTGCATTGGAAACCATTATCGAATATCCTGAATCAGAAGGATTGTTGACATTCGCTGAAGATTTCCTAGCGCGAAAATTTCAGAAAAAGCGCACCAGTATTTTTACCGATATGCTCAGAGAAGCGTCGACGATAGTAAAGATAGATGAGGTATACAGAGACCAAGTTGAGCGCGGTGTCCAGAAATATTATCAGAAAAAGGGCTGCCAAGCCTTTCGCACAGAAAATCGATTATGGCGAGCATTATTTGGCATTGTATTTTGGCAAGAACTATTTGAGGCTGATGATAAGTCGTTGATCACTGAATTCGATTTTAGACCTCAATCAATAGTGCAAAATAACTTCTATGAAAACTATTCCTCACAGATTGAAACTAAATTGTCGCGAATGACTTCGGCCAAGTTAGGATTCAAGTTAATCAGCAAAACAATGTTAGAGAAATATGGAATCCCAAATGGCATTTTCCGATGGCATAAGTCGTTACTAGAAGTATTTGCTATTTTATTTGATCACCTATCAATTAATGAACTTGTAGATCACTTAAGGGCGATGGCAAAAGACTTCAAAGCGTTAGGAGACGGCTACCCAGATCTCATGGTAGTTGAAGATCAAAAACTTCGATTTGAAGAAGTCAAAGCGCCGGGTGATCAATTACGAAAAAATCAGTTGCTGACAATAAGGCAATTGCGTAAACATGGTTTTAATGTCGCAATTACGCAAGTTGAGTGGTTTTTAGATCCCGAACAAACCTATTGTGTTGTTGATATCGAAACCACTGGAGGGCGAGCTAACAATCATCGTATTACCGAAATTGGCATTGTCAAAGTGGTAGGTGATCAGGTAGTTGATCGTTGGGAGACATTATTAAATCCGCAACGCCATATCCCTAGAAACATTACCCAGTTAACCGGTATTGATAATGACATGGTGGTCAACGCCCCGTTATTCTCCGAAATTGCTGACTCATTGCGAAAATTTTTATCGGACAGCATTTTCGTCGCACATAACGTTAATTTTGACTATGGTTTCATTCGTAATGAGTTCGAGCGTATTGAACAGCCATTCCGTATGCCCAAATTATGTACTGTTCGAGAAATGCGCAAGGCTAAGCCTGGGTTAAAATCCTATTCTTTGGCAAATTTAACCGAGCACTTTGGCATTGATATGACTAGGCATCACCGAGCCATGTCCGACGCAGTAGCAGCAGCCGAGTTACTCTTTATGGTAAATGAGCATCGCAGACAACTCGCCTAATTAGGTTCTAGTTGAATTGCGTCCAAAAATTTAGATTAGCATTTATTAAATTTTATATATAAACTTGTTTTTGCATATACAATAATTAGAGTTTTTTACCCATGATTGCAAATTTAAATAAAGCGACCATCATTTACGCATTCTGCTTGTCACTAGCAGCGGTTTTATCTCTGGCTGGCTGCAGCAAAGAATCATCCGAAAATTCGCCCTCAAATCCTGTCGCACACAATACTACTGTAACTTCAGCTAAGCCTAATATTGTGTTTATCTTTGCCGATGATCAATCTCCAAAAACTATTGGTGAATATGGTAATAAGGAAATATTGACACCTAACTTGGATAAATTGGCTCAACAAGGGGTTAACTTTACCAACGCACACAACATGGGAGCATGGAATGGAGCTGTCTGTCAGGCTTCCAGAGCCATGCTGAATACTGGCAGATCCGTCTGGAGAGCCCACAAATTCGATACTCAACTGAGTAGCGCTGATGGAATAGAGCAAACTTGGGCGAAAATGTTAGAGCGGCAGGGGTATGACACCTATATGACCGGGAAATGGCATGTTGCTGCGGATGCTGAAGAGGTGTTTCAAGTCAGTAAACATATTAGACCCGGCATGCCAAATGACAACTGGGATCATGCCACGATGGAAAAACTCTATGATGACTTTATAGCAGGCAAAACATCATATAAAACCCATGATGAATTTATGCCGCTGGGTTATAACCGCCCAAAAGATGAAAATGATCTCGAATGGACTCCCACTGATACCAAAATGGGAGGCTTCTATGAAGGAGGAAAGCATTGGAGCGAAGTGCTAAAAGATGATGCGATTGGTTTCATTGATCAGGCTAAACAAAAAAACAATCCATTTTTTATGTACATTGCATTTAATGCCCCCCATGATCCGCGTCAAGCGCCTCAAGAATATCAAGACTTGTACAAACTCGACGAACTTTCGCTTCCTAACAATTGGCAAGATAACTATCCTGAAAGAAACGATATTGGCAATAGCCCGAGCCTCAGAGATGCGGCACTTGCGCCTTTTCCTCGAACCGAATTTGCAACCAAAGTTCATCTCAAGGAGTACTATGCGATTATTAGCCACCTAGATACCCAAGTAGGTGAAATTATGGCTGCACTTGAGGCCAGCGGTAAGATGGACAATACCTACATTATTTATACAGCCGACCATGGGCTAGCAGTGGGTGAACGAGGCTTGTTTGGTAAGCAAAATATGTATGAAGAAAGTATTCGAGCGCCGTTTATTATCTGGGGACCGGATATAAAAGGTGGTCGTTTTGTGGACAGCAATATTTATCTTCAGGATGTCATGGCAACATCTCTTGAGCTTGCAGGAGTAGATAAACCCGAGCATGTATTCTTCAATTCTGTAATCGACTTGGCAAAAGGGGATTCAACTGAAAGCCATTATGATGCCATTTACGGTGCATACATTCAGAGCCAAAGGATGATCAAAAAAGATGGATATAAACTAATTGTCTACCCCGACGCAGATAAAATTAAGCTTTATAATTTGAACGATGATCCTGATGAAGTGAATAACCTAGCCGATCTGACGGCATATCAGGAAAAGAAAAACAAACTATTTGCTGACTTGATAACCTTACAAAATGAGTTAGGTGATGAACTTGATCTGACGTCTATGTACAAAGAAATTGTTAGGCCATAACTATGGCCTTGATACACACTTAAGCCTTAACTAGGGTCTGAATCTGTCCAATTGGATAAAGGGTGCGAGCCAATGTGCTGGTCAAACGCTATGGTCGTCAGATGATATATTTTGATGGGTGTCCTAAGCACCCACCAAACGTATCAATACGCATTAATCACTAATTAGATTAAGCCCTAGCAGCTTGCTTTCTTCGAGACCAACCGAAACCGATTACACCCAATCCCAACAAAGCCAAGGTACTCGGCTCAGGAGCAGGAGTTGGCGCAGGGGGTTGGGTGATTGCGCGATTAATACTAACCGAATTGTATGTCACCGGAAGGACTTGGAATGTGCCTGCATCAAAAAAAGGACCGGCAACACTCAACGTATCTTGACCTGAAACAGCGGTAGTAGCTCCCATACTGCTTAAAACCTGAAATGATACACTTCCCAATAACTGTTGACCTGTTATGCCGCTGAAATCTCCTAGAGCCCATCCAGACAGTAATCCAGCTAAAATATCTGGGTCACGCCCAAAACCGGGATCCCCGACATCCAAGCGGTTAAAGCTTTGAAGTTGCAAAGCGGTTTGGTCGTACGCAATGTCAAAACTGCCACCAAGTGTTATCTCAGTAAAATCCATCTCGACGTCAAAACTAATAGTATCGCCATCATTTACTGCTAATACTGGTGAAGTAGGCGATAAGGTAATTAGAGCTGCATGGGCCGCAAACGGACTAAGCATCAGTCCTAGCAGCAGAATATAAAAGATCTTTGTTTTTTTCATTATTGTCATTTTGTTACCTGAGTGAGTGATAGTAGTTGTTGTGGATTTATTCCTCTCGATCTTGGCGGTTGGAAAAACTGAGATCTTATGTTCGACTAGTCAATAACAACTAGAACGTGTGGAGTAACTTTTTACCCCAAACGTTAACGATTGGTGCTAAGGGATAAAAACAACTACAGGTTGAAAATCGCTATTGACCATTCTATGCATAGTTCAAGCCACTAAAATTTTTTGTGATATACAAGGGGCTACAAGACATTCTCATAAAATCGAAAACTCCAGATGTATAAATAGCTGACATATTTTATCTGTTTTCGTATACAAAATTACTCACTCGCTCCCCGTGAGCAAAGCGAAGAATATTAGAAGGATTTATAACGAGACGATAACGGTAAATATTCCATCAACTAACGTTTAGCAACTCTAGGTTCATTTTTTCTTCAATCCATTGTGACATTTGTAGAGTGCAATTTTGTTGATGGCGCTGAAAAGATGTTTCAAGTCAGTGAACATATTGACCCAGCATGTCAAATGACAATTGGGGTCATGCCAAGATGAAAAACTCTCTGAAGACTTAGTGACGGGAGTAACATCTTACAAAACCCATGATGTATTTATACCGCTGGGTCAGAATCGATCTGAATGGAGAAACGGTGCCATGGCGAGGGTCAAAGCCTGAACATAAGTGCTTAGACGAGTTTGCGCTCCGTTGGTGAGTAAGCCAATGGCCCCGCCTTTTTGCTTGATATTGCTGGTGCCAAACAATTTATCCATAAGTGGACCGAGTTCATCACCCTGTTGCAAAGATTGATAAACACTGTTTGGGATAGGTAGATTAGCGCTCCTGCCAACAGATTGATTTGCGGTGTTAGCAATGACCACATAAGCGAAGGTCGCAGGTCCGTAGTCAAAATTATCCACACCGCCCTCCATAGCAGCATAAAAATCTGCATTTGGATAACTTTGTTGGCAAAACTCAACTCGATTCTTCGCTCCTAGAAGTGTTTCCTCTTCTGTCATAGGTTGATCAGAGACTAGAGATGGTGCATGAATACCTTCTGCGATAATCTCATTGTCAGGAAAAAACGTCTCTAGCGTCTGCTTGATAGATAAGATTTTGACAGGGTTTTTCGAACCGACTATTACTTTTATGGGCGAACTCTGCTTCACTATGATTCTCTTTTTTATTGGTAATTAATAACCCAAACTCTGCCTGATTAGGATATGCAATCCGCTAATGGAAAAACACCAATTTCTAGTACTTGTCGATCATACATCTTGCCCAGTTCGCGGCTGAAACGTACTGCAAAGGTCTGCGGGCCCTAGCTTACCAACTGAAGTTGCGCTAATTCTCGATATAATTGGTTACTTTGAACTAGCTCTGCGTGTTTACCGATGTCTACTATCTTTCCTTTATCCATGACCACAATGCGATCAGCGTTGATTACCGTGGATAGGCGGTGAGCAATAATAATGGTTGTTTTGTCAGCCATCAACTCATCCAACGCGAGTTTCACTTTCTGCTCATTGGTTGCATCTAGGGCACTGGTAGCTTCGTCTAAAAGAAGAATAGGTCTATCTGCTAAAATAGCTCTGGCAATCGAAATTCGTTGTTTCTGGCCACCAGACAAACGTACACCTCTTTCACCTAAGTTAGTTTGATAGCCCTCGGGGAGTTCAACAATAAATTCATCAGCTCTAGCCGCTTTTGCCGCTTTGACCACTGCAGATTCACTTGCATTTGTATTCCCATATCGAATGTTGTCCATAGCAGAGCTAGCAAATATAACGGATTCTTGCGGAACGAGTGAAAACTGTTGACGCAAATCCTGTGGAGCTAACTGTTTGGTATCGATATCATCTATCAAAATAGTGCCATTTGTTGCTTCATAAAACCGAAGCAATAGTTGAAATAACGAAGATTTACCTGCACCACTCGGCCCCACCAGAGCAATACGCTCCCCTGCCCTGATATCCAGATTGATATCACTTAGAACATAGATTTCAGGTGCACTCGGATAAGCGAAGTTGACTCCAGAAAGTGAAATTGCCCCCTGCAAATTATTAGGCAATGATAACGGGGTTTTAGGCGCCATTATCATAGATTCAGTGCTAAGCAACTCCAGTAACCTTTCACTTGCTCCGGCCGCCTTTTGGATTTCACCAATCACTTCACTAATAGTGGCAACGCTTCCACCGGCCATCACGGCGTAGAACATAAATGCAGTCAACTCACCGGCACTAATACCAGAACTCAAAACCTCTCTTGCACCTAGCCAAGCGACAATGGTTATGGCACTGATGCTGATCGCCATGATCAAGGCAACCAAAAGTGCTCGATAGCGAATTCTGGCGCTGGCGGCTTGCATCACCGCTTCGATGCGCTCTGAAAATAATTTTCTATCAATATTTTCATGGGTGTAGGCTTGCACTGTCTGGATCTCGTGTAAGCTTTCATCGATATATTCACCAAGATCCGCGACGCGATCCTGACTACTCCTTGCGTAATTACGTACTCTGGCACCGAGAAATTTGATGGGTAGCAGAACGAGGGGAACCGCAACCATTACATACAAAGTGAGAAGCGGGCTTGTTACCAACATGAGGATGAGCGCACCAACAAAGGTGATACTTGCTCGCAAAGCCATAGACAACCCCATACCGACAACAGTTTGTAGAATAGTTGTGTCGCTGGTAAAGCGAGAGATGACCTCCCCGGTTCGGGTAGATTCAAAAAAGCCTGGAGATAAGGTCAACAAATGTGAATACACGTTTAATCGAATATCAGCACTTACCCGCTCACCCAACCAAATCATCAGGTAAAAACGCACATACGCTGCCAAACTGCCTACTAACGCAATACCCAGTACGACAAAGACCATTTGATTTAATTTATCCGCGTTGGCGGCGACAAATCCTTCATCTACCACTACCTTGACACCTTGTCCTAGTAACAACCACGATAAGGCCCCCACAATCAGAGCAAATATCGCCAAAACCACTTTATATTTGTAGGGTTTAAGTTGGCCAAATAGCCATTGCATCAAGGACGATGTGGTTATTTTCTGAGAAGGCATTTAGATCAAATCAATAAAACAAGTACGAAAATATCTAGTGGTGTGCATAGTACTTTTTGTGGAATAGGTATCGTTTCCGGAGTATATCAGTAGTTTGTGCGCTAGGCGTTATATCAATATGTAACAATTGATTGGTGGCGAATGTTGGCCATTTGACTAGGTCTTGTCGATTGGGGTTGTGATGCTTAACAAACTGCGCAAAATAGCCTTTCATCGTATTTGAAACGGCGTAATCTTCATTCTTCCACTGATACAATGGATTAACGTCAAGATTGCCAAATACATATTCAATTTCTGCACTATGCACTGCACCAAGGTTATTGTGAGTGCCTTTTCCTCCTTCAGACTTTTTGCGAGGCGGGCGAATATGATCATAAACGTAATAAAAGGTAGGGGATGCACTATGTTGACTCACTTGATCGATCCAATTCCAAGTCGCATAGCTGATAAATCGGTCGCTTGCTAACGCTTGAGCCGAATCCATGACTTGAGTTGAGTTTTCAGCAGGATACAAATTCAAGACTGTTTCGAAGTTTTGCGGATAGAGTTTCTTTAGCGCGAGTATGTAGTTTTCTACTGTAGGTTCACTTTTCCCCAAAATCCATCCAAAAGCGCCTTCTTGAGAATTTACACCTGCGAGTAAAGGAATCTGTGAAAAATGTCCAGATGCATACAGTTGCTCAGGAGACTGAGGAAAGAATAACCCATCAACGGTAGCGTTAAATCTGCCTAGTTTATTGTCAGTCACCGTCTTAAGTAAGTTATCTGCCGGAATAGCTCGCAGAGCTTGAAGTATCGATTGATTATTCTGACGTTTATGTTCAACTAGAATTTTTTCCGCTACTTGGATGCCGTATTCGTGGGCTTTATCCAAGCTGACTGCTGTCAAAGGAGGCCCAACAATAGACCCACTTTGACCAATTGCAGCGGCAATGACATCTTTGGAAAGCGGAGAAGCCATCAAGGCACTTACCGACATTGCTCCAGCAGATTCACCTCCTATGGTTATCCGTTTTGGATCTCCACCAAAATGTTGAATATTGGAAACAACCCATTGTAGTGCTGCATTTTGATCGAGGAAGGTATAATTACCTGATCCTTGATAGTCGGATTCTGACGCCAGTTCAGGATGAGCAAACAAACCAAAAATGCCTAAGCGATAGTTAGTGGTTACTACTACTATGTCCTCTTGTGCCATCGCAGTTCCATCATACCTTGCCTCAGAACCATCGCCAGCATTAAAACCTCCACCATAAAAATACACTAACACTGGATAGGACTTATTGTTGCCAAAATCATTAGGTGTCCAGACATTCAGATAAAGACAATCTTCACTAACGCCACTTGAGCGGAAACGCATATCATCGTAAATATAATTCTGCATACATTGGTTGGCAAAAGAGGTGGTCTCTCTTATCCCTTGCCAAGCTGTCATGGATTGCGGAGCTTTCCACCTAAGTTCGCCGACAGGAGGAAGCGCAAAAGGTACGCCTAAAAATTTAGTGACGTTTGCAGACCGATCAACAAACCCTTGAATCTTACCCTTGTCTGTGTGAACAACGACGGATTCATCCACATTTGATTTATTGCTACATGCTGAAATTAACAAGATCAGCACGAACATTGGGCCTACAAATAATCTCAATTAAAGCACTTCCACAGCCAAAGCAGTGGCTTCACCACCACCTATACAAAGGGCAGCAATTCCTTTACTTAATCCTTGCTGTTTCAATGCGTGAATTAAGGTCACAACAATACGTGCACCCGAAGCACCAATGGGATGACCTAAAGCACATGCCCCTCCTTTGATATTCACTTTATTTTCATCCAAACCCAGTTTTTTAATGGCCAACATGGTTACCATGGCAAACGCTTCGTTGATTTCGAACAAATCAACTTCGTCGTTAGACCAACCGGTTTTTGTCAACAGTTTTTCAACTGCCCCCACGGGAGCGACCGTAAAATCTTCCGGTTTAATAGCGTTAGTCGCGTGGGCTTTTATTCTGGCAAGCGGAGATAGTCCTAAGGAGCGTGCTTTAGTCTCAGTCATCACTAACAATGCTGCGGCTCCATCAGAAATTGAACTGGAGTTGGCGGCGGTAACCGTGCCGTCTTTTTTAAACGCTGGACGAAGGGCAGGAATTTTTTCAGGTCTAGCGTTACCCGGCCCCTCGTCGGTATCGACAGTAATATCACCTTTGCGGCCTTTTATTGTCACAGGGACGATTTCGTCATTAAATGTACCTGACGAAATAGCATTATTCGCTTTTTCTAACGAAGCGAGAGCAAACTCATCCATTTGTTCTCGAGTAATTGATTCGGCATCGGCCGTATCTTGCGCAAAACAGCCCATTGCTTTGCCATCATAGGCATTTTCCAATCCATCCATCATCATGTGGTCAAGGGTTTGTCCATGCCCCATACGATAACCTGATCTCGCTTTAGGCAGCATATAAGGTGCATTGCTCATACTTTCCATGCCTCCTGCAACAATCACCTCTGCAGATCCAGCTTTTATCAAATCGTGGGCCATCATGACTGCTTTCATGCCAGAACCACAGACTTTATTTATTGTGGTTGCCCCGGCGCTGAGAGGAAGGCCTGCGTGCAAAGTAGCTTGACGTGCGGGAGCCTGCCCTAAACCCGCAGGCAAAACACATCCCATAATCACTTCGTCAATGAGCTCGCCATCAATGCCTTCAATTGCCGCTTTAATTGCCGTTGCACCCAACTCGGGAGATTTAGCGTCCGATAAAGTCCCCATAAAACCGCCCATTGGCGTACGTTTTGCTGCGACAATCACGATTGAATCATTACTCATTTGGATACCCATTTTTAGAATTAAATATTGACGTGGCTAGACGTTAGAAGATCTGCTCGAGCAAATCAACTTCTGCAGCCAATACAGATCATTAATGAAATGAATAATGTCAATAAGTCTGTACTTTTTAGACTTTAAACAACAATCTTTTCAACTACCATTGGTTGGATTGTGTTAACTTTTGCGGTTTTTAATGCGGAAAATAAACATCGTCTGGCTCGACGAACGTTTTCATTGCGCAAGGGCCTTTTCAACGCTAACAACTCATTGTGGCGATTGAATACGGAGTATCGCTATTGCGATACCACCTTAATGCAGATTTATTGAATTCGTGGTTATTTTTAAAACTAGGTTGGATGGCCAAACGCTCACCGATCAACTTCTGCCAAGACATTTTGCAAAAAACTAGGTGGGACCACCGGACGGATAAAATGCAAAAGATGGACAACGCAGGAAAGGGGACAAATAGCATTGTTATCGGGAATAGCATTGTTTTGAGGTGCGGTTTATCTGAATCTCAGGTTACTTAAGAAGAATACTGACTAAGAACGCCTTTCAAATCACTGGGGATCACTCTTTTTTGCTCATCGGCAGTCAATAGCTTGCCTTCAAGAATGTAGACAGGGTGTTTTACATCTTGGATGTTGTTGAGCATTCTAAATTCCATGTCACGCTTATTAGATTTTGTATCTTGTGACAACACAAACCAGTTTAAGGTTTGGTCATTTTTCAATTTGGTAATTGTGTCATTTGATAAAGTAACTTGTGAAGGAAGCACCAGTGCAATATTGGCTTTACCTCCTTTAGTCCCCTCATTCACTGCCAATTCAGCATATCGTTTCCAGGGAATCTTAACACTGCTGAGCGACTCGATCTGCTTCACAATATCTAACGAGGATTTAGATAACTTTAATTGTGCAAACGTCTGACGTCGACCTCCAAACCAATATTGTGGAACAAAATTAGGTTGATAGCGGGCCATCATCTGGTCATTCAATTGACGTAGTTCTGATTTTTCAGAGCCTTCACATGCGACTTCTCTGCGCAACATAACTGCATCTAATATTTCTTCGGTTACTGGTTTTTCACAGTAGAAGAAGGTATTAACTTTAAGTTTACTGTTTTCACTCAGGATAGGGGACCAAAACAAGAAAACGTTGTAATTTTCCAGTTTTGCCCGTTGTTTTAAAGCCTTGATGCAATATCCACACAAGGGGTCTTTGAAAGCGACTAATACTGGCGCATCATCTTTCCATGGTTCCATCAAAAAATCACTATAGGTCTCTTTATCTGGAACAATGAGAAGTGGGTTGGGAATTGATTGCGCTTGCGCATTTGTTTGAAAAAGTGCCGCAAAAACAGCTATTAACAAGATTCCTAGACTAATTTTCATTTATTTTTGCCAATGCTACGGGTAGAACTAGTTCATTGTACTCTTTTAGCAGTGCATTGATTTGAGCTTGAGTTTCTTCTCTTGAATCAGGGTCAGTTAGATTTTCATTGTATTCAAGTATTAAGTCATCCAATTGAGCTTTAGCCGCGGCCAATTGTTCCGCTCGCTCATCAGCTGTTAAGGGATCAACAGCATCTGCAGTGTCACCTGAAACTGGTTCCTCAACTGACCCAGTCTTCGCGAATGGGTTTCTTACTTCGGTGTCAGAAACACGTTCGCCCTGTTCAGTGTTACTTGCTGACCTTTGCAATGCTGCCGTTTCTGACTTAGGGGGCTGAAAAAACATTAGCCATGCCCCCAACCCCAGAAGTAAAACTATCAATACGAGTGTTACAACTCCTTTCATACTGCTAGGAATCCTCTACTTAGTTTGCTGTCGTAAAATAGTAATCGCCATTCCAACGCTGTGTACCCACAAAATCATTCACTAAGTAGCGAATTTCGATTCTGTGGCGAACGCCAGCTTCAAGGTCATCGTCTGGCGTGAATGTGAGTTGATTGCCCACAATGCTTACTGCACCTGGTACTACCGCATCACCCGTTCCATGCAACACGATAACGCTATTTGCAGCAATGACTTCGTCAAAGGTAATTTGAATAGTTGTGTCTACCGCCACGTCGGAAGCATTAGATACGGGTGAAATGGTCTGTAAAATCGGCCCAACAGTATCACTAACGCCTGAGCTGTCCGTGGTAAAGCTAAATGATTCTCCACTTATCTCGTTACTAGAATAGTCACATATACCATCAACTGACAAGGTATATTCTGTTGACGTATCCAATAGAGAATTTGGTGTGACACGTATAGAAAGTCTATCGCTAGACAAAGCGCTTGTTGAAGGAACCACACCTAAATCATCGCTCAACACTGCTTGCTGAGTACAGGCACCACTGATGGGTTCATTAAATACCACTTGAGGTCTCGCATTGACTGGGATATCCGTTGCACCATCCGATATGTTCTGCGCACTGATTCCAGGTTCAGAATTATCTATTTGATTTCCTGTAGTGAAATCAGTAAACAATTGATTTAGCGCAATGTAATTGCCCGCCAAATCATACATGTAAGGACTATAGCCCATATACCAGTAATATCGACGATCCGCGTCAAGTGTAGCATCAGGCACTATTTCTATGGTTTTTCCATCAGCACTTAAAGTAAAGCTAGCGGCTACTGAAGTTGCTGTGGTGAGATCGTACAAACGCAGTGAATTTGTTCCCAGTTGAACCGTAGTAATATCAATACGCTCATTGACAGTTGCAATAAATCGAGCGTTTCGAGCTAAACCTCTTGTGTTAGTTGGCACACTTCGAGTCAGTAAATTCCCGACTTTAAAGTCTGCTGTATCACCCGTGGTGAAATCCACAGTCAAGGTGTCTGCAACGTTACCACTCAGGTCACTGATATTTGCAGCCGTGAATGTGTATTCAGTATTAGCAGTTAATATGGTTGATGGAATCACCGTCATTATAAGTCTATCGGCAGAGAGAGTGCTAGTAATAGCAACCGGATTACCCAAGGAGTCTTCCAAGCTAACGCCAGATAGTTGATTTGAATTAACCGCTTCATTGTATTGAACTCGTATTCTTGAATTAGTAGGAACGCCTACCAAGCCATCAGGAATGCTGGTATTCAATACAACTGGTGCTGTGCTGTCTTCATCTGCTCCAGTGGTAAATGTGCTGAAATGATTACCCATTCCATTTCCACTTAAGTCACGTAAGCTGTATACATATACGTAATATAAGCGATCCATTTCCAGTGCAGCATCTGGCACCATAGTTAAGCGTTTACCATTGTCTGAAAGAGACGTTGTAATCGCTACGTTAACCCTATCGACCGTATCATATAGCCTTACAGCACTCGTAATGCTCACTGGATCGATTGCTTCAGTGAAGTAAGATTCGATCACTGGCGTCAAGCCGACACCCACAGCGCTATTTGGCACTGAAACACTGGTTCGAGTGCCGCCAGTTATATCTGGGCCAGTACCTGTTTCAAAGGTAGTAGATTTAGCGACCGCTGCATTGTTCGATACATCAGACATAGCTGGTGCATTCTCTGTGATTTCAGTCAATTGCGGCAAGGTGCCTAGTCGTTCATATCTGACGACCATATTGTTTTCACTGAAGCTCGCATTGAATCGACGTTGAGGCCCTGTGCCATAGTCAAATGTAATTGGGTTCATACGTTCATCATAACGTGCTGCATACACCGCATTTACGCCGACATTTTCTTGTCCATCAGATGGGCTAAGGGAAACAACGGTAGGTTGACGATCATCTTCAACAGCGTCTGCGCCTGTGGTGAATATTGGTCTGTACAAGCTAGTATTGATATCACCATCGGTATCAACAATGTTGTCTAACAATAATTCGTAACGCGTATCAGCTAATAACAACTCATCTGGTTGCACGAGCAATACACGACCACTAGCATCCAATGACAAGGTAGTAGGTACTTCGACATCTGTTGCATCAACACGCAATAAAATCAAGGCATCAGCTAGTTTAGTTTCATCCAACTCTTCGCTGTATTGCACCATCACTAGCGGATTAAGGGCCACTTCTGTTGCGCTACTTACAGGTGAATAGGCTTGAGGTACAGGTCTGGTGCCAACCAAATCGCTTGATGTTCCCATATTAAAGTAACCACTGTAATTATTAAGTGGGTTACCTGAATCATCCGTTGCCGAGCTGTTCAGGAATACCTCAACGCGAGTGTCTTCTGTAAACGGAGTATCTTTAACAAAACGAATTGTACGACCATCATCAAGTACTTCTAACGTGCCTTGTTCCGTAATTAACACACCATCCTCAGCGACCCTAAATGCGCCTTCGATGCTGGTATCGTCCATTGGTTCGTTGGTGTAAAGCAGAACTTCATTGAGATCTAACCAGCCACCCGAACCATTACTTGGAATCTGACGACTGATAGATGGTCTGCCACCATCATTATCCAACACACCGGTAACAAAAGTACTGACGAACGGCGCCAATGCATTACCAGATAAATCCGTGACATCATCTGTCATGACCAACGAAATCAGGCTAGCAGCTGGTTTGTTCGCACTAATGGTCACTTGACGCCCATCTGCGGAACGGAACACAGTAGGCTTGATGACTGACCCGTTAACATACAGAGCAATATTAGTATTGTTAATACTGCTTGGGTTCATGGGTTCGTTAAACGTCACGACAATATTACGGTTTGGATCAACATCAGTATTGTCTTGGCCTGGCGAAACCATAACCACTTCAGGCGCATCATTGTCATCTAAAGACTCAGTAGTGAAGTAAGTATCACCATTCCATCTCAGCGTACCGACAAAATCATTCACAAAGTAACGTATTTCAACACGATACTGAGTACTGCCTTGCAGATTATCAGTTGGATTGAAGGTGAGTTCATTTCCATTAATAGTTACGCTACCCGGCACTGAAGTATTAGTGGCATTAGCGTATACATCAACACGGCTATCAGCAGAAATATCTTCATTGAAAGTAAGCACAATATCTGTGTCAACAGGAACATCTACGGCATTAGAAGCTGGAGATCGAGTTTGTAAAACAGGGCCTGAACTATCAGAAACGGCACCTGTCGTGAAACTAATACTTCCTGCACTCACCGTATTACCAGCGTAGTCACATAAACCATTTAGATCGACTGTGTACTCAGTATTGTCATTCAGCGGCCCGGTTGGAGTGAGAGTGACTGTACGTCTGTTGTTAGAAAGCGCGATTCCGAACGAAACCTCACTGGTTCCATCTCCAAAGGTAACATCAGAAAGACAAGTATCACTCAGAGGTTCACCAACGTTAGCGACCACCTTAGCGTTAGTCGGGATATCTACTGTCCCATTGTTGATATTGGTTGACACAATCGCAGGTCCATCAGTGTCACTGCTATCGACAGTGGTGAAGTCCGTAAACAACTGATTTAACGCAACATAGTTTCCGGCCAAATCATAGATATAAGGGCTGTAACCCATGTACCAGTAGTAGCGTCTTAGAGGCTCTAGTTCCTCATCAGGGATTATCTCAATGGTTTTGCCATCAGCACTGACGGTGAAACTCGCAGGTACACTAGTATTACGCACTGTATCAAGCAATCTCAGAGAGTTAGTACCTTGCTGTACTGTTGTGACATCAATTCGTTCACTGACCGTCGCTATGAAACGTGCATTACGTGGCACATCTCGGGCACCAGTTGGAATACTACGATTGACTAAGTTGCCACGCAGAAGGTCCACAGTTTCTGCGGTAGTAAAGTTAATAGAGATTAATGCTGGAAGCTCGTTGCCACTCGTATCCGTTAACCCTTCAACTTCCAGTAAATAATCACTTTCAGCGGCTAACAAATTCTTAGGCACGATATTCAATACACGTCTATCTGAACTTAAGCTCAGATTCGCCGCTATTTCTTGGCCAGTCGAATTAGTCAACTCTATACGAGAGTTATTCGCATTAGCTGCAGCCAACTCTTGATTTGCTTGCGGACCACCGTCACATTCAACTTCACAACCAATGATATCTAGCGCCGCAACTTCTGAAGCACTGAGTGGCTCATCGAATCTGAGTCTTAATCTGACATTAGTTGGAACCTCAACAGCACCATCAATAATCGTTGAATCAACCAATTGAGGCGGTTCAACATCAATGTCGAATCCAGTAGTGAATTGACTGAAATGGTTACCCATGCTGTTACCACTCAAATCGCGCAAACTATATTTGTAAACATAGTACAGGCGACCGACTAGAAGTGGCTGCTCAGGCACCATAGTCAATCTTCTACCATCATCAGATAACGTAAGTGTAACGGGTAGGTTAATCCTTTCCACCGTGTCATACAGTCTAACTGAACCAGTGATGCTTACGGGATCAATGGCTTCAGTAAATACAGACTCAATAATCGGTGTCAAACCAACATTAGTTGCACCGCTGACAATAGAAAGATTAGAACGCGTACCGCCAGTAATATCTGGGCCAGTACCTGTTTCAAAGGTAGTGGATTTAGCGACCACTGCATTGTTCGATACATCAGACATGGCTGGTGCATTCTCTGTGATTTCAGTCAATTGAGGTAAGGTACCTAATCGTTCATACCTGACGACCATATTGTTTTCACTGAACACCGCATTGAATCGACGTTGAGGCCCTGTGCCATAGTCAAAGGTAATTGGGTTCATACGTTCATCATAACGTGCTGCATAAACCGCATTCACACCGACATTTTCTTGTCCATCAGATGGGCTCAACGACATCACCATAGGCTGACGATCGTCTTCTACAGCGTCTGCGCCTGTGGTGAATGTGGGTCTGTAGAAGCTAGTGTTGATATCACCATCGGTATCAACAATGTTGTCTAACAATAATTCGTAACGCGTATCAGCTAATAACAATTCGTCTGGCTGTACGAGCAATACACGACCACTAGCATCCAATGACAAGGTAGTAGGTACTTCGACATCTGTTGCATCAACACGCAATACAATCAAGGCATCAGCCAACTTGGTTTCATCCAACTCTTCACTGTACTGGACCATCACTAGCGGGTTGAGCGCCACGCCTGCTGCGCCGTTTACTGGTGAGTAGGCTTGTGGTACAGGTCTGGTGCCAATCAAATCGCTTGTGGTACCTGTGTTGAAGTAACCACTGTAATTATTAAGTGGATTACCTGAGTCATCTGTTGCAGAACTTGTCAGGAACACCTCTATGCGAGTGCCGTCGGTAAACGGTGTATCCTTGATAAAGCGAATTGTACGACCATCATCTAGCACTTCCAAGGTGCCTTGGTCAGTAATCAAGACGCCGTTTTCTGCTACATTGAAGGCATCTTCAATACTGCTTTCGTCCATACGCTCGTTGGTGTAAAGCAGAACTTCATTGAGATCTAACCAGCCACTCGAACCATTACTTGGAATCTGACGACTGATAGACGGTCTGCTGCCATCATTATCCAACACTCCAGTGGTGAAAGTACTAATGAATGGAGCCAATGCATTTCCGGATAAATCCGTTACATCATCTGTCATAACCAATGAAATCAAACTGGCTGCTGGTTTAGTCGCACTGATAGTCACCTGGCGACCGTCTGCTGAGCGGAACACATTAGGTCTAATGACAGTTCCATCTACAAACAATGCAATATTATTATTGTTAATACTGCTTGGATTCATAGGTTCGTTAAAGGTCACGACTATGTTTCGGTTAGGATCTACGTCGGTATTATCTTGACCCGGTGAAACCATAACCACTTGAGGTGCATCATTATCTTCAAGGACTTCAGTAGTAAAGTATGTATCACCATTCCATCTGAGTGTTCCGACATAATCATTGACTAAATAACGAATCTCAACTCGATACTGAGTGCCACCTAGTAGGTTTTCATTCGGTGTAAAGGTTAACTGGTTGCCATCAATTGCGATACTGCCAGGAACCACTGTTGCGGAAGGATTAGCATAAACATTCACGTAACTGTTTGCTGCGATATCTTC
The DNA here is from genome assembly GCA_947503265.1 of uncultured Alteromonadaceae bacterium. Lineage (GTDB taxonomy): Bacteria > Pseudomonadota > Gammaproteobacteria > Enterobacterales > Alteromonadaceae > Aliiglaciecola. The sequence goes on from CANNDC010000007.1 coordinate 56,944, forward strand.
GTCAAAAGTAAGAACGATATTAGTATCGACCGGCACATCTACTGCATTGGAAGCAGGGAAGCGGGTTTGAAGTATAGGGCCAGAAACGTCAGATCCAACACCAGTTGTAAAGCTCAGACTTCCACCGGCAAAAGTATTACCTGCGTAATCACAAAGACTGGATAGATCAACTGTGTATTCGGTGTTGTCTGCCAAAACTTCGCTTGGCGTTAACGTAATAGTTTGTCTGTCGGAAGACAGCGCGATAGAAATTGCAACTTCATCAACGCCGTCACTCACACTAACATTCGACAAACATACACCACTAATTGGCTCTGCAAAATTAACTACCACTTTAGCGTTAACAGGAATATCGACGGTTCCATCAACGATATTAGTCGAATGTAAGACAGGCGTTTCTGTGTCACTATCTTCTACCGTTGTAAAATCAGTAAACAATTGATTTAGTGCAACAAAATTGCCTGCTAAATCATAGACGTAAGGGCTGTATCCCATATACCAATAATAACGACGTAAGGGTTTCAATTCCTCGTTTGGAATTAATTCAACTGTTTTTCTATCGTCACTCAAACTAAAGGTAGCGGGTACATTTGTACCGGTCGTAATGTCGTAGAGTCTGAGAGAATTCGTACCCAATTGGATGGTTGTTGGATCTATTGGCTCATCTAGCTCGGCAATAAATCGCGCGTTTCTAGGTACATTGCGCGCCCCAGTTGGAATACTTCTTTTGACCAAATTACCACGAGCATCGTCGACACCTGCACCTGTGGTAAAGTCAATGAAGCTGGCTCTGGGTATCAAATTGCCGCCTAAATCTTCTACGCCATCTATTTGCAATTGATAGCTAGTATTAGGTTGCAGTGGAGTGGCAGGTGTTAAGCGTACAACTTGACGATTTGATTGCACGGCCTTAGAAGTAAATACTGGCTCACCTAAGCTATCAACCAAACGAATTGAAGAGATAGATAACGGATTCACCGCTTCATTAAACCTAACGTTTAGCAACACATTCGTAGGTACGTCCGTTGCTTCATCGGCAACGGTGGTGGCCATAATTTCTGGGCCATCGATGTCATTCTCAAAACCCGTAGTGAAGTAACGCAACGTGGTAAAGGCTTGATTACCAAATAAGTCAGTGATCGTTGAGTTTGCCCTTAAGTAATAGTAACGACCTACAAGTAACTGCGTATTAGGAATGAAGGTGATTGACATCTTGTCATCGGAAATTTCGAAGTTTCCGGCAACCGCTGCTCTCAATACGGTGTCGTATAAAAAGAAGTTACTATCATTGACACTATCAGGGTCAATTGGCTCGTTAAATACCATGCTTGGCAAGGTATTCACTGGAACACCTACAGCATTAGTGACTGGGTTTGAGTCAACAATTTGTGGTCTTTCCAAATCAATTAGGTTGCCCGTTTCAAAGGTAGACTCGAAATCAGCCAGCGGATTACCTGCCTCATCTCTAACACCAGTAACCTGAATAATATGATTGGTAAAGTCGAGCATTAACTCGTTAGGTGTAAACAAAATCTGTGTATTGCTCGATGCTAGACGGAGAGAACCCGCAACCTCGAAAGTGCCATCAGAATCAACCAACAATTTAACTGAACCCGGTTTAACTGATTTGGGACTTAGGGCCTCATCAAATTCGATTGTAATCGTTTTGTTCTCAGGAACATCGACTTCCATATCAGCAGGATCAACGCTCATTACTGTTGGAGGCGTAGTGTCCGGATTAGTTGGATCCGTGCCGGCATCAACTTCATCTTTATCTTCGATGCCATCACCATCAGTATCCTTAACTAGAGGGTTACTACCGATAGCAACTTCTTCCCCATCTAACAAGCCGTCACCGTCAGTGTCTGGATTGTTTGGATCTGTGCTGTAGGTATCTGTTTCCTCGTCATCTCCCAAACCATCGCCATCAGCGTCTGGTTGAATAACAAGATTTACCGCATCACTTTGCGTCGAGTTATCACCCAAGTCTGTTGCCGTAGCGACGATTTCTAACGTATCTCCGTTAGGAACTGTCATTGAGAAGTTATATGGAGCTGAGGTATCAGTAAATACCACACCGCCATCAACACTGAAGGATACACTGGCTACAGCGACATCATCTGTGGCTTCTGCAGTGACAATTAGTCTACGCCCTTCAACAACAACGGAATTATCAAACGGACTGGTAATGCTTACTGTTGGCGCAACGCCATTGTTATCATTGATATCTCTGTATTGAGCAATAAAGAGTTTAGTGTCGCCGGTTCTTCCAAAGTCTGACCTGACAACAAAGCGTTCTTCGGTAATGTAGGCATAGCTCGCATCTAAGGCGATACCCGTACCTGCATAATCTCCAAATGCTGACAGGTTGATTGTTCCAGAGAAGACTGCTTGTTCTGGATCAAAGATGTTGACAAATGCGACTACATTCGGGAACAACTGCTCGGCATAGAATGCGAAGTTGCGAGTCAATGCGACATCACGAGGTGCTATGGAAGCGTCTCCACCAACAATCACTGGATTCATTGGATTACGAACATCCACAACGCGATAACCCTGACTATAACTGGCTACGTGGGCGAATCCATCACTTAGAACAAGGTCTTTTACTTGTCCAATATTTACGCTGCCTAAGCGCATTGGGCTGTTTCTGTCAGTCACATCAATCGCAACCATGGCAGAACCAGCTGTTACCACAACCACATCTTGTTCTACAGCGATACCAGTAACATTGCTTAAACCGCCTAGTACGCTGGTAGAAATTGGGGTTTCAGGGTTAGAAATATTGAATATTTCAATGCCACTATTGCCGTCGGCAACATAGGCGTATTCAAGTTGAACAACAACGTCTTGAGCAATGCCCGCAGTGTCGATGGAAGAAACTAGACTCGGATTCAATGGGTCAGAAACATCCATTATTTTCAGCCCGGCTTCACCATCAGCAATGTACGCAAGGTCTCCGACTATTTTCACATCAATAGACGTGCCTTCTGTATCCAAAGAACCCACCACCTCAGGTGCGGTTCTATCTGATACATCAACAACTTGAAGGCCAGCAGAACCTGCGGCAACAAAGGCATAATCTCCGCTGATGTCTACGTTATTTGCATATCCAGGAATATCGACCGCTGATAATGCTTCAGCTTCAAACTGTTTGACGGTTACGTTGACTTCTGTGCTACGACCGTTGTTAGTAATAGTTACTTTAGCGGTACCCGGCATGCCACCGAATAGCAAACCTGGCATCGCGCCGAAGCTCACAACAGTCAGGTCATCAGACTCGTAATTGGTATCTTCAGCAGCAGTCAAATCTAGAGAGCTACCGTCTACTAATAGACCAGTAATCGTTAGCTGTGTGCTAACTTCGCTATCGATACCGTTGAAGGTCATCACTACATTTTCTGGTGAAGAGGCAACCGATACTAGTGCGTCTTCAAAATTAGTGTCATCAGGATCATTTGGATCAGAGCCAACTAGCACTTCTACTCCATCGGATAAGCCGTCTCCATCGGTATCACGAATTGTGGGATCACTTGTCACACCGTCTTCACCAGGAATCAATTCCTCGCCATCTTCAATTCCATCGCCATCCGTATCAGCGAGTGTTGGATCAGTATTGGCTTCGAATTCTTCTAATGCGGAAAGACCATCTTTATCCTGGTCTTCAAAAGCATCGATAGGGTCATTGGGGTCGAGTCCAAAGAGGCTCTCATAATCGTCTGGTAGACCGTCACCATCTTGGTCACCAAAGCTAAATACATTCACTCTAACAACAACGATAACACCATCTTTTCTGATAGTAAGAATACCTTCGCCAGGTCCCGTACTTGTGATTTCGCCATCATCTGTAACCGAAAATACGCTGTTTGAAGAAGTAAGATAATTTGTTCCGTTTGCGGCATTCGCTGGAACACTTGAACCATTTGCATAAACAATGTCTGCATTAACCTGTACAGATTCATTTACGTCGAAAATGTTGATTGGATTAACTAAACCGTTTAGTCGAATTTCAGTCGGGTCTCCTCGTCCTTCTAGGAAAAAAGCACCAACATCGACAGTTTGATTTTCTACTACGGCAAAATAATCTGTCTGACCTGATAATGTTTGCCCTTCTCTAACACAAGTTGCCCGTGCACGAATGAGTCCCATTGTGGAAGGAACGTTCGGTAACGAAAATTCGCCGTCTGGACCGGCCGAAACCGTTCGATTGAGAACACTTACTACGCAGTTATCATCTAAAACAAGCTCGACAGGTTCCTCAGTCTCTTGCGAGAACGCGTTGAACGCTGGAGCCAACAAAAACAGCAAAAATAAAAGTTTTCGGTTACACATAATAAGTATTCCGTGCCTTCGCAAATTGGTTAATAATTTACTTTTTTAACAACTTCTAACTGCGGCAAACGCTTCCTAATATCAGCAAAGACTTTGTGTGGCGACAATGCGAATTGTGTCGGCACTGCATATGATTTGCCTTTTGTATCTCTTATTCTGTATTCGACCCAATTTTCGGTCGACGTTCTAATATGCTTTTCAAGTTGCTTGATATTGGTCATCTTCACTTCGTAACCACTGCCATCAGGAAATTTACACTTCACTAATTGCCCATCAATGTAATACTCAAAAAAGCCCTTTTTTAACAAATTCGGAACTGCAAAAATCAATACAATTCCTAAACTTACTGCATAGATCCCTAACTGAATGTAAAAAACTACTTGTTCACTCGCTTTCACCAGATGTTGCAATGCGAAGGTTCCCACCACACTCAATGCAACTGCCACAATGAAAAACCTCAATGCTTCAGCTTTGGTGCTTTTCTTGTGTCTAAACGGCGCGCTATCAGCCAAAAGACCTCGTCCTTTAATTGTCTAACTATTGCTAACAGTTTTTTTCAACCCTGGCATTAGCAGTAAGCTACTAATGTCTTGATTAAAGTAATTCCAGTCTAACCTTTTTGTTTTTTCACCGACCAAAGGCAGAACAATTAATGACCCCACGTTTCCTTCACTGACAAGACCAAGAATTTGGTACTCAACCTCATTTTCCTTGATGATAGCCAAAGGTTTTAAATCAGGATCTTTTAAGGTATCAATAAGTGAAATGGGCGGTAAAAACGTCTTAGTTGCCCCACGAACAATAGGCGTCATATTTTCCAAGCCCATATTCAAGGTGCAATTAGACAAGAATGCTTTAACCACTAAATTTGACGAATCAGCATATAATGCATCGGTATCCTGCTCTCTTGCCATTTCAACACAGCGATAAAAATTACCGACAGTGCCTTTTAACATGAAATCCGGATCCGCTTTTTCTTCGTCAGTCTTAGCGATTAGGGTGCCGGCTTTTCTGGGATAAAAACTCACATAGACATCAATAGGATTTTGACCGCGAACTCTGTTCACCGTTGGCAACACTGAATAGGTCGCTGGACTGCTAGGGCAAGTGTCACTTTTCCAGTTATTAAATTTAAGTTGATGAACCAATCTCAACGCTATGTCTTCTGGCCCTTTACCGCGCTCAAAGATATTACTTAGGCGACAGCCACTATTGGTGCAGAAGAATGCTTGCGCTTCTTGAGCGACTTGACCTTGATAAGCATAATTTACGACAGCAATACGATAACTGCCCCACTCAAAACTTTGGCTAATCTTAGCGCTGTCAATTCCACCATAGAGAGAAAACTTATCGGGAATCGCAGCAAGTTCCTTGGTTAAATGCAATTGACTGGAATCAAATTTGCTGAATTTGTTGATGAGTCGCTTATTGTCAAAATTTTCTGATGTCGACTGTTTGGCCGTATCGATGAATTCATCCAATAACTTTTGCATAGGAGCAATGTCCGCCATTTCCGACATTTCAATTTTCATTTTCATGTTATTGCTGTCATCAACATTCAGACACATATCTTTGGCATTTGCAGCAAATGCCAAACTACAGATAGTTAGAGCGATAAATCTGTTCATGCTATTTCAATACTCCTAGGCTGAACAACCGGCTGAACCGAAACTGCCACCAGCATAAAATTCGATTGGGTCAGTCGAACCCGACAAAGTCCATTTTTTAAATAGTATTTCGAAACTAATCGAGCCTTTTGCCGCACCCGTTATTTTATCTAACTTACCGCCGATGCAATTAGCACCACACTGCGCTCCTGAAACACGTTTCAAACCTATATTGGCCTTGACAGTCAATGCGATAGACCCTTTAGCTTGAGCAGCGAACACTGTGATGCTCGAACCTTTCTCGCCGTCTTTTTCCTCATCACAATCAGAAGATGTACAGCTAACTAAGGATACCGAAATATTGACCTGTGGACCGACTAAGGCTTCTAAGGTTGAGCCTAAGAAAATTGAGCCACAATCTTCACCAGGACATTCTGAATCCATGTATTCGGTTTGGCCTTTGGCATCAACCGTGATACTTGCACCAACAGCAGTGAAGAAAACTGAACCTTTAACAGAGAATCCAAGGAACGATGTCGGATTTTTAGGGAATTTCTGAGCTAATCCAAGTCCAGGAACCGTTACTTGCACCTCACCTTTAACCCCTGCAGCTCCAGAGAATTTGGTGTATTTTTTGGGTTCTGGTGTTTCACAGTTTTTACAGCAATGTTCGCCACGCTCTCCACTTATGTCGATAAATGGGCTTAACGATGCTGTGAAAATTGGCGAATTATCTAACGCATCAGGGAAGGAGGTCAGTGCGGAAGCAACATAACTTAGCCCTGTGTATTCGACTTTATTGACGACTGTGCTGGCATCACAGTTATTACCGCAACTACCATTCTTACAGGTATAACAGGCTTCCATCGGATTGGCTGGGTCACCACACACTTTCTTCTGTTCATTTGGAATATTGACAATGCTGCCTTCTTCACACATTTTACAGATTTTAGTTTTGTCTTGTTGTACAGCAGCTGTTTCATCTTTTGGATTAAACCCGCCGCACGTTAGTTCTTTACAGTCATCCGGTTTTTGGTTTTCGGCATTAAGCACTTTGTCTTCGTCGATATCTGGCACACCGTCTTTACAGGTACCACATTCTGCAGGAGGCTGATCACCGTCGTTTTTCTTGCTGCCACCACAAAGTTCTGTCTGGCAGTTACCCTCAACTTGGGTTTCTGCTACACGGTCAGGTTCAAATTTACATCCAGAAGGACAACCGGGGGTTTTGCTTTCACAATAACCACACGCTTTACCTTTTTCACAGCATCCTGAACCACCTGGCTGCGAACCACAGTGCCAGCCAGCTTTAACAACACCGACTCCAGGATTAGATTTTATTTCGGTTCCATTTTCGCTAACCGTCCCTAAACCAATGGATACGAATTCCTCTAAGTCATGGTCAAATGAGTACATTTCAACTTGCGCACCAGGCTTGTGGCCATCAACATTCGGCAAGGTCAGACGTGCAGGCGGATCAAACTTGGTGCCTGTTGGTTGTATGGTAACGATAAATTGTGGTTGCATGCCATTAGGTGGCGCCATTGGCACTTTTGACGCATTGACTGGCGTAACAGAAACCAGCCCTTCCGTACTGCCATCAGGGAAAGTGACTGAATCTTTGGCAATATCGAGTTTAAACCCGGGATAAGAGTCTAAAGTGAGTGAAACATCTGCTGGCCCAGCCATAACCGCACCATCGGTATCCAATTTCACCATGTAGATTGGAGAAGCAAGCGGGTTTTCAACACCTGAGACTGTCACTATGTTATATGCTAAAGACGGGTATTCTGCATCGCCGACGGCTGTTGAGCCATCTGCAATAAGATGCACAGGACCAACTGGTGCTTCAGTTATTTCAAACAAACCTTCGGCATCCGTTTGGGTTTCGCGATTGTTTCCGTCGACACGAACCGTAACACCTTCAATTGGGTTGTCTTGATTATCTAACACAACGCCAGTAATCGTCGTTTTACCTGCCTCATCTGGAATGAATGCAGTTGCGGTGAAGCCTGCCGTAATGACTACCCCTTCGGCGGAGTCTAACAAGGTAGCGGATATTCGTTGAGCATCTTTACCTGGAAGGAACCCGAGGGTAAATTCTGCGGTTGCTCTACCGTCGCTGTCAGTAATAGCGTTGAATTCTTTTAATTTGTTGGCAAATTTACCTTCACCACGTTCTACTTTGAATAGAACTCGAGCACCCTCAACAACATTGGCACCATCATCTGTTACAGCAACGATGAAAGGTTGAGGTAAGCGTTGACCAACACCACCACGCTGATTGTTTCCTGAATTAATACTCAGCTTGTCACCAATATTACCTGTCGCACTTGCACTAAAGATGACTTCATCGTCGTAACCAACCACTTGTGCTCGCACTTTGTGATTTGCTGTACCAACCCGAGTCCCAAGTAAGTAGTCGGTTTCCGCCATACCTTCATCATCGGTTTCAACAATGACAGCTCGACCTTCTGAATCGGTTCCAACACCCACTAGACCCGAACCCTGTACGACTCGGAAAATAACGGTTTCGCCATCAACCGGATCTAAATTATCGTCAAGCACTTTGACTTTGAGAGGAGATTCAACTTGCTCGTTAATTTTCGCTTCTTGGTTTTGCCCGCTTACAAGTTCGATACGTCGTCCTTGAGGAACCACATAATTGATTTTGATTGATTTGGTTCCGACGTTTCCGACTTGGTCAGTACCGCTGGCGACTACAGTGTTTTCACCTTCACTCAAGGAAACATCCATCGCAGCATAGCTTCTGTTTGAAATCTTGGCATCTATGCCATTTACCGACACATTTGCTTGTGCCGCTTCGACAGTGCCGCGCACAATATCATTGATCAAACCCGTAACTGTGATTTTGTCGGTGAAGACTTCTTGACCATCAGTGTGAGACTCGATAGTGACAAATGGAGGGGTTTGGTCAAGTGAAACTGAAATAGAATCTGTTACCTGCTGGTCAGCCTTTGTCGCTCTGGCAACTATGGTGTTATGTCCTTCATTTAAGGCCACTTCAACTGAGAATTCGCCACCACCGTTTATGTCTGTCACTTCAACGCCATTTACAGTAAGAACAGCATCTTCATCGTCAATTAGGCCTGTGACTAGTATAGGTGTCACACCAAGGGTACTTAACGTCGCAGGTGATGTAATTTGTACAGAAAAGTCAGGATCGATGACAAGATCTTGGCCATCACAATCTTCATCTATTCCGTTGTTAGGAATTTCAACAGCGCCTGGGAAGATGTTGGGATTGGTATCATCACAGTCACCGGCTTCCACGGTAACCCCATCGCCATCGTTATCCGTGCCTTCGTTACCCGAATCATCATCTTCTTCGAAAGTAAATTCGAAGCTGAGCATATCTGGACTAAATCTTGTCCTTCTTACATCAATAACGAATGTAAAAGTATCGTTACTTGATGCTGACTCTCCTGCAACAAGGTCATCAAACTGGACATCGCCATCAAGAATTGTCAGGCCCGCATTGTTACTACTGACTTGAGCGCTCAAGTTCGTTACATCATTGCCATTGTTCGTGGCGTTTAATGTATATTCAAACTCGACTGTCGTTCGACCTACTCGTTTTGAACTTACCTGATCATAGTTATCTACAACTACATCAGCCCATGTTGACTGCGTAAATAGCGTCGACAACATTGCTAATAGCGCGAGTACGAATATATGTTTGTTCAGCATCTCAATCGTCCAGTTACTGTTACTTTCGTATTGATTTTTCGAAAACGAAAAACACAGATTTAAAAACCCTCGAATATCAGTAACAAACTTCGGACTGATAAAAAAGGCCAACCCTATCGGTCTAGAACAAATTTATGCTTTATGCAAATTGAAAATCAGGACAACTAGCTAGATGAATTACACATCCTTCACGTAACTAGTTGAGATGAAAAAGTATTGTTCTAAACTCCATCTAAAACACTTTTTTGCCCAGATTTGACACTGGGCATTTTTTATCTCTTTATTTAATAATTCTTTTTCTCATTCCAGCAAACAACAATGCCAAACCAAAGATAGACAGCATTCCTGGCTCAGGGATTGGATTGGGGTTTGGTGGTGGGATGACAACTTTTTCTGTTGTAACACCAGCCTCTAATATTGCGAAGTTGCCATCGTAAACCTCAAATAAGTTTCCCGCTGCTTCGGGGGCTGATGCTGTCCCTAAGTAGTTAACGCTAACTGAGAATCCGTCTAGTGAATCACCTAAAGCAATAGGATCGACAAGAAAAAAGCTATCAAAAAAGTCATCTTCTGGTAAAAGACCAAAATCTGCAACAAATGAATCCCAGTCAACTGGAGAAGCAACTACGTCTATTATTTCAAACAAAGTGTAATCGAAATAAACACTAAAACCTTCTACTCCGGCAACCAAATCGTTGTTAATTACGTTAAAATCGTACTGGAATTCAGTTCCTCCCAAAGAAGAAACCTCTGATTCAATAATAACCGCGTTTGCGAAAGACGTACTACACAATAGGGCTAGCGCTGCAAAGCCCTTACAAAAAGATTGGAAAAATCTTAAATTCAGTTTAACCACCTGCATCTCCTTAATGTTATCTTCTGCAAAAATTACAGACCTAACCGAGTTTCTGCATATTCTGTACCAGAGATAATTTATTGCGAATAAACAATAAGATAGTAACAAATGTAAATATTTTGTAAGGAAGCATGACTAGTCTGTCGACACTGAAAATTTCACTATCTATCTGTTTTAGTTGATATTTTTTGGTTTTGGGTAAGTTTCTTTAGTATATCAACTGTAAAAAATACTGACAGCTTGCTTGAGAGATATTTTTTATTTATAAAAATCAAATAGTTGCACAACCTTATTTGGCCTATTGTTCTTTACAGCATGTTTTTACGTTGTAACTTGACGCTTTCTTATCGCGGCATCGTTTTGATAGGCCCATAGGAATAGTTCGGAATAACTTTGCCAAGAGTTTTTGCCAAGAATTAATGCTTTTAAAACGATTCCGAAGGACAAGGATTGCGTACAATAGATTTTGTGTTTAAGCTGATTTCGAAATGAAATCCAAGCATATCCTAGTTCCCATAAGCATAGTTTTTATCATCTTAACTACGCTATTGATTAAAGAAGAAAATGTAGATGCTAATCTAAGCATCCCCTATACCTATTCACCTACTAATACGGGTTTATCCGCTGAAGTTCGCAATAAAGCAGTTTTACAAGATCACTCTTTACTGTGGGAAGTCATGGCGCAGCATACCCAGTCTTCTAAAAAATTGACTGCCGCGACGGAAACACTCAGTGCGGGTGTTTGCGTGTTTGATGCAAACAAAGATGGATGGATGGACGTATTTGTCGTGGGTGGCAGTGGTTTTTCCCGCTATTACGGCAAAAAATCGTGGTGGAATAATGCTGGCGGTAACCGCTTACTTATCAATAACCAAGGTCAGGGATTAATCGATAAAACCCTTGGAAGTGGCCTTGATGTGCGTCAATGGGGAACAAGCTGCGCAATAGCCGATTTTGATTTGGATGGGCAGTCCGATATTGTCGTCACTGGTTACGGACAAAACCGCATATTTAAACAGCTCGACTCATTTACATTCGCTGATGTGACTGAAACCTCCGGAATAATCTCAGACAATTGGAGCACAGGTGCTGCAATTGGTGATTTTAATCTGGATGGTTTTCCCGATATTTACATTACTAACCTTGTCCAGTTTGAAAAAGGAAAACGAACTTTCGAGGGAGATAGTGGTTTCAAATCATCCGTTACTGAAGATTTTTCCCCACAGCTCTATGATCCTGAGCCAAACCGTCTTTATATCAATTTAGGCGATCTAACATTCGAATCTGTCGAACAGAAACTAAAAGTGGACAATGCCTTTGGGCGAAGTTTATTCGCCAAATGGCACGACTTTAATAAGGATGGATGGCCAGATCTGATGGTAGTGAATGATTTTGGCTCACCAAACCAAATATACATCAGTCAAGCAGGTGAAGAATTTGAGCTAGCAAAGGAAAAATATTCTGTTTTTCACCTTTCAGGTTCACGCGACATGACAGTGCTGCAGAACTACACCCAACACCCTGCAGATAGTGCGTACTTTTTCTCTCGTAGGAGCGGGCAATCTAACGTGTTTTTGAATAAAGTGGCTGACGGAAATAGCTACCAAGATGAGGCAAGAAGCGCTAATCTCGCCGCTAATTTAAGAATGTCGGCAGAAAATTGGGGAGTCGTATCAGTCGATATCAATAACGATGGCTACGAAGATCTCTACCAGACAAGTGGATCTTTGATACCAGATCAAGAAAGTACTTTTGTTACGCAACGCCAAGACAATCACTTATACCTCAACAACGGCAGTGGATTCTTCACCAATGCCATGTCACAGTCATCAATCGAACCGAGCTATTCGTCTAGGTCTGCAGCGACAGTTGATTTAAATAATGACGGCCAAATGGAATTGATCATTGCCAATAACAATGGTCCATTGCAAATTTTATCTAGCGGTCTTGCGTCTTCATCGTCTTGGATCGGTTTTGCAATGCTTTCAGACAATCAAAACTACGCGCCACAAGCGGCTGAATTGGAGATTATTAATCCTGAGCACAACATAAAGTACAAATTAGATTATAAGCAGTCATTATTCGCACAAAGTGATCCCAGAGTTCATTTGGGTTTGGCTGATCTGCAAACATCAGTAGACTTAAAAGTAGCTTGGCCAGATGGCCAAACAAATTTATTTTCAGATTTAGACATCAACTTTTATTACGCTATAGACAAAGCAAAAGGCAAAATTCAGAAAATAGAATCGGCTTTGATAGGCGGGAATAGCGCAAAACTTGCTGAACTTGCCGAAAACGCTAATCAACAAGAAATACGCTATTTATTGGATTTGGCGTTTGACACACTCGATAAAAACGCAATCCAATTACTTTGGTCGCATGCGAATGCAGCAAATAAAATGCGTTTGTTGCAACGGATTTCTGACAACGCAAATTTAAGCAATCAATTTTGGCTATTTAAAGCGCTACAAGATGCAGATAACCAAGTCGTGCTGAAAGCCATACAAATATTTAAACAGAAGGAATGGGATCACAGTCTAGTTTATCTTTTGCCTTTATTTAATCACCAAGATGAACAAATTGTTTGCGAACTGGCTAACATGTTTAGTTATTTTTTCGAAGAAGAAGAAGCGGTACCCGAGCGAAAAGGCCTTGCTGTTGCGCCTATTATGCGCGCTCTTCCCATTTCCAGTGATACACAAAAAATATGTTTGTTGCAGGCACTGGCAGCCGCCGAAAACAAGCGAGCCGTGCTATCTGTCATTGACACATTAAACAAATCTGACAACCCTATTGTGCAAAGCAAAGCCATTCAAAGCTTAGGTCTGATACGTGATGCTAGGGCTAACAAAGAAATCAAACGCAAGCTTTCAACAACAGATTCCGCAAATACGATTGCAGCATCACTGATTGCATTGAAGCGACTAAGCGATGATGAATTTGATGCTATTTCGAAACAAATTTTCAAACCTCAAGCTGACGAAAACATTTTAATTCGACAGCTCAACATTTTAGACTTACTGCTCAATGAGTCAGATGGGGTGGTAATACGTCGCCAGCTAATTATGGATTCACTATCAAGATTAAACGATTTTATTGGGAAAAGACGGGTTTCCGACGCAGTAAAACGTTCACTGTTGAAAACTATCGGAAATGCGAAGAATATTGGTTTTAAGTCGCTCCCTGAATCTTTGCTTACTTCTCCCAGCTTGCAAAGGCAGGCTGCACTATCGTTGCTTAAAATTGCAGAGAGCAAAGGCCAGAAAAAGGCGACTGAAGTCATTTTGAACATGGACGAAAAAACGCTTTTTGCATTGCTGGCAGACGCATCAGAACAAAACGTTGCGCTTCCACAAAGCTTGCTTAATTCATTGGCGCAAAAAGCCGTTGCTGATGATCCGTTTATGGGAATGATTCTTAACTTAAATACACAGATGGGCGTGGATAATTTCCACCGCTGGCTGCGAGAAACGGTAAAAAAAGCGGCAACGGGAGAACAAGCTGCAACGTCTATGCGTCAAGCAATTGAATTTGGTGTCACTGGACAGGTCAACACGGCAAGTACGAATTGGGGAAATGATATACAGGCACTATCTGTTTATTTAGAGTGGCAATATAATCAATCGCAAGAAATGACTTACAGGGATACCAATCAGCAACTTGTCAAACTTCGCTTGTTGCTAAATCGAGTGTTAAGAAATCCAGATGTAGCAAAAGACGTAAAACAGAATTTATTGAGAAGTGCCTCACTGCAAGATGCGTTTGTAGCCGATAATTTATTATTGGATAATGAAATTGGATTGGAAAAACAGCAAATTACTGCGATTTTAACTAAGATGCCAAGTCACGATAGGACTGCTAAACACCTAAAATTTTTAGATAACATTTTGGCAGATACGACTCATTCTAAATCGAGCCGACTAGCAGCAGCCTCTGTTTTGATTTCACATCGAGCTGAACGTCAACAAGAGATATTAGCAGCACTATGAATACCAAGGATGTGTTGTTTCAAGAACGCACAATAAGCAAATTTACTAATGCTTTGCTGCTTGCTAGCGCGCTGACAGGTCTAGCGTCTTTTATCATATCTGCCCACAGCATTTGGATACAATGGACTGTGCTTGCGCATATCCTAACGGGTGCAATAATCAGTTTGGCTATGTTGCCTTACTTCTATGTTCACTTTCGCCGTACGTTAGGCTTTCGAAGAGCTGGCATGGTTTTTTCTGGTATTTTTTTACTACTACTGTTCCTGCTCTGTGCGTTTACTGGTTGGCATATCATTCTGTATGGCAGGATTGAAAGTTTAGCATGGGTTTATCAAACCCATGTTGTTTCAACCGCCAGTTTTGTTGTCGTGCTCGTTTTGCATTTACTGATTCACGTTAAATTCTTACCCGTTCATCGCAGAAGTGGCGACCTTGGCACGTTTCCCAGCGTCGGGCCTGGGTTGGCTAAATTTGTAGTCAGTTTGAATGTCGGAATTCAAGGTTTGGTGCTTGTTGCCACACTGCTCTATTCGGCACTTTTGATCCCTCCGTCGACTGATGCAGTTATCCAACCCTATGAGCAAGCATACGGTTCGCATCCTTTTAGACCCAGTCAGACTGAGACTTATCACAATAAATTTGTTGCAGAAGAGCAAATTGCAAATTCACAAATGTGCATGAGCTGTCATCAAGAGATTGGCGAACAATGGATGAGTTCAGTTCACCAACAAGCTGCAGCAGACCCAACTTATGTCACTAACATCACTCTTTTAGCCGAGAAAAAAGGCATCAGTGCAACTCGATATTGTGAAGGTTGTCACGCTCCTGTCGCCCTTTTAACAGGGCAACTAACCCCAGGAGGGGAACACGGTGGCATCGAAGGTACCTTAGCCAATCAGCACGGTATATCTTGCATGAGCTGCCATGGCGTTAAAAACTTGCCTCATATTAAGGGTGTAGCCAGTTACGAATTTACTCCAGCAAAAGACTATCTATTTGCGAATAGTTCATTCGACATTCTCAATAATATTCACAATAAACTGCTGGAAGTTCGGCCTTCACAGCACAAACGTGATGTAGGGCATGAAATCTTAGCGGATCCAAAATCTTGCGCGGTCTGTCATACCCAGTTTATGGACAAAGACATGAACGACTGGGGCTGGATTCAAATGCAAGACGACTATGGAGCTTGGTTGGCCAGCCCGTTTTCGAGGCAACATGAAGAAAACTTTTCAAGCCAGCAACTGACACGTTGCCAAGATTGCCATATGCCATTAGTTGCTTCCAATGATCCTTCTGCGGATAACAATGGACTTGTCCGCAGCCATAATTTTGCGGCTGCCAATACCTTCTTACCTTTGTTACGCGGAGACACCAAACAGTTTGAAGCGACAAAACAGTTTCTTCAGCAAAATAAGTTAAGAGTCAATATCGACCAACCCAGCCGCACAGATGCAATTCAAAGCACAGTTTTTCTGGACGAAACCCTTCGCGACACTAGCGAAATTCCAATGTTTTATTATCTGGGAGAAACAGCAACCATTCAGGTAGTTGTTAGCAACATTGGCGTCGGTCATAACTTTCCTGGAGGCACGATCGATATTAACCAAGCTTGGGTTGAATTTTCCGTACATGATGCTCAGGGTAATCAAGTGTATTTAAGTGGCGGTATTGACGAAGATGGTTATGTCGATGAAGAAGCCCACTTCTATCGTTCGCTGCCAATAGACAAGACAGGAAAACTGGTTTGGCGTCACGACCTTTTCAATATGGTAGGTACATCATTCAAGCGCGTCATACCAGCCGGGAAATCCGATATAGCCACGTTTAGTTTCGACGTTGCACCTTGGGTCAAGTCTCCCTTGACCGTAGTTGCGACGGTTAAATATCGAAAACTCAACAACCGCTATGCCAAATGGGCGTTGCAAGACAATTACTTTGAAATTCCCGCCATCGATATGGCATGGGATACCCTGACAATACCCGTTAAAATTCGTAAAACCGTAAACTAACCGGAAGCAATTAAAGAAACATCAGCCGACTTTAATAGGGTTGTATTGTTCGAAAATTTGCTTCGCTTTATCGACTTGCTCATCACTTTGGCAATGGGCGACAATCAAGATTGCACCTTGGTTAACACAATCTTGGTAGTATTGTTTTTCATTATCTGGGAAGACGGTTCCATAAACGCCTCCTAATGCTCCACCCGCGGCTCCTGCGGCAAATGCGGTTGCAATTGGTCCGGCTGCTAATATTCCAATCCCCCCGGTCGCGAAAGCCCCTACAGTCGCAAAACTACCTGCAATTGCTCCCAAAATACCTCCGGTCGCAGAACCGATAGCAATTCCTTCAGGTAGTTTGGTATTTTCACTGATTTTGAACGAGTCCAAATCATTTTCTTCGTTGCTGATAATGCTGATCTCGTCTTCAGTAAAACCGCTAAGCTCCAAGCGAGCAATGATGATTGCAACATCTTCAAAATCAGCAAAAACGCCTCTCACGATCTTATTCATGTGTAAATCCTCATATAATAATTAATGGTGTAATGACATGCAGCAAGAACTGCACCAATCCTCAAAAGCCCTATCTACTTGGCATTGAGTCTTAT
This sequence comes from uncultured Alteromonadaceae bacterium, assembly GCA_947503265.1. Taxonomy (GTDB): domain Bacteria; phylum Pseudomonadota; class Gammaproteobacteria; order Enterobacterales; family Alteromonadaceae; genus Aliiglaciecola. The sequence goes on from CANNDC010000007.1 coordinate 74,047, forward strand.
GTACCTTATTAACGGGAAAGTAATTCCCGATTAGAGTGTAATTATTTCTTAAATATGACGAAAACGAGCTGAACAAAGATGCAATGTCACTTATCTATTTAAGGGAAGAATGATGGGAAGAACGATAGAAAAAATAATGAAAAGTAGGAAACTGGCTTAAGGTGATTAAATCGAGTGAACACGACAAACTGAATCAAAAGCCCATTCATAATATTAACTGATTGCAATTAGCTAAATAAATTGTTCCAACTGCGTCGGTATATTTATAGTGTTTTGTCATGAAAATGCTAACCAAATGAACAAAAGGAACCCTTATGTCAAATCAATTTTCCGGCAAAACAGCCATTATTTCTGGCGGTGCAGGAGGTATTGGCTTTGCTTTAGCCAGAGAGTTAGGGCTGTCAGGGATGAATATTGTGGTAGCCGACATTGATTCAGCCGAACTTTCTAACGCCACAACTCGACTAGAATTAGAAAACATTAACACCCTAGCTTGTGAGTTGGATGTCACTGAGTATACGCAATGGGAAAGTGTAGTAAATGAAGCTGAATCGCATTTTGGCGCAGTCAATATGGTAATTAATAATGCCGGGGTAGGTGGTATTCCAGGTACGATAGAGAACACAAACCTCGACACATGGAAATGGGTTGCAGACGTCAATATGATGGGGGTTTTGTACGGGACCACAGCGGCAACACCTGCGATAAAAAGAGCTGGGAATGGCGGTTGGATAATTAATGTCGCATCGATGGCTGGAATGAATGGTGTCCCCTATTCCAGCGCCTATGCAGCAACCAAAGCTGCCGTTGTGTCTATGTCAGAATCATGGGCTGTGGAGTTAAAGTCTCACAATATTCAAGTATCTGTACTCTGCCCAGCATTTGTCAAAACTCGAATTCATGAATCCCTTCGTAACCTGCAAGATAAATATAAATCTAACAAACCCATTGGTGACCCAAAACTGTTGAAATCAGGATTAGAAAAAGTGTCTGCCATGGTTGAGTCAGGTATCCCAGCGGAGTTACTCGCCAAACGGGTTGTGGAGGCAATAGAACAAAAACAACTCTATATATTTACCCACCCGAATTATCGTTCAACAGTCGCAGAGCGAGGTAAAGGTCTAGACAGAGCTTTCGAGAACGCGGCACAGAGTCCTTTGGTGAAACACTTAATTGATGATGAATTAGTAAGCTTGTAACTAGGGTCTGTTGACCTTTTCACCGACCAAACCTGTATCGAAGCAAAAATTATCCGAGTTGCAATTTGCGGCAATTCTTCCATGCAAATTCCCATCATTTAGGTATAAACTAACGCCACAATAATAATAAAACCTTACAAAACACAAAAATTATAAATCGGACGGAGCGAGAAATGGAAGAATTTATCCAGAACTTTGATATAAACGAATACTTGCCAGCAGCGATTGCTTGGGCAACAAATATTCTGCTAGCAATGGTAATACTGCTGATAGGTATTTGGCTCAGCGGTAAAGCATATAAAGCGGTTCACTCAATAGGCAAAAAATACGAAAGACTAGACGATACCTTGTTTCGCTTTTTTGGCAGTATCGCGCGATACGTCATTCTTGCATTCGTATTTATCGCCGTATTAAATCGATTCGGTGTAGAAACCACCTCAATCGTTGCTCTAATAGGTGCTGCTGGACTGGCTGTTGGTCTTGCTCTGCAAGGCGCCATGTCGAATCTTGCTGCGGGCGTGATGCTGTTAATCTTTAGACCTTATAAAGTTGATGATTTTATTGATTCAGCCGGTAAATTCGGTAAAGTAACCGAAATCGATCTTTTTACTACAATATTGCAAACCTTTGATAATCAACAGGTTATTATCCCAAATAGTCAGATTTGGGGTGCACAAATAATCAATCATTCACACTATGATATTCGTGGTGTTGATATGCATTTCGGTGTTGCGTACGCTGAAAGTACTGATGCAGCCAGAGAAGTGATTGATTCTGTATTGGAATCTCATCCACATATCCTGAAAGATCCTGCACCTTTCGTTGAAGTAGAGACACTAAACAATAGTTCGGTTGATTTCTTGGTTCGTCCGTTCTGTATAGGCGAACACTACTTCGATGTTTTATATTCAGTGCCTGAGTTGATCAAAAAAGCATTAGACGAAGCGGGAATCGAAATCCCATTCCCACATCGCAAAGTTATTGTGGTGAAAGAAGACTAGTCATATGAAAGATCATGATGCGTCGCCTTTGAGCGATTTCATTGAATATCCAGAGCGCGAAATGCTTTCGCGCTCTGAGCAATACTATGCCGACATCAAACGTAGACATAGTATTCGCAAATTCAGCGATCGCCCTGTGGATAGAGCAATTATTGAGAACTGTATTAAAGCTGCTGGCACAGCACCGAATGGTGCTAATCATCAGCCTTGGCACTTTGTTGCTATTCATTCTGCCGATGTTAAACGTCAAGTTCGAGAACAAGCAGAAGCTCATGAGCAAGGGTTTTATTCTGGAAGAGCCGGCGAAGAGTGGTTAAATGCGTTGAAACCTTTGGGTACAGACGCAGATAAGCCTTATTTAGAGCATGCTCCATGGCTGATCGCGATCTTCAGTCAGAAAAAAGGCGGACTTGAACCCAGCGATAAACACACAAACTACTATGTGCACGAATCAGTAGGTATTGCCACGGGCTTTCTCATCAATGCGCTACACCATAGTGGCTTGGCTACCCTGACACACACTCCAAAACCCATGTCATTTCTGTCAAAAATCTGCGAACGCCCAGATGACGAGCGGCCATACATGCTTTTGATAGCCGGTTATCCTGCTGATGATGCCACCGTTCCCAAACACGCGCAGTCAAAAAAATCATTGTCGGAAATTGCCACATTTCTTTAAGCGACATTAATGAGGCAGTTAAAGTTATCTCGGATCCTATCTAACAAAAATGAAAATAAGGTTAATTATGAAGAAGCTGTTCACCTTGGTTGGAATATGTTTACTAAGCGCATGTAGTCAAAACGAGGTGGGTGATGTCTCTCTTGGCGTCTTTACCACCAAAGATATCAAGATCAATACATTGCATGATCCCATTGTTACCGGAGTGACCTGTCACGTGGCCAGTATCGAAGCAAATCTCGATTTATCTGATCCATCCGATAGCTCAATTGCTTGCCGTCAAACTGGCGAAATCACTGCCGAAATGATTGCTCAAATTGATAAATCCTCTTCTGGCGAAATTGTTTTCAAGAAGTCGAAAAGTATCTTCTTTAAAAATATGAAAGTACGACGTATTTTCGATGCCGAATCACAAACTTTAATGTATGTGTCCTATTCAACCAAGGAAACATCAGGAAGTTATAAACACAGCCTTTCAACCGTGCCTTTATGGGGCACAAAAGCCTATCAATAAAAAAGGTGGCATATGCCACCTTCCAAACTATCTAGCTGTCAAAAGCTATCAGATTCGATATTAGGCTTTTTTAACTAAACGAAAACCAAGTAGGCCTGCAGCAAAAAGCATTAATATAGACGGTTCAGGTGTTGGTACAGGTGGAGGTACAATGCGAGTTGTGATAGCTCCCACCGCATCGATATCAGCACCAACCGAATCACCCGTCGTGAGCCCTTCATTCGGGTCATCAGTCAATCGCACGTAACTTAATACGCTAGCGGGAGTAAACCCAAACGCATCAATGTCTACACCATTTGTTGCACCAAATACTTTGCCGACTAACGTCCAGCTCAAACCATCTTCGCTGACTTCGACGAACGTATCTTCAACATCTGGACCTACTTCAAATATCCACAAATCCAATTCGCTATCGCCACTTCCTGTCAATAAATTATCAATAAACTGAAACACGGCCGAACCACCGTTACCTAAAGACAGATATGTACAGCTAGCTTGGTCTGCACAGGATCCTCCGCCAGCAAAATCTGGAGCACCTATTGCGTTGCTCGTACCTTGATTGGGCGTCGTTGGTTGTGGAGATCCAGGGTCATATTCAGACACAGCGTCTGCAAATGATGCTGTACCTTGAGGAAATTCTACCCCACCAATTAGGACCGCAGAAGCGTTGAATGAAAATGCTAGAAGCGCAATAAATAATAGTTTTCGCATGTTTCTTCCTTAATGTATCAAATTTAATCCTCAGCGAACTACAATTATTATTATTTAACAATAATATCGGGGATGATTTTTTCCTGCAAAATGAATACCAACACTTAACCAGTTGAAATATAGTAAAAAAATAACTAACTTTTAATTAATTGTAAAAATAGCTGACGGTTTGTTAGGTTAACTAAACCTTAAACTTTTTACTCAATAAAGCAACCGTATGACTCATTTCCACAATCTGGTGGTTTACATCAGAGCTGCGCTTAGCGACTTCCAACGTTTGCTCATTGGTTTCTTTAATGCTTTCTAAATTGTTTTTAATTCCACCCAGAGTGGTTTTTTGTTCTTCCGTATCTCTAGCGATTATTTGTGCACCGCTCAAATTACTCTCTATCGATGCCTTAATTTCACCAAACGTTTTTTCAGTTTGACCGACAGACTCGACATTTTCTGCAACCAATCTCTGGCCGTTTTCAACTACCGCCAACATTTCTGCTGATTGCTTCTGAAGGTTTTCAATAATTTCTGTAATTTGTCCGGTAGAATCTTGTGTTCTTTGTGCCAGCGTACGAACTTCATCAGCAACAACGGCAAACCCTCGGCCTTGCTCTCCGGCTCTAGCCGCCTCAATAGCCGCGTTTAGGGCAAGTAAATTAGTTTGCTCAGCGATGCCCTTAATGACTTGTATAACAGTATCAATTGATTGAGAGTGTTTTTCCAACAAAGCCGTTTTTTCGGTTGACTCCTGCATGTTCTCCGATAACGATTTAATAAGAGTAGTCGCTACATTGACTTTCTCCATACCCGCGGAGGCCATTGAACTGGTTTCTGTGGTTATCTGTTCGGTCTTGGTTGCCTCTCTTGCAACATCTAACGTGTTCTGACCTAAGGCTTCAAGAGATTCCAATATCTTATCAACTTGTGAATTCAAATCTTCAGCTTGAGTGGTTAGTTGGTTAACGTTCTCTTGACTATTGGTAACTGTAGAATCAAGTACCTTAGAAACACCTATTATCTCCCCCACTATATTCTGAATATTGCTGATAAATAAATTGATATTGTCTGCTAGGGATCCCAGTTCATCACTACTTTTGTAATCTACTCTTTGGGTTAAGTCACCTTCACCTTCGGCAATATCTTTAACTCTTGAGGATATTATCTCAATTGGCCTAACAACAAGCCTGACAATAAACCAGTTCGCAACGAGATATAAGATGACCTGTAAGACAATAATCTGGAAAATACCGACCCAAATAGACTCACTTAACGCATCATCGATAGCCATTGAAGAGAATGTAAGTTTCGCCATGCCCGCATCTATTTTGTCAGTTTGATCTTCAAACTGTATAACCTCATTCATAGTCAGTGAAACTCTGCCTTGAAAAGGCTTATCAGAAATAACTTTGTTTTCTTCATCCCAAGAAACCTTAGACAGCAGTTCACCTTCAACGTTAAATAATTCCACTTCAACTAGGTTGTTGGTGCCCAACTCGGCAGACGCAATATTTCTGGACACATTGACGTTATAATTCCACATGGAGTCTGCGAGTGTCACTCCAAGTCTCTTGGCGGTATTTTGAGCTGACTGTTCTGCTTTGCTTTTTAGTGTTGCTTGGCTTAATACCGTTGTGGCAATTTGAAAGACTACCAAAGTGATAGTGACAACAACGAAAATGGCAATACTAAGTTTTTTTCTTAAATTCATTATCAAATCCTGATGCAGAAATTAAATTACCGACTACATTCTTATACTATCGACGAAACTGCAGATATATTAACTAGCGAGTTTTAAAAGGAATGCTGATGCACGATTGTAAGTCTAGACAAACATTAGGATTTTTGGGATTTATTTTACTCTTTTTGAGTACTTTGCTGCATCCAGTGGCTTCCCAAGCAGAAACGATTGAAGTCGGTATATTGCAATCCGCCCCTGTGCAAAAAATAGTTCTTGTGCGCCATGCAAAACAATTTGAAGACGTTAATCCTGACATTCAGGTGAAATTAAATTTTTATTCTGATGCTGACTTCAAAGTGGCATTAGCGGAGTGGCTAGAAAGCAGTAGGGGTCCAGACATAGTGACATGGCAAGGTGGGCAGCGATTGTATCAATATGTAGAGCAAAATCAGGTAGAAGACTTATCCGCAATTTGGAGCAAATATAATTTGCATTCCAATTTCGCTGAAGGAGCGGTAAAAGCGGTTTCTCTCAATAATAGGCGGTATGCCATTCCTGTGTCTTACTATCAATGGGGTTTTTATTATCGACGTTCAGTTTTCCAAACTCTCGGGCTTTCCGAACCTTCTTCGTGGCAAGAGTTTTTGAATGTTTGTGAAACGCTGAAAAATGCCGGAATCACACCTATCACCATTGGTGCTAAAAACAAATGGACATCAGCTGCTTGGTTTGACTACCTGAATTTACGCATCAATGGTTTAGACTATCATCAACGCTTGCTGCAAGGAGAAATCAGTTTTAACAACGCGGGTGTAAAAAATGTCTTCAAAAAATGGAAACAACTTTTAGATAGTGGCTATTTTGTCGATAGATACAATGGTTGGACTTGGTCTGAGGCGATGCCGTATATGTATCACAAAATGGCAGGCATGACATTGATAGGTAATTTTTTTGCGGGTGCCATGCCCACAACCTTGCGTGATGATTTTGGTTTTTTTCGTTTTCCAATAATTGATTCTAAACAAAAAATCTACGAAGAAGCCCCCCTAGATTTATACATGGTGCCCAAATATGTGAACCTCAATTCATCAGTCGAGCGATTTCTAGTGTCGTTATCCTCAACAGAATTTCAGCAAACTTATAATGAAGGTGTAGGAATGATTTCACCGAATATCAAGGTGAGAAGTAATTCCGACTATTTCATTCAAGAAGGACAGCGCACGCTTAAACAAGCTGCTGGGGTTTCACAATTCTTTGACCGAGATACCAATGCTGACATGGCTGGCGCTGCTACTGCTATCTTTACTGATTTCATGGATCATAAAAATATATCTAAAACGATCAATGAGTTGGAAATTGCCCGTCAAAAGTTTCTACTCTAGAAATTGACTAGCCTATCTCATTTTAACTGTGTAAATTAAGCTTTGATGATCAGGAAAAATGTTAACGTGGATTAGAATTAGTGGGCACGATAGTCAAATTTGGGGAATGGGAATTTGATCCTGACAGTGGGGATTTGTCTAAAGGAGACAAGATCGACCGCCTCGAGCCTACCGTTTCTAGACTACTGGAATACCTTTTAACCAACCAAGGTAGAGTCATTAGTCGCGAAGAACTTACTGAAAAAGTATGGTTCAACCGAATTGTCTCAACTGATCCAATTAATCGATGTATATCCATAGTGCGGCAGACTTTATGCCCTGACGACAAGTCAGCATTCATAGAAACCGTCCCCAAAAAGGGCTATATTGCAACCTTTCCTCCTCCCCCTGCAATTGATACTTCGGCTGATGCAACTACTCAGCAAAACAGAGTTAAAGCATCAAAAACCTTACTCAGACCTCAGTTGATCATAGGCACTCTATTGTGCTTAGTGATTTTTGTGTTGACATATCAATGGGTAGACCTAGCGCCTCCAGAGAAATCCGTTCCTAGCATTGCGGTCATGCCATTTAATGATCTGAGTCAAGATAAAATCAATCGACATTTAGCCGAGGGTATGAGTGATATGGTCATTCACCAGTTGTCTCGCATCGATAATTTAAATGTTACCGCCAGAACCTCTTCTTTTGCCATTGCAAGTCAAGGTTTAACCGTCAGGCAAATTGCCGACTCGCTGAGTATTAATCATCTCCTCGAAGGCAGCATTCAAGTCAATGGGAATAAAATTAGAGTACTTACACGATTGATCGATACTCAGACAGAACAAGAAATTTGGTCCGATAGTTTTGATAGAAATTTACAGGATTTATTCCCTGTGCAAGACGATATTGCCGCCTCCGTTGTATCCGCCTTAAAAGGAACAGTACTTCCTCACAATCATCAAACCTATGAGCCTGAATATGAAGCGTTTGAACTCGTACTAAAGGGGCAATTAGAAAGAAACAAGATGACTACCAATGGCTTCGATAAGGCCGCGGAATATTTTCGGCTTGCCATTGAAAAAGATGAAGCCTATCCCTTGCCATATATACTTCTGGCGAAAACCTTAAAAACGCAATTTGACACAGATAGTTATACCCACAGCTACCCTTCTGCTGAAAAACGCCGCTTTCTAGAAGAAGCCAAAGCACTGTTAGAGGTAGCCTTAGATCTTAATCCCACATCGGGGGATGCCCGAAGTTTAAAAGGTAAAATGCTGTTAGCAGATGGCAAAATTGCACAAGCTGGAGTTGAATTGGCAAAAGCCATTGAGTTTGAACCCAATAATGCGGAGGCCATTGGCGAATATGCAGCTTGGTTACAAAAGCAAAATCGTTTAGATGAGGCCGTTTTACGAGCCCGAAGAGCGGTTTCCCTAGATCCAAAGTCCAGTCGACTTCAGCAAATCCTTGCGCAAAATTTATGGATTTCAGGGCGATCAGAAGAAGCCCTTAGCGTGATAGAACTAAATGCCAAAAACCACCCAACTGTTGCCAACAATTATGCTTTGTTGGGTCGTTGGTCGCTGCAACTGGGTAAGCCGGGTAAAGCCATGTTGTATGCTATGCGAGAAAGTGAACTTGACCCGAATAATCCTGACAGAATGTGGGGCGTGTGCTTAATGCACTACCAACTCTGGGATATCGAAGCAGGCAATCTTTGTGCAAACGAATTATTGCAAGATTTTCCTAAGTATTATGAGGCAAGAAAGTGGTTGTTTGATTTTGAAGAGCCAAGTGACCTTATCGCTGGGCTGGCATTCATTGAACAGCAAATAGCAAGTTTTCCGTCAGCCCCTTATTATAGACTACAAGCATCAGAATGGTATCTACTCACGGAACAGCCGGAAAAAGTCATTGCCGTACTCGAGCCTGTATTTCCCGAGCTATTCAACGACAAGCCAGTAATTGGAGATTGGTCACTCTGGGCCGTGTCTATGATAGCCAGAGCTTGGCAAGCCACGTCACAAGATGACAAGGCCAATACTATTTTGAATGCAGGCTTGGCGCATATTGAAAAAACGCGCAAGCTACAGGGCGGAGGGTTTAGCTCGGGAATTGATGATGTCATTTTTTTAGTGCTTCTAGGTCAATACGATAACGCGCTAACTAATCTCAAATCTGCGATTGATTCTCGCTGGTCAATGTATTCAATGAATTTTGACCAACACCCTGTGTTTAAACCAATTAAAAACGATCCGCGTTTCTTATCCTTAGTAGAAAAACACCGTGAATTTATGGCGCAAGAACGTGAATGGGTCGAACAACACCTTAATTCAAGCGTGACTAAGACCTTACAAACCTCCCCATAATAATAGGAAGACTTGCCAGTACGATAGCGATAATTTGAAATGTAGAGTCACTCAATTGAGCGATTTCCGTCACAACTAAAACCCAAACCGACCCTTCACCAATGAGTAAAATGCCAGCGCACTGTGCGAGCAAAACAACGACGATAAGCTTGTAAGCGAAAACCTCTGTTTTCTCAGGTTTATCAAGTTTCCAAACCACCAAAAGCGCAAATGCAGTAATGGCCTGCGCCAACCACAAATTATTTTCGAATTGGGTGACTGAGGTCAGCATAAGCGCGGGTATCCACAAGTTGAAAAATGAGACAATGATCATAGTGGAAAATAGCCATATGCTAGCCTTAAGAAATACACTAGTTGAGTGGCGTCGATTGCGATTTTTAGTGGCTAAAAAACAAAGCAAGCCAATAGCAAGAAAACCTGTGGCATCGAAGAACGAAAGTAAACAATGGTAGCTAGTTGCGAAACTCGATGTATTGTTAATAATGGACTGTATATTTAGTAGCTCTAAATACAGGACTACCGACATGCCTAAACAGTAAACAATGTTCAACAGGCTCGAGTACTTGGATAAATCGTTTCTCTTGTTAAATAGATTAATGACTATGGCAAGCACCCAAATTAAGGTAGCGATGCCATAAAATTCACTTGGCCATGGAGAGGTTGGTGTGTTTTGTATCACAGGTACGGCAAAGCTGAATACTGAAAGCAGTAAGAGGACTAGCGAATACAACAACATGTAATGAGCTTTCATGAACTCTCCAATAAAATGTCATCCGTGACAAAGTTTCTCCATCTAAGCATTGGCAGGGAGACCTTTGCTAAAAATCGTAATTCAGTCTGATCCCAGCCGTTCTGGGCTTCAAGCTAATGGCGTAATCAGTCCTGGTAGCGCCGACATTCAAGATAACATCGTCATTGTTGGTGAGATTTTCTACGTAAAAAGTACCAGTCCAATTTTCGTAGTCGACAGAAAGTCGCGCATTGATCTGTGAGTAGGCATCATTAATTGCGAAGTCCGGATTTGGCATACCCGTGCCGGTCTGAAAACTAAACCGATTGGTACTCTCGTCGACATAGTTAATATCAATTGCTGCAGATATTTCTATACCGCTGTTCAATTGCCACTGTCCCAACAGTCCTGCACTGAAAGTCAAATCTGCCGCCCCCGGCAGCGCATCACCTTTCTGAGCACCCGATGCAAATGCTTGCTGATTTGTGATATTGTCGATTTCGAAATCTTGCAAAGCGGCAGCTAAGTAGAATTCCCAGTGGTTTGAAGGTTTTGCACGTAACTCAATCTCGACTCCTATAGCAGAAGCATCACCGGCGTTAGCGATATAGTTTCTATTATCAGATTGTCTTAATGCATCAACTTGAATGTTCTCCCAGCTAAGCAGATACAAAGCGATATTGGTTTGCAAAGATTCTTCAAACCAACTCAATTTTGCGCCTAACTCGGAGTTGTAAAGGGTGTCGGGTTGATAACTCGGCTCAATAATAATGTCATTGGGGTCTGCCGGACTCGGACCGAAAGATGGATTAACTTGTGCAGCCCTCATGCCTTTGCTGATACTCAGGTAATAGTGTTGTGAATTGTCAGGTTTGTAGCTAAGCGCACTTCTCCACATCAAGCCTGAATCGTCCACTTGATTTGTAAAATTGGGAACAGAAACAAGCGCTAACTGATCGAAGTCAAAGGTAAGTTGACCTCTTTGCTCTACTGACGCGTCACTATCAAAATATCTTAGGCCCAGAGCCAGAGACCAGTTCTCAACAATGGGAAACTCAATATCTGCAAACACCGACTTTTCGATAACCTTGGTCGGAAAAGAGCCTTCGAAAAAGATGTCGGATTCAACAACACCTGGCGCAAATTGATCAAAGAAGTCCGCTAGTCCCAAAATATTGAACTGTGACGGCCCACTCACTTCATAATCTTGATAATAAAGACCAGCAACCCATTTAACCTCGTATTGAGGTGAGGAAACCAACCTGACTTCCTGAGAAAAGATGTCTACATCCAGAAAAGACTGATTAACTAGCTGGCCGATATCACCAAACGGGCCTAAACCTTCAAACCAGTTGGCCGAAGAACTTCGTTTATTGGTAGAAGATACCAGATTGAACGCTTCAGATAGTTGATATTCAACCGTGAAATTGAATATCTGCATATCGTAAGGTCGTGCCTCGCTGATGTAGCTGCTTCGTTGAAATTTACCGGCGTTCGGATTCCAACTATCTGCATCTTCTGGTTCACTGTCGACCCACATCGCTTCCAGCAAGAATTGTAAATCGTCACTGGGTTGCCATCTCAAAACCGCCCTTAGATTCACTTCGGAGTAGCTGTTATCTATATCCAAGCGTATATTCTTGATCCAACCTTGCTCGTCACGATGAGAAGCAACCACTCGTAAGGCCAACTCTTCAGTTATGAGAGGTATGTTGAGCATTGCATCTTGACGCTGCCTCAAGCCACCTCCGGCAATATCAGCGAAGTCGAGTCGTACAGCTGCATCTACTTGATCAAGCTGTGGCTTGTTAGTAATTATCCGGACAGTGCCGCCAATGTTTCCGGATCCATACAAAGTTCCTTGAGGTCCGCGCAGCACCTCTACTCGATTGATATCGTATAAGCTTAAATCGGGCTGCAGTATTTCGGCATAGGATCCCGTGATTGGCATTGCATTGAGATGCAATCCTACGGGATCTTGAGTCAGTTGCGTTTCACCTATGTCAGTATTGATTCCTCGAATCGAGATCGTGCCACGGTTTCGTCTGGGTTGGCTTATCTTTGCTCCAGGTACCGTGCGCAGAATGCCCTGTAAATTATCAATACCTTGCTGTTCAATTTGTTCATTTGTAATAGCCGTTATGCTAGTACTAAGGTCGCGAATAAAGGCCTCGCGACGATAACTGGTGACAGTTATTTTTTCGATATGTTTAGTGTTTACATCTGATTCGTTTGCATCAGAGTCGACTGCGCCGACTTCAAATGGTAGCAAAACTACCTGGATTACTAAGACCATTCCCAAAAGTTTTGTGTGATTCAGCATAGAGTGATGTTTCCAGATTTTTATTATGTGTTGTTGAGCACAATTATTTACCTCAATCGCGCAAAGATCATTAGTAGAAAGCTAATAAAAACCTAATGGAATCCTTATGAAGGGGAAAAGTCACTCCTTAGAGGTCAAATATAGGGAGCTACCAACAGAATTTAGGGTTTTGAAGATGAAGTGGTAAAAACACCTTTGTAGCCATAGACGCATCCCCACCAAGGATGAGTGATGTGCATATTCATCTCAAAAGTATCTTCGTCGATGGCAACTTCAGTAGCGTTGCATTCTCAAAACAAACCGAATTCCATTTTCACTCATAAACACCCAACCATTATTGGAAAATACGTAGAAAGATACCGGAGCTTTCTGTTAACAACCAAGTCAAAATCAGAACGTTGACAATAACACTAACCCAGAAACCCCGTTTGAACGCGGCTTTTTGGGTTTTGTGGCGAAACGCATACTGACCAAAAGCAGAGCCCGGCCAACCACCCAAGACTGCAAATGCGTGTAGTGTACTCTCCTGAGTTCGATAATTTCCGCGCTCGGCTTTTGACTTATCAATGGCGTAAGCGAGAAATGAAACACAACTCATTACTAGATAAAGTGCTAACAATTTAAACGGCACAAGACCCGCTAGAAAACTTGTTGTAAGTGCTATTAAAAATATCATACCGATGTACAAAGAAATGCTTCGGGAAGGCGTTTTGTCACTGCTAAAGTTTGATTTAGCCTTCTTTTTAGTACGTTTTTCGCCACTGAACATGGCATCCGCAGCGCAAGTTCTGCCATGTTTATCCTTGGCAAAAGTAAACGTAATGATATCTCCCATTTTCGGTGTTCGATATTTATTGTTCAATGCGTTTTTGTGTATAAATACTTGTTCTTTACTGTCTATTAATTGCAAAAAACCAAAGGCCTTTTGACTGTCCCATTTGACTAATTTTCCTTTCGAACGCTTCATAGACTTTGCACTTTGTATTTAATCCATCTAAGTTGTTTGACTTGTTTATCTATATAGCAAAGATAAACTGGGCTTCAGTCTAGTAAACGTATAATTATTTAACCCAAAAAGATAGAGAGTATTATACTTTGATAAGTAAGTTTCCTCTCGTATTTAACCCCGCTGTGTTTGGAATTTGAAACCTTATTAATATACAAAAATTAGATCTATGACTTAACAAGTTTGTGGTTTATTAAAATGCTTACTTATTTAATTTCGTTTGGCTATTTAAAAAGCGTCAAAGACCAGCTAACGTAGGCTCTTAACTGACGATGATAGGAAAAAAGAGCCATGTCAAAATTACCTCTTCTGAGACGCTACATTGGGTTTTCAATACTAGCGATACTCTTGGTATTGAGCATAGGTGGTTGTAAATCGACACAAGTTGAATTTCACTCGGGAGAAAAACTTGTCTTTACAAAGCCGTGGAAAACAATCAAACCACAAGGACAGCCCACCAAACGACATGAAGCCGCCTTCATAGAATATAAAGGTCAACTTTATTTGCTCGGTGGCAGAAGAATTAACCCAGTTGATAAATACGATCCAGCGAGTAATTCTTGGACAGAATTAAGCAAGCCGCCTATTCAATTACATCACTTTCAAGCGGTTACCTATAAAGATGCAATTTACATTATAGGGGCTTTTACCGATGGCTATCCTGGTGAGACTTCAGTTGACCGAGTAATCAAGTATTACCCAGAGCAAGATCGCTTCGAGTACAGTCACGAAATTCCCGAATCGAGACGTCGAGGTGCCGCAGGTGCTGTGGTATATCAAGACAAAATATACCTTGTTGGTGGGTCGAACAATGGTCACATTGGCGGTTTTCAACCATGGTTTGATGAATACGATCCGCGAACAGGTGAATGGCGAGAACTGCCGGATGCTCCGCGCGCTCGTGATCACTTTCAAGCCGTGGTGATTGATCATCAATTATATGCAGTTGCCGGCAGACGAACGTCGCAAGGTACGAATCAAATCTTCAATCAAACTGTCCCTGAAGTCGATGTATTCGACTTTGTAACACACACTTGGTCGACGTTACCTATAACAGCAAATATACCTACCGAACGCGCTGGAAATATGGCTAGTGCCTGGGATAAGAAATTAATGGTTGCCGGAGGTGAGAGTGGCTCTCAACAACTAGCCCATAACGAAGTAGAGCTATTTGACCCAGTAACACGAACTTGGCAGACCATGCCACCAATGGTCGAAGGTAGACATGGCTCCGGACTGGCAATTTTCGGCGGTTCTGTCTACACCGCTTCTGGATGCGCAATGCGTGGAGGAAATCCAGAGCTTCATAGTATTGAACGCCTTGCATTGCCACCTTCGCAAGTAGATAGCGCAAGAACATTAGTTCAAAAACACCATACTATAACGTTAAATTTCGACGGACCTGAAACGTCAGAACTTTCGAATATTAATCCCTTTACGGACTATCGTTTACAAGTCGACTTTACCCACCGCAAGAGCAATTACAGTATAAGAGGGTTTTATGCTGCAGACGGCAACGCGGCTCATACAGGCGCAGATTCAGGCTCAATATGGCAAGTACGTTTCGCTCCAGAAATGGCAGGGGAATGGACATACAAAGCTAGATTATATAAAGGTAGCAATGTGGCATTAAGAGATGACTTAAGCACAGCTGAAACTTATCCACTTGCGAATTCAACGGGAAAATTCAATGTAATTGAATCGTTCAAAGCGTCGCCTGATTATAAAAGCCAAGGTCGTCTAGTTGCAGATGGGAATCAGCTGAAAATAAAAGAGGAAAGGCAAAGTTCACCTACTTTTTTAATAAAAGGAGGGGCCAATAGCCCTGAAAACTTGCTCGCTTTTGAAGATTTCGATGGCACATATCGCGTGAGTTCGTCGAAAAAAGACGGGGAAGCCAAAGTAAATATCCAACTCCATCGTTTTGCACCTCACGCACAAGATTGGCAGGCTGGCGACCCAACATGGCAAGGCGGCAAAGGTAAAAACATTATTGGTGCAATAAATTACTTAGCATCAACCGGAATGAATAGCGTTTATTTCCTATCCATGAATATAAACGGTGATGGCAAAGATGTTTGGCCTTATGTTGATCATGAGACTTTTGATCGATTTGATGTTAGCAAGCTAGAACAGTGGGAAGTGCTTTTCCAACATATGCAGTCTAAGGGAATCATTCTGCATGTGGTTCTTCAAGAAACGGAAAACGAAACCCTGCTAGACGGTGGAGATACGGGTTCTATGCGGCAGCTATATTTCCATGAATTAATCGCTAGATTTGCCCATCATCCCGCTTTGATATGGAATTTGGGTGAGGAAAATGGCCCTGTAGAATGGTCGCCGATAGGACAAAATGATCAGCAACGAATGGATATGGCAAATTTCTTTGAGCAAGCAGATCCCTATGCTCACCCCGTGCTCTTGCATACTCATTCAACGCCTCATGAGAAAGACAAAATTCTTACTCCTCAACTTGGCCTACAAAGCCTTGATGGACTCTCTTTCCAAGTAGACGAAAGAGAAAAAGTGAACAGTGAAACAGCCAAGTGGCTGCAACTGTCTGATCAAGCGGGTAAGAAATGGCTGATTACAATGGATGAAATAGGCAAGTGGATGGACGGCGCATTAAATGATGCTGACGACCCAGATCACGATAGCCTCAGACGTCATGCCTTATGGGGCAGCTTACTTGCTGGTTCAGCCGGTGTGGAATGGTATTTTGGTGCTCATCATCCGCACAACGACCTTAACTCAGAGGATTGGCGCGCCAGACATAACTTGTGGGTCCAAACAAAATACGCCATGGATTTCTTTCAAGCCTATCTACCATTCTGGGAGATGCAATCAGCGAATGAGCACGCCAGCAATAAACAAGTCTATGTGTTTGCTAAATCCAACGATATTTATGCCTTGTACATACCAAAAGACGAAACCACTAACTTGACTGTCAGTGATGGAATCATGCCAGAAGGAACGCGTTACAAAGTAGCTTGGTTTGATCCTAAATCTGGTGGAGATTTGCAACAAGAACGCATTGTAAGTGTGTCTGATAGCGGAAAAATAGCGTTAGACAGAATGCCTTCAAAGGACCGAGATTGGGTGGCTCTGGTGGAAAAATTGAAATAAAAAAAACCGCTTCGCTGAAGTACCCCCGAAAGTTAGACAAAACCTTCGGGGTTTTTTATTACTTCAAGAATGTATGAAATTTCCTACAAATACTAATCTATCCAATACATCATCTGATTTGTCGATAACATCATTTCCAACTTTTGCTCATCGTTAAGTCGAACTTTAAGCCCGTAATCGGATGGCCTCCCTACCAGTGAAGGACTAGCCCATATTGCACGGCCTTGCGGTGTTATTTTTTTGATTTGATGGTTCGTTGAGTTATCAAATCCATATCCATATCTATCTCCAGAATAACTAGTTATAAACAGATTCTGCTCAAGGCCTTTAGTCGGGTCGACAGCCATATCAATTACGTTACCGATTATACTTGCTCTGTTTTCCTCCACCAAAGACTGTCCATCAAATTCGAAAATAACCAGGGCGGTATTATCGTTATATCCATTCTCGGGAAGAAGACAGGCCAATTCCAAATCACTGTCAGTATCATAGTTGATTAGTTCCACTCGATCACATGACTGTTCAATAAATGATTGCTCTGCAAACACTGAACCACTTACTGTGAGGTAAGAAAGTTTATCTCCAAAGGCAACAACGACAGCAGAACTACCATCAACAATCAAAGGTACGAAATCGTTTATCTGAGAATCAAACGAAAATGTCGCAATGATTGTCTGATTTTCAATATCAATTGCTTTGAGAATGTTGCCGTCAATATAAATTGCATCTTCAAAATCATCACCATTAAAATCTTTTGCTCTGATAAAACCGATTGTCGAGTCAAAGTCTCCTGAAGTACTCCAGTGTTTGCTCATGTCAGACAATTGCAAAGCTGAAAAAGCACCATCATAGAGACTGCTTGAGGGCAAGAAGATGTCACCAAAACCATCGTTGTTAAAGTCAGTTGTGACGGCAAAAGAGCTATTGTCCCAATTAGAAGAAATCTCTTCACTAATCTCCATATTGCCTAGTATATCTAACGTTGCAACACGACTACCCTCGTATCCACTTCCTGTGCTCGGAATCAAGAATACAGCTCGGTCTTGACTGTCAGTTATGTGAGACCAGCCCGCACTGCTGTATTGGTCTAGTTGGACTCTATCTTCAGCCTCTTTCAAGGTTACAGAATCTCCATCAATATCTGCAGATACAAAAATATCCGCACCGCTAGTACTTATTCCAGAGCCCCAATGAACTTCCAAAATGCCGTCGTTATCAGAATCGCCGGTTGTTAGAGAAACAGAACCATGATCTTGCATGCTTACTGACCACAACTCGGTTAGTTCGCTGTCGACCAATTTATAAGCGGTAATGTTCCCCCACTGACAGTCTCCAACCAACAACTCATCAGTTCCGTCGTCATTAATGTCAGCACTATGGAGGTCACAGGTATTAAAGTTATCAAAACTATCTAGTTGCGATTTATTAGTAGCAGAATAGACTGCCAGATTACCCCATCGATCTGCGCCTACAATTTCATTGATATCATCACCGTTGTAATCACCTGTGGTAAGAAGCGAATCACCAAACTCATTACCACTAAACCATTGGTTTTCCCAAGTAACTGCATCATAAACTAAACCATTATTTGTAATTAATTCTAGGTTGTTGTCTTGGTCAACGTTGGAAAATTGAATTTGTCTTGCATTTGAAACTGAAGAGGTAAACAAAGGTTCATCGAGGTTATCAAGAGAAACTACATTCAATATTATATCTTCGTTGTAATAGCCACTTCCGGTTAAATAGGCTAGTTCAGGCGTACCATTTCCATCTATATCTTCTAACGTTGCAAAAAGAATCACTTCGTCTACCGAAATCAATTCAGTTGACAAAGAAGTTAAACTGCTAATTAAGCTAATACCATTTTCTGTAACAACTATAATCTCTTGCTCTGGATCTTCGTCTACATTTGCTGCCAATACTTGTTTTATCAAACCTTGAGAATTGACTTTGAACGGGTAGACCCATTTTTGTTGATAGTCTCCGTTTTTATATTCGAGCAGAAAAATACTACTATTCCCATTTGTCGATAACACTTCATTCAGATTATCACCGTCAAAGTCACCTACCCACATTGATTTATTTGATTTAGGGACCTCCATACCCGAACGTGCCAAGGGGAACGCTTTGTCAGAGTCGACCCTAATTGGTATTGCTTTGATATCAGTATAACTACCGTCTTCTTGAGGAATACCAAACGTAAATTCAAACGACTGATAAGAGAAATAAAAATTATCAGGGACAGTCCAGGATACAAGTCCATCTTCGTTGATACTCGCACCATCGGGCCCCGAAATTAACCCGCCTGTTCCATCTGAAGTTGCAATATCCGGATCAGATACTTCAACCAGAAATTCTATTCGATCTCCCGGTTTAATACTTTCAGGTAAGTTTGAAACTGTTATTTCTGCAGGTGCATCTTGTAAATAAATTTCACTTAATTCACTTTCAATCGTATTGGCACTATCGGACACGATCATTGATACTTCTAGTTTGTCACCAAACACTGCTAAATAAGGAGGGAGAATATTAGTAATTTGGCCTTCTACTTCCTCCTCATTAATATACCAACGGAAGCTAATTTGGAGTTGTTCCAGTGGTGTATCCGGATCGGAGATATAACCCGGCTCTACTTCAATTTGTGCCGTGGTATTCAACTCACTAGAGTTTAAAACCCAAGGGGAATAAATTACAGGAGGTAAAGACATTTCGGCGATAGGAACAAGTTGCCTTGCCACCGTTTCGCCATTGTACAAGTCCACTTTGGACAAGAATGCACCTGTTTCATATATCCCATCTTTATTTTCATCTTCTTGATAGCGAACGTAATGATCTTCAAATTTTAATGTAGCGGCCTTATCTCCCGTTAATAGTAATTCACCGGTGTTGATAAAAGGCGGAAAACCATTTGCTCCATTGAATTCAAATGCAATCTTTCCCGTATCTTTTATGTATAAGCTACCGCTCAAGTTGATAGTAGGAACAAAATCCTGCTCTCTCACTTCAATAGTCGCATCCAAAAACAATTGTTGCTGATTGTTGATAGTGAAAAGCGCATATTGTTCGTTTTCAATAGTAACGGCGTTGAGATTTGTATCGGCTTCAGAACTGAGTAAAGAAAAACCACTTAGGCGCACAACATCATTTCCAAGCTGCCAATTTAGCCCGTCAATATAGTATTCAAATACAAACGAATTTTCTGTTAATTCGATGACATTAAGTGCCACTTTTCCTGTAATGGGGAATCCGTTTTGGGCAGTATTACAATTGCTGTAACTTAGGAAAATTTTACCTACCAAGTTGTCGTTTAACTTGCCTTTGTAACTAACACTCCCGCCATGAAAACAGGCAAAATTGATATCAATATTTCCATTTTCATCAAGTTGGTCGATAAAAATATTGTCAGCTAAATTAGGAATCTCAACTGTTGTTTCTGCGAATAAATAAGCAAATACTTGCTGGGATAGCTCGCTATCAATATTTGCATCGGTGTTTTGCCCCCGATAGCCTGTATCAACAAGTTTCTTCGCTGCAATTTTAAGTTCAGCAGCACTGTGATTTTGAGGATCACTGATTATTTCCGATGGTGTGGGAGGGCTGGGTGTTGGAGAAGTTGGGGTTTGTCCCCCGGAACTGGAGCCACCGCCTCCACCACAAGCTGATACAAAAGAAATTAAACAAAAAACTACTAAAAATCGTTCGAGCATCGCCATAATTCATCCTTAATTGAAACTACTTCGGCGATTTAAATAGCAAGAATGCGTTTTACAGCATGTCCCTTACCCTACGCCGATTCAATTGAGAATATTACGTCAATTATTTAGGAAAAACTAGCGGTTGCAAATGTTATAAAAGTAGATTTTCGTGGGCGCGTAACTAAATCTCTCCACGCCTTTCTACTAAGGTTTCCTTTATCTGATGTGCTTTTTCTTCGGTTATATCATACTTCCACATGACTAAAATCGCCGCTAGAGCAGTGAAGGCTGGAATAGCAATATCGGCGATACGTAAGTTGGTCATAGTTTCTACTGTCTGGACCTCTAGACTAGCATCAAAGCCAACTATTTTAAGTACTACACCACCGAGCACTAAGGCTAGCGCTTGGCCTAATTTCACCATCAGCCAATAAATGGCAGCAAAGGTTCCCTCTTTACGCGGCATACCGTTTCTGAGTTCATCTAGGTCGCATACATCCGCTGTCATGCTCAGCATCAGGGTGAACAACCCCCCTATTCCGAATGACATTAACGGAATCGGCATAAAGATGAGCCAAGGGTTTTCAGGATTAAAACCATACCACTTGAGGCAATATCCCACTATAGAGATAAAAGTAGAAATAATAAACGCATCACGTTTGCCCCATTTATTTGCCATCCAAGACACAATAGGAATAACAAAAAACGCTGTCATCATGGCACTAACAGTAGCGAACCAAGCCGGCCAAGAGCCCGTCGCACCATAGTCTCCATCAAACATATGGAAAACTATGATGAAAAACGCAAACGAAGCGACCAACTGAAATCCATTGAAGACTAAAAAAGTCGCACCGCAAAGTTTAACAAACGCTGCATTCTTAAAGGCTTGAACAATTCCTTTACCGACACCGACTAAATTACTCGCAATCGTCCTAAACGATATTTCGGCTCGATTTTCGATATGTTCGCTATCAATACCTTTACAGAAAAGCCCGGGCAAAATACCAAGTACAATACAGGCACCCGCAATGTAAAGGGACATAATTCTTACCCCTTCAGCTTGGTTCTCAAATAGATCAGGATCTGCAATGAGTACCCAAAACCAAGGCACAACCATCCACGCTATTTGCCCCATAAATTGTGAGAATGCCATCAGTCGAGTGCGTTCGTTGTAGTCTGATGTAATTTCATAACCCAAGCCCACAAATGGCGTTGCGAACATGGTGTTCCCTATAGTGAATGCCAATGAGAACAATAAAAAATACCAGAAAGTAAAGTCTTGTGATGCTTCTGGGTCGAGTTGCCACAAAAACGCGAAAAATACCCCACTGAGAATCGCCCCAATGACAATGTAAGGACGCCTTCTACCCCATTTCGATTTAGTGTTATCGGTAATAAACCCCATTATGGGATCGGTAATGGCGTCAAATAATCTTGGTACGCCGGCTAAAAATCCCGCTAATAAGGGATCTACACCGAACGCAGTGATTAAGAAAAAAGCGAAAATACCTAACGCCGCGGGAAGCAAGTTTAGGACGAGTGTTCCCGTACCGTAAGCCGCTTTTTGACCTAGAGGTACGCGATCTTTTGCAGACGTTTCGTAGTGAGACATAGGGTACAAAAACCTTAATTGTGAATAACATGTTAAGGTACGCTATCCAGCCCTACTCAAGCAATCCGACTCAACATGCCGCGAGTCCACTTGAACGAATTCGAGCATAAAAAAGCCCACTAATTTCGTGGGCTTGCTAATTTAAAGGAAAATTAGGTTAACTTTTTATACGATTAGCGATCCAAGTTCATCACTTTTACCCAAGCGGCAACGAAATCATCTACGAACTTCTGTTTAGACGTATCATAAGCATACACTTCAGCCACGGCTCTCAATTCAGAGTTAGAACCAAAGATTAAATCAACAGAAGTAGCAGTCCATTTGGATTTGCCCGTTGCTCGCTCACTGCCCTTGTATACACCATCCACTTCTGACTTTTCCCACTTAGTAGACATATCAAGCAAGTTTACAAAGAAGTCATTTGTTAAGGTTCCCGGTTGGTCAGTTAAGACGCCATGGGCATTCTGCTGATAATTTGCATTGAGTGCTCTGAGCCCGCCTACAAGCACCGTCATTTCGGGTACAGAAAGGTTCAGCTGGTCAGCTTTATCCACCAACATTTCAGTGGGTGACTGATAACTTTTCTCAGCGTCAAAGTAGTTACGAAATGCATCAGCTGTTGGTGTTAACAAATTGAATGAGTTTTCATCCGTCATCTCTTGCGTTGCATCACCACGGCTCGCATTGAAAGGCACTTCTATGTCATATCCAGCGTCTTTAGCCGCTTTTTCAATTGCGGCGGCTCCACCAAGCACTATCAAATCGGCTAAAGAGACTTGGTCGCGGTTAAATAGCCCACTGTTTGCATCGTCTTGGATCTCTTTGAGCACGGATAGTACCTTAGCGACTTCTGCAGGATTGTTCACCGCCCAATCTTTCTGAGGGGCCAGTGCAATGCGAGCACCATTCGCGCCACCACGCATATCAGAGTCACGATAACTAGCTGCGGCTCCCCATGCTACGCGGACAAGTTCAGATACACTCAAACCAGAATCTAAAATCTTGCTCTTAAGATCAGCGGCATCTTCTGCATCGATATTAGAATAGCTTTCTTGGTCTACTGGGTCTTGCCAAACATGAATGCTGTCAGGAACTTCACTGCCAAGATAATTACTTCTTGGCCCCATATCGCGGTGCGTTAACTTATACCATGCTTTAGCAAAGGCCAATTGATACTCTTTCGGGTCTGCCAAAAAGCGTTCGGCAATTTTACGATACTCAGGATCAAATTTTAATGCCAAATCAGCTGTCGTCATAACAGGTGCATTGAACTTACCTTCAACATGAGCGTCAGGTACCACACTATGCAGAGATTCATCCGTTGGGACCCACTGTATCGCTCCCGCTGGACTGCGTGTTTGTTTCCAATCGAAGTTTAGAAGGTTGCTCAAATACAAACTTGTCCATTGGATAGGAGCTTGTGTCCATGCTCCCTCAAGACCACTGGTAACCGTGTCTTCTGAATGGCCTTTACCGCATTTGTTTTTCCAACCTAAGCCTTGCTCTTCAACAGCGGCTGCGCCGGGTTCTTTGCCAACACATTCGGACGGTTTATGCGCACCGTGCATTTTTCCGAAAGTATGTCCACCCGCTATCAAGGCCAGGGTTTCTTCATCAGTCATTGCCATGCGTTTAAAGGCCACGCGAATATTTTTTGCTGAGCCAAGGGGATCAGGTTTCCCTTTTGGTCCTTCTGGATTCACATAGATTAACCCCATGTGAGTTGCTCCTAATGGACGCTGTAATTTACCGTCACGTTCTTCACGATCGCTGGCTAGCATCTCAATCTCTGGTCCCCAATACACTAAGTCTGGTTCCCAGTCATCGGCGCGTCCACCTGCAAAGCCATAGGTTTCAAAACCCATATTCTCTAGTGCGACATTTCCGGCTAGCACCATCAAATCAGCCCAAGATAAGGCTTCACCGTATTTTTGTTTGATGGGCCATAGCAAACGACGTGCTTTATCAAGGTTACCGTTATCTGGCCAGCTATTTAGGGGATCAAATCGTTGCTGACCACCGTCTGCACCGCCTCGACCGTCCAAAGTACGGTAGGTGCCTGCACTGTGCCAGGTCATACGAATAAAGAAAGGGCCATAATTGCCGAAATCTGCCGGCCACCAGTCTTGAGAAGTAGTAAGTAACGCATCTATATCTTTTTTAGCAGCGGCTAAATCCAAGGATTTAAAGGCAGCTGCGTAATCGAAGTCTGCACCATAGGGGTTAGAACGCGCGTCATGATCTCGTAGTGGTGATAAATCGAGTTGGTCAGGCCACCAAAATTGGTTCGACTTGGCCTGAAAAGGCTTGGTATGGCCAGATCCCATTGCACCTTTGGGCTTGCTAATTTCGGCTTTTTCGGCCAAAGCAACACTTGATAGAAGTGCAACACTGCTAATACTAGCGAGCATCGTTTTGATAAATTTAGAATGTATTGTCATTTTCTTGTTCCCGTTTCTTACCTGAAGCTTTTAAAGATAAAAAGCCCAGACAATCCTCATCAAAGAACCATTGCTTTGATGAGTTCATGGGAAAAGCTTATGAAATATTCTTTAATTAGTAATTTGAATAAAAACGATTGTTCTAATCGTAAAACCCGAAAGTCTAGCCTTGCATATCCTCTAGGGCACGTCCCTTGGTTTCATGCACAAACTTAGCAACAAAGAATATTGAGATTAGCGCACAGATAGAATAGAACCCGTAAGCACCTGCCAAACCGATACCGGCTAACATAATAGGGAAAGTCATTGTGATAGCGAAATTTGAGCCCCACTGGGCAAGTCCAGCAACGGCTAGACCTGAACCTCGTATTTGGTTGGGAAACATTTCGCCTAACATAACCCACATCACTGGTCCCCAAGATAAGTTGAAGGAAAACACATAGGCATTGGCAGCCACTAACGCCAAGGTACCATAGTCGCCCATTTCCAAATCACCTGAGATCCCGACCTTTGAGTTTAAAAACGCATACACCATTAAACTTAGGGTGATAGTCATACCGATTGAGCCAATCATCAAGAAAGGTTTACGGCCAATTTTATCAATCAAATACACAACCAAGACGCAAGCAGCAATGCTTACAGCACCACTGATTATATTAATTAGCAGTGCATCACCCTCAGAGAACCCGACCGCTTGCCAAAGAACGGCGCCATAATAGAAAACGACATTGATGCCAACCAATTGTTGAAAGGTGGCTAGGCCAATGCCGACCCATACAATCGGACGTATTTTAGCTGTCGTTTTATCAACTAGGTCAGACAATTTTGGTTGATGTCCATCTTCGGCGAGTGATTGGGTAATGGATGAGAAGGTTTCTTTGGCTTGCAACTCCCCATATAGCCGTTTAAGCACGTCTAACGCCTGATCATTTTTATTGTTCATGACCAAATATCGAGGGCTTTCGGGAATCATGAAAAGTAGTACAAGAAACAAAACCGCGGGAACAAGTTCGATCCAGAACATCCATCGCCATGCTTCGAAACCGAGCCAAAACTCGGCAGTTGACGCACCCGCGATATCCGCTAAAAAGTAGTTACTTACAAAGGCACTGAATAATCCAAAAATGATAGCGATTTGCTGGATAGTAGCCAAACGCCCCCGAATTCTGGCAGGTGCAATTTCGCTAATGTAAGCCGGTGCCATCACGGAGGCGGCGCCGACAGCTAGTCCACCCAAGATTCGAAAGAAGATAAAGCTTGCTGATGATCCAGCAACTCCAGATCCCCAAGCGCTAACAATAAAGAAAACAGCGGCCAAAACCAGCAGTGACTTTCGGCCAAACTTGTCCGCCAATCGACCTGCAGTAAAAGCACCGATAGCGCAGCCCAACAACATGCTAGCAACATTAAAACCCGTTCCCATGCTATCTGAGTTGAACGCATTTCGAAGGCCATCAACCGTTCCGTTGATTACGCCACTATCAAAACCAAATAAAAAACCACCAATAGTCGCTACACAACTGATCAGCACAATAAACAACAGGTTTTCTTGATTTGACGGCATTTTGAATCCTTACAATCGGTATTTTGCAGAAAAAGCCTAGAGCTTAATCCTCGTATTGTATCTACAGTGTCACGTCTGGGGTGTATGTACAAACGTTGAAATTGAATGTGATACTAAATGGTGAAGGCGAATGTTACGCTGTTGCTTCCCAAACACTCGCCCTTAAATGTTAACGACAAGTTAATATCAAGAGGCCAATGGAAAGCAAGCATTGATGAAAAATTTAATTAATTTTGTGCTTACGATATTTTGTGTAGGTTAATTTTCTAGCCTTGTATTTGGTTCGTAGTAGTATGCCGACGCTAGTCTAGAAATGACTAGCGTGCTTTTAGTGTCTAGCTCAAAGCGTTTGGCTTTTGTACAGAGCGTTCGCAGCTAAGGGGCCAGAAACGACCGTTTCGCCATTTCGCCATCGAATTTGAACCGATTTCACTTTGGTATCTGTACCAAGACCAAAATGAACAATATCCAAAAGACTCTGGGAGTGGATTTCGCCTGCAGATGCCACTCGTTTGGTGACAAAATCGCCCGATTGAGTCTCAATTGTTACTGTTGCCGCCATGGGATCGATATTTCCTTTCGGGCTGTAATCAACGTCAATTTTAATGTAATTACCCATATGAGCACTTTGGTTTTTATATAACAACCAAGGACCTTCTTCTTCACTTCCACTCAGCAAATCTACTCGGCCGTCTAAATCGAGGTCGAATGCCTGCCCCATGTCGCCATGCCCTGGATCTTCTGGGTTAAAAGCACCGTGGACAGTGGTGATATCAAAGAAGCCATTTTGACTATTTAGCAGCAAATAATCAGAGACTCTTTCGTTGAGGTAACCATATCGATAAACGAATAAATCTTGCCAGCCATCGTTGTTAAAATCTGCTTTGGTTACACCCCAATGATTTCCTCCTAGTGGCAAATTCCATTTGGCTGTTTCATCTTTTAAAACACCACCATGATTGACCAAAAGAATATCTTGAACGTTTCTATTATTCGCTTCCCAGTCAAACGAAACATCACTCAAGCCCGTTAATGAAAACGTGATTGTCCAGTAAATATTGCGATCTCTTACCCATTCAGCTTTCCACTTTTTATCGCCAAGGTAACCAAGATACAAGCCATTAACTTTTCGTTCTGCTGGCCACCCTTTGGCATCTTCAGGTTGGATATTAAGAAAAGAATCCGCTGTTTTCATTTCTTCCGGCAATTGACTGAGTTGAAACCCTTTTGCCTTAACGATTTTACGTGTTTTGTTTTCACCTAGAAAAATGGCGAACCCTTCCCTATATTGCCTGAACGTTAGTTCCATATGAGACAGTTCAACGGCTCCATCGGCAGTAAAATCAATCAGTGTTGTCCCCTTCTCCCCATCGTCTCGAATGTCTAACCTTTCAGAATCAGCATTAAAATCGATAGACTTTCTTGATAGTAAATAGTGTGGTCTGCTTCCGCCAAAATAATAATCAACTAGGCCATCATTATTGACATCAATATCTACTGCAGAATTGAATCCTTGAGAAGTAGGAAACGATTCCGGTAAGTATTGTTTGGTAACGTCTTTGAATTCGAAATCGCCTGTACCCTGCCAAAACGAAATAGGTGAAAAAAGCACAAAATCGTCGATAAAATCATGATTGAAGTCGGTAACTAAGACTCTTTCACCCGCGGCATCTTCGATGCCTTTAACTCGCACCTGAGTAAAACTCCCATCTCCATTATTCTCATAGAACAATTGTCTGGGGCCATCATAATTTGGTGTTAAAGCATTGATTAATGCTACATCCAGATCTCCATCTAAATCGATATCTACCCATCGCGGTGAACGGCCTCGTGCTGGCGTCAATATCCCTGCTTCAGAAGAGACCAAATTAAAATTTCCACCATCATTTCTGAGTAACAAGTATGACGTTGGGTTTGTGCCATTTGCGCCACCTTGAGCAACCAAAATATCCAAATCTTTGTCGTTGTCGTAGTCACCCACGGCAGAGCCGTGAAAGTCCAAAGCGTTTTTGAATAAGCGTTTAATTTCTAGCGACTTTCCAGCCTGATTGGTCACCAACTGAGTGGGGACATGATTGTGATTGTTTAGCACCATATCGTAATCTCCATCCCCGTCGATATCACCAATTGAAGGGCCACCATATTTATAGGTGACTTCAGTTTCAAACTGTAGATTTGCAGAAGAATCAATAAACTTGGGAAGCTGAATTTGATTCAAATTTGTTATTTTGAAATCATGAATGGTGATGTCAGCAGTTCGACTTACAAACGTAAACTGTGTGCTCTCTATATCTCCAATATTTGCGATGAAATTCAGATTGTGCGTGCCTTTGGAAGGAATATCTACATTATCTGCAATAAGAATTTCATTGGCATAGACACTGAGGTTTGCGTAACTTTGCTCAATCGATACATCAAGTGAAAACCGTTTTACACCAATGTCACCGACGGCCCGATATACGCTGTAACTTGCTCCTTTTTCGACGATAAAAGGAGTGACAGGGTCAGGCTTAGTTTGTGGGCTATTGGAACAGGCGGCCAAGAAGGCTGAAGCGACAATCGCAAGACAAACGATATTTCGATTAATTAAGTTTTTCATAAGCTCTTATTGTTGTGGATTACAAAGGTATTGGTCATACAGTTCTGTATCCGCCTATCTAACTAAAAATCAACAACAAGCAATTTCTGACCGCAAAGTGATAACGAATAATCCTGTTGCATTAATAGACAACAAATATAACATATTGTCAACATTTCACATTTAAATATATTTAAATGTAGTAAAATATTTTAGTTAATCAATCATTCTGCGACGCACAATTGATAGACAGCTAGTCGCTTGTTGGCGCCGCGGGGAATGTTTCTATGTGTTGGAAAAGTAGGGAAATAAATTTGCTAGTAGATTTTGCCTTGGTGAAAAAACCACAAATAGCTAGGTAGGAAATCTTTGGAATAGTTTGATAAAGACTCTAAACATCATTAAATAACAGTCTAATATGCGTCCTATATAAGTTAATTTGTTCTACCAAATGCATTTTGTTGTCGAAAATTCGCGACAAAATAATGCCCCCCTCAATCGTAGAAGTGAACATGTCTGCGACTTCTTCAATATCATATTCGCAGCGAGCGTTGTGGGTTTGTTCGATCAGTTTCAGTCGTTCTGCAATTAAATTTCGCCAAGACAAGGTACCCATGCGGATTAAACTGGTTACCTCTTCATCAAATTGTTGGCTTTCATAAGTAAAACCGGCCACCAAGCAACCTGGGTGAGCTTCTGCCAAATTCTCCATCATTTGTGCGAACAGTTTTAAAAAAATCAGCAATTGATGAAGTGGATCTTCGCTAAGCGAGTCAGCTTGCTCAAACAAATCATTAAAAATAGCATCGTCTTGCACTAAATAACGATTAACTAATGCCTTTGCTAAGTCCGACTTGCCTTTAAAATGGTAGAAAAAGCCCCCTTTTGTTATGGCGGACTTATCAATGATCTCTTCGATTGAAGTTCCGGCAAAGCCTTTTTGCAAAACAAGTGCCTCTGCGCAACTTAAAATGCGCTCCCGACTACTATTCATTCTAGTGGCGGTCATCAAACTCTCTCCTTAGCTATACCCTTAGTACAGTTAACTCAATTAATTATATATCAACTCTTGTGTAAAAAAGAACAGATCAACCTAACCCTTTGTTTCAAATACAAAAAATAAAATCGATATATTCGCACTCTTGGTCCACTGCTATTTAAATCTTCTCGGATTAGAATTCTTTCCGAGTTTAGGATCTATATCAAATAACAAGGAGGGCAACAAAATGCCAACACCAATAGAAATATTACTCGACCCAATTTCACTTTTATGTATCAGTATGTATGCGGCTTTATTCATCGCCGAGCTAGTTTTTCCGGCTGTAAAAGCCAGAAAATCACTTTTTTGGTATACCAAAGGTATCATGGCTTTCATGGTATTTTTCTATCTTTCAAGCTATTTACCCCTGTTCTGGGATACGTATTTAGCCAAGTTTCAACTTGTCGATTTGACTTCACTTAACACGTTAGCAGCAACTGCCATCGGCATATTGGTATATGAAGCAGGTATTTATTTTTGGCACAGAAGTCTTCATGGTTCAGATATTTTGTGGCGTTACTTTCATCAGTTCCATCATAGTGCTGAGCATATTGATATCCCTAGTGCGTTTTGGTTTAGCCCGTTAGACATGGTCGCCTGGACAGCCTTAGGCAGTATCTGCTTGGTGTTGGGCGTTGGTGTCTCGGCTGAGGCAGCAACTAACATCATTCTGATAACAACTCTCTTTTCATTGTTTCAGCACGCTAACATTCGTACACCAAAATGGTTAGGTTATTTTGTGCAAAGGCCAGAGGCGCACACAATTCATCATGCATCGGGTGTACACAAATACAATTATTCAGATTTACCCATTTTTGACATTGTGTTTGGCACTTTCAAACATGCTGACAAACATCAGCATCAAGTGGGTTTTCACAACGGAGCTTCAAATCAGATAGCTGATATGTTGATTGGCAAAGATATCAGTCTAAACAAGCATTCTCAGGTAGAAAATGTGAAAGCAAACATCGCCTGAACTATGGACTAGAGTATAAAAAGGAGTAGAGAGATGAGAACAACAAATAGAGAATTACCACATCAAAGCAAAGGCGTGTTTTTAACTGATGGGGGGCTAGAAACGACACTAATTTTCCATAAAGAAATGGAATTACCACAATTTGCCGCTTTTCCATTAGTAGACCGTGAAGAAGGCAGCAAAATATTGTTAGATTACTTCAGAGAGTATATCGACATAGCGCATAGTGCCAATTTGGGATTTATTTTGGAAAGCCCCACATGGCGAGCTAACCCAGACTGGGCAAAATTAGTGGGCTACGATGAATCAGCATTGAAAGAAGTAAATCAAAAAGCCGTACACGCCCTCTGCAGTTTGCGCGATGAATATTCTAATAACGAAAAAATATTGGTCAGCGGTTGCATTGGGCCAAGGGGAGATGGTTATGTGGTAACAGATGCAATGACCATAGAGCAAGCTGAGCAGTATCACAGCCAACAATTGGCTTCGTTTTCTGACACTCAACTGGATTTAGTCAATGCCATGACAATGACATATGTTGAAGAAGCTATAGGTATCGTTAAAGCAGCCCAAAAACATGAATTACCCGTTGTCATTTCTTTTACAACCGAAACGGATGGCCGACTTCCAAGTGGAATGTCATTGCAAGAAGCAATTGAATTAGTTGATGAGGCAACCCATTCTGGGCCTGTTTATTATTGTATTAATTGTGCCCACCCGACCCACTTTGCAGAGGCGATAGACTCGGATAAACCATGGGTCAAGAGAATAAGAGGCTTACGGGCTAATGCTTCATGTATGAGTCATGCAGAACTGGACGAATGCGAGCATCTTGATGACGGAGATCCAGTTGATTTTGCGAAGCAATATGCATTGATTCGCCTAGGACTAGGGGACGTCAATGTGTTTGGAGGCTGCTGTGGAACTGATACACGGCATATTTCTGAAGTTGCTGCACTGTATTAAAAGCGAAGGCGAGCAACCCTGCTCGCCTTTTGTTCAGTAGGTATAACTATTTGGTGTCAATATTAGGAATGTTTACTATTTCTACAATTTACTAAATATGATTTTTGTAGAAACTCAGATCTAGGCTGAAAACGTGTTATTCCGAAATTCATTAGAATCTCGATTGAAATTCTTGTTTTTACCCACCAACCAGCTAATTGCATGCATATCTATATCCATGGCAGCACCTTTTGTTGGAGTAAGTTAAACACCCTGCAATTGCTGCCATTTTGACAGCGGCAAAGGATAAAATCTTTGGTGAGATAAGATCCTAGTCCATGGAATGAGCCTGCAAGGCAGTGTTTCTGCAAAAACATCTAAATGAAATTACTATGAGTAAAAATAAGGTCTACACTATAGCCATGTTGGTTTATACCAAGGAAAGAACCAATTTGGTCAAACTAGATAGATTATGTGCCTTTTATGAGTAAATGGTTTCGACGGTATCGTTATTTTCGCCTGCCTCTTGTAATTTTACTTGCCGGTTTCTGTGCAGCGATTTTTTATAATCATCATCAGCAAGATCAACAAACACAACTGATTCAGCAACAGCTAGCATCGAGATTAAATCAGATTAGTGAGGGTGTGAAAAACAAAGTCATCTCATACACCTATGGGGTTGCGGGTGTGCGTGGTGCAATTTTAGCAACCGGTACCGATTTGTTTAACTACCAAAGCATGCAGGCCTATGCGAATTCCCGAAAAAATCAACAAGAATTCCCCGGTGCAAGAGGCTTTGGATTTATTCGGTATGTTCCATACAACCAACAAGCAGAGTTCACCCAATTTGCACAGCGAGACAGGCCTGACAATAGTTTTTCGATCCGAAAAATAACAGACCATACTGAAAGCCTTTTCGTCATCCAGTACATAGAACCCGAAGTAAATAATCGTGAAGCGGTTGGTTTAGATATTGGCTCGGAAGCCATGCGTCGAAAAGCGGCACTGTCAGCGGCAGAAACAGACCAGGTTAGATTGACAGCCCCAATCACACTGGTTCAAGCCACTATGAAACCCCAACATGGTTTCTTAATATTGATGCCTATCTACTCTGCTAACTCAACAGTCAGTACTGCCGAATCAAACACAGCCAGATTAAATTCCACCGAATTGGATACCGCTGAAGAACGCTTAATGAATATCTATGGATGGAGTTACTCGCCTATCTTAATTGATGAGGTTTTGAGCACTGTCGCCGCTTTGGATATTGATATTTCTTTGAGTATTGAAGATACAGGCAGCGATCAGCAATCCGCTACTCACTTTTTCCAATATGGAGAGCTAAATTCTGAAGAAACACTGCATTCGGTCACCCAGAGCTTAGCGCTTTTAGGTCGGAATTGGCAGTTGACCTTAGTTGCAAACCAAGGATTCATAGATGCATTGAGGTTGCCATCCAAACAGCAGCGTTTTATGGAAGTAATAGGGATTACCTTGCTATTGGTTATGGTGGTTTCGATTATGCAACTTGCCATTGCGCGACGTGAACAAAGCAGAAAGCATCAAGCAGAAATAGCCTATCTAACGGAACAATCTCTGAAAGAAGCAAACAAGAAATTGGAATTTGAAGTAGCGCAACGAACCAAAGAGATATCTCAGGTAAACATATTGCAAACCAGCATCCTTGAAGGAGCTGGCTATTCCATTATCGCCACAGATGTGGACGGTATCATTACGGTTTTCAACCCAGCAGCAGAAAAGATGCTTGGCTACAGCGCACAAGAGATGGTGGGTAAGCAGACGCCAGCTACTTTTCACTTGGAATCAGAAATTCAACATCGAGCGCAAGTGCTATCAGAAGAATTTGGACGAACTATCTCAGCAAACTTTGATGTATTCACAGTAAAAGCGCAAATGGGGATAACTGACTCCCATCGCTGGACTTATATACATAAAAATGGGTCAAGTATTCCTGTTAATTTAATCATTAATTGTCTTCGCGATGAGAGCGATAATATTGTCGGCTTTCTCGGCATCGCCTTTGATCTGAGTGAGCAAATAAAGTACGAAAAAGTGTTGGCAGACGCCAGAAACCAAGCCGAACAAGCAAACGAAGCCAAATCGACCTTCCTTGCCAATATGAGCCATGAAATCAGAACCCCAATGAATGGTGTTTATGGGGCTCTGCAAGTACTTGAAAACGAAGTGGAATCCACTGATGGCAAGAACTTGATAGACAAGGCTCAGTATTCCGTAAGGGCACTGACCACAATCATTAATGACATACTAGATTACTCCAAGATAGAGGCGGGAAAGCTCACTTTAGAAGTTTGCCCTTTCAACCTTGGGGAACTGCTAGATTATCTCGGCTCCGACCTCAATTTACTGAATAAAGACAAGACCATAGAGTTAACCATCAAGAACCGGGTGAAACATCAAGTTTGGCTTGGCGATCCCGTCCGCATTCGACAAATTCTTATCAATATCGCCTCAAACGCAATTAAGTTTACTCAGGTTGGCAGCGTCAAAATTAACGTGGATTATGACGATGAAAAAGGGTCACTCTTGTTTACGACAACCGATACCGGTGTGGGTATGGAGCAAAAAACACTCAACCGCCTATTCAACCGCTTTGAACAAGCTGATTCGTCAACAACACGTCAATTTGGGGGCACAGGCTTGGGTCTCTCAATTGTTGATTCACTTGTTTCTTTGATGGGCGGGGAAATAGATGTCCGTAGTGAATTGGGGGTGGGTTCAACCTTTTGTGTCACACTTCCACTTGAGAAAAGTTCCGCAAAGCCCGACTCTTTAGAAACAGCAACAGCTGATATCAATTTTAGCGGTAAAACCATATTGGTCGCTGAAGATAACGATGTAAACCAGGTAATTGTTGATGCCATGCTAAAACCAACAGGAGCAAACTTGGAGTATGCCGTCAATGGTATTGACGCCATTATCAAAGCCAAATCAACCTCTCCCGATGTCATTCTGATGGATATTCAAATGCCTGAGATGGACGGAATTGAAGCATGTAAACGGATAAAGCAATCAAGTCCTTCCATGCCCATCATTGCTCTGACAGCCAACGCAATGACTGAAGATATGACACTTTATCAAGAAACTGGATTTGACGGCCATGTGGTTAAGCCAGTTGAATTACATCAACTATTGAATACACTTGATAAGGCATTGAAGGCCCACAGCGCGCTTTAATTTCACTTAGTCAGCACTAATCCCACTTGGCCAGAATTAATCCCACTTCGCCAGCATTCTTCTAGCATATCTGCGCTGATCAGATGGAAAAACGCTATCAAACTGGTCTTGTGAATCCAATTTTTCAATAAAAGACACGATGGCCAAGAAAGCCGGATCTTTTGGATTAAGTTCATAGGCCCTATTCAGCAAATCTAATCCTTCACGGAAGGTGTTGCTTTTAACAATATGCAACATCGCTTGTTGAGAATACACACTGGCATCATAAGGCGTATATTCTAATGCTTGCTCTAAAATCTTATTGGCACGAATCATCCCGAACTCATTTGACTCTGTTCCCGCCAATTCGCTAGCAGCAAGTAACTTAAGCACGCTGGCTCGTGTTACATTGTCTTCCTCTGGAACATAACTCAGAAAGGTAGCGAACTCTTCTCGCGCAGTGGAATACTGTCCAGCGTTGTATCGATAAAGACCGGCGATTAGATGGACTGCGGGAAATACATAAGAGCGATTAGATGGGATATCGGCTCTCACCCAGCCTCGCTTACCCTCAACTTCGATAAAATACCAAGGGTAATTGCGGTCTTTCTTCACATCAAAAACCGTAAATGTGCCATCTAAATTGAATGAGCCCACTTTTGCTTGATTTGGCTCAACACGCACATTAACGCTTTTTTTATTATCAAATCTAACCTCATCAGGGTACATCTCTAAGTGATAGATATTGATCCATGCCGTTTGGTCGTTTCCATTGTCAATTTGCCACCAGCGTTCTTGCATTTCAGTGACCTTAACTGAATCGCCTTCACCTAAATGAAATGGTATTGCACTGTCATTACTAGGCGCAGAACGTACTGGAATTCCTTTTGGACAACCCGCCGATAAACCGCATCGAGTGTAGAATCGTCGATTTAATAAATCATGTCGAGTAGTGATGATTTCTGGCAAATTAATTTGTTTGCGCATAAACGGAATTGACAATGTATGATCGCTTGGGAAGCGAACCTCCAGCTTAGTCCAGTTTTGGTCTTTGTCATCATACAGGGTAAGGTAGTTCTGCATATACACCCCTTCCCCATCACTTAAAACCGCACCCCAAACGGCCATTTGTGCAGCTTGCACTTCGGCAATCTTGATAGCGGCAGCATGATAGTTGTTGTGCAAAAACTCTTGTACATTTTGAGTACCGAGACTTTCAGCTATTTGTCCTTCACGATCATAGGCGAGAATCACCCCCGCCCCAGCTACATTAGAAATGCTCTGCAAAATTTCACGCCACAGCAATCTTGCAAGCCCCTCGCCCAATTGGGTTTCGGCCGGATCAACAAACTGCAACACAACTGATTTAAACTCAACATGTTCTAAAACTTGACGATTGCAACCATCCATATCCGTCGTTTTGAAACAAGCGGCAAGCCCCCCAGCTTTGGCTTGATTAGCAGCATTACCCAACACAATGAGCGTTATGATTAACAAAGCTAGCCTAATTCCGCGATTCATGATTTTTTCTCCCGAACCGCCAATAAGAGTTTATCCACCATGGATTTGTAAGGGTCGTTTTCATCTCGGATGGTGCTTTTCACGCTGATTAAAATATCTTCCAGATCTTCCAAATCACTCGCCTTCCACGTTCCTTGATGGCTAGACAGGCTTTGCAGCACATAAGATAGGATGGCATGTTTTCCCCAAAGGTCATTGAGGTTTCTACCAATTTTACTCGGCCGCATTGAACCAAGTGGAAGCATGTCATTGATCTGCACACTGTTAAGTTCAATGTCTTCAAAAATAGGAATGGCTTTTACCGATGAGACCATCTCTAACTTGCTGTCTTGTTCGGTCAATACCTCCATTTCACCGACAACAAGGGCTAGCGCACCTAATTTGTGTCCAACGTTGCGAATTTGAGTCCCCTGAGAAGGCGTCAAGGTTTCCGTCAATTGATTAATGCTGATATCGCTTATCTTGTGACCTGCGGGTAAATCACCTTTAAATGACATAATTTTGTGGAATATAAAATCCGGCAGATCATCGTTAAATTTCTGCGCATGATCACTGTCTTGGGTTCCATAAGTCTTGAATGGCGAAATATAGATAGTGAAACTCGGTGCGCCCGCGGCTTGCTCACTTGACGCATCTTGACTCAATGCAAAATCCACACGATCACTTGGCGGACAAGTTTGACCTCGTGAAACAAATACAATGCGTGAGTCATTTGCAAACCCCTGTGCGCTGATTTCTATTTGAACCGCAGGAGCAGTGTTAGAGGGTGAAGCATACTCAGTAGAATAAAGACCATCCGCTCTTGATAAAGTAGTCGATAACTGCGCATTGTTATTTTTTATGGTGATTTCAGCGCCTTTAATCGGCGCACCATTGTTACTCACCTTACCTGTCAATAAACACTGAGATAAGGCAATAGGCGATTGCAGAATCAATAGTAAACAAACCAGCTTGATATGCAGAGCGTTACCCATTGTCACACCGCCAATTAAGTTGAATTTGATTTCCCAACAAATCACTTCTTTGCAAATTATAGTACTTGGTCATACAACCCGAAAGCTGCATTTGTACTGTCGTAGGGGGATCGGCAAATGTGGGATTAATCGAAATAAAGAATGCCCCCTGCCCGTCTATATTAACCGTTGCGCCCAAGTCATTACCTAAGTTATCCAACAAAGTAATACTCGGAACGTTTGTGTCGGATGTCGACACCTTTCCCACTATTTGCTCGTAGCGAGGCCATATTGCGTGATCTACCCACACAACCACAATAGAAACAACACCCACTCCAGCGGCAAACAAAACTGAATAAATTGCCAGTTTGATTTGACCAGACTCAGCAGTTTTCTTTTTAACGAACAGGTAGCGAATGATGAGCAGCAAAATCACGCACACCAGCAACTGTGCAAGCACAGCTGGCAACTGCACGTTTACATTCAGCAAGACTTTACGCAATGCATCAACAACTTGCGTTGGCCATGACAGAATATCGAGAACACTGGTCATTTCATCCAATTTGATTTTGCCCTAACTGTTTGGAATACAAATTAAGAATAGCACTACAAAGGTTCTATGCAATAGGCTTGGGTGACAGGCTAATTTGGCAAAAGTATAACGAGTCTATAACTTTGAAATATGTTCTACCGTCTCAGGATACGCTTTCACCAACTTTAACAAAGTGATTGCTTGGCCATTTGGTGTACTGCGGCCTTGCTCCCAGTTCTCAAGAGTTCGTGAAGATGTTCTTAAGATTCGCGCAAATACGCCTCTGGACATATTAAACCGATGACGGATTTCAGAAATCTCAGCCGGAGAAATATCTAACTCTCCAATGTCATCGAATTTATGAGTCTTTAGAGTAAGTTTACCTTCAGAATGCGCTTTGGCTTCTACTAACCCTGCACTCAATTCTGAAAACAAATCACGACTGCTCATTTCTCCACTCCTGCATAAATTTTCGTAAATGTGTCTTTTGAGATGCTGTTAAATCAGGCATTTCACGATGTAAATATACGTAATTTACGTATAGATATCAATGCGAGTAAAGTCATTACTTTAGGGCCCGTGTTTTTAACGCTATTAGTTTCGAAAATAAGATTCTCCATTCACTCTTGTATGATGGGATCAAAATAGCACGGTGATT
This sequence comes from uncultured Alteromonadaceae bacterium, assembly GCA_947503265.1. Lineage (GTDB taxonomy): Bacteria > Pseudomonadota > Gammaproteobacteria > Enterobacterales > Alteromonadaceae > Aliiglaciecola. The sequence continues at coordinate 112,450 of CANNDC010000007.1, forward strand.
TGATTGGTAATACTGTAACAAAGGACAGGTTTTAAGCAGAATGAGAATGTTCTCTGGAATGGTTTAGGGGAGTAGCAACAACTGTTTACTCGTTGTAATTATTGCACCTCAATCAAACAATCGTTTTAGCACGTAAAAATACGCGTTCGCAAATAACGCACCTAGAAACGTGGCAGCGATGTCTGCATAGTCAAACACCATGGACGTCCACATTTGCTCAGCTTCGTAAAGCAGTGCTCCAAACATAACAAAAAGGGATAGTTTGAAAAACTTCATTAATGTGACTGACTTCTTCACGATTGGAATAAACCAAATCACACCGCTTACATAGAAAAAGCTTGGCCCTGAATCAAGCAATAGCTCCAAAGCCCAAATTTCGTCTGATGAGATAGACCTCACGTTCTGGATATAAACAGCAGTACAGAAAAACAATGCTATGCTGATTGCAAGAATTACCTGCATGCTGTGCGATTTTTTTGGCATTTTGATAGGGCCCAATTTTGTTTGCTAAGGCTGCTTGTATCTTCTTGCACGATTCATTTGCCCTCCTGAGCTTCTTAAGCCATTCCCGCCTATACTGGCAGCTCTATCAATTATTTTGCCTCCCACATAACCGAGTACCATCCATGCCCAAGGGTTACCACCGTGAATGTCGCGGATCTCGTTTGATTCTAATTCTCTCATAATATTCCATTCCATAGATTAACTTAAAAAGGATCGACGTCGCCATGCTAGTCTAATAATTCAACGCCTATGCATAACGGTAGCATAGCGATTTCGGTAAACATACTGCCCTATGGTATTGAATTTAGGAACTTGGGTGTTTGTATTTTTATTGAAGTGGTTTTAGAGTTCTGGTTTTAGAGTTCTGGTTTTAGATTGAAAGGAACAAATAGATTGAGATTTTAACGAACTTCAGACAACGAAGGGCGAACTTTAAGATCGCCTTGAATAATTGTTTCGATTGAATTTCAATCTTAATTCTAGTTGCAGACTAAATTGTTTTTGGTCGCAATCTTTCTTATCGTAGACATTAATAGAGTTCAGCATTTTTTGGATAACTGAATGTATGATTCGGCAAAATCCTTGCCCATACTTATATAAGAATCGCTTGTGTAATGCCAAGCATCAGCTTTTGTGTAGCCGTAATTACTTGTTTCAGTCATGTAAGCTGCACAAATATCTTGCTCACTAAACAAACGCTGTGCCGTTTGGACACGTTCGTAGTAGGGCATTATGTTTTTTTCAAGTTTAGAATTGGTAATTTTCCCTATGATTATGGGAATGTCATCCTTTCTAAGTGAGGCGCGAAGTAACGCCATTAGACGTTTAAGATTGTCTAAATACGCGTTGGCAGTGTGAACACTAGTATGTGCGTCTGCCTCGCCTTGCATCCAGATGATTCCTGCGGGTATGAGTTTGTCAGGCTTTCCGTCACCATCTATATCGTGATGGCTAAATGCATTTTCGATAGTTTTTAATGCATAATCATATTGGTTTTTCCCTTCACCTTCCACAAAGTCAGGAGACCAGTTACCGTAGCCACTTTTCAATGCCAACCCCGTACCACCAACTGAGTATTTAATAATGGCAATTTTTTTATTTCCGATTTTTTCACTCAGATTAGCCGCGAAGCTCAATTCAGCACCAAACCTGTCAGAGTACTGGTTAGATTTTCCATCTGACTTAAACCCCGTTCCATGACCAGGTTTAAGCATACTCCACAGACCTTCTCCACCGCCTTGTTTGTTATCAAATACTCCGTTTCCATGAAAAATCATCACATCTTGTGTTGTCGATAATTCAGCAGGTAAATTCTTGTTATAACCATAACCATCCATATTGGACTGACCGCCAAGAAAAAATGTGTAGTACCCAGTTGCATTGGCGTTAAAAGCTCCAGTTAACAGAAGCAAAATAACAATAAAATAAGTCTTCATTTTAGTTTTCCATCGTTTTGTAGGTCAATTTCGATAAAGACCAGTATTGTTGCCGCAACATGTCTTCCCCATCGAAAGCGCCAACAGCTCAAGGTAATATCCAATTAGTGACGCTATAATGTTATTGATATCATTTTTTATAGCATTAACGATAAAATGATGTCACTTTTATTGCTGATAAGATCACAAACTTAAAGCTATATTCAAATAGAGTAGTGCATTTTCATGTAATGTTTATTCATGCCCTTATTGGTTAAATCAAATTCTTGATAAAGCCCTGCACATTAATCCGGCCTTCAAATCAATTTTTGTTATCCTTGTATTGCCTTTTATATTTTTAAGGACAGCGATTAATGGTAGGTTTAATTGGTAAGCATACAGTACTTATTCAATAAGTCGGCGAAGAATAAAGTATTGTCTTTAGCTGAAAGTATTTATTGAGTGAAAAAGCTCGATGAGTAACTACGCTAGTTTCTATTCTACTAACATAACAAGCAGTAAAATCAGTCGCAAACTGAGTGTAGGTAGTGCAAACTAGACTATGCTTGCCGTAGCAATAAGGATGTTATGAAGTATGAAATTTAATGAAGATTCACGTGTAAAAATTCCAACGATTTTGCATTTGATGCGCCTAGGTTATCAATACCTATCGCTTAAAGACCCTTCAGTTACTTGGGACAAATCAACCAACATCTTCACTGACATATTTCATCAAAGTATCAAAAAAATAAATCCTACCGTCACCGATATCGACGTGAAGCAATGTTACGACGACGTATCACTTTGTTCAGAAAACGAAGACTTAGGCAAAGCGTTTTATGAGAAATTAACGGATAGGTCTGGAACGCGCTTAATCGACTTTGAAAACTTCAGCAACAATACCTTAAATGTGGTTACCGAACTGCCATACAAAAAAGATGACGAAGAGTTTCGACCTGACATTATTCTGCTTATCAATGGCATGCCACTGGTGTTTATCGAGGTTAAACGCCCTAATAACAAAGATGGCGTACTTGCCGAACACAAGCGCATACAAACACGTTTTGAAAACACTAAATTTAGAAAGTTTGTCAATTTAACCCAGTTGATGATCTTCTCGAATAACATGGAGTATGACGATAGCTCTGCTATGCCCATGGAAGGCGCGTTCTACGCAACAACGTCATACCAAAAGCCCAGCTTTAACTACTTTAGAGAAGAGCACCAGTTCGACTTAAGTACCTTATTGGGTAATGTGAACGATGCTGATGAAACCTTTATCCTCAAAGACAACAATCTACTGAGCATCAAGCAATCACCAGAATTTGCTAAGAATAAAAATCCTGATACACCCACAAACCGCATTTGCACATCACTATTACAGTCTGACCGTTTAGCCTTTGTACTTGAGTACGCACTAGCATATGTCAAAGGACGCAAAGGATTACAAAAACATGTGATGCGCTACCCACAAATGTTTGCCACCAAAGCCATTGAAGCCAAGCTAGATGAAAGTGTTAAGAAAGGCATCATCTGGCATACCCAAGGTAGTGGTAAAACAGCACTGGCTTATTACAACGTTAAATACCTCGCTAACTATTTTCAGCAAAAAGGTGTCATTGCCAAATTTTACTTTATCGTGGATAGAATTGACTTGCTTATCCAAGCGAGTAGAGAGTTTAAAGCCCGTGGCTTGAAGGTACACAACATTGATACACGCGAAGCCTTTGCCAAAGATATAAAGCAAACTACTGCGATTCACAACGCATCGGGGCAAGCTGAAATTACGGTAGTCAACATCCAAAAATTCAAAGACGATCCATCGGTGATCCGAAGTACCGGGTACAACGTCAATATTCAACGGGTATTCTTTTTAGATGAAGTACACCGGAGTTATAACCCTAAAGGCAGCTTTTTAGCCAACCTAGAGCAAGCCGATAGAGACTCAATAAAGATTGGTTTAACCGGAACACCGCTGTTGGGCGAAGAGTACGATTCCAAGTCTTTATTCGGCGGATATATTCACAAGTATTATTACAACGCGTCTATCAAAGATGGTTACACCTTACGACTTATTCGTGAAGATATTGAAACCAGCTACAAGTTAAACCTACAAAAAACCCTAGAACAAATCGAAATTCTCAAGGGTAATGCAGACAAAAAAGTCGTATACGCCCATGAAAAGTTCGTTGAGCCAATGCTCGATTACATCGTGAAAGACTTTGAGCAAGCTCGTATCGCAATGAACGACAACAGTATTGGCGGCATGGTGGTGTGCGATTCATCTGACCAAGCCAAAATGATGTACAAGATATTTCAGCACAAATACGCGAAGCCTCATACAAAACCTGAACAGGTGCTATTAGCAGCAGAACCAACAGCAAGCTACACCGCACATAAAAAGCTAAACAGTGAAGTCAATACAGCAGCCGTTATTCTGCATGATGTTGGCACTAAGCAAGAGCGTAAGGATTTAGTTGAAGATTTCAAAGCTGGCAACATTGACTTCTTATTTGTGTTTAATATGTTGCTGACAGGCTTTGACACACCGCGCCTCAAAAAGCTCTATATAGGCCGAGTAATCAAAGCACACAATCTGCTACAAACACTCACACGCGTTAACCGCACATACAGAAATTTTAGTTATGGATACGTGGTTGATTTTGCAGATATTGAAAGTGAGTTTGAAAAAACCAACCAAGATTATTTCAAAGAGCTGGAATCCGAGCTAGGCGATGAAATAGAGCACTTCAGCAACTTGTTCAAATCCCAACAAGAAATCGAACAAGAGATATACGCAATCAAAGACGTACTGCTTCATTTCGATACTCAAAATGCAGAGGTGTTCACCGACCAAATCAGTCAAATTAATTCTCGCGGCGAAATGTTAAAACTCACCCATGCACTAAACAACGCAAAAAGCCTGTACAATCTCATCCGTTTATCGGGTGACTATGAAATGCTGGAAAAACTCGATTTTCAAATGCTTACAGTGTTATCCAGAGAAGCAAATAATCGTTTAGCTTTAATAAACACCAAAGGAGTACTGGAAAATAACGTCGATACCACAAACTTGCTTAACGTGGCACTTGAGGACGTTATTTTTGCCTTTATCAAGATAAAAGAGGAAGAGTTGGTGTTAGCAGATGCTCTTAAGAGCATCTTGCAAAAAACCCGTGAAGGATTAGGGGGCAACTTTGATCCCAGAGATCCTGAGTTTGTATCGCTTAAAGATGAGCTAGAGCGATTGTTTAAGAAGAAAAACTTGAGTGAAGTCTCCAAAGAGCAGATGGAAAGTAACATCAGAGCACTTAACGACATTTACGACAGGGCAAAAGAGTTAGAGCGCAAAAATCAGCTATTGAAAGCTAAATACGATAACGACGAAAAGTATGCTCGCTTGCACAAACGCTTGATGGAAAAAGATCCATTGACCGACAGCGAAAGCAAACTCTTTGAAGCTTTGAAGGGCTTGAAAGCCGCTGTTGATATCCAAATTCAACAGAACGCCAAAATGCTTGATAATGAGAACTTTATTAAGCAGATGATGTCGCCACTTATTATTGATGAGTTTGAAGACAAACAAGGTATCGACTTAGAAATAGAATCTGTCGATTTGATCAACCAGCTTATCGTCAAAGAATACATGAATGAATATCAGGGGATCTCGGCTTACAGATAGGCCCTTAAGCTAATTTACAAAAATTAAAGAAGTAATATGACCAAAACACAACAGTTTGAACAGCAAACCAAAGAGCTGATAGATAACATCAAAAAAGTCTGCGCCAACTATGGTCTCGGCAACGACGGTAATGAGTTTAAGGTGATTACCCAAGTCTTCTTGTATAAGTTCTTAAACGACAAATACGTTTTTGAAATCAAGAAATTCGATAAGAAACTCGCCGAAGCAGATAACTGGGAGGAGGTTTTTAGTACCTATACTGATAAAGAGATTGCCAAGCTCAACATGCGCTTGAAGCCTAGTGTGGCCCGCATACGCGCTGACCATTTCATTACTTCACTGTTCAACAAGCAAGATAAGCCCAATTTTGCGGGAATATTCGATACCACACTCACCGATATCGCCAAAGACAACAGTGAGATCTTTTCGGTATTAACCGAAGGTGGCGAAAAAATCGTCTTATTTGAAAACCTAAGCAAGTACGTTACTGATAACCGTGACCAGTTTTGTAAGGCTATTGTTAATAAGCTTACTGGATTTAGCTTCGAGAATATTTTCAATGAGAAATTCGATTTCTATGCCACCATATTTGAGTACTTGATTAAGGACTACAACACCAACAGTGGTGGCAAATATGCCGAGTACTTCACGCCCCATGCAGTGTCTAAAATCATGGCGCGGTGTTTGGTTCCGCAAGAAACCGTGGGTGAAGTAAACAATGCCACTTGTTACGACCCAAGTGCAGGCTCAGGCTCATTATTAATGAATCTTGCTCACCAGATTGGTGAGGATAAATGCACCATCTATTCGCAAGATATCTCACAAAAATCATCCAGCTTGTTGCGCTTAAACTTAATTCTGAACGATCTTGTGCATTCAATCCACAATATCATTAAAGGTAACACCATACTCGACCCCTATCACAAGCGGCAAAATGGTGAACTAGAGCTGTTTGATTATATAGTAAGTAACCCCCCCTTCAAGCTCGACTTCTCAGATTTTAGCACTGATTTAGACACCAAAGAGAACCACGCACGATTCTTCGCAGGCATACCTAAAGTGCCACCCAGCAAGAAGGAGTCGATGGCCATTTACTTGATGTTTTTACAGCACATCATTTTTTCGTTAAAAGAAAACGGCAAAGCAGCAGTAGTTGTACCGACAGGCTTTATTACTGCACAAAGTGGTATCGATAAGAAAATTCGCCAAAAGTTAATAGACGAAAATATGTTAGCTGGCGTGGTAAGCATGCCATCAAACATCTTTGCCAATACAGGCACAAACGTTTCGATTCTGTTTATTGACAAAGCCAATAAAGGCGTTGTGGTGTTAATCGACGCATCTAACCTTGGTGAAATAGTCAAGGAAGGCAAGAATCAAAAAACAGTACTAAGCCATGCCGAAGAAGACCAGATCATTGATACCTTTAACGGCAAAGAAGTGGTGGATGATTTTAGTGTAGTCGTGAGCTACAGCGATATTGCAGCTAAAAATTACTCACTCAGTGCAGGTCAGTACTTTGATGTGAAGATTGAATATGTGGATATCTCTCAGAGTGAGTTTGATAGCCAGATTGAAAACTATGGTAAAGCGTTATCAATGATGTTTGAACGCTCAAATAAACTAGAATCCTCAATATTAAAGAGTATGGAAAAATTAAAATATGATTAATTTTTCTAACATTAAGATTGGCGAGATCGGTAAAATTGTCACTGGTAAAACACCTAAAACTAGCGTTGCTGAATACTACGGAAGCGACTATATGTTTATCGGCCCTTCTGACCTGCATAAGCATTATATGATTCAGCATTCTGAGAAAATGATCTCAGAAAAAGGATTGTTAAGCATTAAGGGAAGTAAGATAGAGGGTACTAGTATCTTAGTTGGTTGTATCGGTTGGGATATGGGTAATGTTGCAATCACGCAAAGTAAGTGTGCAACAAACCAACAAATCAACTCGATAACAAATATTGATGAAAAATATAACCCTTTCTATATCTACTATTGGCTAAAAGGTAAAAAAGAATTCTTATATAAACAGGCGAGTGTTACTCGTACTCCAATATTGAATAAAACATATTTTTCAGAAATAAATATACCAATCCCTGAAAAAGATCATCAGGATTCTGTTGCAAATGTTCTAAAAAGTATCGATGAAAAAATAGAAATCAACAACAAGATCAATATCAAGCTAGAAGCCATGGCTAAGCTCATTTACGACTACTGGTTCGTGCAGTTCGACTTCCCAGATGCCAACGGCAAGCCCTACAAATCCTCAGGCGGCAAGATGGTTTACAACGAAAAGCTTAAGCGTGAGATACCTGAAGGTTGGAGTAACAAAACATTATCTAATATAGCGAACATTACAATGGGTCAGTCTCCAAGCGGAAGCTCCCTGAATGAGGATGGATCAGGCACAATTTTCTACCAAGGCTCAACAGATTTCGGCTGGTTATTTCCTACCACACGAAAATACACAACTGAGCCTAACCGCATGGCAAGCAAAGGTGACATTTTGTTGAGCGTACGAGCACCTGTAGGTGACATGAACATTGCTAATTCAGATTGCTGTATTGGCCGTGGGTTAGCCGCATTAAATAGCAAGTCTGGCTCTGAAGGCTTTTTGTTTTACGTAATGAAATACTTTAAACAGATATTTGACCGCCGAAACTCTGAAGGCACAACATTTGGCTCAATTACGAAAAACGATTTGCATTCACTCACGCTTGCCTATCCGTCATCCGCTCTATTGAGAAAGTACGATGATATCGTTACTAATTACAACAAAATGATATTTGAGCGGAGCCTTGAGAATAGAGAGCTGATAAACCTTCGAAGCTGGCTACTACCAATGTTAATGAATGGCCAAGTAACAGTACAAGAAAGTTCACCAAAAAATCAAAAATAGCAAAAGGAATGACTATGGCACGAAAAACGACGGTCAACTATACGGCTTTTAATATTAGAACTCACCCTCATAGTCCTGATACTTACGTAAAGCTAATGAATAAAGCCTTCGAACTTAAAAGGCAGATAAAACTGCGAGGCGACACGTTTGCTATTTTAAAGAAAATTAGCCCTTTGAAAGATGAGGCAGTAGACGGTATTACTGGAGAAATCGCTAAATTTACTCGAATTGAGTCTGGCAAATGGTTTAACTTGAATGAGTTAAGAGCGGCTGAAGAAGATGAGACTAAACAAATTGTCATACCAGAGGCACTAAGACCAAACTTTACAGATTTTTATTTTGTTTTTTATCCCAAAAATCATTTTTTAGTCATTGAATGTAAAGATAAATTTGGCCAAATCAGCCCTAAATATTTGGAACTATTTTTCACTAAGCTTTTTGGTGATGAAGAAATTATAAAAGAGTTCAACAAAGTCGAGATAACATTAGTGCCAAGCACTGATCAATTAGAGTCGGTACTGTCTCTAACTCAAATCAATACATTGGAGATTGTAATTAGAAGGCCCAATACAGATGGCTTAGAAGACCTGGAAGATGAGGTACTTGATAGATTAAACAACCAAAATGCTGAAGAAGAAGTCATTACACTTAAAGCTCAGAAAGGGCTATCTATTGATGCTGACAATGAAACAAAAGGACTGAGTCATGTTGCCCAACTTAATGGCGTTGTTAAGACAACTGGATTCGATGGCAATGGTAAAAGAGCGGTTAGGTCTACCCAACAACATCCGTTTGTTGAAAGTGGTCAATATGTATCGGGTGAAATATCAGCCATAGACTTTCTGATAACAATGGCCGATGGGATAATTGGTAAAATTCGCCGTATGGCACGGAGTCAAAGATAATAATGATAAAAAAAGAATATGTAGGCATTAAGAAATTATTTCTGAGGTATTGGAAAAACTATGGTGGTGTCAAATCCATCTTAGCATCGCCGTACATGCATATTTCTTTGATAATAACCCTGCTTTCATACGGTATATGGTTAGACAACACTTGGGTAGAAATACCAATCTCAGTTTTACCTAACGTAATTGGTTTTTCTCTTGGAGGCTATGCCATATGGCTGGCATTGGGAGATGATAAGTTTCGTAGCAGTATATCTGGTAAGACAAAAACGGGAGATGACTCACCTTTTATGAAGGTTAACGCTGCCTTTATTCACTTCATAGTATTACAGATCTTAGCCCTTCTCTTTGCCCTAATCTCAAAAGCAGAACCACTAAACAGCAGTCCGCTTGCGTTACAACATTGGTTTCTAGACCTCACTCCTTGGATGTTGGAATTTTATTTAGGGTTGACGTACATATCCAACTTTCTGGGTTATTTTGTTTTTACCTACGCCATCCTTTCAGCCTTGGCGGCAACAATGGCTATTTACCGAGTGGCAGGCTGGTTGGAGATTTATCATGCCAACCAAAAAACTGAGAAAAAAAAGCCTTAAATTCTTTTGTACCTAAAAATGCTGTTATCCAAAATACGTTTGAGAAAATTAACCTAACAGAAAGCAAAAACCCGCTAAAAAGCGGTTTTTACCTATCTAAGCTGACCTTCCAGTCGCAGACTTAATTACGCCGCACAGGTGTAAAGTATGTTCCAATTTTATCGAGCCAAAACAGTATTTAGAGACGACTTTGAGCTATTTCCCTATTTATTTAACTATACGGTTCAGGCTTAATGTGCGCTTTCATAATAGAAATGTCCTAGCTGTAAAATCACATATACAAATAAAAAAGGCGAGCCATCTCTGGCTCGCCTTTCTCATATCTAGCTATTCACAATCTTAATTACATTCACAAACTTAATTGTCGCGTTCACAATTTTAATTGCAGTTAGTCAACAAGATCAATCTTCCCTATAACTATCCAAATCCGGACAACTACAAATCAAGTTCCTGTCTCCATACACATCATCAATTCGATTCACGCTTGGCCAGAATTTGTTTCTTGCCACTGCGGGAACTGGGTAGGCTGCGGTTTGTCTGTCGTAGCCGCGTTGCCAGTCGCTGTCGCAGATGTCGTCTAGCGTATGAGGTGCGTTGTGAAGTGGGTTGTCAATGGCATCCCATTCGCCGCTTTCGACTTTGCTGATTTCTTCACGAATGCTGATCATGGCTTCAATAAATCGATCTAATTCGACTTTCGCTTCTGATTCTGTGGGTTCAATCATCAATGTGCCAGCAACTGGGAAGCTCATTGTTGGTGCGTGGAAACCATAGTCATTTAGTCGTTTGGCTACGTCTAATTCGGTAACACCCGACGCTTCTTTCAATGGGCGCAGGTCGATAATGCACTCGTGTGCTACGCGATTGTTTCTGCCTCGATAAAGGACTTCATAGTGTCCATCGAGTTTGTTTGCCACATAGTTGGCATTGAGCATAGCAACTTCAGTGGCTTTTTTAAGGCCTTCACTTCCCATCATTTTGATGTACATGTAACTGATAGGCAGAATTGATGCACTGCCCCAAGGTGCCGCAGACACAGCGCCATTGCCAGCAGTAGTATTGCCGGTATCGATCACTTTGTGATTGGGCAGGAAGGGTTCTAGGTGCGATTTAACGCCTATTGGTCCCATACCTGGGCCACCGCCACCGTGCGGAATACAGAAGGTTTTGTGCAGGTTCAAATGCGATACATCTGAGCCAATGAATCCCGGAGAGGTCACGCCCACTTGCGCATTCAAGTTGGCACCATCCATGTATACCTGCCCACCGAAGTTATGCACGATTTCGCAGATTTCGCGGATCGTTTCTTCGTAAACGCCGTGGGTACTTGGATAGGTGATCATGGCGCAAGATAAGGTGTCAGACACTTCTTCAGCTTTCTTACGCAAATCAACTAGGTCAATGTTGCCGTTCTTATCACAGTTCACCACCACTACTTTTAGACTGGTCATTTGTGCAGAGGCAGGGTTGGTTCCATGAGCAGAGCTAGGGATCAAGCAAACATTTCGATGACCTTCACCGCGGCTTTCATGGTAGCGCTTAATCGCAATCAAGCCTGCATATTCGCCTTGAGCACCTGAGTTTGGTTGCATTGAAAGTGCGTCATATCCTGTGATATCGATTAACCACTCGCTCAACTCGTCGAGCATTTGTTTGTAGCCTTGGGCTTGTTCAAGCGGCGCGAAAGGGTGTAATTTGCCAAATTCTGGCCAAGTTACAGGGATCATCTCGGCTGTTGCGTTGAGTTTCATGGTACAAGAGCCCAAGCTGATCATAGAGTGATTCAATGCTAAGTCTTTGTCTTCTAACGACTTGATATACCGCAGCATTTCCGTTTCTGACTGATAAGAATTGAACACTTCATGAGTCAATATCGCATCGGTTCTAAGTAAGTCTGGTGGCAGTGACGTAGAGCCTTGTGTGGTCACGTCGGCATCGAGCATATCGATATCGAAACCGTGGTCTTCACCACACAACACGTCAAGCAAGTTCATCACATCTTGACGTGTAGTGGTCTCATCAAACGAAATCCCCACTTCATCTTGCAAATCTGAGCGCAAGTTAAAGCCTGCTTTATTTGCCGCGTTAACCACGGCGTCTTTGTCGCTAACCAATACGGTCAAGGTATCGAACCAGGTTGCATGTTTAAGTGCGTAACCGTGACGAATTAAGGCAGTGGCGGCTATGTCGGCAAAGCGGTTGATTCTTTTTGCAATGGTTTTTAAGCCTTCTGGACCATGATACACCGCATAGAAAGACGCCATATTTGCCAGTAGAACTTGAGCAGTACAGATGTTCGAGTTAGCTTTTTCACGACGAATATGCTGTTCACGGGTTTGCAACGCCATGCGCAGTGCCGGACGACCTCGCGTATCTTTTGACACGCCTATAATGCGCCCCGGAAGAGAGCGTTTAAATGCGTCACGAGTGGCAAAAAACGCAGCATGTGGGCCTCCATAGCCCATAGGAACGCCAAATCTCTGCGCAGAACCTAACACCACGTCTGCGCCCATTTCGCCGGGTGCTTTTAGCAACACCAAGCTCATGATATCTGCCGATACTGCCACGATGGCTTTGTTTTCGTGTAGTTGCGTAATGATGTCGGTAAGGTCGTTTATCTCGCCTGTCGTATTGGGATATTGCAGTAGCGCGCCGAAGATATCGTGATTGTGCGCATCGGCCATATTGCCAACGATCACCTCAAAACCAAACATATCTCCACGAGTTTGAATGACGTCTAAGGTTTGCGGATGAACATCGTCTGCAACAAAGAAAGCATTGGCTTTACGGTTTTTTGAAACTCGCTTGGCTAGCCCCATTGCTTCGGCTGCGGCGGTGGCTTCATCTAACAGTGATGAAGAAGCCAATTCCATGCCAGTCAAATCTATTGTGACCTGCTGAAAATTAAGTAAGGCTTGCAATCGACCTTGGGCAATTTCTGGTTGATAGGGGGTGTAAGCCGTGTACCAACCCGGATTTTCCAACACGTTACGCAAGATCACATTGGGTGTGATTGTGTCACTGTAACCCATACCAATCATTGAGCGTTTGACCTGATTTTTGCTGGCCACCGCTTTTAAATAGGTCAAGGCTTCGGTTTCAGACACGCTTTCCCCGACTTTCAAAGATTCAGTTAACCTAATCTTTGAAGGAACGGTTTGTTTCATCAAATCATCAAGGGATTCTGCCCCAACAAATTCGAGCATCTCTGACATTTCAGCTTCACTAGGCCCGATGTGACGGCGCACAAAGTCTTGGTGTTGCTCAAGCTGCTCGAGGGAAATGGGGGTCTGAATCATGTTAGCTACCTTTGGTTATTTGCAGCAGAGTGAATTCCGCACATTGGCAGAATTCGACTCCGTTAATAAGTAATTTTTAAATGTTAGTCTTCGTCGATATTTTCTTCGTAGGCTTCTGCATCGAGTAAGCTTTCCACTTCGCTGACATCTTCTGCTTTGATTCGGAACAACCAACCATCGCCATACACATCAGAGTTAACCAACTCAGGTGAGTCTTCCAAGTCTTCGTTAATCGCCACAATTTCACCTGTAATAGGTGCGTAGATATCACTGGCAGCTTTAACAGATTCAACCACTGCAATATCATCGGCAGTGGCAACGGCTACGCCCACTTCAGGTAACTCTACAAAGACAACATCACCTAATAATTCTTGTGCATGATCGGAGATACCCACAGTGTAAGTACCGTCGCCTTCAGGACGAACCCATTCATGAGTAGTGGCATAGCGAAGTTCAGATGGAATATTGCTCATAATTGTTCCTAATAATTAATGTTAGTTTTGTTCTTTAAAAAGGTTTGTACTTATAAAACGCTTTTGCCATTTCGGACAAAGCTAGGTTTAACAATATTGACTGTAACCCACTTTTTGCGCATTTCAACTTCGGCGGTTGAATCTTTAGTGACAGGTATTCTTGCCATTGCAATGCTGTGCCCCAAAGTCGGAGAGAAAGTGCCTGATGTGATCACGCCCTCGCCTTCACTGACTCTTACTTTCAAACCAGTGCGCAATACGCCTTTGTCGGTCATCACTAAACCAACTAGTTTTTCAGTTCCCGCCGCTTTTTGAGCTTCTAGGGCTTGTCTGCCCATGAAATCACGATCTTGCGGTTCCCAAGTGATTGTCCATCCCATGTTAGCAGCCAGTGGTGATATGGTTTCGTCCATATCTTGACCATATAAGTTCATGCCGGCTTCAAGACGCAAAGTGTCGCGAGCACCTAAACCACAGGGTACAACGCCCACGTTTAACAGGCGTTGCCAAAAATCAGCCGCACCTTCATTTGGCACCATAATTTCATAGCCAGTTTCACCTGTATAGCCGGTTGTAGCGATGAACAAATCTTCAGCTTGCACACCAAAGAATGGCTTCATTCCCTCTACCGCTTCTTTTTGCGCATCTGAGAATAACTCAGCAGCTTTGTGCTTGGCGTTAGGCCCTTGCACGGCAATCATAGCGAATTCCGGACGTTCAGTGATATTAACATCAAAGCCATCAGCCACACCGTTCAACCAATCCATGTCCTTTTGGCGAGTCGCAGAGTTAACAACTAAACGGTAGTTTGTAGCGTCAAAATGGTAAACGATCAAATCATCAACCACGCCGCCTTGGTCATTCAGCATGCCGCTGTAGAGTGCTTTACCTTTCTGTTGTAATTTAGCCACGTCGTTAGCTAGCAATTTGCGCAAGTAGTCTTTGGCCTGCGCGCCAGTTACATCGACAATTGTCATATGAGATACGTCGAACATGCCAGCATCAGTTCTTACTGCATTGTGCTCTTCAATTTGCGAACCGTAATTGATGGGCATTTCCCAGCCATGGAAATCAACCATTTTAGCACCTGATTCAAGATGCTTAGCGTGCAGTACCGTTTTATTGACCATGACAAATATCCTGTTTGGAAAGCTGTGTAAAAGTGACATTGAGTATAGGAAGCTTAGCCGAGCGCCACAAATTGAAAGTTTTAATATTTACATAAATATTTTTAATGTATATTAGAAGTATCATTATATTTTTTTATACATTTTTATCGCATTAACCCTCCTATGTGGGTTGGTAGTGGTTGCTGTAGTAGTTGTTGCAGTAGTAGTGGTTGTGGTTGTGGTTGTGGTTGTGGTTGTGGTTGTTGCTGTCGTAGTTGCAGTTGCAGTTGCAGTTGTAGAAATAGTTGCTATTGCAGTAAAAAAGGCACTTTGGCCTTTGTTTTGTCAAATTTGTTCTACATTTTTAGCAAGAAAACAAATAGGAATTTTAGACATAGAACCGCTCTTGTATGCCAAAAACAACCTGAATATCCAGTTCGTTTGGCACTAATTTTTAGCATCTAACAACAAAATTCTGAGTATCAATTTAGACTGAGATTTGGCTTTTAAAAATTATGAAACAACTTTCTTTAGACAACCTACGCACCTTTGTCACCATCATTGAATTAGGTGGGTTTGCCAAGGCGGGGGAGCAATTGGGTCGCTCGCAGCCTGCCGTGAGTATTCAGATAAAGAAGTTAGAAGAGCAAATTGGCAAACGCTTGTTCGACAAAATCGGCCAACGGCAAGTGGTGAATTACGATGGTCAACAGCTTTATCAGAAAGCCAAAGCCATTTTAGATATTAACGATGATATTTTTCGCCAATTCGAACAACCAGCATTGCGCGGTCGATTGCGCCTCGGTATTCCCAGTGAATTCGCCACTACTCTGTTGCCTAGCATCATTGGCGAGTTTCGCAAAGTTTACCCTGATGTAACGCTGGAAGTAACCTCTTCGCTAAGTAAACACTTACTAACTGATTCAAAAAAGCATGACTACGATCTAGTACTCGCCTTAGTAAATCCGAGCGAACAAACCCAAGGTGAACTGATTTTGGAAGATGAATTGGTGTGGGTAGGTGACAGCAAGTTGATGATGTCTGCTACGAACGTTTCTTTGGTATTGGCTCCCGATGGGTGCGTATACCGTAGCCGTGTTATTGAAAAGCTAAAACAACAAACCACAGCATGGCGGATCACCTACACCAATGCCGATTTATATGGGTTAATACCCGCCATCAACCAAGGTTTAGGAATAACCGCACTGGCGAAAACCAGTGTGCCAGACGCGTTAGATATTCTAAAAGGGCCGCGCTACAAATCCCTACCCGATCTCGGAAAAATCAAAATTTGTTTGTTCAATTATGGTACTCAGCATCCACAAATTTGCGCGGCATTGAGTCAATATATTAAAAGTGGACTGAAAAAGTAAATTTTCACCTAGCGATTTTAAAAACAGAAAGTGATTTGTTACTCTACGCAATAGGAATGTTGTAAAAAAGGAATCTCCGATGTATTCACGCTTGTTAATAATCTGCTTTGCTGCTTTTCTTGTAAGCTGCGCCCAGAAAGTAAGCTCTATTAAAAATGATGTAGACGTTCCTTTAGACGAGAACATGGGCTATTTACTAATCGGCGTTGAAACAAATCTAACTCTTTCAAGAATATCCATATCTGGTGAAAAGTATTTGAAGCTTAGCAGTGAAGATTTGCGCAGGGGCTCGCAATTTATCCTTGTTGATGTGCCAGCCGGTGAGTATTCGATTGATAAGATACAACTTTTCGGTAATTTTCGCACAAAACTAGAAAACGGCTATTGGAATTTCAGTGTATCACCTAGTGTAATCAGCTATGTTGGACACTTAAACGTTAAAACCCTAAGTTTGTGGCCGTTGGTAACCCAAGTAGAATTGCAAAATCGTTCTTCAGAAGCCTTAGAGTTTTTAGAAGATTCCTTTCCTAATATTCTTTCCAATAGAACAATCGTTTATCAAGGTCCAGGCACAGATCCATTTTTGCAATTTGCGTTGGAGGAAACAGAATGAGATTTCTGATAACCCTCTTATTGTTTGGCATTATTCAGCAACCTCTAGCACAGCCGATTCCCGCAGAAAAACTGCTTAAAGATCCTTATGCATCCGGAATGGAATTATCGCCTTACGCAGACTATATATCGATATTTATTAATGATGAGGAAGGGCGATTTTTATCGATTGTTGAAAACGAAACAAAAATTATATCCAAGATTATTAAATTCGATTCAAAGGATTATGTCGAAAGTTACCAGTGGTTAGACAAAGACACCTTGTATATGGTGGTAAACCAAAATGGTGAAGAAAAGCGATGGGTTGTGGATGTAATACAATCTCGAAGAGGACTCACAGCTCGCAGAAATATGATATTTGCGGATGGGTATCTGTTAAGTTCCTTACCAAATGATGACGAAAACATACTCTACGCAAAAAATAAAAAAAACGGTGGTCTTGCGCTAGAAATTTACAAAATGCCTGTCACTGAACTCCGCCTAGAAAATTTTGACAAAGACTATTTAATTAGTGGACTTCCCAAGTCAAATACATTTTATGTCTACGATGATCTTGCAGATAGGCTCCTTATGTTAGCCCATGAAGAAGAAAACGAGAGCATAAAGGTAAGCTATATGGACATGCAGGATAGAATCCAAAAGTTTCTGTTTAGATTGAACAATATTGATTACAAATTTGACCCCGTTGGTTTTATCTCAGATACAAAAATGGCGGTACTCACTGACAAACTTAGCGATCGAGTAGCGTTATATGAGTTCGATGTCCTTACTCAATCCTACACTCGACCATTATATGAACACAGTCGTTACGATATAGCTAAAGCGGACTTGTCTGAAAACGGTCAATTGGAATCCGTTTCTTATTATGAGCATGGGAAACTCTCGACAGAGTATTTTAGCGATACAGCGAGAAAGGAATCAAAGCTTGTGTTGAATGCTTTTCCGCAAAGTCAATTCTCAATAGTATCCGAGGCAAAACACGCTCCTCAAAAAATCATTCTAACCTATGCTTCAAATGCACCTGGAAACTACTATCTTTTTGATGAACAAACTCTGGTAGCTGAATTGTTGTTTGCTGCAAGACCAAAACTAGAGCCTTACACCTTCGCCAAAACAGAAACATTCACTTTTCAATCCGTAGATGACAAGACGATAGAGGGATATCTAACCCTTCCCAATCAAAGCAGTCACAATACTCTGCTTGTCATGCCACATGGCGGACCTATTGGTATTCGGGAATATGACGAATTTGATCCCACCCTACAATATTTTGCAAGTAGAGGTTTTGCCATACTTAGAGTGAACTTTCGGGGTTCAACAGGTTTTGGAAAAGAATTTACTAAGGGTGGAGTAGGCGAATCAGGCAGATTAATTGAATCTGACATCAATTTGGCAATTGATGATGTATATAAGCGCCATACATTTGATAAAACCTGCGCCATGGGAGCAAGTTATGGTGGCTACTCATCTTTTATGCTCTCAATTAAAAATCCGGAACGATTTTCATGTGCCATAGGCGCATTTGGAGTATATGACCTACCTTTGATCTTCAATTCGAGCAACATAGCCGTGTTGGAGGAGTATAGAATAGGATGGGAAAACGCATTTGGTAAGCTAAGCGATGCCCAATTCGATGTATCGCCAGTTTATCTCGTAAAAGACCTAAAAGTTCCAGTGCTTTTGATTGGCGGTAGACAAGATTATCAAGTAGGTTTTGAGCAAACAAATAGAATGCATTACGTCCTTAAAAAGTTCGAAAAGACTCATGAGTTTGCATTTTATAAAAATGCTGGACATGGGCATAGCAATTGGTGGGGAGAGTGGCACGAACATGCATTAACGTATCAGTTTTTAGCCGATACTTTGAACTTACCTATTATTGATATTGCATCCTCTAGTGAAGAGGACAAAAAGTTAATATCGAGTGAACCATTACGCGTCGCATATTCTTACAATTCAGATAAGAGTATCGATAAAGATGAAAAAAGAGCGATAAAATTCTTTAAAGACGCGGCTGACTTAGGCAATGCGGACGGGCTATACGCTCTTGGATTTTATTATAATCAGGGTGAAATTGTAAACCAAGACAAGAAACTTGCAGAGCAATACTTCTATAAAGCCTCAGAGGCAGGAAGCGCCAATGCCAGTAAATATTTAGCTGAACAATTTTACGCAGGCCAAAACTCAGATCCTGACTACAAACGCGCTTTCGAAATGTATGAACTCGCTAAAAAACAAAAATATCACGCAGGCATTAATACGTTATTAGCCAGATCGTATTGCTTTGGAAATGGTGTTAAACAAGATATTGAAGTTTGTATCGAATTTTTGAAATTCAAAAAATTGAAAGACAATTCTGACAACGTAAACGAGCTAACAAGCTCAAGCTATGGGCTTCGAAAGTCTGTGTTATCAGAAATTCTAAATTCGCCATTGATCGATGCGGACAGCAGAATGAAGTTACTTAATTTCCTAACATCGGAATTTGGTATTTTCGAATATTCACCTAAAGTTTCAGCCAAGGATTATGGTGTAGTTACTAGCGTGAATAATAAATTTAAATACAGTGGAAATGATGTAGTTCAAGTTTCTGATTCGATTGACCTGGGATTATCTTTTGAAGTTAGTCGCGCGTCAAAATCTACAACGGGTCTAGTGGCTCACTGGATAAAAACACTTCAAGATGGCACTGAAGAAATTATTCACAGGACATTCCTATACGGTAGTGGCAGAGATAATTGGTACATTCATACGAGAGCTGCCGGTGGGGATCAACAAATTAGAGATTGGCAGGTAAAGATATTTGACTTACATAACCGCCTTCTATATTCCAAGAAATTTGTTGTAGTTGAAAAAACGGTAGCAAATTAATAGGTCATCTATTATTAAATTCGTTTCAAACAACTGATTTCTTTGCAATAGTAAGCAAGTAGAAATTGAAAAACGTTGTTTTTGGGAAATTTATGAAACTTATTTTCGCTAGCTTGCTGACTTTTTTACTTTGTTTGAATGCTCACGCTAAACCCGGTGCACCATCGCCAGATCGTGGTGCCGATGAAGGCCAAGGTCCCTATAAACGCCTTATTCTGCGTGGCGTCAATGTAATTAGTGGTGTGGGCGCGCCTGTTCGTGGTCCCATGGATATTGTCATTGAAAATGACCGCATCACGCGTATGGTCAGTGTTGGTCATCCCGGTGTCCCTATTTTGGATAAAGGTCGACCCAAAGCAGAGGCTGGCGATCAGGTCATGGATTTGGAAGGCATGTATTTGCTGCCAGGCTTCATCGACATGCACGGTCACATTGGTGGTTCTGCAGATGACATTCCGGCCGAATATGTGTTTAAACTTTGGTTAGGCCATGGCATCACAACTGTAAGAGAACCGGGCAGTTTTAATGGTCTCGACTGGGTGCTAGACCATGTTGAACGGAGTGATAAAAACACCATAGTTGCCCCGCGAATCATTCCTTATCTGGGTTTTGGAATGGGCAGTGACAAAACCATCTCAACCCCAGATCAGGCACGTAAATGGATAAAAAAAGCAGCTAAAGATGGCGCCAAGGGTGTTAAGTTTTTTGGTGCGACGCCAGATATCATGTCTGCTGCTTTGGACGAAGCTAAAAAACGCGGTTTGGGAACCATGATGCATCATGCGCAATTGAACGTGATGAATATGAATGCATTGGATTCGGCACGCCTTGGACTGACGACCATGGAGCATTGGTACGGCCTTCCAGAAGCGTTGTTTGAAGACAAAACGATTCAAGATTATCCAGCAAGTTACAACTACAACGACGAACAACATAGATTCGAAGAAGCGGGTAGGCTCTGGGCTCAAGCAGCCAAACCCGGCAGTGAAAAATGGCAACAAGTTCGTGACGAATTAATCAGTTTAGATTTCACCATTAATCCAACCATGACTATTTATGAAGCCAGCCGCGATTTGATGCGTGAAAGGCAAGCTGAGTGGCACGACGAATATACCCTTCCCACCCTTTGGGACTTCTTTACTCCAAGTCGTTATGCTCATGGTTCTTACTGGTTTGATTGGACCACTGAAAACGAAATTGCATGGAAAAACAACTTTACTCTGTGGATGCAATTCCTTAACGATTATAAAAATCATGGAGGAAGAGTGACCACAGGTTCAGATTCCGGCTATATCTACAAGATCTATGGTTTTGGGTTCATTCGCGAATTCGAGCTCCTGCAAGAAGCGGGTTTTAGCCCGTTAGAAGTCATTCAATCTGCTACTTTAAACGGGGCACAAGCCTTGGGTATGGAAAGTGACATTGGCTCAATCAATATTGGCAAAAAAGCAGACATGGTTGTGGTCGCAGAAAACCCATTGCAAAACTTTAAAGTCTTGTATGGCACAAAACATTACAAGTTGGACGATGCAAACCAGCCAATTCGTGTTGGCGGTGTAAAATACACCATCAAAGACGGCATTGTATACGACGCACAAAAGCTGCTAGCCGACGTGCGTAAAATAGTGGCCGAAGCAAAGAAATAAGAGTGGATGCAGCTCAACTAGTTAGTCATTTTTCTTGGCTATTTGTTGATTGGGCTAATTGTCGATTGGGCTATTCGTCGATTGGGCTATTTGCTGATTGGGCAAGCTTGGGCAGGTTGCCTTCCATTCCCACGGCGTGTTTGATGATCTGTTGTTTGAGCGGCGTGGCTTTGTTGGTGACCGCTACGCCTATGTCTCTGATCAGCTTTTTCAGCGGGTGACTGCCGCCAAACAACTGTTTGAATCCTTCCATGCTGGCAATCATTTTCATCGCTTCGGTTTTACGCCAACGCTCATAGCTGCGCAGGTTTTTCGCTAGGCCAAAGTCTTTATTGCTTTCGTTCAATTCCATGATGGTTTGAGCAAGCGCGGCTGCATCACAGATCCCTAGGTTAGCACCCTGCCCCGCTAAAGGATGTATGGTGTGAGCTGCATCCCCGATTAACGCAACCCTGTCTTTTACCCATTGCCGGCAATATCGCATTTTCAGTGGAAAACTGACTCGTTTGCTGACCACTTCACACACACCCAAGTTCGCGTCAAATGCAGCCGTGATGGCATGGTTGAAATGTTCATCTGTCATGGACTTGATTTTTTCAGCTTCACAGACTTGTTGCGACCAAACGATTGAGCACAAATGAGGTTCGAATAACGGCAGAAATGCCAGAGGACCAGATGGCGTAAATACCTGCCTTGCAGTATTTTGGTGGGGAAGTTCGGTTTTCATGGTGGCGACGATGGCGCTATGTTCGTAATCCCAAAATGTCAGGGGAAGATTGGCTTTTTTACGCACGAACGAATTGGCTCCATCTGCACCGACAACCAATTTAGCCGTCAACATAGTGCCGTCTTGCAAGGTAATAAAGCTTTCTTGAACGCCAAATCCAATGGTGCTGATTTTCGCTGGTATCATGAGCTCTGTTTGCGGCAGCGCGCTAACCGAATTTAACAAGGCATTTCTGAGCACTTTGTTTTCAACAATACTTCCCAAGCTTTTTTGGTCAACATCGGTATGGGAAAAGTCGATTTTACCAAAGCTGTCTTGATCCCACACTTGCATGGCTTGGTATGGTTGCAACCGCTGTTTTAGCACGTCTTGCCAAACACCCAAGTTTTCAAAGATGCGTTGACTCGCCAAGTTGATTGCACTGACTCTTAGTTCGGGTGCCTCGGTAAGTGATTGGTCTTCTGGGTTTTCATCAATTATCGCGACATCTAGACCACTATCACTAAGAGCCATTGCCATGGTTAATCCAACAATGCCTGCGCCGACAACGACAACATCAAAATTCTGCATCAGCTTAAGTCCTTATTGCTAAGATGAGTTCGGCTTGAAAACCCCATTGCGGCATTGGCCAAAAGCCCCTTCAGCGTTGAGTTTTGCTCAAGAATACTCAGCCCAAGGTTTCGGGCAATAACCAGTGGGAAATACTGATTAGAGAAAGTTCTGACCAAAGTATCGGTGGCAGTAACCAACATTTGTTGATCGCGCTTTCTGGCGTCAGAATAAGTTTGCAAAACCGAATACCGCCCCACATCTTCACTAGTTTGAGGGCCAGTTAATATGTGGCTCAATTCAATCGCATCACGCAAGGCCAAGTTCAAGCCTTGACCCGCGATGGGGTGTAACATTTGGCTTGCGTTGCCGATTAACACGGTTCTGTGGGAAATACTTTGTTCCGCTTTTATCAGCGCCAGCGGAAAACAATGTCTGTTACTCACGCCAACAAACTTACCCAAGCGATAACCAAACGCGCTTTGTAGACGTCGTAAAAAAACATCGTCATCAAGCGCTAACAACTCATCTTGTTGAAAAGGATCGATAGTCCATACCAAGGAACATTGTTTTTCTGCGTGGATTGAGTTTGAGGATGGCATGGGTAGCATTGCTAGAGGCCCGTTTTCGGTGAATCGTTCAAAGGCCTCAAAATTATGCGACTCTTGCAATTCTATATTGGCAACGATAGCGGCTTGATCATATGCCGTAGTTTCAGCCTCAAACCCAAGCAGTTGAGACGTTAAGGAATTCGCACCTTCTGCAATAACGAGTAGTTTTGCGCGCACTTTTTTGCCACTTTGCAAATCCAATTCGATGATATCTTGACTGCGATTTACCCTCGAAATTTGATCGGGACTTACCCACTCTAGCCTTGAATGTTTGCCTGCCATAGACTGAGATTCATTGCCAAGCCCTAAAGATTTACACAATTCAATTTGCAGCCTAGACAATTCAACTACGCTGCCTAACATATCAAGATTGTATTGACTGGCGCTGAGTCTGCACTGGCCCAGATGACCTTTGTCGGAAACATGGATTTCCTTAATCGGACAACCAATATCGCTGACCGCAACCCCAAGATCAGTTAACTTTTCGCAAGAATAGGCTGACAAGGCAACACTTCTAGCATCAAATTCCGTCTCATTGGGCTGAATAACCACTGACAAGGGTTTGGTTTCAATGATTGCAATGCGCAGTTGAGTGTTTTGTTGCACTAATTTTGCCAATGCAAGGCCTGTCACACCGCCACCTGCGATAGCAATATCGACATTGAGATCGTCTTTGCTCACTGAATTATTGCACCCGAACTTTGCATAAGTTGCTCAATGTCTTCGATGCTTTTCGGTGCATCGCTGGTCAACACCTCATAGCCAGATTCCGTGATCAAGATGTTATCTTCAATTCGGATACCTAAACCTCTCCATTGATGATCAACATCGGCATCGGGTGCAACATAGATGCCGGGCTCTACGGTTAATACCATACCTGCCATTAGGGGTCTATCCTGGCCATCAATTTTATAGTCGCCAACATCATGAACATCTAAACCTAACCAGTGGCCTAGGCCGTGCATAAAATAGTCGCGGTAAGTTTGATTTTCGATGTTCTCTTCTAATGAACCCGTCAACAAACCCAAATCTATCAATCCTTGGGTTATAACTTCAATGGCGCAGTCGGTAGCCATTTTTAGGGTATTGCCCGGTTTGAACAGGTAAAATGATGCTAATTGCGCGTCTAGTACCAATTGATAAAGCTGTTTTTGAGGTGCCGAGAAAGTGCCGTTAACGGGAAACGTGCGAGTAATATCTGCGGCATAACCGGCTAACTCTGCTCCTGCATCAATAAGTACTAAGTCTCCATCTTGCAACTGACAGTTATTCTCGGTGTAATGTAAAATGCAGGCGTTTTCTCCACCACCAACTATTGTGCCATACGCTGGGTGTTTGGCTCCCTGCATGGCAAAACTATGATGAATTTCTGCTTCTAAATGGTATTCGTTAATACCCGCTTTTGAGTAAGTCATTGCACGCTTGTGCGCGACACAGGATATTTGTGCAGCTTGACGCATAATGTCAATTTCTTGCTCACTTTTAATTAAACGCATTTCATTGAGTAATTCACGGATATCAATTTGTGTATTGGGTGCATTTTTAGTTTGCTTAGGCGCATTTCTGAGTTGTTGTAATATGGTATCCAGTAACTCTTCTACACTCGGGTGCAATCCTCGCGCAAAATACAGATTATCGTGCCCGTCCAGGTAGCTTTCTAGCCCAACCTCAATGTCATCTAGACTGTGTGCCACATCCAAAGAAAATTGCTCTTCTGCCCGTTCAGGCCCTATTCGCCTGCCCTGCCATATTTCAGCAAGTTTATTTTTTGGTAAGCAAAATAGTGCAGAGAAAGTATTGTCTGGCGTGTCAGCTAAGGACGGCTTATTACTCAGCACTAGCAGTGCATCAGGCTCAGGAAACCCCGTTAGATATTGAAAATAGCTGTCTTGACGAAACGGATATTCAGTATCGTTACTTCTCGTCACCAATTGCGCCGCGGGAATAATGGCAATGCTATTCGCTTGCATAGCATCGAGCAAAGTACGGCGACGATTAACAAATTCAGACGTTTTGATCATGGACTAGTGCACTGTTTTGGGCGTTTTTTGGTTTTCTTCTGCTGATTGACCAAGCTCGTTAAAACACAGCATGCAAGAAATTCGGACATATTCTAAGACTTCGAACAAGGCTTTTTCAGACTCTTCGTCTTCCGTCATTTGTTCGTCCATTCTGGCAATTTCGGCAAAATCTTCCAGCGCTTCTTTTACGTCCGCAGAACAGGCAGTTAAATCTGCTTGGAAATAACCAAAGCCCACCATAAATCCGTTTACCCAATTGATTAGTGCTTGGCCGCGGTCATTAATGGGCGAGGATTCGTCGGGCAAATAAAGAGATAATGAAAAATCGGCTTCTAATAATTGCTGACAAGTTAAGTTGTAAAGTTCAGTGACAGCCTCTTTTACACTAACAGGTAATGGTTCGTTCTGATTGATGGCGTCTGCTAATGCAGATGGCCAGTCTTGATTTTCCAGTGCCATTCCCCCAGAAAGCATTCCACAAAACATACCTTGAATTTCCGCTGCATCAGACAAAATGTTATTTTGTTCCAACAAGGTGGAAAGTGTTTCGTAATTGGGTTCGACATCATTAGGTTCTAGACCGCTCATTTTTAATACATTACCTCTAACCGTTTTGGCACATGGTCGAAAATTGCTATCTACATATGCTATCACTACCGTGATCTCATGCCTAGAATCAATACACAGGTATCGCAGCAAATACCGGTTAATAGCCCTTTTCAACAACCTGATTGACGGGTTTATGCTAACGTTAAGTGGTGATTAGTTGAGCGGTTGAAGCTCGCCATAGTATAGAACGCATTTAAATTGGTTTTAGCTATGGTAATATGCGTCTCCTCCTGGAATGTTCGCCAGTTTAGTTTTGTCCCTGGCCGATGCTTTTTTACTTGGAGATTGATTCCATTACTATTGTGCAAGCTCGGCTTGTATCGAGAAGCCTACGGTAATGATGATATTTCCGCCCTGAACTTTCGGTTCACGGGCGCGCACTAAACAGCGGCATTTTGGGAGTTCCTTTTACCGGCAATTTTTTGTCGAATTATTTTACACACCGCACCTAGTCACATCAGTACATTTATTAACTATATGATAAATAATGGTTTTTTATTTTGGTCCAGATCTTGCTCCTAATCATTTGGCAGAATAGAAAACGCTAATTGTCGAAACTCGACAAACCATTTGTAGTTATAATTTCTTAGGGATTTGTTAATGGTGAAGCATAGATTTTTCGCTTTGTTCGCCGCGTTTGGTTTGAGCTTAAGCTCAGCAAGCGCGTTAGCCGGAACAACAGTTATTACATTTGATGAAGATACAATCGCAGGTAATTTGGTAAGCCTGAAACATGGCACTGTTATTACAGACCAATACGCGGCGGTTGGTGTTCGAGTCTCTGTTGATAATGCAAGCTCAGGTCCTGACCTTGGTGTTTTATATGACACGAAGCCAGGTACAGGCGGCGGCAAAAATAACGACAGAGACAGCGACCTTACTGGCCCTAATTGGGGTAATAGTAATATCGCCAACGTCAATAACTATTCGGCTGGTAACGCTTTAATTATTCAAGAGAACAGTTATGGCTGCTCTGACGGAGTGTGTAACAATCCGGATGACCAAGTTGGTCGCAGAGGAGATGGTCTAGCGGGTTATATCACGTTTGACCTAGACTTCGAGTTGTCTAGTTTGGGTTTCGATTTAATCGACTTTCAAGCTGATCTTAGTGCACCAGAAGTCAGCCAGTCTCAGGTTATCTTGTCTAATGCGATGGATAGCGTTGCTTACAATTTTTCCGATTTTTTGAGTGCTCCAAATAGTGCAATGTTTGGTGAGAATTCGATCAATAGGGTGGTATTAAATTCTTTAGGCCTGTCTGGTGTAAACCAAGTTAAGTTTAAAGTGTTTGGTACAGGAGCAATTGACACATTGAGACTAGGTGAAAATACTTCGACTCAGGTGTCAGAACCATTTTCACTCGCCTTATTTGGTTTGGCCTTGGTTGGCTTATTTAGAGTCACTCGAAAAAGTTGATAACACTAACGCGATAAAAAGGCAGTTAGTACTGCCTTTTTTTTACTTTGAAATTTAGTGGACGATGACAGAAAACCAAAGCAATCAAAATTTGATGTTGCAACAAATTCCGGGCTTCATTGAGTCGTTGGAAGACAGAGTCACTTGGCAGTGGGATACCCAATTTGGGTGTTTACTAGCTGAGTTTTCAGTCGATCATGAAGATTTTATCTACCTCAAAGCGCGCCAGAGTTTCCCTTTTGTATGGGATAGAAAATCATTTAAAAATGCTGATCAGTTTCTACAACACAGAGCTGGCATATTTAGTATGTTGGAAAAGAAACAACAACTTTTAACTCAAGACAAAGAAGGCAAAGAAGAATTGATGCTTTCTTGGTGGCCTTGGGGACATGGCGCTACTATCTCGATGCGAATTTTCAGGGCGAACACCAACCCATTCGTTCCCTCTCTTAGCTGGTTTGATAAGCTTAAAAAATCCTTGCACATTAATACCTGACCATTTGGTCGGTTATTTTCATCACTATCGGTTCTTTTTATCGTCAAGTTATGCTACAAATCGTTTTTCTAGTTGGCCAACAAAACGGTAATCATGGCAGTCATTAACTTCGGTTCGATAAATATCGACCACGTGTATCAAGTAGACCAGTTTGTACAACCCGGCGAAACTATTTCGTCCTCTGACTATCAACAATTGTTAGGCGGTAAAGGGGCGAACCAGTCTGTCGCGCTGGCAAAAGCGGGATCTGAGGTGATGCATGTAGGGCGCTTGAATGAGTTGGACGCGCATATAAAGCAATTCATGATCAAACAAGGTATCAACTGTAAGTACGTCACCTGCACAGAAACGCCGACAGGACATGCCATCATTCAGGTTGCCAGTTCAGGCGAAAACGCCATTGTGTTATTTGGTGGTGCCAATAAAGAATTAGGCAATCAAGATATACTAAGAGCTCTGGACAGTGCTAACCCAAATGACTGGGTGCTCACACAGAACGAAACCAGTGCTATTGAAAAAGTACTGCAACAAGCTAAAGACCATGACCTGAAGGTTGCTTTCAACCCGGCTCCCATGACAGATTCTGTGAAAGATTTACCTCACGATTGCATCGACTTACTGATCGTCAATGAAGTCGAGGCTGCGGAGATTTCTGGAACTGAGGATATCGATCAAATTGAATCTTATTTTCGAGAGTATTGGCCCCACGCTGAGGTGATCATCACGCTTGGTAAACAAGGGGTGAGAATGCTTTGTGAAGGCGAGACATTAAATGTCGAAGCATTTGCTGTCGAGGCCATAGACACCACAGCTGCTGGCGATACCTTTATTGGATATTTTTTATCGGCATATAATCAAAAACAAGATCGTGTTACTGCGTTAAAAAGAGGTTGTGCAGCTTCTGCCCTTGCGGTCACCAAAGTTGGGGCTTCTCAATCTATTCCAAGCACGGAAGAAGTCGATCAATTTTTAAGTCAGCATAATTCATAAATTTATAGAGAATCAAACATGACACACAAAATAATACTTGATACCGATCCGGGTATTGATGACGCAATGGCGATCTTTTTCGCTTTCCAATGCCCTGATATTGAGGTGCTTGGGCTTACAACGGTATACGGCAATGTTCCCGTTAGCATGTCTGCTCAGAACGCATTAACACTCTGTGAATTAGCTGACCAAGATATCCCTGTTACAAAAGGGGTAGGTATGCCTTGGGTAGGTCCAGAATCGGGTTACGCTCATTTTGTACACGGCGATGATGGCTTTGGTAATATCGACTTCCCACCATCAAACCGACAGCTAGACCCTAGAAGTGCTGCGCAATTTATCGTTGATACTGCCAGAGAAAACCCAGGAGACGTTACGTTGGTTGCAATTGGACCATTAGGGAATTTGGCGCTTGCTTTACGACTTGAACCGGATCTGCCTAAATTGGTGAAAGGCGTTGCTATTATGGGCGGAGCGGCCTTTGTGCCTGGCAATGTCACGCCTGTTGCAGAGGCAAATATATGGAATGACGCACATGCAGCTGAAATAGTATTTGCCGCCGATTGGGATCTCACCATGTTTGGTCTTGATGTGACTAATGCGGTTCCCTTTACGCCAGATTTTCTAGATGACTTAGCCGAACGAAATGAGAAATTAGGTGGGTTTGTAAAAGAATCTTCGCAATTTTATGTCGACTTCTATTCCCAAGGCAGAGAAGATAGGGTGTGCTTTTTCCACGATGCGATGCCACTAGCATATTTGGTCGATCCTAGTTTATTTGAACTCACCACAGGCCATGTAAAAGTGGCCACTGATCCACTTAATAGAGGGCAAACGTCTGTTGCTCCTATTGGTTCAACCATGAGCCCTATCTGGTTAGAGGCATCCAAAATTAACGTTGCAACTAAGGTTGATCACGCGAAACTGAGTAAACTTTATTTGGACACATACGCACTCTAGAGGGTAAAGTATCTACTCTTGGTGGTAGAACAGGCTAGGTTAGCTGTTCTGCCAGATTATTAATACCGCTGAACAAAGGAATGATCGGTTTAGCGAAGACTGATTATGATATCTGCAGAAATTCCTGAAGACGAAAGTCAACGATTACAAGCCTTATACAATTACGAAATTTTAGACACTGAAGCGGAAGAAGTATTTGATAATCTAACCTTATTAGCCTCTCAAATATGTGAAACCCCCATAGCCCTTATTAGTTTAATTGATCCAAACCGACAATGGTTTAAGTCAAAAGTCGGCCTAGACGCGGAAGAAACAAGTAGAGACATTGCCTTTTGTGCCCATGCCATCAACCAAACAGAAGTATTTGAAGTTTGCGATACACTCGAAGATTTGCGTTTCCGTG
Source organism: uncultured Alteromonadaceae bacterium (assembly GCA_947503265.1). Taxonomy (GTDB): domain Bacteria; phylum Pseudomonadota; class Gammaproteobacteria; order Enterobacterales; family Alteromonadaceae; genus Aliiglaciecola. The sequence continues at coordinate 142,628 of CANNDC010000007.1, forward strand.
ATAATCCATTGGTTACCTCTGAACCTAATATTCGCTTTTATGCTGGCTCTCCGTTAATTTCTCCCGAGGGTTATGCCATTGGCACTCTGTGCGCCATCAGTGATAAGCCCAAACAACTTAGCGAACCGCAGAAAAATGCCTTGCAGGTATTGGCGAATGAAGTGATATCTCAGTTAGAGCTCCGTCGCAAAATTCAGCAAGTGAGCACAGCAAACGAGAGAAAAACGGACTTTCTCACTAAAGTCAGCCATGAGCTGCGTACCCCACTAAATGCCATCATTAGCTTTAGTCAGCTAATGGTCAATGACAGCTCAATCGATCTGAACGAAAAGCATCAACGGTATCTGCAACATTTAGATTCCAGTGGCAAACGACTTTTGGCACTGGTTGATTCGATTCTAGACTTAAACAAAATCGAAGCTGGCAAAATGGAAATCAGATATTCTCTTGTGGATGCTGAAGAATTTTTTACCTCGCTAAAGACAAACATGCTCAGAATGGCAGATAAAAAAGACATTAATTTGCATTTTACTGCTCAGTTACGATCTGATACCAAAATTTATCTTGATGAAAACAAAGTTATCCAAGTTGCCCTTAATATACTTTCTAACGGAATAAAGTTTTCTGCCAGTGGCCAGACTATTGAGGTCAATATTGTTCAATATGAGAACGAACTTGAAATTGTTATCAAAGATCATGGTGTGGGTATCGCAAAAAAAGATATGCCTAAAATCTTTGATAAGTTTCAACAGGGAGAGCAACGCAAAAATTATGAAGGATCTGGACTGGGTTTGATGATAACTAAAAGTCTTGTTGAGCTCATGGGCGGAAAAATACAACTGACTAGCAATGAAAATATAGGTACGTTAGTCAAAGTGACCTTACCTTTCGGCGATCCTGACACCAATGTGCTTGCTCAATCTCCCAAAAAACTGGAGTTAGAATTCAATACTTCTAGCAAAATATTGGTTGTAGAAGACAACGAAATTAATCGAGAAGTCGCCCTTGCCATTTTTGCCTCCCTTGGTTTAAACATTATCATTGCGGAATCAGGAGAGGAAGCACTCAAAATTTTAGACAAGAATCATTTTGACATGATATTTATGGACATACATTTACCCGGAATGGACGGCTATCAAACCACCAAAGAAATAAAAAATCGCAATTCAGATCAGATTGTTGTTGCGCTGACTGCAGATGTTTATGCAGAACAAGACCGGCGAATCGTTGAATCTGGATTGTGTGAAATAGTCAATAAACCCGTCGATATTCAACAACTGATCGCCGTTTTGAATCGCTTCATCCCAATACGTACCTGATGCAACCAAACTCAGCAACAGAAACATCAAAGCAATTGCGCAAGCAATTTAGAGCATTGCGTAACAGCTTGAATTCAGGAGAGCAAGCCTCTGCAGCAAGGGATGCGCTGACTCAATGTTTAAAATTAGAAAGTTTCAACACTGCGAAGCATATCGCCTTATATTTAGCCAATGACGGCGAGCTCATCACACAAGCCATTATTAATTACTGCTGGAAACAAGGTAAAAGTGTCTATCTACCAGTATTGCACCCGTTCGCAAAAAATACTTTGGCGTTCTTTGAATATTCCGAAAAAACGCAAATGCGCTCCAATCGGTTTGAGATCGATGAACCCAAATTAGACGTAAGAAAGGTTATCCCTGTTAAGGCATTAGACATAATTTTCACCCCCTTAGTCGCCTTTGATAAAGAAGGTAATCGTCTTGGAATGGGCGGCGGGTTTTATGATAGAACTTTGTCCCAGCTCGCTCAAACAAATGCAACTCAGACAAATAAAACTCAACTAGTGGGTTTGGCTCATGATTGTCAGCAGGCTGAAAAGCTGCCGGTGCAAACATGGGATATTCCATTGTCAACCATAGTTACCCCTTCACAAGTGATCAAAGCCAAATACTAGCGCTTAAAACAATATGCTTACTCTGCGAATTACTCTATGATCTATGTATTGAGTATATTTGAGAGTGCTTACCATGACACAAGATGACAAGAAAAAAGCAGCGGCTTCAAACGCATTAAAATATGTAGAACAAGGCGCCATAGTTGGCGTAGGCACGGGCTCTACAGTCAACTATTTTATAGATGCCTTAGCAGGTTTAAAAAATAATATTGAAGGCGCTGTATCAAGTTCAGAAGCTTCTTCTTTATTACTTAAAAGTCATGGTATAGAGGTGTTTGAATTGAACTCTGTGTCGCAACTTGATGTGTATATTGATGGTGCAGATGAGATTACTGAGCACAAGCATATGATCAAGGGCGGAGGAGCAGCACTTACACGCGAAAAAATCGTTGCCGCAGTGGCGAAAACCTTTGTTTGTATTATCGATGATACCAAACAAGTCCCTGTGCTCGGAAAGTTTCCCCTGCCGGTTGAAGTCATTCCAATGGCTCGTTCCTATGTCGCCAGAGAATTAGTCAAACTAGGAGGCGACCCAGTATACAGGCAAGGTGTGGTGACCGATAACGGCAATGTTATTCTAGATGTACGTAACCTTAAAATTCTTAATCCTGTCGAATTGGAAAACCAAATCAACAGTATTGTTGGCGTAGTGACCAACGGATTATTCGCCAATCGTGGAGCGGACGTTGTACTAATTGGCAAAGAAGATGGTGTATTGGAAATAAAATAACATAAATAAGCATCAATTTGATGGACACACGACTTTCTTATTAGGGCAAGTTCTGGTATTTTCCCTCCCCAATTAGACGTCCAGATGTCTTAAACATAAAATAGTCAATCGTTATCAGGAAAATCAATGAGCAAAGTTTCGTTACCTAAAGACAAAATCAAAATTTTATTGTTGGAAGGGCTTCACCAAAGCTCAGTTGATACCTTGCAATCTAACGGTTACACCAATATCGAATATCTCAAAACGTCATTGTCTGAACAAGACCTGATTGAGAAAGTGAGAGATGTGCATTTCATTGGAATTCGCTCTAGAACGCAAATTACTCCGGCTGTTGTTGATGCTGCCAAAAAGTTGGTCGCCATTGGTTGTTTTTGTATTGGTACGAATCAAGTTGATCTTCAAGCAACACAAGTACGCGGCATACCTGTGTTTAACGCACCATTCTCCAACACACGTTCCGTTGCAGAGTTGGCGTTAGGGCAAATTATTCTTCTACTTCGCGGTGTACCTAGCAAGAATGCTAAAGCCCATCGAGGTCAATGGGAAAAGAGCGCAGTCGGTTCCTACGAAGCAAGAGGAAAAACCCTCGGCATTATCGGATACGGACACATAGGCACACAGTTGAGTATTTTAGCCGAACATCTCGGCATGAAAGTACAATTTTTCGATATTGAAGATAAGTTGGTGTTGGGCAACTCCACTCAGGTCAAATCGCTTAGCCACTTACTGAAAACATCAGACGTCATCAGTTTACACGTTCCTGAAACACCGCAAACCCAAAACATGATAGGTGCCAAACAACTGTCCATGATGAAGGATGGGGCCATTTTAATGAATGCCGCTCGAGGAACCGTGATAGATATTGATGCCCTAGTAGACGCTTTACGCGCCAACAAGCTCAGAGGTGCAGCTATTGACGTGTTTCCAACAGAGCCTAAATCCAATGATGAAGAATTTGTATCTCCTCTAAGAGAGTTTGACAACGTCATTTTGACTCCCCATGTTGGTGGCAGTACTCAAGAAGCCCAACAAAATATTGGTATCGAAGTTGCGGGTAAGCTAACCAAATATAGTGATAACGGCTCAACGCTATCTGCCGTTAATTTTCCAGAGGTTTCTCTCCCAGAGCATACAGGTACATCAAGGCTTCTGCATATTCATAAGAACGCACCAGGCGTGTTAACCCAAATTAACCAAGCGTTTGCAGCACATAACATCAATATTGCCGCTCAGTACTTGCAAACATCCGAAGATATTGGATATGTGGTGATTGACGTGGAAACCGATCACGCTGAACAAGCATTCACAGAATTGAAAAAAATTGATGGAACAATAAAAACGCGAATTCTGCACTAGCGCGATTTAGGCTATATTGAAAAAAGTTTTATTTTTAAGAAATAAGTTTACTTAAACCACGTTCTGTAGATGATAGTGTATAGTTAAATCGATGCTAAGGTAGCTAAAGCAATTATGCGGCGTTTCCTGTTTTTGATATTCATCTGCTCTAACGTGCTCGCGGCGCCAGTCTCAGTAAATGTGACGAGTAACAAGGGTAATCCTGTTTTTCGCGCTGTGGTTTACTTGGAGCCCGTTGAACCGACGGATTTTCCTGTGCCCGACTCTGTCCCTGACTCTATCCCAACTATGGATCAGGTTGACAGTCAATTTATGCCCCATATTCTCGTGGTGCAAAAAGGCGGTCAGGTGGAATTCCCCAATTCTGATTCAATTAAACATCATGTTTACTCGTTTTCTCAAGCCAAACAATTTGAACTCAAGCTATATCGCGGCGCCAAAGCAAAGCCTGTCGCCTTTCCTGATGCGGGTGAAGTTGAATTAGGCTGTAATGTTCATGATTGGATGTTAGGTTTCATTTTAGTCGTAGACACCCCCTATTTCGCTAAAACGAATATGGAGGGCGAAGTCGATTTTGACGTACCAGAAGGAAAGTATAAAGTTAAGGTTTGGCATCCTCGTATTCAAGACGATGAAAGCAATTTAAAGCGCAATATCAAGGTTGCTTCCCAATCAAATATTAGCTTTTCTCTCCAAAAGGATTTACTGCAAGATTTAAGTGGCTTCGAAGAACAAACAGATAACTTCAGTGAATACGAATAAATAATGGAAACCCTGCCACTTAACAAACCGAGCTACCTACTCTTAGTTGTATTGTGCGTAGCGGGTTTCAGTGGTGGTCTTTGTGCTCAAGAAATATCAGGGTTAGTGCAAGGAAACTTAACAAAAACGGATTCTACTTCTAGTTATCAAAATCAAGGTACGGGAATACTTAGAGAAGATAACAGCGGCGTTGCGATAGCGCAGGCGTTTGTGAAGCTAAACCTTGAATTGACTGATGAATTGCAATTTGAATCAGTGGCAAACTACTATCAGGATGGTGAAAAGCATCTGGGTTTCACTCAAGCTCAGCTCGTTTACAAACCTATAGTTAACAGCAAATATAAACTGCGCGCCCGCGCCGGCTTTTTCTATCCGAGAATGTCACTGGAAAACGTCGAAGAAGGTTGGTTATCCCCCTATACCTACACGCAATCGGCCATCAATTCTTGGATTGGGGAAGAATTACGCATTGCGGGATTAGAGGTATCTATTAACAGTCCGGGCAGAGCAAGAAGAAGCCCCTGGTCGTGGGAATTGATTGGAGCGACTTACAAAGCAAATGATCCCATTGGCACTTTGATCAGTTGGCGCGGTTTCGCGATGCATGACCGGCAAAGCTTGCACAATGACAAAATTCGATTTGCTCAATATCCGACAGTGGTAGATGAAAATTTGATTTTCCATCCCAGCTACGTAGAACCATTCCATGAACTGGACGGTAATTTTGGATATTATATAGGCGCACATGTCCGATATTTAAATCAAACTTCATTTCGTTACTATTTCTACGATAACCTTGCCGATCCGTTGGAAGTGAATGAACAGCGTCTTTATGCATGGCGAACTAAGTTTCACTCTTTTGCATTTCAGCATAAGTTTAACAATTCTACTCGATTAATAAGCCAATGGATGACGGGTAGTTCTGTGATGGGCAATAGTTTTGTATTCGTTAATTTCGATGCTTGGTATTTGATGTTGAGCCACCAGCAAAATGAACATAGATACAGTGTTAGATTTGATCGCTTTATTGTCGAAGAAGACGATGCTATTCCCGAAGATATCAATAGTAGCGATGGATATGGGCTCACGTTTGCTTGGCGGTATGATATGAGCGCGAACTGGCAACTGGGTTTTGAACAGCATGTAAATAAGAATACAGCGCAAAATAGAGTAACACTGGATGAGTCAATTAATGTTAATCAACACCAGTCGAAAGTGGTTATTCAGTTTAGATGGTAGGTAATGAAATAGCCGATTTTCATCGACTATTTCAATTACATTCTTAAAAGGTGTTTTAGAAGAAGGTATAAACTAGAGTAACCGCTGTTTGTGTATCTAGCTTTTCTCTATTAGGCGCTACGTCGGTGTTGTGATCCATGGTAATTGAAAACTTCATTGATAAAGAACCAACTAACTGAGCAGACAATGAGGTAACTGACTTAGATTTCGTATTGTCAGCACCTACTTCCGTACTTAGTGCTTGTTTGAATGTAGCCGTGTCGGATATCTTCCACTGATAATCTAGCGCGCCACGAACAATTAATCCGCTAACCGTTTCACTAGGAACCACTGTTCCATCGGCAAGCACGACTTCCGTGGTTTTGTTATAAGAATAACCAGGACCAATACTGTACTCAAATGATGAAGTTTCATCTTTCCACAATTTATGGTTCCAACCGACAGCCACGGTAGACTGATAATCAAAACTACTGAATCTGTCATCTTCGTATGAACCAAATCCAAATAGACGATGGTCTGGATTGTCTAATTTGTAGTTAGCTTGACCGGAAGCAAACACTTTCTGTGCCGTAGTTTGTTCTGTTTCTACGTCATCTACGACTACCTGATCCTTTTTGTACAAGGCATCCAGAACATAGTCATTACTCCAACGGTCTAGCTCCTGATGAGCAGTGATTTTACCTTTCACCGATGTAGTTTCAGTATTACCTGTAGTGACAATCAAACCAAATTCACCTTCCATAGAGAATGGCTTAGTCTCTTCTTCTGCGTTTGCGCTTGTCGCTAATGCTGCGCATATCACAGAAAATAAAATCGATTTTTTCATTGTGTTTCCTTTACTAAATAAAATATTAATAATAATTCTTTGCCCGTTGGCTATTCAGGTTTCATACCAACAGTGATGGCTTAGCAACTAAAAAAATTGATAAACCAAGGTAACGGATGTTTGAGTATCCAAAGGTTCTCTTATTTGGTTGGGACTTTCGTTATGTGTCATATTGATTGATAACTTCATCGCCAATGAACCATTTATCTTCGCCGCTAATGACGTTTCTGAGACAGAGCGGCTGAAATCATTATCCGTCTCGGTACTTAAAAACTGTCTAAAGGTCGCATTTTCGCTAAGGGTTTTCTTATATTCCATTGCGGCTCGAATAATTAATCCGATTTGATCAACCCCATTCCTGTTCGGTTTCAACTTCGAGATAGCATAACCAGGACCTACGCTGTAGCGAAATTCACTGTACTTATCAGCCCAAAGCCTTTCGGTCCAGCCAGCAGCTAAAGCGAATTGATACTCGTACGGATTAAAGCGATCATCTTCAAACTCACCATAAATAAACAATCGGTTAGAAGGTGTTTCTAGCTTGTAATCAGTTTGAGCCGATAAAAATAGTTTTTGTGCACTGGTTACACTGCGTCTCTCACCTTGAACATTTCTTTCATTCTGTTTATACAAGATATTCGCTGTGTATCGACTACTCCAAATTTTGGTGTCATGACTTGCATTTAACTTACCAAAAAATGTATTTCCTTCTCTATTACCAGTAGTAAAAGAGGCACCCAGTTCACCGGTCATCTCGAATGCTTCTTCAATCGCACTATTATGGAACGGTGCTTTTTTCATGAACAAAGATCGAATGACATTCTTTTTAGCGAATGAGCTAGTGGTAACCAAACACAAGATAATGGCGCATATTAGCTTCATTCTTTTTCGTTATTCTCGTTCTAGGCCGCAAAATTGCGCGTATTGTAACTAAAATCGAATTAATTGTGCAGCCCAAAATCGGCTAAATATAAGACAATCACAGCTTTTAGCGACTTTTTTTGGATAGGAATAGTGGGAGTGTCGTAAATTAACTACATTAAGCGGCTATTTGAGTAGTTTTGGATTGAAAAGCACCAGCATTTTAGAAATTTCTTTGTGACTGTAATCGACCGCCTCTTGAAGTACATCCAAGTCTAAACCAATACTTTCTAACACTTTTACATTTGTCACATTTTCGAGGCCTAGTTTGGTCTCTAGACTCATTGCGTAACCTGCTCTAACCGAAGTATACAATATACCAACCTCAGTATTATTTTGCGCTTTTTCAACATTGTGCAATAAACCAATCGGCATGGATATTTGCGTCGGTAATTGCCAAATTTGCAATATCTGTGAGCTGCATTCTGCGTATGTAAACCCCAAAACCGCTTTTTGCATCTGCCAAGGCAATTTTTCGCTATTTTCTGGGACACATTTGACTGCTGCATCAGGATTTTCGCTAGCCACCACCAATTCAGCTAAATTGTGCAACAAACCTAATAGGAAAAAACGTTCGCTTCCCCTTACCCTGCATAGCTTTGCTAAATGTTTAGCAATCAAGCCAGTATACAAGCTTTGCAGCCAAAATCGCTTTAAATCAATATTCTCTGCACTGAAGTGTTCGAACGCCTCTTTAGCAGTTTCTGCCATCACTAGGTTATACAATGCCTCCCCCCCAAGCACATTAATCGCTTTAGAAATACTGTCCACTTGGGAACGGAAACGAAACAAAGGGCTGTTGGCTAGTTTAAGAAGTTTTGAACTTAATACAGGGTCCAAACTGACTAGTTTACCAATATCATCGACACCAGACGTGGAGTCATCGAGCATTTCGCGGATCCGTAAACAGATGTCAGGAATCGAAAATGAAGAAGATGCTTTGGTTGCGTATTCTAGAGATGCATTGTTCAAGGGCATATAACTCAAAGATTTTATTAAAGTATTATTAACATGAAAATGATGAAATGGGGAACATTTACCTAATTGAATCTTCAAAAAGCGTCACTTATCCTTGTTTATTCATGCAAATGAGTTGAATTTTCGCCTCATGGGGGTAGTGTTTAATCTTTGCGAATTGATATTTTAAGGCAAACGTATGGAAGAACTATCAGGTATTGACGCCTCCTTCTTGTATTTAGAAACGCCAAAAATTCCAATGCATATTGGCGGAGTGGCAATTTTTGAAGGTTCTATGAAGTTTGAAGACTTCTTTCAATTTATCCAAGACAGAGTCCATCTAGTAGACAAACTTACTCAGAAGCTAGTCACCGTGCCTATGGGCTTAGACAAACCCTATTGGGTAGAAGATCCAGATTTCGATTTGAGTCTGCACGTTCGCCGCACGTCTTTGCCAAAACCGGGGTCTTGGAAAGAATTACGCTATTTGGCATCACAACATTTCTCAACTATGTTGAACCGTGAAAGACCCTTATGGGAATTCATTTTTGTCGAAGGTCTTGATTCAATTGCACAAGTACCGAAAGGTTCAGTTGCGATGATAAGTAAAGTGCATCATGCCGGTTTCGATGGTAAGTCTGGGACTGACCTAATGTCTATGCTTTATGATGTCTCTGAAACTCCTAAACCTATCCCACCAGTCAAAGCCAAGCCGAAAGAAGAAATTCCGGGAGCGCTGCAATTGGTTGCTAAAAGTGCTCTCAATTTTGCAGGTAGACCAGGGAAATTACCTGGGCTGCTATGGGAAACTGGAAGATCAGCCATTAAAGCTGGTTATCTAAAAAGTATCCAGGGTATCAAGCTACCTACAATGCCTTTTTCCGCACCGAAAACTCACTTTAATGATGTTGTCGAGCAGGAACGGAAATGGAATTCTGCGCTACTCGATCTGAAACGAGTGAAACAACTGCGAGGCATAGTAGAAGGGGCAACCTTAAATGATGTCATTCTAACCATATGTGCAGGCGCGCTGCGACGGTATTTGTTAGAAAGAGATGAGTTGCCTGACAAACCACTGGTTGCCATGGTGCCAGTTTCAACTCGAACCGCCGAAGAAAAGAACTCCATGGGTAATCAAGTTTCAGCCATGTATATTCAATTGGCAACTGAAATTGAAAACCCCATTAGAAGACTAGAAAAAATTCACATCAACACCTTGGTAGGTAAGCTCTATCAAGATGCAATAGATGCCAAAAGTCTGATGGGGTTTGCTGAACTCATTCCATTTGGACTTGCTGGTGTGGCGTCTCGTTTTTATTCTCGTGCAGCGCTTGCAAAAAGGCATAATCCTTTTTTCAACCTTGTCATCACCAATGTTCCCGGCCCAAATATTCCGCTTTATCTAGGTGGTTATAAACTGCTAGCCAACATGGGCACAGCACCCATTTTTGATGGTATGGGTTTGATTTTACCTGTTGTAAGTTACAACGGCACCATATCTATCAGTCCAACTAGCTCAGTGAATTTGATGCCTGATTTGGATAAGTTTACGCGATATATTTTAGAATCAGCAAATGAGCTTGAAGAGGCGGTTATTGAGAAAACTAAAGCGATGGAAGCCTTTAATGCGTTGCTAAACGACAAAGAATAATAAAAACAGGCCTGCAGCTAAGGACCGAAAAATGAGTCTAGTGTTAAAAGAACTGGTATCAAAGCCACCTAAAAAACGCCATTTATTAATTGAAGGGAGAACTCTTCTCGAGTTTGGTGCATCCAGTGTACTGATGCCCTTGCTGTTACAAGCACCTCGCGGTGACAAACACCCAGTGTTAGTTATTCCTGGATTCATGGCCAGTGATATCAGTACCAAGCCTTTACGTACGTTTCTCAATATGAAAGGCTATAAAGCAAAGGGGTGGGGTTTGGGCAGAAACCTAGGAACGCATATCGTTGGTGGCAAAAACATCGTGAGTGATCGCTTACTTGATATCGTTATTGAAATGAGTGTGCGTCACAATAGAAAAGTCAGTATCGTCGGATGGAGTTTGGGCGGAATTCTAGGAAGAGAAATCGCTAGAGTCATTCCAGATTGTGTAAGACAGGTTATCTCACTTGGCAGCCCATTTAATGGACCAATGGGTTCAGCTCCCGTGGCGTCCAAAATGTTTGAATTGATTAATGGCAACATTGCAGAGCGTGAGCCTGTGGCGGCTAGCCATATGATAAAACCGCCTCCGGTCCCAAGTACCGCGATTTACTCTAAATCAGATGGTATTGCCCACTGGGAAGCATGTAAAAATAACATTGAACACATGACAGGTGACACGGAAAATATCGAAGTAAATGGCAGTCATATGGGATTAGGTCATAACGCACAAGTCATTTGGATAGTAGCTAATCGCTTGGCCCAACCAGAAAACCAATGGCGACCTTTTGAAGAACATTCAGTGCTAAGACATATGTTACCGCGAGTAAAAGGAGTTTAATCTACATTGCACGATCAAGAGAAGTACGCCCTCGTCAACGATATTTCGATTTGTTATCAAACTTTTGGAAACCCATCTGCACCGCCACTATTGCTCATTATGGGTTTGGCCGCTCAACAGATTCATTGGGACGACAATTTTTGCCAACAACTTGCACAGCAAGGATATTGGGTGATTCGTTTCGACAACCGAGATATTGGCAAGAGCACTAAGTTAGACGGAATTAAGCCCCCTAGTATCTTATCTGTCATGGCCAATCAGTGGTTTAACAGTCAACTAAAAGCACCATACGATTTAAATGATATGGCTCGCGACACACTTGGGCTAATAGATCACTTAAACATCGAGAAATGTCATATAGTGGGCGTCTCTATGGGTGGGATGATTGCCCAATGCCTAACCATTATTGCTCCTCATCGAGTGACAAGCTTAACTTCTATCATGTCAACCACAGGTGACAGAAGTCTACCAAAAGCGAAAGCATCCGTTATTGCCAAGATAATGAAGCCAGTACCTAAAGATGTTGAAGGATATGTTCAGCACATTCTGAAAATGTGGAAACTGTTACATGGCGATTACTATGACTTCGATGACGAGCGGACTGAAAAGTTAATGCGTCGTGCCAGGGAACGTTGTTTCAATCCCGCCGGTGTGTGGCGTCAAACCTGCGCAATTTTGGCATCACCTGATAGAACCGCCGAGTTGCAAAAACTAACCACACCTAGCTTGATCCTTCATGGTGACAAGGATCCATTGGTGCCGGTTGAATGCGGATTAGCGACGGCAAAAGCCATCCCAAACTCCAGACTAGTCAGATTCGAGCATATGGGTCATACCCTTCCCCGAGAATTGTGGGATGAGATGATCAGTGCCATTGTCGACGTTGCAGGTTCTGCTCAAGTTACTGAGCTAAAGGTTAAAACGGGCTAGAAACTCCTGCCGTGCTAGTTGTTTTAACTTCAGTGAACAGAGCATGGTAAGTCTAAACAGCATGTTTTAACATTTTTGTATAAAGCGTGAAGTATCTAAAAAGATTTCAACTCGCCGTGAAAGCATCCCTGCTGGCTTGATCTCAGCATCCATGCTTCGTACAGTTGAAATTTTTCAGACTCACCACACTTTCCGTCCCAAACATTAATTCTTTTTTTGAGTAAAGATAAGCAGATCTAAACAGGCTTAAGGGGTATCTGGGGAGGAAATGAACTAGTTGATTGCGATGGCGTCCACCCACAGGGATGTGGGTGCCGAGCTTCCAGGGATGGACTCGCAGCGTCCTCGCAAGGAACTAGTTTATAGCCTCCATTCTCATTGGGTGTGACCCGCAGTGAAAGCATCTCAGCTGCCGTGCTTGGCGTAAACGCTTCCCTGCTGGCTTGATCTCAGCATCCATGCTTCGGAAAGTTGAAATTTTTTAGTTACTCCACGCTTTCCTTCCCAAACTGATTAAAATTGGCACAATTTTACTTAAACAGATAACATTAAACGACATGAAATCAGCTCGTTTATCAGGTCAATTTTGGATCAATTAGAGTTCTTTGATATTCCCAGTCCGTGCATTGGTGTATGCCAATCGGGTAAAGGCGGATATTGTGTTGGCTGCTATCGTAGCCGCGAAGAGCGACTATATTGGACCAAAACAACACCCTATGCGAAAAGAGTGATAATAAAAGCGTGTCGTCGCAGGAAGAAGGCGCATTTGGCCGGTAAAAACATCCAAATATCGGAAAACACACCTTCAGTACAGCAAAGTCTTTTTTCTGATGATGATTGATTTACCCCTCCTCGTCCCAATTATGCTAAGTATTAGAAGAATAACTAACAACAAGTAGTAGATAATGCCAATTAACTTTAATCCCAATTTTGATTTAGAAAAAACTCAGCATGAATATGCCGTCGATAAGCGCACCAGAATATTTGATGTGTTGGAAATGGAAGACGCAGGTAAACTAGCTTTCAGTTTGCATGACGATTTAAGTTACACAAATGCCTATGTGAGAAATGGGGAGTTTAAAACCTCAACCTCAGATGAACTTGCTGCACTATCACAAGCTGAGCAGCAAGCCTTTACCAAGGATCTGTTTGAGCAAGCGAGCAAAGGTGTCGGCTTTTATTATGGCAGAAATGCTTTGCAAATTGATCTTTCAGAAAATGGCATTATTCAACAGGCTATTCAATGGCTCAATTCACCCACAACACTTGACGCGATTAAAAAAATATCTGGGTTTGATGATATTGTTGCAGCTAGCGCACAGGCAACGAGATATTACCCTGGGCATTTTCTAACTCGCCACAATGATGTTCATGAATCTGAACAACGACGTGTCGCATATGTATTAAATTTAACGCCAGATTGGCACCCTGATTGGGGTGGATTACTTCAGTTCTATCAGCAAGATGGTACGCCACGAGATGCATGGGCACCTCTGTTTAATACTATGGCTTTATTTGACGTGAATCATGTTCACTCAGTCACGTATGTTGCGCCTTATGCAAAAAAACCGAGGCTTTCGATTACAGGCTGGTTTCGAGCAACACCGCTTTAACTCGTCTCGGTAGTATCAAGGGTATTTAGGTATTTAGGTATTTAGGTATTTAGGTATTTAGGTATTTAGGTATTTAGAAAGTGTCACAGTTAAATTAAAAAAGGGCCTGAGTAGGCCCTTTTTGTTAACTCTTTTTTAGCTATTTCTTTTTCGCTTTTGGATTCGGTAAGTCAGTAATACTGCCTTCGTACATCTCAGCGGCTAAGCCTATAGATTCGTTTAGAGTCGGATGCGCGTGAATTGTCAAAGCAACATCTTCAGCGTCAGCGCCCATTTCAATTGCTAAACCAATCTCACCTAGCATTTCTCCGGCATTGATACCGACTATGGCTCCACCGATAACACGATGTGACTCTTTCTCGAATATCATCTTAGTCATACCTTCAGTACGACCAGAGGCAATAGCTCGACCAGACGCAGCCCAAGGGAAAGTTGCACTTTCGTATTTGATACCTTGTTCTTTAGCTTCTTTCTCAGTCAGTCCAACCCATGCAACCTCAGGATCAGTATAAGCAACTGATGGAATGCACTTAGGATCAAAGTAGTGCTTCATTCCAGCAATAACTTCAGCTGCAACGTGACCTTCATGTACAGCTTTGTGAGCCAACATAGGTTGTCCCACTAAATCGCCGATAGCAAAGATATTAGCTACGTTTGTTTTTAGTTGTTTGTCGACGTTAATAAAACCACGTTCATCAACAGCAACACCCGCATTTTCAGCGCCAACTAGGCTACCGTTAGGTCTGCGACCAACCGCAACAAGAACTTTGTCGTATCTGACAGGTTCTGCAGGCGCTTGTTTGCCTTCAAAGGTGACATATAAACCATCGTCTTTTGCTTCAACAGCGGTCACTTTAGTTTCAAGCATCACGTTAAACTTATCTTTAACGTATTTCTGATACACTTTAATGATGTCTTTATCCGCTGCAGGAATGAGCTGATCTAAAAATTCAACTACGTCAATTTGCGAGCCTAGAGCACGGTAAACGGTACCCATTTCTAGACCGATAATTCCGCCGCCTAGAACTAGCATTTTCTCTGGAATATCTTTCATTTCCAGCGCACCAGTAGAATCAATTACGCGTTCGTCATCATGAGGAATAAAAGGTAGATTAACTGGCTCAGATCCTGCTGCAATGATTGCATTGTCGAATGTAATCGTGGTTTTACCATCATTACCTTCAACTTCCAGGGTGTTTGCACCGGTGAATTTACCGTAGCCTTGAACATGCTTAACTTTACGCATTTTAGACATACCAGATAACCCTTTGGTCAACTGGCTAACTACGCTGTCTTTCCATCCACGAACTTTATCCAAGTCAATTTTTGGCTCGCCAAATACCACGCCGTGATGGGCCATGTCTTTTGCATCATCAATCACTTTAGCCACATGTAAAAGAGCTTTAGATGGAATGCAACCTACATTCAGACAAACACCACCCAGAGTTTCGCGGGCGTCGACAATAACAGTTTCTATACCTAAATCAGCTGCTCTAAAAGCTGCAGAATATCCACCAGGACCTGCACCAAGTACAACCAATTGAGTTTTAATTTCGCTCATTATGACCTCAAATTTCGAATTTTTATCTATCAAACCGGTAAAATTCTACCTAGTCGTTAACCAGTTAGCAAAGAAAAGCACAGTAAAACAAGTAATCAATGGAACAAAGGCGTGCAGTGTTGATTACACCACACGCTTTTCACTCATTTACAGTAAAATCTGCCTCAAATCAGTGAGGACATTACCTAAATGAACGGCAAACCTTGCTGCTAATGCACCATCAATTACCCTATGATCATAGGACAATGATAATGGCAACATCAGTCTCGGTTCAAAATCTTTACCATTCCACTTCGGCTTCATTTCACTTTTTGACACACCCAAAATAGCGACATCTGGTGCATTAACGATTGGTGTAAACGCTGTTCCACCAATGCCACCTAAGCTAGAGATAGTAAAACAACTGCCTTGCATATCTGTTGCTTTTAACTTGCCATCTCTTGCTTTTACGCTAATTTCCATCAACTCTCTGGATATCTCAAAAATCCCTTTCTTATCAACATCACGAACAACAGGAACAACAAGACCTCCAGGAGTATCAACCGCAATACCTATATGGTAATACTTCTTCTGAATTAAGCTTTCGCCCGATTCTGACAACGAAGTATTGAAGGTTGGATACGCTTTTAAGGCATCGGCTACTGCTTTCATCATGAAAACAAGTGGTGTAATTTTCACACCTAATTTTTTCTTTTCTGCAATCGCATTTTGCTGCTTACGGAAAACTTCTAAGTCAGTAATGTCAGCTTCTTCGAATTGGGTTACGTGTGGAATAGTTACCCAGTTACGATGCAAGTTTGGACCAGAAATTTTCTGTATTCTAGTGAGTGGTACTTCTTCTACTTCACCAAACTTACTGAAATCGACTTTAGGTGGAGGTAGAACTTGTAACCCACCTGAACCTGCTCCAACTGAAGAGCTAGGCGTCATCTTAGGACGCGATAATTCGTATTTCACATAAGATTGAATATCTTCTTTCAGAATGCGTGATTTAGGGCCTGTTCCTTTAACTAGAGTAAGGTCGACACCAAACTCACGTGCAACACGTCTTACCGACGGAGAGGCATGAACAATTCCAGATGATTTCTTATCACCTGCAGATGGATGATGAGGCACAGGTGGTGGCTTGGGCGCGCTTGGTGCTTCAGCCTTCGCTGCAGGAGCTGGAGCTGCTGTTTGCGGCGGTGCTGTTGCCGCTGGTGCCTCAGATTTTGTCTCAAGGGTTATCACCAATGAGCCTTCAGAAACTTTGTCGCCAACTTTCACTTCCACGCTCTTGACCGTTCCACCTTTAGGGGCAGGTACGTCCATAGTTGCTTTATCAGTTTCAAGCGTAATCAACCCAGCTTCTGGTTCGATTTCATCACCAACTGAAACCAACACGTCTATAACGTCAACGTCTGTGTCTCCACCTATGTCAGGTACTTTAACGTCGATCACTTCAGATACAGCCGCAGCTTGTTGCGCTGGCGCTTCTGCTTTAGGAGCTTCTGCTTGAGAATCCTGTGCAGGCGCCGATTGCGGAGCTGCTGCCGATTCGCTTCCACCGACTTCCAATAACAGTACCAATGAACCTTCTGATACTTTATCTCCGGTAGATACTTTGAGTTCTTTCACCACACCTGCTTGAGGTGAAGGGACATCCATAGTCGCTTTATCAGTTTCAAGGGTAATCAAACCCGTTTCAGCTTCGATTTCATCACCCACCGCAACCAGCACTTCGATGATGTCTACATCTGTATCACCACCAATATCAGGTACGGTCACTTCGACAACTTGTGCTGAAGCTGAATTTGCTGCAGGAGCCGGAGCTTCAGCGGCTGCTTCTTGCTTCGGTTGCTCTTGCTCAGGTGCTTTGTCTGCTGGAGCTGCCTCTGCAACTGCTCCTCCAGAGAGCTTCATGATAAGTGAATCTTGACTCACTTTGTCACCAACGTTGACTAATATTTCTGCAACTGTTCCTGCGAAAGGAGCCGGAATATCCATGCTCGCTTTATCACTTTCAACAGTAATTAGTGATGCTTCCGCTTCTACGCTTTCGCCAGTCGCAACACAAATTTCAATGACTTCAACTTCGTCACCACCAACATCGGGGACCAATACATCTTTTAAATCTGACATGCTAAATGTCTCCCTAATTACGCATAAAGTGGATTGATTTTGTCGCCATCAATACCAAATTCTTTGATTGCAGCCGTTAATACTTTCTTCTCAACATCACCTGACTTAACCAATTCATGTAACGCTGCAACTGCAATAAATTTGGCATCGACTTCAAAATGGTTACGCAAGTTTGCGCGACTATCAGAACGACCGAAGCCATCTGTACCAAGCACTTTAAACTGACCTGGTACGAATGCTCTAACTTGGTCAGCATAGTTTTTGATGTAGTCAGTAGCAGCAATAGTAGGTCCGTCAAAACCAGCTTTTAGGGTTGAAGTGATATAAGGCACTTTCTCTTTTTTGCTTGGATTAAGCATGTTGTAACGCTCACAATCCAATCCGTCACGAGCCAATTCATTAAATGACGGCACACTAAATACCTCTGAGGCAACTGAGAACTTGTCATTTAACAACTGAGCCGCTTCTCTTACTTGAAGCAATATTGTGCCAGAACCAAGCAGTTTAACTTTCTTCTTACTTTTAGCATCACCCACTTTTTCAAGTGAATAGATACCTTTAATGATGCCTTCTTCACAGCCTTTCGGCATTTCAGGCTGAACATAATTTTCGTTCATCACGGTTAGGTAGTAGAAGACATTTTCATGGTTCTCACCCATTCTGCGAATACCGTCTTGTACAACTACTGCCACTTCGTAACCGTAAGTTGGATCATAAGAAACACAGTTAGGAATGAGTGCAGCCTGAACGTGACTGTGTCCATCTTGGTGTTGCAGACCTTCACCATTTAGGGTGGTTCTTCCTGCTGTACCACCTACTAGGAATCCTCTAGCCTGGCTATCACCCGCTGCCCATGCCATATCACCAACACGTTGGAAACCAAACATGGAGTAATAGATGTATACAGGGATCATAGGTAGATCGTTCGTTGAATAAGATGTACCCGCGGCTAACCACGACGCCATTGCACCCAGTTCGTTGATACCTTCTTGCAGTACTTGACCTTTTTTATCTTCACGATAATAAGCGACCTGATCTGCATCCTGAGGAACGTATTTCTGACCTTGGCTAGAGTAGATACCAACCTGTCTAAATAGGCCTTCCATACCAAATGTTCTCGCTTCATCAGGAATAATCGGAACAATGCGACTACCAATTTGTTTGTCTTTTAACATAACCGTCAAAACACGCACGAAAGCCATGGTAGTGGAAATCTCACGCTCACCAGAACCTTTGGTTATGGCTTCAAAAGATTTCATTGGTATTGCTGGTAGATCTTCGCTGCATTTTGCTAAACGCGTTGGCATATAGCCAAACAATGATTCGCGACGTTCACGCAAATACTTCAGTTCGGCACTGTCTTCTGCAAATTTGTAGTACGGAAGATTTTCAAGTTCACTATCGTCCACAGGGATATTAAATCTGTCGCGATAAGCTCGAACTGCTGTGATGTCCATTTTCTTGACGTTGTGAGCGATGTTTTTACCTTCACCAGCTTCACCAAGACCATAACCTTTAACCGTTTTGGCCAAAATAACTTGTGGGCGACCTTTTGTTTCAGTCGCGCGCTTGTATGACGCGTAGACTTTAACCGGATCATGACCACCACGATTTAATCGCCAAATATCTTCATCAGACATGTTGGAGACCATTTCTTTTAGCTCTGGGTACTTACCAAAGAAGTTTTCACGAGTGTAAGCGCCGCCTTTAGACTTGTAGTTTTGATACTCACCATCAACGGTTTCGTTCATGACATCCAAAAGCTTTCCGGAGGTGTCGCGAGCAAGAAGTGGATCCCAATAGCGGCCCCAAATAACTTTGATTACTTCCCAACCTGCACCACGGAAAGTACCTTCCAATTCTTGGATAATTTTACCGTTACCACGAACAGGACCATCCAAACGTTGCAAATTACAATTAATAACAAAGGTCAGATTGTCTAATCCTTCGCGTGAAGCAAGGCCGATAGCGCCTAAACTTTCTGGCTCATCCACTTCGCCATCACCCATAAAGCACCAAACGCGTTGTTCAGAACAATCTTTTATTCCACGGTCTGTTAAATACTTTAAGAAACGGGCAAGATAAATTGCCTGCATCGGACCTAGGCCCATAGATACAGTAGGGAACTGCCAGAAATCAGGCATCAATTTAGGATGAGGATACGAGGAAAGACCAGTACCGTCTGCTTCTTGTCTAAATCCGTCTAACTGTTCTTCACTTAAACGCCCTTCGATATAAGCTCGAGAGTAAATACCCGGAGAAACATGCCCCTGAACGAACAAGTAGTCTCCGCCATCTTTCTCGTTAGGCGCTCTGAAGAAGTGGTTAAAACCAACATCGTACAACATTGCAGAAGACGCAAAACTTGAGATGTGTCCGCCCAGTTCCAAATCTTTTTTGGAACCGCGAAGTACCATCATCATCGCATTCCAACGAATTGCGTTTCTGATAGTCGCTTCGATAGTCTGATCACCAGGCATGGTTGGCTCTCGACCAGCAGGAATAGTGTTGATGTAGGCAGTCGTTGCAGTGTAAGGCAAATGAGCCCCACTTCTACGCGCTTTTTCAATCAAACTTTCAAGCAAAAAGTGAGCGCGTTCTACGCCTTCCTCTTGCAGTACTGCTTCAAGGGATTCAATCCATTCTTTGGTTTCTTGCGGATCCACATCTGGATGCATCATATCAGCCATGGTGCTTTCCTATGTTAATTAAAATTACTGGTATACTGCCAAGCTAATAAATAATAGTGCATAAACACGTTTTTTCATTAGTTTACAGCAAGCTATTTAATGATTACTGCTATTTAAATTTTCTTTGTATCTACTTCAATTCTTCTTAACGCTCTTTGAATTCTTGAATCTTGTCTATTGATATCTAAAAGCGTCTCTTCAATAAAAGCCAGATGTTCATTACTGGCCTGTCTAGCGATAACTGGATCACGCGTTAATATTGCGTCAACGATTGATTTTCGTTGTTCGTGAATTTTATCACTCAAATCAGTATTTTTTTCCAACATTACTAAGTTACTTCTCATGTTATCGAGCAACATGGGTTGTAAACTTCGCATAATGTGTAACAGCACCATATTATGAGCTGCTTGTGCCATTGCAAGATAGAAATCAACCAGCGCTTCTGATTCTGCTACCTTATCTTCTTGTTTAGGAAGTTCAGAAATTATCTGCAATTTTTCAATTAGCACTTCGTAATCTTTTGGCTGCCCCCGCAACGCTGCGTAATAAGCAGCCATGCCTTCAAGCGCATGACGAAATTCTAACAAATCAAATTGGGTCTCAGGACGCTTTGCAATTAGATCCATCAAAGGATCAGTAACTACCCCAGTCAACTTTCTCTTAATGAAAGTACCGCCGCCCTGCTTTCGATATAACAACCCCTTAGCTTCGAGATTTTGTATTGCCTCTCTTAATGAAGGGCGAGAAACAGCAAATTTTCCAGCAAGCTCACGCTCTGGTGGCAACTTTTGCCCAGCCAATAAAGTTCCTTCAATAATCATCGACTCTAGTTGTTCGGTGATCACATCAGATAGCTTTCTTGACTGAATTCGTTGCATTATTTGCTAGCTTCCCCAAAATTGGTAAGACCATTTAACCTAATAGACTAGATCAGATTGTTGCTATCGTAAAGAAATATCATCTTTAATCTATTCACGAGAAACCTGAAAACGTGGCTTAAGTACTTTGTTTACATGCTTTTAACTTGAATTAGACAACTGGTCTGATCAATTCAAATCATGCGTCATTAGCTAACAATTCCAGTCATCGACAGCAAAGAAATGACCACGACGAGAAACATTATGTTGCGTTTTGCCAATCTTACCAAGGTGCACGGTTCCTCTGTACAGTCATCTTCTTCTGGCTCAATTTCCTCCGCCGCTTTAGTTACGTCTCTAAGCAAAGACTTAGCGGATATATTTATTTCTGCAAAATGCTCTAGCCAAATTGGCATGGCTCGCGAAAAATGCCCAACTAGCAATAAACCTAATGCAGTGATTCGCACAGGAACCCAATCTAATATGTGCATTAATTTACTTGCAGAAGATTCGTATTCATAAGCTTCATTATTTTCTAAGTCAGTTTTCGTTTCAGTTTCAACAGCACTAGTGTCATTGGACTGAATTTTTTCAAGTCCCGTTCTAGCCAACACGTACATCACTGCTCCCGCAGGTCCGAGGATAACAAACCATATAATAACGGCGGCATAATGTTGATAGTTGGCCCAAACTAGGTTGTGGGCAAAACTACTAAGATCACCCTCACCATCATCCAATTCTCTTGCATACATACTACAGGCCTGTATATCGCCTCTATTCGCTGCTTGTAAATAACACTTATAAGCTTCCCGAATCATGGGACAGCCTATACAAACCATTAAAATAGCGGTATTTAAAATTAAACTTAAGAAGCTGTTGTCAATGGCATTAACGATGATCAATAGAATAATAGACGGGATTAGTACAACGCCCGCATATGCAGCATTGCTAGAGGAGCGTGACAACCATCCCAATTCACTTACCTTACCGAAAAAAGCTGATGTATAAAAACTCGCCAGCCAATATTTGGAATGCACCCCCATTCTCTCTGCAATCAACACAAAAATTACGCTAATCAGGGTCATACTTATTCCTCAATCTATAGAGATGTTAGTTGGTTAGAGCTTTTCTATATTTAGCCCAATCAAAAGCAAATCCAGGATCAGTTTTACGTCCCGGTGCTATATCATTGTGGCCAACAACTCTGCCTAAGGTAATCTTTTTAAAGTGTCGCATAATTGTTTTGCTTACCTTAACAAGGGCATCGTACTGCTCTTCTGTATAGTCTGTATTATCAGCCCCTTCTAGTTCAATGCCAATGGAAAAATCGTTACATCTGGTACGACCTTGAAATGAAGATAGTCCTGCATGCCAAGCTCGTTCGTTTATTGATACAAACTGCACAAGCTCACCGGTGCGTTTAATCAGAAAATGAGAGGAGACGCGTAGATCTGCAATTTGGGCAAAGAAAGGATGAGCATCAGGATCCAATTTACCTGCAAAGAATGATTCAATGCAATTGCCACCAAACTTATTTGGTGGAAGTGAAATGTTGTGTATCACTAGTAGGCTGATATCATTGGGGTCTTGACGTTGGTCGAAATGATCGCAAGGCGCTCGTCTCGCAAAGGTAAACCATCCATCATCTTTTAGCGTTGGGTTATCTGACATCTGCCACCATAGTAAAACAAGATAGTGTTATTTGAACAGAAATAGAGAGCAATTGGTATAAATGGAAAATAATAACAAGTCTGTTGACGACTCTTCCAAAATTGGAAAGTGGATGCTCGCCGCTACTTGGATTATTGGCTTAGTTTTACTAACCTATTTCTTTTCTGGCGTGTTAGAAACTCAATATAACCCTAATCAATCTCCTGAATCTTCGAACAACCTCGGGAATATTGAGGTTAGACTCAAGCAAAATAGATTAGGGCACTATGTGGCTAATGGTTTTATTAATGGCCAACCCGTTACGTTTCTGCTAGATACAGGTGCCACCAATGTTTCTGTTCCTGCGCATCTATACAAGCGCTTAGGTCTTACTGCCGGATATCAATATCCGGTACAAACTGCAAATGGTGTAGTAAACGTCGCACAAACACGAATCGATGAATTGCAACTCGGTGAAATTCGCTTGCGAGACGTTAACGCAAGTTTAAACCCAGGCATGAAGCAAGATGAAATACTGCTTGGCATGAGCGCGCTTAAACAGCTTGAATTTACCCAACGAGGTGACTGGCTAGTGCTGCGCTATCTATAATTTCAATGTAAAAGGTAGATATGAAACCAACACAACTCGCCTCTATACAAAATGATATAAAAGCTGCTCTAGACGAGGATTTAAATGGACTTTCAGCAAGCGAAGGAGACATTACTGCGAATCTCATTGTTGCTGATACGCTTGTAGAAGCGAGTATTATTACACGAGAAGACTGTATTTTATGTGGTGTTGCTTGGGCAAATGAAGCGTTTAGGCAAGTAAATGAAGATATCATTGTCACTTGGCATAAACAGGACGGTGATTCTTGTATAGCCAATGACACTTTATGCATCATTGAAGGTTCAGCAAAAGCTATCCTCACGGCAGAAAGAACGGCACTTAACTTTTTACAACTTCTGTCAGGCACTGCGACAACAACCAAAATCTATGTTGACAAGCTAGCCGGCTCAGGCATAACCCTGCTAGATACAAGGAAAACCTTGCCTGGACTCAGGCAAGCGCAAAAATATGCGGTCACATGTGGTGGCGGTAAAAATCATCGTATCGGTCTTTACGATGCATTTCTGATTAAAGAGAATCATGTGCTAGCCTGCGGTTCCATTAAGGCAGCCGTTACAAGTGCTAAGCAACACGCCCCAGGAAAGACGGTTGAAGTGGAAGTTGAAAATCTTGATGAACTGCAACAAGCAATAGATGCTAAGGCTGATATTGTGATGCTGGATAACTTCACAATTGACATGTTACACAAAGCAGTGGAAATCAATACCTTTAAGGGTAAAAAAGCGGCTAAATTGGAGGTTTCGGGTAATATTACGGACGAAAAACTCACTGTTTTGCGTGATACAGGTATAGATTTTGTCTCTTCAGGTGCATTGACAAAAGATGTCAAATCTATAGATTTATCATTAAGAATCATATAGTTAATTTAAAATAAACCTAAAACTTTGTGTCATCCCATACACCTCCGTATGTTTCTTCATACTTGTCAGAGAGTGATCTCGATCTATACTAATTTCGACTTCAGAGCAAACGCCAAAAACTTTTGGCTTGTAACGAGCCAGAAGTTAAACGAATTATACTTTTTGACAGCAACTAAATGCACCTAACAGTGCCGGAGACAGACCATGAAAATGACACAAATGAGCAACACTAAAGGTTTTACATTAATTGAATTAATGATCGTAGTAGCAATTATCGGTATTCTTGCAGCCATCGCGTTGCCAGCTTATCAAGGCTACACAGACAAAGCGAAATTCTCGGAAATCACTAACTCTACAGCTGCGGCTAAATCAGCAGTTGAAGTATGTGCTCAAGTAAACAACGCTTTAACAGCTTGTGACGGTGGAGCAAGTGGTATCCCAACTGATATTACAGCAGCTGCTGCAGTAAACGGTTTGAGCACAACTGACGGCGTAATCGTAGCAACATACAAAAGCGACGGTAGCACACTTGCTGGTGACACTTATACTCTTACTCCAACTCTAGCTGGCGGTAAAGTAACTTGGGCAGCAGCTTGTAGCGATACAACGCTTTGTTAATCTAAACATTAATACTTAAGCCCAGTTAATTCTGGGCTTTTTCGTTTTACCTTAATTACTTTGGAATAGTCATGGCGAAAACAGCAGAGATCTATGTTTGGAGTGGTTCTGATCGCAAAGGGCGAAGCCAGAAGGGCGAAATAAGTGCTACTTCTCTATCAGAAGCGAAGAACCTGTTGCGACGTCAAGGCATGTCCGCAACCAAAGTAAAAAAGTTTGCTAAACCCTTATTTGGCAAAAAAGACAAAATTACACCCGCTGACATCTGTGTTGTTTCCAGACAAATTGCAACTATGCTGGGAGCGGGTGTGACTTTGATCCAAACCATCGACATGATCGCTCAAGGCCATTCCAAGTCAAGTATGCGTAAGATGCTGACCGAAGTTGCCAACGAGGTGAAGGCCGGTAATCCATTGTCTAGCGCGCTGCGAAAGCAAGGTGATCATTTTGATGATTTATACTGCGATCTGGTTGAAACCGGCGAGCAATCGGGCGCCTTAGAAACTATCTACGATAGAATTGCAACCTACAAAGAAAAAGCGGAAGCCCTTAAATCAAAGATTAAGAAAGCGATGTTCTATCCGGTTGCAGTTGTGGTTGTCGCGTTTATCGTAACCACGATATTGCTGGTGTTTGTTGTTCCACAGTTTGAAGAAATATTTAGTAGTTTTGGTGCCGAGCTTCCTGCTTTTACCTTAATGGTGTTAGGAATATCCAATTTTGTGCAAGATTACGGGATTTTTATCGCTGGTGGATTAGGTTTAGCCGCGTTTTTGTTTATGCGGGCGCACAAAAAATCGATAAAATTACGAGATGCGGTAGATAAAAAAGTTTTGAAAATTCCGGTTATTGGCGAAATTCTCAAAAAGGCGTCAATTGCTCGATTTACACGTACCCTATCGACAACTTTTGCAGCAGGTGTACCACTTATTGGCGCACTTGATTCCGCTGCGGGCGCTGCGGGTAATGCAGTATTCAGAGACGCCATCTTGTTTATGAAAAAAGAAGTTGCTGGCGGTGCACAAATGAATACCGCGATGCGCACAACGGGTGTGTTCCCAGATATGGTTACGCAAATGATCGCAATTGGTGAAGAATCCGGTGCGGTAGATGACATGCTCAGTAAAATTGCCACCATCTATGAAGCAGAAGTTGATGATATGGTTGACGGTCTTACAAGTCTGCTAGAACCAATGATTATGGCTGTATTAGGCGTCGTCATTGGTGGTTTAATCGTCGCCATGTATCTGCCGATATTTGAAATGGGTAAAGTTGTGTAGCCAAACATTTTCTGGCACTCTTGTTTTGCCCTTTCATCATCAAATTAATTGACTGGAATAAGAATCTCATCCATGCCAGAAATATTTCAACTGCTTGAAACTTCACCGATTTTTTTTCTAACCTTTGTTTTTATCGTCAGTCTACTGGTTGGCAGCTTTCTTAATGTTGTTATTTATCGCCTGCCGGTAATGATGGAGCGCAGTTGGAAGCAGGAATTCCAACAATATTTTTCTGAGCAGGGCGATGCTAATGCGACTAGTCAGCCAACAGAAACCTTCAATCTAGTTAAACCCGATTCAACTTGCCCAAAGTGTCAACATAAGATCAGAGCGTGGGAAAATATTCCTGTTTTGAGTTGGCTTTATCTTGGCGGAAAATGCAGTCAGTGCAAAAACCCAATTTCATTTCGTTATCCAGCTGTTGAACTGTTTACTGCCTTAACATCGTTAACGATTGCGTGGCATTTCGGATTCGGCATTCAAGCCGCAGCAGGCATCTTTCTGACTTGGTGTATAGTGAGTTTAATTTTTATTGACATCGATAAAATGCTACTACCCGATCAAATTACCCTTCCCCTTCTCTGGATAGGTTTACTTCTGAGTTTAAACACAACTTTCGTCGGCCCAACAGATGCAATACTCGGTGCTGCTTTTGGTTATTTAAGTCTTTGGAGTGTCTATTGGTTATTTAAATTGCTAACGGGCAAAGAAGGTATGGGTTATGGCGATTTTAAACTTCTCGCCGCATTGGGTGCATTCGTGGGTTGGCAACATTTGCCAATAGTAATACTGCTTTCCTCATTTGTGGGGGCTGTGATTGGTATCTCACTGATATTGATGAAAGGGAAAAATAAAAGCACCCACATTCCGTTTGGTCCTTACCTTGCTATCGCAGGTTGGTTAACCTTGTTGTACGGCAATGACATCGCTGATTTGTATCTACAATGGGCTATTGGATGAGTCAATTGGTAATCGGCTTGACCGGCGGTATTGGCAGCGGCAAGACAGCTGTTTCTGATTTATTTGCGAAAAAAGGGATAGATATTATTGATGCAGATGTCGTCGCCAGACAAGTAGTAGAGCCAGGATCAGAAGCACTACTTAAAATAGCAGATAAATTTGGTGAACAATCTATCTTGTCTGACGGTTCTCTCAACCGACCGTTTATTCGTCAGTTAGTGTTTGCCGATAAATCAAACAAACAATGGATCGATGACTTGTTACACCCGCTTATTCGAGCCGTTATGAATCAACAAATTAAACAAGCCCAATCCCCTTATTGTATTCTCGCCGTGCCTCTATTAGTTGAAAACGGCATGAACAAAATGGTAGATAGAGTATTGGTGGTAGACGTTGATGAGCACACACAACTACAAAGAGCCTCTGCAAGAGATGGGCAGAGCAAAGAGCAAGTGCAAAAGATTATTAACGCTCAGGCGAGCCGTAAAGAACGATTACACCTTGCTGACGATACTATCGACAACAGCGCAACACTGGATGAACTTATCCCACAGGTTGAAAGACTGCACAAACAATACTTGTCTTTAATTAAGAAGCAATAATCAAGTTTCTCAAAATTTCCAAGGGCTTAATTTACTCAGGGGGTTGAAATCCCGTTGGATTTACGGTGTAGTTCACACAATTCCACTAGGAGCACCAATGAGCCAAGCTGTTTACGAATTTCCACTCAATGAAAAGGTCAGAACATACCTGCGCCTCGAACAGCTGTTTGCTCAACTGAAACAAAGTTCAAAGGCGACTGAGAACTGGCAGTTTATGAGCTTTTTCGAAGCGCTTTTTACACTTTTAGATTTGTTAGAAAGGCTCGATATTCGCAATGATATTTTAAAAGATATTGAGGCTCATGAAAAAAACCTGGTTTATTGGTCTCAACATCCCAAGATTGACTCGGAAGCGTTACAAGTAGCACTGCAGCGAATTCTGCGCTTACGCGATCAACTTAAACTGTCAAAAAAAATCGGCTCATCGTTAAAGGAAGATAAGTTTTTATCCTCCATCAGACAACGCTTTTCAATACCGGGAGGAACCTGCAGTTTTGACCTTCCAAACCTTCACTATTGGATTAATCAACCTCTAGAAGCTGTTAACCAAGATATTGATGGATGGTTAAAAGAACTGACGTTAGTGAACGAGGCAATTGAGATCACACTTTCGTTTTTAAGAGAGCGCGGAAGATTCGCCCCCATCACTGCAGAAAAAGGGTTTTATCAAGGAATATCTGATGATAAAAGCGAGCTGATTAGAATAAGTATTCCCTCAGATAAAGGGTTTTATCCAACATTGAGCGGCAATAAATATCGATATGCTATTCGTTTTATGAGATTTACTGTAGATGAAAACGGTAACGGCTCTTTAACCGAACCTGTTGAATTCAATATTGCTAGTTGCTAAAGCGAGTTCCAATATGAGTGTATTAATAGTCGACTGTCCTACCTGCAAAAAGAAAGTTTCATGGAATGCAGAAAACGAACACCGTCCTTTTTGCAGCAAGCGATGTCAGTTAATTGATCTTGGGGATTGGTCTGAAGAACAAATGAGCATTCCTTGTGGTGAAAATAAAGATGCTCAGATTCAGGCCTTGCCTGATATCGAAGACATCGAAGCTATGTTGTCTGAACAGCAAACTGACTTTTTCAAATCAGATTAAGCTTATACCCAGTCCTAATGTGAAAGTGGTTAATTACCTCTGTTCTTGTTGTCTCCATTAAAGATAAAGTAGATCTTTTTCTGCCCCGTTGTATAAGGGGTGAAGTAGCTAAAAAGATTCCAACACGCCGTGAAAGCATCCCTGCTGGCTTGATCTCAGCATCCATGCTTCAGACAGTTGAAATTTTTTAGTTACTCCTCACTTTCCTTCCCAAGCATAAGCGCTTCTTTCGCAATAAGTGCAATTAAACTGGACATACATGTTGAGTTACTGAAGAGGTTTTAACTACTTAATTACCTCTAATCACAATGCTTGCAAGGTGGTTGTATTTGATTGAGAGTTTCTGACCATGAAATCAGGGATGATTTCCTTGAGCGTCCATGGATGGACTTGCAGCGTGTCAGGAAATCTAAATTAAATTCAAGCGCCGTGCTTGGCGTAAACCCTCGAAACTAAGCAGTTAATTACCTCTGTTCTTGTTGTCTCCATTAAAGATAAAGTAGATCTTTTTCTGCCCCGTTGTATAAAGTGTGAAGTAGCTAAAAAGATTCCAACACGCCGTAAAAGCATCCCTGCTGGCTTGATCTCAGCATCCATGCTTCGGACAGTTGAAATTTTTTAGTTACTCCTCACTTTCCTTCCCAAGCATAAGCGCTTCTTTCGCAATAAGTGCAATTAAACTGGACATACTTGTTGAGTTACTGAAGAGGTTTTAACTACTTAGTTACCTCTAATCACAATGCTTGCAAGGTGGTTGTGTTTGATTGAGAGTTTCTGACCATGAAATCAGGGATGATTTCCTTGAGCGTCCATGGATGGACTTGCAGCGTGTCAGGAAATCTAAATTAAATTCAAGCGCCGTGCTTGGCGTAAACCCTCGAAACTAAGCAGTTAATCGCCTCGATTCATCGTGTCGTTTAGGCTATCGGAATGACCTTTTCTACGAGAAGTTGCAAACTGACGCGTCCACGAAATTCGTTGATATCTAGCTTGTAAGCCAAATGAATTTTATCAATATCATGTCTAGGCCAGTCATCACCATCTATGTTGAACGCAATAGCATCGATTAGCACGCCAGTTTCATGCATTACCATCATCTTAAGATGCTTCCCACCCAACACTTTTTGCTCGACTAAAGAAAATTCATTGTCAAATATAGGCTCCGGAAAACCTTGCCCCCATGGGCCAGCATCTTTGAGCATCTGTGCAAACTCGATACTAAACTCGTTTTCACTCAGTGCACCGTCGCTGAGGACTTCGCCATTTAGACTTTTTCCTGCTAACTTTTGGTTTACACTGGTATTGAACAAATCAGAAAATAGCTCAAAATTTGCCGCATCGATAGTCAATCCAGCTGCCATTGCATGACCACCAAACTTTTTAATTAATTGCGGATTTTGACTACTGATCTCTTCAAGCAAATCTCGAATGTGAATCCCTTGAATAGAGCGAGCCGAGCCTTTTAATTCAGTGTCATCTTGATTAGCAAAAGCAATGGTGGGTCGATTAAATTTATCTTTGATTTTACCGGCCAGAATGCCAATAACACCTTGGTGAAAACCAGCTTGATATAGGGTGATGCCATCTGGCATAGAATCTTGCTCTAGGTTTAGAGATTGAAGCGAGGCCATCGCTTCATCTTGCATGGTATTTTGAATCTCTTTCCGCTCTTGATTGAGTGAATCTAGTTCGACTGCCATTCTTCTTGCTAAGGCAGGATCGTTCGCCAAAAGACACTCTATACCAAGTGCCATATCGTCTAGTCGTCCTGCGGCATTTAGTCTTGGTCCTAGAACAAAGCCCAAGTCAGTTGCGACCAAGCGACTTGCTTTTTTGCCGGCGACATCCAATAGTGCCGAAATGCCCGGGCGACATTTACCACTTTTGATTCTCTGCAAACCCTGATGGACCAGTATCCGATTGTTACCATCTAATTGCACCACATCCGCAACCGTACCCAAAGCAACAATGTCTAAATAAGCCGCGAGGTTGGGTTCAGGAATACCTTTTGTTGTAAACCAACCTATTTCCCGTAAATAAGTGCGCAATGCAAGCATCACATAAAACGCCACGCCGACTCCGGCTAAATGCTTTGAAATAAACTCGCAGCCGGGTTGATTAGGATTCACTATCGCATCAGCAATTGGCAGTGTATTACCCGCTAAGTGATGGTCGGTAATCACGACTTCAATACCGAGTTCTTTTGCTCTTTTTGTACCAGCTAAACACGCAATACCATTGTCCACCGTCATGATGACATCTGCTTTCTGCTGATGCGCAACATCGACTATTTCAGGACTCAATCCATATCCGAAATCAAAACGGTTTGGTACCAGATAGCTGTGCTGAGTACTGCCAAAATCGGTTAGCGACAACATGCTTAACGCAGTGCTTGTCGCACCATCTGCATCGAAATCACCAATCACAATAATCTTTTTAGCATTTTGAATTGCAGAGGCTAGTACCCTGACAGCAGCGTCAACGCCTTGCATCGATTCGTAGCGCAGCAATGCGCGAGCGGACTTATCTAGTTCATTGGCATTGACTATGCCTCTACTTGCGTAGATTTGTCTTATTTTAGGTTGTATGACTGAAGTTAAGTGGGAGTCATCCACTTTCTCACGTCGAACAATAGTGGATGACTGCATAGAATAAACTTATTAGATATTTTTAAGGGTATTTAAAAGCTCTCTGGGTGGCTGATATCCTGGCACCATTGTGCCATTTGGAAGAACGATGTTAGGAGTGCCTGACACTCCAATTGCTTGACCAAATTTGTATTGTTGAGCAACTTTGTTTTCGCAAGAAGAGTCTTCAACTTGACCACCTCCTTTCGCAGTTGTCATCGCCTCTTGCTGATCAGCAGAGCACCAGACCGATACCATATCTTTGTATGATTGGCTTACTAAGCCACCTCTAGGGAAAGCGAGGTAACGAACCGTAATGCCATTTTTATTGTACTCGGCGATTTCGTTGTGCAATTTTCGGCAATAACCGCATGTAATATCTGTGAAGATATTGACCACATAACGTTCTTTATCTGCTTTGAACTCGATAGTTGAGTCTGTAAATTCAGAGATCCCATCTTTTCTCATGGTGGAAAGAGTCGCTTCTGTCTCGTTACGCATTCCAGCATCAACGTTAAACACGCGACCATGAATCAAATACTTGCCATCTTGGCTAGTGTAAAAAAGCCCCTGATTAGTGCCAATTTGAAGCAGCCCTGGGACAGGTGAATCTGCCACTGAGGAAACCGTAAAACCTATACTATTTTCAATCTTACTCTTTACAGCAGCATAATTGTCTTCGGCAGCCAACGCTGAAAAAGAGAAAAACAATGCTAAAAACAAACTGGCTTTTGACCAAAATTTCATACTATTTCCTAAATTAAAACTAATTCACTCGTCTATTGAATCAGACCCAAAAAAGCGAGAATAATTTCCAATAAAATCAATTAATGTTCTTACGCTGGCTGATTATAACGATTTTGCCATACATAAGGCTATGCTTATCTATACTAAAGAATGACTAATTTAGATTTGCTCATTACCGAGGATGGTGTTGTGCTACTAGCTGCTGCAGCCTTTCTGTCGCGACATGCGTGTAGATTTGAGTAGTCGATAAATCACTATGACCGAGCAACATTTGTACAACCCGTAAATCCGCACCATGATTTAACAAATGCGTAGCAAAAGCGTGCCGCAACGTATGTGGCGAGAGGTCGGAAGGGATTCCTGCCACTTTTGCGTAATATTTTATGCGATGCCAAAAGGTTTGGCGGGTCATTTTCACACCACGGTTGCTCGGAAAAACGATATCAGATTCGGTTTTTAGCAACAATCCTCTGCCTTTGCGAATAAATTGCTCTATCCAATTTATCGCTTCTTCTCCCAGTGGTACTAACCTCTCTTTATTTCCTTTCCCTGTGACGCGAATGACACCTTGTTGAAGTCCCAACTGATCGAGGCGTAAACTGACCAACTCAGTCACTCTAATACCTGTTGCGTACAAGACTTCTAGCATTGCCTTGTCACGCAATTCCAAGGGAATCTCAACATTAGGCGCTTCCAATAATTCATCAACTTGTTGCTCGCTCATGGTTTTTGGCAATGATTGAGGTAATTTGGGGTTTTGCATTTGGCTTAAAGGATCATCTTCTCGAAGCTTGTTCAATATCAGGTAGTTGATGAAAGTACGTAAACTGCTTAAGAATCTGGCTGTACTGCGTTCTGAAAGGCCACGGTCGTATCTGTCCGCAACATAATATTCTACGTCTTGTTTGCAAAATGTAGACAAGTTAAATGTGGGACTAGAATCAATATTGAACTGGTGGAATTTACTCAAGTCGGTTTTGTATGAGACTAGCGTATTATCACTCAGCCCTTTTTCGATCCAAAGTGAATCGATGAAAGACTCGATTAACTTAATATTGGATTGTTGATTTTTAGGTTTATTTACCACGAGCTTCGTCAATTTTATCGATGGCTTCTTGCGCTTCTTTTGACCCCAAGTTAGCGGCTTTTTCCAACCAAACTCTTGCTTTGTCCAAGTCGGGTCTAGTACCAACGCCATTCAAGTAAGCCACAGCAGTTTTAAGCATGCCTTTTATCGATCCCCATTTTGCGCTTTGCTCAAAGTAGACTGTAGACAACACAGTATCTTTAGTCACTTTTGCGCCCTCATAATACAAAACTCCAAGGCTAAATGCTGCATCAGCGGATTTAAATTTGTAAGCTTGATTCATGAAAGAAATGCCTTTTTCGACATCGAGCTTTTGTCCTTCACCATACAAATAGCAATAGCCGACATCATAGAGTGCATCCGTGAACCCTAATTTGACTGCTGCCTCATAGTAGTTGCAGGCTGTTTCAAAATCTCGCTCACCAAATTCTCCAAAGTAGTACATATCCCCGAGGTTGTTTGCAGCGTAATCATTGCCCATTTCGAAGGATTCTAAGTAGTATTTTTTTGCCAGCTCAACGTCCTTTTGGGTTTCGGTGCCAAAACGTAAAAATGTCGCATAGTTATTTTTGCCTGTCGCAGAATCTCCCGAAGCAGCGTGCCGATAATAATTCAGTGCTTTTTTCCTATCTAACGGCACACCCTCGCCAACTTCATATTTATAGCCAAGATTTGCGGCAGCGCGGTAATTTCCTGCCTTTACGGCTTTTTCGTAATACTTTACAGACAAGTCGGGATTGGCGGGAATGGCTTCAGAACCACTGTAGATAATGCCTAACTCAAAAAATGCATCTTTATCTCCCAAATCAGCAGACAACTCAAACAGTTCTATTCCACGGGAAAATTCTTTTTGTTGATAAAAGAGCATAGAGCCCAAACTGTATGCGCACTCTGCTCTAGACGCTTGATTGGCATCAGTGTTCAAAATAACTTTTTGATAATAACTTTCAGAACGTATGGCGTCTTTTACTTGGGGTTCATTGTTGTATAAATCGCCCAGTCTGCAGGCGGCTAGCCAAAAATCTTTTGCTAATGCTTGGGTGAAATATTCAATAGACTTGCTGAGGTCTTTCTTGACACCGCGCTCATATCGATAGGCTAGACCGAGGTTGTACAAGGCACTGGCGTTGCCCTGTTCCGCAGCTTTAATGTACCAGTTGTATGATTGACCAAAGTCTTTGTCCAATCCATATCGACCAAAGGAGTAAAACACGCCATAAGCTAGCTGTGCTTTTGCAAAACCAGACTGCGCCAGTTCTTTTACTATGCTGAGGCCTTGCTGTTGGTTTCTTTGTTGTCCCCACTGCCCGTTTAGCATTAAATTGGCATAGTCTAGCCTTGCATCTTCAAAGCCACGATCGCTGAGAAACATAAGTGACTTAGCTAGCTTAGTTTGAATTTCAATCGTCACCCTTGCATGAAAATCATTAAAGTCGTGAAGACTCTGATACCAAAGGTTATGTAAGTCTTCAGGTAAGTTTTTAATAAACAATTCAAGGTAGTTTGTGCTGGCAGGCTGGCTGAGAAATGCCTTCAACCATGAATGTGTCGCATTTTTCTCTCCAATAGCGGCGATATTTACTCGATACAGATTGATTGCATCTTGTATTTCTTGACTGTCTTGGGAAGAGAGCAGAACCAGTCCAAACATTGCGCTTGCTTCTACAAATCCCATTTCTGAGAATTGAATTAGCTGATCAAGATGTTTATCTAATTCGCCCATATTACCGGCATTTAATAACGCCTGACTGAGTAATACAGTACCAAGTGGACTCGGTCGTTCAACTTTGCTCAATTGTGAAATGGCAAAATCAGTATTGTCGTTAAAAACTTGGTTTTGTAGTTGCCAGTATAAGGCAGGCAAACTCTTCACTTTTATCAGGCTTTCAGCTAGCAAACTAGCTAATTCTCGCTCTGAATACAGCGCCTGAGATGCAGATTGTAAATTTTGTCGGAATAACTCTGTGTTATCCGCATAAATGATACCCGAAGTGTTGGTTAACTGATCCCTAGTGTGTAACTTGAATAAGGTTCTTTGTTTTAGATGAACCAGTTCCGTATCAAATACATTGACGCCCGCCCATCGCAACAGCATTTGTGCCTCATAAGCGTCTTTTACTTGAATTGGGTCGTCAATACTTGTGCCACTCGCGGAATTGAAAATAACATTTGATATGCCAGTAATGGCATCTTTTGCGAGGTTATGTGCGTCTGTATCTCCAGAAAGCTTAGCGCAGTAAGCTACCAAGTCATAACCCAGAACGCTGCTCGGATTCAGCTCTAAGGTTTGTGCAATTTTGCTCATTTGATTTTCGGAACAATAGTCAGCCGCTGGCCAGCTTTCTAGCTCATTGACAAGCGAAACGTAGGGTAACTTCACACCTTGTAGATCGGCATAATAGAAATCAGTTATCGTGCTTAACCAATACAAATCGTCTTGCGTCAGGCCTTCAGATTTAAACCCCAGAGATTCTGACGTTTTATTGCTTTCAGTAACTGACTTTTTCTGAGTTTGCGTCTCCACTGCGCATCCTGCGAAAAGAGACATCATTAAAACTAAAGAGACTGGTCTTAACAAAGAGATCATTCTTAACAAAAAAACTGTTTGGGGCCGTCCTGTCACTTGCCAGAAGAGCATAACTCTACTTAAACCCTTTTAGCTGTTTAATTAATTCGTAAGCAGACTGTATATCTTGCGTTTTCGCTTTTGATAATTCTATCGCCTGCTTAGGTAAACCTTTTGAAATCAACTTATCAGGATGATGCTCAGACATTAATTTGCGATAAGCCCGTTTTATTGATTTGGCATCATCATTGGTCTGCACTCCCAGTATTTTATACGCATCCGACAGGTTTTGTTTTGCATCATAGCCTGAAGTTTGGTTTCTGTTGCCATGACCTCTAGAGTGACGGCCAGACTGACGAAAGCGCATTTCAGCTTCATACATAGAGAGCAAGTAAAGCAACTCATGCTGTTTAAAATTGAGTTTTTTGGCGACTTTTTCTAGTACGTCACTTTCCTTTTTATCAAGATGGCCATCTACATAGGCCGCTTGAATTAATATCTCCAAAAAAACCTGAAGAATGTCGCGCTTTCCATGACAAGACTGCACAAATTCAGTCAAGGTATCATCGACGGGAAAATCACTCGCCTTACCTTCTCGAAAAGCTTGTTGAGCCTCACGTCGTACATCACCTTGCAAGCCCATTTGGTCCATCAAATTAGTCGCTATGCGTATTTCAGCGTCAGTAACCTTGCCATCCGCTTTTGCAATATGTCCCATAACCGAGAAAAGCGCATGAAAAAATATGGCTTGTGATTTCACATCATCTTGATTCGCGAAGAATCGACTAAAACCGCCCATTTGATTGAAATCTCGACTATATCCACGGTCGAACATGTGACCAACAATCAGTCCTAAAATGGCCCCCGGGATTCGACCAAACATGAATCCAAATAAGACACCGAGAACTTTACCCCAAATTTGCATTTAGTTTATCCCTTCGCTCATTTTCAGATCGATCTCAGCAAGGCGCTGTGGTGTGCCAATATCAAACCAAATACCCGAATGGCAAACGCCTCCCATCTTTCCACTTTCAATTAACTTGTCAAATAACGGGCGCAAACCCAATTTTCCAGTGCCGAGTTCTTTGAACATGTCAACATGATAAACAGCCACTCCACTGTAGGTATAACTGCGCTCCTGTACTTTGATGACTCTTCCCTCGTGTAACGAAAAATCACCACCTGAGTTGTGCGGCGGATTATCCACTAGAACGAGGTAACCCAGTGCAGAATCTAACTGACTGGGTAAGCTTGCAAAGTCGATATCGCAGAATATGTCACCGTTCACCGCCGCGAAGCAAGTGTCATCTCCCAAGCACGATTTTATCAATGGTAAAGCTTGAACAATCCCCCCTGCCGTCTCCAGCGGAGTAGGTTCAGCAGAAAATTTAATGCTTAAACCAAAACGTCTGCCATTTCCAACAAGATCAACAATCTGTTGCCCTAGCCATGAATGATTAATCACCACATGTTTAAAACCGCTTTCTTTTAATCGAATTAAGTGATGTTCGATCAAGCTGGTTCCAGCAACTTTCAACAGAGGTTTTGGAGTATGATCAGTCAAGGGACGCATTCGCTCTCCCCTGCCCGCCGCTAAAATCATAGCCGTTTTCACGATAGTGACCTTAAAACGTGAGGTTTAATTTTAGTTTTTACCAAAGAAACAAACTTGTCGAACTGTGGATATTGACCGCCAATTTCGATGATATAGTCCAATGTTCTGGGAATGTCGTTCAAGAACGCGGTTTTCCCGTCTCTGTGGCTGAGCCTTGCAAAAATACCACTCGCCTTTATATGACGCTGCAACCCAGTGAAATCAAACCACAACTTAAACTCTTGCCAAGAATAATTTGAGAAATAACGCCTATGGAAATCTATTAATATCGGGGTAATCTGCTCATCTGACCAACATTGATAACAATCTCTTAGTAAAGATACAGCGTCGTATGTTATGGGTCCGACTACCGCGTCTTGAAAGTCGATAATTCCCACTCTACCATCGTCTAAAATCATCAAGTTTCTGCAATGGTAATCACGATGTACCCCCAATTGAGGTTGGCTTTTAAATACCTCACGAATTTCAGAGTAGGCATTTTCTATCAGTTTTTTCTCGTCATCAGGGAGTGATAACCCCAAATGCACCTCAATGAGCCAATGGGTAAATAGTTCCTGCTCTCTATCGAGCAATTTATCATCAAAATGCGGTAGGCTTTGATTGTCTATTTTAATGGATTTTTGAATCTTGGGTATATGTGACAGAGCATTCTCATAGAGCTCAGTCATGGTTTCAGCATTTAATGCGTCTGCAAACTGTGCGTTGCCAAAATCTTCAATACAATAAAAGCCTTGCTCGGTATTTAAGGCAAAAACCTCTGGAACAGGGAGATCCGCTGCCCGATAGACCTTTGCAATTTGTGAAAACCTTAAACTACTCTCAAATTTTGGTGGTGCATCAACTGCAATAATAGAGCGACCAATTGATTTGGTGTCGGAGGTGTTTTGGTCAGTAAATCGGAAATATCGCCTAAAACTTGCATCACCTGATACCATCTGCAAAGAATGGCAGCTAAACTCAGTTCTTTGATTAATCCACTCGAGTAGCGCCTGCTCTCTTTGTATATTTTGTGTCACCGATTACCTCAATAATAAAAATTTTCTTGCTTACCCCGCTATAATAAAAGAAATGGAGCCATCATTGGGCTTTTTTTATCGACTAAGCTGGTAAATCCTGACGAAACCCTTAAAATTATGATCTTTATTGTTGGACTCACCTCTTTTTCAAGGCATATCTATTTAATTTCCGTATGCAAATTAACCGAATCAACCTATCACTGCTTGCCTTGACCGTCGTTTTGCTCAATATGCAATCCGCCAGCGCAGAAACATCGCGTTGTCTTGCGCCTCTCCCCGAGTTCGAGGCAAATGCAGATTTAACGGAAAACCAAATTCAAGTCAAAGCAAAGCGCGCTGAAATTCAACAAGACACTATCGCCCTGTTTGATGGCAATGTGAACATCAATAATAGTAAGGCACAAATTACTGCAGACAAGGCCACAATAGACAAGCAGAAAACAGAACTAAACGCGACAGGAGATGTTAACTATCGCGACAAAAGTATGCAGGTTAAAAGTAATGAGGTGAATCTCAATACCGATTCTGGATCATTGAAAATGAGCGGTACGACTTACCAACTAACTCAGTTTAGTGGTCGAGGTAGCGCGTCAGAAATAGATATCGACCAGGCTGAAGGTGTGACCTTGTCTGACGTCAGTTACACCACATGCCCAGAAGGCGCGGAAGACTGGCGTATTGAGGCAAGTAGCATTTCCATTGAAGAAGGAGAGCTGTGGGGAGAGTCCATTAATACGGTTTTCTATGTCAAAGATATTCCTGTTTTATATTTACCTTATTTTGTCTTCCCTATTTCTGATCAGCGTCAGAGTGGTTTTTTGTTTCCGGAAATCTCAAATTCCACCTCAACTGGGGTTAGTTATGAGCAGCCCTTCTATTGGAATATTGCACCCAATTTTGACGCCACCATCTCACCACGTCTCATGTCAAACCGAGGCGCTCAATTAAAGACCGAATTTAGATATCTATCAGAGCGGCATGCTGGGCAAGTTAATTTAGAGTACTTGCCAGATGACAGAGAATTTATTAGCAATCAAGATCGCTATTTCTATCGCTATATTCATACCGGTAAATTGGGCGAAAATTGGCTTATGAATCTCGATTTTAACGGATTAAGTGATGACAACTATATTGTTGATCTTGGCTCGGATTACTACAATCGCGCAGATACCCACCTATATCGAACTTTTTCGTTAAACTATTTTGCACAAAATTTAGACTTTTCCATGAGTTTTCGTGACTTTGAAATTATTGGTGATCACCCTACCAATTACCGTGCTCTACCGGAAATGAAGCTTGATTATATAAATAATTTGGCTGCAGGGATTGAGTTTAGAATTAATTCGGAACTCGCTTTTTTTGACAATCAAATGGAAGGACTTCCCAAAGCTACCCGCTTTCATTTTGCACCAAGTCTAGCACTACCTCTGCGCTCACAGTGGGGCGAATTTCTAGCTGAAGCTACCTTGCTCAACACCTACTATAAGCAAGACAATATTGAAAACACAAATTTGGAAGAAGAAGTTAATCGCACACTTGGCCAAGGCAGAATTTTTGGTGCTTTGTTCTTTGAAAGACAAGCTAACTGGTTCGGCGAAAGCATGTTGCAGACACTGGAACCTAAAATCCAGTACCTATATACCAGTTTTAAGCAACAAAATATGATTGGCCAATACGACACGACTCGACTACTTAATAATTTTAATGGTTTGTTCAGAGGGCAGGAATTTACTGGGCTAGATAGAATCAGTGATAACAATCAGGTTACGGTCGGGTTAACCACTCGATTATTGGATAAAAATAATAGGGAACAATTTAAGCTAAGTTTGGGTCAGATTTTCTACTTGCAAGACAATAAACTGTTGGCCGCCACTAAAGATGATGATCGTTCTGCGCTCGCATCTGAATTAGATTGGCAAATTGGGAGCAAGTGGTTCACCCGTTCTGAGCTGCAGCTTTCTACAAAAACCGATAAAGTTGAACGAAGTAGCGTATCGTTTACGTATCAACTTACAGAAGATAAGTTAGTACAATTATCTCATCGATTTGTGCGCAATCTTTCGGGTGAAATGATTGACCAGTTTGGAGTCACTGCAAGTTGGCCGATGTCGAGAGATTGGCATTGGGTTGGACGCTGGTATAAAGATTTGTCGAGCAATCGTACAATAGAAAGTTATGCCGGTTTACAGTACGAATCATGTTGTTGGTCAATTAGTTTGATCACACAACGCCATTTAAGCAATCGTTTTGATACAATAGGGCAACAAAGTACTGAAGAGTTTGAATCCAGTATCAATCTCAAGTTTAGATTCAAATTTAGCGGTGGCGAAGGACGTTCTGGCAGACGAGAAATGTTAGAGGACGGATTATTCGGCTACAGACAGGCTTATTTAATCAATTAGCACTAATTAACCGGCTCATTTATACGCAATTTTGATTGTGTATTAATGACCCAAGATAAAAGTAAAAATACATGAAATTAATCGTAAATAGCATGCTGGCAACAGCATTTTTTGTTGTTCTAACGGCGTCATTTTTGAGTTTTGCTCAACAACAATCTTTAGATAAAGTCGCTGTGATCGTTGACCAAGGCGTTATCTTGGAAAGTGAGATTGAAGCCTTGGTTTCTTCTGTTAAGCGAAATGCGATTGCAAACAATCAAACTTTACCCTCCGATCGCGCTCTCAGAACACAGGCAATCGAAAGGTTGGTTACAGGTAATTTGCAAACTCAGATGGCTGAACGAATGGGTATTCAAATCAGTGATACTCAATTAGATCAGGCCATCGCAGGTATCGCACAGAACAATAATATGAATATGGAGCAGTTTCGAGATGTCATTGCCAGAGACGGAATTTTATTTGATGTTTATAGAGAAGATATTCGCAAAGAATTAATTCTTTCAGAAGTACGCCGAGCAAATGTACGAAGACGTATTTATATTACACCTCAGGAAATCGAAAATTTAGTTAAATTGATTGACGAACAAGGAGCGAATCAAGCTGAGTATAACCTTGGTCATATTCTTATCGGTTTCCCTCCCCAACCTACAGACGATGATGTTGCTAGAGCCAAGGAAACAGCTGATAAAGTTATTGAGTTACTTAACAACGGATCTGATTTTACCAAAATAGCAATTGCATCTTCTTCTGGCGCTAAAGCACTTGACGGGGGCGACCTTGGTTGGATGAATATTAATGCCATGCCTACGCTCTTTG
This sequence comes from uncultured Alteromonadaceae bacterium, assembly GCA_947503265.1. Classification (GTDB taxonomy): domain Bacteria; phylum Pseudomonadota; class Gammaproteobacteria; order Enterobacterales; family Alteromonadaceae; genus Aliiglaciecola. The sequence continues at coordinate 184,196 of CANNDC010000007.1, forward strand.
CCGAGGTTGTTGAGGGAAAAACAGAGAATGAACTAATTGGCCCATTCCGAAGCGGGGCAGGATTCCATATCCTTAAAGTTAAAGAACTTAGAGGGGTAGAAGTAGTTAAGGTCGAAGAAGTCAACGCTAGGCATATATTGATTAAACCGTCGGTCATTTTAAGCGAAGATAATGCGAAAAAAATGTTGGTTGAATTCCGTCAAGATATTATTGACGGAAAAGCTAATTTTGAAGACTTGGCTAAAGCTCATTCGGCTGATCCCGGTTCAGCATTACGAGGTGGTGAACTAGGTTGGAATGATCCAGAAATTTATGTTCCTGCATTTAAGAATGCACTAAGAGATCTTGAAGATGATGAGATAGGAGAACCCTTCCGCTCAGTGCATGGATGGCATTTAGTGCAAATGATTGGTAAGCGTGTTGATGACGCTACTGATAGAGTAAAAGAAGATAAAGCTTACCAACTCATTTTTAATCGAAAATTCGCTGAAGAGACAGAAGCTTGGCTTCGAGAAATGCGCGACACTGCATTTATTGAGGTCATTGATGAAGAAACCCCAACTACTGCAGGCAACTAAACGTGCATTTTAAAATAGCGATAACGCCTGGAGAACCGGCTGGAATAGGCCCGGACATAACCATTAAACTTGCTCAGCAAGAATGGCCTGCACAGCTAGTTATATTTGCTAATCGTGAGATGATGGAACAAAGAGCTAAATTGCTTGAGCTCCCATTGACGCTGATTGATTACGATAATTCAGACCAGCCAATTCAGGAACCTGGTCAGCTTTATATAGTTGACATTCCAACAAAGGCGCCTGTGGTTGCTGGTGAATTAAATACCAATAATGGTCATTATGTTGTTGAAACTCTCAGACAAGCATGTGAAAAGAATATGGATGGGGAATTTGATGCGGTAGTCACTGGCCCGGTTCATAAAGGAATTATCAACAAAGCAGGCATCTCATTTAGCGGTCACACTGAGTATTTTGCATTGCAATCAAATACCCAAGATGTAGTGATGATGCTCTCTACTGACGGTCTAAGAGTGGTCCTTGCCACGACGCACATCCCTCTGGCCTATGTCGCCAAAGCGATCACTAAAGACAGACTTCACAAAGTTTTGCACATAGTGCACACAGATATGAAACTGAAATTTGGCATTCCTCAACCCAATATTTTCGTTTGCGGATTAAACCCTCACGCGGGTGAAGATGGTCATCTGGGTCGTGAAGAGCTTGATATTATTATTCCAGCTTTAGACGAGTTAAGAGAGCAAGGGCTCACTCTTACTGGTCCTCTGCCCGCGGACACCATGTTCCAACCAAAATATATGGAACAAGCGGATGCTGTTTTAGCCATGTATCATGATCAAGGACTACCAGTATTAAAGTACAAAGGCTTTAGTGATTCAGTCAATATCACTCTGGGTTTACCTTTTATTCGCACTTCTGTGGATCATGGCACAGCGTTAGACTTAGCAGGTACAGGAAAAGCCAACTCAGGTAGTTTTACCAGAGCGATTAATAAAGCGTTAAAATTAGTAGATAGGCGTCAATGAGTAAGCAACACCTAGGGCATACCGCAAGAAAACGATTTGGCCAAAATTTCTTACATGATCCCTACATTATCGACCAAATAGTTTCGGCCATCGCGCCGAAACAAGGGCAAAACTTGGTCGAAATAGGACCGGGATTAGCAGCACTGACCGAACCCGTATGCGAATTAGTTGATCAACTCACAGTCGTAGAGCTCGATAGAGATTTAGCAGAACGGCTACGAACTCACCCTTTTCTAAATAAAAAGTTAAAGATCGTTGAGGCCGACGCGCTTAAATTCGATTTTACGGAACTGATGGAAAACGACAAACCGCTTCGTGTGTTTGGTAATCTTCCATACAACATCTCCACCCCGTTAATGTTTCACTTATTTTCGTTTGCAGGCAAAGTACAAGATATGCATTTTATGTTGCAAAAAGAGGTTGTGAACCGTCTGGCTGCAAAAGCTGGAGAGGCAAACTATGGACGTCTCTCTGTCATGGCTCAATATCACTGCCAAGTTCTCCCGGTATTACAAGTTCCCCCTGGTGCGTTTAAACCTGCACCAAAAGTCGATTCGGCTGTGGTTAGATTGATACCTCACCAAGTTAAGCCTGTTTTAGTTAACGACGAAAAAGAACTTAACCAAGTTTGTGCAATGGCATTTAATCAAAGACGTAAAACCATCAGAAATAGCCTGAAAAAAGCCATTAGCGAGAATCAAATGATAGATTTAGGAATAAATCCTGAATTAAGGGCTGAAAATTTAAGTCTGGTGGATTATGCTAATTTAGCAAATCACCTACCAAAAAGTGACAGAGTTTGAAATTAGCAACGAACCTGATCGATATTAAGGTGCAGACTCAATACCTGCCTGATCGAATCCCTGAATCTGAAGATAAATACGCGTTTGCCTATCAAGTCTCCATTGAGAATAAAGGTACTAATTCCGTTACTTTGTTAAATCGTTATTGGCTAGTTACAGATGGCAATGGCAAGAAAACAGAGGTTGCTGGCGAGGGTGTTGTGGGTGAACAACCAACGATAGCGGCAGGTAAATCATACCAGTATACCAGCGGTGCAGTGCTAGACACGCCTGTGGGTAGTATGAAGGGGCACTATGAATTTAAAAGTGTCTTCGGCGATGTATTTACCGCACCTATCGAGGTTTTCAGTCTAGCCGTGCCCAATTTGGTCAACTAAATTGTTATGGCGAACTATGTAGTCGGGGATATTCAAGGGTGCTATTTGGGGTTGGTAGCACTATTGAAAAAGGCCAAATTTGACCCAAACATTGACAAATTGTGGGCAGTGGGTGATCTGATTGCTCGTGGTCCTGATTCTCTAAAAACCCTTAATTTTTTATACCAAATGGGTGACAGCTTTGAATGTGTTTTGGGCAATCATGATCTTCACTTTTTAGCAGTTCACTGCAAATTGAAGCCTGCCAAGCAAAGTGACAATTTAGGTCCTTTACTTGCGTCTAAAAAAGCCGACAAATTTGCTAATTGGCTCAGAACTAAACCCCTTGCTAAGAAAATAAACAAGCACACTTTAATTTGTCATGCTGGTCTTTACCCCCAATGGTCGTTAAATCAAGCAGAAGCTCTCAGCAATGAAGTAAGCATTGTTCTATCTGGTCCAAAATATAAAAAACTTCTGGCGAACATGTATGGTTCGGCTCCTCGGGCGTGGGATGATTCCCTCAAGGACTATGACCGACTCAGATTCATCATTAATGCCTTCACCCGTATGCGATTTATCAAATCCAATAATGAACTCGAATTTGAAACTAAGTCGTCTCCGAATTTAACAACAAAACACCTTAAACCCTGGTTCAGCATCGAAAATACGCAATTGAAGAAAAAACAAAAAATACTTTTTGGTCATTGGGCTACTCTCATGGGTAAAACTGACTCAAGTCAATGCATAGGTTTAGATACTGGCTATGTTTGGGGTAACAAAATGACGCTTTATTGTATTGAGCAGGAAAAATTCATTTCCGTCAGTCACTAACGCGCTTCTGCGGTTTAACTAAAGTAAAAAGATGATTCGTCGATACCTATGTAAGTATTTTTATACGTGTAATTTCTGTGGTCGATCTATACTTTGTAGTCTACGCAGAGTTTGCTAGCTCAAACCAACCTTTACCGCTACAGGTATCGGTATAGAAAAATAATAACGATTACAAACTCAATCATTTTGAAAGAAAAGCCAATGTTAATAGTAACTAGCATCAAGCATTTTTATACAGCACCGGGGACCAAACAATGAAACTGACAGTAGCAAAGAGAGTAATCGGTGGATTCGCCATCATTAGTATCTTGTTATTAATTATTGGCGCCTCGTCCTTATACAATTTTAATTCCATAGATAATGCATCCGAGCAAGTCAATGAACTAGCCATTCCAGCGTTGGAAGGAAGTAATCAATTAAAGGTTTCCTTCTTAAATATGGGTCGACACGCTGTCGAAGGGTTTCATGAAACCGAATTATCCAAACTGGCAACAAAACTAAGCAAGTATGAAGACAGCAAGTCTCTTTTTGATAGTGAATATCAAACGGCGAGACAGGTTGTGCAGTCTAACCCCGAATTAAGCCAAAGCTTACAAAGCGTCGATTCTATTTATCAATCTTTTATAGCGAATATTGAACGAATGTTTAATAGTCGAAAAGCTAACCTTAACGATGGTGTACGGTTGGATCAACTGGTTAGTGACGTTGAAGACAATGCTGACGATTCATCTACTTTGCTGCTAGATTTTGCAGACCTAGACATAGTTCAAGAAGATGCCAATTTAGAAAAAGCGGCTGAAATAGGTGAACAGCTTGAAACATCCCTACTGACGCTTCTCACAGTCAGTGCTGATTACATCAAGACAAAAGAAATTGTCCGTGCGCAGACTATTGGCAATGAAGTGGAACTGGTTATTGATCAAATTAAAAACCAAGCTTCGCAAATGCGAAACTTAGTAGGCAATAAAGATAACTCTGGCACCATGGAAGAAGTATCAACTTTAGTCGATAAGGTTGTGACTTCGGTTACTATGTCTGATGGTTTACTTCAAACTCAAATTAATCGGCTAAACAAACAAATTGAGGCTAAACAAGCCTTAGACGCGTCTGATGCAAATATTTTAGAGGCAAATGCAGAATTAAATAATTTACTGAGCTTAGCCAAAGACAAGGCAAGCAGTATGACGCAAAGCGTCGCTAGTAACGTATCAAGTGGAACCACACAAGTTATTGTTATAGTGTTAGCTTCGCTAGTATTAGCCACTTGGATAGCTTACAAGAGTGTCAGAGCAATCACAGTGCCGCTGGGTCGCGTTAATGAACTATTACATGTTGTTTCATCTGGTGACCTGACACGCAAACTTGATGATTCTTCCGATGACGAATTCGGTGAGTTAGCCGAAAGTGTCAATAACCTTATAGATAGTTTGAAAGGATTGATCAGCGGCATTAGTACCAGAGCAACCCAATTAGCCGCTGCTTCTGAACAAACCTCTGCGGTAACGGCGCAAACTACCGCCTCTATTCAGAATCAAAAATCTCAGGTGGCTCAGGTCGCTACGGCAACAACAGAAATGCACAGTACTTCACAAATGGTAACGCAAAGCGCTGAAGACACCCTCAATCAAATAGGTCACGCGGACACTGAAGCTGAAAAAGTGAAAATGATTTCTTCTGAAAACAAACAAACAATTGAAAAATTGGCTGTTGATGTTGAAGAAGCCGCTTCGGTTATTAATAAGTTGCATCAAGATAGCGCCAGCATTGGTGGGATACTTGATGTCATCAAAGGTGTTGCTGAACAAACTAATCTTCTTGCCTTGAATGCTGCTATTGAAGCAGCCAGAGCTGGAGAACAAGGTAGAGGTTTCGCAGTTGTTGCTGATGAAGTACGCACGCTCGCGAGTCGCACACAGAAATCCACTCAAGAAATTAATGCCATGATTGAAGTGTTACAAGCTGGAGCTGAAAAAGCGGTTACTGTAATGAATCAAGGCAAGGAACAAACTACCCTTTGTGTAGAGCAAACCGAAACTGCTGCCCAAGCCTTGGATATGATCACAGAAGCCGTGCATAAGGCCCACGATGTGAGCAGTCAAATTGAACAATCTGCGCGTGAACAAAATGTTGTTTCACAGGAAATAAGCGAAAAACTTGAGAATATTGTTGAAATATCTGAAGAGACATCTATCGGCGCGCAACAAACTTCTGAGTCGAGCATGGAAGTCGCAAGGCTTGCAGAAGAACTACAAGCCTCAGTGCAACAATTTAGAGTATAGAACCTAGTTCACTAGACCTGTTCAAACAAGTTGCGGTGTAACTGCTTGACGATATTAGAACTATCATCTTGATGCACCAGAAACGACATATTGTGTGGGTTAGCTCCGTAACAAATCATCCGTAGGTTGTATTTATCTACGGATGAAAATATTTTCGCTGATACGCCCGCTGCGCTATGCATATTGTTTCCAACGACAGTCACCAAATCATAGTCACTTTCAACAACCACTTCACAAAACTCACGCAATTCATCGAGTGTGTCACGATTTAGTTTCTCTGCTACTGAATTTGCTGGGTTATCTAGGGTAAATGAAACCGCAATTTCAGACGTAGTCACTAGATCAACACTCAAACTGTGCTTTGCAATAATCGTAAAGACTTGTTGTAGAAAGCCCTGTGCGTGCATCATTTTCGGTGTTTTAACCGTTACCATAACTTGTTGCTTACGGCGAGTAATGGCCCGATATGGCGGCTCATCAGCACAATCTCTAACTATCCAAGTCCCGCCCTTCTCCGGTTCACGACTAGAACCAACAAAGACCTTAATGTTCTTTCTCAATGCAGGTTCCATAGTTGCTGGGTGTAAAACTTTCGCGCCAAAATTCGCCATTTCAGCCGCTTCTTCAAAGCTGAGTTCCGGCAACGGACGTGCAGCATCTGTAATTCGAGGATCAGTGGTGTAGACACCGACTACGTCAGTCCAAATCTCACAGCTTTGAGCATCCAACGCCTCTGCTAATAGAGCAGCAGTGAAATCCGAACCACCTCTACCAAGCGTGGTTGTTTTTCCTTGCTGATCAGCGCCAACAAAACCTTGAGTTACCAACACAGAATCGACCAATTCTGGCTTCATTAAGGTTTCGGCATGACTTTTTATTGACTGTAAATCTGGCACTGCCTGCCCAAATGTACTGTCGGTTTTGAGTACTTTTCTAATATCAAAATTTTCACCTTTGACTACGGTTTGTTTTAAAACCTCAGCAAATAACAACGAAGACATACGCTCACCGAAGGACAGCAGCGAATCTTTAAGCTCATCACTGTGCAACAATTCCTCGTGGGACGCCAACTCAGCCATAGACAATATCAAAGCGTTTAATTTCTCAGCTACATCATTAGGTGCACCAAGATCGTTTAAAATGCTCAATTGAATGTTGCGAATATCCTCAACAACTTGGTGTATTTGTTGTTGAGTCAAAGGGGTATTTGCCAATTTCACTAAGTGATTAGTTACGCCAGCAGAAGCGCTGACTACAACAACTCGTGTATTCGGGTTATCCGCTATGATTTGAGCGCAGTTTTTCATTGCTGCGAAGTTGGCAACACTAGTGCCGCCAAATTTGGCGACATTGATGGCAGTGGGTAAAGAATTTGACACGGGCACACCTATAAAATTTTAGTGTGCGTAAATTAGCAGATTGAGGACTTTTTTAAAGGGCTTTTTGCTGATTTTAAGGTAATTTTAGTGAATAAAATATGCTTTTTACTGCATATTTATTCATTTACTCTTGTGCGCAAGACTCGCGGCGTTATCTTCCCAATTTTTTCCATCAAAAGGGACAATCTTCATGTTTACTGGTGGTTCATCTAAACAACGTACATTGATGTCTACGCCATCAGGATTTGAGCGCGGGATATAGAAAGGTTTAGCACCACAGATTTGGCAAAAGGTGTGTTTGGCTATTCCTGTATTGAAACGATACACAGTTAACTGGTTTTCTCCACTTAACAACACAAAATTGCGTTTCGGCACAATCAGATGAAGGAAGCCAAACTTACTGCAAATACTGCAATTACAATCTTCTACTTCAGGATTATCTGATGATTCTATTTCAAAGGTAACCGCTTTACAGTGGCAACTTCCTCGATACTTCATTTTAACTCCATGTCTCAAATCGTATATAACAGCTTCAGTGTTTTACAGCTTCAGTATTTTAATCACTTGCCCTACATCGATGTCGTTTTCAGCAAACCAGCCTTGATTCATTTCAAGGGCATAGAGTACGTTTTCTGACGAACGAATAGAGGTTAGGTCTTGGGGTTGCATGGCTAATATGTCAACGATGGTTCCATCGGCTTTGATGAAAGCGACATCCAACGGAATAAGCGTATTTTTCATCCACATACTTGCAACTTTTTGCTTTGGGTATTTGAATAACATACCGCAATCGCCACACAGTTTTTCTCGAAACATTAACCCTTGGGCTCGTTGCTCGAACTTATGTGCGTATTCAACATTCAGAGTTTTACCACCAACCTCGACATCTATTCGATCAAATTCAACAGCGAAAGCGAAGCTGACACAACTGAATAAAATCCAAATACAAGGAAGGAGAAATCGCTTCTTAATTATAATTTTTTGCATGAGCAACCATCGACATTATCACTTGTCTGCCATTCTTCATATATTCCTTGAACACACTGACTTTTAAGCGCGAAGCATTGCTTACCATAAGCGACTTGTGTCCCTGCTGCGTTTCCAGCAGCGGCCCCCATCACTTGTTTTGCATTCATACTAGTGCATCCCGTTACCATCACACAAAGCAATATCGTAACTATCAATTTCATCCTATTCAACCTAATACATTCGCCACAACTAGTAGCTAGGATAGTGTGAATCGATAATAGTTCCTCTACCAATAAAAAACCGGATTAAGTTCTCACCTAATCCGGTTCTAATTGTTACTGTCTAATATCTTATGCGATATTCAAAGTCGGAATGATATTCTTTTTCGCAGCTTCTTCTGCTTTTTTGAATACATCCATACGATCAAAGTTGAGGTAGCGGAATACATCTCCACTCATTGACTCAATTTTACTCGCGTATTCCATGTACTCTTCTGTTGTAGGAATTCTACCCACTATTGAACCAACCGCAGCTAATTCAGCAGAGCAAAGGTACACATTGGCACCATCACCGAGGCGATTAGGGAAGTTACGAGTAGAAGTTGAAAGAACGGTCGCTCCTGCTAATACTCGAGCTTGGTTACCCATACACAAAGAACACCCTGGCATTTCGGTGCGAACACCTGCTCTACCATAAATGTTGTAGTAGCCCTCTTCCATCAATTGCGCTTGATCCATCTTGGTTGGAGGAGAAATCCACAATCGTGTTGGTAATGTTCCGTTATATTGCTCAAGCAATTTACCGGCCGCTCTAAAGTGACCGATATTTGTCATACAAGAACCGATAAAGACTTCGTCGACCTTGTCCCCTGCAACGTCAGACAAGGTTTTAGCGTCGTCTGGATCATTCGGGCAACATAAAATAGGTTCGTTGATCTCGTCTAAATCAATTTCAACAATTTCTTTATACTCTGCATCGGCATCCGCTTCCATTAACTCTGGGTTGGCAATCCATTCTTCCATCTTACGGGCACGACGCTCTAACGTACGCGAATCACCATAACCTTCGTTGATCATCCAGCGCAACATAGTAATATTCGAGTTTAAGTACTCAGATATTGATTCTTTCGATAATTTAATCGTACAACCTGCGGCAGAGCGCTCAGCAGACGCATCAGACAGTTCAAAAGCTTGCTCAACAGTTAAGTGTTCCAAACCTTCAATTTCTAATACGCGACCAGAGAAGGCGTTAATTTTACCTTTCTTCGCCACTGTTAGTAGACCTTGCTTGATACCGTATAGTGGTATTGCATGAACAAGATCGCGTAAGGTAATACCGGGTTTCATTTTGCCTTTGAATCTAACTAGGATTGATTCAGGCATATCCAGCGGCATAACACCTGTTGCAGCGGCAAAAGCGACCAAGCCTGAGCCTGCAGGGAATGAAATTCCAAGCGGGAATCGAGTATGTGAATCACCACCCGTACCGACTGTATCCGGAAGCAACATGCGGTTTAACCATGAATGGATAATACCGTCGCCTGGACGCAATGAAACACCACCGCGATTCATTATGAAGTCAGGCAATGTGTGTTGAGTGTCGATGTCGACCGGCTTAGGATATGCAGCTGTGTGACAGAAAGACTGCATAGTCAAATCAGCAGTAAAACCTAAACAAGCTAGGTCTTTCAACTCGTCTCGTGTCATTGGTCCAGTAGTATCCTGAGACCCTACAGTGGTCATTTTAGGTTCACAATAGGTGCCAGGACGAACGCCTTCAACTCCACATGCTTTACCAACCATTTTCTGTGCGAGCGTATAGCCTTTACCTGTATCATTTGGCTGCTCAGGCTTACGGAACAATTCTGTGGGTTCTAGGCCTAATGACTCACGAGCGCGGTCAGTTAAACCACGACCGATTATTAAATTAATACGTCCACCAGCACGAACTTCGTCTAGTAAAACTTTAGATTTATAGCTGTATTCTGCGATGGTTTCATCATTGGCGTTGGTGATTTTTCCTTCCAATGGGAAAATATTGATTACGTCGCCCATTTCCATATTATCAACGTCAGCTTCAAACACTAGCGCGCCTGCATCTTCCATTGTATTAAAGAAAATTGGAGCAACTTTACCGCCAATACAAATACCGCCACCGCGTTTGTTTGGCACACCGGGTAAATCTTCACCGAAGAACCACAACACAGAGTTAGTCGCTGATTTTCTGGAAGACCCCGTTCCTACGACATCTCCAACAAACGCAACTGGATAGCCTTTTGACTTAATTTCTTCAATTTGCTTTAGCGGACCGACTTCTCCTTGCACGTCAGGCTTTATGCCTTCGCGTTCCATTTTGTACATAGCACGAGCATGCAATGGAATATCAGGGCGAGACCATGCATCTGGTGCGGGAGAAAGGTCGTCAGTGTTAGTTTCGCCAGTCACTTTGTATACGACAGCAGTAATTTTTTCTGGTAGATCATCTCTGCCAGTGAACCATTCTGCATCAGCCCAAGATTGCATAACATCTTGCGCGAATTTATTGCCTGCTTTGGCTTTATCTTCAACGTCGTGAAATGCATCGAACATCAATAGAGTGTGTTTTAGCTCTTCAGCAGCGAGTTCAGCTAAATCATCATTATCAAGTGCTTCCACTAAAGTCACTATGTTGTAACCACCGTGCATATTTCCAAGCAATTGGATAGCTGCATCTTTAGAAATCAGTGGTGATTCAGCTTCGCCATTGACTATAGCGGCCAAAAAGCCTGCTTTCACGTAGGCAGCTTCATCTACACCAGGAGGAACCCTTTCAGACAGTAGCTCTAGTAAGAAATCTTCTTCTCCGACAGGAGGATTTTTTAATAATTCAACTAAGCCATTAACTTGCTCTGGGTTAAGTGGTTTAGGTGGAATACCTTCAGTAGCACGCTCTTCTACATGTGTACGATAAGCTTCTAACACTATTTGGTCCTCTTAGTTTTTTGACTCAGAATATCCGGTTAATATTTTTGAGTATAGAAATGAAACCCGTTAAGTATAAAGGTAAACGAGCTAAATTTGAATTTCTCATAACGATTGTTTGGTTATACCTGCTATCAGTTAAATTTATAGTGATGGTACGACACGCAATATTTTCCCTTGTACATCGTCAATCAACAATAATATTGACCCATCTGGATGTACTTTTACACCTCGAATGCGTTGATTTAGTTCGGAAAACAGTGACGTTTGATGGACAATCTGATTGCCTGCCATTTGTATCCAGCGAATTTCTCTAGTTTTCAAGGTGCTGACCAATAGGTCTCCGCGCATTTGCGGAAATTTAGTACCCTTGTAGATAGTCATATCTGACGGTGCTATGGAGGGTGTCCAATCTACCCAAGGTTGTTGCATACCCGGGTACTCTTTAAAAGGAGAAATACTCGCTCCAATGTAATCCTTACCATAAGTGATGACTGGCCATCCATAGTTTTTACCTGAACGAATAATATTAATTTCATCACCGCCAGCTGGCCCGTGCTCATGAGAAATAATTCTGTTGCGATCCTGATCAACGACTAAGCCTTGCGGATTCCGGTGTCCAATAGAGTAAACCCACTTTCTTAGGCCACTCTCAAGGGCAAATGGATTGTCATCAGGCAAGCCGCCATCTTCATTGACTCGAAGTATCTTACCAAGGTGATTATCTAGACGTTGTGCATCCTCGCGAAAATCAAATCCGTCACCACTGCTTATCAACAACGTGTTATCAGACATAAAAGCCAGGCGAGCACCGTAATGCACCGGCGTGTCTCGCGTGGGTGCAACGGAAAATATGGATTGCACATCCACCAGTTTATTGTCTCTTATTTTCCCGCGAATGACCTTTAGAGTGTTGTGCTTATCATCTCCCGCTGAATAGCTGAGATAAATCCATTTATTCAATAAATACTCTGGATGCAAAACCACATCTAAAAGCCCACCCTGCCCTTTTACATAAATATCGTTGGGCAAACCGACAACAGGTTCTTTGACTTGCTTATTGATTACTTGCCTCAAAGCGCCTGCTTTTTCGGTCACTAAGTAGTGATTATCGGAAACAAATGCCATTGACCAAGGATAGTTTAGACCCGAGACATGTTCTTCAACTTTGTAATCACCAATAGTTTTGATTTCAGCCAAAACATTATTGTGCAATAGCGATAGGAAAGAAAGGACGAGCAAAATCGATTTTAAATAGGGTTTAGTGCGCATTCCAAGCTCATTTAATCTCATTTTTATAGAAAGATAACACAATAGAATTTGCATTAAATGAATTAACGCAGACATCTCGATCAAGTAAAGGGTGTCTGTGGTTGTCTAGTTTGAGTATGTACACTATTCTTTTCATTAACCATCTATAAGCGACTTCTTCACCTATTATATGGACCTCTGATGCATATCAAACTAACCCAGCTCCTTTTTATCGGGTTTTCGCTGCTGAGCCTCACTTGTTATGCTTCCAGCAATCCCCCAATCGAGCAAGCACGCGAACTTAAGAGTTCGGGAAACAACCCCTTAACAATAGAAGCCTTAGCTAAGATAAAAACCCTAGAATCTATGATGACCCAAGCACGCAGCAAAGGCATAGACTCGGTCCGTGAAGAAACCGTCATCTGGTTCGCAAAGGAGTTCTTGAAATATGCTGATTGGGATGAAAACAATCAAGCTGCTGTCGCCTATCTTTTTGGCGAATATTATCCGTACAAGAAAGACAAAGATAAATTGGCCGCAGAAATACCTGACTTTCAACGAAAGATGGTCGTTAAAATACTCGATCAAGGAATAACTGAACTTTCCCTTGTTCTTAGAGGCGAAATCAAACGTCGCCCAGTCAATAAAGTGGATTGGCGAAATATAGAAATCAGCAATAACATGTTGCTCAACGGTAATGGACGCCCCGTCTTTCTTTACGATTACTTTTCCAAATCAGTCGGTCGACCTTTGACTGACAAAAGGGTTTATAACGATCATCTTGGAGCAATATTTCACGGCGGTGAAAATCTCTATCCGGTTGATCACGACCGTGCAATCAATTCTTTTCTGTTGAAAGAAGATCGTACTTTCGATCAAGAGTTACTACGTGAACTAACTGAAATTCCGGATACTAATGTTGGCTTCCTTATTTATTGGAATATGGGTATTCCCAAGTGGGTTGAAGAACAAGAACCAGAGGTTCGAAAGGGTCGCTCGTTATTTACCGGATACGATATAGACAATCCCCTTGCAAGAGAACTTTGGGGAACCATCGCCAAAGAAACCGGTGCTATGACCCAAAACAAAAAAGTATCTCAACTTGGTTATATTCTCGCTAATGAACCTCATTGGTACGCAGTAGATAGCAACTGGACCCGTCGAACTGGGGAAATGCAAAATATCTCTTCATACACCCTAAAAAAATATCAAGAATGGTTGAACAAAAAATACCATAGTGATCTAGACCGATTGAATGCCAACTGGGGGACTGAGTTCACTGGTTTTGATTCAGTGGAAGTCGAAGTTCCCATTCCAGCAGATGCCCATGGCACCCCCTACTTTTATGACTTTGCAAGATACAACATGGACCGAGCAATCAATTGGTTCACTTTTTTACAAGGTGAGCTTCGGAAAGGAAATTCGAATGCAGATACTCATATTAAAATCATGCCTCATCTGTATACCGGTAATTCGCGCTATCAAGGTATTGATTTGGAAGCCCTCACAGAGTTGACTTCAATGATAGGAGATGATGCCAAAGCGCGTGAGTCGCGTTCGCGCACTGCCAAAGGGCCTGAAAAATGGGAAGAACATTATGCCTACTTCTGGGAAGAATTGAGCATGTCCTACGACTTCATGGAATCTGTTTCCCCAAACAAGATTCACATCAACTCCGAATCCCATTTTCTCTCAGCAGGCAACTGGAGAAAACTCGACACCTCAATTGAGTATGTGGAAAGCGTTTATTGGCTGGCAACGCTACAAGGTATGGACGCGAATATGGCGTGGTTTTGGGCGAGAGATCCCGATGGATCACCAGAAGACCGTTTAGAAGGAGAGCTCGATTTTTTCGACAATGCGCTTGCAGGATCTTTTGCAGGTTCAATCAACCAACAGCCGCACATTGCGAATGCCTATACTCAGGTGATGTATGACTTAAATAGTTTCTCAGAGGAAATTATTGCCCTTCGCCAGCAACGACGCCCCTTGCGTCTTTTTCATTCTGAGACGTCGGCTATCAATAAAAAGAATCACATGAGCCAGCAATTCGACCTTTACGAAAAGCTCTTCTTCGAGGGTTTTCCGGTAGGATTCGCTACAGAGAATATTATCAACAAGCAATCCAATAGTCGTTGGGATGCAATCCTTGTATATCAAACGGAATTTGTTACTCAAACTGAATTGGAAGCCCTGCAATCGTATCTAAATAAGGGGGGAACTGTGATTATGGACTCTGATCAAAACCTACTCTCTGACGAGTATGGTCAGGCTCATAACAACCCCTTGCAGGCGAGTAACGGCAAGCTATTCGTTCTAGATGGGAAGCATAGTCTCGACGAAATACGCGATTTTGCCATAAGCAAAATCAATGGAGGAAGAGCAGAAATAACACTTATTGAAAATAATGACACCAACAAGAAAGGATGTCAGTGGCTGGCGGTTAAACAAAAAGACGGTAGTTATTTAGTCAGCATACTTAACCTTGGAAAACACACCGCTAAGCTAACTCTAGGTTTGAAGAATGCCTCCGCTATTAATGTGATAGATCTCTTTACAGAGAATACTGTCGCTTCTCAGTACGAACTTGCGCCTAAGGGTGTATCTCTGTTAAGAGTCCGTTCTCTTTAAAAGCTTTGTGGGCATAGTGATGAAAGAAAAAGATGCTAGGCCTCAACTGCCAAATTGGTAGCTGAGGACTAGCAGAGAAACTGTGATTTATTTATACGGTACTAGTAGTGCATTGTTTTCTACTTTTGACGTACTCAGATAGCTGTATTTCGAGATTTGCTTCTTGAACTTCACTGACGCGTGCGCCGCTATCAACTTCTTGGATCCATACTGAAATTCTGTCACCATTAATTTCGCGATTGGGCATATAACTTTTACCTGATTCTAAATTCACTTTGAAATTAAAATGGGCGGTTTTAAGCAGTTTCATCGTATTACTGTCATCGAATGCTGCTGTTATCCATAAATTCTGTTCACCTGCCACATATTGCCTTGGGTTATCCCATCCAATAGGTCTCTGCCTGTGGCATGCAAGGTAGATATACTCTTTTTCAAATTTGATATTCCGAATAAAATTTTCAAAGCGAAAATGATCTTCTTTTACTTCAACTTGAGTGGATAAGACACTGCATCCTAAAATAACAGTAATTGAGAGAGATAAGAGTAGAGTTAATAAACATTTCATCAGTAATTTCCTTTTTACTATTGTTGTGATTTTTTTATGTACAGTCAGCTTAAATATGTTTTACCTATGTTTTCAAAAAAAAGCTCCTACCCAGCCTTCGTATGATCAATCTTGCTATTTGAGCCAACAGACTGTCAAGAAAAAATTTTACCCTTCAGTCAATCTCTTTACGGCACCTTAAAAATAGATGTGGTTTGGGCTATAGATTTTGAGTCATTTATGGGATCAAAATGCCTACTATGAAAAATGCGAAATGCTGTTACTCTTAACTTTCAAAATAATAAGTAATGACCTTAAATTAGATTTACAGGAAATTTGCATGAAACTGCTCACTACCCTCGCACTATTTATCACCCTATGTTCTTCCCCAATCCATGCTGCTAAGAAAGACCAAGATGGACTGTTAACGGACAAGTTACTGTCCGGTATGAAACTACGTAATATTGGCCCAGCTTATATGTCTGGACGCATTGCAGATATTGAAGTTGATTCAAAAGATCCTTCCACATGGTACGTAGCAGTCGGTTCGGGCGGGGTTTGGAAGACTGACAATGGTGGTATTACGTGGAAGCCCATATTCGATAAACAAGCTGTATATTCTACCGGCGACGTTACTATTGATCCTAGCAACTCTAATATTATTTGGGTTGGAACAGGTGAAAATAACGGTGGTAGACACTTAAGCTTCGGCGATGGTGTGTATAAATCACTGGATGGCGGTGAAACATGGAAAAACATGGGACTAGAACAATCAGAGCATATTTCCGACATCATTATTCACCCCTCAAACTCAAATATAGTTTGGGTTTCATCACAAGGCCCTCTTTGGTCCAAGGGTGGGCAACGAGGACTATTTAAAACTGTGGACGGCGGTGAAACATGGGAGAACGTACTAAAAACCGATGAGTGGACCGGCGTAACTTCTTTGGTTATCGATTCTCGAAACCCAGACAAGCTCTACGCAGCCACTTGGCAGAGGCAAAGAACCCTGCCTACTTACGTAGGAACGGGACCAGGTTCAGCTATCCATACATCTGATGATGGCGGTAAAACTTGGCGCAAACTCACCGAAGGCTTGCCTAAGACGGATATGGGCAAAATTGGATTAGCTATATCGAAAGTTAATCCCGATGTTGTCTATGCCGGTATTGAGGTTAATCAGCGTAAAGGAGGCGTATATCGCTCAGCCAATCAAGGGGCAAGTTGGACTAAAATGTCAGATGAAGTCGGTGGTGGAACCGGGCCTCATTACTATCAAGAGATTTTTGCCGACCCACACCGCTTTGATCGAATTTACATAGCAAGCAACTATACAAAATACAGTGATGACGGTGGCAAGACATGGACGCCTATGAATCTTAAATTCAAGCATGTTGATGATCACGCTATGGCTTTTCACCCCACTGACAAAGATTTTTTATTGGTCGGCAGTGACGGTGGTATTTATGAAACCCGTGACGATATGGATAAGTGGCGATTTCTGTCAAATATGCCAATCACGCAGTTCTACAAAATAGCAGTTGATGATACTAAACCCTTCTATTACGTGTATGGTGGAACCCAAGATAATTCCTCGCAAGGTGGACCATCACGCACCACGAAAGCTCACGGCATTAAGAACAATGACTGGTTCTTGATTCTGGACTGGGACGGCCATCAACCCGCTACTGAGCCGGGTAACCCAGATATTGTTTACGGTCAGCGTCAACAAGGAAACCTTGCCCGATATCATCGTAAAACAGGTGAGTATGTTTCGATTCAACCTCAAGCAAAACCGGGCGAGCCGGGAGAGCGATATAATTGGGACGCACCCATTTTGGTGTCGAGTCATGATCCTAAGCGTCTATATCATGCTTCTCACAGAGTATGGCGTTCAGACGACAGAGGGAATAGTTGGCAGGCCATTTCTGGCGATTTAACCAAAAACGAAAACAGAATGCATATGCCGGTGATGGATCGCACCTGGTCGGTCAATTCGGGTTTTGATTTATTGGCAATGTCGAATTACAACACCATAGCCAATATCGCTGAATCTCCCCTTGATGAAAATATATTGTATGCCGGAACAGATGACGGGCTTATCCAAGTCACGTCAAACGGCGGCAAAGATTGGAAGAAGTACGAAATTGATGACATTAGAGGTATCCCAGCCACAGCTTATGTCAATGATATTCGCGCAGACTTGTTTGACAAAGATACCGTTTACGCTGCACTAGATAATCACAAGTATGGCGATTACAAACCGTATTTAATCAAAAGTACCAATCGCGGAAAGTCATGGAAGTCGATTGCATCAAACCTTCCCGATAAGCATCTTGTTTGGCGGATTGTCCAAGACCATGTAAATAAAAACTTGCTCTTTGTTGGTACCGAGTTTGGTTTATTTTTCACGGTAGATGGCGGAAAACAGTGGACGGAATTAACTGGAGACGTGCCAACCATATCTTTTCGTGATGTGAAAATTCAGCGTAGGGAAAATGATTTGGTCGCTGGCAGTTTTGGAAGAGGTATTTATATATTAGATGACTACACTCCGTTGCGTTCAATCAGCAAAGAAAAACTGCAAGAAGAAGCCTTGCTATTTACACCACGCGACGCCCTTTGGTACCTCCCAGAAAAGCTGCATACAGACAGCCACGGCGACTTTGAGTATAGAGCAGAAAACCCAGAATTTGGTGCGACATTTACCTACTACTTACGTGACGGCATTAAATCATTAAAAGATAAACGGGAAGACAAGGAAAAGAAAGAGATTGAAAAGGGTGACTATCCACTCTATCCATCGTGGGATGTGGTCGAGAACGAATTGAGAGAAGCAGAGCCAAGTGTTTATTTAGTGATTAAAAACTCACAAGGTAACATCGTCCGTAAGGTTAACTCTGAAGCAGAAAAAGGACTTCATCGTGTCACCTGGGATTTACGTCTACCCTCGGCCAATGCCCTAGGTACCGACCCCAGCTTTTTTGGCGATGTAGGGCCGTTAGTAGAACCCGGCAAATACTCAGCTGCCTTGTACACTACAGTTGGTGGCAAGACTCGCGAGTTGGCGGAATCAGTCTCTTTTGAAGTGACTCCTCTATATCAAGAAACTGTCTCAGGAAGTGAGTCACGACAACAAAGATCAGCTTCAATATTGGAAGTGGAAGACCTGAGACGCAAGGTCTCTATGGCGAATGCTCAAGTAGGTGATCTTAAGGCTAAATTAAAATCATTTCGTATGGCGTTGGACCGCTCAACTGCTGTTGCAGGTGATTTGGAGACTCACTACCAAGCGTTAAGAGAGGCTGTTTTTGCTGCGGAAGAGACATTAAATGGTAAAAGTTCAAGAAGTGGAATGGGTACTTCTCCTGCAACCATTTCTAGTCGGTTATTTATGATTGAATTCGCTCGTGCAAACACCTGGGGCTTGACCACGACGCAAAAACAGCAAATGGGTTATGTCAAAGACGCCCTTGGCGAATTGCTGCCTAAACTAAACAACTTGATGGAAACCGAATTCCCAGCATTTAAGCAATCTCTATTGAAAGCAGGAGCGCCTTGGATGCCGGTAGGTTTAATGAAAGAAGTCTCGGATGAGCCTGTTGAGATTGATTAGGAACGCTTGATTAATGCGGGTTCAAACACTTTTTAGAAAAGTACATCATTGGGGTTCTATCGTCATTGCCCTCCCCCTGATCATAATGATTGGGGCGGGCATTTTGCTAATGATTAAAAAAGAGTTGGAATGGATTCAACCCCCAAGTCAAAAAGGCGTCGAACGCAATGGTGTGCCAATGGCCTCGATACAAAGTTTATTTGAGGCTGCTAAAACCATTGAACAAGCTGGGTTTACTAGTTGGGCTGAGCTGGAACGAGCGGATCTAAAACCCGGAAAGGGAATCATTAAATTTGTTTCCGCGAGCAATTGGGAAGTTCAGGTCGATACTCACACTGCTGACATTTTGCAGGTAGCGCAACGTCGCAGCGACGTTATTGAATCTATTCATGATGGCAGTTATTTTGCTGAGTGGGTTAAATTAGGTGTGTTTCTACCTATTGGTATTGGGCTGTTAATTTTATGGGTGACTGGTGTTTATTTATTCATAGTGATTGAATACAAGAAAGTTAAAAATCGCCGGAAAAAAGGGGCAGTCTAGTGGGAATATTCACTCAAAACAAACGTCAGCAACATCCATTTTGGACCTTTCAGGATTGATTCATGAAAAAAACACTCCAATTGATTGCTGATTTTTTGCTAGCCGTATTGTGTTGCTTCGTAATGGCCAGCCTATTCCACAGTCAGTTTGTTTTGCATGGCCTAACAGAGTTAGGTGTAGACATTGAGCTTAAAACCCGTCTATCAAGTAGTTGGGATGATTTGCTTGGCCTGTTACCCACATACGGAGCCGTCATTTTAGGATCTTTATTAATCGGTTTCTCTTGTGTTGGTTTGATTAAGCGTTTCACAAAATTCACTTCCAACTGGCTTTTCCCTTTCGCTGGCCTTGTTGCAGTTGCAGCGGCCCTAATGGCGATGCAGCCCATACTCAACATTACACTGCTAGCAGGTGCAAGAGATACGGCTGGTTTCGCGGCACAATGTTTTGCCGGACTGTTTGGCGGCTGGGCATTCATGTACCAACGCAATAAGCGTGCTTAGAGAACAGTAAGCACAATAAATTCGCTTTTCTGCAATTTTTCCTTGACCTAGTCCACAAATACACATAACTTAAATGATAATCATTCTTATTTAGATTAAATAGGTGTATTTTGAATTATTGTTTTTCTTTTTGTTCGGTGGAAATGGCGGTTAGGGAAGGCGATAGCAACTTTAGCAATCAAATGGGCTCCGAAATTATCCCTTGTTATGTGCACATCGGCATTGAAAGAGCTCGTTTAACCAATTGCGAACACTGCAAACGCAGAGCATACCTTAGAGTATTCGACACCTTGGTTGAAACCCTTTGCGACACCTCGCTGACGTTAGCTTGGCGACAAGAATGTTACTCGTTCATAAAGAAACTCTTACCGCTGCTTTTTGAAGTATTGGATTCAACTAGCTACGCAAAGAAAGTCTCGCAAAGTCAAACCCTCTATAACTATTTTGTCGAATCTGCCCTTTTCAACATTGATATGGAAACTAAGCGTAAAAGTACAGGTTCAGTTGCTAAGAAATCATAAGGAGAAACACATGCAAGAATATAGATACATTTGTGAGCGTCACAAAGACTGGGTTGATGCGAACCCGAAAGAAGCATTCGGTAAAATTCAACAATTGAAACAATTAGCAGAAACGCTTTTGAGAAAACAAGATTATGTTGAAGCAAATCGTTTTTTAGGGACAGCATTTGAAACCGCTGAGATTATATTCGACAACCGCCTAGAATCGCCTCAACTAACCACAACACTGACATCTTTGGGAATTATGCTAGCCCATACTTACCGCTATCTTGGTCTAGAAAGCAACGCTGTGAATTTGCTTGAACGATTGCAATGCCGTATGCAGCGTGCAATTGACTGTGCCAATGGCTATGCAACTAAAGTGGCATTCTATCGGCATTGTTCAAGTGCTTTAACAGCAGCGAAAAGCGATATGCATGGCAACAACTCTGTAAATCAATTACCTACTCAGATGCACTGATGTTTAGCGAAAATGCCTCTCGATAGCGCGGAACATGGCATAGTGTTTTGCAGACCAATTGAATGACTTGTCTGTGTACCTATGATTGGCTGATGTTTTGACAATAACCAGACGCTGATCCGGATCGATATAAATGTACTGATGATATATGCCTTGAGCAGCAAATTCGTCGTCTGCGCCTAAAGGTATCCACCATTGGTAACCATAGCCAAAACTTGAACTGGAATTAGGATTACCCGCCCCCTGTTGCAGGTGTGGCGCATCGGGTGTCACTGAGTCAAGCACCCATTGTTTAGGCACAACTTGTAGATTATTCCATTTCCCTTTATTGAGATACAACCAACCAAACTTGGCATAATCCTTTAAGGTGGCATTAATACCACCCAGCGCCAATTCCATGCCATCATCATCTTTTAACCAATAAACAGGATATTCCATTCCCAGCGGCTTCCAGATTTTTTGTTGTAAGTATTCAGTTAAAGAAACATCCAAGGCTCGGGTCAACACCATTCCTAACACTTGGGTGTCGATACTCACATAGTGATTATAGGTACCCGGTTCTTTTTCGCGCACTAGTGACGCAGAAAATTCATCCAAAGAGGTGCCAAAAGCCACTGCTCTAGAGAAGCGATTAATATCAGAGTTAAAGTCGCCATAGTCTTCATTAAACTTTACTCCTGATGACATTTGTAATACGTCTTTGATCCTCACGCCATCATAGCCCGAGCCTTTCAACTCAGGTACGTAATCTGTAACCGCTTGTTCAATACTCTTGATGTAGCCTTCGTCAATGGCAATGCCAAATAAAGCGGAAACAAAAGACTTACCCATAGACCAGGAAATATGCTGCTTGTCTTCACTATGTCCTTGAAAATACTCCTCATAGCGTATGACGCCATCTTTGATAACCAGCAAGCCGGTGGTGCCACTTTCCTCTAGAAACGATTGCAGATCGATGGAATCAGAGTCAACCTTAAACGAGAGAGTTAACTCATCCTTATCAACTGGGAATTGGAAAGGCGTATCACTTGCAGGAATCATGTTGGCATTGAAGGTTTCATACAGAGATACAAAATTGTTTACTATCTTATCTTCATCATACAAGGTCACGGCTGTGTATAGTCGGACGAGATTGCTACCGTAAAAAGCAACAAGGGTAAAAATAATCAGAAGAAATAGCAGTGCGGCTTTTTTTACACTCGACATCGTCATGGAAGTTTGATTCCTCTTAATGGGACTGACAATCAAGTATCTAAGATAATGTATCCATTGAAAGAACACAAAAAGGGCATTGAATGCCCTTCGTTCGGCTAAAAATCGACTACAAATTAATTAGCGTTCTTGTTTGATTCGAATGGATGCAATAGCAACCAGCAACAATAATAAAAAGTGTATGCTGCCACCGCCTGAACCACCCGTGTTCGGTTGGCTAGGGTTAGGTGTAGGATTAGGCGTGGGACTGCCTCCAATCAGGGTGTTTGGTGTTGGATTTAAAGACGGGTTGGTGACGGTACTGGCATCTATAACGACAATATCAGTGACAATGACCATGTGAGTATCGTCCGCGTCAACATTGCTATTGAAGTCAGTAACAGTGTAATTTCGTAGCGGTATTGAACTAGCCGCACCACCGAAATTATAGGTGGGTAGCGCGGCAATAGCATCGACTATATCCATGCCATCACCTAACACTTGTCCGAATACGGTGAATCCGCCATTTTGTGTATCTAAAGAGCTTGAACCCGCACTATTGTCATCCAGATTGATAAACCATTGAGACGTCGCACTGTTTTCATTACCCCCAAGTTTGGCCATCGCTATCGTGCCACGAACATTGGAAAGCACAGGTTCATTGTTAACCGGCGATCCGGTAGCAACGTCGCCTAACGATGACGGACCGACATAGGTAAAGCCACCAGATTGAATGACAAAACCATCTACAGAACGATGAACTACGTTATTGGCGTATGCGCCTGAGTTGACGTATTGCAAAAAGTTTTGCACTGTCAAGGGAGTTGTTTCATCAAACAAATTGATCTGAAAATTCCCTAAAACGGTTCTCACTTCAACAACCGTAGCTTGGCTAGTTGATACGAAAAAAACACAACCCAAAATAACTGACTTGACAATATTTTTAATTAATTTTACGCGCATACTTTTGATCTTATTGAAAATTTGAGCATGAGCTTAAAGTAGTATTCAATAAAAAACTATGACAATTTTATAACAATTTGTAATCAGTCTGAGTGAGTGATGTCAGAAACAGCGCTCCGATTTAGATGCAGCGACTGATCAACTAAATGCCCATCCATATTCCATTCTTTCAGCTTATCCACAGCCCATTGTGCATTTTGCTCTGTGTGACACTCATTGCAGGCATTGGGAGAATTTTCTAAACCCAATGTTTTCGACATCAAAGGGTTTGGAATACTGCCCACATTGTGACTTCTGACAAAATGATTTGACCCTGAAACTTGATTTAGTATGTTTTTCGGCATGTGACAATCATAACAATATGCACCGGGGGAGTCAGGAGTATGCCGAGTATGTTGGGCGATATTTTCCTTAATCGGTAGATGACAACTTAAACAAAATTCGTTGCTTTGTGGACTCGAATACAACATACCTGTGCTAGATGGCATTTTGTTATTGTGAGGATCGTGACAATCATAACAGCGCATATCGGTTTGCTCATAGTGCGAGGAATCTGCAAAGGTCCGAAATAAAGTGCCTAACCCTTTAGGTCGTCCATCTGGCCAAACTTGTAACGTCGGAAACTCTCTTCCGGGCGTGCTTGGTGCTTCAGTAAAGTAACCAGACAAATCGTTTAACTGCCCGTGATTATCATAGCCGGGATAATACTCGCGATACACCTCCATCCGCTTGCGTAGAATATCTGCACCGTGGCATTTCGCGCATACGCTAAGCGCAACGCCTTGGCTGTGGTCAGCTGCATTCATTACGTAGGGGACGGGTTTGTCGAACAACTGTAGATTAACCAGTGACATGACACGGTTAAGTGGTTTATTTTCCATATAGTCGACATGTTTACTACCCGGGCCGTGACAAACTTCACAGCCTACCCCAATTTCGGTCCAGGTGACTTGGGCTCTGGTATGCGACCTGTCTTTACTAATTTCTTGCAAATTTGTTGTATGGCATCGCGCGCAGTATAGGTTCCATGCCGAGTTCAAGGGTTTCATTTGCTCCCAAAGATCATGCACACTTTCAGGGCTTTGCTCTTGTTCATTCCAGTAAGCGAAAAACGCTCCTCTGGACACCGACCATTGCACGGGAAGACGCCGCAGAACCCCGCCTTCTTCCTGTGTCAAATAAGTTTGCCGATATTGATAACCAATAACTTTCTCTACTTTAAAAGGAGTGTATCCATCGGAATCAATATTTTTTAATGCGAGGAAGAACTCCCCATTGTCTTGGAAAGATTTTACCGCAGGTTCAGCATCCACAGTATGATCTTGGCTATCACTATTAAGGAAAAACTTGCCATTATTAAAGTTACCCACAACGGTGTTTTCGTTAGGCAAGTTGGCAATATTGTGATGAGGAGAAATCTCCCAAGCCGCATAGTTGATAATATGACAATCGCCACAAGCTTCACTGCCGACATATTCAGCATGATATACCTTGGCATAGGAATCTTGGCCAAACCAAAACAGTCCTAACAAGGTGACCGCGATTGCCACAAGCCCCCACAAAAGGATTTTCATTCAACTACTCACTGTCTTTTTATTATTCTTCTAGTTCAAACAACATATCACGATATTCGTGATTGATTTCGATCTCAATTGAAAACGGATGAAGGGTGAAACTTTTAACCCGTTGACTCACATCGAGATTGAAATGAATAAATGCATCACTGGCTGCGTTTTCATTGTCCCACTTGACCACAAAAGTATGATCGTTAAAGGGCTCCAACCGCCCTTTTAGCGTTTCCATTCTGGTCGACTCAATTCTAAGACCCCTGCCTGTTTGAGTGATAAGCATTTGTCCAAACCATTGATCGGTAAATTTCCCGCTATAGGCAGATTCATCTAACAACACTTTTCCGCTACCTTGTGGTGCTTGGTGTTTTGCTTGATATCTTAGCCGGCGTTCTTCTCTGTAATCGTAATAGTTTTCCACCCAATTTACCTCTTCACTATTAGGAATATACGCCTTAATGATCGTTTGCATCACAGACGAGCGCGCTCCTGAATTAGAACCGTTATTGAGTAAAACAACACCCAGTTGCAGTTCAGGAACAAGGACGAAATAAGCCTGATAACCCGATAGAGTGCCCGTATGAGAAATAACTCTGTAGCCTTCCACATCTGACAAGCGCCACCCCAATCCATAATTGCGAAATAGCGTATTGTTTATTTTCTGATCCCTTTCGGAAACATGAAGGATAGTGTTTGGATACCACATATCTGTCAATCGATCGGCGCCAAACACTAACGGAGTTTTGTCGTCTCCAGAAGGCTCTTCTCTCTGCTGGAACAGGGTCAATAGAAAATCTGCCCATTTAAGCATGTCCTCAGCGTTACAAACAATGCCACCAGCCGCCGCCGACATTAACGCTT
Source organism: uncultured Alteromonadaceae bacterium (assembly GCA_947503265.1). GTDB lineage: Bacteria > Pseudomonadota > Gammaproteobacteria > Enterobacterales > Alteromonadaceae > Aliiglaciecola. Next base: position 209,987 of record CANNDC010000007.1, read on the forward strand.
TACCTTTGATGCCATTTCGTGGAATAGGATAGGTTTTTCTACGCTCATTATAACCATAAGCATCGGCGATATTTTTCATAGCAACAGCTGGCATGTCACCCGCGAAACACGTCATTCCTAAAGGTTTAAAGATTCGTGTATCGACAAAAGCTTCCCATGGCATCTTGGCAACTTTTGCGACGATTTCTGCGGCAGTAATATAAAATACATTGCTATAGGCGTAACGACTTCGAAAACTATATTCTGGCGTTAAAAACTTGAGGTTGTTGATTACTTCACTGCGAGAAAAACCAGAAGGTTCTGGCCAAATCATACTGTCGCCAGCGCCACTTACCAAACCACTGCGGTGAGTGAGCAAATCCCTGATGGTAAATTCAGATGTAACCCATGGATCCATCAAGCGAAATTCCGGTAAGTGCTCGATCACTTTATCGTCCCAATGCAACTTTTCCTCATCAACGAGAATGGCCACACTGGCTGCGGTAAAGGCTTTACTGGTGGAAGCCAAGCGAAATAATGTTCTTTGCGTAACAGGTAGCTGACGTTCTACATTACGAAAACCATAACCTGCCAAATGGACCTGTTTTCCTTGGTGAATAACCCCCACAGCCATGCCTGGTGTATGGAAGGTTTCTAACGCTTCTTGCACCGTACGTTCAAGTTTTTTAGCACTAATCTTGGCATGAATCCCCGTAGCGACAGATAAAAGTGCAAATACAAAAATATAACGAAGAAGGCTAATTTTCACGTTGATTTTGGCCATTACACCAACTCCATAATTTATAATTTAAATTCTCTTTTCGGGCAGAAAATTCTGAAAACACCGCACTGCATCATAGCTGGAACAAAGCATTCCACGGTCAGAATACTATTTAATTCCAAAAATATCTCAAATTAGAAATAAATATTTCTTTGGACTTACTAACCTCTTTGCTACATTGGCATCACGATCGGTCAAACAAAGTGTTAAATATGACAAAAAGACGCGCATTTATAAAGGCAATGATGGTTTCAGCGATAGCATCGGCTTTCTCTTCCCGAGTGGCTGAAGCGGCGAGTCATCAGCAAGGTAATAAGATAATTAAGCCGCGCAGATTGTCTGCTGGAAATACCGTTGGATTGATCGCCCCGAGCAGCAACTCTTGGGAAGATCATGAAATTCACTTTGCTATGGACATCTTGCGTTCTTTTGGATTCAAAGTGAAGGCAGGAAAGCATTTGTTTAATCGCTATGGTTATCTAGCCGGACAAGACCAAAATAGAGCAGATGACGTCAATCGTATGTTCGCCGATAAAAGTATTGATGCCATTATTTGTCTCCGAGGTGGTTATGGTTCACCACGAATTTTACCCTTTCTTGACTACGAGATGATTAAGTCTAATCCAAAAGTGTTGATGGGTTATAGTGATGTGACCGCATTGCTGAACAGTATTTTTACCAACACCGGCTTGGTCACTTTTCATGGCCCTATCGCAAAACAAAACTTTTCCGAATATACCGTTGCCAATTTCAAAAAGGTGTTGTTTACCCCAAAAGCGAATATTGAACTGGCGACTCCGCCTATTTTTGAAGCCATGGAAGGACAAGCTGAAAAAGACAATCGACTAACAGTAATTAGCGAAGGTAAAGCGAATGGACGACTAATTGGCGGCAACCTTTCTTTGATAGTGAAACTCGTCGCCAGCCCATATGAACCTGATTACACGGGCAAAATTCTGTTTTTAGAAGACGTAGGAGAGGCACCATACCGTGTCGATGGCATGCTAACTCACTTGCGCTTGGCGGGTCGTTTAAACAAACTGACCGGTATCGTATTTGGCAAATGTACAGAATGTGAAGCTAGCAGCCCTCCTTCTCTAAGTATGGAACAAGTGTTGAAAGACCGTTTAGGTGATTTAGGCATTCCGGTATTGACTGGCGTTATGATAGGTCACATAGAAGATATGTCGACTATTCCTGTGGGTGTGATGGCCAGTTTGGACACTGTTCAAAGGAAACTTTTTATGGATGAAACGGCGGTTTCCTAATGTATCTCCTTACCAGACGAGTCAGTTAGGAAAAGGCAATGCAACTATCCTATAGGCAGATACGAGATACGCAATCGAACTCGAAGATGAAATTTTCATCTGCATGTGTTTGTGTTCGTAAATGTGTTCGAGATAGAAAAAATCCCTTGATGACAAAATTTAGCATCATGTTTTCATGGTTAATGTGTTTTTCAGTCAGCGCTGGTTTTACTGCTACTAGTTTTGCCGTTACTGGTTTCCCCGCTGCTAGTTTCCCCATAACTGACTTTGCCGTGACTGATTTTACCGCTACGGGTTTGCCCGCTGCGAGTTTACTCGCTACGAACTTTGCCACTACTGATCTTGACAGTGCTATTCTAGTCACAAATACCAACAATGATGATAAAGCCAAACGTTTCTATGACAATGTGATGAATGCACCGGCTATCTTGCCAGCCAAAATCGAACATCAATTTATTTCTTGTCCTGTTATCCATAAAGAGGCCTCCCAGCAAAAAGGCTTGGAACAAAAAACCTCTCGAGATAAAACACTGGATGGGTTTTATCAGACTTCCCAACAGGTGGATTATCTGCAAGCAGAATGGGAAAAAAGAATAAGCGCAGATTGGACTTTTTTCCAAGCAAGCCAAACAGCAGGCAAAATTCTTGTCATTGATTTCAAACAGACTTCTGATGGGCTGGCCTATCGCTACCTAGCTAACGACAATACACATAACCAGTTGTACGAGCCTTGGAGCTCTTCCAAAGTTCTGGCTTTTACCGCAGCCGTTTCTAAAGCAAGACAAAAAAGTAATGGCAAGGTGGGTGCCATGAGCCGAGCGGGTGAGCATCCACTGGCCGATTTGATTACCAGTATCAATAGTTATGAAGTGTTTGGCAAAGCTGATGGTAACTCTAATGCAATAGCGACTTATTTTTTAAATTTAGTGGGTAGAGATCAGGCAACGGCTCTATTTCACCAAGACTGGTTAAAACTTTCCAATCCGCTGATACGTTTCCGAGGCGCATATGAAAGAGAGCTTTTCATTCCTACTGATTCGTATTGGGCTGTTCAAACAACAAATAATAAAATAGCCATGCCGCCTTTGGAGAAGAATCGCGATGATGCAGGTTATCAGGAATACCGTTGCGAAGAATGCGGTCTGACTGGCAATAAACCCATGACAACACTAGCCGAAGCAGAATGGCTGAAAAGGCTTGCTGCTCATGAGCGAGACGAGCAGACTCGTATGCCAGCGCTAAAAAATGAAGACGTTAAGGTGCTTTTCTATGGCACAGGGCATAGCGACAAAACTCAAAAGGTGGGTGGCATGATGTTAGGTATCAGTGCGATGCTTCAACATGCCCTTGCAAATGCTATTTCTCAGACGACTTCTGAGAATATTATAAGTGCGAGCACTGAAACAGCCATGAGTGCGAGCACTGAAAAAGCCTTGAGCGCAAGCACTGACCTGGCTAACAGCAAACTGATATTAGATTCTGCTACTAATGGAGAGTGGCGAGTCTGGCAGAAAATCGGCTGGGGACCGAGTGAAACAAGGGGAACAGGTGAAAATGTCGTACTGGCACATGTGTGCTTACCGCACTTCCAAGGTGGCCGAGAGTTTACGGTTGCAGCTATTGCCTCCAGCCCAGCTCGCAACCCTACACCTGACGAGCTCGATGTCGGTTATGCCGGACTAAAAATGCAAATTTTGTTAGATCAAAGTATTGCTAAATTACTAGCACCAAAGAAGGACTAAACATATGCTCACAACGGCTTTTCCCTATATTAGTGTGCTTCTGTTTATTGCCGCATCTTTAGCACTATTGGAAGAAAAATCTCGCCTCAAACTATTTGAATTCTTACCGTCCATCGTACTCTTGTACTTCTTTGTAATGTTGCTTTCGACTTTTGGAGTCTGGGAAAAAACCGAAGAAATAAACACCGCCTATAAGCAGCTTAAAACCAATTTACTGCCTGCTATGATATTCCTTATGTTGCTCAATGCTGATTTAAGAAAAATCAAACAGCTTGGCACAAAAATGGTGTTAGCCTTCTTTGCTGCAGCGATCAGCATTGGTATTGCATTTGTGTTGGCATTTAGTTTGTTTCAAAGTCAATTAGAAGCCGATTCGTGGAAAACCTTTGCTGCATTGAGCGGCAGTTGGATGGGCGGCACGGGTAATATGGCGGCCGTGCAAGCTGCATTGAACGTTCCCGATTCCAGCATGGGATATACACTACTGATTGATTCCATCGATTACGCTATCTGGGTTATGCTGCTATTGGCACTGGTTCCGCTTGCCAAGCCTTTTAACAAATGGACAGGTGCCGACGATAAGGTTCTTGAAAAAGTTGGCCAAAGTTTACAGCAACAAGCACAACAAAACGCCGCAGAGCAAACAGGCAACAAAACCACGCAACTCGTGATGCTTTTGGCATTGTCAATGGTGCTATCAGTCTTGGCTCAACATGTAGCTTCCTTGTTGCCGGTAAATACTTTTTTTACCGCCACTGCTTGGACTGTGATGATTGTGACACTTTTGGGTGTCTTGGCGGCGATGACACCCATCAGCAAACTTTGGGGCGCCAACGAACTTTCTGGAATCATGCTGTATTTAATTATTGCACTTATTGCCTCACGAGCAAACTTCAACGAACTGACTCAGGCACCTACCTACATTATTATGGGGCTGGTTATATTACTATTTCATGGTCTGATGATGCTTGCTGTGGCGAAAATATTTAAACTGGATCTTTTTACCTGTGGATTGGCTTCTTTAGCTAATATTGGTGGCGTTGCTTCTGCGCCTATATTAGCTGCGGCCTATTCAAGAGCACTCATCCCTATTGGAGTATTAATGGCTATGTTGGGTTACATCATAGGCACAGGTGGTGGGCTCTTGGTCGGAAGAATTTTAAAGTGGGTGAGTATGTCGTGAGATTCAATTATAAATTTATCGTTCAATTAGGCTATGTTTTCGCCTGTTTACAATTTATCAATTTCTCTCATGCCAAGCCTTCAGATTCTTGGTCATCGGATGTTATAGGAGTCAAAGTGCAGCATTTGGACGCATCTTTTTGGTTAAACAAGGTTGAGGATGGTGAATCGATTCTAATGAATCAACAGCAAATTCTTGCACACAATCGAAACCTTTTTGAAAACAACGCTTATGTCAACGATCCTCTCGCCTTACCTGACTCACTAACTAAACAAGAATTATTAGATGTAGTAAATAAAGCCAGCAGCATACCTACGAGTAACCGCTATTATCAGGATGGAACTCAGCTCACCAATGAAGACTATGCCGAATATCAAGAGATGATGAATTTGGCCCAAATAAAATCAACAAATGAAGTGAAATTCGGACTCGTAGTTAAACGTTCCTCGTTAAGACGCTTCCCCACTGATGACAGAGTGGTTAATGATGGTATGGACAAAGATTTAGACAGGTTTCAGGAGTCTGGTGTGTTTCCCGGTGAAGCGGCTGCAGTTTTGCATTCCAGTAAAGATAACCAGTGGTTGTTAGTTCAAGTCTACAATTATATCGCTTGGATGAAATCTGCAGATATCGCGATTGGCAGCAAATCAGAAGTCAAAAACTACATAACTAACCCTTCATTTCTACTAGTCAGCGGTAGCAAGGTCCAAACAAATTTTGTTCCCAATCGCCCGTTAATTTCTGAGGTGGACTTGGACATGGGAACGCGATTGCCTTTGGTAGATTACAGTGAAGTACCCAATCAACTTTATGCGCAAAATCCCTATGCTTCTCACGTTGTTTGGCTGCCAACTCGCACTGACAAAGGCCATTTGCAATTGGAGAAAGCCTTGATTGCACGGAACAAGGATGTGCAACTGGGGTATTTACCTTTCACCAAGACCAATTTAGTCAAACAGGCATTTAAATTCTTAGGTGAAAGATATGGTTGGGGTCACGATTATAACGGTCGCGATTGCACAGGGTTTGTGGGCGAAATATATCGTTCATTTGGCATTTTAATGCCACGAAATTCAGGCGACCAAGGTAGTTCCAATTATGGAATAGATACGCGTTTTTCCAAAACCAAGGCTAGTGTAAAAAATAAACTATCTGTAATAAATGAGATGCAAATTGGTGACCTGATATACATACCTGGTCACGTCATGATGTATATAGGACAAGACAATACCGATAATAAGCTACCCCAACCCTATGTAATTCATGATGTAAAAGGATTAGCCTATTATGACCAGCAGGGTGAATTTTATCGGGGTACGTTAAATGGCGTGTCTGTAACGCCATTGCTACCCTTGCGAGCGTCTGAAGAGCAAAGCTACCTCGATCTTATCTACAATATAAAGCGAATTCGTTAATGGCCAGTTGAAATACGACCATTTTTCAAAACTTGAATATTTCTGCTAGGGTTCTAGACTTAGTGTAATTCGCTCAAATAACAATCAATCAAATACTAACCACTAAAATAATTATCAATTATGAACATAACACTGTTTTCCTCAAACCGTTCGCTCGGTGCGTGCCTCAATACTTTGCTTGTTTTCGTTTTATTGATTCCTCTTACGGCTTTAGCAGCCAAAAAAACACATACCGATCACTCCTTGATCGCAGCTTATGAAGGTTCCAAAATTTACAGCAAAAAATTTAAGGAATTCGATGAATATGAACTATTCAAAGGCTTTGACAATGAAAAGAAAGAGTTTATTACCGAGTATTTAGAAGGAAAAGTCACCAAAATCTTGTATACCAACCCGAAAGAACGTAGCGAACTAGAAATCTATCGTAACTATAAACAAGCGATAGACAAAGAAGGAGCTGAAGTCATTTTCGAATGTAATCAGGGTAGAAACCTTCAATGCATTAATCGCTATGTAGGAGCCAACCTGAGAAAGAGATTTGGTATTAACGGTATCGGCAATAAGTCGGGACGTTACATGATCAATAAACTACAAAATGATCAATACAATGCTTATCTTATCGTCGCTGTTGGTGATAAATATACTGATATCCATATTGTAGAAATGAAAGAAATAGAAATGGACAAGGTTGTTTTCAATCTTGAATCCATGACGAATGATATTGAGAAGCAAGGATTCGTTGTCATCGAGGGCTTGTATTTCGACAGTGATAAAACCGAATTAAAATCAACATCTAAAGATGCTTTGGACGTTACGGCCACCCTGCTAAAAGAAAAGTCTGACCTTAGTTTCCTGGTGGTAGGACATACTGATTCAAAAGGTGAGCTAGGCTATAACATGGATTTGTCAAAAGGCAGAGCGAGTGCCGTTATGTCAGCACTTATCAATAACTACGACATCAATGCTGAAAGACTTTCAGCCCATGGAGTTGGGCCTTTAGCTCCTATAGCCTCAAATGCAGAAGCCAGTGGCATGGCTAAAAATCGGCGAGTCGTACTAGTACAGAAGTAAATTTGTTTAAAATAATAGATTTACACATAACAACGCTTCACTCTTAAGGAAACACCTGCCAGAAGGTCGTATGAGATGGTATCAGCATAGCTGGCCACCTCATCGACTGAAATATTTTCTCCCCACAATTCAACGTCATCATGATATTTCACTGTTTCTACATCTGTGACATCAAAAGTAATCATATCCATAGATACCCTTCCTACTAATCCGACACGTTGACCATTAATGAATGCAGGTGTGCCCTGTTTGGCATGCCTTGGATAGCCATCGGCATAACCGATAGCTAAGGTTGCAATGCGGCTTTTTCGTTGTGCTGTCCAAGTTTGACCATAACCTACGGTTTCTCCAGCATCTATGGTTCGCAGGGCAATAACTTTAGACACAAGAGTCATCACAGGTTTCACATTGGTATTGGGTTGTTCAATAATAGCGTCTCCACCATATAAACCAATTCCCAAACGGTTCCATGCCTGATGTGTTTGTGGCCAACCTTGGATGGCCGGAGAGTTAGATAAGCTTAAAGGTAATTTAAATTGCTCAGATAGTGCTAGTACGCTACTCAGTTGGCTCAAGGTCATGGGGTTTGCTAACTCATCGGCACTGGCAAAGTGACTGCACAGAATGGTATCGCTACAAAATAGCTCTGCATTGTCAGATAATACCTTGGCGGCCTCTGAAATAGGAATCCCAAGGCGATGCATGCCAGAGTCGATCTTTATCCATACAGTTGGTCGCTGTATATCAGGCAAGTCCCGCAACCAATCAAATTGCTCTTTGCGATGTACCATAGTCCAAAAATTTTCACGTGCGCAAATGGACAGTTCTTCTGGTTTCATTGCACCTTCGAGAAGCAATATGGGTAATTGAATACCGCTATTACGTAAAATTTCAGCTTCATCTAAAAAAGCCACAGCGACTGCAGATACCTTTGGCTCCAGTGCTTTGGCTACTTCAACCGCGCCATGGCCATAAGCATCAGCCTTGATAACAGGCATGGTTTTACTATTTAGAGCTAGCCCATCGAAATAATCGAAGTTGTGTTCAAGTGCGCTTAGATTGATGGTTGCTATCGTTTGTCTACCGAGCAAGTTAGATCCTGTTACTATTAGGATGATGTATTGGTGGAGGTTAGCACTTTTTGCACCAGAGTAAATAGCACTAAAATCAACATTAATTCTTTACTTATAAAAAATAGAGAATATATTATTCCATAACTCACTCACTTTTTCCCTGGAGCATAGAGATGCTAGATCAATATACTGGGTTAGATTGGCTGGTGTTTTCAGCTTATGCCCTATTGATGCTCGTCTCTGGATGGTTTTTTAATCGAAAATCTGACTCTAGTAAAGACTACTTCCTTGGCAGCAATACTATGCCTGTTTGGGTCGTGTCTATTTCCGTACTTGCCACATCACAGTCGGCAGCCACTTTTCTTGGCGGGCCGGATCAGGGTTACCGAGGAGATTTTTCTTATCTGGCTACTAATATAGGCGCCTTAATTGCGGCCTTATTTGTATCATATTTTTTAATTCCGCGATTTTATCAATTCAAAGTGTTTACCGTTTACGAGTTGTTGGAAAAACGCTTTGGTGCAAAATCCAAAAAACACGCCGGTTATATGTACTTGTTTGGGCGTGTCTTTGCCAGCGGTGCAAGACTCTATATGGCGGCGATAGCCGTTTCAATGATTTTATTCGGAGACATATTTGCCGGTCATGTCATTGTCGCAATTTTGGTTATCGTTGCGGCTGGTTTGTTGTATACCGTTTACGGTGGCATTAAATCAGTGATTTATAGCGATGTAATTCAATGCGCGGTTTATGTCACAGCCGCATTTGCTGTGCTATATGCACTGCTAAACGCAATACCTGCTGATTTTGCAAGCATAGTGTCTGCTCTGTCTCAACCGGGTCCTGAGCTTGATTCTAAGTTGGCCATACTCAAATTTGACTTAGATTTTTCTCCTGCGGGAGTATTCAATTTTTGGTCTGTGTTAACAGGGTTTATTCTACTAAATATCGCGGCATTCGGACTTGATCAGGATATGACGCAACGAGTTTTAACCTGCAAAAATGCCAAAGACGGAAGCAAAGCTATGCTCTATTCTGTCATTTTAGTGATTCCCGTCATGTTTTTATTTATTGCCATCGGAATGCTGCTTTTTATTTTTTACACACGACCCGATTTGATGGATTCGGGAGCCCAAGGTCAAATAACTCAAAGTTTTAAAGGCGAACCCGTTACTATTTTTATGTATTACGTCTTAAACGAGATTCCATCGGGTATTAAAGCGCTAGTTACAATCGGCATCATTGCTGCTGCGCTTTCCACACTCAACTCCGGACTCAATTCCATGTCTTCGGTAATAGTGCAAGACATTTACCGCCCAAGACAGGAAAAAAAGGGTGTTATCCATTCCGAACATCACTATGTCAAAGCCGGACAAATCGGCATGTTGGTAGTTGGCATTGCATTGAGTGCTATGGCGAGTCTTTGTTACTTTTGGCAACAACATACTGATATGCCGTTATTGCAATTCGCATTGAGCGTAATGGTGTTTTCCTATAGCGGATTACTAGGTGTTTACTTTACAGCACTATTTTCCAAGCGAGGTAGTCAAGGTTCTGTGCTACTTGCACTCATGACCGGTTTCATTATTACATTACTGTTCCAACCCTATGTGATGAGCCTATACTTACCCGAGGCATATCACGTTAGTTTAGGGTTTACCTGGCAGCTTTGTATTGGCACATTTGTGTCGTTTTTAGTTTGCATTAGCGCTTCCCAAAACGAAAAAGTGGCTCAAGGGATAATGGCAAATGAGTAAGTTTATTTTAGGCTTGGACGGCGGTGGCACCAAGACAATTGGTCGCTTAATTAACAGACAATCCAGTCAATATTGGCAATGCAATAGCGGACCTTCATCCCTTACTAACGATTTATTCAAAGCGCGCGAAAACGTGGTCAAGATTTGTAAAAACCTATTCGAGCAAGCGCAATGCGAAGCAGAAAATGTGACGGCAGTGCTTGGGCTGGCAGGGTCAGGGAATCCAAATTTAGTGGCTGAATTTACTCAGGATTTAGGTATTTCTTTTGCCAATTCAAATGTTATTAGTGATGCCAGAACATCCCTCTATGGTGCAAACAATGGCGAACCTGTTGCAATGGTTGCCTTGGGTACTGGCTCAGTTGGTATGCGCATGATGGAAGATGGAAGCGAGCACATTATCGGAGGTTGGGGATTCTCCATTGGCGATCAAGGTAGTGGAGCAAAGCTAGGTCAAATGGCAATACATCAGTCATTGTCGGAAATTGATAAAAACGGGAAAATCATTAGTGAGTTAGGTCAAAGGCTCAGTCATTATATTGGTAGCCAGCGAGCCGCTATATTGCAGTGGATTAGACATGCTTCGCCACAAGACTATGCCGCCTTTGCCCCCCTAATATTTGAATTAAAGGACGTATGTCACGCCGCTATGACTGTGTTAAACATTCATTTGGAAAAAGTGAGCAATTTAATTCAGGCCACCCGTGCCGATACAAACTTACCCCTTGTTATTATTGGTGGATTAGCCCAAGCAACTAAATCAATCATGTCCCAAGAAGTTGTGTCTAGCCTTTCCAGAGCAAAAGGTGATGCGGTTGATGGTGCATGTATTTTGGCTGAGCGTCATGTTCAACGCATAGCAATAAAACATAAAGTGAATTTCATATGAGCAAAAACAAACTGCTTGGCGAACTTGAAGTAATGCTGTCAGAAGGTAGAAACAGTAACACCATGGACATTGATATCCTGTCCACACAAGAAATTTTAGAGAAAATAAATCAAGAAGATCAAAAAGTAGCGCTGGTAATTAAACAAGTTATTCCGCAAATAGCCCAAGCAGTAGAAATGATTGTTAGTGCATTTAAACAAGGAGGAAGACTAGTTTACATAGGCGCAGGAACCAGTGGCAGAATGGGGATCATTGATGCTGTGGAATGTTTACCCACCTTTAGTGTGCCTGAAAGTATGGTCGTTGGCATTATGGCGGGAGGAGAAACAGCCATTCGTAAAGCAGTTGAAGGAGCAGAAGACAATGAATTATTGGCGATTGAAGATCTGCAGAGCATCGCTCTTTCAGAAGTGGATGTCTTGGTTGGTATTGCCGCTAGTGGCAGGACCCCCTACGTCATTTCTGCACTTAAATATGCAAAACAAATGCACGCAGCAACGGTGGCCCTGAGCTGCAACCCCAATTCAGAGATTGCCAAACAAGCAGATGTAGAAATCTGCGCCGCTGTTGGTCCAGAAGTCATTACGGGGTCCACTCGCATGAAATCGGGGACCGCACAAAAACTTGTTCTCAATATGCTAAGTACCGCTAGCATGATACGCTTTGGTAAGACCTATGAAAACTTAATGGTAGATGTCAATGCAAGTAACGAAAAACTACAGGCCCGAGCGATTCGCATTGTGATGCAAGCCACAGGATGTTCAGAGACTGTTGCATCCCAAGCCCTCAAAGATGCTGGAAGGGAAGCAAAAGTGGCTATCTTGATGATATTAACGAATACCCAAGCACCTCAAGCGGTGAAAATGTTAAAAACCCATTCAGGATTCCTTCGCGAAGCGGTGCAAGACCATCCATGAAACACGTATTTCCAAGATTCCAGTCTGTTTTTTCACTAACTATTTTCTGTATCGTATTTATATTGCTTATTGGTGGCTGTGCCACAAACATAGAAGACAAGAAACTGCGCGTTGGGGCAGAACGACATCAAGTCTATTTACCTTTGCTTGCCAACAAAAAAGTCGCCCTAGTCGTCAATCAAACCTCTCGCGTGAATGAATCCCATTTGGTGGATTTCTTAATAGAGAACCAAGTAGAAGTAGTTCGGATTTTTGCTCCAGAACACGGATTTCGTGGAGATCAGGATGCTGGAGCGCTAGTAGACAGCACAGTCGATGAAAAAACATCAATTCCGATTACGTCAATATACGGCAGTAATAAAAAACCTTCTTCTGAGAGTATGGCGGGGATAGACCTTATCATTTTTGACATCCAAGACGTCGGGCTCAGATTCTATACTTACATTAGTTCTATGCACTATATGATGGAGGCCGCCGCTGAATCTGATATTGAATTTATCGTATTTGATCGGCCAAATCCGAATGGACGATATGTCGATGGCCCCATCCTCGAACCCGAGTTTCGATCTTTTGTTGGTATGCACCCTATCCCTGTTTTACACGGCATGACGGTAGCTGAACTTGCTCTAATGATCAAAGGCGAAAAATGGATAAATAAAGGGGAGAACCTGACCTTAAAAACCATTTCAATCGCTAATTACACCAGAGACATGGAATATGCATTGCCCGTTAAACCTAGCCCTAACCTACCTAATCAACAATCAATTCAGCTATACCCATCATTGTGTTTTTTTGAAGCGACCCCTGTCAGCGTGGGCAGAGGTACAGATTTTCCTTTTCAAGTCATAGGTAGCGATACAGTCCCTTTAGGAGATTTTCAGTTTTCTCCGGAATCCCGACCAGGTAGCGCGTCAAAGCCAAAGTTAATGGGGCAGGTATTGTATGGCAGGGATCTTCGGAATAGCCAAATTAACGGTTTGAATTTGGAACCCCTTATCCAAGCCTACCATCGCTTTAGCGAAGTCGATTTAGCTTTTTTCATACATCCTAATTTTATGGATAAACTCGCAGGCACCGACAAATTAAGACTTGCCATAGAGTCTGGGAAAACCGCAGAGCAGATTAAATTAGACTGGCAAACGGGTTTGAATAGCTTCAAGAAAAGACGTAAAGCTTATCTGCTTTATCCTTAACCAAAGCCCTTAAACAAAGTCCTTATTGAGTGCCGTTAGGGAAAATATCGTCCAGCACAAAATAATTTACGCCTGAATTTTTAAGCTTACTGACTTCAACCATTTTCCTTGCGACGAGTTCCCCTTGTATCGGTCTGTATTTTCTTAAAAAAGGAACCAAGCATACTAGGGGGAGCACCAGGCTGCCGATTTTTTCTCCGAAGCGTAAATCGTTTCTATCGCCTAATAAAAGCGACGGTTGAAAAATACTGATATGCTCAAATGGCAAAGATTTCACCTTCTCTTCCAATTCGCCTTTCATCTTTAAATAGGCGTTTCCGCTGTGTTGATTTGCGCCACTAGAAGACACTAGTAAGTAATTTTTAATACCTGTCTTTGATGCTAGCTCGGCAATCTCATATTGATAATCGAAGTCTACTTTTCGCTGAGCTTCAATTGAGCCTGCTTGTTTCAACGTAGTACCTAAACATGAAAATAAAAAATCCGCCGATGCCATGACAGGCAGTGCCACCGACTCCTCAAAGAATGCATCAAAGTTAATTACCTCATTGATCACTTTTAAAGAGCGATGCACACAAGGGCGGCGAGTAAGTGTTACAACTTGATGAATATGATTTGAATCGACTAATTGGTCGACGAGTGATGAGCCGATTAAACCAGTAGCTCCGACAACTACAGCGACCTGTTTGACATCAGGATTATTGCTATGCAAAGTTCGATGAGAACTCATAGTTAGGGTTGACGTCTAAACTCGTTGACGACTGAATTGGTTTTCTCCAACAATTGTCTACCCTGTCGTGATGACTGAGTTAAGGCAATAAAAATAATATCAATGATGAACTCTTGGGTAGTCCTAGCGAGAATGGAAGACAGTCTTGCCGATTCCTCATCAGCAATTGAATAGAGTTTTACGTCAGCCATATCCGAAATGGGGGTTGAACCATAACGAGTGATACTGATGATTTTGCAATGGTTGGCCTTGGCCTGCCCTACTACATTGACGATTTCGCGCGTGTTGCCTGATTCGCTGATGGCGAAAACTAAGTCTTCTGAGCCCAACGTGGCGGCAAATGCCAATTGCCCGTGAACGTCAGGCTCCTCAATAGCCATAAAACCCAGTTTTTGCAGTTTATACGAAAAATCTTTGCCGACTAAAGCAGACCCACCTATCCCACAAATTAAGATACGCTTAGCCCCTTTGATGATTTCTAGGGCTGCCCGAATAGATTTTTCTTCATTGAGTTTTTTGGTCTCATTGAGTACAGATATTTTGCTACTTAACATCTTCGAAGACATCTGACTCAAACTATCATTAACGTTAATTTTTCCGTGTAGAGTACTATTGATTGCGCTGTGATTTAGGGCATCAATAATTCCCATTTTAAACGCTGGGTATCCTTTGTAACCGAGTTTCTGAGCAAATTTAACCACGCTAGATTGACTCACGCCAACAACATTAGCCAGTTCTTGGGAAGACAAGTCACGAACTGCGTTAGCAGAATCAAGGGCAAATTTAGCCAATTTCATTTCGCTGCTGGACAAGGATTCGCGAATTGCTTTGATTTTAGTAAAGGTCGACATGCAGTTTCAGTAATATTTTATTTTCGTAATTTGCACAGTGTAGCTGAATTATTCAAAGAAGAAACGAAAGATTAATATACCTCTATCGACTAACTTATCTATCTTTTACAAGTGGAGCTTTCGATTTCTCACTCAATTTATTCCCACCAATGATAAAAACAAGAATAATTTAATATCCAAGAAATTCTGTATTATTTTAGTGAGTCATTTTGTCTAGATTATTATTTTTGCCTGTCTTTGATATTCCTTCAATGGATACCGACACAGGTAACTGTCCCTCTGCAGATTCTTTACCCAGCAAAACATCCGCTAACGCGTTGAATGAAACGCCTTGGAAAGTTGAGCGTTTCTCACCTGATTTATCAAACACTTCCATTTTGCCAGTATTGTAAGCATAGGTTGCATAAATAGCATCAGAGTAAGGGGCGAACGTTTCAGCTAGGTATGGTGTTCTCAAACTCACGAAAATAACTGGCTTAGCAACCGCGTTTTGCAATTTTACTGCATTTAATAAGTAATCGAGTTGTTCGGTTTTATCAGGACGCTGACGCCAATGAGTGATATCGTCCATTCCCCCCATTTCCACCAAACTTTGTTGCGGTGAAATATCCGCCACTATCAGTAGATCAGAATTTTGTGCGGTTTGAGACGAGAAGTTCTGGCGCTTAGCTGCGCTTTCACAGTGTAAACGCGCTTTTGGCCGACCTAGTTTTAGCGCATGCTCGATTGCTGAACATTTGGTTTTATCTGGCATAATTAGATGAATATGTTGAATTTCTTCGCCAATGGGTACCAATCCATTATTTTTGATTTCAGTTATCGCTGCTGTTGCTAATTCCTGTTCTACTATTCGACTCGATCTTGAATTTAAAACTTGCTGAGCTTTGTCCTTCGCCTGTTCAATATCCATCACAACGCTTTGATTAATTGCAAACTTGGTTTTGAGGCTTGCAATGCGCTTTACTGACGCCTCAAATGACGCCTGATCTAGTTCATTGTTGCTCACCGCTTTAGCGATATGTTTAATAAGCTTTTGAAGATTTTGTATGTCATTAGGCGTGTTTATTTCCAATGGCATCAGGGCAATGTCTGCCCCTGCATTGAAAGTTTGCAGTACAGCCTCATGAGTATCATAAAACATTGAAATACCGGCCATATCTAACGCATCCGTTATCACAACCCCCTGAAAACCCATTTCGGTACGCAGCAAGTCAGTCAATATCTTCTTCGACATGGTAGCCGGCAAAATAGTTTTTACGCCTTCTTTATCCACAAATTCAGTACTATCTAATTCTGGATACTGAATATGCGCTGTCATTATCATTCCGGGCGAACTGGTGTTGATAGCTTGTTGAAAAGGAAGCAAGTCAACATTTTCGATTTGTTGTTTTGTATGCTTTACGATGGGTAAGCCTGTGTGACTGTCTACATTGGTGTCGCCGTGGCCAGGAAAGTGCTTCAAGGTTGAAATCACTCCCTGTTGTTGCATGGCATTCATTTGTGCCGTTCCGAGCTCTGCCACTTTTCGCGGGTCTTCTGAATAGGATCTTACGTTAATGACTGGGTTTTCAGGGTTGATATTGACATCAACTGTTGGGGCGAAGTTGAGGTTAAATCCCAGTACTTTCAGCTCATTTGCGATTATTTCAGCACTCTTTTTAGCGTATTTTAATCCGTGTTTTTCCTGTGTAGCGCCTATTGCCATATTGCCGCTAAACGAGGTACCCAAGCCTTCTGGTAAGCGCACAACTCTCCCGCCTTCTTGATCAATAGCAATAAACAACGGAGGATGATTGCCTTTTTTAGCAGCCGTCTGAATTTCATGGTTAAGGGTTAAAATTTGCTCAGTATTTTCAAGATTGTCTGCGAATAAGACAATTCCACCTATACCTGTATCAGTGATCATATCTGCTAATTCAGGTGGCAATTTAGTCACTGGTGTTTTACAAATTTCGTCTTCTTTCAATTCATAACAGAAGTATCTGATGTCTAATATTAATTTTTGTGCAACTTTACGTTCTATTTTTTGCTCTGTTTTATGCTCTGTGGCGTTCCTCGAATCATTTGCATTACTGCAAGAATAAACGAATAGAAAGGCGCTAAACAAACACAATTTGTAGGCTAATTGACCTGCGGTTTTATACTTAAAGGTTGGCTTCATGAATGACTTTCACTGCATACTAGACTTTAGTTTATAGTCGCATGGAATTGGGTACTTTAAAATATTTTAACTAGTTAATATTTTACGAATTATCTATTCGTAACGTTACTCTTGTTGCTAAACACAGAGAGCATGCGGACACACGATATTAAAAGCCAGGCTAGCGTTTTGTGATGATAGTGCTGGATTGGAAATCACTACAACTCGTAAGTGAAAACAATGAAAATAGCGACAAGCTACCTTTTATGCTGTCTGCACAATACTAGTTAGGGTTGAGTCTATTCTACTCCCTCATCCGTTTTTAAGGAGAATCTTATAAATTCCTAGTACAGAATTGCGTGAATTACGGATATACGCGGCAAATCTCACTCGATAGTACATCTGATTTCGTGATTTCGTGATTTCGTGATTTCGTGATTTCGTGATTTCGTGATTTCGTGATTTCGTGATTTCGTGATTTCAAACATATTGAAACATAAATTATCGTAAATTAATGAAATTTTAAAAATAATTTATTTACATTACTAATCAATGTGCTAACTTGACATGAGTGATGGATTGTCAGCATAAGCTCAGTTGTTGAATGTCTCAGATGTCACTACAAAATTCGCCTTTACTTGGAATAAAAACAAATGGAACAAAAACCAATAAATGAAGGACCAAGGCAGTTTTAGCGCGAAATACCAAATAAAACACAAGCACAAACGCCGAAGAATAAGCGGAGAGCACCATGAAACTAAATAAAATTGCATTGGTATTGGCGATGACCGGAGCCTGTTCGCAAGCGCTGGCTCAACAAGCTGCCAATAGTGAGAACGACGAAAACAGAGAAAATATCGAGCGGGTTCAAGTAACCGGTTCGAGCATCAAGAGAACGTCACTTGAAGGTGATTTACCCCTAACAATCATCAGTAAGGCAGATATTGAAGCACAGGGGATCACCTCTGCAGAACAGTTATTATTGCAATTAAATATATCTTCTAATTCCAACGATAATTTGGCGAGTAACGCCGGGATTGTTGGAGGAGAAGAACGCGGTAATAACGGTGCTTCTAGCGCAAACCTGCGCCAACAAGGTGTGGGATCTACCTTAGTTTTGTTAAATGGTAGACGAATTGCAACTCATGGATTTAAAGGGCGTTCAGTTGATTTGAATTCAATTCCCTTTGCCGCTATTGAAAGAGTTGAAATCTTGCGAGATGGCGCCTCAGCCGTTTATGGTACAGATGCCATCGGTGGGGTTATTAACTTTATATTGAAAAAGAATTACGAAGGTGTGCAAGTTGGTGCATTTGCTGACCATACTGAAGAGGGGGCCGGTAATATCTACCGCGCTAATATCCTTGCAGGTACAGGTGATATCGAAAAAGATGGCTTTAACATTATGGCCTCTTTGTCAGTGAAAAAAGCGGAAATATTGCGTGGTACCGACAGAGATTTCACCAACACATTCCAGCCTGAAAGAGGCCTGTCACCAGATACACGAGGAGCACCTTTTGCTTCATTAAACAGCAGGGGAAGCGGCAACGATCCTACTGCGGCCAATTACAACTTAATCGGTACTGGTCTGATAGATCCTGATACAGGCTTAGAACAAGATGTCTTAAACGTATTGGCATTCCCAGGACAAGCGGGTTGCGATGCCTTCGAAGGCATGGGCAGAGATACTGGCGAGCTTTGGAATCGTGGCAGAGAAATATACGGATGCGCGTGGGATTATCCTCGAGCGTCTGTGTTACAACAACCCGTCGAAAGCATCGATTTCGTATCTCGAGCCACAATGAAAATTGCAGATGATACTGAAGGGTTTGTTGAATTTATTGCGTCTGAAGTGACCTCGAACAAAGTATTCGAACCGAATCAAATAACACCATGGGCAATTGGCCAAGCAGGCTGGTATCCAAGCACAGGGGAGTCTTACGACTTTATTGTCGATGCACTGACTGACGTTTATGGTGCAGACCAGTTGAATATCGGTGCGCCTATAGCTTATCGATGGCGTTGTATCGATTGCGGCCCCCGAGAAATTGAAACTGTCACCAAATCATACAAAATTCAACTTGGCATTGATGGAAGTTGGGAAGACTGGGACTATAAATTAGGTCTGTCCCGTTCTGCTAATGAAGCCGAATCCGAATTAGGCACTGGATATCATTTCACTGAATTACTTGCACAAGGTATTGGTAGTGGCGACGTTAATCCATTCTTACTCCCAGGCCAGTCACAGTCTGCTGCTGGTGTCTCAGCTATTGAAAGAGCCTCTGCACAAGGCGTAGTGCTATTTGGTGGCGAAACCACTCTTACTCAACTTGATGCGTCCATTACAGGCGACACTGGGTGGGAGCTTGGATTAGGCGGCGGTTCAATCTATGTGGCAGGTGGCGTTGATATTCGTCGTGAAGAATACAAGTTCAATGGTGACAGACGCGCTGCTGAAGATAGGCCTCGCATTTATGGCGCACCTTTTGATGACGGCAATGCGTTAGATAATGTGCATAGAACCATAGAAGCGGTGTTTGTCGAAGCGTTGGTGCCTGTGACCGATAATTTTGAGTTAAACCTAGCGGTACGACACGATAATTACTCAGGTTTTGGTGGCACTACCAATCCAAAAGTCGGCTTCACTTTCACGCCAGTGGAAGGGTTGCTATTTAGGGGAGCACACAGTACTGGATTTAGAGTACCTTCGTTCAATCAGCTGTTTAATGGTTTAACCGAAACCGCTTACACCGGAACAGATTTAGCTGACCCGAGAGATTGTCCTGATGGCATAGTGGATAACACCAATCCGCTTTGTGAACCTATTACACCGGTTATCCTGACTGGCGGAAAACTTGATTTAGGTCCGGAAGAATCAGACCAAAATAGTTTAGGTATTTTCTGGGCACCAACTGACACGCTAACCTTCAATGTTGATTGGTGGGAAATCGTGATCAACGGTACGATTCAGACACCTTCCAGAACTGAGCTAATTGAAAACTACGATTTGTTCCAAGATAACTTTATTCGCAATCCGGCAGGTGATTTGGTTGCTCTTGACCAACGTTTCATCAATGCTGGTGAGCGAAATACCAGTGGCGTCGAAGTAGGTGCCGTATGGACTGGAAACTATGGTGATGCAAGGTGGGGTATTAACTTCAACGGTAGCTACCTGATTGAAGACAAGAAAAAGCTGCTCGATACCGCTGAGTTTGGTGACAATTTAGTTGGGACCCATTCTAGGGGGAATATTCCTCTTAGGTGGAAACACACTCTTGGGTTTATCTATTCGATTGGCGACTGGCAGCATACCTTCACGCAAATATTCCGTGATGGATATGAAGACGAAGTTCCTCCCGGTATTCAATCTGGTGCGGCCGTTGTACCCGGTTTTGATCCTGAGGTAGAGAGTTATACTATCTACAATTACAGCGCGAGCTACTCTGGAATTGAAAACCTAGTGGTTACCGCAGGTATTAAAAATCTATTTGATACTGATCCACCATTTACTGCACACCAAAACGATTTCTCGCCGGGTGCAGCATTTGATCCAAGGGTTGCTGATCCAAGAGGAAGAGCCTATACCTTGTTAGCGGAATATACCTTCTAAATTAACAAGAGTTGTTAAACCTAACGGTCAGATAAATATCAAATTTGTCTGACCGTTAATTTTATTTTACTGCGCTATTACCCTCAACTTTCAATGTGTTACATTAATCAATACACCTATTGCTGCAAGTCGTTTTTTTAAGAGAGCGTATGAACTCAACTAACCAAGACAACCAAATTCGCAAAATCGTGATTGCTGGAGGTGGTTCTGCAGGATGGATGACAGCGGCAGCATTGGCTAAAATAGTCAGCAAAGAAGTTTGCCAAATTACGCTGGTAGAATCGCCTGCCATAGGCACGGTCTCTGTTGGTGAAGCAACTATCCCGCAAATTCGATTTTTTAACTCTCTTTTAGGGTTAGATGAAAATGACTTTATCAAAGCGACTAAAGGTACATTCAAGCTTGGTATCGAATTCGTTAATTGGCTAAAGGAAGGCCAGAGTTACATGCACCCGTTTGGCCCTTATGGTTCGAATATGAATGGTGTGCCATTTCATCACTATTGGCTTAGAAGCTATGAAATAGGCAAATCAGAAAATATTTTGGACTATTGTGTTGAAGGTGCTGCGGCGAAGCAAAATCGTTTTGTTAGAAGAATTAATAATGCGCCACCTCAATTGGCGAGCGTTAATTATGCTTTTCATTTTGATGCCATTCTCTACGCTAAATATCTACAGAAATTCGCCATAGCAAAAGGCGTAAATCATTTTGAAGGAAAGATCGAAAAAGTTAATCTTAAAGCTGAGAACGGATTTATTCAGTCTTTAACGATAGAGAATGGGGAAAATATAGAAGGTGACCTTTTTATTGATTGCAGCGGCTTCAATGGCAGGTTAATTGAACAAGCATTAAACACCGGTTTTGAAGATTGGAGCCACTGGTTACCCTGCAACAAGGCGGTCGCTCAGGCTTGTGAACCGGAAGCAGAAATACGACCTTATACTATCTCAACGGCTAGAGATGCAGGATGGCAATGGCAGATACCATTGCAACATCGTATTGGAAATGGGCATGTTTTCTCGAGTAAATATATGAGTGATGATGAGGCCACTTCGGTTTTACAGAACAATTTGCCGGGAAAAGCGATTGGCGAACCTCGTATTTTGAGTTGGAAAAATGGACGACGACGCAAAGCGTGGAATAAAAACTGTATCGCCATCGGACTTGCAGCGGGATTTCTAGAACCTCTGGAATCAACGGGTCTGCAACTTGTTCAGTCAGCAATATCTCGTTTATTGAGTCTTTTCCCAGATAAATCCTTTCGACAGGCAGATATTGATACCTACAACCAAAATACCAACTTTGAAATTGAAAGGATTCGAGATTTCATCATTGCGCATTATAAGCTTAACCAAAGGCAAGATTCAGAATTTTGGTTGATGTGCCAACAAATGGAAATTCCAGATACGCTGAAATCTAAACTAGCGCTCTATCAATCTAGTGGCCGAATATTCAGGGAAAACAATGAGCTCTTTAATGAGTTAAGTTGGTTTTCTGTATTGAATGGGCAAGGGATGAAACCGACAAGTTATCACCCTTTGATTGAATCCATGTCTGAGAAGGATTTACTAAGTCATCTGCAAAATATGCGTTCGACGATTTCCGGAATTGTGCAATCCATCCCTGAGCATACTCAGTTTATTCAACGCAATTGTGCTGCGCATCTAGGGCCCTAGTCTATGAAAACTCCCATGCAGTTGTGCCTGATTTTTATTCTGTCTTTTGCGCTACTTAGTTGTGCATCTAACAAACTTCAAGTAGAAAAACTCGAATCAAAGAATTATGGTGAACGCGTCAAACTGTTGGTTATGCACTTCACAGCGATAGATTATAAAGAGTCTGTTGAAGCATTGGTGGAAGAAGGCGGCTTAAGCGCCCACTATCTGATACCTGAACGTCATGATCCGAGTTACACATCAGATAAATTAAAAGTAATTCAACTGGTAGACGAATCAGATCGGGCTTGGCATGCAGGAAGTAGTTTTTGGCAGGGTCGCATTGATGTGAACGACCAGTCTATCGGTATTGAAATCGTTAACGTGCCTGAATGTTTCCGAGATTCCGATTCGTTGCAGTCGGAGACACGAGAAAATGGTTCAGATCGACTTTGTTTATTTCCTGACTATGACCCAAAGCAAATCGAACTCTTGGTTGAATTGTCTAAGCAGATATTAGCTAGAAATCCAGATATTTCGCCCACTCGCGTGGTTGGACACTCGGATATTACGCCGCAACGTAAGAATGATCCTGGTCCTCGTTTTCCCTGGTATCATTTGTACAAAAACGGCGTTGGGGCTTGGTATGAAAATGAAACCTTGAACACCTATTGGCAAGTGTTCAACAACGATTTGCCGAGCGTCAGTACGATTCAGCAAGCGCTCAGCCTTTACGGCTATGGTATTGAAAAAACGGGCGTTTTAGATCCCCAAAGTATTGATACTATTTCCGCTTTTCAAATGCATTTCTTACCGCACAATGTACATGGGAAAATAGATAGTCAAACTGCAGCGGCATTATTTGCGCTACTGGAGAAGTATTTTCCCGAACCAGCTCAGGCGCTATTTCAGGCTTATCAACAAGAGGTAGAAAATAGTAAACTTACCACAGCAGCAATTTCTCAAAGTCAACTTTCGTGGGAATTCCCGCAAACACAAAGAAGCTCCAGAAAATGGGTGAATGATCGAGCTAGTTTCCATCATTACGCTAAGCGCGGAGAGCTGGTTATACACAATACAGATGCTCAAAGTGCTGATATTTATATTAACGGGCAGAAACTCGACTTGGGCGCGCCTTTACTGCCACTTCGACAATACCGCTATTCTCTTAACCGTTTCACTAGAAATGGTACGAATACACTGAAAGTGGAAAACATTAAGCCAATAGGCAGTGGATTCAAGATTTCAGTTCCCTTCCCTACTTTGATAGACAATATTGACGAAAATAATCACATCTTTAGCGAAGTAGACCGCCTTATCGCAGATGATATTGAAGAAGGTTTTCCGGGTGCTGTATTAGTCGTGGTGAAAGATGGGGAGGTCATAAAACGCAGCGCTTATGGTTATGCACGTAAGTATTTTGACTGTGGGGAAGTTATGCCATCAGCCATCCCAATGACCACCGAGCACGGCTTCGACTTGGCATCCAATACCAAAATGTATGCAACGAATATCGCGCTAATGAAACTAGTCAGTGAGGGTAAGCTAGATGTCAATCTACCTGTTTCATATTATTTAAAAGAATATACGGGTGGTGGACGCGATGCACACTTAGTTAAAGACCTACTCACTCATAGAGCAGGCTATGCTCCTGAAGTGCGCTTTTTTACCAAAGACAATGCTTTAGGTGAGCATTTTTTTTCGCAAAATAAAACACGTACCAGTCGCCTTTTAACAACGCAAATTCCCAGCAATGCTCACTCTGGAAATACTCCAGTTTATAGTGATACCGATTACATGTTACTGGGCTTATTGATTGAAAGAATTACCGGCCTTGCGCTCGACGACTATGTTGAGCATGAGATTTACCATCCACTGGGATTAAAAAGAACTGTATTTAATCCACTTCAAAAAGGATTCACTGCGAATCAATTCGCGGCCACTGAAATTGAAGGGAATAGCCGCGAAGGACGCATTGAGTTCGAGAATATGCGCACCCATGTGTTGCAAGGTGAGGTGCATGATGAAAAAGCGTTTTATTCGATGCAAGGGGTGGCAGGACATGCCGGCTTGTTTTCAACTGCAGACGAATTAGCTATCTTGACTCAAATGTTATTAAACGGAGGCGGCTACGGAGAGGCTAGGGTATTGAATAACGCTGTTTTGGAACATTTCGTAAAGCCAGAAGAATCTGACGATAGTTATGGGTTAGGATGGCGACGTGCCGCTGATGGACAACGAAAATGGCAATTCGGCCCTTATGCCAGCCACAATGCCTATGGCCATACCGGCTGGACAGGCACTCTGACGGTTATCGACCCTGAACATGATCTAGCAATAGTACTGCTTACTAATTCACGCCATAGTCCCATTCTCAATGATGACAAAGGAATTGAGTTTGAAGGTAAGCGATTCGAGACAGGTAAATACGGCAGCATAGTGTCGCTTATCTACGAATCTGTACTGAATAACTCCAACTCAGATTAAGAGTTGAGATTAAATATATTAAAAAATTAAGCTAAGGGCCAAGTTATGGAATGGTATACAGTTCTTCCCCCTGTCGTAGCAATACTGATTGTCTTTTGGAAAAAAGAGGTCATTCTTGCGCTCGCATTAGCGGTGTTATCTTCAGAACTGCTTATCGCTATGACAATCTCTAAAACGAACGTGGTAGAGGCTCCACTCAATACGGTCGAACGGATAGTGCAAGTCGCTTCTGATCCAGGTAATACACGCCTTCTTATGTTTAGCTTGATGATTGGCGCTTTGTTAGCGTTTATTCGCAATTCGGGTGGAGTTACTGCCACTGTTAATATGTTAGTAAGAGCTGGAGTAGCAAAAACTAAACGCCAAGTTGGTTTACTCACCGTATTTACAGGAACAGCCGTCTTTATCGAATCCAATCTAAGTGTGTTGACCTCGGGGATCCTAGCTCGAGGTTTGTTTGACAAGTTCAATATGAGCAGAGCCAGATTAGCCTACATAATCGATAGTACAAGTGCACCCATATGTATTCTCATTTTACTCAACGGTTGGGGAGCATTTTTACTTGGTCTTCTCAATACCTACGACCTTGGCGAATCAAGTGCGGCCATCTTATGGGGAACTGTCCCGCTTAACTTTTATGCGCTTGTAACGCTCGCTATCGTGTTTTACACCATTCTAAGAAACAAAGTCCATGGTCCCATGCAAGAGGCCGAGTTAGAGTGCGAGAAGCTTGAGGTGAAAGAGACACTGGTTCCAGCTACCAAAGCGCGTTTCATGTTGGTTCCTATGCTTACCATGATTTTAGGCATGGTTGGTTTTATGTTGTGGACAGGAAATGGTGATATTACCGCTGGCAGTGGTGGTAAATCCGTTTTGTATGCAACCGTGTTAGCGTGTACCGTTGCCTATTTGCTATTTATTGTCGCCAAGCGATTTAGCCATATCGAAGTGGTTGAATTGGCGTTCAAAGGAATGGGAGAATTGTTGCCATTAGTCAGTATCGTGCTGCTCTCGCTGACATTGGGAGCTAGTTTAAAAGAATTAGGCACGGGTATATTTGTTGCAGGGTTAGTTGGTGAGTACTTACCTATATTTTTAGTCGTGCCCATGCTATTTATTGCAGGTGCGATTATTTCATTCACTACCGGCACATCTTGGGGGACTTTCGCGATTTTGGTCCCGATTGGCGTGCCACTTATACAAACATTAGGTTTACCTCCGTCCTTGGTTTTGGCAGCTATCATGGGAGGCGGTGTTTTTGGCGACCATTGTTCGCCCATTTCTGACACGACGTGTATTTCAGCTATTGCGTCAGGGTGTGACTTACTGACCCACGTAAGAACTCAACTGCCCTATGCGTTGTTGGGAGGAGGAATCACCATTATTGGCTATACCCTCGTGAGCTTGATGGTGTTGTAAGCGGATCTCCAAGGAACGGCGCAAATTCACTTATTAGAACTTATATCCCAAAGTGAGTGAATAAACATAAGGACCAATTTCTACATCAACTTTACCAGTTGTTCCATTGTTATCAAATATGGCTTCCGTAACTATATCGATAAACCAGCTTCTTCGTTTACTGATGTGAGGTCTTCGTCAAAAAGGATCGTATAGTTCCCCCCCAGACCGGCATTAGGTTGAACCCCTTAGCCTGAGCTTGCGTCTGCATAATGATAATAAAATTTCAATTGATCTCAGTTCTGTAATAAGAAAGACAGCTTTTTACTAATTGAGGGTATCCACCCACTGACCAATTATCTGCCTTTCTTCTTCTGTCATCTGAGTTTTATTCATAAAAGGCATATCTGTGGCATCTACTGAACGAGCTTTAATTCTTCCTGCCCAGCGAGTAGCATCCTCAAGGGTTTCCAAAATCACCCCTCCAGGAGCAATCTTGAACACATCATCTGTCGGTGCTATCGCATGACAACTGGCACATCTACTCTGGATAATACTTAACACGTTAGATTCTGAAACGGGTGCATTGCTTTGCAGGTCAGTGCTAATGTTGGAATCTAAATTGAGACTGGGCTTCACGCTAGGCGTGCTTTTAGGAGCAAGAATGAAAGCCAACACCAAGGTGGCCAAGGCGGCTATGACTAAGACACTAGGTCTTTTTATTCCTTTGTGTTTTAAAACGAAATATTGCCGAGATGTCGCAGTAATAACTATCAAAGCAAGTAATATCAACCAGTTATAATGGTGAGTATAGGTAAATGGATAGTGGCTGCTAATCATGATGAAAATAAGCGGAAGTGTGAGATGGGTATTATGCGTAGAGTGCAATTTGGCTTTTTCACCCCATACGGGATTGGGAGATTCACCTTTTTCTATGGCGGCCACCAATGCTCGCTGAGATGGCATGATTACTCTAAATACATTGCCCACCATAATCGTACCAATTATGGCCCCCATGTGGATGTAAGCGCCTCTACCGCTGAAAAGATGACTCAAACTGTAAGCAAGGAACACGGTAAATAGAATCAACACTAGGCTTATCAAAATACCACTTTTTGCCAATGGACTTCGACAAATGATTTCGTAGACAATCCAACTACCAAAGATGTACGCCAAACCAATGGAAATCGCTTGTAACTGCGTAAGTTGAGCGACTCGCGGGTCTATCAGATACGCATCAGCACCTATGTAGTAAATTAGGCTTAGCAATACCATACCGGTTAGCCAAGTACTGTAGGCTTCCCATTTAAACCAGTGTAACTTATCTGGCATTTGTTCTGGGGCCAATTTGTATTTGGCGACCTCGTAAATTCCCCCACCGTGTATGGACCAAAGATCGCCCTTGATACCTTTTTTCTTCTTCCACTCGGGCGGATTTTCAAGACTATTGTCTAACCAGATAAAATAAAATGAAGCACCTATCCATGCGATCCCAGTAATCACATGCAGCCATCTAAAAATAAGACTTAACCAATCCAATAAATACGGCGACATATTATCTATCCCAGTTGGCTTGAAAGGTTTTAAGGAAAAAACTACATGGGTGTGAAAAGCTCAAATTAGCACCTCATATTGACTAGATTTCTCGAAATAATATTCATCGCAGTTGTCGCCATCTCCTTTGCGGTCGATGACCAAGAACTTGCTATCCTGCCCAATAGACTGACAATAGTGATGCCAAACCCCGCGCGCATAATTAACACCTTGGTCTGCCCTAGCAATAAATGCTTTGAGAGACTTGGGATCAAATTCTCCAGCAGGTGCGACAATTACTATATAAGTCTGCCCTTCGAGTGGAAAGAATGCCTGACTCGATAACGGATGTCGCTCCATAACACTAATTTTAAAATCGGCAGGCATAGGTTGAGAATGGAAAATACTGACGATAGGAATGCCGTTGTGCTGTGCAGTATCGATATTCGCTAAGTCATGATAACGAACAGTATTACCGTAATTAATATCAAACGTTTTTTTAGCACTGTCAACGTCGATTACATCACCGTAGAGCTTAAATGCCTCGGCAGTGAGAGGTTCAGCTTTGACTAGGTTTAGAATGTTGGACAACCTCAATAACAATATTTTTTGTTGTTCCAGTGCGGCATTTTCTATCTCAGTAGTGCGTTTGTTGTTGATGCGATCTTTTATCAGCGCCAACATCTCATCAGCACTTTTGCCCGTGGCGAATACGATAAAGATAAATCCAAATTTTTTATAGTATTGTTGATTTAACTCAGCCAACTCATTAATGACTTCAGAGCTCGCTTGTTGCACTGAAGATTGTTCGCCAGAAGCCAATTTCTTAGTTTTGGCGTACTTTTCTTTTAGTGAATTAGGGTCGCCTATTCTGGGGTGTCCATCAAATGCTTGTAAGTAATCCGTTTCAGTTAAATTCTGCCAATTCTCAACTGCTGCGTCCAGCACTGAACTAGAATTAGCGTACGGTCGATTTGATACCATGCGATCCACCCAAACTTCTGATGTACAACAACTAAGAAACAGCTCAGCAGCCTGGGCTTTTTCTGCGTTGTTAATTTGTTGCAGTCTCATATGCTATTCCTTTGCCACTAATTCTCTTCAGGTTTACCAAATATGCGTAATCGACTAACTCCTCCATCGGGAAATATATTGAGTCTTACGTGGGTAAAGTGCTGTCCGCGGTTCGGTGTTATTTGCTTTATAAATAAATGTTCTCTATCAGCATAAAGTGGCATCTTGGGTATAATAACTTGCCAATCACAGTCATCGAAATTGCTTGGATCGTGATCGACATAAATCCCCTCTAATGAAAACTTGTCTGGAAAATTTCCTTTGAAATGCGAAGTATCTACAACCACTTTGCGAATATCTCCTGGGACACCAAGCCTCACAATATTCCAATCATGACCATTGTCTCGTCGCCTCTTCGTTTCCCAACCATCCCCCATATTAATTCCGGGTTTTGGCATTAACAGGTTTGTTGGTGAGCTGTAAAACATATCACTACAGAGTAGACCGACACCCCCGTTGACCACACTGGCGAGATCAACCAATTCACCCTCTGCATAATTGTCTGGGTTATACTCTGCGACACCGTAAGCTCGAAATCTCGCTACGCCACCATCAGGATAGATATTCAATTGTAAATGTGACACTTTCCGTTGGTAGTCTATTTGGAATATGTTTTGGCTGTTTGCTTCCAGCGATGATTTCTCTAATATCTCAAACCATTGAGAATGTTCGTTCGGGTCGCCTTCTTCAAAACATGCCAACACTGAAGCAAATTCCGGAGCATTGCCGGTAAAATGATTGGTATCGATATCGAGTTCTTTGATAATACCCGGGATGCCTAAACTCAAAATTGCAGTATCAAATTCCACCCTCAAGTTATTTCGATAGTGCCGTCCAAAACTTCGACGAGACTCCCAACCATCCATCCATTGGCCAGTGTCGACGAATTTTCCTTGAATGAATTCTCCCCTTCCTGATTTAACTAGGTTTTGTACGCTCGCAAACCAATCATCACTGCAACTTAATGCTTTACCACCTACCTTCTCGCTCAGTAGGTCGATGTAGTTGGATGAGAATTCGTTTTTGGTTACAAGTTTCATTCATTAAATCCCAATTATTACGTTTAAAAACAGGTTTGAGCTTTCCGATAGTTGTCTCCGATATCCTAGTCTACACTTAATAAAAGTTATAAATAGCCGATGAAACAATAAAGGTTAATTTACGAGTGTAAAAACAGGAAAATTCAATGCAAGCACATGTCAAACCTTGGGTAGACAATGCGAACAAGTTATTTGTTTTTGTCTTACCTACTTTATTGTTGATCAGTTTTGCAATAGCGCCAATATATGACACATGGTTGCTTTCACTAATTGTAGGGATTCCAGCCGTAATAGTGCCTATCTACTTTATTAAAACACAAGGTAGAAGCGAGCTAACTCAACATGTTGTTGCAGTCAGTTTTATGTTATTCACCGCTTTACACATTCAACAGATGCAAGGTTTAATTGAGATGCATTTTGGCGTTTTTGTATTCATGTCCTTTCTTGCTTATTACCAAAACTGGAGGATATTTATTACGGCTGTCTCAGTAGTGGCGATACATCATATCGGCTTTTTCTTTTTGCAGCAGTCCGGTTTCAATGTGTTCATAATGCAAGATTCTTCATTATTGTTTACCTTGCTTTTAGTTCATGCTGTATATGCGATTACACAGGGTGCTATTTTAGCTCAAATTGCTCATAACAATAGTTCTAACATAGAGTCTTCCAACACGCTTCGAAATAGTGTCAATGCATTGATAAACCAGTCTAATGAAATAGACCTGTCAGTAAGAGCAAATAACCCCAGCGATAACGAATCGCTAAAAGCCTTTAATCATCTAATTGATGCTTTCGAAAAAATCATATTAGAAGTAAATAGTGTTGGTCGATCCATCGATGGAAACACCAAACTTTCTCATAATACTGCTGTTGAATTGGCCGAAACTAAACAACAAAACATTAAGGAAATGACAATCATTGCAACTTCAACTGAACAGCTAACTGCATCAGCAAATGAAATGTCAGTACAGGCTCAAGCCGCATATGAGCGTTCTTCAGACGCAAAATCTGATACAGGCCAAGCCCAGATCGCAGTAGTCGATGCTAAAAATGATGTTAAAAAACTGGTTAACCGAATAGAAGAGACAAGTGAAAATATAGAAAACTTAGCAAGTGAATGCGAAAATATTTCGAAAGTACTCGAAACCATTCAATCAATTGCAGATCAAACTAACCTGTTGGCGCTCAATGCAGCGATAGAAGCCGCCAGAGCAGGAGAACAAGGTAGAGGCTTTGCCGTTGTTGCTGATGAAGTCAGACAACTAGCATCAAGAACAAAATCGAGTACAGAAGAAGTCAATGAGATTATGGCGAAGCTACTTTCATCTTCAACTCGCTCGAGTAACTCTATGAAAGAGTGCTTAGTATTAAGCAACACAACTAACGATCGGGCGGAAAAAGCCGACGCGTTAATGGGCAGTGTGCAGACCAACATAGAATTCGTTGATGACAGCATCACTACATTGAAGCAAACCACTAACGAACAAAATCAAGCTATTTCAATTATCTCATCTTCAGCAGCGACATTGCTGTCCAACAATAAAAATGAAGCGGATATGATTGAAACGCTAGCATTAGAGACTGAAAAGCTAGACTCAATGTCAAAGCAATTGACTGAAAAGTTAACTCAGTTTAGCGCGTTAAAACAGTAGTTAATTTCTAATGAAACTATTGTTAGTAGCGGGCTGGTTTTTAAGTAGTTTGGGAATAATGTTATATTTCGGTATAAAAGATATTCGATCGTTCGACCCCGACGGAAAATTGCATTTCGCTTCAACTGACTTGAATTACGATACAGTAACGAAACAAGTTTTCAATGCGACTTTTAGTGAACTCAAGGGAGTGGCTTTTCATATTCAAGATCAATCGTGCAGTTGCTCTTCGTTTAGTAAAGAACATATCCGCTCGCTAGATATAAAGTTTGAAAAAGCTGGATTTTCTACAAAAAAACTAACTCCTAGTAGCCATAGAGAAATCGTTTCGTTGTTTCCTTCTTTACCCGCGTTAGCGATTTTTGATGAAAATGCTGAGCTTGCCTACTTAGGCCCCTACTCTTCTGGTCTATTTTGTAGTAAAAATTCCAGTCTTATCGAAACAATAGTCGATTCCATTATTTCGAATTCACATTTAGGATCTTTGGTGATATCTGACAGTAGCGGTTGTTACTGCGATATCACCATCTAACAATCTATTAAGCTCTTACAAATAGTGCGGACTTTTCTTTTCCAACGACACACTTGTATTTTTGAGATCGCTTTGCTTTGGGCTTAATTTTCATCTTTACCATTGCGCCTTTATAGCCATTTGACCACTTTACTTTTTTACCAATAGACTTTATTGAGTTTTCGCCATATCTATTCTTCGCTTCGGTTTCACAGACATGTTTTGCGATAGTAATTATTTGTTCGCGTTCACTCTCGTTTTGAGCATTTGCTGTGGCAATACAGGTTGTTGACAAAAGAACACTAAGTGCTGCGACTTTTAACGATTTAGATATAAATTTCATACTTACCCCTTAACCATATTGAATAAACGTGTCAGGCAAAGCCTTCATTACTATTCAATATGTTTGGGTAATGCTTGTCTTATTGATTGTGAAAAACTTACATCATTTTCGAAATCGGTTGATATTATTTGAAATCCGTCATTAAAAACGATCTATTCAGTAATGACTCGACGGTATTCGGAAGGCGTGATTTCATTGATATTTTTGAATGCTTTATTGAATGTGGTCAAGGAAGTGTAACCTGACTCCAACGCAATGGTAGTGATAGGCAGCCTAGAATTAGCTGGGTCTAAAAGTCGTTGTGATGCCTCTTTGATCCTGAACCTGTTTAAGTAATCATTAAAATTACGATAACCTAAATGCTGATTGATGAGACGCCTTAGGTGATGTTCGGGAATATCTAAATGCATCGATAAACTTCGTATAGTCAAATCATTGTTTCGGTAATATTGTTCTTTTTCCATGCATGCATTCAAGCTTTCTAGCCACTGCTGATCGACAAAGTCTAACTGATCTGATTCTTTTGAATTTAACCTAGGTGTTTCGACAGGTTGCTCAACTGCCAACAGAAAACCATCAGGACTTGAAATTAGCATCCAATAAGCCTTCAACATAGACAGCATAGCGATGAGTGACAATGTAAACAAAGTAACAATTTCAGGCATTGTCTCTCCATCAAAGATTACCTCTGTCATCATTGCAAAAATCACGATAACCCCAGATGTTCCTATTATACCTGCTCTACATCTTCTTCTACACTCTACCAAGTCGACAGCCCAGTTACTTACCACTGCGAAAAGTCCGAGTACGACTAATAAGGTTTTGATTGCAAAGTTGGTGTATATCACTAGATCACGCTGGATAGATTCTTCTCCTCCATTTATATAGGAACAAAGAATGACACTAAGCAATGTGCAAAATGCAAATATCAGATAATGTATTTGGTTAAGCTTGACAGGCTCTTCTTTCATCGAGAAAAAGGTGATTGCAAACAACCAAAATAATGGAGATATAGATGCGCCCATTAATTGCAGTATGTAAAGTAAACCAGCTGGAGCAGACAAGACCTGCGACAAAATATAACCAATCGCGCAAACCATTAATGCGATAAGAATTTTCGCACTCAACAGTTTACGGTAGTCAGATACTAGCTTCCCGATTATCAGCACAATCGAGCCCATGGCCACACCTGCAAATAAAAACTGAATAGCTTCCAACGGTTTTTCCTAAATGCTTTTATATTTCACAATATTCTAATAATAACAGTTGCCAAGCTCTAATCGGCAAACTGTTTCAATTAGTATTGTTTCAAAGTGTATCCTACTCTAGATGCATTATCCTCGTTGTATGTTTTTTCGTCTAACTAAATAATCCACATACTTTCCCCTACCAAGACAGGTGCCGCTAATAGGTTGCATTTCTGAGTTATGTTTTCCCTAAGTAACAGTGTCACCAATATATGTTTTAGATATTGAGCAAGGGTGAGCAATCTTTAATGACGATTGATATAAAGTGGAACAATGTTAATACCGATAGGTATGAAGAAATCATGCAAGAGCACTTGAAGTTGATATCAAGGTACACGCTTAAAGGTTAGCACGCTGTGATAATCATGATCAAAAACCTAAATATACGTAGTGGGCAAAACTCAACTGCCGTTAGGGTGTGATTTTAACATTATTTGAGGCTTGCCAAACTTGCCGTCCGCGTGAATACCATGCTCACATGTGGGGGTGAAACTGGGGCTCTTAGGAGCACCGCTCCTGCCGGTTGAACGACTCGAGCTTGCCAGAGGCTGGAAATCCACTTAGTGAAGGTTGACCGCGGGGTAGCTTTTGCGCGCTGCTAAAGCAAAAAGGGCTACCCAACTGGGTAGCCCTTTTCTAATTGGGAGCCTGGCAGTGTGCTACTCTCACATGGGGAAACCCCACACTACCATCGCCGCTAATACGTTTCACTTCT